>NZ_CAXBGF010000010.1:0-166010 GCF_963975365.1 uncultured Maribacter sp. | reverse complement strand
ATTATAAGAGTAGTTAATGAATTTTGATGCTAAAATCGCTGGATTCAAAATCCAGTTCTTCGGAGTGCGGGTTCGATTCCCGCCTCGAGTACTATTATGATATCAAATTAAATCAAAACCCTGTAAACCTTATGTTTTACGGGGTTTTTAATTTTATGCCATTTCATTTCATATCATTTTAAACCATCTGAAAGGTGTCTTATTCGGTTGCACTAGAGGCTTGAGATTTACTGCAACCGAATTGAATACAATTATCTTATTTTCAATTAGTTACAGTGTTATTTTCTGTAATTTATTTTCTATATTTAAGTATTAAAAGTCAGAAAATCATGCAAGATTTATTGTCTGTTCTATTTTATATTCGAAAAGCTGGGACCAGCGACCTTACTCAGGCCACTGTCTATCTCAGAATAACCGTTAATGGGAAAAGAGCCGAAGTTAGCACTATGAGGAAAGTTCCTATTGCTAAATGGGATGCTAAAGCGAACAAAGTTATTGGATATACCATAGAGACAAAACAAACCAATCGTCAGCTTGATATTGTTAAGAATAGAATCTATGAGATTTATCATAACCTTTTACATGAAGATATGGAAGGTATATCTGCAAATAGGATAAGGGATGAATATATAGGTGCCAATAAAAATCGGAAGTTTATTCTAGAGATGTTTGAAGAACACAATCTAAAAATGGAGCGATTGGTAGGTAAGGATTTTTCTTTTAGAACGCTACAAAGATATAGGACCACAAAGAAGCATCTTGTCAATTACATTAAATCTGGCTACGGTGTAAAGGATTACCCATTAAAGAAGATAGATGTTAAATATGTCAACGGCTTCATTTATTTTCTAAAAGCAGAACAAAATCTTTCCCATAATTCAGCTCTAAAGTATGTAGCTTATTTCAAAAAAATTATAAGGGTGGCATATGCAAATGGATGGTTAGATAAGGATCCTTTTTATAATTTTAAACTACGTCCAAATACCATCGATAAAGAATTTTTAAGTAATGATGAAATTGTTAAACTGATTCAAGCTGATTTTTCTATTCTTAGATTGGAACAGGTCAGAGATGTTTTCATCTTTAGCTGCTACACAGGTTTAGCCTATGTTGACGTTGCAAAACTCAAGGAAGACGATATTGTAATCGGAATGGATGGTAGGCGGTGGATCAAAGTGAACAGGACCAAAACAAAAACACTAAGTAGTATTCCAATTTTGCCCATTGCTGAACAAATTATATCCAAATATACTAGCCTACCAAAACATAAAAATATACTACTTCCGGTATATAGTAATCAAAAAACAAACGGATACCTTAAAGAGATTGCAGATCTTAGTGGTATTACAAAGAAATTGACCTTTCACATGGCAAGGCATACCTTTGCAACTACAGTAACGCTTTCTAATGGGGTACCTATTGAGTCTGTCTGTAAAATGTTAGGTCATAAATCTTTAAAGACTACGCAGCATTATGCTAAAATTCTGGACCATAAACTTTCGGAGGATATGGCAAAACTTAGATTGCGAATTGAAGGAAAGAGTGTTGCGCAATCTTTGAGTAATGGCATAGTTAACTTTCCCCAAGTAGAAACTAAGGAGACATTTTAAAACTTTATTGTTGGGAAATTGAACTAAGAATATTTATGTAAATAAAGATGCCCCTCTGTTTTTTCTAGGGTAATTTATGCCTTTTAACGATAATGCTTAAATAGGACAAGCCCGATGAAATGCCGAATACTTCCATAAGTGGTATTGGTGATGCAGTTCAACGATATATTACCCGATGTTTATCGAATTTTTCTGCCATTATTAAAGAATAGGGAGAAGTTTGGTGAAAATTAAACCCCCGAATATGAAAACAGTTTTACTTGTAAGAGAAATCTATTTTGAAGGATTTAGAAACCTTGGTAACAATATAATAAAGAATTCTTTCAGGGCTTTTGCATGGTTCACTATAGCTATGTACGCTTTAGTTCTTTATGCTTTTATTGAAAGAGTATCTAATGGCTTCACCTTTAGCAACCTTTAACTATGGATAAGAAAAAGAATCATGACAATGAGTTTATTATCATAGGTAGCATGTTTTGCATTTCTATGTTGATGTTTATTGTAGAGATGACCATAGGTTCATATTAGCACTACGAGCTTAACTTGAAAGCTTCAACTCAATTTATTTTGGCTTTTATAAAAGGATACGGTCTTATTTTTGAATGTAGTTTGTCATCGAATCAAATTGTTGAATATGAAATATATGATCGTAAACGAATTTCGATGATACGATGATAAAACGATTACCAGTAAATCATAGTTCCTAAGGGTGGTCAGCTAGATTCCGTATCATTTGAAATTAAATTTTTCTTTTGAAAGGATAAACATACCACTAACTTTAATTTTTTTGATGAAACGATGACAGTAAAGGTTAACCCAAATCTTTATAGGGGCTAAAGCTGTCATCAAATTATCATCAAAAAACTGAGATGAGGGAAAATCTTGAAAATAGTTAAGAGTGATGCTATGCTAAAGAATTGATGACGTTTAGAGAATATTGGTTAGGAATTATAGGGAAGATTATCATCAAAAATTTATGCGGACTGATTGGTTATAGAAAGAAAAAAATAACTATTCCCTGGTCAGGAAAGTGTAGCAGTTATCCCTCAATCATTATTTATCTGCTCAATTATAGAAATCGTTATCAACGGTATTTGCTCCATATTATGGCGCGCTTCTTTTAGCCTGAACGTCTTTCCATAGAATTTTGAAAATATGGAATAGTACCTAATTAGTTACCTAAGGATGAAGGAAATCAACGGCACTGGGACTTAGTATCAGGTAACTTTTATAATACTATCTTACCTAAAGGTTACCTATCCTACCTAAATGGTAACATAGGTGACTTGAATAAAAGAACCGACCTATGCCATAAGCCCTTTAATTTAGGGAATAGGTAGGAAGGTAGGTAAAATCTAATACGATAAGCTGGTGAAGAAAAAAGATAGTGAATTGTTATAGATTTTCAACAAGCGCTTTAAAATTGATACTAGGGAAATCCGATTATTAACCTCATATAGTCAATACTAGTTAATTATTTTTTTTCTTCATCAGCAACCTTTGAACAATATTAAGAGGTGGAAATAAATAGCATAAATTATAATAATAACAATCAAACAAGTGCCATCGAGGACCAAAACCAATACAAAGGATATAGTACTGAAAATGGAATTGGTCAAGAAGCGCAAGAAGCGCAAGAAGCGCAAGAAGCACGAGATGTGTTTTTGTGGCCACAAAAACAAACTCGCTTTACTCCCGACGGTTGCAAAGTGAATGAAATTGAAGAAAAGTGTTCCAAATCAAAAGTAGGGTGCGCCCTATTTTGATTTTACTTAACGCTTATCTGCCGGAATACTATAAAATCGAAATAGGATCCAGGCGCAGTTAAGTCATGGTAAGATTTGGGATAGACACCTTGTAAGAGCCAGATGTTAAATAATCGTTCATAACTCAACCAACTTCTTTAAGATAAATTGGATTAATCAAACTATTGCATAATTTTAAATATTCTTAATCTTTTAATTGAACAAAAAAAGCCAACTCCTTAAAGGTCGGCTTTCCCATTGTACTGGCTGAGATAATCGAACTCTTGACCTATGGTAGTAGGTGCTAAGTTAAAGCACTCAATATAAATGATAAGATTTGGGTTCAATTCCTTAATTCTACTTAAAGATAAGTAGTTAATTTTCATTTGGAAAATAATGATGTTTCACCTACAAATCTTAAACGTTTCACAACATTTTATGGAATCTAAAAATGTTATTGCCTAGCTTTTATCTAAATCCCCTAAATAATTAAGTATTCTAAAATCTATTTGATCGATGACGTGGAATTGGTGAACCTAAGGCATCAGGTCCTTCTTAGGAAATTTGGATTGGATGACAAAATAATCTCATTTACCAATCTAGAAAAGGCTTTGGACCATTTATGTTTTCAGGAAACAAATTCGGAACCAATTCTAATTCTCTTGGATATTAATATGCCGGAAATGACCGGTTTTGAGTTTCTAGAATTTATGATGCTTGAAGAGTTTCCTGCCAACATTGATGTAGTGATTGTAACTTCTTCCATTTATGATAAAGATAAAAGGCTGGCAAAAACTTTTCCACAGTTCGTAAAGAATTTCGTATCTAAACCATTAAAAACAGAAAAATCAAGAGAACTGTTTCAGGAACCTTTAAAAAAGGTTGTATAGGAATTTAATATTTTTGGCTAGTAAATCAAGTTAAAACATATTAAAACCCATAATAAAATCATAAAAAAATGTTAAAGTTTGCTGATTCGGTTGCACTCCTTTTTCTATTTTTTTAAAGGTTTATATATAGGGAGCTGTTAAGAATTATTGGCACTCCCGCCTCGAGTACAGATTAAAACCGTAACAATCTAATTGTTAGATTTTTAGGGTTTTTGTTTATTTTATAAGGATGTTTTAATGGTCTTACCATACGTTTTTCAATAACAGATAGTTTTAAAATGGTTTTTTCTATGAGCAATATTAGTTTTGAAGCTGATATATTGTTAAGGGAAAATAATAACAGCATTTCTTTTCCCAAAAGAGATGTGTGTAATCTTTAAAAAATTTAAGTGGAATATATGATCTTAAAGGATTTTGGTTTATAAATAATAACTTTCCCCGACATAATGGTCAATTAGAAAGGCTCTTTTTTTATTCAAGTCATGTAAAATGTACCAGTATTATGTAACTTTTGAATAAAGGGGTGTATTCATTTAATAATGCATAAGAAGTATTAACTTGGCAATTACCTGTCTTAATATTTTACCTGTACTAAAATTAATCTGATTTTTAACTTCTAGGCTTGTTCTAAAGTATTTTGATTAAATTATTAGTTAGAATTTCAAGTGTCGAAATTCTAACTAATAATTTAAATTAATAACCCAAAAAAAAGTAAAAAAATAATATGAAGATTGTAGTTCTATCACAAAACCCAAACTTATATTCTACCAAGAGATTAGTCGAAGCCGGAGAGAAAAAGGGTCACGAAATGGTTGTTATAGATCATACCAAATGTAATTTGGTCATTGAAAAGAAAAAACCAAGTATTATTTATAAAGGGCAAGAAATTACTGATGTAGATGGTGTTATACCTAGAATTGGTGCTTCCGTGACTTTTTTTGGTACAGCCGTTGTTAGGCAATTCGAAATGATGAAGGTTTTTACCGCAACTGAATCTCAAGCATTGGTTAGATCTAGAGATAAACTTAGAAGTTTACAGATTTTGTCTCGAGCGGGCTTAGGGCTACCTAAAACCGTTTTCAGTAATTATTCTAAAGAAGTAAGTCAAATTGTAGAACGTGTTGGAGGAGCTCCGTTAGTTATTAAATTACTAGAAGGAACTCAAGGTTTAGGTGTGGTTTTGGCAGATAATCAAAATTCAGCGGAGTCTATTTTAGAAGCATTTAATGGACTACAAGCTCGTGTAATAGTGCAAGAATTTATAAAAGAAGCGAAAGGCGCAGATATAAGGGTTTTTATTGTTGATGGTGTAGTGGTGGGTGCTATGAAGAGACAAGGAAAAGAAGGTGAATTTAGATCAAACCTTCATAGGGGAGGTAGTGCGAGTATTATAGAATTAACTGATGAAGAAGAAAATGCAGCACTTAAGGCAGCAAGAGCTATGGGCTTAGGAATCGCAGGGGTAGATATGCTACAATCAGCACGTGGACCTCTAATATTAGAAGTGAATTCTTCGCCAGGCTTAGAAGGCATTGAAAATGCAACTGGCAAGAATATTGCAAATCATATTATTAAATATGTTGAAAGAAATGCTGAATAACAATTCAGATATTATTGGCTATTATAAGAAAATGGTTTTTTTTGTTTATAAAGTATTAAAATTTTTATGGAATACGATACCTTTTTACATTCAACGGCCTTTAATATAGGTGTAATTTTATGATAAAATCTCACAAGTATTATATTGAAAACATGTGTGTTATAACATTTTTTAAATTTTAATTTCCGTGTTAAAATTTAATATACTTTCGCACACTTTTTACTAGCAAAGAAAACAATGTAAAAGCGGTAATTGAACATAATATGGATCAGTATATTATTTATTTAGGGTTTTTTATAGCGGCCTATGCTGTTATTGCAAATGATGTAATTCAAACATTGGGAACATTTATTGCTTCGAACTCTGGTGTAAAATGGTGGTTACTTTGGGCATTTGCGGGGTCAATATTGACATTGACTTTAGTATACGGATGGTATGTAAATGTAGGTGATGTGTCGTATGGTAGGTTGTCAGGTATTCCATTACCTGATTCTATGCCATGGTGGTACCTACTTGCACCCATTTCATTATTGGTAATAACACGTTTTGGAATTCCTGTTAGTACCACATTTATGATTTTGAGTGTTTTTTCTTCTGGTCAGTTGATAGAAAAAATGATTTTAAAGTCTGTCTTGGGTTATTCCTTGGCCTTCGTTTCAGCCTTCGTTCTATATTTATTAATAACCAAGAAATTCGAATCTCCCGCCTCTATACGATTGATGGATAAAAAGAAACAAAGGCCATATTGGTTGGTTGCTCAATGGTTTTCTACAGGATTTTTATGGTCACAATGGCTCATACAAGATTTCGCCAATATTTATGTCTTTTTACCTAGAAGCCTTTCGGTATATGAGCTTATTGTTTCCCTAGGTTTGATTTTGTTGATTATGGCCTATATTTTTAATGTGAAAGGAGGTAAAATACAAGGCATTGTAAATCAAAAGTCAAATACACAACATATACGCTCAGCGACTATAATTGATGCGTGTTATGGTCTACTGTTGTTGTTTTTTACGACAATCAATACCATACCCATGAGTACAACTTGGACATTTATCGGTATTTTGGCTGGTAGGGAAATTGCAATTAGTTACCGTCTTAATAGGGATGAGCTCAATAAAACGTATCGGATCATTGTCAAAGACTTTGCAAAAGTAAATATCGGACTTTTTGTAAGTATTTTGATAGCCTATTTAATTCAGTTTCTAAAAGCATAGGCAACTAGTGTGCACTTGTAAATTTATCTGATAATGTCTTTAATAATTGAATATGCCATGCTCATAAATTATGAGATGGTATTACTTAACACTAATCAATACAGCTTCACAACTTTGAAGGTCTGAATTTAGAACAATATTCTCAGATTTTTTACCATCTGAAATTTCAACTGATACGGTGTTAGGCGGTGAGTCCCCTAAATTGTGTGCATAAAGAAATAGGTCATTAGATTTCTTAGGATCTATTTTTACGTTAAATTCTTTTTTCCAGTATGTTAAATGATATTTAGAAACTACCGATAATCCATTGAGGTATATAGAAACAATATCGCCATCTTGTCTACCATGATCCCAAATCTTAATAATTATATTTTCAGAATCGAATTGTAATTCCTTGGTGTATGATATTTTTCTACCCTCAAAAGTTTCTCTTAAGACCGGTTTCTTTTCGGTTTGTATTACTTCGGTGTTTTTAGGAGCAATTGCTTTTTTAGCTTTTGATTTTTTCTCACTTGGGACAGAGGTGGTGTTTGCTAATTGTTGTTTTTTCTTTCGCTCATCAGATGCCACATTGGTAATGGTAAAGAAGGGAGTCACTCTTTTGGCAATTTTAAATTTATTGTTTGGAAACAATTCTATTGCAACAACTTGATATCGACTGCCTGATCCAATATTCTTAGCAAGCTCAATACCATCTTCAAATCCATCATTCTTAAAAGTCCCTAATTCTTGAACGACCATTTCATTTCGTACCAGAAAAAAACGGATAGTTTTACTCGTGTCAATATGTACGGTGTTCCATTCTAAGGTAATTTTATCAGGAATGTTCCAATTAGTACCTGTATCGGGTTTGGTAAGATTTATAACAGAAATCGTATTGTCTGAATTATCTTGTCCAAAAGAAGTTGCACTAAAAAGACACAAAAAAAATAAAATTAAAAAATGGTTTTTACGCATATATAAAGTCTTGTTTCAAATATAGTATTAAACCCATGCATCCTAAGTGCTTTTGTAGATTGCAATGTATATGCCATTTATTTACACAAACTATAATCAAATTATATTACGTAGCTTTATTATGTATGAAACTGTCCACTATGATACTATTTTTAAACAGATATTCAAAAAAGATAAGCAATTACTTCTTAGCACTATTAATAATAACCTCTCTAATTTCCTGTACGTATAAAATGGGTTCTACAGGAAAAATGGTACATGATATAGTGCAAGATTCTTTATTGGATTATAAGACCTATCAACAAAAAAACACTGATATTACAATCTCGAGATCAGTATACAAGAATAAATTATATGGATTTTGGTTGGGCCAATGTATTGCCAATTGGACAGGCTTGATTACCGAAATGGATAAAATTGGAATTCCCAATAGTGAAGGAAAAGGAGAAGGTTTTTACACTATGGATGATTGGGGAAAAGCCGACCAGCCTAATTTATGGGGCTCAAATAATTATTCTAAGACAATTGATTTTTTATACGCTGATCAAGACAGTATATGGGGTGCAGATGATGATACGGATATTGAATATATCTACCAAGAGTTGCTTTATAAGAATAAGACCTCAATCTTAACAGGTGACATGATTAGAACCGGATGGTTAAAGCATATTAAAAAAGAAGAAGAAAATTATTTATGGGTTTCCAATCAGCAAGCGCTTGATTTAATGGAGGAAGGTATGCTACCACCGCAGACAGGGTTACCTGAAAACAATCCGTTTTATGAAATGATCGATGCCCAATTGACTACCGAAATATTTGGTTTTTTCGCTCCCACACGTTCAGATGTAGCGCTGAAAATGGCGAATTTGCCTATACGGACGGTTGCGAGAGAAAATGCAGAGTGGATCTCTAATTTTAATGTGGTTATGTATGCTTTGGCCCCTTTGGCAGATGATGAAAAATCAATTAAAGAGAACTTAAATTGGATGGCTGCAGAAGCCCGTAAACAATTGCCCAACGATTCATACTCAGCTAAAATGTTCGATTTTGTAAAAGGGGAATATGAATCTGGTGTTACATGGGAAGAAGCTAGAGATGCTTTGCATGAGAAATATCAAATTCTTCAAGAAGACGGCTATTTATGGGCTACTAAAGATGAGACTTGTAATGGTTGTTTTGCGGCGGGCATCAATTTTGGGGCAAGTATTGTTAGCTTGCTATATGGTGAGGGCGATATAAAGGAAACCATAAAAATTGGTGCACTTTGCGGGTGGGATTCAGATAACCCTACCGCTACGTGGGGTGGTTTATTGGGTTTTATGCTTGGCAAAGAAGGAGTTGAAAAGGCTTTTGATAGAAAGTTTGCCGAAAAATTTAATATACATCGTACTAGAATCGGTTTTCCAAACAATGGTATCGATGATTTTAACCATATGGCTGAAAAAGGAATTTTTATCATAGATAGGGTAGTGCAAGAAGAACTTGGCGGTGGGGTTGACTTAAATAAAGATGTTTGGTACATACCTCAAAAAAATCGAATCAAATAGTAAGATGTTAAATATTGGAATAAATCCTAATTATTGGAAATAATCCATAATTTAGCTATCCCGATTTTTTAGAGGGATAGTTATGAGCAAGACCATACTTCACATAGATTTAGATACATTTTATGTATCCGTAGAGCGACTCAACAATCGTGAATTGCAGAACAAACCTTTGCTGGTAGGCGGTACGGGAGACCGTGGTGTGGTAGCGGCATGTAGTTATGAAACCCGTGGGTTTGGGGTGCATTCTGGTATGCCCATGAAAATGGCTCGTGAACTCTGTCCCGAAGCTTTTGTAATTCGTGGTAATGCAGGTGAGTATAGCAAGCACTCAGATGTGGTGACGGAAATCATCAAAGAGTATGTTCCCGTATTCGAAAAATCGAGTATCGATGAGTTTTATGCAGACCTCTCCGGTATGGACCGTTTTTTTGGTTGCTACCAGTACGCCTCTGAAATGCGGAAGAAAATCATCAGAGAAACCGGACTCCCCATTTCCTTTGGTCTATCGGTAAACAAGGTTGTTTCTAAAGTTGCTACTAACGAAGCAAAACCTAACAATCAATTGAAAATAGATGAAGGGCTTGAGAAACCTTTTTTAGCTCCTCTTTCTATAAAAAAAATCCCCATGGTGGGCGATAAAACGTATCAGACGTTACGAAATCTTGGATTGCGACAAGTGCGAACCGTACAGGAAATGCCTATGGAGGTCATGCAACGGGTATTGGGTGCCAATGGGGGAGTCATTTGGAAAAGGGCCAACGGCATAGATAATACGCCCGTAATTCCTTTCTGTGAACGAAAATCGATTTCTACCGAACGTACGTTCGATAAGGATACCATTGATGTAAACAGACTTAGAGGTATTCTCATTGCCATGACCGAGAATCTAGCGTACCAATTACGACGAGGAGAAAAGTTGACGGCCTGTATTTCTGTTAAAATCAGATATTCAGATTTCAATACCTATTCAAAACAGTTACGTATTCCTTATACTAGTGCAGACCATATTCTCATTCCCAAGATTTTAGATCTATTCAAGAATTTATATAACCGTAGATTATTGGTGCGGTTGATAGGCATACGTTTTAGTCATCTAGTGTCCGGTAATTATCAAATCAACCTGTTTGATGATACTGAAGAAATTCTAAGTCTTTATAATGCCATGGATGAAATACGTAAACGCTATGGAGATAAAAGTGTATTGCGAGCATCGGGCATGGGAGCAAAGACGATTGGGCGAATGCATAATCCTTTTAACGGACTTCCGCCTGTTGTGTTGGCGCACCGGAAATTGTAGTTGTTCGTTGTCGGTTGTTGGAGGTGTTTTGTCTGGTCGAGCGCAGTCGAGACCTATTTTTTTGCTAAGGAGAGAAAAGAAGTTAGAAAATAGAGAAGAGAAAAAGCGCATTGCGCCCTACGCTTTGCACCACACGCCGAGGGTAAAAAAGCAATTGCGTATAACGAATAGCGAACAGAGCAAAAAAAAACAACAACTGAGAACGAACAACCATCAACCAAAAAGTCTAGCGCAAAACCCAAACAACGAACAACAAAAACGTGTACCTAAACTGCCATACATATTACAGTCTTCGCTACGGTACCTTTTCAGAACTGGAGCTCTTGCAATTGGCAAAGGAGCATCATGTGACGCAATTAGCCTTGACGGATATAAACAATACTTCTGCTTGTTTAAATTTTGTGCGAAAGGCAGCTGAATATGATATACGGCCTATTTTGGGTATCGATTTTAGAAATGGGGTAGAACCTTGCTTTGTAGGTATTGCCAAGAATAATAAAGGGTTTTTAGAACTGAATAATTTTCTGTCACATCACATTCATCAAGGAAAGAAAATTCCTGAAATAGCTCCAAGGTTTGAACATGCATATGTTCTTTATCCGTTTGAAAAAGTGCTTCAAAATGAAAAAAAAAGTTTTACGGAAAATGAGTTTATAGGAGTTTCTGTTAGTGAATTGAAGCGCCTCCGTTTTTCAAAATTATTAGAACAACGCGACAAAATAGTACTGTTGCAACCCGTTACTTTTAGAAACAAACGCGATTTTAATGCGCACCGATTATTGCGTGCCATTGATAATAACACCTTGCTCAGTATGTTATCGGTTACGGAACAGGCGGGTGAAGATGAAAAAATGTATCCCATTCCTAATCTAGCGGCACATTTTTCTGAACATAGTTTTATTCTAGAGAATACACAGCGTTTGATGGATGCCTGTACCATCCATTTCGATTTTTCTGAAGGGCGTAAACCACAGAACCTGAGTATGTATTTGGGTAGTAAAGAAGAAGATGAGGTGTTTCTTGAAAAACTGTGTCAAGAAGGTTTGCCACATCGATACCCAGAGGTGAACAAAGCGGTTTTAGACCGTTTGGAAAAAGAACTGTACCTCATTAAAAAGATGGGTTTTGTCTCTTACTTTCTTATTAATTGGGATATTATTTCTTATGCGCGTAAGCAGAATTTTTTTTATGTGGGGCGGGGTAGTGGAGCGAATAGCATTGTAGCCTATTTGCTTTTTATTACCGATGTGGATCCTATGGAACTAGACCTCTATTTTGAGCGGTTCATTAATCTATACCGCGTAAATCCGCCAGATTTCGATATTGATTTTTCACATAGAGATAGGCCCGTAATGACCGAATATATTTTTAACCGTTTTGAGAATGTAGCACTTTTAGGAACTTACGTCACTTTTCAGTCGCGCGGTGTTATACGTGAACTGGGCAAAGTGTTCGGTCTTCCTAAAGATGAAATCGATTTGCTTTGCGATGGTGCTATTCAAGCGGGTCGTCTAGATAATATATCGGCTTTAGTACTAAAATACACGCAGTTGCTACACGGTATGCCCAATTACTTGAGCATACATGCCGGCGGAATTTTAATTACCGAGAAACCCATTCATTGGTTCTCGGCGACCAATATGCCTCCAAAAGGGTTCCCTACCACACAATTCGATATGGTGATTGCAGAAGATGTCGGACTCTATAAATTTGATATTCTTGCACAACGAGGACTCTCAAAAATAAAAGAGACCTTGGATATTTTAGAACGCGACCGACCAGAGGAATTTGCCAAGTTTGATATTCACGATATCAAGGCGTTTAAAAAAGACCCTAAAATCAATAATATGGTTAAAATGGCGCAATGTATGGGCTGTTTTTATGTGGAATCTCCAGCTATGCGTATGTTATTGAAGAAGCTAGAAGTGGATACCTACTTGGGTCTGGTGGCGGCAAGTTCTATTATTCGCCCGGGTGTTTCAAAAAGCGGAATGATGCGAGAGTATATTCTACGGCATCGTAATAAGGGCAGGGCAGAGGAGTTGGCGCACCCGGTGATGTTGGAAATTATGCCAGAAACTTATGGGGTTATGGTATACCAAGAAGATGTCATTAAAGTAGCCCACCATTTTGCAGATCTAGATTTAGGGGAAGCCGATGTATTGAGACGCGGAATGAGTGGTAAGTTCCGTTCACGGGACGAGTTTCAAAAAGTGCAGGATAAGTTTATGGATAACTGCAGAAAGAAAGGTTATGAAGAAAAACTTATTAAAGAAGTTTGGGATCAAGTGGCTAGTTTTGCTGGTTATGCTTTTGCTAAGGGCCACTCCGCTTCGTATGCAGTTGAGAGCTATCAGAGTTTGTTTTTGCGCGCTTATTATCCGTTAGAATATATGGTAGCGGTCCTCAATAATGGTGGCGGATTTTATAAACCCGAATTTTACGTGCACGAGGCCCGAATGTTAGGCGCTACCATACATCCACCTTGCGTAAACAAGAGTAATGTTGGTAACCGTATTTATGGAAAAGAACTGTATTTAGGCTTAGGCTATCTACGTGAATTAGAAGAGCGGGTTATGCAGCGTATTCTAAAAGAGCGCTATGCTAATGGATTTTTTATTTCGTTGGAAGATTTTCTAGATCGCTTAATTATTTCTATAGAACAAGTAAGTATTTTAATACGTATTGATGCTTTTAGGTTTACAGGAGCAGATAAACACGAATTGTTATGGAAAGCGCATCTTTTTTTGAACAAAACAAAAAAGATAGACCACCCGAAACTGTTTGCGCCACGGCATCAACACTTTGAAATTCCCTCATTATATAGTACCAATTTAGAGGTTGCTTTTACACAACTAGAGTTGCTGGGGTTTAGTTTGTGTAGCCCGTTCGAGCTCTTGTCAGAACCGTTATTGAATAGCACGGGCAGTAAAGATCTTGAAAGATACCTGAATAAAAATATCGATATCTATGGTTACTTAGTGACGGTAAAACGTACTAAAACACATACGAATAAGGCGATGTATTTTGCAACGTTAATAGATCAACAAGGTCAAGTTTTTGACACGGTATTGTTTCCGCCCGTAGCAGTTAAGTACATGTTTAGGGGTAGGGGTATTTATCGATTCTATGGTAAGGTGGTAAGCGAATTTGGCTTTTTAAGTATAGAGGTTGTTAAACTACAAAAACAAGATTTTGTTCAGGACCCAAGGTATGCCGATATGAAGACCAGCGCTAAAGTTTTTGATCAAAAGAAAACGAATGACCAAGAAGAAAATAGATTAGGAAATCTGCTTGTTTAAAAAGCGTCAAGCACATATCCTAAAATCCAGAATAATATAAGGAACACAAAAAAGGTTCCTATACATCCACATTTTCCGCCTCCAATTTTCTTTGCGCCGTACCAGGCACCAATAATTTGAATTAGTTTTTTCATGGGATAAAATTACAAGTTTTTAAAAAAGCAGCGTAAATAAAAATTACTGCAAAAAAAGATATAATTATTCCGAAAAAACAATTTTCGATTTTTCAGAAATACCATTATTGTTAAAAGCTTCTATTTGGAGATAATATGAATCTACGCGGTCCATTCCCGTAAAGAAATAGTCATTCTTTCCATAGACCATAATACTGCCATAAAGTTTATCCTTAGATTTTCCAAAATAAATGACATAACCATCAGCATCTATATTTTGTTCCCATTTTAGCCAAGCGCTTCTTCTTTCACCGTATTTCTTTGGGTCTGCCCTTAATACAATAAAATCCTTTACAGGTTTTGGTCGGTTGCCAGAACCTTTGCCAAATACCCTAAATCCACTCAATGCAAACTTTCCTGTGGGCATTTTTAAGTTTTCCATTTTTAAAAATCTGGATTTTATAGGTTTTTGTAACTCAATATAATCATGAGGAACGTCTGTGGTATTGGCACTTTTATCAACAAGGGTTTTCCACTTGGTGCCATCATTGGAATAGTATATTTTGTATTGATGAAATTCATTTTTTGTTTTGCCTAAAAATTCTACATCTTGATCTGCATAATTGATTTGGATGGCATTGATAGTAGAGATTTCACCCAAATCGGTCTGGAACCATTCACCTACTTGGCCGGTTTTGGCGCTCCAATATGATTTAATATCTTCATCTACTGCATAATTAGATTGAAAGCCGCCCAGTGTAGATGAAACCTGTACAGGTTTGTTATAGTTTAATAACATCCAATCGGTAAATAAACCTGTGATATGATTTGCATTAATTTTAGGTAAAAAGGTAGGGTAATCACCATATGCAGTATTGCAGTACATAACATCATCATTATCAAACCCAGCTGGCCAAATTCCTATTCTTCGTTCAAAGTTGTTTTTTACACCCAAAACTAGTGTAGATACATGCCACCAATTACCATAATTATCTTGATATGTAGCACCGTGTCCTGCACCTTTTGCAAAACCACCTGGTTTATAAGCAAACGGGTTATGTGATTGGTATATAAAACCACCTAAAGGATTATCACTGACGTAAACCCCGTCTGCATAACCACTAAATTCAGTTGCAGGAGCCCCATATTGTAAATAGTATTTATTCTTGTATTTAGTTACCCATGCCCCTTCCATAAAAGGTTGTAAAAAGGTATTGTCATTATATTCGCCAAATCGTTCCCATCCATGATCTTCAGGATGTAGGGACATTAATGGTTTTACATAACCTTCAGATTGTAATGTTTTTGTGTTCAATTTCGTTCCCATTAACGGAAATTCATTGCTCGAACCCCAATACAAGAAGAGTTCATTTTTATCTTCTTCATATAAAAACGCAGGGTCCCAGGCGCCTACTTTTAAAGAATCTACGGCAATTTCCCAATCGTCCACCGTAGGATTATTACTTTTCCAAATAGGAAATGTGGGGTCATGTGTAGAACCTATTACATAGAGTTCGTCTTTCATGACAAATGCGGCCGGTGCACATAGTTCATCATACACCTTATGTTGAGGTAATAGAAATTTTCGAGATACAAAATTCCAATTCAACATGTCTTTGCTCCACCAATAACCCCATTGATTGGTAGAAAATAAAAAATAATTGCCTTTGAAATTTACAATTACAGGATCGGCGGTTGCTCTATGTTTGCCCTGATTGGCAAAATTAGGAATGGGAGTATAACCGTAATCAATATTAATAGGGTTACAATATGTTTTTTGTTGGGTAGTGGCAAGAATTGGAAAAAGAAAAAAACTTATTAAAATAAAAGTGTAATAAATGTCACCAAAATATTCCTTAGACTTAGCCATTATATACTATTCATTATATCCACCTAAAATAGTAAATATTATAATAGTTTGTACTGGGATAAGATCACCCCGAATAGCTGTTGCTAATCAGGGTGCGTATCTTTGATAGATTTTTATATCTGAAAATAATTTTTATTTGTTATTATAAGCTTTGTCCAAAAACTCGTAACGAGCGTCATTCTTGGCATCTATCAGCTTGCTTTCCGTATCGATTACCATAACAGAAGGGCTATCATCTTTTGGTTCTGCGGCTTCCCAATTTGGTAAACCTTCTCCATTAGGGTTACCAGTTTTAATGAAATTAGCAAAATAAGTCATCATGTCTTTTGAAACTTTAAAGTCATCCGCTGTCCAAGCATAGTCTTTCACCAAATGAAGGTTGCCCATACAGTATTCAATTTCACAAGCATGTGGAGCTCCTACTGCTTTTGGCGTAGGTGGTGTATCAGAACCCTTTTCTACTGTTCCGCCAGCCAAACCTGACGCAAGGGTGTTATCTACAAGAGATGGTCTTAATTTGCTGTATAAATAGCGATAGACAGGTTGATTGCTATTTTTTCTATGAAGATCAAACCATTTCCAAGTACTGTATGATATAAATCTGTCAGAAGACAAAGCCGTGGCAGATAGTTCTATTTCTTTTTCTGATCCATGTGGGTACAATTCTAATACTTTAACATATTCTTTTGGATAAGCTTCTTTCACCTTGGTTACAAAATTTTCTTCTGTATAAGGACCTTGTGTAAATGCCATACCTGGTATTTCTGCTGAATTCCATCCAAGTAATAAAGGGACCATTGCCTGCTCTTTACTCTCAAAGATTTCAGGAAGTGTCTTAGGTAAAAAATAACCATCCAATACGGCAGGGAATCCAAATCTTTTTGAACTATTGTATAGTTCATAGACTTCCCGTGTACTCAATTTTCTCAATTCTGCAAGTGTTGGGTAGCCTATGCTTTTTGAAAATTCTAATCCAGTATTCTCGGCTTCTTTCAAAGTAACCGGTGACATTGTTGGATTGATTGAAGCACCACTTTCTCCTATTGCACCAGCAATTAGATTTTTTGATAAAGGCGAAGCCATTTGTTGACTTGTACCAATTGATCCAGCCGATTCGCCAGCAATGGTAACTTTGTTAGGGTTTCCACCAAAAGCAGCAATATTCTTATTTACCCATTTTAGTGCTGCATTTTGGTCTAATAAGCCATAATTTCCCGATGCTTTATAAGTGGCTTCCGCGCTTAATTCTGGATGCGCTAAAAAGCCAAAAATATTTAGACGATAATTTGTAGTAACCACAACAATACCTTCTTTAGCCATGCTTTCACCATCATACCTTGGTTCTGATGCATCACCGGCAACATTTCCACCACCGAAAAAGTAAACCAGTACTGGTAAATCTTTAGTATCCATATTTGCTGGCGTCCAAACATTTAAATAAAGGCAATCTTCACTAACTCCATTAGACCTTGAATTCATATCACCAAAAACCATCGTTTGCATGGGTCTTGGCCCAAATGATTTTGTTTCTTTTATACCTTCCCAATTATCTAACGGTTGAGGTGCTTTCCATCTCAGTTCACCTATCGGTGGTTTTGCAAATGGAATTCCAAAATAACGCTGAATACCATTATGGGTATCATAATTACCTTCGATAATTCCATTTTCAATTTTTAATTGAACAGGAAAAGAGTTGGTCTCCTGGGCTGGGGAATAGTTACTCGATAGGATCAAGGTAAATATTAGAATTTGAATATTTTTCATTTGAATAAATTTTCTATTGTCTCAATATGTAACAATAATACATTTATTATTTTAAATATTTGACTATCTGTTAATAAAAACACTCTTTTAGATGCTTTTTAGAAAACAAAAACCCAAAGATATTATGGAAATTGTTTTTGGAATGTGCATATTTTTCTTTTGTTTTATATCACTAACCTGCTATTTAGTAAATTGTAATTTCTATAAAAAACCTAAATTTAGGTGCTAATCTGAATCGTATGAAATCGATATTCTTTTGCTATCTATTAACTTTTTCAACCATAAGTTTTTCACAACAAGATGGTTTATCAGAATTAAACGCATTGGTAAAACCGCGTATGCGGGTGATTGTAGATAATGATTTAGGTGGTGATCCAGACGGACTTTTTCAATTAGCACACCATTTAATGTCTCCATCCGTAGAAATAAGCGGAGTTATTGCTTCTCATTTGTATAAACAGGGTTTTGGTGGCCCGGGAACTTCTGAGTATGCAAAAGAGAAGGCTTTAGAGATTCTAAAAATTTTAAAGTTGCAAAACTCAATACCGGTTTACACTGACAAAAGTGAAAGTATGACCGATGTTAATAAACCGATAGATAGTGATGCTGTGCAGGCAATTATAAAAGAGGCATTGCGAACCGATACAGATTTACCACTTTATGTAGTTTGTGGTGGTGGGCTAACTAATATCGCAAGCGCCTATCTAATAGAGCCTAAAATCGCAAATAAAATTACTTTAGTTTGGATCGGCGGACCAGAACATACAGATATTGCCATACCACCACCAGGATTTACCACGTTAGAATACAATTTGGGTATTGATATTAAAGCTGCTCAGGTCATTTTTAACGAATCTAACATTAAATTATGGCAGGTGCCTAGAAATGTATATAGGCAACCGATAATGTCTAATGCAGAACTTTTAACGCGAGTTAAAGGAAAGGGTGTTTTGGGCAACCATTTATATGATGTAATGGAAGAAGCTTTCAGTAAATTGAATAAATGGAATATACCTATAGGTGAAGTCTATATTTATGGGGATAATCCTTTGGTGTTATTAACAGCTATTCAGTCATCTTTTGAGCCAGATCCATCATCAAGCACTTATGTAATTAAGCAAGCGCCAAGAATTAATGATGCTGGAGTTTATGAAACTAACCTAAATGGAAGAATGATTAGGGTGTATCAACAGCTAGATAACCGACTATTGTTCGAAGATTTTTATGCAAAACTAGAGTTGTTTTCGACACAGAAAAATTAGATAGTTCACCCACTCAACTTCTCTAACATTTACACAGCCAATAATACTCCAATTTATATATGTAATATGCATAGATTATCGTTAAAGCAAAATATAAGAACATTAAAAATTAACCTCTATTAGGTTCCGTTACGTTTTTTAATAATCTCATCCAGCTTACCTTTATTGACTCCGAAAATGCCATTTTTCTCTACGTCGTCCATAAAGGTATTTATGTATTTTTGGTTCAATTCATCACTGTCACCATACTTTTTTCTAACTTCATCTAACTCTTTATGTAGTTTCTCTTTAATAGAAGTATAAGCAGGATTATCATATTCATTCGTTAATTCTTTAGGGTCTTTTAATCGGTCTATTAGTTCCCAATGATCTAAATCGAAATAATAATGAATCAATTTATATTCCTTGGTGATAATAGCATAATGTCTATTGACCATATGCTCTGCGGGATATTCGTAATAATGATAATAAACTGCTTTGCGAGTCCAGTCTTCCATTTTACCAGTAAGAATAGGTATTAAGCTTTCCCCTTGCATGTCTGTTGGTTGTTCTACACCGGCTGCATCTAAAAATGTTTCTGCGAAATCTAAATTCTGTACCATTTCATTTGATGTTGTTCCAGGCTTTACTTTGTTGGGCCATGCAATTAACAGTGGAGTTTTAAACGATTCATCGTACACAAAACGCTTATCGAACCAACCATGTTCCCCTAAATAGAAACCTTGGTCAGAGGTGTAGACGATGATGGTATTTTCCATTAAATCATTTTCTTCTAAATAATCTAACACCCTACCTACATTTTCATCAACAGATTTAATAGTGCCTAGATAATCTTGCATATAGCGTTGGTATCTCCATTTCATTTTGTCCTCATTGCTGAGAGAAGGGTAGTTGGTTTTAAAATCTTCATTAATTTTATCATACTCTGATTTGAAATTAGATAGCTGGGTAGAATCCATTCTGCCAACAGAATATTCGAATCTTAACTTATCGATACCTATTTCGGGTTCGTTCATGTCATCGATGGTTTCAGGGTAAATTTTATTATCACCTGTCCAGCTTAAATGTTTTAAAATACTCATTTCAGCCTCTGCCGCAGCAGGGCGACCCTTATAAGTATCGAAAAGTGTAGAAGGCTCTGGGAAGGTTTTATTGGTGAATTCTTCCATATGACGTTCGGCCATCAACCAAGAACGGTGCGGTGCTTTGTGTAAATACATTAATAAAAAGGGATCTTCCGGTTTACGTTCGTTCTTTAGCCAGTTTAAAGTCATATCGGTAATAATATCTGTTACATAGCCTTTTACATTGATTTCACCTTCATTTTTTGTAATGAAGTCAGGATTGTAGTAGGCACCCTGACCTGGTAGAATTTTGAATTGGTCAAATCCTTTAGGGTTATTTCCAAAGTGGAGTTTTCCGAACATGGCTGTTTGGTAGCCTGCCTTTTGAAGAATCTGCGGGAAGGTTACGTTGGTGGTGTCAAAAGGAAAATGATTATCAATTTTCCCGTTTATGTGAGAATGTTTTCCAGTAAGAATTACGGCTCTAGACGGTGCGCAAATCGAATTGGTGACACTTGCATTGGTAAAGAGCATTCCCATTTTTGCAATGCGGTCTATATTAGGTGTTTCAATAAAGCTATTGTCATAGGCAGAAATTGCTTGATATGCATGATCGTCAGACATTATGAATACAATGTTAGGTCTAGTTTGTAGAATTTCTTCATTTTTAGGGTTACATCCTATGAATAGAATAGAAGTAATACCTATTAGGTAGACGAAATTTTTCATGAAATGTCGTGGTTGTTTAATTAGGTATTTAAAGTACATAAAATAGTTCAATCTTTATCAATTGGTAGGTTTTGATATGTTAGGTATTTTTGCATTGATTTAAGATATTTCTAGAATCATAATATATTGTAAGGTCCTAAAAAATAGGTTTTGAGTTACCATTTATGTGGATTGAACTCCAAAATATGACTTGGATAAATTATTTTTGACCAAAATATAGAAATATGGCCTCAGGATTTTTTGCGATTTTAGATGATGTAGCCGCACTGTTAGACGATGTGGCGGCAATGAGTAAAATTGCAACTAAGAAAACAGCAGGTATACTTGGCGATGATTTAGCGGTAAATGCTGAGAAAGCCTCTGGTTTTGTTTCTAAACGTGAGCTACCTGTATTGTGGGCCATTACAAAAGGGTCTCTTCTCAACAAAATTATAATTCTACCAATAGCGTTTTTATTAAGTGCCTTTTTGCCTTGGGCAGTAACGGTAATTTTGGTGCTTGGCGGAGTCTATCTTGCTTTTGAAGGTGCCGAAAAAATTCACGAATTTTTTGTACCTCACGAGCATGTACATGTTATCGTTGAAATGGAAGAAATTAGCGAGGAGGAGATTTTGGAAATGGAAAAGAAAAAGGTAAAATCGGCTATAGTTACCGATTTTATTTTAAGTATAGAAATTGTTATCATTGCTTTGGGTACGGTAATAAAAGAACCTTTGGTGAATCAAATTGCTGTAGTGTCTGTTGTGGCATTATTAGCAACAGTGGGTGTTTATGGTATTGTAGCGCTTATTGTACGAATGGATGAATTTGGATTTAGATTAATTGGCCTAAACGAAGAAGAGGATAGTATCTCTGATAAAATAGGGCACTTTTTTGTTAATGCACTACCTAAAGTAATAAAAGCACTTTCGGTTATTGGAACAATTGCCTTGCTACTAGTCTCTGGAGGTATTTTTGTCCATAACATCCATTTTTTTCACCATCTTCTGCCCAATGTACCTAGTATACTTGTTGAGTTCGGTATTGGCTTGGTAGTTGGTTTTGTTGCGCTTCTTTTGTTTATGGCTTTTAAGAAGGCATTTTTTAAAACTAACTAGATTTATGTTATTTTCTTACAAAGTGATTTAATAAAACTTTAAGTGTTGTATAGTCTCTTTAGATTTTATCACTAAAAAATCTTTATAAACGCAATAATATATTCAAGAAATTAAGCACTTCTTGCGGTCTATTTGCAACTTGAACTTTTCGTGTAAACGCCCTTAATAAAAGGTATGCCAAAGGTGAGTTTTTATGAATAACAGCATAGCTCACCTTTTACCAATATTTAATATTTAAATTAATGTATTGATTAATCAAAAACGTAAGCAACAAATTGATCCTTTCTTTGAACTTAATCATTTTTATCCATCGTTTTTACCTTCTATTTATTGTATTTAGGTGGTTTTAATGATGCTGTGTTTCCAGATGTCTCTTTATTGTCTCGTGAATACCTATTTGGTTTTCCTGGTTTTTTCGATGTTATGAACATTAAGAATTACATAAAAAACTTCCTAACTTATCCCCTCTTTTAACTTTGACAATGATTCAAACTGTTTATTTTTTTAATTAGAACAAAAAAATGATCAAACTTATGGGATGGAATCGGTTTAAAATACCAACAAGGTGTTGACGAGATTGCTTGAATGATAGCCACATGGGATATAAACCACCTTATGTCTCAAAAGAACAACATAATGTGGTACGCTTGTTATTGGAAATTCAATTAGAAGAGGCCAAATGGTGGCGTAATGATTGTCTACTATATTTTTAAACGTTCTCAAAAATGGAACTACCTAATGTCGTAGAAAAACCAGCACATACACTGGAATACTAAAACCCCTTAAATTTCCTTTCGCTCTGGGTATCAACCGCAGCGGGATTAAGCCTAAAACAGTTATTTTATGGTAAAAATTACACGTTGGTAACGTGTCAAAGAAGGAAAACCGGTATCAGTACCCGCCACTATAATATGGAATTTTTCTCCTTTTTTTGCATTTACAGGAAGCAAAACAGAAGCTTTATTCTCCAAAACCGAAATAGATGCATCGCCATCGCCCGCCTCACCATACGACCATGCCTTTAATGCTACAGGATGTGCATCTGGGTCTGTTGCACTTAATGTTAAATTTACCGTACCCCCTGAAGTTGCAGTAATCCTATTTCCTTCTTCAACCCTTACATTTGGGGCGTGATTGGCTTCTTTAAAAGATTTGATGCACCAATCTGCCCTCGCTGCAAAATCTAATTGCATAGTTTTTATCCAGCGGGTTTGAGGATAACTTGTATCCATCTCTCCTGTTTCAGGGTTTAATTCTGAAGCATTTACGCCATCTTCAAATCTAAAGGGAATTTCTTCTGATTGCACAAATCGGCCACTCCACCCGCCTCTTCACGGATCATCATAATTGTCCAGACCAACGTCCACCAAATGTAAAAATGACTGACTATCACCTTCAGAAATGAAATCATACTTGGTAAAATCACCTCGTTTTGTGTTTATGATTTTTAAAATATCGCCTTCAAAGTGGTTGGGGTCCCCTTCTTGGTTTTGCCCATCCCCATAAGAATAATATTTTTCGAACAATGGACCATGATTGTTAATGATATTGGGGCCCATAAGACTTTCTTCCAAATAGGGTTGCTGACTTTTAGGTACCACTTGTTTCCAAGGATATGCAAAGCACCAGAATTGATTGGCGTTATAAAAAACCCTGATCTCTGGCCAATTTTGACCAATGTATTTTTTGTAAGTAGCATCTTGGTCCATAATGGTATAAATAATGGCCTTTTTAGATACCTTTTGTTTTATTTTGTCCCAGTCCTTAGTGCCAGAATAATCTTCCTCTATTGATTTTAAGGCACGGGCTATTGTATTGGTGCCTCCCCAAACCCCTGTAATTATGGCAAGGCCCAAGAAAGTATTATATCTGTTAAAAAATAAAAGGATTTGTCTTGGACTCACCGTTAACGAGTTTCTTATTGTTGCTGAAAGGGCAAAGAAGAAAGATTTGAAAATCGTCGAATACATTCGAAAAAAGTCAACAGTTAGAGTGATGGCTATTAAGGAAATTTCACAAGAGCGAAATGATCTAATGGAACGTTTGGTGAATAGTGGAAAAAGATTCAATACTTTAACTAAAAATGCTAGTAGTGGAATACATAGACCACAGGAATTGTGAAAGGAGATGAACGAATTTCGGGAAATACTCCGTGCTCTACAAAAGAAATAGTGTAAAATGATGATAGGTCAAAACGATTGAGCGAAATCAGGACATTCTAATGGATTATTGTAACTACACTTGATTATTATAAAGACTTTAATCTACTTATTCAGAAACAAATGAACTCTTTTTATAGATATGCTTTGGCACATACGTTTCAATAATGTGAGGGGTTATTTTTCGTAACGTTTCTCCATTCGTAGGATGTAGTCCTGGTGACGTAAAATATTCAATTTCACCTTCCTTGTTTTTGAAGTACCAAATTAACGGTTCATTCTGTTCATTAAAAAATGGGTAGCCCAGCCTAACATTAACTTGTTTCAACTTTTTCAATTTCATAATGTCCATGGGTTCAACTTTAGTTCCAAATGCTGAATATGGTCTGGTAGTACATGGAACTGCAACATATAAAGAGTCTGCCCAAGTCATACAATTTACATTTGGATTATCATTAACAACCTCTTTGTCTACAATAATGAAAATCAAGACAAGTGCCACAAATACAAGACCGAGATACATGAGAATTTTTCGATTAAAACCTTTGTCCGAGTCTTTTATAACTTCCTTTGTTTTTGATTTTCTACTGGTATTAGAAATCTTTTGTTCTAAATCTTCTTCGGTTTGATTTTTAGTAATAAAATCTGCATAATCTGTATACCCTAAATAGTTGCACAAATAGGAGAGAACTTTAGGCTTTAATTCTTCTATACCTTCTTTTTTGTTTAAGGCATTGGTGTAATAATCTCTTAAGGATCGCTCGCTAATGGGGTATTTGTATTCCTACAGAAGATAATCTGAAATATGTTGGGCTCTATGTGTTTTCTTACTAGAACCTATTTCTTTTTCAGCTTTTTCAAAAGCTAGAATTATTATTTCGATAGACATAGTACTTGTAGATAACGTTCATAAAACTAACATTTCTATGGAACTTTTATGGAAATTCTTTTCCGGAAATTCTTTTCCAGCCTTTCTCCAAACACTTCTTTTTACTTGCCATTACTTTGTCCTCGAGGATGATTCCACTATGCATTGCTAACATAGTACTTCTAGAAAATCATGCTTACGGAAATGTAAAATGCGGCTAGTTATTGGCCAAATGGAAAGTAGTCTAGGACTGCCGCATTTGATTTCCACTTTCCACAAACACGGAGTACTTCAAACTCTTTAAGGAGTTGGTGAAAATGAATTTGGGAAAAACCCAGACAGCCACTCCTATTTCCAATTTTTAAAATAGTAATTATGAAAAAAGTAATGATAGCTGTAATGGCAATGGTTTTTAATATGTTCTTATTTTCCTGTTCAGATGACTCTTTTGCAGAAATGGATAGTCTTTATGATGTTCAAGCTACGGAAGGGGATGATGGTAATACACCTCTGCCTCCACCAGACAACTAGTGGGTCCATTAATATTTTGTATTTAATTAAGTTATACCTTTAGGTATAGCTTTTTTTTTAGATAGTTTTAAAAAAATATTCCTTTTGAAAATCTTCTATTTTGTTCTGTTTATTACGTTGTTGGAATCTTGTGATATAAGCACAGAAAAAAATGTCATAGCCTATAGCACATCAAGGGACAGTGTTTTGTTTTATTATAATATCTCCAAAGACAAAAGTATTTCTTTAGAACAGCGTCAAAAAGCTATTAACAAATCATTGATATATGTAAGTGAGAGTGATAAGGACACCATTTACAGCGAAGTTCTTTATCAAAAAAACTCAATTTATTTTTCTTTAAAAGAGTACGATAGTCTTCTAAGTTTCAATAAACTGCTTTTAAAAACTGCCAATGGAAATAACGCTGAATTTATTTTAGGAAAGCAATATTATTTGATGGGCTATTATTATAGTGAAGTTGCCCAAATGGCCGATAGCGCATTCATTAATTACAATAATTCTAAGAATTATTTTGAGAAAATAATGGATAGTACCCGTATAGGAAGAAATCTTTTGAATATAGGTACTATTCAAAAAGATCAAAACGATTTTTTTGGAAGTAAAGAAACCTTAACTGAAGCTTTACCCTTCATTACAAAAAAAGAGGATAGTTTATTAATTGCTGCCCTTTATAATACGCTAGTTACAGACCATAGAAAACTATTAAACTTTAAGGAAGCAGAAGCTTATTATATAAAAGCAATAGAAGCAACAAATAATCCAAACTATAGTTTGGTTTACAAAAATAATCTTGCGGCAACTTATATAGATAATAAGGATTACATCAAAGGAATTTCATTATTCAAATCAATTCTAATTGATTCTAATCTTATCAAAGATCAAAACGAATATGCACGTGTTCTTGATAACTTGACTTATGCACAATGGCTCTCAGGGGATAAGATAATAGAAAAAGAGTTTCAAAAATCTTTGGAAATCAGAAAACAAAACTACGATAAACGAGGACAAATAGCCAGTTATACACATTTAGGTGAATACAACAGTGCAACCAACCCTAAAAGGTCTATAAGTTATTTTGATTCTGTCATTCAATTATCTAGAAAGTTAAAAATACCTAGGGCGGAGGCTGATGCGCTTAGGTTTTTAATGAAGGTTGAGCCTAAAAATTTATATATTAGGGATAGGTATGTTTTTTTACAGGACAGCTTGTATCAACAGGAGTTGAAGGTAAAGACCCAATTTGCCAAATATAAATATGATGACAAAGTAACGCAGGAAGAAAACTTGCGTTTGGAAAAAGAAAATACCGAAAAGGAATTGGAAGCAAGTCGAGAACGAACTCAAAAAATTTTATACCTAGGAGGTTTTCTCTTTATTACTACCGTTCTTGGGCTTTCTCTCTTTGGTTTTAGACAACGTACCAAACGATTAAGGCAAAAAGGTAAGGCTGAAAAGCTAGAAGCTATTCAAGAAACCGAAGCGGAACTATCCCGAAAGTTACATGATGACCATGGTGGTAAATTAAATCAGCTAATGTCACTAATACAGCTAAATGCGGACAAAGAAGTAATTTTAGATAAAACAGAAGAACTTTATAATCATACTCGGGACTTTTCTAGAACCTTAAATTTGGTAGATACAGGTCCAGATTTTTGGAAGATTCTCAAAGCTACCTTAGAATTTGCGAAACCGGCAGAGGTCGAAATGATGTTTAATGGAGGTAAAGAATTGGATTGGTCAATGGTAAGTAATCAATCAAAAACCATTCTTTTTAAAGTATTGCAAGAACTGATTATCAATATGGCAAGGCATAGTAAGGCACAACAAACCGTAATTATCTTTAAAGAACATAACAAAATACTCAATGTGTACTACGAAGATGATGGGGTGGGTGCATCAAAAGAAGCCCTGTTCAGAAAAAATGGACTTCAGAATACAGAAAAGCGTATTCAAGCCATAGGCGGAAGCATTATTTTTGATTCAGAAGAAGGGAAAGGGTTTCGGGCAGAAATCCATATTCCCAAGTAATTAAGTACATCATGTTTAAAAAAATACTATTGGCTGAAGATTTTCAAGGAGAAAACTACGGCATTGTTGTAACCCTAAAAGAAAAATTAGCCATTGAAGAATTGCAAAACGAATTGTATTGCGATAAGGCTTTTATGCGTTTAAAAGTAGCCCTAAAGAATAATGATGCCTACGAGTTATTGATAACCGATTTGTTTTTTGAACAAGATCATGTAGACCGAAATCTGACTTCTGGTTTTGAACTAATTAGAGCTGCACGAACCTTGCAGCCTAGTTTAAAGATTATTGTGCACTCTATGGAAAACAATCCCATACAAATCAATACGCTTTTTATGGAGCAAAAAATTAATGGTTATGTATGCAAGGGTCGTAATGGTATGGTGGAGTTGGTCAATGCCATTAACGAAGTGTACCACAATAGAACCTATGTGTCCCCGCAGCTAAATTTGAATATTCCCCACAATGTGGTAGAATTAGATGATTTTGATCGTGCCATATTAAAAGAACTCGCTAACGGCCTCACAAAAAAAGAGGTTTCTGAAAAATTTAAAAAAGAGAAGATTACCCCTAATAGTGAAAGCACCATAGATAAAAGAATAAACAGGCTTTATGATGAGTATGAGGCCAAGAATACTACAAATTTGCTCTTTAAGCTTGCGAAGGAGGGTAGAATTTAACTCCTAACGTTTCTTATAAACTTCATAAAAGTTAAATAGCAACAGCCTGTGCACCTCCATATCCTGAAACCACTTCTTGTATGACTACAATGTCTACATCTCTCACAACCTCTGCAATTTGTTCCAATTCATCATTGCTTTTGGTCTTTCCAAAATCTTGAATGTTCCATGAGACAATGGTGATTTCATCCTGTTGTGAAAAATTCGGACTGAAATTAACAGGATGAATAAGAGTAGTATTTTCTGAAACATAATTTTGCGTTCAATGAAATGCAAAGCTATTGAAAGTTAAGGTTACAGGTTTATGTAAATCTGTAATCAATACTTGAATGAGCCAAATAACCTACCTAATCAACTCATAAAACAAGCATATTTGAGCCGAATAAATGATATAATCGGTTCATAAAATACAATTGGCAGCAAAAAGACTGGTCTCATTTTCAGTATGAAACTGAGGATGTTGAAGATTTACTCTATGATTTTGCAAAGCGTACGGGGCGCATTAGTGGAGTATTGGATGGTTTTTCTGAATCCGAACAAACAGAAGCCATGATAAACTTAATGGTTTCTGAAGCTATAAAGACCTCGGAGATAGAAGGGGAGTATCTGAGCCGTAAAGACGTCATGTCCTCTATAAGAAGGAATTTTGGATTAAATCCTGAACTACCTGCATCTAAAGATAAAAGAGTTGAAGGAATAACCGATTTAATGCTGGCAATCCGTAAACACTTTACGACTCCTCTTACAGAAAAGATGCTTTTTGATTGGCATACCATGCTTATGAAGGGTAGCAAAGGAATAGAAATAGGCCAATGGCGTTCGCATGAAGAACCCAAGCAAATCGTTTCTGGGGCAATAGGCCGAGAAATTGTTCATTTTCAAGCTCCACCTTCAAATACAGTTCCTTCAGAAATGAACGGATACATAACATGGTTTAATCAATCTCGGGACTTGATTCATAAACCTATCATACGGTCTGCTATCGCACACCTGTATTTTGAATCTATCCACCCTTTTGAGGATGGTAATGGTAGAATAGGAAGGGCTATTGCTGAAAAAGCGCTTTCTCAAAGCATTGACCGCCCAGTTTTGTTCAGCCTTTCTAAGTCTATTGAGAGTAATAAAAACAATTACTATACGGCTTTAAAAGCAGCGCAACGTTCCAATGAAATTACGGAGTGGATAAAATACTTCGTGGAAACTGTCCTGGACGCACAAATTGATGCAGAGAAAGAGATTGAATTTACTTTAAAGAAAACGAAGTTTTTTGACCAACATAAAAATGAACTTAATGAACGTCAACAAAAAGTGGTTCGTAGAATGCTGGAAGAAGGTTATCAAGGTTTTGAAGGAGGTATGAACGCTCGAAAATATATTTCAATTACTAGCACTTCTAAAGCAACCGCCACAAGAGATTTACAGGAATTAGTTCAAAAAGGGATATTTGAATCTATCGGTGGTGGGCGTAGTGCTAGATATAATCTGCTCGTTTAAATTACAATAAAGAATTTCATAGTTCATAAAAGGAGTCATGTCATCCTTTTTCAACTACATACATATAGTGCCACACAAATACACCTACGGAATAAACCAAGTGTTATATCCTTTTACAGTTAAAGAATAGGGGAGTGAAGAAGTACTGTAAAATGCTGCAAAGACGTAAAAAAAAAGGTCAAAAATGCAGCACGCTCGCAGCACGCTGATTAACTTTTGTTTAACATTAACATTTTTATAACGCTGATATCAATTAGTTAAAATGAAAAAAGCCTCTAAAAATAGAGGCTTTTGCGGTCTGGACGGGACTCGAACCCGCGACCCCCTGCGTGACAGGCGATTAAAATTACTTGTCATTAGGCATCATTAAGCATCATTTAGTCTAATTATCAGTTGTTTACAATTTGTAACTTTGCATTAGGCAATATTAAATATGCTTATAACATCCAATTTGTTGTACCCATGTTGTACCCATAAAACTAGAAGCTATGTCAAGTATTAAAATTGTTCTAAGAAAAAAAGGGCTTTCCGATGGCTCTTATCCTATTTGTTTGAGAATCACCAAAGATAGAAAAACGAAGTATTTCAATACTATGTTTAAAAGTACTGAAAAGGAGTGGGATGCTCCTTCAGGTTGTTTTAATAAAAAGAACACTAACTATATTCAAAACAATAGATTGCTATTGAAAATAAAAGCTAGGGCTTTAAAAGTCTATTCAGACCTAGACTTTGAAAAGGACTATTTTAACCTAGATGATTTTAGTCAACGTTTTAGGGTGGATAGTAACCCGGCAAATGATTCTGTTTTTCCATTTTGGGAAGAAATAATCTCTGAAATGAAATTAGCAGGCAGAATGGGAAATGCCACCATGTATATGGAAACTATGAAGTCAGTAAAACAATTCTGCGGATTCAAAAAAATACGATTTCAAGATATTACGAATTCCTTTTTGAATAAATATGAAGCATGGCTCCGTTCAAGAGGCGGAACAGGTGGCGGAATTAGTATTAAACAACGTACATTAAGAGCTTTATATAATAAAGCAATAGAACGCAATATTATAAAAGACATTAATCATCCATTCAAAACTTATAAAATTTCAAAACTTAAAGGTCAAGGGATTAAAAAAGCATTGGACTTTGATCAAGTTACCAAAATCATCAATTTTGATACTTCAAAATGCCCGCAATTAGCAGAGGCTAAAAATTACTTTGTTTTTAGTTTTTATACTAGGGGTATGAACTACACGGATTTGATGGTTCTGAAATGGGAAGATATTGATTCCAAATCTATATCTTATATTAGAAATAAGACCAAAGGTCGATTTGTAATTAGCATAGTTCCCCCTGTTCGTGAAATTCTTGACTATTATAGGGAGTACTCGCTACCTACAGAATATGTCTTTCCTATTTTATTAAAAGACGGACTTACCCCTAATCAGATTAATAATCGAAAAAAGAAAACCTTAGCAAAGTATAATAGAGACCTAAAAGAAATAGCTGGACTTTGCTCTATAAAAAAATCATTATCTAGTTATGTGGCAAGGCACAGCTTCGCTAATTGCCTGAAACAAAAAGGTGTCGCTACAGATATTATAGGTGAATCATTAGGTCATAAAAATATAATTATAACTCAGGTTTATTTGAAGGAATTAGGAAGTGATGTTTTAGATGAAGCCGTAGCTTTATTGCTTTAATACTTGACTTCATGTAAGTCAAAATCAGAAATGAATTGTTTTTTATCGTTTTGATAATTGAATGATTGATTTTTTGAACTCTTAATTTTTAAAAAGAAGTTATGATTTAATCTCATGTATTAATATAATTATTATATTGTAGGACTTCCCCTTATAATTTGATTCTATTTTAAAATTAGAAATCCAAAATCAACCAAATTATGAGACATCTTATATTTTTCTTGCCAGTATTCCTATTTTTTCAATCCAACCTATTATCACAGCAGGTAGGAACCGAATCTTTTTCTTATCAGGTCAAAGGGTCGCATATTTATATGTTTGAAATGAATGAAAAAGATGAAAAGATTAAAAATCCAATAAATAAAAAGTTGGCAAAACAATTTTTATTTCAAAAAGTTGGTGAATTTGATGTTGAAGATTCCTCTAATGAAGCGAAAACAACATACTATGAGATAAAACTGGTTCCTTTTAAACAAGACATTAAAATAACTGAGAAGGAGGCGATTAAATGGTGTCAAATGCGTAGAGAACCTAGTAAAGATAGGGCTTGCAGTGCTTTTATATTGTCTAAGAAAGATGGCGTTAATACGTATATTCGAAATTCTGATATAAGTACAAAATTTGAATACTTTAGCAATGAATCTAGGTCACATTTGGATAGGGTTGTTAAAAATGAGCTAGAATATATAATTGATCGGAATGATGCATTTTCATTATTCGCGATTGAATCGGGTCAATTTGATAAGCATCTTGAAAACAAAGAGTTGGTTCGGCGGTATTGGAGAAAACCACGAGTGGCATATGGACCATCCTTTTCTGTTCCATTTAAATTCCGTTCTGAAGTAAATGATGAGCCTTTAAGAATTGATCCTTCATTTCAATTAGGTGGATTTATAGGAGTAAAATGGCGAATTCATAAATATAGTCCGGTCTATATTTTGCCATTGGCAACTTTAGGAGTTACTAATATTAGTATTAATGAAAGTACTGTAAAAAGTGATGTTGATATCCCTGATGGTCAAATTTTGGCGAGAACTTTGTCTCTAGGCATAGTAACGCAAATTGATAATTTTCAAATTGGAGTTGTTCTTGGATGGGACAAACCAGGTGGTGATATTGGTAACGATTGGGTCTACTCAGACCGTCCATGGTATTCATTTCAGATTGGTTTCGATTTTTTGAATCTTAATAGTGGGGAAAAAGACAAAGAGTAAGTTTTAATTGTAAGGATTTATTAATTGTTTTTTAGAAGCTTTATTTAATGGATTTAGTTCAGACACTATTTTTCTAGCCCACATTATATAGTCTTTGATATCTGGATTTGATTGATTGCCATCTATAGCTTTCTTTTCCATTTCATTAAGATAGCGCTCCGCAAGTTCTGCCTTGCTCCAATTTTCGGCATCTGAAAACAATTGATTCACTTTGGCTTGTTCTTCTTCTTGCTGCGCTTTTATAGCTTCAAGTTTTTGTGCTTGTAATGCTTTTTTATTTTCTTCAATTGCTTGTTCGGCTCTTAAGTCATGCCAATACCGGCAATCCTTTTCTATCCATGCTATTATTTCGGGTAGGCATGCTTCAATTGTTCTTTTAGTATTGTCAATCCAATTTTTTCGGTCGAAAGAAGGACCAGTCTGAAATTCAAGCTTGTCAGACTCTTCCCAAGATTCACTGGTCCATCCTCTTTTATCAGTAGTTCTAATTCTATGTACTTTTTGTCTAAGGTTAATCTCTGTCTTTTGACCAAACATTTCTACATGCGCTCTATTGCAATAAAAAGTAATATTACAGTCCATTGCTTCAATTACCTTAATTAATGTATCCATTAAACGTAATGCCCTGGCTCTAAGTTTTGTATTTGTATGTATTGGCAATATGTCATGTTTTTGCGCTACTTCCCAGAACCTAAGTTTGTTTTTGCTTTCATCAATAATTTCTAAAAGGTTTTTTGATGATTTTACTAAAGGGTGGTATGTAGAAATTTTTCTTGGTACTTTAAAATTTAAGTCCTGTCGTTGTGCTAACTCAAAAGCTCGCTTATGATAATCGGTTCTAAATTTTCTAATGTTTAGGTCTATTAGGAGATTATCATGTTCTATCATTGGTAATGGAGTTTTGACTACTTTCTTTTTGAACCTAATTTTTGACCAATATCCTCTATCTGGTAACGGTATTTCATTTTCCTTACAAATTTCTTTTACCCTTTGTGGTTTTATCTGAAAATCATTTGCAATTGCACTTATAGATTTACTCCACACTAAATCATACAGGTCTTTTCTAGTGAATACATTTTTTTTCATTATATTTGGTTTTTCATGTTACATGAAAATTAAAAATAAATGAAAAATGATTGAACTCCAAAAGATTAAGGATCTTTTTAAAAACTTGGAATTTAAAGTGCAAATCGAAAAATTCATCGTTCAAAATGCAGAATCCGATGTTACATTTAAAGTAAATGGAGAAACTGTATTTGCAGATTTACGCAATGAAGTTCGTCCAAATCACGTACCTATATTCTTAAATAGGAGAGATAATCCTTTGTTGGTAGCTGCGGATTATATAACACCCAAATCAAAAGAAACCCTTAAGTCTAAGGGAGTTAACTATATTGATAGTTATGGAAATGTATATCTAAATCTTAAACATTTAAAAATTTATATTGAGAAGGACAATGCTAAACCCATTTACAATGCTTATTCAGATGTATTCACAAGAGCAGGAGGGCAGATACTTTTTCAATTATTACAAAACCCTGAATTAATTAATGCAAACCAAGAACATTTAGCAGATATAAGCTGTGTATCATTAGGTAGTGTAAGCAAAACGATAAAAGGACTTCAAAAAGAAGGATTCGCTGTTAAATGGAATAAAGAAAAAAAGTATCAGTTAGTAAAAAGAGAAGAATTACTTGAGAAATGGATAGCCTTAGCAAATGAAAAAATACTACCATCTCATAAGATTGGAAGTTACTCTTCAGTAGCAATAGAAGGTTTTAAAATGACACATATCAACTCGAATTCAGAAAGTTGTTGGGGAGGAGAATATGGAGCAAAACTTATCACCAATTATTTAAGTCCAGAAAAATATTCTCTTTTTACAACAGAAAGAGCAGATTTAATGAGGCTTTTTAGAATAGTTCCGGACGAGGAAGGTGAAATTAGCGTTTATAAAACATTTTGGAAACCAAAAAGTATTGCTTTTCAAACTAACAATGATAATATTCCCACAAACCCTTTATTAGTCTATGCTGAGTTAATCTATAGTGGTAACGAAAGAAATTTAGAAACAGCCAAAATAATTTTTGATGAGTATATCAAACCTAACTTATAAAGAATATTCGTTCCTCAAACATGGGGAGGTGTATCAGATTTTGGAGGAAGTCTTCACTGCTCATAATATCAAATACTATTTAATTGGTGCTAATGCAAGAGATGTTCAGCTTTATCGTGCTGGTCTAAAACCTACAAGAAATACTGCTGATATAGATTTTGCTGTTATGGTGCCGGACATAAATATATATCAATCATTATTTAATGAATTGTATAATAGAGGTTTCAAAAAGACCAATGAAATATATAGACTGGTATATGATAAAACCAATACAATACTAGATCTGTTGCCATATGGTAAAATAGAACAAAACCATACGATAAATTTTGACCAAAGAGATATGGAACTATCTGTTTTAGGTTTTAAGGAGGTTGGAGAGCAAGTAGAGAATATAAATATTAAAGAAGCCGGGTTTACTTTGCCGACTACGCCTGTAGTAGGTCTAATAATTCTTAAACTGGTCTCATGGAGTGATAAACAAGATAGAATCAAAGATTTAGAAGATATATCTTTACTGTTGAATTCGGGATGGGCATTCTATGAGGCGGAAGCCTATGAAAATCATTTAGACCTTTTTGATGATGACTTTAAAATGATAACGGCTGCCGCACGAATTATTGGTCGAAAAATGAAACCTATTCTAGCATCAAATGAAAAATTACAACAAACCATTATCAACATCTTAGATGATGCTATTCTTGAAAAGCCAAAAGCTAATATTACAGAAGTAACTCTAGCTTTGAATATGAAGAAATCATTACAAGAAGTTCAATTAATTTTGAATGAAATAAAAGTGGGAATTGAAGAATAAACTAATAGACTATAGATGAAAATAATATTTACAATACTTTTTTTGAGTTGTGTTTTGCCATGTTTGGCATTTCAAAGCCCTAGTGACTTCGATAGAGAATTAACGAATATTACTAGAGACTTAAAACAAGTTATTCTAGACGAAGATGCATGTGAAGATCTAAAAGATGAAGCAGAAGATATTGAAGAAGAGATTGAAGAGCTTTTAGATAATTCTGAAGACTATTCTCAAGGGGAAATATCTGAATTTAAGCAACTAAAAAAAATGGCTAAGGATCTTCAGGATTTCATAACCGTTGTAGCCGGTGTTGGTAATGCTTTTCCTAAGACAATAGACTTCAAACAAGTTAATGGCAAAGTTCGCATAGGTATTTATAAACTCGAAAAATATGATTTTTGTGTAGATGTTCAAATCGCAGAAATAGGTGATTATAAGGCTTATTTGGTTACAAATAATTCTGTTAATAATGTAAGACTTAAAATTAATTGGAAAACCGAAAATGGTACTAGTTCAGGAAGTTCTGAAGTTGGTATGCTTGGTAAATCTATTCGTCATATTTTAGACAATCGAGACGATTCCTTGGAAAATTTAATTATTCAAAGCATCACATGTACGGAGTTTTAACTTCCTAGTAATTATAGGTTTAAATTAATTAAAAGAAGTATTACAATTATATGAACGCAGTAGAAATAGAAGAAGCAGAATCAGAACTTGCATTAAAATATTTGAAGTGGAAGAATATTCTTTTTTTTCTCTAGCAAATATTACAACGGTAAAGCTACTTTAGTTGCTGGTTAAACAAATCGTAGCTTAGTCCAATAACCTAACTCGGGTAATGGTATGTGGTTTTCACTACATAGTCTTTTAAAGTCGATATAAGTAATTTCCTTTTCTTTACAGATTTGTTTTAGTGGTTTAGCCCATACCAATTCATATAAATCTTTACGCTTCATAATTTTATTTTTCAACTTACGGGAACCCGTAACTCTATTTCTATCAAAGTTATAATTTGCCAAATGGTTGGAGTATTGATGATTTACTTAATCGTATATTTTATGGTATTGTATTCATTATTAAATGGTTATAAATCTTCTTATTTCAGCATTGAATACAAGGTGAACTAATCGTATATTTAACCTCATAGTCTTTTGTTGAAAATTCCCTCGTAACCAGCAAATTAGTTAGTGTAGAATTAAATTGACCAGATTTTAAATGATATTCAACGAAGATTCGCGAGTTAAAATTCCTTCAATACTTCATCTAATTCAACTGGGTTACGAATACCTTTCTTTGAAGGATAGCCAATGGGATGAAAATACAAATATATTTACCTCAATTTTTAAGGAGCAAATTGAAAGCATAAATTACAATTTATCTAAAAAGGACATTCAAAAGGTATACGACGATATTTCTATATCATTGGAAAATGAAGATTTAGGAAGAGCGTTTTATAATAAGCTCATCGATCAAACAGGAGTAAAACTTATTGACTTTGAAAATTTTGATAATAATTCATTTCACGTTGTTACCGAATTACCATATAATAAAGACGACGAAAGCTTTAGACCAGATATTATTCTATTAGTAAATGGGATGCCATTGGTTTTTATAGAAGTAAAAAAACCGAATAATAGAAATGGTGTTCAAGATGAACATAGACGAATGCAAAGGCGATTTCAGAACAAGAAGTTCCGAAAGTTTATCAACCTAACTCAGCTCATGGTGTTTTCAAATAACATGGCTTATAGTGAAGAGGATACTCAAATGTTAGAAGGTGCTTTTTATAGCACAACAAATTATAAAAAACCAATCTTCAATTATTTTAGAGAAGAAGAAACCTTTGATTTAAACAAGCTACTTCAACCACTTACAGAGGGAGATGAAAATTTTGTTTTAAAAGACACAAATCTTCTCAGTATAAAAAGCAATAAAGAATACCAATCTAATAAAAGCCCAAATACAGCGACCAATTCTATTTCTACGTCTTTATTTCAGAGAGAGCGTTTAAAATTCATTCTACGTTATGCTTTTGCCTATGTAGAAGAAGAAAATGGACTAGAAAAACATATCATGCGTTATCCACAACTGTTTGCTACTAAAGCGATAGAGAACAAGTTGGAAAACGGCATTAAAAAAGGAATCATTTGGCATACTCAAGGTTCTGGTAAAACGGCTTTAGCATATTTTAATGTAAAGCACCTCACACATTATTTCCAGAAGCATAATATAATTCCAAAGTTTTACTTCATTGTAGATCGTTTAGATTTATTAACACAAGCAGCAAAGGAGTTTACTGCACGTGGTTTGGTAGTACATAAAGTAGATTCTAGAGAGGCATTTAGTCGCGATATTAAATCGACAAGTGTTTTACACAACAGTTCTGGTAAAGCAGAAATTACAGTTGTAAATATTCAGAAGTTTAAAGACGATCCTGATGTTATAAAAAACAATGATTATAATCTAAGTGTACAACGTGTTTTCTTTTTAGATGAAGTACATCGTAGTTACAATCCTAAAGGAAGCTTTTTAGCGAATTTGGAATTGGCAGATAAACATTCCATAAAAATTGGTTTAACAGGTACTCCTTTACTAGGTTCAGAATATAATTCTAAAACCTTATTTGGCGATTATATCCATAAATACTATTATAATCTATCTATTAAAGATGGATATACGTTACGATTAATTCGAGAAGAAATTGAAACCAATTACAAGCTTGTATTACAAGAAGCTCTTGAAAACATAAAAGTATTACAAGGTAATATTGATAAAAAGAAACTATATGCAGACCATCGCTTTGTAGAACCTATGCTAGACTATATTGTTAAAGATATGGAACAAGCTAGAATCTCTATGAACGATTATAGCATTGGTGGTATGGTGGTTTGTGATTCTTCAGATCAGGCTAAAATGATGCAAGAGATTTTCGATAATAAATATGCTGAAAATCCAGCGTCTCTTTTTAATGAAGCAGCAGAAGAACCTGCTAGTTATGGCAACAAGAAGAAAGAAGAAAGTAAAGTAAATAAAGCACAGGTTATTTTACATGATATTGGTACTAAACAAGATCGCAGAGATTGGGTGTCCGATTTTAAGGTGGGTAATCTAGATTTACTTTTTGTTTACAACATGTTGCTTACTGGTTTTGATGCCAAACGATTAAAAAAATTATACATAGGTAGAAAGATTAAATCACATAATTTATTGCAAACACTTACCCGTGTTAATAGAACCTACAAGACCCACAAATACGGTTATGTGGTTGATTTTGCAGACATCCAGAAAGAGTTCGATAAAACCAATCAAGACTACTTTAACGAGTTACAAAGCGAGTTAGGAGATGAAATGCAACATTATTCTAATCTGTTTAAAAAGCCTGAAGAGATAAAAGAAGAGATTGAGGAAATTAAAGATGTTTTGTTTAAATACGACACGACTAACGCAACTGTTTTTGGTGAACAAATTTCAGAAATAAACGAACGTTCCGAAATTCGTCAAATTGCTAAAGTTTTAAACAATTCAAAAGAATTGTATAATCTCATTCGTTTGTCTGGTAATTTTGAATTACTCGAAAAATTAGATTTCAGAAAACTATCTGTTTTAGCACGATTAACTAACGATAGATTAGCCTTAATAAATACCAGAATTGCATTAGAAAACAATGTAGATACTGATAACATTTTAAATACTGCTTTAGAAGATGTCATTTTTGCTTTTACCAAAGTGAAAGAAGAAGAAATGGTATTGGCAGATGAGCTTAAAAACACCTTAGGAAAAACAAGAGAAATGTTAGCAGGAAACTTCGACCAAAAAGATCCTATCTTTATTTCGTTGCGCGAGGAATTAGAGCGATTGTTTAAAAAGAAGAATTTAAGTGAAGTCACTAAAGAAGAAATGGAGGCGAACATTAAAGCTTTAAACGAAATCTATGGTAAAGCGAAAAAGCTAGAGCGTGAAAACCAATTACTGAAAGCAAAATACGATTATGATGCTAAATATGCACGTATTCATAAACGCTTAATGGAAAAAGACCCATTAACTGATAGCGAACGCAAATTATTTGAAGCCTTAAAAGGATTAAAAACAGCAGTAGATAAAGAGATTTTACAAAACTCTAAGTTATTAGAAAACGAAAGTTACGTAGAGAAAATGATGATGCGTTTAGTAGTGAGCCAATTTAAAAAAGAACAAAAGATTGATATAAATACAACCGATGTAAGGCGCATTAATAGCCTTATAGTAAAAGAATACATGAACGAATACAACGGCAACGTTGCTTAAAATAATATATGACAAGCACAGCACAATTTGAAACCCAAACCAAAGCACTAATAGACGACCTTAAAAGCGTTTGTGCCAACTATGGTTTAGGGAATGACGGAAACGAATTTAAAATAATTACTCAGGTATTTTTATATAAGTTCTTAAACGATAAATACGTTTACGAGTTGAAACAATTAGAACCCGATTTAGCAAAAGCGGATAATTTTGACGACGCACTTAAAAAATATTCTAATGATGATTTAGAGATGCTAACCATGCAAATAAGTGAAAATACAGCGCGCATTGCACCAAAAAACTTGTTATCTCGTTTATTCGAACAACAAAACAAAGACAATTTTGCCGATATTTTTGATGAAACCTTAGTAAGTGTAGCTAAAGATAATATCGATATTTTCTCGGTATTGACACAAGGTGGAGAAAAAGTAGTACTATTTGAAAACCTAAGTAAATATGTAACCGATAAAAAGGATGACTTTTGCAAAGCCTTAGTGAACAAGCTAGTTGGTTTTAGTTTTGAGCATATATTCACACAGAAATTCGATTTTTTTGCCACTATTTTCGAGTATTTAATTAAAGATTACAATACCAATTCTGGTGGTAAATATGCCGAGTATTTTACACCACACGCGGTTGCTAAAATTATGGCAGCTTGTTTGGTAACCGGAGACGATGTAAATAACGTTACCTGTTACGACCCAAGTGCGGGATCGGGAACTTTGTTAATGAATATTGCACACGCCATTGGCGAAGATAAGTGTACCATTTACTCGCAAGACATCTCGCAAAAATCGTCTGCCTTATTGCGTTTAAATCTTATTTTAAACAATCTGGTTCATTCCATACAAAACATTATACAAGGCAATACCATTTTAAGTCCGTATCATAAACAAGACAACGGACGATTAGAACAATTTGACTATATCGTGTCTAACCCACCATTTAAGTTAGATTTTAGCGATTATAGCGCAGATTTAGACTCTAAAGCCAATAAGGAACGCTTTTTTGCAGGTATACCTAATGTGCCTAAAAGCAAGAAAGACTCTATGGCTATTTACTTGCTGTTTATACAACACATAATGCACAGCTTAACTGCAAAAGGTAAAGCAGCTATTGTAGTACCCACAGGTTTTATAACCGCACAATCTGGTATCGATAAAAAGATAAGACAAAAACTAGTAGAAAGTAAAATGCTAGCTGGTGTCGTATCTATGCCTTCTAATATTTTCGCCACCACAGGAACCAACGTAAGTATTTTGTTTATAGATAAAACCAACACTAAAGATGTGGTGTTGGTGGATGCTTCTAATTTAGGAACTAAAGTAAAAGAAGGTAAAAACCAAAAAACTGTGTTAAGCGAAGCTGAAGAACAACAAATTATTAATGTTTTTAATAAGAAAGAAGCTAAAGACGATTTATCGGTTGTGGTGAGTTATGAAGATATTAAAGCGAAGAACTACAGCCTAAGTGCAGGACAATATTTTGAAGTAAAAATTGAATACACAGATATTTCTTCGGAAGAGTTTGTATCTAAAATGAACAGTTTTAAAACCAGTTTAAATAGCCTTTTTACTGAGTCTAAAACTTTAGAAAAAGAGATTAATGACAATTTGAAAAGTTTAAAGTATGATTAAGTTTGATACAGATAAATTCATTCAAACTACTTTAGGAGAATTAGTTTCAAAAGAAAAGAAATCAATAATTTCTGGACCATTTGGTTCAAATGTTGGGAAAAAATTTTTTAAGGAAGAAGGGATACCTTTAATTAGAGGTAACAATCTAAGTAAAGGAGAAGAAAAATTTAAAGACGATGGATTCGTTTTTTTGACTAGAGAAAAAGCAGATGAATTAAATTGTTATGCTATTAAGAATGATTTAATTTTTACAGCAGTTGGAACGATTGGTCAAGTTGGTATTATAGATGAAAAATTGAAATATGATGAATACGTTATTTCAAATAAACAATTAAGAGCAAGATTTGATAATAGTAAAATAACACCACTTTTTGCCTATTATTGGTTTTCATCTTATTGGGTTCAAAAATTAATTCTTCAACGTAACATTGGAAGTACAGTTCCATTGATAAATTTAAGTGTTCTTAAAGGGCTTCCAATCACATTACCAAAATCAATTGAAACTCAAAGAAGCATAGTTAAAGTACTAGAAAATATTTCTTTAAAAATAAAAGTCAACAACAAAATAAACCAAGAATTAGAAGCGATGGCAAAAACGCTTTACGATTATTGGTTTGTACAGTTCGATTTTCCAGATGCTAATGGTAAACCTTATAAATCTTCTGGTGGTAAAATGGTTTTTAATGAAGTGTTGAAACGTGAGATTCCTGAATATTGGGAGGTTGAAGAGTTAGAATCTTATGCCGATTTTAAAAACGGCAAAGGAATGAAGAAGGAGCTGCTTAGTGAAAATGGTAAGTATCCAGTTTTTGGTTCTAATGGTATTGTTGGTAAAACTGATAAATCACTATTTAATACACCAGTAATAGCTATTGGAAGAGTAGGAGCTAATTATGGAGAAGTACATTATTCTTTAGATTCTTGTTGGATTACTGATAACGCTGTCACATCTCAACCAAAAAATGAAGAATATTTATGGTGGCTTCTTTTAACTTTGAAAGGGATTAATTATTCTAATATAGCAGGTGGTTCTGCACAACCACTTATAACTCAAGGAAAGTTGAAAGCATTAAATTTTGCAATTCCAAGTAGTAATTTGTTTGATAATTTTCATAATAAAATAAACCCTATTTATCTTAAAATTAATAACGTACTTAAAGAAAACCAAAAACTCTCATCCCTTCGCGATTGGTTATTACCAATGTTAATGAATGGGCAGGTTACTGTTGGTGGAGTAGTGCAGGAGTTGGGAATGGTTGCTGAGGAGAATGCTAAATACGATGGTTTATGAGGTTAAGAGATAATTTTCCAAGAACCAAAGATGAAGCAAATAGCTTTTACGTTGAGATTCGCGATGAAGTAGGTGTGTTTAAGGTATTTGAAATAGATGATTTTTCTTCATTGACTTCACTAGAAAAGACAATCAACAACGTTAATGAATTCTTGGTAAAAAATGGTTTTGATTCTATTTCCTCAATAGAGTTTATCAAAAATGATTTTAGTTATGAATCTGTTGATGAAATTGTGTCATTAAGTAAGCACGGCTACTTAGAAGAGTTTGTACTTTTCATTGAAAGAGAGAACTACGTAAACTTAAATAAGGATACAGTACTTCTACTTAATGAGTTTTTTAAAAACTTAAAAGTGAAAGCTATAGGTTATAGTCCTGCACGAAATTTAAATGCTGTTTTAGAAGCAATCAATGTATTACCGGAAAAGCCAAAGCAAAATGCATTCGTATCCTTTGAGTACGAACATAGCGCCTTTCAAATAGCTTTTTCAGATTACAAAATGGAGTTCTCTAAGTATATACAAAATTTTGACACAGATGAAAATGGCAACAAAAGTAATTTTGAAAGCTATGAGGCATACCTTTTTTCTTATGAGTTTAGTGGACATACTGATGTCAATGGTGATTTTGATCAATTCCGAGAAGAGCTGTTGTTAGCATTAAAAAATGTGGAAGTTGCCGGGATTTCTATCAGTGATGAGGAATAAGAAGTTTGGAGGATAATATTGATATATAGTAATGATTAATATAGTTTGTTGATGAGACCGGATGTATACCCTAGAACTTTAGAAAATATTAAAGCTGTATTACTTTTTTATTTTCCTAGAATTAGTCATACTGAAATTGATGTTAATGCCGAACGAGTTTATGATCAACGAAAATTTAAGTTAAATGAATTAGAGCATTGCTGTGCAGTGGTTTCTAAAAACGAAAAAGTCATTCGTCAATTTTATAAGGCAGTTGATTTAAATATGCTTTTAGTTGTTGGACACGATGTATTATTTAAAGAAGAAATTTGTTGGGGAGGTACATCAAGAAGAGAAAAATTGAAAGGTATAAAGGCTGATTTAGTTTTTTGATTTAGGATTATAAATATATTACTGGTTTGCTATTACATATGTTATATAATACAATGGTAACTTTTGGTGGAGTTTACAAGGAGTTGGGTATGGTTGCGTAGGAGGAAGGAGTTTTAAATTATGATAATTGTAAAATGGAAGTTAAGAAAGAAAAGGAAATAGAAAGTTTAAATAACTGGGACACTATTACGAAATGGATATTAGGAATTTCTATATTTTTTATCATATTCTCCTTTGTAGCTCCAGTATTGTTTGTAAGTAAAGCAATATCACCCAAATTAGATTTTTCTGAAACTGGTCCTGTAGGTGATACTATTGGTGGTATTATGAATCCATTTATTGCTTTAGTAGGCATATTGTTAACCTTTTTAGCTTTTTACATGCAGATTAAAGCGAACGAACAGCAAAGACAATTATTTCTGGATGGATTGGCTGCTGAAAAGAAAAAAGAAGAAGATGTTGAGAAAAAAGATGCTAGATATAAACTGAATTTGTTAGCGATTGATTTAGAAAATATTACGTCAGATATTACTCAGAAAGCTTTAAGTATAAAAGATTATTTTGAAGCTGAGAGAGATAAGCCCTTTGATGCAAACATTCTTTATAGAACCCCTTCAAATAAATTAACTAGAATTTCAGATTTAGATAGATTATCAATATATAAAAGTTTTAAGCTTTTTTTAAGTTCAGATGATAAATGGTTAAAATCGTTCAACAATCTCTATAGTACTTTAGATTATTTACCATTATTTTTTGAACAACTATATAGAATGTTTGACAATCACTCAAGAATTAAGTTTGAACAAAAAAAAGAGGTTACAGAATTACTTTTAAAGCTCAACGAAGATGGAAGTAAAATTCTTACTGCTTATAAAGATGAACAAAACGCTAATGATTATCTAAATTTTCCTGCAAGTAGTTCTATAAATGAATTAATAGCCAAATACTATGAAATTATAGATGAAAGTGTTGATGAAAATGGGAATTTTAAAAGTGAAACCGATTTTGACAAATTTAGTAATGATATGTTGCTACCATTTATTTCAAATGTTCTTGATCAAAGAGAAGATATCGAAAACTTTGATAGAAGAATTGAGCCTTTAGGTCAATTAGCTTCTTCCATCCGAAAAAAAATTTATTTAATCGAACAGGAGAGTTTAAAATTTTCTGGTGAAGTTGAAAAGGAATACAATTTACTGATGGAGGATAGTGACGAATCAAAGTGCACTGCTACAGTTATAAAAGGAATTTATGAATTCATATCGAATGGATTACAAGAGGGAAAATGAAAATTTTATAGTTCAAGCAAATTTTTGGTCTTTTAGTTTCTTTTGTGAGTATAGATACAACTAATTTAAAATTAGTTAGCTCTAAGGATTAAATTCATTTTTCAGTACCAGTTGATATTGTTAATCCACTTAATTTTATGAAATAGGATTAGGAATAACTAGTGTGATATGATTGCTGACTAAGACAAAAAGATGGTGAGGTGTGAAATTAATAGTAAAATTGAGGCATGTTAAATAACTTTCAAATAATCGGAATAAGACCTTTAGAGGGTTGCCATGAAAAGTTCAGAAAGATTCTCACGTCAAAACGATTGTATCTCTTCGATGAGAGATACCATCTTGATTACAATGATAATAATGAAATAACTCTAGTTTCTATAAATGCTGAAAAAGACAGTATTCCAAATAATTTTTATTCTAAAGATTTAAATATTCAAATTAATGCTGTTGTTGGTGGTAATGGAAGTGGAAAGAGTGCTTTAGCTGAACTGTTCTTGTATTTTATGTTTTATTATGGGGTACAAAAAAATCACATTTCAAAACATCAATCTTCGTCAGATTCAGATAATGATGGATATGGTGCCTTTAATCAAGTTAAGTACACTCAAGAGTTAAGAATGATGAGCGCATATCTTAATGTTGAACTGGTATATATTAGTAATGATAAACTGTATCAGATAATCTTAAGAAAAAATGATTTTAATGTTAAGGTTTATAAGAAAGGCGAAAGTACATACTTATTAATAAAAGAGGTTCCTTTTAAAAATTTTACTTTTCCTTTTTATTCAATGTATGTTAATTACTCCCATTATGGATTGAATACCAATGTTGAAGGTGAATGGTTGAGGACATTATTTCATAAAAATGACGGCTACCAATTACCTGTAGTCATTAATCCTTACCGAAATCAAGGAAATATAAATATAAATGTAGAGAATTACTTGTCTAGGGATCGGGTTTTTACCAATATAATTAATACGAAAGATGAATCCTTAATTCTTCCTAACCTCAAAATTGATTACATTGAAATAGCGAGAGATTCTTCTAAAAATCTATATAAGAATCCCGTATACGAGAAAAGATTAGATGATATTAAATTGCTAGTAAAACCTTTATACAAGATTTTTTTTAAAGATGAAGATTACCCATCATCAATCAATTATTTTCAAAATGAAGTCGAAGATTATCTTCTTAGCAAAATAAAAATAATAACCGAAAGATATGTTGACTATAAACAGTACAATAATCTGGTTAACAAGCTCACCTCATATTTCGCTATCGAAGAAGATGAGCTAAAATCATTCTTCAAGAAAATTTATCGAGATCGAAGCCATGTAACATTAAAAATTCGGCAAGCATTAAATTTTTTGCGTCATGACATTTATCAAATTAATAATAATGATGGATCAAAAAAGTTTAAACTTATTGAAATAATTAAGAGTATTGATAAATTAAAGCAAGATGAATTCTTTACGGAGACAATTGATTATTTGCCACCATCAATATTTATGACCAGGTTTCACTTTAAAGATAGATCAAATTTTGATCATTTAAGTTCAGGTGAGAAACAGCAAATATATTCTATTCATTCAATCATCTATCACTTAAAAAATATAGACTCTGTACATTATAGTGATGGGGACAAGGTTGAATATAATTCAGTATTCTTAATATTAGACGAAATAGAATTGTATTACCATCCCGAGGCACAGAAAAAAACTATAGATAGATTACTTTATGCTCTTGAAAAATCGAAATTAAAAAATGTAAAGCATTTAAATATTTTGTTTTTAACACATTCCCCTTTTATATTATCTGATATTCCATCAGAATTTACATTAAAATTAAAAGGAGGTGATATATTTAGAAATCAAGAGAAACATAAAACATTTGCAGCCAATATAACAGATTTACTTACCGATTCATTTTTTCTGGAGAATGGTTTAATGGGTGATTTTGCAAAAAGAAAAATTGAAGAGGTTATTTCGTTTCTTAATTATAAAATTCTAAGCTACGAGATTAATCAACTGAAGAGTTCCCATAATGATTCCGAAAAGAAAAACAGAACTAAAGAACTAGAGTTGGCTTATAAACAAAGTTTACTCGATGACATTGTGGATTATGGTGAACAAGAATTCTCTGATGAGTACATTGAAAAATTAATAAAAATGATTGATGAGCCATTATTAAGTCATGGTGTGGAACAGTTGTTTAAAAAAACTAAGGTTTATTTGAATTAGTATGTTATATCTAGGAGAACAAAATAATGCTTTAAATCAATTTTCTAAAGAGGCAATATGTTTTTTGAATATACGTATTCATGGGAGAAAATATAAAGGTCTAGGATACGAATGTGGTGATACGCATTGTGGTGTTTGTAAAAGTGTAACCAAAGCCTCTAAAAAATTAAGATTACATAAACGTTTTCTTAATTTACTAACACCAGAAAGAATAAGTTTACTGGTAACATCAAAGCCGGATAAACTACTGGTTATTTTAGAAGATATTAAGGTGGATTATGGTACACCATTTAAAAGTTCACATTTAACTTTCAATGAACAATGCAAGAAGTTATTTGTAAAATCAGGATATAATAATTGGTTTCAAAATGGAGTAAACAATTACAGTTTAGCTAACAACCTAGGAACTCATTCCTGCACTTACTGTAATCGAGAATATACAATGACCTATAGACCTAATGGTCACAAAGGTAAAGGTATGGTACCCCAGTTTGATCATTGGTTTCCAAAGAAAGAATACCCTTTACTTGCTTTGTCGTTTTACAATCTAATTCCCTCTTGTGCTACTTGTAATGGTATTAAATCACAAATTGAATTAAATTTAGTAGAGCATATGCATCCTTATATCCATTCTGATATAAGCTCATCTTATAGCTTTGATTACTTACTAAATTCAATTGGTGAGCCAAGAATTGCTTTTTTAAACAATCGCTCAAATTCAAAAAGCATAGACACAATTAAAGCTTTAAATCTGCCAATGATTTATAGCGGACATTCAGATAAGGAACTCAAAGATTTATACGAATTAAGGTATAAGTATTCTGATAATTATTTACAGGAATTATTAGATAAAACTTTCAAGTCGTTAACTATTTCAGAACATGAAAAATATAGATTGATTTTTGGTGTTGAATTAGAAGAGAAAGATTATCATAAACGAATCATGAGTAAGTTTAAAGTTGATATAGTTAAAAAATTACTTGCTTTCAAATAATAGGTAAATACAAACACAAAATACTTTGTTACTCAATATTCAGTCTGCTTTTTTATCAGGGGAGATAAAAATAAATAAGCACTGAGTGAGTTGATTCTTATTAAAGGTGGATTGTATAATCAAAATATTGTAGTAGAAATTATAAGTTGGATTACGTAAATATTTTGCTGAATGAATTATCCCAAATCTTACCATAACTTAACTGCGCATGGATCCTATCCGGTTTTTGTAGTGTTCCGGTAGATAAACGTTAAGCAAAAACCGGATAGGGCGCACCAACTTGGCTATGAGGTAAGTTATTTGGATTCAGACCATTTTTTGTAACGTTCTAGAGCCTTTGGATTCTCACTTAAATACAGATTAATATACTCCGTCGCTGCCTTTTCACCTTTAATGTATGCTATCTTTTCTTTTTCAGTTGTTTCTATTTTAACTGTGTAAGCATAAAACGATATTAAACAACATATTATAATCATACTCATGAAACTAATGATTGCCCATTTAGGGTAGAAACTAGCATTTTTAACTATTGATTGTAAACGGTCTAGGTAAGAGTCCTGCTGCTTTTTGCTTAAGTTTAATGATTGCTCATGAGCCTCTAGCAAAGGTTTTAGTTCTTTTAAATTTAATTCTATCTTAGTATCACTGATTTTAGTTTCTAAGCTTTCTAGCTTAGAAATATTTTTTTCAAATCCTCTTAGCTCTGCCACTAATAGTGCTGCTAACTGTTCAATTTTTGTCATGCGTTTAGTTTTAGTATCCAATTCCTTGGGTTATCGTTTTTTTAATAGTTGTTTTAGCTATGCTTAATAACATATTGGTAGACATTTCAACAGTTTTACCCATTAGGTTGAGATTTCTACTTTGTTTAATAAATTTTTCCACTCCTGTATTTTGAGCTAGTTCTTTACCAATATTTGAACCTGTCATCGTTCTGTGAATTTCACTTCCTTTTAGATTTTGACCGTTATATTCAAACCTAAAACCTTGTAGCTTATTGGCTTTATTGATTGAGGGAATTACTTTGATCCCATTTCTTGCCATAGCATCTATGTATTGTTCAAAAGATTTTGGTTTGAATTGTTTCAATGTAAGATTGTGTCTTCTTTGTACTTCTTGGCGTAATTCTTTAAGGTTGAACTCTTTTTCAAATTGCACTTGTCTTACAGTTTTTAACTGCATTTTCTCGGCAACGGCTTCAGCTGCTCTTTGACTACGAACACCTATAAGCCTATCTTTAAAAGCCACTCCTTTAAAATCAATTCGATTAACATACAAATGGATATGGACATGACATTTGTCACGATGAACGAAGGCTATTGCTTGTCTTTCCTTTAAATTTAATTCGTCCATGAATTTTTTGCAGATAGTATTTAAGTCTTTGTTTTTTAACTTTCTTCCATCTTCAATAGTTGGACTGATTACAAATGAAAAAGTGTTGTTTTTACAATGGTAATTTTGAGCCTGAACCAATTCAAATTCTTTAGTAATTTCATTTGGGTTTTCTCCCACTAAATGTTGTTTAAAAACTATTTCTGCATTTTTTTCTTGATTCCATCCATAAGCAATTGATGCGCTTGTGTGTGAGATTGCTTTTCCTTTACCTATCATGGATCAAACTTTTTTAATTGTTCTTTTATAGCTTTAGCTACCTCTAATATTTCTTGAGTCAACTTAGCGTCTTTCTTCTTAAATGAATTACTTATCATTTTAAAATTGTTATGATATTTTACAAGCATCTGATAAATTTCAATTTCTGAATCTGACAATCTCTCTATAATCTTCTGTTCAAAAGCTACCCGTCTGAAATATTCGCTTAAGGTTAAGCCTGTGGTTTTAGCTTTAATTATGAGCAGTTTTTTTTCATAGGCTGTACATCTAAATTTTATGATTTCGTCCTTTATGTTTACTTGTTTTTTTGAACTGCGACCTTCGGGAGTAGTCAAGATTGTATCCACAGATACCCATCTTGAGTTACTTCCCGCCGATTCATTCCGTTGTTTAAGGTCTGGTTCAATCTTTAAAGACAAACTATCCTGTTCTAGTAACATATCATATGAAAGATGGATAGTATGCATTTCTTTGTGCCTAGTATCTTCTTCTCTTTTTAGTTTTTGTTCTAACTTCCTTTTTCGTTCTAGTTTACGTTCTAATTTTAAATTGCGTTCTCTTTTTGGACCTCCATTTCTTGGGTCATATCCTCTTCCTAATTCCATGCTATTAATTTTTCGTTTAAATCTTTGTAGCCTTTATACTCATCTCTACAATCCATTGCAATACTGTATTCTTGCAAGAAGATTTCGGTTGCAGCATTGCCAGCTTCATCATTATCAAGAAATAATAGAATATCATTGTAGTCTGAAAGTAAGTCTTTGATCTCCGGTATAAATGCTATTGAGTTTAATACCACTATATCTGATTCATAAACAAGAATGGGATGCATGGTAGCTAATGAAAGTAAATCGAACATTCCTTCAGTAAGTATTAGTTTCGTTTTACTCCTTTTAAGCCATGTATAGGATTTTGGTGAGCTAGATGTTTTTTGAATTTTGTTTCGAAGTTCCCAGCCACCTAGATGGTTTTCTAGACCTAGTGCAAACAGTGTTTTTCCTCTTTGATTAAAGGTTACCTCTTTCAAATATTGTTGCCCTATATTCAAAGGAATTTTCCTAGCTTTTAGATAACCAATCATGGCAGGGTGAATTATCGGTTTGGTTTCGATAATTTTCGTCCCTTCAATCTTTTCAAATTGTTGAGGAGGCTGATGAAATGAAAAAGACAATTCATCACTTAAATAACCTAAAACCTCTTTTACAGATAGATTTAGAAGTATTACTAATAGATCAATACTATTTCCTCCTTTTCCTAATCCATGGTCGTACCATCGATTGAGCGCCAGAGATATCTTAAAAGAGGCTTGGGTTTCTGACCTGAAAGGACTTAGAAACCAAGCTTCTTTTTCCGTTTTTCTTGTGGGGAAGTGACCTAAATTTTCTAGTATTTTCACTAGACAAAAATTTCGGGCGCTTCTGCACGTTATTCTTTTTTCTTTCATCTGCGTTTTATTTTTTATGATATTCTCCTACCTTCTTACCTAAGTGACTATTTGTAAGGGCTTGTACTTTAGGTAAATCTTAAAAGCATCTTACCCATCTTATACTAAAAGGTAGGTTAGGTAATACCTAGGTAGCATAAGGGTTATACATCTTACCTAAAGTGTTAGTCCTGTTCTAAGGGTATTTTAATAAATAGGTAATTAGGTAGGTATTATTTCTTGTTTTTAGATAATTCTATTTCCCATGGAGTGTCCTCAAAATGTGGTTTCGCCAAATAACCATATACTTGTCGTTTGGGGTGTTTCACTTTTTGAAAGTTGAATCCAGATAAAGCTCGACCAAGATTAATTTGATTTAATCGTAAGTTTAAACAGGATAAACTGACCAGTACATCAGAAGCAGTAACAAAGTCTTTTATATCATTAGATTTTTCATAATACTTTGCAATTAGCTCCTGTTCCGTCGTAAGCTTTGTGTACTTCTTGTTTCGCTCTTCATTCTCCATGATATCCTTTAATGTTAACTCCGGATTGAAATTAGGGTCATGATAAGCAAGATGATATGCTTGAGCCCAAACATTTTTGATTTCTATTTCTTTCGAATATGCAAAATCAATTTTGTCCATTAATTCAAAACATAACCATCGTACTGACCCAGTTTCATCATTTAAAAATGAAGACATATTTGTTGAGCCGATAAAGGAACAAATTCTTGGTAGGGTAGTATTCTTTCTGTCATAGGGTAGCCGCTCATTAATAAAGGTTTTAGAAAAGAAAGACTTTAAAGCATTTACATCTTTTTTAGAAAGTACAGCAAGCTCATCCAGATTGTAAAGAAAGTTTCTGCACAATTGAATACGTGCGTCTTTATCATTACTGATGTCCTCCGCCATATATTCCCCTAATTCTGGAGGGCAAATAAATCGACACCAAGTAGACTTTCCAGAACTTTGTCCCTTATGACTAATTATGAATGCTTGTTTATTAAAGTAACCAGGTTCCAAGGCGCATTTAATAGCTCTTACTAGCCACTTCCTAAAATGGTAAAGAAATGCGGCATTATCATACGTTGGGACGTAAGAAACTAACTTTGTTATATAATCTTTACCATCCCATTTTTCTAGTGATTCAAAGTACTCCTTTATTGGATTGTACTTTAAAATCAATTCGGAACGAATTAGTATCTCAAGTTTACTGGTGCTAATCTCAATTCCTGCCTTAGCTAATTCTATGATAAGTGAATTCAAATTCAGATAATGCCAATTCTTTTGACTGAGTACAGAAATTTGAAAATCATGCGATATCTCATTATACATAATATTGTACTTTTCATTTAAGTACTCAATGGTATAATCATAGATTGTTTTCTTTTTAGGGTCCTTTACGTGGTAAAGCCCTTTATTATGTTCAGCTGCCATATTGAAAAATTTATCTTCTATTTTTCAATAGTTTCTCATTGAACAGCTCTTCAAAGTATTCATCGGAAATATCAGGTTTACCCAAAAGCCAGGCATCAATCCTTTCTTTTTCAAAAAACAGTTTTCGAATTCCCTTATTATCTCCCTTGGGAATCATATCTAATCTTGATAGTTTGTAGATTGTACTTTCAGACAATCCAGTATACAATACAAGGTCTTCTAGATTAAATACTTTTTTATTGAAAGCCATCAAAGACTTTATGTCTTTCAATAACTCTATTACTGGTGTGTCCACATTGGTAGTGGACATCTCGTTCGTTTGCTCATTCATAGTTTCGTGTTTTAGAAATTAATGATGAGTAAAAGCTTTTACTATTATTGCGCATTGCTAAGCTATGACAGTAAAAAGGAATAAATGCAACAACAAATCGAGTTGTTATATAATTATGGAAAGTTTATTGTATACCCAGAACTTTGATTACCTTTTGATGCTCTTGAACTACTATGTCCGAACGTTTCATATCTGAATTCCAGCGACTGAAACTAGACGGTAAGGTATCTGAATTAACATTTTCGCTATTCATTAGAAAGGAGTTTTCTATAATTTCAAATAATATTTTTCGCCTTTTGGTGTCAATATCAACTATGCCTCCAACTACTAGGCGGTGCATTATTGAAAAAATGAAAAAATAATTGGCCGCCTTACCATTCTTGATCATATTACGATTATTGATTTTACTTTCAACATTTAACCCTGCAGATAATAGTGTCAGATTGTCAATATCCTCCTTGGTAAATAATAGTTTTTGATATTGTTTGCTATATAAGTTTATACTGACCATTTCAAGTCCGTGTTTATACCTATCGTAGTACTGCTTACCTCTAAAGTAGAATGCTGCTATTAGAATAGCTAGAAATGAAATAAACATGTAGCCTGAAAAAATCCATATCCGACTTTTAAATGAAGAAGCACCAGAATATGCCAGAATTAATGCAAAAGGAAAAAGAAATAATAAGAGAGTAAAGATGAGTTTTGAGTTGTTCTTCTGGAGTGAAATGAAAAACTTCTCTCTTTTTTTAATAAAGCGAAAGAACAATTTACCAAAGAAGTCTATTAACTTTTCTATCACAATAATTAGTGGATTTATAACAAACTAAATATAAGGAAAAGAAAACAGTACTTTTAAATTGTTGTACCTATGTTGTACCCGTTAAAAAAGAAAAAGCCTCTCAATTGCTTGAAAGGCTTATCTTTACTTTGCGGTCTGGACGGGACTCGAACCCGCGACCCCCTGCGTGACAGGCAGGTATTCTAACCAACTGAACTACCAGACCGTGGCGTTTAGCGAGTGCAAATATATGTTGTTTATTGTATTGCACAAACATTTTCTTTAAATTTTTTTAGTCTAAAGAAATTTATTTCGCTCTACTAAGAACGTGTTGAGAACCGTAGAGAAATCACTTTGAATATCTATGTCCACATATTTTATTTTGTATTGAGCGCATTTCATCTTAATATCAGCGATATACGAGCTTATCCGTTCATGGTAGGCTTCCTTTATATTGTCTGCATATAGGTCTAAATGTTCACCCGTTTCAACATCAATAAAACGCTTCGGGGTATTTTCAAAATTGAAAAATAATTCATGTTGCTTATCCATAGGGTGAAAAAGGACCACATCATGCTTGTTATATTTCAAATGACGTAGTGCTTCAAAAAGTTCTGAATCATCTTTTTCGGTCTGAAACATGTCAGTAAATAAAAATATGAGGCTTCTTCTTTTTATATTTTCTGCAATTTGATGCAGATAGGTATAAGTCTTCGTTTCTTTTGGAGGATTTTTTGTTTTACCAATCTCGCTTAATTGCGCCAATAACATTTGAAAATGTCGCTCGCTTCCCTTTTCGGGGGCATAGTAATTATAATTATCTGAATAGATGCTTAAGCCAATGGCATCGCGCTGTCTTTTAAGCACGTTCATTAAAGCTGCTATAGCGAGCACACTAAATCCAATTTTATTTAATGAATCAATACTTAAATTATCAACTTCAGGATAATACATAGATGCAGAATTATCTAAAATCATGTGACATCTGAGGTTGGTTTCTTCCTCGTAGCGTTTCGTATATAGCTTATCAGTCTTGGCAAATTGTTTCCAATCGATATGCTTCGTACTTTCTCCGTTATTGTAGATTTTATGTTCTGCGAATTCTGCAGAAAAGCCATGAAAAGGGCTTCTGTGTATACCACTAATAAATCCTTCTACTACTTGATTGGCAAGAAGTTCTAGATTAGAAAATAATGAAGATTTATTTAATTCTGATTGTAAGTTCACGAGATTAAAGATAGTAATTGGCCTCTATCTTCCAAAGGTTCAACTATTAACATTTAGGTAAAAAAAAGAGGATGTCTAACAAGACATCCTCTTTTTAGGAAAATTATATTTTATATGAACAGCTTATAAAGCGGCGTCAATAGCGTCTGTGTAAACTTTCTTAGGTGAAACACCTACTTGTCTGCTTACAATTTCACCATTCTTAAATACCAATACTGTTGGTATGTTACGTACCCCGTACTTTGCAGCGAATTCTTGATTTGCATCAACATCTACTTTACCTACAACAGCTTTGCCGTCGTATTCAGTGCTAACTTCGTCAATAATAGGACCGACCATTCTACAAGGGCCGCACCATGCTGCCCAAAAATCTACTACTACTGGTTTATCGCTTTTTAAAACTACCTCGTCAAAAGTAGCATCTGTTATTTCTAATGCCATCTTATTTACTTTTATTGATTATGCAAATTTAGTCAATTATTCTTCCGATTCCTTACGAGGTCATGATTCGTTTTACCTATTAAGGTATCAAGCTAATTTATCAATTTATCTAACTAGTTTTTACGTATTCTTAGCTAAACTTATATTATAATATAGCTATTTGCCTATGGTCAAAAGAACTATGCTATTAACGAGTTAAAGACTTAATTTAGTATTGTTGATGTAATTCAGTTTGTTTAATTCAATTTATAATGTATATTTTGTTCTTCAAGTCTATGTAGTAATTCTGTTGAGATTTGAACTTTCTGTCTTCTGCTCGATAAATTGACTTTTATTTTTTCTTCCATTTCATACACTATAAAATTAATCGGATGCTCACCTTTATGATTTACAAGAGTGTCTTTTAACTGCAGTACTTTGTTTTCTTGTAATTCGGAGATGTTTAATTTTATGGTTAATTTTCGTGCATAGGTTTCCATAACTTCTTGCAGCATCATAAAACTGTTGAATTGTATTCTTGGATCACCTTTCTTGCCGGTATCTTTATTTGTCCAGCCTTCACGAACGAATAATTTTACATAAGCGAAAGAATTGATCATTAGAAAATGACGGAATTTTAAATATTCTTCCCCAAAAATCCGGAATTCGAAAGAGTCTGTATAATCTTCCATGGTAAATGCTGCCCAGCCTTTTCCGTTTTTAGAGACCCTATGCTGAACATCTGTTATAACGCCGGCAAAGGTGAGTTCTCTGTTCACATAACTCGGTAAATCGGTGGCGCAGGCAACATTGGCATTGCAGAAGGACTTTATTTCTGTTTTAAAATCATCTAGGGGATGGCCAGAAATGTAAATACCTACTACTTCCTTTTCTCTGCGCAATTTTTCCATGGTTCCCCATTCTTCGCAAGGTGGTACCATGGGTTCTGGAATTTGAACTTCACTTGCATCTCCGAATAAGCTTACTTGAGCAGAGTTTTCATTTTCTTGATATTTTGCTCCGTACTTGATTACCTTTTCCAAAAAGGTTATTCCGTCGCCCTCATCATGAAAATATTGTGCTCTATGTGAAGTGCCAAATGAATCGAAACCACCGGCAACAGCTAAATTTTCAAAAGCTTTTTTATTCGCTGCTCTAAGGTCTATACGTTTCGTAAGGTCAAATACAGATTTAAATGAACCATCTTCTTGACGATTTTTAACGATAGTCTCAACAGCTGAACGGCCTACACCTTTTACGGCGCCCATACCAAAACGAACCGCCCCTTGTTTGTTTACAGCAAATTTGTAATACGATTCATTCACATCAGGTCCAAGAACATCTAAGCCCATACGCTTGCATTCCTCCATAAAGAAGGTTACTTGCTTAATATCGTTCATGTTATTACTTAAAACAGCTGCCATATATTCGGCAGGGTAGTGGGCCTTTAAATAGGCGGTTTGATACGCGATATATGCGTAGCAGGTTGAATGACTTTTATTGAAAGCGTAGGCAGCAAAAGCTTCCCAATCTTTCCAAATTTTCTCTAAAACTTCTCTCGGATGTCCTTTTTTCTCCCCACCATCTAAGAATTGAGGTTTCAATTTTTGTAGTAAGGCGAATATCTTTTTACCCATTGCTTTACGCAAAACATCGGCATCACCTTTAGAGAAGCCTGCCAATTTTTGCGACAATAGCATTACTTGCTCTTGGTATACCGTAATACCGTAAGTTTCTTTAAGATACTCTTCCATGTCCGGAAGGTCATAAGCGATTTCTTCACTTCCGTTTTTACGGGCGATGAAACTTGGAATATATTCCATCGGGCCAGGACGATACAGGGCATTCATGGCAATAAGGTCATCAAAAACGGATGGCTTCAAATCCTTCATGTGTTTTTGCATCCCGGGCGATTCATATTGAAAAACCCCTACCGTTTCTCCACGTTGAAAAAGTGCATAGGTCTTTTCATCATCCAACGGAAAATCATCAGGCACCAAATCAATATTATGTTTGGCCTTCACAATTTTTACGGTATCCTTAATTAAGGTCAATGTTTTTAATCCCAAGAAATCCATCTTCAGTAAGCCGGCACTTTCAACAACGGAGTTATCGAATTGGGTTACATATAAATCGGAATCTTTGGCGGTGGCAACAGGTACGAAATTGGTGATATCACTTGGGGTGATAATAACACCACAAGCATGAATACCGGTATTACGTACAGAACCTTCTAATGTTCGCGCCATTTTTAGGGTCTGACCTTCAAGGTCATCACCGTCATGTATGTTTAAAAGCTGATGTATTTTTTCTAAATCATCGGCCCTGAATTTCTTTTTTAAGTCGGCCTCACTTTGTCCAAAAATTTTACTCAATTTGGACATGGTCGGAATCAACTTGGCAATTCTATCGGAATCGCTCAACGGTAAATCAAGTACACGAGCCGTATCTCTAATAGAAGATTTTGCGGCCATGGTACCATACGTGATAATTTGGGCTACTTGGTTGGCACCATATTTATTAATCACATAGTCCATTACCCTGCTACGGCCTTCGTCATCAAAATCAATATCGATATCGGGCATGGACACACGATCCGGATTCAAGAAACGCTCAAAAAGCAGGTCGTATTTTAAAGGGTCAATGTTGGTAATGGTCAAGCAATAAGCGACCACCGATCCTGCAGCAGAACCACGACCGGGACCAACGGAAACATCCATATTTCGTGCTTCACGAATAAAATCTTCCGTAATCAAAAAGTAACCAGGATAGCCTGAATTTCGAATCGTATCCAATTCAAAATCGATACGTTCCCTTATTTCCGGTGTAATTTCAGGATATCGTTTTTTAGCACCTTCGTAAGTGATGTGCCTTAAATAGGCATTTTCACCCCGATTACCGCCATCTTTCGCATCCTCAAGGTCTTTGTATTCTTCTGGGATGTCGAAAACAGGTAACAGTACATCACGTGCCAATTCATACGGTTCAATCTTATCTAGAATTTCCGAGATGTTTAAAATAGCATCGGGCAGATCTTTAAAGAGTTCTTTCATCTCATTTTGAGACTTGAAATAGTACTCTTGATTCGGTAAACCGTATCGGTAGCCTCTTCCACGCCCAATTGGGGTGGCTTGTTTTTCGCCGTCTTTTACACAAAGCAAAACATCATGGGCGTCGGCATCTTCTTTGGCGCAGTAATAAGTATTGTTTGTTGCGACTAACTTAACCTCATGTTTTTTGGCAAATTCAAGTAGTACTTTATTGACTCTTTCCTCATCTTCTTGACCATGGCGCATGAGTTCCATATATAGGTCGTCACCAAATTCTTGTTTCCACCATAGTAAGGCTTCTTCGGCTTGGTGTTCACCGACGTTCAATACTTTTCCGGGTACTTCGCCGTATAAGTTACCGGTCAATACAATGATATCTTCTTTATACTGTTGAATTACTTTCTTATCGATTCGCGGCACGTAGTAAAATCCGTCCGTGTAAGCGATGGAAGACATTTTAGCTAAATTGTGATATCCTTTTTTGTTTTTTGCTAATAAAACAATCTGATATCCGTAATCTTTGACATTTTTATTCGTGTGGTCTTCACAGACAAAAAATTCACAACCTATAATTGGCTTTAGTTCTTTTGCTGTTGGTTCTTCGCCTTTTTCAATAGCCTCTGCATTTTTGGCTTGGACCGATTTATTATAGGCACCGATCTCTTTTACAAAATGGAACGCACCCATCATATTTGCATGATCGGTAATAGCTACGGCCGGCATTTCTGCATCGCCAGCAGCTTGTACCAAATCTTTTACGGCAATGGTAGATTGTAATACCGAAAATTGCGAGTGGTTATGAAGATGGGCAAAGGTTGCATCTTCTAAGGTTTTTATATTTTCTTTTATCTCTTCTTGAGAAACACTGCCTGTATCTTTTGCCCAAAGTGCATCGGCAATTTTTTTGGAGGCTTTTTTAAGGTTGATGTGCTTAAGGCCGATGAGTTCGATTTCTTTCGGATTCGCTTCCGAGAAATTTTTGAAATAATCAAGCTTAACATCTAATTGTTCGGTAGTGTATTGTTGTTTTCTTATCAATTCCAAAAAACAACGTGTCGTAGCCTCTACATCGGCAGTTGCATTGTGCGCTTCCCCAAAAGGAACCCCGAATAAATACTGATGTAATTCTGTAAGGGTCGGTAGTTTGAATTTGCCACCACGACCACCAGGTATTTGGCATAATTTCGCAGTATGTTCTGTACAGGTATCTAAAACAGGAAGTTCTTGCAGTGGGTTTTCCACACTCAACCGGTGAAATTCTGCACCCATAATGTTAAGGTCGAACTTTACATTCTGCCCAACAATAAATTTGGTTTTGGACATTGCGATATTGAACTTCTCCAAAACTTCTGCTAACGGAATACCTTTTTGTTCTGCCAACTCGGTCGAAATACCGTGAATTTGCTCCGCATCGAACGGAATGGTAAATCCGTCGGGCTTTACCAAATAGTCTTGATGCTCAATCACCTTACCCATGTCATCATGCAATTGCCAGGCAATCTGAATACAACGAGGCCAGTTATCGGTATCGGTTATAGGAGCATTCCAATTTTTAGGAAGACCGGTGGTTTCGGTATCAAAGATGAGGTACATAGCGAATTTTATGAGTGTTCAAAGCGGCCTGTTCATTGGCCTAAAAAGTGCCTATAAAATTACTAAAAAGTAAGGTGTTGAAAAAGTGGAGTTGCTAGGAGTTATTAACGACCTTGATCTAATTGTTTATAGCAAGAAACCTTTTCAGACTTTAATTGTTTAAAACCAGTTCAAGAGCTAAGTGATTGTATTTGTTTCTATATTTTTCTAATTCTGTTAATTTCCAAATTCTATTCCATCTTCCATACCGGTAATACCAGCTGTCTTTTTGAGTTTCTAGTTGCATAAAACCAATTTCTGGTTGAATGGCACCCCACATTCTTCTATACTTTTGAAAAGGTATCCACTCAACTGCAATAAAAAAACCTTCCTTAGGGAAAGCTATTTTTAATGCTTGTAAATTTATTTTAGTAACTTTTTTGCCTTTGGGTGCGGTTACGATAATGTTGTCTTTGAAAAGATAACCTTCTGGTTCTCCTTTACTATTAACAGTGTACAATTTTAAAATAAATTTTGAATCTTCCATATCACTATGGGTTGCAATGCGTACTTCATTTAAATAGGGTGTCTTTTTATAATCTGGATGATATCTATAATATTTTGCAAATATCCACTGTTCTTTAAATCCCGGCAAGTAGAATCCTAGTTTAGAGTGTTGAATTTTTCCAACTTTTTGGGTTAGTTTTTTTCTTTTTGATGTCGCTAAGACTATAGCTTCCTCCAAGTATGTTATTTGCGGTTTGAGTTGAATGGTATTGGTTATTTGATTACTAGCTATTTTTTTGGTTATGTAACCAACTGCAGAAAACACTATTGTTTTAGTACCGTTAAAGCTTCCAAGTTTAAAGCTTCCGTCTGTATTGCTCATTGTACCCAGATTCCAGTCTTGTACCCAAATATTTACATAAGGGATGGGGTCTTTAGTTATCGAGTCTAATACAATAGCCTTTATTTGAGAAAATAGCGTGTTGGTATAAAGGAAAATAATTAAGATACCGATATGGTGTTTTTTCATAATATTTTGAAATACCTGACAAATCAAAAATAGTTAATGTTTTTAGTTTACGATTAATAATAAAACGTAAGTTATTTCCTATCAAATAAAAGTTAATAACATAATAACCTCCAATTTAACAAGGTTTTTCTATGTGAATACATTTTTTTTTTTTTGATATTTTTGAGAAATACCTTACGGATTTGCGCAAAACATTGTACAAGGTTAAAACTTATTAATTAATTTAAAATTTTTAGAAAATGAAAAAAATACTTTTCACCCTGTTTTTAACCATTACATTTGGTGTAGGTTTAAATGCTAATGCGAAAACTAAAAGAACGATAAATATTCAAGAATTTGAATATTTGGATTGTATGGCTGAAGCAACAGGATATTATAATTTTCTCCTAGAGGAAGGTGTTTCTGAAAGAAAAGCTCAAAAGAGAGCAAATGTCTTTTTAAATGCTTGCTTAGAAGTTGGAGGTATTCAATAATATTATTTTTAACTTTAATGGGCTAATCTTAGCCCATTTTTTAATTTTTTATGAAAACAAATATTTTATTTTTCTATCTATTTTTTGCTATTACTTTTTGTTCTTTTTCTCAAAGTAATAGCGGTTTTATTATTTATGGACAAAAAATCACAGCTTCAGATAACAATAAGGATAAAGCCAAGATTAATTCTAAATATCAAAAAATGTATACAGCGCAATTGAATGCTATACGTGAAAGTTCAAAAAGCATAACATATACGTTACGATTTAATGAGGATGAATGTTCTTTTAAAGTTGATAAAAATTTAGATTTAGATGGAGATGAAGGAAATTTTGAAGATGCAGCCCTTCATGTAGATGGAGATGGCGAGAGATATTTTTCATCAAAGACGAATATTGGTTTTTGGGCGCATAATGCATTTGATAAAGATGTAGTTTTAATAGATTCAATTAATTCAGCGAGTTGGGTAATTACTAAAGAGGTGAAAAAGTTTGGAGAATATGAAGTGATTAAGGCTACTCAAGAGCAATTATTAAGTAACGGCAAAAAAAATCAAATTATCGCTTGGTTTGCGCCATCTATTTCAAATAGTTTTGGACCTATAGGATATTACGGGTTGCCTGGTGCAATATTGGAATTGCATGGTATAGATTTTGTCATTTTCGCTAAGGAAATTAAATTAAGCTCTAAAGATTTTAAAATTAACAAGAACTTAAAGGGTGAATATTTAAATAAGGCAGAATATGAAAAGTTTAGCAAGGAAGCAGTTGCAAATAGTATTTTTAAACCGAATTAATTAAAGTAATTTTATAAAATAGGTCTTACTTACTATGTACGAAATATGCTGAAATCTTTATTTTAAATAAATACTTCCTAAGTAACTTGAAAAGACCTACTTATTATTAAATGATAGAATCCTTTTTAAGACTACAATTCCACTTACCCAAGCTGGTTATTTTCTTTATTTTACATATTGTCAACTCTCAAGAGGTGATGTTGTCTGGCATTGTTTATGACAGCTTACAGCCTTTAGCGTATGCTAATATCATTGCTTTCCCAGATTCAAATGAAGATGTGGTAAAATTTGCCATTAGTAATGAAAAAGGGGGGTACAAATTAAAGGTTTTGAAGGATATAACTTATACTGTTAAAGTAAGTTATTTGGGATATGGTAGTGTAAATTTCAGTCTCATTCTTCAACAAAATACTATAAAGAATATAGTATTAATAGCGAAAGACAATGTATTAGAAGAGGTTGTGGTTTCTTACAAAGTGCCTATTGAGGTTAAAGAAGACACTATTATTTACAATACAGACGCTTTTGTAAATGGCCAAGAACGAAAATTACGAGAGGTATTGAAAAAACTACCAGGAGTAGAAGTAGATCGTGAAGGAAATGTAAAAGTGAAGGGTAAAAAAGTTACCAAGGTAATGGTAGATGGTAAAACTTTTTTTACAGGTAATAGTAAATTGGCCGTTAACAATATACCTGCGAATGTAATAGGTCAAATTGAAATCTTGGATAATTATAGTGAAGTTGGTTTTTTAAAAGGACTTCAAGATAGTGATCAAATGGCCATGAATATACACCTTAAGGAGGATAGTAAAGAATTCATTTTCGGTGATGTAGAAGTGGGTGGAGGTATTAAGAACAGATACCTGGTTCACCCAACACTTTTTTATTATAGCCCAAAAACCAATATTAACATAATTGGTGATTTGAACAATACGGGTCAAAAATCATTTACCCTAAACGATTACCTTGAGTTTGAGGGCGGTTTCAGTAAGCTAATGGGCGATATGAAAAGCTATTTTAATCTTTATAATGATGACTTTGCTAAATACCTAGGCAATGATGACTTTAAAGAAAATAAGAATCAATTCGTGGCATTCAATATTAGACAGGCCCTTACGCCTAAAACCGACTTGAATGCCTATGTTATAACTAATGGGAGTACAGTCGAAACCGAGACCAATACAGTCAATCAATATAGTAGTGATACTCCTTTAATTGAAAATAGAATAGTTGCTAATAGTCTGAATAATTTTTTTGTCATTAGCAAGCTTACGTTCGAGTATGAGCCCAATACTAAAGAGGACCTTGCCTTAAATTCGTTTGTAAAATTGACCGAAAATGACTTTAATGGTGCCATTGGTACGATAAGTTCTTTGCAAGACAATGATTTTAAGACTCTAGGGGCTTTAAAAGGTGTTGATTTAAAGCAGAACTTGGAGTATAGTAGAAAATTTTCAAGGGCTCAAGTTTTAAGCACAGAAGCCACTTTGACTTACCAAAAAAATAGACCCAACTTTAATTGGGTTACTAGTCAACGTTTTCTTGGCAATTTAATACCCTTGCAAGAAGATTCGGTGTTTAATGTTTTTCAACAAAAAGAAAGTGAGAACATCAGTTTTGATCTTGTTATAAAAGACTACTGGGTATTAAACAATTTTAACCATATCTATACCACAATCGGCACTAATTTGCTCTATGAAAACTTTTACACCGAGGAATATCAGCGATTGACTAATGGTAGTATAAATAATTTTAGTGCCAATGGTTTTGGTAATGACATTGCCTATCGTTTCAACGATACCTTCATTGGGCTTGAATACAAATTTTTGGCAGGTGCCTTTACCATTAAGCCTGCATTATTCTATCATGAATATTTTTTAATAAATGAACAGCTAGATACTTCTTTGGCTAATAATACATCGTTGGTTTTACCAGAATTGAAAATAGAGGTAAAATTAAACAGTAGCGAAGAATTGAATTTTCAATATGGGGCAAAGGTTAGATTTCCAACTCCGCCCAAATTGATCAGCAATTTTCTATTAACAGATTTTAATCAAGTGTTTCGCGGTAATGTGAATATAACTAATGAACGATACCATTCCATTTCATTGAACTATACTAAATATAGTCTTTTTAGTGGGCTGAATATCAATGCTGGAATTTATTACAATAGAAAGACGCAGAGTACTAAATTTACTACTGAGCTACAGGGAATAGATCAGTTTAGAACCCTTACGATGTTCTATATGCCGGAAAACAGTTTGTCAGGGCGATTTATTTTCAATAAAAAAATCAAAAACATAAAATTTGGTATTGAAAGTAATGTAAGCTACAATGAGTTTTTTCAGATTGTTAATTCTAATACTTCGAAAAACATTTCAAAATCTTTTTCTAATACTGGAAAAATAGAGACTTTTTTCAAAAAAATTCCTAATTTAGAAATAGGTTATACATATTCACCATCAAAATTTCTAACAACTTTTGGAACTTCTAATTTCTCTAATAGTAAATTCTTCACCAATCTTGAATATAACTTTTTAAGTGATTTTCAATTAAAAGTAGATTATTCTAAGTCAACTTTTGAAAATAGTAATCGAAACGTACAAAACATCTTTGATATGGCAAATACCTCCTTGTTTTACCAAAAAGAGGATAGTGAGTGGGGTTTTGAAGTAGAGGTGAGCAATATTTTTGACACTAAATTTAAACAACAAAGCTCCTTTACTGATTTTTTAATTACCGATCAACGCACATTTATTTTGCCAAGAATGGTAATGTTGAAGGTTTCGTATAAACTGTAAAAATTATGTTGTGTATTTGTCAAAATCAGCTATATTTGCACCCGCTTAAGAGTAAGCGAAATAAAAAGAATTAATAACCAAGGGTCGGGCACCCTACAAATTAATGTGATATGCCAGTAAAAATTAGATTACAAAGACACGGTAAAAAAGGAAAACCATTCTATTGGGTAGTTGCTGCAGATGCAAGAGCTAAAAGAGATGGTAAATTCTTAGAGAAATTAGGGATCTACAATCCTAATACAAACCCTGCAACTATTGAGCTTGATATTGATAGTTCTGTAAAATGGTTGCAAAATGGTGCACAACCTACAGATACTGCAAAAGCTATTCTTTCGTATAGAGGTGTACTTTTAAAGCATCATCTATTAGGCGGTGTTCGTAAAGGAGCATTAACTGAAGAGCAAGCTGATGAAAAATTCAATGCTTGGGTTGCTGAAAAAGAGCAAGCTATCGCTGATAAAGTTGGTGGATTGGATAAGGACAAAGCTGATGCAAGAGCTGCAGCATTAAAAGCAGAGAAAGAAGTAAATGAAAAGCGTGCTGCTGAAGCTGCTGCTGCATTACTTCCTGAAACTCCAGAAGGTGAAAGTGGTGAAGCTGAGGTAGAAGCTGTTGAGGCTGCTGGTGAGTCAGAACAAGCTGTTGAATCTCCAGAAGCTCCTGCTGCTGAAGAAGATAAAGTATAATTTTTAAGAAACGATGCGAAAGGAAGATTGTTTCTACCTAGGTAATATCGTTTCAAAATATAGTTTCAAAGGTGAGGTGCTAGTAAAACTAGATACCGATGATCCCGAGATATACGAAAACATGGAATCAGTATTCGTTTCTTTAGGAAACAATCTGGTTCCATTTTTCATTAAAAGATGTCGCCTTCATAAATCTAATTTACTTCGTATAGATTTTGAAGAAGTAAAATCCGAATCTGATGCAGATCGTATTATGAAATGTGGTCTTTATTTACCCCTAACCCAATTGCCAAAACTTACTGGGAATAAATTTTATTATCACGAGGTGATAGGGTTCACTGTAATAGACGCTTTGCGTGGTAATATTGGTATTATACAAAGTGTAAACGACACTACAGCACAAGCTTTGTTCGAAATACAAAAAGAAGACAAACAATTGTTGATCCCTATTAATGATGATATTGTTACTCAGGTAGATCGTGAAAACCAAACCGTTTTCGTGAAAACACCTGAAGGTTTGGTAGACCTATACCTGTCTTAATAATCAAGACTTAATTCCTTTTATTTATAGTTTTATCGATATATCTGTTGTTATTTATGATATTGATAAAATACTTACATTTAATTTACACTATTAATAGTATTATTTAGAGGTCTTGCATCGTTATTGGTCGAATTTTAACTATTACTATATAGTAAAGTTCGTAAGTTCAATATTGTATTGTAAAATGCATGCTATGAGAAGTAATTTTAAGAAGTCTTCCATTAGATTTATTGTAGTAACTTTCTGTTGTGTTGCTTTATTAAGTTGTACCTCGAAATCTGAAAAAACAATTGCTTTAGCAGAAGGGAATACTAGTAATCAAATTCCTGAAAAAATAGATTTTACGTTTCATGTCAAACCAATTTTATCGGATCGTTGCTTTAAGTGTCATGGTCCTGATAAGAATGCTGTAGCGGCAGGGTTTTCTCTTCATTCTCCTGAAGAAGCATATAAAGTGATAGGAAAACTCAAAGATCACTTTGCCATTGTGCCAGGGGATGTTTCTAAAAGTGAATTGGTAAATAGGATTTATGCAAAGGATTTAAACCAGTTAATGCCTCCGCCAGAATCAAATTTGGTTCTTGAAGATTACGAAAAGGCTATATTAAAAAAATGGATAGAACAAGGTGCCGAGTATAAAACGCATTGGGCATTTATTCCACCAGTACAGCCAGAAATTCCAGTGCATGAAGGGGATAGTATTTGGGGGAATAACGAGATTGATGCCTTTGTTTTTGATAAGTTTAAAGAGAAAAATCTGAGTCCTAGTAATCCTGTACTTACTGAAAAGCTGCTGAGAAGAATTACGTTTGATCTTACAGGCTTGCCTCCAACTTTAGAACAGATAGAAAAATTTGTCGCAAATCCATCAAAAGAGAAGTATGAAGAAATTATAGATTCATTGCTCGTGTCGGTCGACTATGCAGAAAACATGACTGCAGAGTGGATGGACATTGCTAGATATGCAGATACGCATGGTTATCAAGATGATTTTGAACGTACAATGTGGCCATGGAGAGACTGGGTAATTCATGCTTTTAAGGAGAATATGGCTTATGATCAATTTGTGACCTATCAGTTGGCAGGTGATTTATTGCCAAATGCCAATTTAGAACAGATTTTAGCTACTGGGTTTAATAGAAACCATAAAATAACTGCGGAAGGCGGTGTAATTCCAGAGGAATATAGGGTGGAGTATGTGGAAGATAGAACCACAACTTTAGGTACTGCATTTTTAGGGCTTACTTTAGAATGCGCCCGTTGTCATGATCATAAATATGATCCTATAAGTCAGAAAGAACATTTTCAATTTTATAGTTTTTTTAATACGATACCTGAACAGGGCTTGTTGGCCAATGCAGCAGAATTACCCACCCCATACATAACAGTTACTTTTAAAGAGGTAAATGATGTTTTGGGGTTTATCAATCTACAAAAAAGTGAGTTGAAAGAAGTACCGGTAATGGTTATGAAAGAAATGGAAAAACCTAGGTCTTCCTATATTTTGGATAGAGGAATTTATGACCAATATGGTGCAGAGGTATTTCCTGATACGCCAGAATCTATTCTTCCTTTTAATGAGTTTCCTAAAAATAGATTAGGATTGGCAAAATGGCTTTTTGAAGATGAGCATCCACTCACTGCAAGAGTAGCCGTAAATAGATTATGGCAGCGGATGTTCGGTAATGGAATTGTAGCAACATCATTTGATTTTGGTAATCAAGGGTCATTGCCCACACATCCTGAATTATTAGACTTCTTAGCTATTAAATACCGTACAGAAGGTTGGGATACCAGAAAAATGTTGAAATATATTGCGATGTCTGCAACCTATCAACAAGATACCAAGACGACCAAAGAGAAATTGGAGCAGGATCCAGAGAACAAATATTTGGCCCGTGTTTCTCGTTTGCGCTTATCGTCTGAAGCGATACGTGATCAAGCTTTGGCCTTTAGCGGATTGTTGAATAGAGATGTAGGCGGACCAAGTGTTAAACCATATCAACCTGATGGAATTTGGGAAGAAACCACTGGTGGTGGAGGTGGTAGTACAGCTTCGTACACACTAAGTGCAGGAAATGATGTGTATAGAAAGAGCCTGTATACGTTTTGGAAACGTACCGTACCACCACCAAGCATGATGACCTTTGATAGTAGTTCTAGAGACTATTGCTCAGTAAAGCGACAAGAGACAAATACCCCATTACAAGCCCTAGTTCTTCTTAATGACCCACAAATGGTTGAAGCAGCACGGGTAGCTGCAGTAGGTGAGATGGTTGCGAATCCGAATGCGGAGAATGAACAGATAAAGAAACTATTCTATAAGGCTACTTCTAGATTGCCTAATGAGGTTGAGATTCAATCATTGGTTGCCTATTATACCGAAATGTTAGAAAAAGTTGAAAAAGGTGATATCTCAATCGATGAGTACTTAAGTATTGGAAGAAGTAGTGTGCCTTCAGACATAAATACAGAGAAGTTGGTTGCAATGACGTTAACGGCGCATACGATTTTGAATTTAGATGAAACTATAAATAGAGGCTGATTATGAGCGAAAAGAAAATAGTTGAAGAGCGATCGCTAATATTGAACAGAAGGTCTTTTTTGGGAAAAGCGGCAATGGGCGTTGGCGGTATAGGCTTGGCTTCCTTAATTGGGAATAATTTATTTAGAAAAGGGTCTAATGGTTTATATACAGCCGATAGCGGGGTTGTTGGAGTAAAGGGTGTTTTAGATTCTTTGCACCATCCGTCTAAAATAAAAAGGGTTATCTATCTTTTTCAAAGTGGTGGTCCTTCTCAACTTGAATTATTCGATTATAAACCTTTATTGAATCAACGTAGGGGAGAAGATTTACCAGAGTCTATACGTAACGGACAACGATTAACGGGTATGACATCGGGTCAAGATAGGTTCCCGCTTGTAGGTTCTAATTTTGGTTTTCAACGGCATGGTAAAAACGGCACTTATATAAGTGATTTGCTACCTTATACCGCTAAGATGGTCGATGATATTTGTATCATAAAATCAATGTATACCGAAGCAATAAATCATGATCCGGCAGTTACCTTTTTTCAAACTGGTTCACAACAGCCAGGTAGGCCGAGCATTGGTTCATGGTTAAGTTATGGTTTGGGTAGTGAGAATGAGAACTTGCCAGCTTTTACGGTTTTACTTTCGAGAGGGTCGGGTAGGCCAAACGGTCAACCACTATATACGCGATTATGGGGTAATGGTTTCTTACATTCCCTTCACCAAGGAGTTCAGTTTAGAGCTGCCAAAGATCCAGTGTTGTACTTGAATGATCCAAAAGGTACTACTGCGGAGATAAAAAGGTCTATGTTAGATAAATTGGCCGAGCTTAATGATCAACATTATCAGGAATCGGGTAATCCGGAAATACAGAGTAGAATTGCACAGTATGAAATGGCATACAGAATGCAAACCTCGGTTCCTGATGTCATGAATACTGATGGTGAGCCAGATTACATTTATCAAATGTATGGTTCAGATGCTAAAATACCAGGTACTTTTGCAGCAAACTGTTTGTTGGCTAGAAGGTTAGCCGAAAAAGATGTTCGTTTTATTCAACTATATCATATGGGTTGGGATCAGCATGATAACCTACCTGGTGCTATTCAAAAACAAGCGAAAGACGTAGATCAAGCTTCAGCAGCTTTGGTAGCAGATCTAAAACAGCGTGGGTTGTTAGAAGATACCTTGGTGATTTGGGGTGGAGAATTTGGTAGAACTAACTATTCGCAAGGTTTGCTTACCAATACTACCTATGGTAGAGATCATCACCCAAGATGTTTTACCATGTGGATGGCCGGCGGTGGGATAAAACCGGGTATGGTTTATGGCGAAACAGATGAATTTGGCTATAATGTTGTTGAAAACCCTGTGCATGTACATGATTTTCAGGCAACAATGTTACATCAACTTGGTATCAACCATGAAAAATTCACCTATAAATATCAGGGTAGACGATTTAGGCTAACCGATGTAGAGGGTAAAGTAATCAATGATATTTTAGCATAATGGAGAGAAGAAAATTTATTATAAATACTGCTGCTGCCTCGGCTGGGATATTAACATATTCTTCGGTAAGTGCAAATCTGTTGCGGTATAAAGATACTATTATAGGGCGTGGCAGTCACCAGTATAAAATTGATTTAAATTGGGGTGCATTGAATCCTAATTACTACCCAGTGAATGATTGTCATGAGATGGTGCAAGATTCTAAAGGGCGAATCTTACTCTTAACGAATCATACCAAAAACAATGTCATTGTTTATGACCGATCAGGTAAATTGTTAGAAACTTGGGGTACAGAATATCCTGGGGCTCACGGTTTAACCTTGAATGTTGAAAATGGGGAGGACTTTCTCTATATATCAGATAACAACCGCCATGAGGTAATTAAAACCACTATTGATGGTAAAGAAGTTCAAATTTTTCCTTATCCGAAAGAATCGGGCAAGTATAGCTCAAAAGAACAATATATACCGACAGAGACAGCTATCGCCGAAAATGGGGATGTATATGTTGCTGATGGTTATGGTGAACAATTTATAATGCGGTATAATGCTCAAGGAGAATTATTACAAACGTTTGGGGGTAAAGGCGATGAAAATCATCTATTTCAGAATGCTCATGGTATATGTATTGATACAAGAAATGGTAAAAAACCTGAGCTATTAATCACCGCTAGAAAACAGAATAAACTCAAGCGTTTTACTATGGATGGTGAATTTATAGAAAGTATAGATTTACCGGGCGCATTCATTTGTAGGCCTGTAATTAAAGGGAATAACGTGTATTTGGCAACGATATGGTCTGGTGATGGGTCAGATGGTACTGGCTTTATTTCAATTTTAGATAAACATAATAAATTGATTTCTGCACCAGGTGGATGTGCTCCCTTTTACGAATCTGATGGTCTTAGACCTATGTATCAAGCTATTAAGATTTTTACCCACCCTCATGATGTTTGTGTTGATGATGATGAGAATTTATACGTTGCACAATGGAATTCAGGAAAGACCTATCCAATAAAGCTAAATAGAATATAGCCATGCGAACAATCTATACACTTTTGGCACTAGCCATGTTATGTCAAGCATGTAGTTCTCAGAATTCTATTAATGCGTTTATGGAAATTTTTCCATTATCACCTCCTCAAATAAATGCAACGTCTATATTTTTTGACTCCATAACGACCGTACAACTTAGTTTTGACTTTCCAAATGCTGTTATCAAATATTCATTGAAGGGCGATGAAGTCAATCATAATTCTAAAGTATATAGTGCTCCATTGGAATTAACTGAGAGTACAGTAATAAAAGCTAGAGTTTATCATCCTGATTATTTAGAAAGTGAAGAGGTTCAAATTGAGGTAGTAAAAACTTCTACCAAGAAAACGATACAAGAGATAACACTTACGCCAAATGCGAGTGAGAATTATCCTGGTTTAGGTGGTGCAGGTTTAGGTGATTTAATTAAAGGTGCTGAGCAATTTGGAGGAGATAAACAGTGGATGGGTTTTCAAGCTGATACCATTTCAGCTGCGATAAAATTGAACTCAAATATAGAAGTTTCAACCCTCGTACTTAGCGTGCTTACGAATCAATCGAACTGGATTTTTGCTCCTACCAGAATTGAAGTGTTTAATGAGGGTAAAAAAGTTGGCGTACTATCGAACCCAAATAGTGCGATTGAAACTTCAAGCAGGGCTACATTTTTAAGTGTTCCTATTACAAAAGGCACCTATAGTGAATTTACTGTTGTAGTCTATCCTCTTTCCGAAATACCAGAATGGCATCAAGGAAAAGGTACTACACCATGGGTATTTATAGACGAAATTATAATTCAATAGAATGATTCAATTAGGCATACAAATAGGTCATCTACATCCACTTTTCGTGCATTTACCTATTGGTATTATTATGTTGGCGTTTTTGCTAGAAGTGTACGGAAGATTTATAGCTAAGAAATCATTTGATGAAGTTATTGAGTTTATACTTTTGGTTGCTGGTTCTACAGCTTTACTGTCTTTAGGAACCGGTTGGTTGTTGGGCGAGGAAAGTGGCTACGATGATGATGCTCTTTTTCTACATCGATGGATGGCGGTTGCTTTTACGGTTACGGCCATAATTTTGTATTTGGTGAAAAGAAGTAAGCGAAATTGGGTGAGCAAAACATATATTCCTTTGTTTCTTATCGTACTTGGTTTAATTAGCCTTACAGGTCATTTCGGCGGAAATATGACCCACGGCGAAGATTATCTGTTCGTAGAAGAAAAGGAAGAGATTGTCATTACAAACGTGCAAGAGGCTCAAGTATATGCTCAAATCATTGAACCAATTTTAGATGATAAATGTATGAGTTGTCATAATGCAAGCAAGGCGAAAGGTGGCTTGGTTATGAGTTCGCCATATGAATTGATTAAAGGCGGTGATACTGGCAGATTTTTAGACACCTTAAGTGGTGGTACTTGTTCACTATTTCTTGAGCGGGTACATTTACCCATTGAAAATGAGGACCACATGCCACCGAAAGGAAAAGTTCAGTTGACAGATAACGAAAAAGCCCTATTAGAATGGTGGATGGAAAATAACCATTGTTTCGATTGTAAGGTGATGGAATTGTCAACTGAAGAAAAAATGGCTGCAGTACTTACTTCTTTAGAACAAGATACTTCTGCAATAGCAGTATTGTCAAAAGAAGCAATAGAGGTTCCTAAAGATTGGCTACAGGGTTTGAGAAATGCAGGAATTCCTATACAGACACTTTCCAGACAAAACCAATTATTAGCAGTGAATTTGGCGAGTATAGACTCCATCACAAAAGACCAATTACAAGTATTGGAAGAATATGCTCCTAACATCGTCGAAATAGACCTTGGTTTCAGCAATTTTAATGATGAGCTAATGTCATACATTAAGCCATTTAAAAATCTTTTGAAACTAAAATTACAGGGCACTAATGTAACAGATGCTATTGGTAAAGATCTTGTTGATTTCGAACTGTTAGAGTCATTAAATCTTTACGGAACTTCGGTTACCGATAAATTAGCACAAAAATTAAAAAGTAATAAAAGGTTGCAAAATATTTACCTCTGGAAAACAGAGGTTACTGATGACGGATTGGCTCAATTGCAACAGAACCTGCCTAATCTTTCAATTCAACAATTAGGGGCAGATTTATTTGAAGCGACAGTACTAGATCCACCAACAATTTTAAGTGATGCCAGTTTTTTTAGTGACAGCCTAGAGCTTACAATTGAAAGTCTTTTTGAAGGGACTGATATTTATTACACGCTTGATGGCTCTGTGCCAACTACATCTTCTACAAAATATGAGACTCCTATAATATTAGATAATACCGCTAGTGTAAAAGTCATAGCAGTTAAGAAAGATTGGGAGCCTAGTTTTGTAACTGAACGAACCTTTATTAAAAATAATATAGCATATACTGATGTACAATTACTTACTACGCCAAACGAAAAATATAAAGGTAAAAAAGGTAAAACCTTAATAGATCAAAAACGGGGTTCGCTTAATTTTGTTGATGGTAATTGGTTGGGTTTCGAGGGTAAGCCCTTAAATGCTATTATAGAACTCAAAGAAAAGAATATCATTTCGAAAGTTTCGGTAGGAGCATTATCGGCACCTTCTAGTTGGATTTTTTACCCAACTGCAATTGTAATTTCATCTTCTAAGGATGGAGTTAATTTCAAAGAAATTGGAAGAAAGAACATGGGTATTGAAAGCCCTAATGCAGAAGTTAAGCTAACTTTTTTCGATATGGAATTTACACCTACCGATGCTAAGTATGTTAAATTACAAGTACTAAGTCCACTAAAAAACCCAGATTGGCATCCCAATCCGGGTGGTAAAAGTTGGATTTTTATTGATGAGGTCGTGCTTAATTAACTTTCCAAAGCTTTTTTAGCATAGGCCAGACATTTTTTAACTTCTTGCACCGCATCTGATCCTTCTGGAATATCATATTCTAGTTCAATAGTTGCCGGAAAAGTATATTTATTGTCACGCATTAATTGTAGCACTTCAACAATAGGCGTGTCACCGGTTCCCCAAAGTACATTGCCTTTATCATGCTCAGGGGTTTGCCTATCTTTTAAATGCATACTCTTGATATGGCTGTGTTTTTGGGTTACAATTTCTAAAGGCGCTTCGTTTCCTGCCGCAACAAAATGGCCTAAATCTAGATTCAACGCATTATGGTTAGATTGTTCTAAGGCGGTATCCCAAAAGGTAGGAGTTTGTTGTTCATGACCATGATAAGCTACAAAAACATCATGTTTTTCTGCCATTTGACCCAATTTCAAGGTGTGGGCGTCATCACTAGGGTGTTCTAAAGTTACGTGACTAGCACCTAGTGCTTTAGCTGCTTTCATGCCCCAATTAATTTCCTCATCGGTATTGTTTTTGCCAAACGCATTTGGTTTAAAGGCGTAAATAGTTACTCCAGCATCATTATACATTTTACGTAATTCCTTAAACTTGTCCATAGATACGGTAGCACGCCAAGCAGCTACTTCCTTATTATAAGCATCCAAGGTATTTTGCATTTCCACAAAACTTTTTTCTTCTTCATCATTCAGCTCATTATTCCTTTTACGCCTCATTAGGCCATAAAAAGTCATTCTGTTTACCGGACTTTCTGGTTTACCTGCATATTGTTCGGCAGGGTCTCCCATAAGTTCCACCGCATTTATTCCAGAATCTAAAATATATTGTAAAGTTGCTTCGGCACTTTGGTCTGGCATACTTCTAAAAGAGTAGGTGATAAGGCCCAATTGAACGCCGTTAATTTTGGAATTAGGTTGTGTCGTATAATTTAGAAAACCAGGAGCGCCAAAAACTGAAGGGCCTAATAGCGTAGTTCCAGCAATAAATGCTGTTGATTTTTTAAGAAAAGACCTTCGTTGTTGAATTGATTTTTTTGTTTTCATGATGTTAGGTTTTGGTGTCGTAAAAATTAAATTTCGTTTATTTAGATAGTTGGTTTTTGGTGTTTAGAGCATATAATTTTAACTGTCTTATACGCCACGGTATTTCATTCTCATCTTTTAGGGTAGAAGTCAATTTAAATTTTAGAAATTTTGTCAAAACCGGATTGAAGTCTAATTTAAAATCTTGATCTGTTCCTTCACCTTTATCCAGTACAACCCAATTTTCTCCATCCTTTGAAGTTGATATTTCATAAGATCTCGCAAATGTTTGTAATGGAGGAGGTGACCCTTCTCTCCAGCCCCTTGAAATTGGTTGTGAGTTGTATTGTAAACTGGTAAGCGCTAAAGCGTTTGGAAATTCAATTTGAAACCACATTCCTTCTTTTTGATTTTCGCCGGTAGTCCATCCCTCAAAATTGAATGCACTCTTTGGTGAAGCGGTTCCCCCGATTCGATTCGGTGCCGTGTGACTTGCCGTAACCTTCCAATCAGATTGTAATGGTAACGATGTTGGTACAGATTGTATTAATTCATTAAATCTATAGGTTCCCGGTTGGTCAAGGGTTTTCGCTCTTACTTCGGCTACATATTCACTCGTTATCGTTGAAGCTTCGTTAGACAGATTGTTTCTAATATAGGAGGCGATAGCAGCAACCCAATCATCAGATTGTTCTTTGTTTCCTACCATAATGCCAGCCGCATATGTTTTGCCATTTATAGGGCCTTCCAGACCATGAAGTATAGTTTTAATGATATATTCTGGATGTTCTTGTACGCGTATAGATCCGGATAACGGAGGGGCCATAACGGTTCCGTTTCCTAGCGGAGTTCCTGTACCATCGTTGCCGTGGCATTGTACACAAAGTTCATTAAATATCACTTTGCCTTTTTCTAAACTCTCTTGTTGTACCTCACTTAAGAGAACTTCATTTCGATTCCAACGATTTTCTTGTTTTACCGGTGTTAATATTTGAGAACCTACTGTTTGAATTCCTTTAGCTTGATTGGTTTTTACAATCTTGGATAGTGCTTTTTGATATTCTGGTATCTCAAGAAATGTAACCGTTAACATAGTTTGTAGGGCTACATCAACATTATCATCCTCCAATAATTTTAGATAGGATGTTGCTAGACTTTTATTTCCAGATTTATACAACGTTTCGCTGGCGCGTATGGCTTGCATTCTTATTTTAGGATTAGGGTCTTTAAAAAGTGTTTCCAATAGGTCTGGTTGTAGTGCCCCAAGTCCCTCTAGGCACCAAATTGCGTGGGTTCTAGCTAAATGATTTTTACTGGATATTGCTACCTTTCGTAACTCTGGCACCGTACTTTGGTCACGTGAAAGAACAATTAATTGTTGGGCTTTATCTCGCCACCAACCATTCGGGTGTTCCAGGTACTTGATTAATTCACCTGGTGTTTTATCGAACATTTTTGGTTGGGCCTTGTCACGTTCTTTACTATCATGGGTAATACGCCATATTCTACCTAGCCCTATAACTTTATCCAATTGGTATTGTTCTATTTTGGTTCTCAGATAGGTGCCTTTTTGTGCCCACTGCCCTTCTTGAATTATACCATGATACATATCCGTAATATATAAAGTGCCATCGGGAGCAGTGGTCATGTCTACTGGTCTAAATAAAGGATCTGTAGAACGAAGAAATTCAGATTTTTCTTCTTGATATGCATTGTGCAATGTGGTCAGACCTTCAGAAACTATAGGTTTAATTTGTCTTACAATTCTCGCAACAGGTTCGCCATAGAAATATTGACCATATAATTCCGATGGTAAACGATCACCACGGTAAACATCGTTACCTGCTGAGCCGGTGACACTGTTCAATGATCCATCTGCCGCTCTAATTTGATCCATGCCTCCTTGCATGTCGGCAATTTTAACAGCAGCACCATAGGGTATTTTAAAACCTTCTGCCAATTCGTTATCAATAGTATAATTTCCATAATGAATTGGAAATTGAAAATGAGATGGTACACCGCTAGCACCACCCTGAAACCATAATTTACCATCATCATCATGCGTAACACCCCACTGTGCTCTATTGTAACCTGTTTTTTCTCTAATTACGCCATTAGGGGTCTCTTTAACTCTAAATGCATTTACCGTGCTGTAAAGCCAATTATCCATCCCATAATACATAAATGCTTGTTGATGTTCCACATTGCCAGATCTGCCATATTTATTGGTAAAAAACTCCTTTTTATCGGCTTTGCCATCGCCATTCGTGTCTGTATATTTATATACATTGTCAGCATCAGATTCCATGGTTAAAATACAATCCTTGCCGTAGGGCAATACAAAACGCGGAAATATTAGGCTATCAACAAATACAGTTCCTGTTTCATAGATGCCATCATTGTCTTTATCCTCCCATCTAGAAATTCTGCTCTTTGGGTCTAAGGTGCCATCAGAATCTGCTGAGAGCATATATGTTCTTAGTTCTAATACATACATTCTGCCGTTTCCATCAAAAGAAATAGCCCCCGGTTGTTCAATTTGAGGTTCTGTTAGTATAGGTTCTATGTGATATCCATCAGGCAATAAAAACGTTGCTGCTTCTTGTTCTGGATAAAGAGGAAGAACTGGTGATTTTGGTTCTAGGTCTATGCCAGCCCAATCTTCATTTTCTGGGTCAGCATCTTCTGGAAGGGTTAAGACAGGAAGTGAATCTGACATAGAGTCAATAACAACATCTACCGGTTTCGGTTTTGCTTTTTCCCCCTTACAACTAAACAATAGGCCAGAAACAATAATTGTGCTAAAAAGAAGTGAAATTTTCATTTAAGATAGTATTGGTTTAAATACAGCAAATACGTTTTTCTATTCTTTGAAATTATTAAAATTTACTTTGTTAGCTTCATTTAATTTTTAGTATTTACTTTTATTATTGTTAAATAAAAATGGAATGGTTATAAAAATCAACTTTTTACTGATAGTGTCGTTATTTATTTGGCAAAAAACATCGGGGCAGAATTTTGAAAGCAAACAAGATATTTTACCCAATATCATTTTGATTTTCACGGATGACCAAGGGTATAATGATGTAGGAGTATTTGGTGCTAAGGATATTTCGACGCCCAATCTTGATCAAATGGCTAAAGAAGGAGCGAAACTCACTAATTTTTATGCTGCTCAGGCAGTTTGTTCAGCTTCACGTGCTGCTATTTTAACGGGCAGTTATCCCAATCGCATAGGAATTCACAATGCGTTAATGCCAAATAGCAAGGTCGGACTTAACCCAGAAGAGATTACCCTTGCGGAAATGCTAAAAAATAAGGGCTATGCAACAGCCATATTTGGTAAGTGGCACTTAGGAGACGCGGCGAAGTTTATGCCGACTAAACAAGGATTTGATGAATATTTTGGGATACCCTATTCAAACGATATGTGGCCATTACATCCTCAGCAAGGAACTATTTTTGATTTTGATCCATTACCTTTATATGAAAATGAAAAGATAATCGATACCCTTACTGATCAAACAAACTTAACTACATTGATTACCCATCACAGTGTTGACTTCATAGAACGGAATAAAGACAAACCGTTTTTTTTATATGTACCTCATCCGCAGCCGCATGTGCCACTTTTTGTTTCTGATAAGTTTAAGGGAAAGTCGAATAGAGGGCTTTATGGTGATGTTATTATGGAATTAGATTGGTCTGTTGGCGAAATTATAGAGGCCGTGGAGAAAAATGGCTTAACTGAGAATACAATCATAATTTTCACATCAGATAATGGACCTTGGTTAGCATATGGTAATCATTCGGGTAGTGCATTTCCATTTAGGGAAGGTAAGGGTACGGCTTGGGAAGGTGGACAACGAGAACCTTTTATTGTAAAATATCCGAAGAAAATAAAAGCAGGGTCAACTATTGACGCTCCGGTTATGGCAATTGATATTTTACCAACCTTAGCAGAAATCACTAGGGCAGAATTACCTGAAAACATAATTGATGGTAAAAGCGCATGGCGCTTATTGACGGGCAAAACAAATGAAGGTCCGCAAGAGGCCTATTTCTTTTATTATAGAGTTAATGAGTTATTTGGAGTGCGTTATGGAAAGTGGAAATTGTATTTTCCACACACCTATAGAACCATGAATGGTCAAGAACCTGGAAAGGATGGATTACCTGGAGAATACAAAATGGTTGATTTAGAGCAAATTGAATTGTATGATTTAGAAAAGGATAGTGGTGAAACTAATAATGTAGTTGATGCATACCCCACAATAGTAGCTAAAATCGAAAAACTTGCAAATGATATGCGTACAAGATTGGGAGATTCATTATTTAATATAGAGGGCCTAGAGAATAGAGCTGCAGGTTCTGAGGGTCAATAATGCCATAGATAATCTTTTAATTCCATGAATAAATTTAGAATCTAATAAACTATATAATATTTGCTATGCTTTTATTATTTTTTATCCAGTAACCCTTTCGCATCAATGTATTAAAATATTTGTTTTTGTTAAGATAAATAGTATCACCTAAAGATTTACGCTAATTCGATACTATAAGTATAAGGGTAGTATTATGCAGAATATATGAAGATTAAAATATTAAATTTTTTACGTAAGCCTAAATTTTTGGGTGACAACGATATTAAACCATTGCATCATGTTTTATTTTGGTCGGTTTATTTTATATTCAACACCTTACGGTGGAGTTTTATACACGATGATTTTTTACTTTCTTTAAGAACCAACTTGATAGGTTTTCCTATTCATATGTTTTTGGCTTATTTTAATGCCTATTATTTAATGCCAAAATTTATTTACACAAAAAAGTACGTTCAGTTTACGGCCTATATTCTTTTGGCTTTGTTCATTATGCTTTTGTTTAAATTCAATTTAACGTATTACCTGGTAAGCACAGATGTAATGCCAGAGGCTTCCGAGGTTGTGAACTCTCTTACGATGAGTTATGCGGTGCAGACCATGATAGGCGAAGTATATGTTATTTCCTTTTTTACAGCTATAAAGCTAACAATAGATTCGTTACGTGAAAGTAGTAAGCTTCATGATTTGGAAAAGCGGCAATTGAAAACTGAGTTGCGTTTTTTAAGGTCTCAAGTATCTCCTCATTTTTTCTTTAATACACTTAATAATATTTACTCTTTAACTTTACAAAAGTCGGATCAAGCACCTGAGGTTATTCTTAAATTATCGGAACTAATGCGGTATTTGTTGTATGCAACAAAGAAGCAACGACAAGATTTAACCAGTGAGATAAATTGTATTAGGAATTACATAGATTTGGAGCGTATTAGATTTGATGATAGTCTAAAGATTGAAATGAATATTTCAGGAGATCTCGATAATTGTAAAATAGCCCCAATGTTATTGATTCCTTTAGTTGAAAATTGTTTTAAACATGGTGCAAGTAAGAATATCGGTGAAATGAAAATTGATATTGATTTGCAAGTCGTTGATGGTTTTATGAATTTTAAAGTGTCAAATACAGTAGCTAATCCTCATAAAGAATTTCAGTATCCGGTAGATTCGGGTGGAATTGGACTTTCTAATGTGAAAAAACGTTTAGAACTTGGGTATGCTAAAAGCGATTACCAGCTATCTATTTTTGAACAGGATAAAATGTTTAATGTTATTTTAAAGCTTAAGGTGATATGATTTTGAAAGTGATTGTTGTAGACGATGAACCATTAGCGGTCAATGTAATTAAAAACTATATTCTTAGAGTAAAAGAATTGCAATTAGAAGGAACATTTTCTAATGCCATGGATGCTTCTACTTTTTTAAGGGATAATCCTGTTGATATCATGTTTTTGGATATTAATATGCCTTACCTCGATGGGTTAGAGTTTTTGAGTACGCTTCATCAAAAGCCTTTTGTGATTATGACGACAGCACATGAAGAACATGCACTTAAAAGTTTTGAGCTCGAGGCAATAGATTATTTGGTAAAGCCAATATCGTTACCAAGGTTTTTTAAATCTGTAGATAGGGTTATAGGGCTTAAACAAGGGGTGAATAAGATTGCTAATGATAAAGACGAAAAGCCTTCAATTTTTGTTAAAGTCGATAAGAAGAAATTACAGAAAATATTTCTGGATGAAATAATGGTAGTCGAAAGTCTTAAAGATTATATCAGAATTATAACTCCCATGGCGAAATATATTATACATAGAACCTTAAGTAGTTTTACTGATGAATTGCCTGGTGATAATTTCATACGTATTCACAGATCTTACACCATTGCAGTCGATAAGGTAAGCGTAGTTGAAGGTAATAGCGTTGAAATTGGCGGAATACGTTATACTATTGGTAGAAGCTATTTAAACGATGCGAAGAGTATAATTTTGAATGATGTGAATGAATAGTGAGTGTAAATTATCGACGGGTTTTAAAGGAATTTTATATTGAGCGAGCCATTTCGATTTAAACAATTTGAAATCAACCAAGGTCGTTGTGCTATGAAAATTGGTACGGACGGAGTATTACTTGGTGCTTGGACCGATATCAGCAATGCAGAATCTATTTTGGATATTGGTGCAGGTACCGGCGTAGTTGCATTAATGTTGGCACAACGAAGTTCAGCTGAGGTTATCGATGCAATCGAGATTGATTCAGAAGCGTATGAGCAATGTGTAGATAATTTCGAAATATCACCTTGGGGCGATCGACTTTATTGTTATCATGCCGGTTTAGATGAGTTTGTTGAAGAAATTGAAGATTTATATGATGTAATTGTTTGTAATCCTCCTTTTTATACCGAAAGTGTTACTTCAGGTGATTTAAAAAGAGATCAGGCTAGACAAAATGAATTTCTTCCCTTTAATGAGTTATTAGAAGGGGTTTCACTACTAATTTCTGAAAATGGAATCTTTAGCACGATAATACCTTTTAAGGAAAAAGATGATTTTATTCGGATGGCGGCATCCAATGAATTATTTCCAAGTCGTTGTTTGCATGTAAGAGGTAACCCTGCTGCCGAAGTAAAAAGGGTGTTGTTAGAGTTTACTAAGCTAGAAAGAACATGTGAAGTACTTGATTTAACCATTGAAATAGAGAGACATGTTTATACAATGGACTACATCAATCTAACAAAAAATTTTTATTTAAAAATGTAACTATACGGTTGTATAATGTTATATTTCTTTAATTATCTTTGATAAAAGTAATGTTATGAGACCCGATTTATTTGAAGCACCAGACTATTATAATTTAGATGATCTATTTTCTGAAGAACACTTATTGGTACGTGATGCAGCGCGCCAATGGGTTAAAAGAGATGTGTCACCTATAATTGAGGAATATGCCCAAAAAGCAGAATTTCCAAAGCAGATTATTGGCGGTCTTGCAGAAATTGGGGCCTTTGGGCCGTATATTCCTGAGGAATATGGTGGTGCTGGTTTAGATCAAATCAGCTACGGACTCATTATGCAAGAAATTGAAAGAGGAGATAGTGGAGTAAGGTCAACAGCATCCGTACAATCTTCTTTGGTCATGTACCCAATATTTACATATGGTACTGAAGAGCAACGAAAAAAATATTTACCAAAATTGGCCACAGGTGAGTGGATGGGGTCATTCGGATTAACAGAGCCTAACCATGGTTCTAACCCAAGCGGTATGGAAACCAAATACAAAGATATGGGGGACCATTATCTTTTGAACGGAGCCAAATTATGGATATCAAATTCACCATTCTGTGATATCGCAGTGGTATGGGCAAAGAATGAAGAAGGGCGTATTCACGGTCTAATAGTAGAGCGTGGTATGGAAGGCTTTACAACTCCTGAAACACATAATAAATGGTCATTAAGGGCCTCGGCTACTGGTGAATTGATTTTTGATAATGTAAAAGTTCCTAAAGAGAATTTGTTGCCAAATAAATCAGGTTTAGGAGCACCTTTAGGATGCTTGGATTCGGCTAGATTTGGAATCGCATGGGGTGCTATTGGTGCGGCAATGGATTGTTATGATACAGCATTGAGATATGCAAAAGAGCGAATTCAATTTGGGAAGCCAATTGCTGCAACCCAATTACAACAAAAGAAATTAGCCGAAATGATTACCGAAATTACTAAAGCTCAATTATTAGCTTTTCGTTTAGGGCAACTGAAAAATCAAGGGAAGGCAACAACCGCACAGATTTCAATGGCAAAAAGAAACAATGTTGAAATGGCCATAAAGATAGCACGTGAAGCTAGGCAGGTTTTAGGGGGTATGGGTATAACGGGTGAGTATAGTATTATGAGACACATGATGAATCTAGAAAGTGTAATCACCTATGAAGGTACTCATGATATACATTTATTGATTACTGGTGCCGATATTACAGGTATGCCAGCTTTCCAATAAAATAACATTTTGCTTCTATAGCCAGAACTTAGATAGATAAAACTCAATCTGTCTTTGTATTGCACATTTAAGATGTGTACATGTTTTTAATATAGCTTAGCCGATGGTAACATCGGCTTTTTTGCTTTTTATTTAGCTGGTCAAAAATTTTGAAAACCATTTTCCAGAAGCCTTGATGGTTCTTTTTAGAGACTTAAAATCAATATATACCAATCCGAATCTTGGATAATAGCCTTCTGCCCATTCAAAATTATCGGTGAATGTCCAAACGAAGTAGCCATGAATGTTCAGTCCTTCATTCTTGGCATTGAGCACCTGGCCTAGATATTTTTGTAAAAACCTAAGTCGGTCAGTATCTTCAATATTTTCATTCTTTAAATAATCTTCAAATGCGGCGCCATTCTCAGTAATAATAATTTTCTTTATTAGAGGATAGGCACTATACTTTTTAATCATATGATATATGCTGGGAGGGTAGACCTCCCAATCCATCAACGTGGTTTTTACATTTCGTTTGCCTGCCTTAACAATTTTGGCTCGTATATATGGTACGAAAATGCTATATTTCACCTTTTCTCGGGTGTAGTTTTGAATGCCGATAAAGTCGAAATCAAATTTGCAATTCTCCATATCGTTTGGCCGAATGTAACGACTTAATTTTTTAAGTATAGGTGCCTCTTCTGTTGGATAACCCAAGCCTAACGTGGGCTCTATAAAAAGGCGATTCAATAATGCGTCGACTTTTATGGCAGTGGCTTTATCTCTTTTGTTTTTTCGGAACGGGGTTATTTGTGAACATGAAATGGTTGTCCCAATATGTGCTTGGGGTATTAGTTTACGTAATAATCTTCCACCTTCGGCTTGGCATAGTACAGAATGGTGAACTGCAGGTAAAAAATTCTTCAGGCCTTTTTTGCCTGGCGCATGAACTCCTAAAAAATATCCGGCTCCAATGAACACCATAGGTTCGTTTAATACCATCCAATTTTTCACTCGATCCCCAAAAGCATTGGCGCATATGGTAACGAATTCTGAAAACCATTCAATAATAGCTCTAGTAGTCCAACCACCTTTATCTTCTAAAGCTTGGGGTAAATCCCAATGATAGATTGTCACCCACGGGGTTATCTTTTGTTCTAAACAAAAATTAATCACATCATTATAGAAATCTATTCCTTCATTGTTTACTGTGCCCACGCCATTAGGCAAAATCCTTGTCCATGAAATAGAAAACCTGAAGTTGTCAATATTCATCGACTTCATCAATAAAATATCTTCTTTATATTTATTGAAAAAATCACATGAAACATGGGCATTATCTCCATTTTGAATGTTCTTTGAGTTTGCAGTAAAATTGTCCCAAATAGATCGTCCTTTACCTTGGGCATCATGGCCGCCCTCAATTTGATATGCCGCTGTTGAAACTCCCCATGTAAAATTTTCACCGAAATCTGAAGCATTCAAAAAGGTTTCTCCTTGCTTTTTCAAAAGAATGGTAGGTTTTTTAATGTTTCTTTTGAGATTCTTTCAAAAGTTGAGATACGATATTATCTGTGTTATCGGGGTAGTCTACAGTTATAATAGTATCGGTGTCTAACCATTTTTGCAATGTATTTAGATGCTTGTTTTTTAATGATTTTATAATCGGAACACCCATTTCTGCTAAAGCAGCGGCATTGCATTGTTGTTCATACTGCCCTTTCATCGGTATGACCAATAGCTTTTTTTTCATAAACAGACTTTCTGCCGGAGTTTCAAAACCCGCTCCGCATAAAATTCCTTTACTTGTTGCCATACTTTTTACAAAGGCTTCATTTGTAATCGGTTGTATATGAATATTGTTATTGATGTATTCTTTCTTATTGTGCTTAGAAAATACCTCCCATCGTACCCCGTTAATATTAGATAAAAACTTTAATAGTTTTTCATCGCTGTAAGAAGGAAGATAAACGGTGTAATGTTCCAATGTAGAGAGTGCTGCAAGCCGAATGTCATTTCTAATTATTGGTGTGAAAATGCCAGATTCATATGATTTAAAGTGAAGTCCGAATTGATGACTAGTAGGAGCGTAATTATTTAAAATCCATTTGCCTAATGGGTCTTTCTTTTTTGGCTTTGGAGCTTTTGGCGATAGAACAGCAGCTTGGTGACTAAAACTAAAACAATCTTTGCTTTTTAATTTACACGCCCATGCGGTAATGGGTTCAAAATCATTGATGATTAAATCGTATTCTTCTACCGGTATGCTTTTAACTTCTCTTTGTAAACGAAGTGAATTTGCCCTATAGTAGGTTTTCCAAATATCTACACCACCTTTTTTTCCGAAAATAAAACTTAGTCCTTTCAATTGATATTTTACAGGATATGGCAATTGAATATCGGCCTGAATACCACTTACCAAAATATCGAGGGTTACATTTTGTTTTAATAGAGCAGGGATAACATCTCGTGCCCTACTTAGATGACCGTTACCCGTACCTTGAATAGCATAAAGTACTTTCATTTACTCTGCTGTGTCATTCCACTTATTCTAAACTCCTCTAAAAGGCTTTGAAAAAGTTCTGCTTTTTCTAACACATACGTTTCTTCTTTAATATCCTCTGTATGGTCAATTACCTTTAGGTCTTCTAAGTAAGAATAGAGCTTCCATTTACCTTTATGGTATTCTAAGGCGGTTAAATTTTCTATCCAGTCTCCAGAATTTAAGTAGGTTACTTCACCTTTATCGGTCCTTATTTTTCGAATCTCAGGTTGATGTATATGTCCACATATCACGTATTCGTATCCGTTTTCTATAGCTATATCTGCTGCTATCTGTTCAAAATCGTTGATGAATTTTACGGCAGATTTTACACCATTTTTTATTTTCTTGGACATTGAAATAGGACCCTTTCCCATTTTTTTACTGATAAAATTTATACCTCTATTCAATAGTATCAGTAAATCATACCCTTTTGCGCCTAGTTTGGCAACCCATTTAGAGTGTTGCATGGTTACATCAAAAACATCTCCATGAAAAATCCAAGCCTTTTCAGTATGTAACGGCAGTATCATTTTATTGACAATGTTTAAAGAACCCATACTGCTTCCGGCAAATTTTCGCAAAAGTTCATCATGATTTCCTGTTACATAATGCACGGGTATTCCTTTAGCGACCCATTCGAGCAATAGTTTTACAACTTTCATGTGAGATTTAGGCCAATATCGTTTACTAAATTGCCATATGTCTATGATATCTCCATTTAAGATGACCTCTTTTGGCTTTATAGATTTTAAATACTTTAGAAGTTCTTTTGCATGGCACCCGTACGTTCCTAAGTGAACATCCGATATCACCACAATATCAACTGATCTTTTCTTCATATGTTAAATGCAGATTCCTTTTTCTTAAATTTTGAAAGAAGTAAAGCGGCCTTAAACTTAACATATTGTTCAAGAAAGGTAATACAGAAAAAGGCCAATTTAATAGATTTCATAGACTGAAACTAATGATGGTAAAGTTTCATTATTTCTATTAAAAAAATGGTTACGAGTAAATTATGCTTGGGTTATGAGTATGTTAAACTATGTATAGAGAAGTCATTTTTATTAACTATTTCTTTACCAATCTAACCTTTATTGATTTACTTATTGGAGTTTTACTGCGTTCTGCGAAGTGATTATAAGGAACCAATACGTTGGTTTCAGGAAAGTAAGAAGCCAAATTGCCTGAAGGAATATTATAAGGTACGACTTTAAAATTATGGGCAATTCGTACTGTAGTGTCATAAGTACTGGAAATATCAACAATATCTAATTTTTTGAGACCTACAGCTTTCATGTCATTTATATTCATGAAAATTACCCTTCTTGCATTGTAAACGCCACGGTAGCGATCATCTAATCCATATATCGTAGTGTTAAACTGATCATGTGAACGTATGGTCATTAACATATATTCATCTTTTGCCAATTTGTGAACTGGTAATTGGTTAATAGTTATTTGTGCCTTTCCGTTGGGTAGCATGCTAAAATCTAAATCACGTACATTATTGGGCAAGTAATAACCAGCGCCTTCAGAGCGCTCTTTGGTTTTACTAAAGCCTTTTGCTACCTGGTCTATCTGTGTTCTAATTAATTCGTAGTCATCGCCTAATGATTTCCAATTCATAGCATGGTTTTCCCCAAAGAATGTAAGACCTATATTGGCAATGATTTCTGGCTCGCTCATAATAGTGTCTGATGCAGGTTTTAATATACCCTTCGATTTTTTTACCCTTCCCATGCTATTTTCTACAGTGAAGTGACGTGGCATACCATTTTTGATGTCTTTTTCTGACCTGCCAATTGTTGGTAGAATCAATGCGGTTTTACCGGTAATTAAATGCGATCGGTTCAACTTGGTGCTTATCTGTACAGTAAGATCACAGTTTTGAATTCCTTTAGCAGTGTATTCAGTGTCTGAGGCTGCCATTACAAAATTACCGCCTAAACACATAAATATCTTTGCTTTACCCTCATACATTGCTTTCATTGATCCTACAACGTCTACTCCTTCATGGTTTGGGGGAGTAAATCCTAAATATTTTTTAATACGTTCATTCATTTCTTTGTCAACGAAATGCTGAATGCCAACACTACGGTCACCTTGCACGTTACTATGCCCGCGAACAGGGCAGGTGCCTGCATTCGGTTTGCCGATAGCGCCTTTTAGTAATAATAAGTTTACAAATTCACGTATGTTTTCGACTCCATTTTTATGCTGGGTAAGACCCATGGCCCAACAAACAATGATTTTAGATTTGTTGGCTAAGAGTGCTACTGTTTCATCTATTTTATCTTCAGATACACCGGTTAGGTTTAATAGCTCATCAGAAGTGTAGCTATCTAAATCAGAAATTAGCGCTTCATAACCGTTGGTGTATTTTTGAATAAAATCATGGTCAAATATATTTTTATGTTCTTTGTCTAAGGTAGCTAGTTTCTTTAATATCAATTTTATAAGTGGAATATCTTGATTGATGTTAACAGGAAGATGTATATCTGCCATGTCTTCACCGCCACCAATCCATCCTTTTATGTGCTGCGGATTTTTGAAATTTACCAACCCTGATTCCTCTAATGGGTTTATACTAATTACCTTACCACCATTCTGTTTACATTTTTCAAGGGCAGATAGCATTCGAGGATGATTAGTCCCTGGGTTTTGCCCTGCAATAAGTATTACTTCGGCTTCGTAGAGATCTTCTAAGGTCGTTGAACCTTTACCAATGCCTAAGGTTTCGGTAAGCGCTACACCACTACTTTCATGGCACATATTTGAGCAATCGGGTAAATTATTTGTTCCTAGTGCCCGGGCGAACATTCCATATAAAAATGCAGCTTCATTACTTGATCTACCAGAGGTGTAAAAAATGGCCTCATCGGGGTTGTTTAATTTCTTTAATTCCGATGCAATTAATTTAAAAGATTCATTCCACGAAATAGGTTCGTAATGAACGTTTCCAGGTTTTAGCACCATCGGTTCTACTAAACGGCCAAATTTGTTAAGTTCAAAATCTATTAATTGAGATAACTCTTCAACTGAATTTTTTTGAAAGAAATCTGCACCAATGTGGGTTGTAGTAGCTTCATCGCCTAAGGCTTTGGCTCCATTTTCACAGTATTCCGCAACAGGTGAAGGGTGTTCTGGATCTGGCCATGCACAACTAGGGCAATCGAAGCCATCTTTTTGGTTCATGCTCAATAATGTTCGCATAGAACGAAGAACGCCCATTTCCTTAAAAGTGTGTTTTAAGGCTTCTCGTAACCCTAAATAACCTGCTGCATGTGTAACAGGTTCTTTTAGTTCAATATCTAGAAAATCTTCAGAACCTCTAAAGGATACTTTTCGTTGCGTTTTTGACTCCATAAACTAAACTTAAGAATTGTAGGGGTGAACTTTAGACATGTTTCTGTTAAAAAATGTTCTTAACAGCATAACGCCTTATTTTGTAAGTAGAAAATCTAAGCTAATTTGGGGTTTGGGTAATTATCCGATTGGTCCTCTATAGTGTTATCTAGACAAGTGAAATCTTTTTCTAAAAGTAAGTGTAAATCGTTTTTTTTTGATGTTTTCAAGATATTGTCAAAAGTGATGATGTCGTTTGCATACCAAGATTTTCCATTTATGTACGGCATTTCTAAAGTAATGCTGTTATTTTTAAAACTGACATTTAAGTTGTCAATATCTTTTTTTAGAGTAATTCCGTAATTGAATTCTTGATTACCAAAATTAGTGCTATCATAAACCTTTCCTTTTTCTGAAAGTGCTTTAACCTCCGTTTGGGTTAATCTAAATCGAATGGAATCGCCTTTTATTCGAATTTTCATAGCTATGAATTGAGTCCACAACAAAAATAGGCCATCTCACCACAATATATGAGCGGTTGACATCAATTTGTTTCTAATTGTTAACCTTACTCGTAAGTTTACAATGTAATAAAAAACGAATTAAATTTTTTTCATTTTCATATAGTGTTCTCGTAAAAGAGTCCAATCTCATAAAGATTGGACTCTTTTTAGTTTATCCCATTTTAGGCCAAAAAAAAACCATTAGAAAAGTGTTCTAATGGGTTTTTTAATCCATTTTAAGAGAGTTTACCAAATTGGGGCAGGGTATTTTCCTGAGTTAGATTTTTCCTTTAGGCTATTCATTGCCTTTTCTTTATCACTTGCATAAGTAACGCCGAACCAATCTCCACCAGAAGGGATGCATTTTACCTCTATCTCGTTTGCTTGTAGCATCTCTTGTATCATTAGTGGGATATACAACTCGCTGTTCGCAATACGGTCTTCATCATTTAAAAATAACCTGAATTCAGATTCAATCTTATCGAAAATAGAAGGTCTACAAACCCAAAAGTTCATACTTGCCTGCTCATCTCCTGTGAAATATAAATTTGTATCTTCATCAACAATTTTATCTTCTTTCTGAATTAATTTAAGTCGTTCTTGAACAGAAACTAAATTATCGCCTTTAACTTCACAAACACCTCTAGAAACAGAACCGTGTTCAGATAATGTGTCTTTTAAAGTATATCCTAACAACGCATATGCGTTATCATCCGATTTCATAAAATCAGCAGCTCTCTTATAGGCAGATTGACCATAAAAATCATCAGCGTTAATGACTACAAACGGACCATCGATAACATTTCTTGCTGTCCAAACTGCATGTGCCGTACCCCATGGTTTTTTACGCTCGCCAGTGAACGTAACTCCGTCAGGTAAATCAGTAAGTTCTTGTGCAAGAACATTCAGTTGTATAGTTTTTGGTAATCTTTTTGAAAGGTGCTCTTCTAAAAAGGAAACATTTTCTTTTTTCGTGATAACTACAATTTGTTCAAAATTGTTCTGTATGGCGTCATAAATAGCGAATTCCATTAAAAATTCACCGTTCGGGCCTAAATCATCGAATTGTTTAAGTTTTCCATATCTACTGCCGCTACCAGCAGCCATTAAAAGTAATGTCATGATTTTTGTATTTAAAAGTCAAAAGTATGAAATGCAATGATAAATTATCTGTCAAATTAGACGTATCACCATTAAAATTGATAATTAGTTAATAATAGTCAAGTAGTTTTTATAATTTCAAAGCGTATAATTTTTTGAATATGAGCTCGAGAAGAAATTTTATTAGAAATGCATCAATTGCAAGTATGGGATTAGTGGCAGTACCAGGTTTTGCCCGAAATAGTTTTAATGCTGCGGATAAATTGAATGTTGGATTGATTGGAGTCGGATTAAGAGGTACCAATCATCTTCAAAACCTTTTGTTACGAAAAGATGTGAACATCACTGCAATTTGCGACGTTGACCCAGAACGTATAGCTATTGCTAAAAAACATATCGCAGAGGCAAAAGGGAAAGCTCCAAAAGTATTTGGCTCAAATGATATGGATTATAAAAATCTTTTGGCCTTGGCAGATGTTGATGCAGTAGTAATTGCGACACCATGGCTTTGGCATACTCGTATGACGGTAGATGCTATGGAGGCGGGAAAATATGCTGGGGTAGAAGTGTCAGCTTCAAATACCTTAGAAGAGTGTTGGGATTTGGTCAACACTCATGAGCGAACAGGCACCCACATGATGATATTGGAAAATGTAAACTACCGTAGAGATATTTTAGCAGTCCTGAACATGGTTAAACAAAATGTCTTTGGTGAGTTGGTACATTTTAGATGCGGCTATCAACATGATTTAAGGCATGTGAAATTTAATGATGGCAAAACGGCCTATGGTAAAGGAGTTGAGTTTGGAGATAAAGGTATTTCAGAATCTAAATGGCGTACAGCACATTCTGTTAAAAGAAATGCAGATGTCTACCCAACTCATGGTCTTGGACCTATTGCCGTAATGGCAGATGTTAATAGGGGAAATCGATTTGTATCTATGACTTCTCATGCCACAAAGGGTATTGGCCTACATAATTATATTATAAAGGAAGGTGTTGAATCTCACCCGAATACTAAAGTAAAATTTAAACAGGGGGATGTCATTACCTCTACCATTAATACAGCCAATGGCGAAACTATTATTATCACTCACGATTGTAATTTACCCAGACCTTATTCTTTAGGGTTTAGGGTTCAAGGTGCTAATGGCCTTTGGGAAGTGGACGGAAGTCGAATTTATGTTGAAGGAGAATCTGAACCTCATACTTGGAGTGAAGCTCAACCATGGTTAGAAAAATATGACCATCCACTGTGGAAAAAATATGGCGAATATGCCTTAGATGCCGGTCATGGGGGAATGGATTTCTTTGTAATGAATTCATTTATTGAATCTGCGAAAGAAAATATCGCTCCACCATTAGATGCTTACGATGCTGCAGCATGGAGTGCTGTTACACCACTTTCTGAGGTATCTATAGCGAATAATGGTGAACCACAGGATTTCCCTGATTTTACAAGAGGTCTTTGGATGAATAGAAAACCATACGATTGGATGAAAGAGACGTATTAAATATATACAGTAATATTCGTTTTTAACCATAAACTCCCTTTATCAATATTTTTTGATAAAGGGAGTTTATGGTTTGGTGCCTATTGTGTTAAATATGAAGCAGTTTCTTTATTTGTACTAGTGCGAACATATTTTTTGATGAATAATCAAAATGATTAATGAATTATAAGTAAAACCTCAATTTTAAACATTTTTATTACCATATTATCATTAAAATTTAGTTTATTATGAATTAAATTTGTTAAAATAAGATGTATGCTTATAATGCTTTAACAGGTAGTTGTTCTTTAATTGATTTAAGAATTTAATTCACCGTTTCAAATGAGAAATAAATTAGACCATGTAGATTTTAATATTTTGAATATTCTGGCGGAAAATGCACAAACCCCTTATACCGATGTAGCCAAAAAATTGATTATTTCTCCAGGAACAGTACATATGCGAATGCGAAAAATGAGGGAAATGGGTTTGATAACCGGAGCAACCCTTAGTTTGGATTATGCTAAAATGGGTTGGAAAATGACAATTTTCATAGGAATTTTCTTAAGTGAAATTAACCTTTTTAAGAAGGTTATGAAAAAGCTGAATGAAATTGAAGAGGTGGTTAAAATACACCACGTAACCGGTAAATACGATATTTTTATAAAGATGCATGCTAGAGATAGTTTTCACTATAAACAAGTCTATCAAGATGAAATTCTTAGTATTACTGGTATACGTGGTATTGAATCTTTCATTTCGATTGAAGAGAATGTGGAACGCCACATTCAATTCACCGAAGTAATAGATGAATAATTTATATTAATTTCATTTCTGTAGGGTTCCAATTAACGGGTTGTTTTCTAGAATAACTTTCGTTAGCTAAAAGTGCTGCTCCCGCGGCTCTAAGTCCAAATTTTGGGTCTTGTATTACTTGACCCTTACTTCTTATACTCGTAAAGAAATTATTGAAATGGTCATAATGGGCTCCTTTATAATCACTTGGTGCTTCCCAAGTGGTGGTACCTGTGGACAAACTAGAACTTCTGGGTTCTAAATTTTTAGCAGCATATTCGTTTTTAATCCTTTGTTGCATTTCCTCGGTAAACGAAATCAATGAATATCCACTAGGGGTCATACTTAATTTTGAACGGTTTACGGTGACGGAGTTCTGCCCTATTTCCATTTCACCTTCGGTACCAATTAGTTTAAAGCCACCTCCTCCTCCGCTACCTGCGATAAAGTTTATACGGAAAGCTGCATTAAAAGGTGCGTGAGTTTCGGTTTTAGGATAGTCGTATAACGTTATGGATACATCCGGCACATCTCTACCATCTTTCCAATAACGGAGTCCGCCAGTCGCTAAAGCTCTGTTAGGACCATGTGAACTTATGACATAATTTAAAGTAGAAAATGCGTGAACGAATAAATCTCCTGCAACACCCGTACCATAATCTTGGTAGTTTCTCCACCTAAAAAATCTTTTTGGCTCAAAAGGTACTTTGGGGGCATTACCTAAAAAGGTGTCAAAATCAACGGTATTCGTATTTGCATCTGGCGGTATAGGGTATTGCCACGCACCCTCAGCAGAATACCTGTCGTTATACATGTCTAACATTACAATATCACCGATAGCCCCATCTTCATAAAGTTGCTTTGCTTTTTCATTACCTAGAGATGACATTCCTTGGCTACCTACTTGGCATATTTTACCTGAATTTTTTTGTGCTTTTATAATTTCTTGACCTTCAGTTAAATTTTGCACCATAGGTTTTTCACAATACACATGTTTGCCAGCATTAAGGGCTGCAACTGCAATGGTTTGGTGCCAATGATCAGGTGTTGCAATAAGTACGGCATCTATATCTTTACGATTTAATACCTCTCTATAATCTCTGGTGACAAATATATCTTGCCCCCAAAGTTCTTTTGCTCTTTTAAGTCTTCCAGTATATAGATCACATGCTGCGACCAACTTTACACCGTCAACCTGTAGGGCAGCTTGTGTGTCGAATATTCCCTGAATTCCTGTACCGATCAAAGCAATATTTAATTGATCGTTCGCACTAAATTCTTGATGCGTGTAGCTTCTACTTAAAATTAAACGGTTGTTACTAGAGGCCGCTAATAAAAAAGGGGTTGTGCTTAAGGCAGCTGAGGTAAGTGAAGCGCGTTTTATAAACGATCTTCTAGTATTTTTTTCGCTCATGTTTTCGGTGTGGTATTGGTAGTTGTTGTAATTTTTTAAAAATAGCAATTTTATAATTGAATTTGGTCATACTTGTTTTCAATAAAAAGGTAGGTAATTACTTAAAATATGGTTGTCAAATAAATATTGAAGCTGTTGGTCTTGATAATTCGTATATCAACATTATTTATGATTTAAATGGCAAAGAATTTTTTTAGAACGGCGTAATTTTGCTGTCCCTAAAAAATGGACTTTTGTTGAAAGATTTGATCATAGCAGCACTTTGGAGCATCTCACCACTAGGTGAAGCTAAAGTTGGTATACCCTATGGTTTGCTAAATGGAGTAAACATTTACTTGGTGTTAGTGGTGTGCTTTTTAGCAAATGTTTTGGTGTTTCCTATCATGATGTATTTCTTGAATACCATTAACACATATTTACTTCGCTGGCATTTTTATAAGAAAGGTGCACTTTTCATTGCTCGTAGGGCAAAAACCGGCTCAGGTAATCAAATAAAAAAATACGGTTTTTACGGACTCATATTTTTCGTTATGCTGCCTGTTCCTGGTACAGGAGTATATGCAGGCAGTATTGCTACTTACCTTTTTAAAATTGAGCGAAAAAAAGCTTTTCTAGCTAATACGATTGGTATCTTTTTATCTTCTGTAATTGTATGGGTTACGACTTTACTGACCATGAAAGGTATGGCTTAGTATGACTATTGTTTTTCTTGTACTTCTTTCATTTTGTGAATAACTAAACATCTTAAAAATTCCATTACCAACATAAGCCCTTTAAATTTGTATCTTTTTATGCTATGAATGACCTGAAAATTGGTGATAAACTTTACAATGTTGAGCAGAATGGTTTTAATGATTTTGCAAGATATTCATTTTCTGAAGTGGTACGTTTAACTGAAACTTTAGCCGTGTTGAAAAATGGAGTAAGGCTTATAAATAGACCAAAACAATCTTATATCATGGAAGATGTTGGCTATTCGGTTTCACGTAATAAAGGTTCGCATTGGCATATCGTTTCTTTAAAAGCAATTCGTAATGCGCAAATTGAAAATGAGAAAATTAAAATTCATGATTGGTTTGTTTCCAAACAATTTACCCTAACAGAAAAAAAACAGATTTTTCAGCTTTTCAATAATAATGAAGATGAATAAAATTTGGTTGTAAAATAGTTGTGGTAAGAAATTAACAGACTATACATTTATTTAAAAACCTTTATTATCTTTGTAATGTTGTGTTGTGTCTCAAAGATTATTTGAGACAATTGTGTTTATCGGTTTTTGCCGATAGTACCCAATGAAAGGCTTTCCATAAAGGGAGGCTTTTTTTGTTTTTGACTAAACTTTATGTAGAACATAATGAACCAAAGAGGCTGCTAATTTGGCCGTTTGATCGTCAACATCGTAATTCGGATTTAGTTCTACCACATCAAATCCTGATAATTTACCCGATTCAAGAATAAGGTTAAGGCTTTTAAGAACAATGTCAGGAGAAAAGCCCATTGGCGATGAGGCGCTAACACCAGGTGCATAAGCTGATGAAAAACCATCTAAATCAATTGTAGTGTAGAGATAATCAACATCCTCTATAAATTGCATAAGACGTAATTCTACATGTTCTAAATAGGTCATGCAAAAATATTTTTGCTCTAAATAATTTACGTGATGGGTCTCTGCAAAATCAAATAAATCTTTGGTATTCGCATCTTTTCGAATACCTAAGGCCATATACTTTATAGACTCATTTGCAGTTTCATGCTCCGTGGTTATTTGGTAAAAAGGTGTTCCTGAGTTATTACCATTCGTATTTGGCCTTAAATCGAAATGAGCGTCAAAATTAATGATTCCTATTGCTTTGCCTTTTGGTAAGTATTGAGACAAGCCTTTGTAATGTCCATATGCAAGGTCGTGACTACCACCAAGTATAATAGGAATTGCATTGTTTTCTAAAATAAATTTAACGCCAGCTGATAAATCAGTTTGTAGTATTTCTAAATCTTCATCGTTACATTCGAGATTTCCAAAATCGATGATTTGTGTGTTGTTGTCTAGATGATTGGGCATTTTTCCCAATTGCTTCCGAATAGCATCAGGGCCCAATGATGATCCAACCCTACCGTGGTTTCTTCTTACCCCTTCATCACTACTATAACCTAATAGGGCAATAGTTTTGTTTGGGTTAGATTGAAATGGTAATTTGATACTTGAAAATTGAATTTTCTCATTCAAGTATAATTCTTGACCAGATGATGATCTACCAATCCAATTGTCTTTTCTGCCTATTTTGTAATTTGACATATAATCTTGGAATTAAAGTAATCGCTAACCGATTAGAATAAATTTTCTAATAGTTTATCTTCTACTAAATTAGGAAAAGTAACTTTTAGCATTGGGGTTCTTTCCATTTCTCGTTGAATAGCGAACATTGCTTCTTTATTTCGAGCCCAGCTTCGACGAGATATACCATTGTTTACGTCATAGAAAAGCATATTTTTTAGTTTTCGTTCCGCATCTTTTGAACCATCTAATACCATACCGAAACCACCATTGGTAACTTCACCCCAACCTACACCACCGCCATTGTGAATTGATACCCAGGTTGCACCTCTAAAACTATCACCAATAACGTTATGTATGGACATGTCCGCGGTGAATTTGCTGCCATCATTTATATTACTTGTTTCTCTGTACGGTGAGTCTGTACCGCTTACGTCATGGTGGTCTCTACCCAAAATAACTGGGGCGAATAGCTCTCTATTTGCAATTGCTTCATTAAAGGCTAAGGCTATTTTTGCTCTACCTTCTGCATCAGCATATAGGATTCTGGCTTGAGAACCTACCACTAACTTATTTTGTTCGGCTTCAGTTATCCATTTAATATTATCTTGCAATTGTTGTTGAATTTCAGTTGGCGCATCTTTCTTTATTTCCTTTAAAACACGTAAAGCAATGGCATCTGTTTTATGTAAATCTTCAGAACTTCCAGAGGAGCAAACCCATCTAAAGGGACCAAAACCATAGTCGAAACACATTGGTCCTAAAATATCCTGTACATAGGAAGGATATTTAAAATCTATAGTATTCTCAGCCATTACATCAGCTCCCGCTCTAGAGGCTTCTAAAAGAAAGGCATTGCCATAATCGAAGAAATAAGTTCCTTCTGCCGTATGCAAATTAATAGCATCGGCATGTCTACGTAGCGATTCTTGAACTTTGGCTTTAAAAGCATCTGGATCTTGATTCATCATTGAATTTGCTTCCTTGAAAGATAGTCCGACAGGATAATAACCGCCTGCCCATGGATTATGTAATGAAGTTTGGTCAGAACCTAAATGAATATAAATATTCTCTTTATAAAAACGCTCCCACACATCAACAACATTGCCTATAAAGGCTAAGGAGACAACTTCATTTTTTGCTTTTGCTTCTTTGGTTCTTTCGACCAATATATCTAAATCTTTAATTAATTCATCTACCCAACCTTGCTCAAACCTTTTTTTGGCCGCATGCGGATTAACCTCTGCGCAAATAGTTACGCAACCTGCAATATTGCCTGCTTTTGGTTGAGCACCGCTCATGCCCCCTAAACCTGCAGTTAAGAAAATTTTCCCAGCCGAATGTTCGTCGTTCTTCAATACTTTTCTAAATGCATTCATTACTGTAATCGCCGTACCATGAACGATACCTTGCGGACCGATATACATAAATGAACCAGCTGTCATTTGTCCATATTGGGTTACTCCAAGGGCATTGTATTTCTCCCAATCATCTTGTTTAGAATAATTTGGAATCATCATTCCGTTCGTAACGACAACCCGCGGAGCTTCTTTTGATGAAGGAAAAAGACCCATTGGGTGACCAGAATACATATGCAAGGTCTGTTCTTCGGTCATTTCGGATAGATATTGCATGGTAAGTAGGTACTGAGCCCAATTTTGAAAAACTGCTCCATTGCCACCGTATGTAATTAGTTCTTGAGGATGTTGTGCAACTGCAGGATCTAAGTTATTCTGAATCATAAGCATGATTGCAGCTGCTTGAGAAGTATAAGCCGGATAGTCAGATATTGGCCTAGCATACATTTCGTAGGTAGGTTGAAAGCGATACATATAAATACGCCCAAAAACCTGTAGTTCTTCAGCAAATTCAGGTGCTAGTGTCTCATGCCATTCAGTAGGAAAATAGCGTAGTGCGTTTCTAATTGCTAATTGTTTTTCAGCTATAGATAGTATTTGCTTACGATTCGGAGCATGACTTACATTTGAAGAACGTTCCTTTTTTAGAGGAAGTTCAACGGGTATTCCGGTTTGTATCTCTTGTTTAAAGTTCATCATACTGTTTTTTATTTTTCCTAACTCCTAATTATGCTTATCATAGACTAGGTTGCCATGCTTCCAAACCATGCAAGGTTTTAAGTTGCCTTGGTTATAGAGAATATCTTGGTAATTATCACTGTGGAAAACGGCGAAATCTGCTAAAAGCCCTTCTTCTAGTTTTCCGCGATCAGAAAGGTTTAAAGCTGCGGCTGCTCTAAAGGTGATTCCTGATAAAACCTCTGCATTCGTCAATTTTTGAAATGTACCCAAAATACTGGCTTGGGTGAGTAAATCGCCCATGGGTGCAGAACCAGGGTTGTGGTCGCTCGCTATTGCTAAAGCGGCACCAGCATCTAGTAATTTACGTGCAGGAGTGAAATCACATCCTAATCCGATAGAAGCTCCTGGTAAAGCAACGGCAATGGTATTGCTATTGGCTAGTATCGCAATTTCATTTTCAGTGCTTGCCTCTAAATGGTCAGCACTAAGTGCTTTATAATCGACAGCTACTTTACTGCCAGCAGGCGTAAATTGATCGGCATGAACGGTAATATCGAATTGCATAGCACTTGCTGTATTAAAATAATCTTTAATGTCTTCGGCTGAAAATGCACTTTCTTCAATGAATGCATCAATACGGTTAGCCAACTTTTCTGACTTAAGAATCGGAAATAAACGTTCTGCTATTTCTGATAGATATGCGGTTTCTGTTCCTTGAAAATCTTTGGGTAGCATATGCGCAGCTAAACATGTGGGTATTAAATCTGGCATCGCGGTAATATTTGCCTCTTTAATGGCCCTTAGCATTTTTAGTTCTTCATCTACAGAAAGACCATATCCACTTTTTACCTCTATAGTAGTGGTGCCGTTTTTTAAATGGCGATTAGCAAGCTTTATAGTGCTTTTGGTCAATTCTTCTTTTGTGGCTTTTCTAGTTTGCGTAACCGTATCCCAAATACCACCACCCGCATGTGCGATTTCTAAATAAGATTTACCTGCATTTCGCATAGCATAATCCTTTGCGCGTGATCCTCCAAAACAAATATGTGTATGAGCGTCGATGAAGCCCGGTACACAAACATGATTTCCTTTTAGGGTTATTGTTTCTGCAATTTTCTCACTTTCTTTTAAATCTTCAAAATCTCCTATTTTAGAAATAGTAGAACCGGTAATAATAATACCGCCATTTGAAACTATGTGCAATTCACTATCCTTAACGGCACCTTTTATAGGTATGCCGGTCATGGTAATGATTTGTTTGAAAGGACCTATTAATGTTGCTTTTTTCATAATTTCAATATACTTCGAATTCTGTTGAAAATTTAGTATTTAAAGAAATGTTGTACTCTTTTTGAACCCTATCTACAACTTTAATGATGGTTTTATGCTGAATCATTTTAATTCCTTTTTCAATATCGTCTGCGAAAATGCGGTCTTTTACAGCAAATGCGACCTGCTTACGTACAGCGTTATGCACTTCATCTAGGAAAACTCCAGATTTTAATGGTTTTCGAAACTCAAAAGCTTGTGCTGCAGTAAGTAATTCAATAGCTAGTATTTTCTCGACATTTCCAATAACCTGTAATGCTTTTCTAGCTCCAATGGATCCCATACTAACATGATCTTCTTGGCCTAGAGATGTTGGAATACTATCTGCGCTTGATGGAAAACAGAGTCCTTTGTTTTCACTTGCCAATGCTGCCGTTGTATACTGTAAAATCATATACCCCGAATTTATACCCGTGTCGTTCATGAGTAATTTAGGTACACCAGGGCTATTGCCTTCAAGAGCTAAATAAATACGTCTATCTGAAATATTCCCTAATTCCGATGCTGCTAAACATGCATAGTCTAATGCCATGGCTAATGGTTGGCCATGAAAATTACCGCCACTAATCGTTAGTTCTTCATCAATGATCACCGGATTGTCGGTAACGGAATTCAATTCAACTTCTACCAATTCTTTTAGGTGTAGCCAAGCGGTACGGGAAGCACCATGTACTTGTGGAATACAACGAATGGAGTAGGGGTCTTGTACCTTTTCACAATCAATGTGGTCCTCCATGATTTCAGACCCTTTCAATAATTTTTTCACCCTTTTAGCAACATGAACATTACCTTTAAATGGGCGTAAAGCATGAAGTTCATTATAAAATGGTTTTACCGAACCCTGTAACCCTTCAATCATCATGGCGCCGATAATATCTGCTTGTGCTAATAATGAGTGTAGTTGGGAAACTACCTTTACAGCATGCGCCGCAATAAATTGCGTGCCGTTTATTAAAGCTAATCCCTCTTTTGGACCCAATGCGATAGGTTCAAGTCCGGTTTTTTCAAACAAGGTTGCTGTTGTAATAATTTCATTTTTATAGGCTACCTTACCCATTCCAATTAAAGGAAGAAATAGATGGGATAAAGGCGCTAAGTCACCCGAAGCTCCTACTGAACCTTGAGACGGAACTACCGGGATAGCATCATGCTCTATATGCCAAATAATTCTTTTTAAGGTTTTCAACGCAATACCTGAAAAGCCTTTTGCCAAGGACTGTGCTTTAAGAATTAGCATCAGTTTCGCGATATCTTTTTTTATAGGTTCACCAACACCAACACTATGACTTTGAAGTATATTGGTCTGTAGAATGTTCGTTTCTGATTTTGAAATCTTGGTAGTGCATAAGGGGCCGAAACCAGTATTAATACCATATACTGGGTTACCTTTGTCTACTATTTTCTGAACGATACTCGCGCTTTTTTCTATTTTATTCTCGGTTTCATTAGAAAGAATCACAGAAATTTTATTCTCAGTAATTTCTAATGCCTTCCCTGCGGTAAGCCAATCTTCACCTAGTTTAAAAGTCTGTTCATTCATTGCTTTTGCGTTTCAAGATTAAAGTTAAAATTAATACCTATTTTTAATACTTGGTAATATCAATTTTGTCATCAATCCATAACTATGAGTAATCAACTTGAGCTACGTCATTTAAATTATTTTCTTGCTGTAGCCGATGAACTACATTTTAGAAAAGCTGCAGAGAAATTGTTTATATCTCAACCCGGACTAAGTCGACAGATACGGCAAATGGAGGATATTCTTGAAACTCAATTGTTTGAACGAAACAAGAAAAAAGTTTCACTAACACCAGCGGGTCATTATTTAAAAAAAGAGGTTGTATTTGTATTCAATCATCTTGAAAATTTAGAAAGGCAACTGAAATTGGTTGGTGATGGGAATAGTGGTGAATTGCGAATTGGGTTTTTAGGTTCGGCGATGCAAGAGGTAATTCCGAAATTATTATTACAAATAAAAGATAGATACCCAAAAGTCAAAACTTCATTAGAGGAACTTTCTAATTTCGCACAAGTAGATGCGGTATTGAATGATCAATTAGATATGGGTTTTGTACGTGTTTCTCGAGTACCAAGTACATTGCATATGAAAACGGTTTTCAAGGATACATTTTCATTAGTGCTGCCAGAACGATATCCTTTACTTACTAGAGATTTTAAGGGAATGCATCAATTTGCAAATGATGAATTTATTCTTTTTAGTCAAGCGTACAGTCCATTGTATTATGATACAATAATGAGTATTTGTCAAGATGCTGGTTTTGTACCAAAAGTCTCACATAAATCGGTTCATGCACATACCATTTTTAAATTAGTAGAGAATCACATGGGTATCGCTATTGTACCAACAGCTTTACAGAATGGTTTTCAAATGCGTGTAAAGTTTATTGAACTAAAGAATATTTCGCAACGGGCAGAATTGTCGGTGATTTGGAAAAAAGAACATACGAATCCTGTGTTGAAAAATTGTATGGAGTTGCTTTTAGTAAATGCCTAACAAAAAATTAATGTATTAAGTCTTAATTTTGAATGATAAAATGACACTATGATATTTGAAATTATAAAGAAGAGAAGGTCAGTATTTCCAGTGCAATATAATTACACACCTATTGCCAAAGCTGATATAGAAAAGGTACTTGAAGCTGGTAATTGGGCCCCTAACCATAAGGGTACAGAGCCATGGCGGTTTAAAGTAATACAAGGGGAAGCTAAAAGTCGATTAGGATCATTTTTGTCTAAGAAATATGAGGAATTAGACCCTAGGCCAAAAGCGATGAAAATTAAAAAGTTAAAAGAGAATCCACAAAGATCAAATGTGGTTATTGCCATTTGCATGCAGAGAGACCCAAAAGAATCCTTGCCAGAATGGGAAGAAGTTGCTGCGGTTTCTATGGCCGTACAGAACATGTGGTTGTTATGCACAGAAATGGGTATCGGTAGCTATTGGTCTTCCCCCGGACTCATAAAATACATGGATGAATTCTTTTCACTTACAGAAGGTGAAAAATGTTTAGGATTTTTCTACATGGGTAATTTTGATGGAGAATTGACCGAAGGAAAGCGAAATCCTATAGCCTTAAAAACAGATTGGATTAACGAATAAGGTTAATCAAAGAAAGGGAATAAGGCCGTTTTGTGTTCCCAGGCTTTAGAAATGAACATCCCTAGGTATACAATGGCAACCAAAAATTTCATAAAAGTACCGGTCAAAAAGCCTAAAAATGAACCAAAAGCCGCTTTCGTAGCGGTTTTTTTGTCCGCTTTATTTAATAATTCACCTACCAAAGCACCAATAAAAGGCCAAATGATAATTCCGAATGGTCCGAATACCGGAAAAATAAGTGCGACCACCAACCCAACAGTAGTGCCAATTACACCAGCTTTGGTGCCACCAAATTTTTTAGTTCCAATGGCTGGTATTACATAGTCTAAGGCAAAAACTAATAAAGCAATTGCTAAAGTGATTCCTAGAAACGTCCAAGTCATATTTATTACGCTTGTAAAATGAAGTAGAAGTAACCCTACCCAACTAATTGGCGGCCCAGGTAAAATGGGTAAAAAGCTACCTAATATGCCAACTAGCATTAGTATAAAGCCAAGTATCAATAAGAAAATATCCATTGTTTCAAGTAAGTGTTTCGTATTAGACTAAGATAGGTCTCTAAAGTTACAAGAGAATAACCGAATATTATTATTTATAACTAAAAAATTAGTTTAAACTAAATATTTAGTTATATTTGAATATCAAACTAAAAGATTAGTTGAATGAAACAGTTAACAAAAGCCGAAGAAGAGATTATGCAAGTGGTATGGCAATTGCAAAAATGTAATGTTGCAGCGATTATAGAAAAATTACCTGAACCTAAACCTGCTTACAATACAGTTTCTACCATAGTTCGTATTCTTGAAAGCAAAGGTTTTGTAGATCATGAGCAAGAGGGGAAAGGCTATTTGTATTTTCCGTTGGTGCAAAAAGCCGATTATAGCAATCAGTCTATTAATAAACTGGTAGATGGTTATTTTCAGGGTTCTTTTAAAAGCATGGTGTCTTTTTTTATGAAGAAAAATGATATGAGTTTGTCAGAGCTTGAATCGGTATTGAATGAAATTAAAAAGGAAAAGCCATGATACAATATATATTGGAGTGCATAGCCTTTCAATTACTATTCTTGGTCATTTATGACTTTTTTCTAAAGCGAGAAACTTTTTTTCAATGGAATAGAGCGTATTTACTAGGTACATTTTTACTATCCATAATTTTGCCATGGGTGAAAATTGAAGCATTTAAGCAACAAGTACCGCAGACTTTTTCTGGATATCCTGATTTTTTATGGAATTTAAATGCTGCACAAGTGGCAGTAACTGTCGAGGATACATCGGGTTGGCAATTAACTTGGCAAGAAGGTGTTTTTTATTCAGGAATGGTATTAGCGTTTTTGTTTTTTCTATTAAAACTAAGGCAAGTATATCTATTGAAAAAGCGCGGTAAGCAGGTTCAATTTCCAAATTTCACGCAAGTAATCATCACTAATAGCAGCATCGCCTTTTCATTTTTTAAATCCATTTTCATTGGTGACAAGGTGCTAAAAATGAAACATGATACCATTATCGAGCATGAGTTGGTACATATAAAACAAGGACATACTTGGGATCTATTATTCTTTGAATTGATGCGAATTATCGCTTGGTTCAATCCCTTGGTATATGTGTATCAAAATCGAGTTTCAGAATTGCACGAATTTATTGCAGATGCTCATGTAGCCAAAGAAGACAAATCAGAACAATATCAGCAGTTATTATCGCAAGTTTTTCAAACCGAACATATTTCATTCATCAATCAATTTTTTACAAAATCATTAATCAAAAAACGAATCGTCATGTTACAAAAATCAAAATCAAAAAGAGTCTGGCAGTTAAAGTATTTGCTATTAGTACCCTTGGTAATGGGGATGTTGTTTTACACTTCTTGTGAATTGGATAAGACGGAAACCAATAATGTTTCTACCCAAAATCTTTCTAGTGATGATCAGATGTTAATTGAGGAATTAGAGACTGAAATTCTAGAGGTGGAGAGATTGCATGGCGATGAGTGGTTCACGTCAATATTGAAGAAATATAATGATTCTAATTCTTCGAGCCACGTTCAAACAAAGAAGGAATATTTTGCAACAACCTTGAGTATGATATTTTATCTTAAAGGTGAAATGGAAAAATTTCCAAATAAACTTGAGGTCGATGCCAGCACAATTACGTATCCTTCTACCGCAGGTTATGAGGATTACCTTCCAGGCGCTAGAGCGTTAGCAGTATTAGATAACAACTTGAAATATTCAGTTAGTAAAAAGGAAATGTCAATTCGCTTAATTGTAAAAGAAGATAAAAATCTTGGTCCTGGAGATTGGATTAAAGTAGCTGATATTAAAAATTTAAGTGGTGACGAAACCCGAAAAGTAAACGCTGCCTTAGATAATATAAAAGGTACACCTAGAAATGTTGTTATTAAAGATGATGATTATTCGTTTTTGATACGAAATGAATTTAGAAAGGTACCTAAAACATTATATAATGAATTAGTCAGAGAAAGAAATCGCCTATTACAATCTGCGAATGAGAATAACCCTATAATTGTCAATTTGGATAATCAATTAAAGAAACTAAAAGCACGTATAGATTACGGAGATAAAAAAAACGCAACCACAGTTAAATTTGAAGTAAAAAAATATAGCGATGATACTGAAGTTCCTTTTGCCGTTGTGGATGAAGCCCCCATTTTTCCAGGCTGTGAAGATGCTTTAGACAAACGTGCTTGTTTTAATAAAAAGTTGCAACTACATATTGGTAAAAACTTTAGTTATCCAATCGCAGCACAAGAAGCGGGTATTCAAGGCAGGGTGAGTACTATGTTTACATTTACTTCTGGGGGTACTATAGAAAACATAAGAATGCGTGGACCAGATAAATCATTGGAAGATGAGGTAGAACGTATCATTAAGAGATTGCCTAAAATGACCCCAGGAAAACATAAAGGGAAGTCAGTAAATGTACCTTTCTCTATCCCCGTAAATTTTAAATTGCAATAATTTAAATAAAGGTCTTTACCAATACAGTGAGGTAATCTGTTTATTTGAAACACGTAACAAACAGGTTGCTTTGTCGCTAAAAAACTTCTTGTAAAGACGTATATCTGGTGTTTTGATGTTTGTTTTTACTTTTTACGACGGGTTATCATATTATGTCTCCTCAAAAAAATCGTAATTTCACGCATAGAACAGGTGTGATGAAACGAGTTGTATACTTTCTTCTTTTTATAGGTATAAGTTCTTGTTCGTTCTTTGAATCAAAACAAAAACGAACTCAAGAGCTTATAAACGAAGAATTACGTCATATAGATTGGAATAGTGTTGACTCCTACCCCTATTTTTATACTTGTGATGAAACTGCTACCAAAGCTCAACAGAAGATATGCTTTGAGGAAACTTTAATTTCTCATTTTCAAGAAACCTTAAATGATTTTGAATTTACACTTGCCGATAAAGAAAGTGAGACTGTTGACGTCATCTTTGTAATTGATACCTTAGGTAGGATCAATGTGGCAGACATAAAGAAGAATGCGCTAGTATTAAATCAAATGCCAGAATTCGACGGTGTCATTACCCAAAGCTTAAAGAATCTTCCTAAACTTGCACCCGCTTTAAAAAGGGGGATTCCGGTGAATACCAAATACCGAATACCTGTTCAATTAAATACAAATTAAGCACTTTGGTGAACGAGAAAATTATATTGGGTATTGACCCTGGTACAACTATTATGGGTTTCGGACTCATTAAAGTAGTGGGTAAAAAAATGGAGTTTATTCAAATGAACGAACTGCTACTTCAAAAATATAATGACCCATACACAAAATTAAAGCTCATTTTTGAGCGTACGATTGAGTTAATTGACACCTATCACCCCGACGAAATTGCCATTGAGGCTCCTTTCTTTGGTAAAAATGTTCAATCAATGCTTAAACTAGGTAGGGCTCAAGGTGTAGCTATGGCTGCGGGACTTTCACGACAAATACCGATTACCGAATACCTTCCTAAAAAGATTAAAATGGCAATAACCGGTAACGGAAACGCCAGTAAAGAACAGGTGGCAAAAATGCTACAAAGTGTATTAGGATTAAAAACATTGCCAAAAAATCTAGATAGCACTGACGGACTAGCGGCTGCGGTCTGTCATTTTTATAATGAGGGTAGAGTTGAGGTTGGTAAAAGTTATACTGGCTGGGACGCTTTTGTGAAACAGAACGAGAAACGGGTGAAAAAGTAGTTTTCAGTAATCAGTTTCAGTAGGCAGTAAAAGTGAACAGAAAAATAATAATAAATGCAGTTTCAAGATTTATTAGCTTATAAAAAGGCTTTTGCACTGGCAATGAGAATATTTCAAGTTTCAAAATCTTTTCCTAAAGAAGAAAAGTATTCCTTGACTGATCAGATAAGGCGTTCGTCTCGAAGTACCAGTGCTAATATTGCAGAAGCATATCGAAAAAGAAGATTTCCTAAACATTTTATAAGTAAGTTGACCGATAGTGATGCAGAGAATTCTGAAACTCAGACTTGGCTTGAATTTGCATTAAAGTGTGAGTATATTGACCAAGGTACTTTTGATGAGTTTAAAAGCGATAGTGAAGAAGTAGGTAAACTTTTAAATTATATGATTAATAACCCAACAAAATTTGGTTCAGAGTAATTTACTGCCAACTGAAACTGAAACTGCAAACCGAAAACTGAATCATGAGCGGAATATACATCCACATTCCTTTTTGTAAACAAGCTTGTCACTATTGTGACTTTCATTTTTCAACCTCGATGGGGAAGAAGGAGGCAATGGTGAATGCCTTATGTAAGGAACTGGAATTGCGTAAAGATGAGTTTAAAGATGAAACAGTGGCTACAATTTATTTTGGTGGTGGTACTCCTTCTGTTTTGCAATCGGATGAAATAGAGCAAATACTGATTTCGGTTCGCACGAATTATAAGGTTATTGATAATCCTGAAATCACCTTAGAGGCGAATCCTGATGATTTATCCGAAGAGAAAATAGTGCAATTGGCAGCGAGTTCTATAAACCGATTAAGTATCGGTATTCAATCATTTTTTGAAGAGGATTTAAAGCTGATGAATAGGGCGCATAATGCTGTAGAGGCTGAAAAAAGTTTGCAGTTGGCAAGGCAACATTTCGATAATATTTCTATTGATTTAATTTACGGTATGCCCAACATGAGTTTAGCGCGTTGGAAAGAAAATATTGATAAAGCGCTCGGTTACGGAATTCCGCATATATCTAGTTATGCATTAACTGTTGAACCTAAAACGGCCCTTGCTAAATTTGTAGAAAAAGGATTGGTTTCACCTGCCAGCGATGAGGAGGCACAAGAACATTTTAATCTTTTGAACGAAACCCTTTTAGATGCGGGATTTGATTGCTATGAAATCTCCAACTTTGGAAAACAGGGTTACTACTCAAAAAATAATTCCGCCTATTGGCAGCAGAAAAAATATATAGGAATTGGCCCTTCCGCACATTCATTTGACGGTGTTCGTAGAGGGTGGAATATAAATAGCAATCCGAAGTATATTAAATCGATTGAGAAAGATATCGTTCCTATGGAAGTTGAGGTTCTTTCCACGACAGACAAATACAACGAATATATAATGACAGGCCTTAGAACTATTTGGGGAGTATCCTTAAATAGAATCGAAACCGAATTTGGTCCAAAGTTTAAAGAATATGCTTTGTTGCAGGCCGATAAATTTATTGAAGAACATCTTTTGTTTATAGATGGTGAAATACTTAAAACAACTAAAAAGGGCATGTTTTTGGCAGATGGCATTGCGGCAGATTTGTTTATGGTGAATCTGAAATAACCTTGGAAAGAGGAAACCTTCTCGATTTGAATTACTATACTACGAACCGTTTAAAAAATCGTAATTTTCTTAATTCTAAATACAAGGTTATATAAACCACTTATCAGCATACCTTTTGGCAGTAGTAAAATGAAGACCACCATCACCTATAAAACAAAGGAATACCACATTGACCTTTCGAAACCTATAGATATTTCGATACCAATAAGGGGCGATAAAGAAAATGTAAATGCTTGGTATATCGATGCGCCTAAAATTCAACCACATACCTCTGGTGATTTTATAGGTAGTATTTCGGCAGGTTCAAGTACTAATTTTTATGATATATGGTTTAATCCACATTCTCATGGTACACATACAGAATGTGTAGGGCATATATCTGTAGCACATCAATCTGTAAATCAGAATTTACATCAGTTTTTCTTTTTGGCTGAGGTAATAACAATTGTTCCAATAGAAGAGAATGGTGATTTTGTCATAACCAAGAATCAGCTAAAAAAACTGTTAGAAAATAAAACACCTAAGGCTTTAGTTATCCGTACGATGCCGAATTCTGAGACCAAATTACACAGACAATATTCAAATACGAATCCGCCATATATTTTAGAGGAAACAATGGAGTATATTAGAGAATTTGGTGTCGAGCATTTGTTAATTGATTTACCATCGGTGGATAAAGAAAAGGATGATGGGAAGTTATTGGCTCACAAAGCATTTTGGAATATTGATGGAGAGGTACGATTAGGCACAACAATAACGGAATTCATCTATGTAAAGGATGCTATCGCTGATGGAAGCTATTTTTTAAATCTGCAAGTAGCCCCATTTGAAAACGATGCTAGCCCTAGCAGACCAGTACTTTATAAAATAGAATAATCATGAAAAATATTTTAAAATTAGAAGAAATTGCCTTAATGGGTCTGGGTATATTCATGTTTGGTATTTTGGGATATCAATGGTGGTGGTTGCCCTTGTTGATATTAACTCCCGATATTTCAATGTTGGGCTATTTAGCGGGACCCAAGATTGGTGCGTTGTGTTATAATATAGTTCATCATAGGGCTGTAGCGATACTACTATATTTCTCAGGCGCCTATTTTATGTTGCCTATAGTTGAATTAACAGGAACAATTCTTTTTATACATATAGCCATGGACCGTATCTTTGGCTATGGACTTAAATATGATAAAGGGTTTAAGTTTACTCATTTAGGCGAAATAGGAAAGAAAAATGGATAATGTTTTTGATACGTTTCTTGGATTACTCTTAGGTGCTATTGGCACGTATTGGGTCTTTACTTTTTTTAGGGGAAAGAAAACCAAAGAAATTACGACGCACCAGTCTACCGTGCTTTTAGAGAAAATGAAGAGTGTATGCAAGCTAATTTCTGTTGAAGGGGAATTTGCTGAAATCTATAAGTACGAGAATGTAAAGGATTTTATGAGCTTGGTAAGCAGTAAGAAAAAAGCCTTGGTCGTTATAAAGGCTAAAGCTCACATTGGCTATGACCTTAGCAAGTTGATGATGCATGCCGATGAGGAGAGAAAACTGATAATTCTTGATAATTTTCCCCAGCCAGAAGTGTTGAGCATAGAACCAGAATTAGAATTTTATGATATAAAAAGCGGATTTTTTAATTTTTTTGTACCAGAAGATTTAACCAAATTAAATGCAGAGGCGAAAAAACATATCCGTGAAAAAATACCTGAAAGCGGTTTAATGGATACCGCTCGAAAAGAAGCATTGGAAACCGTATTGATAATGGAGAAAATTGTGGAAACCATAGGGTGGAAATTAGATTATTCTACACTAAAAATACCACAACAACAAATAGAAAAATTAGATAACCAACGTTAAACAACTAAAATTTAAAAATGAAAAACATAATTTGTATTCTTGCAATAACATTAATGGCTAGTAGCATTTTTGCTCAAAATGACAAAGAAATGAAAGAATTCGATTCCAATTTTTCCCATACCGTATTTTTCTGGTTGAAAAATCCTGATAATGCAACAGATCGTGCAGCTTTTGAAACCTCTTTAAAGAAGTTTTTAGATAACTCGGGTTATGCCAAAACAAAGTTTATAGGGACACCACCAAGAGCAAGTAGAGATGTTGTTGATGGTTCATTTACCTATTCCTTGATACTTACTTTTGATTCGGCTGAATCTCAACAAGCATATCAAGATGAAGCACCTCACAAGTTATTTATTGCGGAATCTGAAAAATTGTGGACTAAAGTAATCGTTTACGATTCTACAAGTATCTAAAAATTTATGTTCATTTTTCGAGAGGCTGAACCCAAAGATGCCGACCGTATAGCAAATTTGCATGCTCAGAGTTGGCAACAGAATTACCGAGGTTCATTTAGTGATGAATTTTTAGATAATGAGGTTTTAGATAATCGGTTAGCCGTTTGGCGTGAACGTTTCAGTAATCCAAAAGAGCATCAGCATATTGTTATTGCTGAGGAAAATGGGCTATTGTTGGGGTTTATTTGTTCCTATTTTAAGGAGAATCTTATTTATGGCACCTATTTAGATAATCTTCATGTAAGTGATACTGCCAAAGGAAAAGGAATTGGCACAAAATTGATGGGTAACCTTGCCCAAGAAATTATTGGTAGAAACTATAAGAATGGTTTTTACTTGTGGGTTTTGAATACCAATTATGCAGCGATTTCTTTTTATGACCGTATAGGAGGTGAATCTTTAGAGACTGTAGAGGCCAATGATATTGGAGATACCGTTTTTCAAAAGACACGATATGTTTGGAAAGATATGAATGCATTCTTAAAGCTGGTTAAAACTAAAAGTCGTATTGAAAGGTAAATAATCAGCAGATTTTGCTTTTAACTATCAACCAATTAACAATGAATATTGAAGAATTTAGGGACTACTGTCTAGCTAAAAAAGGGGTAACTGAAACGTTTCCTTTTGATGAGGTTACATTGGTCTTTAAAGTCATGGGTAAAATGTTCGCACTTTGTGGGTTAGATCATGTACCCTTGCGTATCAATTTAAAATGTGATCCTGAATGGGCTATTGATCTTCGTGAAGAACAGGATGGCATCATCGAAGGTTGGCACATGAGTAAAAAACATTGGAATACGGTATATCTCGACCAGCTTTCCCCAAAATTACTTACCGAATTAATTGACCATTCTTATGACCTTGTGGTTTCTAAATTCACCAAGAAATTAAAGGCAGAACTTGATGCTTTGTGAAAATTAAGGTGAAACCGTTTTCTAAGGTTATCTTTACAATTCCTAAAATAGTTTAATTTTCATGAAGAATTTAGAGGAATTTTATACCCAGAAAGTTAAAGGGTTTGATAAAGATATTGAGGAATTAAACCAGAAGTTATTTTCATTTAGTGTACTACGCTTAATCATATTTTTAGGAACTGTAGTCGCGGTTTATTTTGCATCGGTCAATGCGAAATATGTAATCGGTGTTTTATGTGTTGGCATTCCTTTATTTCTATTTCTGGTAAGTAAATACGCAAACCTTAAGCAAGAAAAAGCAAAGATTCAAGAATTGATAAATCTTAATTCTCTAGAGTTGTTGGTACTTAAAAGGGATTATTCAAAACTTTCAACCGGGAAGGAATTTGCTGATGACACGCATTTTTTTAGTCAAGATATAGACCTTTTTGGGGAAGGTTCTTTTTATCAAATCTCTAATCGGTCCAAAATATATGAGGGCAGCCGGTTATTGGCCAATATCTATAAAGAAAATTCGATTTCAGATATAAAATTAAAACAAGATGCAATCTCAGAAATGGGTAAGAAAGTCGATTGGCGTCAAGAATTTTCGGCAATGGCTGCATTAACCAAAACAGAAACGTCTACCCTAACTATTGCTAAATGGTTGAAAAATTACCAATTTTTTGTACCTAAAACCATGAGCTATATTCCAATGGTTTTCTCGGTATTTTCAATTGGTATTTTCATTACCTATTTCTTAGATCAAATACCTGAATCGTTTTTAATTACTTGGTTAGTTTTAGGTATGCTAATAGTAGGGGTATTTACTAAAAAAATAACTAGTTTAGGGCAAAGTGCAACCAAAATGAAATCTACTTTTGACCAATACAATCAATTATTGGAAATGATTGAGGTAACTGATTTTTCTTCTGTGTTATTAAAGAAACACCAAGCTAATATCTTAAGTAAGGGAGAAAAAAATTCAAAAGTTCTTAAAAAATTTGCAGCACTTCTTAGTAATCTTGATCGCAACAATAACTTGTTGTACCTCGTTTTCGCTAATGGTTTCTTTCTACGTTCCATAACTGATTGTTTAGCTATTGAAAAATGGATTGGCAATCATGGTGACGCTGTTGAAACTTGGTTTGAAACCATTGCTTTTTTTGATGCATATAGTAGCTTAGGAAATTTCGCATTTAATCATCCTACTTTTACGTATCCTGAGATTACCAATGATGATATGGTTTTAAAATCGAAAAATGCAGGACACCCACTATTAGACCCTTCAAAAAGTATTCTTAATGATATAACTATTAAAGAAGGTCAGTTCTTCATCATTACTGGTGCTAATATGGCTGGCAAGAGCACTTTTTTAAGAACCGTTTCTTTACAGATTATGATGGCAAATGTAGGGTTGCCGGTATGTGCTGAAACCGTTAGTTATTCCCCAATAAAATTGATTACAAGTATGCGTACAACCGATTCATTGACTGATGATGAATCGTATTTCTTTTCAGAATTAAAGCGATTGCGTTATATCGTCGATGAAATACAGATCGACCGCTATTTTATTGTCTTGGATGAGATTTTAAAAGGCACAAATAGTACCGACAAGGCTTTGGGTTCTAGAAAATTCGTAGAACGATTGGTTAAAAGTAAATCTACCGGTATTATTGCAACGCATGATTTAAGTTTATGTGAAGTGGCCAATGAGTATTTGGCAGTTAAGAATCATTATTTCGATGCAGAAATCATTGATGACGAACTGCATTTCGATTATACGTTTAAAGATGGTATATGCCAAAATATGAATGCTTCATTTCTTTTAAAGAAAATGGGAATTATTGAATAAAGCTAGATTTTAAATGTTATTTATTTAATCTTTAAATGTGGTTTTTAGATGCATCAAAAATTTCATAAAACAATTATAGATTTGTAATGGATTCGTTAACGCAAATAGTACTTGGGGCAGCAGTTGGCGAAGCTGTACTGGGTAGAAAGGTTGGGAATAAGGCAATGCTTTTTGGCGCCATTGCTGGCACCATTCCAGATTTGGATGTGCTTACACGATATATTATGGATACCGTAACTGCAACAGAATGGCATAGAGGATTCAGTCATTCAATTTTCTTTTCGATACTATTTGCACCAGTTTTTGGTTGGCTAGTTTGGAAGTTGAATAGCAAAGAAGACGCTTCTTGGAAAGATTGGTCTTGGCTCATGTTTTGGGGGCTTTTCACTCATCCTGTTTTAGATGCATTTACAACTTGGGGAACACAACTTTTTTGGCCTTTCAAAACTAGGTTGGCTTTTCAAAGTGTTTTTGTTATTGACCCTTTATACACGGTGCCTTTTATCATTTTATTGATTTTGGCATTTTTTCAAAAAAGAACATCCTTAAAACGGGCAAGATTTATTAAACTTGGGCTACTCATAAGTAGCTCATACTTATTATTGACAGTAGTTCTAAAAGGAATCGCTTTCGGAAAATTTGAAAAGGCACTTGAAGTTCAGGGTATAGCTTATAATCAAATGAACACAAGGCCTGCGCCCTTAAATACAATTCTTTGGATGGCCAATATTGAAACTGAGGAAGCTTATTTAATGGGTGATTATTCTTTTTTTGACTCCAAATCCATTGCATTTAAATCATACCCAAAAAACCATGAACTTTTGGGAAGTTTAAAATCACATGATAAAATTAAAAGACTCATACAAATAACCGAAGGTTGGTATACCATTTCAGAAAAAAATGGTCAGCTCTATTTTAATGACCTAAGATTCGGATTAATTAGTATGGATAAAACAGATACTCAATTTGCATTCAGTTATAAGCTTGTACCCAATGGAGAAGATTTAATCGTTGAAGATATGCCAAAATTTAAACAGGATGCTAAACGTCTTATGGCATCTTTATGGCTGCGTATTTGGGGAAATTGAAATGTTAAAAAGGATATCCTATGGCAAAATTCAATGTCATTTTATTATCAATGTTTCCAAAGAAAGGTACATTCCATCTGTTATTTTCAGGCAAGTAAGCTACTCGTAGCGGTGAAGCTAAATCTAACCGAATAACAAAATTCTGAATATCTAGTCGAAGGCCAAAACCTACCCCGACCGCAACTTCTTTCAGCCAATCTTTTTCAAACTTGCCATCTGTAAAAAGGTTTTGTGAAAAGCTGCTCGTTAGTTGGTCATCTTCAATATCTGAATAATTACCGGTGAGCCAAACGTTACCAGCGTCAATAAAAAAGGCGCCTTTTAAATATGAGAATAAGGGAAACCGATATTCAACATTTGCCTCTAATTTTAAATTGCCAGATTGGTCAAAATAATCAGTTGTTGCATTTTCAGTTTGTGCATTAAAATTACCTGGTCCTAAAGAGCGTATGTTAAAAGCTCTTACACTATAAGGGCCGCCAGAGTAAAACTGTTTCACGAAGGGTAAGGTTTGGCTATTGCCATAAGGTAAGCCCCAACCCGCATAAATTCGTGAAACCAAAGTGCGTTCTTTTTGCCATCGCATATAAAAACGAAAATCGGCATCAACCTTGGCATATTGCGCATATTCTGAGCCGAAAATTGTTTTTGAGCTACCACTTAAAAGATTTAGCATGTTGCCTGCCAAATCTAAATTTGTCGCAAAATAAACAGGATATTCTTTATTAATGTTCGAGACTTCGTCGTAGGTGAAATTATATAAAAGACCCGCAATAAAACGTTGTTCAAAACTTAAACTTAAGAAAGGATTGTCATCCAGTATCGTTTGAAATTCGTTGGTTACATTCGTTAGTCGAGAATAATTGATGCTAATGGGGTCTAATTGATGATATACATATTGGTTTTCTTTCCATGTATATCCAAAAGAGCCATTTACCGATTTTAGCGTGAATAATTGGCTACGTTGAAGAAAATCTAGCCCTAAAGAAATTTTAGTTTTAGGTACAGCATATTTAAATCTGCTTGGTGAAAATGGAATGGATCTAGGGATAATAAGATCTGCGCTTATACCACCTGCAATACTGCTTAAACTCGAATTATTTCCGCTGGATAGTTGAGATTCGTAAGAAAAATTAGCTGAAACACTAAAAGTTTCACCTCCGTTAAAAACATTTCTATTGCTATGGGTCAATAGAATTCCGGGGCCTGTAAATCCGTTAGATTTAGTTATAGCTTGTAATTCGGCTCGTATAGAGCGCTTTGTTAATGGCGCTAAATAGATATTCGCCGCCAAAGAACCACCATTACCATCTGTAGCAGTAGTGTCAAGCTCGGTATATTGAATATTTACATACTTGTAACTCCCTAATGCCGATAACCGGTTGCTGGTTTGTTTTGATATGCTGGCATCATACGAATCGCCTTCATTGAATAGCAGATAAGATTTTAGTAATTCTGGTTTGAAATACAATTCATTTTGAACAAAATCAATACTGTCAACTTGGGTGACATTATTTTTAATCAAAGGCAATGTATCTCCTTCAATGGAGTAATTTGGGTAGATCGTGATAGAGTCAATTGTATAGGGGATAGAAGCACGAGCGGGTACAGCTTTCTTAAGCCTTAGAAAAAGGTCAAACTTTTTGTTTTTATAGTGATTGGTATCTGCCTCAAAAATTAATAAGTTTTCTTGGCTATTATAATAACCATGTTGTTTAAGTCCGTTGTTTAATCGAGCTCTTTCCGCTTTTAATAAATCGAGGTCGAAACGGTCTCCTTTAACTAGTGCCGTTTTGGGTAGCATTTTTTCTATTTCCTTATAAATAGGTAATGAATCTGATTCTAGATTGTAATTTTCCAATACATAAGGTTCTAGCAAACTTGCCGAATAATTAACGAAGGCAGATTTACCATCAATGGCGGTTTTGGAATCTGCTTTACTATAGAAGAAACCATTATTGTCTAGTCGATTTAATATTAATTCTTCTACCCGTTCTGTATTTACATTAGAAAAATAAACAGGCTCTTCACCAAATGATTTATTCAAGAATTTATAGAAAAAACCGGGTTTTTCACGTTGCGCCTTGTAATGAAAAAATAGGGCGGGTTTCATCCCTAAAAAAGAAGTGTTTGGGTTCGGTTCTATAAGATTGAATAATTCTGTTTTAACCTCTTTGATGTCTTTTAAATCACTTACTGTTTCTAATTCAAGTTCTGCGCCAGTATATAATTTTTCCCCTTCAGGTATATACTTCTCAATACCACAAGAATGTATAAGCATGAAAGCCAAACTGAATAATGTTTTATATGTAACGTTGTTATTTTTCAATAGTGTAAAATCAATTATTCTATATTCTTCACTTCTTCTTTTGATGATTTTTTTACGGTATTTTCTTTATTCAAAGGATTAAATAATTGACTGAATTTATTGAACTCACGGTCAAAAATGAATGCCAGCCCAGTAACGATCAACTGACCATCGATCACGTTTTGATATTCCTGTCTTCTAAACCCTTTTAGTCTATAAATGCCTTCTTCAGTTAACAAATACTCTAAAGTAACATTACCGATTAAAGGTGTTGCCGTATCGCTCGACGAAGCACTACCCTCTACATCTACAGCGCTACCTGCGGTAACTATCAATCTATCATCAAAAAGCTTTTTACTGGCGTTTATATTGAGCTGGGTTCGGCTTTGTGCCGTACCACTTTGATAATCATCAAAGCTATCTATATCAAAGCCTAGTTTAAAACCGGTTTTGCCTAACAGTTTGTTCGAAATGGTAGTTAGCTCACTAGAAAGAACTTTGTTTACATTATTTCGTGCAATTGATATTGCACCCCCAGAACTACCATCACTACCTGTAGTAGGGTAAAATCGATTGAGGGCCAATAATGAAAATACCTGCTTATTCAATTCAGATTCTTGTTGGTTTAGTTGTTGAATGCGACCATAGACAGCACCACCAAAATTACCACGAGCATTTTCGGGCATATCCAATTCGAAGGAAAGCTCGGGCTTCATAAGCTGTCCATCTATATTTAAATAGACTAAAAAAGGTGCTGATTGTTGGTACGACCTAGATACATTGCTATCTTGACCATAACTAATGGAAGACATTAAAGAGGCGGCCGAAGTTACAATCTCGTAAATAGCGGTCACGTCCATTTTAGCATCATAAGGGTCACCACTCCAAACAATACTACTTCCTTTTTGTAATTTGAATTCGCGACTCACCAAATTATATAAACTGGTTCGGTAAAAACCTGAATTAAGTTCTAACCTGCCCGATAATCTAATGTCTTGGTTTGGATCAATATTTAAGTTAAGAACTGCTTCTCCTGAGGCTTGTAATTTATCTTGTGTCTTTTCATCTAGAACAATGGTAAAGGTTGCTTCATTGGCAATTTCTAGAGTGGTGTTAATATCCATGCCTGCGAAGAATGAATTTGACGCCTCGCCGTTGTTACGTGTCAATAAAGCATCAGGGTTTTCTTTGTTTACGAAAATGACCACACCATCACGCTCTTGTATATCTAATTGGTTTTGTGGAACTAAATACGTTAGGTCGGTAGTATCTTTAACGCTGAGCTTCCCATTAATAATGGGCATTTCTAAATTACCACCAATTTTTAAATTTGCACGTATACTAGCAATGCCATACACGAGTTCATTATCACCTTTTTTAGAATCTAACACTCTAAATTTATCCGTATTAACAGTAAGGTCAAAACCAGGATTCATCAAGTTTTTCGTTATTATTCGACCATCTAAAATTAGTGTACCTTGGTTGATATCATCTATGTTAAAGCTGTCTAACGTTATCTCATCTTGATTTATATTCAATGCTTGATCATTAATCAGTAAAGCAGTTTTGTAAGAAGATAAGCTTAATCCGAAATCATTAAAGTTTAGCCTTCCAGAATATTTCGGTTCTGAAAGTGAGCCTGTTAGAAGTAGGCTTCCGTTAATATATCCTTTGGCATCTGTAAGTTGGTCATTGGCAAATCCCTGTATAATACTGGCTTCCAATTTTTGAATATCAAGCTCCATATTAAGGTCTTCGGAAGTTTTTTTTGCGGTATAATCATCTGTTAAGGTCAAATTGGCAGCACCATCTTTTAAAGCTAAATCAAAATCATATTCAGATAGTGACTTTGAAGAAGCGTCTAGAGTTAATGTACCTAACGGATTAGACATTACCTGAAAATCTTTGATATCGATATTAGCCACTAAACCTTTAGCGCCATACGGATTAAGTATTACAAAGCTACCCTCAACTTTTCCTTTTGCCAATGCTTCGTCAGGATTCAAAAAACTTAGAAAAGTCTGTAATTGAAAATTTTCAAAAAGTATGCCTATATGGTTGGTTTCCATTTTAGGGACTTTGGTTGAAATTTCCAGTTTTTGTGAATTTCTGCTCAGTATAGTATTATTAAAATCGGCGTAAGATTCTGCAATTACTATAGTATTATCAACAGGTATTTTCCATTGTTTATTGTTGAGTGTCAAATTCTCAGGATATACATGCAGCCTCAACGTATCTTTTTTGAATACCAGTGAAGATGATATATGCATTACCTGAACAGTATCGTTTTTAGAGTTAAAATCTAGAACGAGTTGTTTGTTTTTTAGACTTCCTTCTAGATAGGTCTGTTTTAAGTGTATAGGGTCATAAATTAATTCGGCAATACCTGCCGAGAATTTAAGGTCAACGGAATCTCCTTTTACAAAGACATTTAAACTATCTATAGAGCTGCTTGCATATGCTATATGGGGCACTTTTGCTTCGGCTGAGATTCGTTGCGTTCTTGAATTGAAGCTGGCGTCTATATTCAAAGAATCTAAGTCTTTTATTCCATTAAAAAATACTTTAGACAAAACAGGGGTTGGGACTATAGCGAGTGCCAGTTTTGCTTCGATGCTATCTTCTGGTTCAAAGGCTATGGTATCATTTGTGAAGTAGTGTTCAAGTTGTTTTTTAAGGGCATCTATAATACGATTCGGGGATGCATTTGATGAAAGTTCGCCATTTAGAAAGTTACTACGTATAGAAATGTCGGTAATGGTATCTTTAATATGTGATCTTAAGGATACTGTTGAAACTTGATATTGCTCATTATCTGCTATTGCAATACCATCATTAATATCAGCCTTAATAGTAAAGTTTGAAGGTGTTCCCGTATAAGCTCCGTCTATATTGGCTGCAACTTTAATGTTATTCTTTGTAAATCCCAACTTTTGCAAATCTGCTCCAATAATATTCGAACTAAAGGTTATGTCATTACTTTCTGATTCTAAAACAAGAGTAGATATGGCCTTCATGTTTAAATTAGGATCATTGATATTGGCTGTAACTTTTCCGTTACCATCTTTCATATGACCGGAAACATCAATGGTTTTATAGGTATAACCAGCGTATTGAAATTGTGAAATGACTCCTTCAATATCTGCGTTGATAGTACCTAAAGTTGTTCCCGAACCTGAGCCTTTTAGGCTAAGGGATAATTTGCCTAATTGTTTGTTTTGAAGAAGTTTATTTAACGGTAAACTATCGACCGAAACTGCACCATTGAAACGCATTGTTTTACCAAAATTAATCTTGGCATTAATCTGAGCAAATCCTTCAGGAATATTGATGTCCAAATCGGACTTTACCCAAGTTGTTCCTCCAGATAAGCTGCCTGTGGCAACTATAGTTTCTGGAACTGAAATTCCGATTTCTTTTGACGATATTAATTTATAAATATCATTTTTGGTGCTCGAAAAGTTAATATTGTTCAAGTTGTATTGAAGTGAATCAACGTTGGTCAAATTGGTGATTGATCCTTTTACAGCTAATTTAGTGCTAGGTCCCCATTGTAATTTGGTATTAAGATTACCTACTTTCTTTAGGTTTCCTTCAGCTTTAAAAAAACCTGTTATGTTATGTTTTGATAAAGAATTGAAGTATTTATTTTGGGCAAGTTCGGGTGCAAATTTTAGTACATCCCCAACGTCTAAAATTAGATTTGAAATTGAGGCGGATAAGGTACCGTTCTTAGGATTTTTAATTACCTCCTTCAATGATTTAAACTGAACCATCAGTTTTGCATTTGCTGAACTCTGATTCAGATTGAAAGATAAATCTGATAAAGTGGCATTAGTGTCTGTTAAGCCTGCTTTAAAAGTTAATTGGTCTAGTTGGATACCACTTGGCTCAGACAATGAAAACTTTGAAACTAGTAGATTGAACTTTTTTGGATAATATTCAAAATTGCTAGCCAACAAATTTAGTTGTTGAATTTGAAATGCATTCAGGTCAAATAGATTTTCGTTTTGCTGGGTATCGTTTAGAGAATATGTGACTAAATTTCTCTGCACATCTATAGTGTTAACAGCCAAATCGAATTTTGGCCATTCAAAATTTGTTACAGTAGCTTTTTCTTCTTTTAAATTTTGATCGGTTGTTAAACTGAGCTTGATTTGGGAGTCATGAATTATTAGGTGATCTGTTTCATATTGATTTTCGGGAACATTAGCCGAAATGTTAGTCAGATTAATTGTTCCTAATTTTAAATCAGTATTGAGACCCTCTGGTCTACTATTGTAATTGATCAAAAGGTTGTGTAAGCTAAAATCATCAACTTCAATAAAGGGCAAAACTGTACTCGTAGTGTCTGTACTTACAGGAAATGAATGTGACTGCGAATAGCTGAATTGGGAATCATTTAATGTGAACTCGTCGAGTGAGAATTTCATTTTTTCCAAATCAAATTCATTTACATCAATAGATAGTTTTCCTAAAAGTAGTTTTATGTCCGTTCCTAAGTAAACATCATTATAGTTCAAGTTCCAATCAGATAAATTTAGGTCGCCCAATGAAACTTGTATGGGTTCATTTGTTGTAGTGCTACTATCGGTCGGGGTAGTTAATGCATCTATTAAAAAAGTGAAGTTATAGTGGTCTACCTTATTTGTTCTGCTAATGTTTGCTATAACACCATTTGAAATTACCCCATCAATCGATAACTGATTCTTAAATAGAACAGGATAAATAGGAATGTCTGCTTGAATTGACTTGGAATAAAATAGCGTGTCACCTTTTTTGTCTTCTAAATAAATATCTTGGGCTAGTAAATCTCCTGAAAAAGTAAGGTAAAGACTGCCTACTTCAACTTTGGTGTTTGTCTTATGAGATATATAGTTCGTAATTTTTGAAACGATAATATTTTGGGCCCACGAAGTTCTTATGACCAAAACCAACACAAAAAAAAGCAATAACAACCCGAGTATAATCTTCCCGAATAGTTTAAAGTATTTTTTATTTTTTTGATTCTTTGCGGTCATATGGTATACATGTTAAGATTGAATACTAATATTCAATTCTGAGCTTTGATAAACTAAGACCCAAGCTGTGCCATAAACCCTGTAGCAATTATAATAAGTAGCACTTTTATGATAACCAGGTTATAAAACCTTCTCTTCTTTTTCTTGGTTTTTTTAATTGTTTCTATAAGGTCGCAAAGTTAAGACTACTGCATTATAATTTTAACTTAATTCGACTTAAGATTGTCTACATAACTATTAAGTTTTTAACTTAATTTCTCTCTTTTATTATACAGAATAATTTATTCATCGATACTTTCCGTCATTCTAACTACACTAAAGTTGTATTTAACTAAAATACATAAATAAGCACTAATGAAGTAGATACCTTTGGAGTGCAGAAAATGTTGAACGTATAATTATACCAAATTATAATATATGAAATCAATAATTTTAATGTTATTAGTACAGAGCTAATTTTAGAGGCTATAGCTGTATAAAAATTGTTTAGGTGGTTCCCCCAAACCTGTAAAGGACCAATAGAAATATTGGTCTTTTTTTTATTTCAGACCTTTCACCTGAATATCATGAAAGCTATCAGCTTGTAAGCGTAACAATTCTTCTGCTTTTTTCTTTTTGTAACCATACAACTCTTCTTCACCTTTTAAATCTTCATAGATTTTTTGGTTAATATCACCATCTGTAGCAACAATTAGTTTACGCTGTGCTACTTTTTGAGCCACCCAAGAAGATAAGATGGTTTCCTCTTCCTCCAGTTTTATATCGTATTCACCTTTCGGGGCTAATAGTTTAGCGATAATTGGTGATGTTTCAATAGCTAAAAACAGTAAGAATATAAAAAATGATGGAAGCCAAGGCAACTCATCCAAAGCGGTAATTCTTGCCATTAATCCGTCAAAACCATTAATAATAGGTTGAGAATTTTTTACTACTTCAACATATTCAGTATTTAAAGCTGCAATCTGTGTTTCAAGACCAGTGATTTTTTCAGCATTTGCCGCTTTTAATTCGTTTAATTCGGTGAGTGCTGCATCATGTTTTTCACGCTTTTCTGCATATACCGGACCTTTGCCCAAAAGTTTAGTACCTGCAGTGCCTTCAGCTTCGTTGATGTACACATCATACAAGGCATTTGTTTCGGCTTCTTTAGTGGCTATTTCACCTTTTAAAGCAGTAATATCTTGATTTAGTTGCTCAACTTTTGGTGCGTATTGTAACGCCAATTGGTCCTTGTTGGCTAAGGTCATTTCGTTCTTTTGTTCCAATAAAACCTTATTGATTTCCTTTTCAAAGATTTTCATTTCCAAGGGTTTGGAAATTACTATGGCAATAATAACAGCAAGTATAATACGTGGAGTTGCTTGAAAGAATTCTTCACTAATAGTATTCCGTTTTTTTATGGTAGAAACAATAAACCGATCTAGGTTGAAAATAAGTAGGCCCCATATAAGACCAAAGAATACGGCAGTATATACATTGTCGAATACCGTAAAAAGGGCATAACCACTCGCGATAAATGCCATGACCGCGGTGAAAAATACGGTAGCGCCAATACCTGCATATTTATTTTGTTCCCCTTTAGAACAGGTGTTTAAAAGATCGGCATCTGCCCCAGAGCAAAGGATGAAAAATTTCTGTAACATTTTGATTTGTTTTTGATTGATGATGGTACGTAATGGGAGAACGCAACTAATTTATTTTTGGTACTTAAAAAGCCCTCTTTTAGGAGGGCTTTAACACATATGTGACGCAAGAATTATTCTATTGTTACAGGGTCTTTTGTAATTCGAACAATTTGCTTGCCGTTTTTGGTTCTAGATTCTATGTTTAACTCCTTGTTATTTTTCAATAAATCAATAGCCTTGTCTGAAGAGACAATTTCACCCTCATACATAAAAGTAGCTCCTTTTTTAGTTGCGTTAATAACATAGTCTAAAGGTGAAGGTGGTGTTGGTGGTTCGGGTGCAGATGGTACTTCTACTACTTCGATAATTTCAATAGGTTGTTCGTTTACATCGATTATTTGGCCCTTATTAGTTACACGTTGTCCAAAACGATGATAAATTCTTGAAGTCCCATTATCATTTATATAATAATGTTTTTCCCCATTTATCTTTATGGCATTTGATTTGTCAACTGCCACTACGTTTTGGTAGAATTTTTGGTCTTTTATGAATTTAGTTTCCAATGGTACTTTTGGAGATTTTACCCCAGAAGGTTTAATTCTTGTTAAGGTGTTTGAGTGGGTCTCTATTATTCTTTTTATTTCTTTATCTGCATAATCAGTAGTATTAGGCACTTTTGGCGGCTTTGGTGGCTCAGGAAAATCAGGGAAAGGTTGTGCTGAAGCCTTTTGCTTTTCAGACATGATGCCATGGATAAACTTTAGTTGGTCTACATCTGATTTTAGGATACGAATATTTCCACCTTTGGCCATCATGGTATTATACTTTTTAGACAGATTATTATAAGATGCAATTTGCTTTTTAGTAGCACCTTCTTGATTCACCTGTGGTAAACATTCAGGAAAAGGTTGCGCGGCCTCTTTTTGTGCCGGACTCATATTACGGTAGATGGTTTCTAATATGTTTAAATCTTTTAAAGGGATGACCCTTTTTTCAATGGGGATGGTATTGTATTTTTTAGCGAGGGTATTATAACGAAGAATTTCTGCTAATTTTAGATTTGATTTTGCAGTTTCGATATTAAATAAATTAACTGTCCTGTTTTTTGTTGAAAAACTCGTTTTTTTAAACTCGTTTTCAATTTTATTTAGATATTCTATTGGGGTTTCGTTAAAATTAAATTTTGAATTTATTGATTGATAATCTGACTCCCAACCTTTTGTTAATAAATTGAATTCGGTTTTAAATGTTTCTACTGAAACTTTTTTGGTATTAAGATAGATTTGATTTTTATCAACGATTACTAGAATTGTTTTTTTATCAACAATAATATTTTCGGGTAAAAATTGTGGAATTGGATAAGATTGATTATTGCCAATTTTTCGATTCAAGTTTTCTAATTTATTCAAATCATCCAATCTAATGATCCTTTTTTTAACAGGTATTGCTAAATACTTTTGGGCTAAATTTTCATATTCAATTATTTTACTTGTTTGTAAGATTATTCTATTTGTATCTAGAATAATTGTTTCAGGCGTAATTTCGATTTCGTCTTTATAATCTGCAGCATCCATAATATATTCTGAAGTGTAAAATTTTATTTGCTTAATATTTGCTTTTCTAATTTCGGTTGTAATAGAAAACATAAATTCAGATTCTAATGTATCCTCTGTTAAACCTTCAATGCGTATGTTTTCCAGTTTAATATCAGGCCGAATCTCTTTTACAATTACCTCAGCTAAATCTTTTAAAAGAACGGGGGTATTATGTATTAAAATTTCAGCATTCTTTTTAATATATAATTCAATGATTTGTTCTTTTTCTTCTGTATAATTAAGTTTTAAGGCATCTACATTTTCTAGCTCTTTTTTGATGCCACTTAATAGAGTTTGTTGTTCTTGAGCAGAACCTTCTTTTTGAATCTCAAGTATTTCTTTCTCACTAAAGCCTAAAAGTAAAATGGCGGCTATTGGAATAATAAGAAAGCTTTTAACTAGGGACACTTTTCTTGATGTTTCTTTTTTCATGACAGTAAATCGTTTTTTGATTGATGAATAATTGATGGCATTTGCCAATTGTGGTTCTGCGGCATTTGATGAGAATGCCAATAATATTTTTTGATAGTCGCTTTTTTCTAGTCCGTTATTTAATACGGCACTATCCGCTAAAAATTCGTGATTTAATTTTATTGATTTTTTAAATAGATAAATAAGTGGATTAAACCAGAATACTATTTGAAGTATCTCCAGCACTAAAATATCGATGCTGTGCTTTTGTTTGGCATGGGTTTCTTCATGTAATAAAACAGCAGGAGGTATTTCATTTGCTTCAAATTTCTGTTTATTTAAAAAGATATAATTGAAAAAGGTATGTGGTACAATTTGTAGCGATAATAAAACTTTTATAATGTTATTTGTCTGCTGCTTAGGATTGTTTTGTATAGTATTTTTAATCTGATAAAGATTCTTAAAGAACTGAAGGCTAAAGAAGAGCACACCTAGGCTGTATACACTTAAAAGAGACCAATAGGTGTAGTTAATAGATTCTGTACGAGGTGCGTGGTAAGTTTCTAAACTATAATCTTCTTTTGGCGTAAAGGAAGTCGAAATTGGTTCTATGTAGATTACCTTAGTAAAAACCACGGCTGGTATTAGTAAACTAATAGCTATTGCAGCCAATAGAAAATAGCGTTTAAAGAAATGCATGCTTTCCTTTTCCAAAAACAATTTGTAGAAGACCAGAAATATGGCCATACAGGTGGCAGATTTTAAAAGGAAGATAATCATGACTATTTCTTTTTTATTTCACTGTCTATCAATTTTTTTAAATCTTCCAATTCGGTTTTGCTCAAATTGGTTTCTTGGGTGAAAAACGAAGCGAACTGACTAGCGCTATCGTTGAAAAAGTTCTTAATAAGTCCGTTTACGTGTTTTGAGAAATAGTCTTTCTTTTTAACAAGTGGAAAGTATTCTCTACTTCGTCCAAAATTTTTGTAATCAATAAAGCCTTTATCGGTCATACGTTTAAGAAGTGTTGCTACCGTTGTGGTGGCAGGTTTAGGTTCTGGATAAACGTCTAGCAAATCTTTCATAAAAGCTTTTTTCTGTTTCCAGAGAATATTCATTAATTCTTCTTCCGATTTTGACAACTGCATTTTCTACATGTTTAGAGTATGTTCTACAAACATAGAATAAATATTTTAATTCTACAAGTGTAGAGTAAATTATTATTTTGGCCTTAGGGATAGAAGTGAAAAGCCCGTATTCGATTTTTGCGAAGCGTACTTGTAACGAATAGCCCGACCTCAATTCTTTTGGGAAAGGCCCAACCACCCCATGAAAAAGATGTAAGTTTGTTTTTAAAATAACCAATAATGAGTGTATTATCTGATTTGGAGGCACGCAGCGGTTCTACTTGCGAACTATGTACAGCTACCAATAATTTAGAAGTTTTTGAAGTGCAGCCAGTTTCTATTAGCGGGGTTGACTCTAGTATTTTAGCATGTGAGACATGTCGTACGCAGATTGAAGACCCCGAGCAGATGGATTCTAATCACTGGCGATGTCTAAATGATAGTATGTGGAGTGAATACGATTCTGTTAAGGTCATCGCTTGGCGTATGTTGTCTCGATTAAAGTCTGAAGGGTGGCCTAAAAACCTTTTAGACATGATGTATTTGGAGCCAGAAACTTTAGATTGGGCAAAAGCTACGGGTGAAGGTCTAGCGGAAGCCGATAAAATAATTCATAGAGATGTGAACGGTGTTATTCTAGAAAATGGGGATAGCGTTGTTTTGATAAAGGACCTTAAAATAAAAGGATCGAGCCAAGTTGCCAAGCAAGGTACCGCAGTACGAAGAATCTCCCTAGATCGTGAAAATGCTGAATATATTGAAGGTAAAGTAGGACCTACGCTAACAGTGATTATTACGAAGTACGTGAAGAAGATTTAGTCGCTGATTGTTCGTTTTGCGAACTTAAAGTATCATTCAAAAATAAAAAACGTCTTTGCGAGTAAAACGAAGCAATCTATTAGTTCGCTACAAAAAAAACTTACAGATTGCTTCGTCGCTAAAAAGCTCCTCGTAAAGACGTTTATTTTATTTATTCATTTCGGTAAAATACTGGAAGAAATAAGGGATGGTTTCGATTCCCTTAAAATAATTCCATACTCCGAAATGCTCGTTAGGGGAGTGTATGGCATCACTATCCAAACCAAAGCCCATTAGAATTGTTTTACTGCCCAATTCTTTTTCAAACAAAGAAACGATAGGAATACTACCACCACTACGTTGTGGAATCGGTTTTTTACCAAAGGTAGTTTCATAGGCTTTTGATGCCGCTTGGTATGCAATGGTATCAATCGGAGTAACATAGCCTTGTCCGCCATGGTGAGGTTTTACCTTAACGGTAACTCCTTTGGGGGCAATAGCTTCGAAATGTGTTTTAAATAGGTCGGTAATCTCTTTCCAATCTTGATTAGGAACCAAACGCATAGATATTTTCGCATAGGCCTTGCTTGGAATAACCGTTTTTGCACCTTCGCCAGTATAACCGCCCCAAATACCATTAACATCTAATGTTGGCCTAATAGAATTACGTTCGTTCGTAGAATATCCCTTTTCTCCATAAACTGATTCAATATCTAATGCATTCTGGTATTTTTCGATACTAAAAGGAGCCTTTGCCATTTCAGCACGTTCTTCGGTAGAAAGTTCTTCGACCTTATCGTAAAAACCTGGAATGGTAATATGATTGTTATCATCATGTAGGCTTGCGATCATTTTTGACAAAATGTTTATTGGGTTGGCAACCGCACCACCATATAGTCCTGAATGCAGGTCACGATTTGGTCCGGTTACTTCAACTTCAACATAACTTAATCCACGAAGTCCGGTTGTGATAGAGGGTACATCGTTAGCGATCATTCCCGTATCAGAAATTAAAATAACATCATTGGCCAGCTTTTCTTTATTTGCTACTACATAAATACCTAAGTTATTACTACCGACTTCTTCTTCACCTTCAATCATGAATTTGACGTTACAAGGTAATTGATTGGTTTTTACCATTAACTCCAATGCTTTAACATGTATGTACATTTGACCTTTGTCATCACATGCGCCACGTGCAAAAATGGCCCCATCTGGATGTAATTCGGTTTTTTTAATCACAGGGTCAAAAGGGGGAGAATGCCATAAATCTATTGGATCTGCTGGTTGCACATCATAATGCCCATAAACAAGAACCGTGGGTAAATCGCGATTTATAATTTTTTCGCCGTAAACAATAGGATAACCTGCAGTTTCATGAATTTCAACTATATCGCATCCGGCTTCTTCCAATCTTGTCTTTACAGCTTCTGCAGTATCTAATACGTCTTGTGAGAAAGCCGAATCCGCACTAACGGAAGGAATTTTAAGTAATTCTATAAGCTCATTTAAAAATCGGTCTTTATTATCTGAAAGATATTTTTCTACGTTTTGCATGTTATTTATTAAGTGACTTTTGATAAAAGTACAAAAAGCGTAATTTTTAAATAGCTAAAATTTAGAGAATTGATTTTTTGCATTATATTTGCACCCCATTAATCACGATTTGTGGTTGGGTATTATGCAGGCGTGGTGGAATTGGTAGACACGCTAGACTTAGGACTTAGACAAGAAAAAGTCGAAAAAGATTTTAAATGCAGGTGTGGTGGAATTGGTAGACACGCCAGACTTAGGATCTGGTGCCGCAAGGTGTGGGAGTTCGAGTCTCCCCACCTGTACAAAAGCCGAAGAGAAATCTTCGGCTTTTTTTGTTTGAAATCGAACCGAAAAAAAGGTCAGGTACAACATAGGTAAAACATTTTGGTATTTTCTCATTAATATTTAAGTTGATACCAAATAGCGCATTTTGATTTCAAATACTATTTTCACGAGTATTAAATAATTAATTTTATGGGGCGCATATGGGATTATGACCAATTGTTGTGTTTAAGCAAATATTGTGGTTAACCTATAGAGGAGAATTCTAGAATTTTAACTCCTTTGAACTGGGCCCTAAAGGCTTTTATTTTTGCGTTGAACGATTCGGCCGAGGCATTGGTACTTTTTTTATAAAATAGTTCAGGATGGACCTGTAATTGAGCGCTATCGTGTTTGCGATTGTATTAAAAGTCCTAAAGCCCTTATTTTCAACATTTTTATACCAATGCGCCAGTTTTGTATATGCAGTTTCGATAGATGTTGTCGTATTGAATATGTTCCTGAGCTGGAAAAGACAGACATCGTATACCACCCCTGCCGAATTAAAGTGGGCATAACAATATTTATTGCAAACCCTTTTATATCATAGTCTGAAATGGGTTTTTAGGTGGCTCAAAGAATTCCGTTTTCAGTGGTTCACTTTGACCGTTTTTTTTGCAAATTGTAACGGTTTTTATTTTATCCCAAAACCTTTAGTTACACGAATAATGCATAATGAAAAAGGGAAATGTTCGAGAAAATTTTAATCTATTTTACTTGAAGTTTAAATGTTGATGCAAGTAAGCCGCTGCTATTCAGTAAATTTCCAAGAGCATAGGACTGCCATGAATAATAAACGAATTTGGGTTTGGAATCAGAGGATATAACTACGTACTTCCTTTCAGCATATAAGGTATTTGATGTTTTCCATCTAAAGAAAAACCCTGGACCATTATTCCATTGGAACTCTTTAATCTCTTGGCGGTATAATAAAATGTGATAACGTACTAATTACTTAATGATTTTGTCCAATTTCCTTTTAAGGGCATTAGCATATTTCAGCATCCCATAATCATTGGGGTGTGTACCGTCAACAAAACTATCCATAGCCAAACCGATTTCCTCTTTCTTCAGAAGATATAGAAACTTCGTTTTTTGGGCTTTTAATTTTTTAAAGACATTTTCGGTGGCCCGGTTCAATTCAACATAGGTTATTTTTCTGGCAGGCTGCATATTGCCATCTGAGTAGCCTGCATGTTCGACCAGCAAAATTGGGATTTCGGGTTGTAAAGCTCGTATATCGTTCACGGCTTTGGCAATTCTTTTTTCAGCTTCTTCAGGATTCAAACCTTGACCAGAAGTGAAATTCGCCATACAATCCAATACGTAAATGGATGCATCGGTTCGTCTCAAAAAGTCGATAATCTCAGGATCCAATCTACCATTTCCGGAAAAGCCGAGGTTGATTACTGGCCTTCCCGATTTCCTTCCCAATATGTTCGGCCAGGCCATACCGGGACGGCTTGCGCAAGCTCCCTGAACAATAGAGGTTCCGTATACTACAATCGGTTTATCATCAGAATCATATAAACCTTTTAATACTTCACTTTTGGCTACTCCGACCTGCATCCATTTTAAGGAACTATAGAGGGGCAGGTAAAGGCGATAGACCCGAAGTTCTTTTTTCGCCAAAGGTTTGATATTTGAAAATCGGTAGGTTATGGTATTCTTGAAACTATACTTCCCCTTTACCCATTGCCAATCCTCTTTTTCTTCATGTGCGTAAAGATCTAATCCGCTGACCCCAGTGGCGGGCATGTGTGGAAACGCCAATTCATCCTCAAGTTGATAGTGAATAATAATATTGATGGCATCCGTCTTAAAATCGAGGTAGAGTCCAGCGGAGTTTTTTGACAGTTGCCAAACCTGCTCCCTCACTTTATCTTCCATCTTCGGAGGAAAGCGTTGAAACGGTGCCGTATTCGCCGTATCCAATTTTCCATGGATGGGAAGTAAGGAAGCATCATACCATATCATCGCTTCATTATCTTGCCCGGTAGAGAAAATCGAAAAAAGACTCAACAATACCTGGAAAATAGGAAACTTAATCTTCATTTTAGGACTGTAGTTCATTCCACTTTTAGTTTAAAGGTCGATGCAGGTAGTTTTTCGACGTTTACCAGATTCGCATCCGACCAAGGCCGCCATGCGTAATATAAAAATTTGGGTTTACGTACTGTAGGAATGACAATTTTATCCTTTTGGATATCTGCCTTGACAGAGTTTTTTCCATCTAAAGAAAATCCCCGAAGCGGTTTCCCGTCCGAAGAGGTCAAGCCATCGCTATATTCGTATGATACCACTACTTTTCCGTCTTTGTAGACTGCCGAATAGGGCAAAGGGCCAGAGGGCATGATACCATGGCTATACACATTGTTCAAGGCCCATCTTGCTAGGCGATTTCCCACATCTTTTTTATTGGTGGGATGCACATCATTTTTTGCGCCGATATCGCTGGTAACGGCCATGCCGCCATAATCTATTTCTTCTAACAGTTTGCGCTGTTTGTTCCTAAACTGTGGCCAATAACGCGATTTGTACCTCGATGAGTCAATAGAAGAAAGTTGCGCCCAGTAAAATGGCATTTCGTGCTGCTTCCATTGTTTTCGATAGTCTTCAATCATTGATTTTTGCAATTCTGCATATTCATAAACCCGCTCCGGTTCTTGAGCGTTGCTCTCGCCTTGATACCATAAGATTCCTTTGATAGGCATTTGTGCCATTGGTTCAATCCCTGCTGCGAAAGCAAATCCCGGTTTAAAGGCGTGATTTGGCCCTAGTTCATCATGATGGATTACTGGTATTTTGCCCACATTTTGATGGCCTCGTTCCCGTATCCAAACGGGCAGTTCTTCGTTGGTAAGCCAGTTGCCTTTTGCCTTTCGGGTAAATTTTGGATGATTTTCCATTGCCTTGACGGCTACAAAAGTTTCAATCGGCGCCTCTCCAATAGCCATATTAATTAATCCGATTGGAACATGCTTTTTTTCAAGAAGTTCTTTTGCAAAATAATAACCAACCGCACTCATCTTTCTTACGGAATTACTATCGCTGACCTGCCATTTCCCCATATAAAAGTCTTTTTTGCCAAGAAGCCTAAGTACCGAATCGGTAAAAATTTCATTATAAATACTTTTCCCGGCATATGAAGGATTGTAAAAGCGTAGCAAAGGTCTATTTGCCTTCTTTACCTCTTTTTCAAAATGCATTTCTTTTTCCATGGGCCACTCCATGTTGGACTGGCCGATACAAAGCCATACATCCCCTATCAAGATATTGGCCAACATGATTTTTTGTTGTCGATGTGTTATTAGGATGGATTGGGGATTGGGATTTGCCCTCCGCTTTTTCAATAGAATGCTCCAGTTAGAATCTTGACCGACCCTTGCTGTAACAGTTTCCTCTCCAAATTGTACTTTCAAAAATGTATCAGGATTACCCTTGCCCCATAAATGAACAGCTTTATCTCGCTGCAGCACCATATTGTCAGTAAAGAATTTCGGTACACTTAGTTGGCCAAGAATCGAATGGATACCTAGAAAGAAGAAAAAATTAAACACTAGGAAAAACCGCATAATCTACTTTTTATCTTTAAAAATTAAACTGAAGATATATCCGAAAATAAAGCATGAGGCTACCCCTAAGAACGAGTACATCAAAAAGTTGATTTCCGTAAAAACGCTGATGTACCATATCAACAAGGCACTGACTACCAAGCCCAACAAGGTTCCTGTTGAATTGGCTTTTTTTGTGAGCATTCCCAAAAGAAACATCCCTCCCAATCCACCGGTAAACAATCCGAGGAATTTATAGAATTCATCCCAAAGGGATTTGATGTTGGAATTCGCCATCCACAATGCCAATAGCACACCTGCAATACCGGTCAGTACCGTAGCTATCCTTGCTATTTTTAACAATTTCGTATCAGTTGTTTCAGGTCTAAAGTGTTGATGAAAATCATTGCAATAGGCAGTTGATACCGAATTCAAGCTACTACTGATGCTCGACATGGCCGCCGAGAAAATTCCGGCTACCAATAAACCAGAAACCCCAACAGGCAATTCCCTAACAATGTACCAAGGAAAAATGGAATCATTATTTGAAATCGCAGGAGATAAGGCATTGGGCATTTCCGAATAGAAAATGAACAACAGGGTTCCTAGACCGAAAAAGATGATTGTTGCCGGAAGGGTCAATACTGCGTTGGTATAGAGGGTTTTTTGAGAATCCTTTACACTCGAACTGGTCAAAAAACGTTGAACAATAGTTTGATCGGTGCCTTGGGTTACCATAGCGGAAGCCAGGCCACCTATAAAGACCACCCAAAAGGTAGATTCCGTAAAATCGAAATCCATGTTGGTGATATTGAATTTATCACGTTCCTGTGCATAGGTAATCATATCGCCAAAAGAGGTTTCGGTGTGGAGCATAATCCAGACTACCGCCAATACACTTCCACCCAAAAGAACGATTACTTGGAGCACATCGGTCCAGATTACGGCCTCTATTCCGCCAAATGTGGTGTACAAAATACAGAGCAACCCCATAATTAGAATACTGGTCTCTACCGGAATTCCCGTAACTATGGAGATGGCCAAAGAGGGTAGGAGCAATACAATCCCGATTCGTCCCAATTGGAATAGAATAAAGGATAGGCTACCAAAAGCTCGGGCCAAATAGTTAAACCGATTTTCCAAGTATTCGTAGGCCGTTCTAATTTTTAATTTGTTGAAAAACGGGATAAAAATCAAGGCGATAACAGGCGTTATCAGAATAGCCGTAATGTTTAAAAAGAAAAAGGACCAGTCCGTTATAAATGCTTTTGCGGGGATGGCCATAAAGGTAATGGCGCTTAATAGTGTGCCAAAAACACTAAGTCCCGCCGCCCACCAAGGAATGCGGCCACCACCAACAAAATAGTCTTCCGTAGATTTCTGTTTACGTGCAAAATATACGCCGATCATTAGGGAAATTAACAGATAGATAATCAAAACCGTGTAGTTGATAGCGCCAAAAGGTTCTGCCGCTTCAGCGATAGTATAGGTCTGTACGGCCGGTGTACGTATGCCCGGAGAAACTTCGCCAGATACCACGGTAAAACCATCCTTGTTTTCAAAAGTAAGTGCCGTAACGGGTATTTTATTAGCAACAGTGTCGTATACGAACCATTTTTTGGTCATGGTATTGTAGGCCAAAATTTCGCTGGAGAAGCCGGGATGGCTGTTTAGGATATTACCACGTCGTTCGATTATTTGGGTGCGGATTGTATCATTATCCTCCTTTGCCAATTGTAGCCCTAAAAATTCCAATTCATCAAAAAGTACTTCGTCCGAGCCACCATAAACCAACAGATGCATAGAGCCTGTTGCTTGCGAAGAAGCTCCCATTAAGACCTTTTCCTGGCCATTTATCTCTATTTGTCCCTCGTTGCGCCAAACGTCTTTTTTTAGGTCGTAGGAAAGATAGTCCGTTGGTATAGTAGATTTTTTACCAGCAGTTTGGTTACGTCCGCCTAGCACGAAGAGCCTGCGAGCTTCTTTTGTCTCTTGTACGACCACTGTATGTAAAGCCCTAGACTCACCTGGGAAATCAGGCAATCTCTCCCATATTGTCTTATTTTTAAGCGAAAGCCTGTAAAAGGAATTTACGCTGTGACCCATGTTTTTTCCACCTACCACGTACACAAAACCATCCTCTACAACAGCAGCGCAGTAGGCCAAAGGTTCTGGTAATGAAGGATAGGATTCTTGTTCTACAGTATTGTTCTTAGGATTGTAACGCAGCAAAAAAACGGCATTCGTAGCGGTTGAACCATCTTCCCCACCTATTACCAATACTCCTTCGGGTAATGGAACGGAGGCTCCGTAGGCCAAAGGAGACGGTAGTTTTTCGGAGGCTATTTGCCAGACACCATCAACAAATACAAAAATGGCATCGGTATATCGTTTCGCTCCCCCTTCCCAAGGCAAGCCGTTGGGGAAATTGGCACCACCGGCAGCTATCAGAACATCGTTGTGTAGGCCACCCATCATCCCGGCAAAACCAAAACTTTTTCCTTCCTCGTTTAGCGACGGCAGTTGTGGCAAACTTGTGACCTCTGTTTTTGGGGATTCCTGTGCAGCTCCAAAAAATAGCCTCATCAGCATGAAAGCCATTGTGATACAGTATAGGATGTTATTTTTGGTCATGGTCGCTTGTTTTCGTTTTATATTTTAAATCCGGGGCAATGTGCACTCCATGTTCATTAACATCGATAGGGACACAACTGAACATCCATTTCCATGAATTTCCGCCATGGGGTACTTTTAGAAGTACGGTATTCCATCCCCTTTTTAATCTTATTTTTGTAGGTTCTCTATAGAAGTAATCCTCGTCTATAAAGGGGATTTCATCGGTCAATGTTTTTAAACCGGGTTGTTTCCATTTAGGCGGGTCTATCTCTTTTTGGTTCACCCATATTTTTGGTTGTGTGGTGTGCCATTCGCCCAAATCTGGAAAAGGACCTCCCCTGCGGCCACCGGAGCGCGACCAACCTTGAAAACCTATCCAGAAATCCTGTACGCGCTCATCCGGACTATAAATTTCGGTATAGGCGTAATATGTTCCAGAGTCGATATCTGTAATGGCGGGAAAGCCGAAAAAATGTTTAAAATGTATGGTACCACCAACATACGACCCCTGCCAGGTATAGATTTCGTTCTTTATTGTATAGGCTTCTTTGATACCATCTTCCACTGGAAAACGTTTAGAAAAATCGTTTTTATGGTCAAACGGGCCTATCAATTGCCATTGGATATCGGTCTGTTTTACGTAGGGGAATTCCTTTCCTTTAAAAAATTCGGTTTTATGAACCAGAACGGCCTCTTCCAATCGGGTAAAATCCTTTAGTTCGGGCAAGTTTGCCATGGGCAGGTTGGCCCAATATTGTGGTCGGTCCTTTTCCTTGCCGTTCCAGATAGCATCGGCATAAAAAACCATGGACGGATAAATCGGATTTTGTTTGAGGATGTCCCGTTCATGGGCTATATTATTATCTGGCCACGCACATAGAATTCCGCCCAAGGCTATGGAATCGCCTACTGCTTGTCTTGTAGGTTGTTGAAAAAAGAGCCGGCTCATACCCGTAAACGGATCTAAGTGATTTATGTAATTAGCACGGGAATCTATAAACGGATGTCCCTTAGTGGGCGGATGCTGTGCCCATAGCTGTTTTATGGAGGTGCTGTCCTCTGGAATTTGAATGCCTTCTTTCCATACAATAACGTTGCGATTCTTAGTTTTAAGAAATTCCATAATAGCAAGGATGGTAGTGTCGGCTACTTCTTCCCTTTTGTGGCGGACTTCATCGGTGCCTATATGTATATAAGGCATTTCTTCGGCGTCTGCTAAGTTGCACAGTTCTTCAAAAAGGTCGAGTAAAATGGGAAGCACTATCGGGTCTTCCATGTTCTTCAAATCGAATGCCTTTCGAAAAGCATCGGTATGTCCGGGAATATCAAATTCCGGAATTACGGTAATATGTCGCTCCTTACAATAAGCGAGGATATCCTTAAAATCAGCTTGAGTATAAAATTTACCTACATGACGGGAAAAGGATTTTGTGGACTGTAGTTGCGGATATTTTTTACTCTCCAAGCGCCATCCCGGATTATCTGTCAAGTGCCAATGAAAGGTGTTGTATTTGTACAGGGCGAGGATATCTATCTGCTCTTTGAGTTGTGCCACCGACTGATAATTACGGCCTGTGTCGTGCATAAAACCACGGATTTTGAATGCGGGCCAGTCGGTGATGCGCACCTTTGGTAGTGCTCCTTTTTCTCCTTGATTCCGAAACAATTGTTTTAGGGTCTGTAGCCCGTAAAACGCACCTTGATCCGAAGTTGCCCTAATCACTACCGAATTGTCAATTTGAAGTTGATACGCATCAGGATGCTCGGTGCCCTCAATTTTTATTTTCTCAAAGCGAATTGAAAGTCCGTCCGTTTTCGTTGGAATACCATGGGATTGAAAAAAACTAATCAATTTACCTCCTTGCGAAACAAATTCCATTCCACCGACTAAAATGCCATCAAAAAGAAGTAAGTCCGTACCATAGGAAGCTTCTTTAGGAGTGGGAATTACCGGATATGTTTTGGCAAAATCAGTTGGTAATTGCGTGTATCCCGTAAATACGCAAAAAGACAAGAACCAGAACGCCATAACAGGTAGGCTTAAAAATGATGTGTTCTGTTCCTTTTTGCGCATAGGTACGTATTATTTTAAAAGCTCATCTAAAGCGATTTTCTCAAAATAAAGCTCCTTGTTACCCTCATATAGAATGCCAATATGATTCTCGTCTATCATGGTCATACACGAATACCCATAGGTGTTTTCCTCATACAGTTCCAATTGGTTTTCAATAGGCCAGGTATTGCCCTCATCAAAACTGGTCTTTATGGTAATGTGATCCCGTTGTTCCTTGGTGTTTGGATTGGAGAAGAAAAAAATCCTTCCTTTTTCATCATGTTCGTGTGCAATAATGCTCGCCATACAATTGGATTCCTGTAAGGCTTTTCGGGAAGTAGGGTGCTCTACCCACGTCTTGCCAAGGTCTTTTGTAATTGCCACGGATCTTCCATTGAGCGTGTCCTTACGGTTGGCGCGGTTGCGGTCGTCCCGCATATTTAGCATAAGGCTACCGTCGGACAATTCTACCACTTGTGCCTCTGTAGTTTCGGATTTTGCGCCCGTGCCCACAGTCCAAGTTTGTCCTTGGTCCTTGCTGTAAATGATGGTGGAATGTGGAATTCTTTCTTTGTCCTTGAACTGCGCAGGAAATACCAGGGTGCCATCTTTCATGGTAATGCCCATTCCTGGTCCGTTAAAGAATAATTGCCACTCGGATTTTTTGGTCTGTGGGGTAATATTCATCGGTTGGGACCATGTAACGCCGTCATCCTCACTTTTTACGAGCATAAACTGACCCGTTTTTTCAGGTGTCATTCCCGGAGCGGATGCGTTCCAAGCGCGTTCGTCCGGGTAGCCGTGCAACCATAGTACCGCTACCCAAATGGTGTTGGTGGCGCGGTCTACCAATACGGTAGGGTCTCCGATGCCGTTCTGGTCTTCGGGCAGCCCACCATATTCGCCCATATCCATGATTACCTTCATAGGTTCCCAGGTTTGGCCGCCGTCCGTGCTACGGCTCAAACCAACGTCTACATCTTCCTGCAAATCTACGGGGTCGTTGTAACGAATATCGTAAACCCCAATAAGTGTTCCTTTGTTGGTAGTTGCAAGCCCCGGAATCCTAAATGTATCTACCCCTTCGTCTTGGTGTTGGCGCAGTGCGATGCCTATGCGCTGTGGTGTGTTGGCTTGTTTTTTTACATTGGCCATGCTACCGTCCTCAAAAGTAACGGATACCAATTGTACGCTAATTTTATTCAAAAGATTGGGAGTATTGTTAAGCGCAACGGATAACCATACGTTTCCTTCTGTGAGGGATATCGGATTTTGTGGGCTGATGTTGAAGTTTTTATCCAATGCCATCTCCGTGCCAATAACTTCCCCATCCGAAAAATCGGCACTATTACCAGCGTATAGGAGTTCTGCTTTTTTGATGTCCTTTATGTTCGTAGTCCCCGCCAATGAAAAAGAAAAGGAGTTCACTTTGGATATGGAGGAATCGTTTTCCTGTGCCAAGGTAATATGTAGCACTTTGTTTCGGTCTTTTTTAGCTAAAACGGGTAGTACGGGTTGTACGCTACTAATACTAAAGGTAGTTGCTTTTGTTGAGGTTTCACAGGACATCAACAGGAACAGTGCACAAATAGACAGGGTAAAGAAGTTGTATTTTTTCATAAGTTTAAATTATAAAGATTAAATACTAGGGGATTTTAGTTGGATACGCTCAAAAGTCTGCCAACACTGATAAAGTGCTCTGGGCACATGAAAGCAACCCTTCCATTTTCCGCCTTTTAGACTAAGATGTGGTTTTCCTTCCCTATTCAAATAACCATACCATTCGCCATGTTCCGAGTCGGGGAAATGGGACCATGTATATTCGTGTACCTTGTCATACCACTGTTTTATCTGTTCATCTGGCCGGTGTTCATAGGCCTTGGCTAAAGCAACTAGCGCTTCTAAATGTACCCACCATAATTTTTGATCATGTTCCAATTGCTGTGGCGGATGGCCTTTGGCATCCATAAAATAAAGAATTCCACCGTATTCTTTGTCCCAACCATAGTCCAAGATGCTCAGCATGGTATCGGTCGCTTTTTTGATTAATGTAGTATCCTTGTTACGTATACCAATATCGATCATAAACCACATAGCTTCCAAACCATGACCTGGGTTGATCAGGCGTCCTTCAAAACTATCATGTAAATCCCCGTTGATCAATACGTTCTCGTAAATAAGGCAGGAATCCTTTTGTAAAAAGACCTCCATAACTTCATGGACGCTGAAATCTATTGTTTTTTGGATTTCTTTTTCGTCTAAAAAATCTTCTAGTTCTAAAACTAGATTGGACAGAATCATGGGAAGAGCGAAGTTCTTTAGGTTTCTAGTACCCGTACCTTTTTCGAATTTGCCCTTTGGGTTATCCTTTCTTAAAAGTATATTTAGGTAGGTATTTTTCGCCAAGGTTCCATAGGAAGTCTCGCCAGATGCTTTTGAATATTGTGCAAAGGCCATTGCAGCAAAACAGTCCGAGAAAATATTATAAGGCTGTACCAAAGGTTTTCCCTCTCTAGTTACCGAGAAATAGAAATCTCCTTGGTTATCCATTCCGTGATCTTTGAGAAATTCTGCGCCAGCTGTTGCAATGGCTAGCCAAGAGGCTTTTTTTTCTACTTTTTGATATAGCATGGAAAAAAGCCAAACCTGTCTGGCCTGTAACCAAATGAACTTGTCTGTATCGTATACCTTACCAAATTGATCTAGGCAGGTAAAGTACCCACCATAGGTAGTGTCTATGGAATGTTCTTCCCAAAAAGGAATAACATCGTTAAGTAAGGCATTTTTATAAAATTGACTGTAGTTCATATTATATGTCTGACATAATACAAATTTACTTAAAAAATGACTAACTTGGCTTTATGTTCTTAGTTTTAATACAAATTTAGGGATGTCTCCAAACCCGAGTACAATTGTTATTTTTGCAATGAAAAGACCTACAGCCATGTCACTGCTTTTATATACGGACTAAGTTAAATAGAATAAATGAAGGATTTTAAGAAACTGAAACCGATAGATACGGGTTCTTTGGTAGATAAAGTAGAAACTAGGCTTTTGGCCTTTTTTAAGGAGAATAATTTGAAGGTAGGCGATGCCATACCTAAAGAGTTGGAGTTTGCCGAATCCTTAGGCGTTAGCCGTACCGTAGTTCGAGAGGCATTACTTCGTTTACGAACCTTGGGTCTGGTAGATTCTAAAAAGCACAGAGGCATGATCCTAAAGCAGCCAGATATCATAAATAATTTTGAGCGTATCATGGACCCGACACTTTTAGGTGAGGATACCTTAAAACAATTGTTTGAGTTGCGATTGATTTTGGAAATGGGTATGGCCGATTTCCTTTTTGAGCATAAGACCCAAAAAGATATGGATGAGCTGGAAGAAATTGTAGTCGCCGAGGAGGAGACCAGTTACGAAAGGAATAGATTTTCCCTAGACCGCGAGGTGGCATTTCATGGCAAACTTTATCAAATATCCGGTAATTCCACGCTGCTTGGTTTCCAAAATCTATTGCTGCCTGCTTTTGAATATAAATACCTTATGGATGCCAAAAAGACCAATAGCGACTACCAATATTCTTCGGGTAAATTTGTAAGCCACCGTATGCTAATGGATAATCTTAAAATTGGAACCCCCGAAACATTCCGTAGTGCTATGCGTAGACATCTAGAGCCACATTTTGACCATGTATTCAACGTTAAATAAGTAAATAAAAAACCCTTGACTTACGAAACCAAGGGTTTTAGGTACTAAACTAACTCAACAAAAACTATTCTAATTATAACCCGGTGTTTGTACCAAGGCTGGGTTTCTGCCTATCATATCCGTAGTGATGGGCAATACCAACTTAAATTCGTCCCCTGGATTTAAAAAACTAATATTATCTAGAACAAAATTGTTTCCAGCTCTTCTTAAATCCCACCATCTTTTGCCTTCTCCTATGAATTCTTTGTAACGTTCTTCCAATATAGCATTGGCATTGGCTACCTGTGAGCCATTTACATGGCCCTGCGTAGCCGCATCATAATTTGCACCATAAGCTCTTTGGCGAATTTGGTTGATTTCTGCTGATGGATCTTCACCTAGTAGATTTTTTGCTTCGGCCAAAAGTAAAAGTATATCTGCATACCTGTAGACAGGCACGTCATTTTCAAATATACGTTCGGTGCCAATTACTTGGCCCAAAAACTTGTTGAATACGGAACCAAAATAAGTAGGTTCGTTATAGGTAGGGTAACCGGTTCCTCCATTATCATCTAAATATAATCGAATAAAAGTAGCGTCTTTACGGCTATCGTTGTTATCATCTAACAATAAAATAGTCTTTTCTGACTGGCCATATCTATTCGCTCCGGCGATAACAAAGTCGGTCATGGAGTTTCCTTTGTCGTTAAACTGAGGGTTTACTTCCGTACTTCTACCTGTTAAGCTATTGTAAAAATTTGAGGCCTCATCCTGCTTGTATTGTATGGAAAAAATAAACTCACTGTTACCTTCGTTACCAATACCGAACAATTCCTCTATGCTCGGCGCAAGGCTAACACCCAATGAAGGTATTTGTTCCAATGCAGCTTTTGCCTCGTTAAAATCTGACGCACCACCTCCCAACAAATTACCGGACCAAATGTAAACATCGCCTTTCAAAGCTAATGTGGCAGCTTTTGACCAAAAGTTCCTACTACCTTCCCAAAAGCTATCATCTCCTCCAAAACTGTTCAAGGAGGCTTCAATATCAGACTTGATCAAACTCATGACATCTTCTTGTGAAGATCTAGGTTTGGTCAAATCTGAGGGGTCTATAGTGCCTAGAGGCTCTACAATAATGGGTACTTCTCCCCATGTTTTCAAGAGGGTGTAATAGTAGAACGCCCTAAGCCCGTATGCTTGCGCTATTAATTGGTTCTTATCGCCCTCGCTAATAAAATCAACTTCAGGGGCATTGATCAAGAAATCGTTTATTCTATGAATCCTTGTGTAAAGTCCTGCCCAGCCACCAAAAGGAGCGGTCGCCTCGGTAAAATTAGATTCTATTAGGTTTGTGTTGCTGGCGGATTCGTACGTACGGCCTCCCCAAATATCACTTCTCATTTCCCCCAACAACCAAAGGGTTTGTGCGGATGACCTTAGGTTAGCATATAAACCTGTGTGTGCCGTTCTTGCTCCTTCTTCGGTATCCCAAAAACCTGCCGTGGTTAATTCACTTGGACTTGTAAGATTTAATTCTTTGTCGCAGGCGATCATTGAGATGACTGCTACTACTATGTATATATATTTTCTCATTTTGATAAAATTTATAAAGTTATGTTTAGTCCAATGGTAACCGTTCTTGGAACAGGAAAGGCGCCATACTGTACACCACCAATTTCTGGTGTATCACCACTCATGCTTTTAAAATAGTGTAGATTGGATCCTGTTACATAAAGATTAAGTCTTTGAATATTATCGTTGAAAAGTGACTTAGGCACGTTATATCTTAGGGTAACTTCCCTTATGGCAAGATAATCTCCTTTTTCCCAGAATTGATTACTACCTGCGTTTTGCAAACTGTTAGAATCCCTAAAATCATTCCCTTCATTGCCTCTCCACACGTTTTTCCCGTCATTTACAAAAACCATACGCGGCCAATTTGTATCTGTGTTGGTAGGTGTCCAAGAGTCCAGCACCTCTATGGGCTGGTTTAGATTCCCTTGTGTTTGGCCATACCCTTTAGCTCTAATATGATTCCATACTAAATGCCCGGTTGCGAAATCGGTCTGAACAAATAAACTGAAGTTTTTATAATTTAAGCTAGTTGTAAAACCACCTACAAGCTGGGGTGTGGTTCGTCCAATTACTTTTCTGTCAAGGCCATTGATAACACCATCGTTGTTTTGATCCACCCATTTAGAATCACCTGCCCAACGCTGGTTTCTACTTGCCGCTGGCATAAACTCATCCGTTATTGCATTGTCTGCATCGGCATCGGCCTGATTGGTATAAATACGTTCTTGCTCGAAGGCTACAATAAGGTCGTTGCCTGATCGCTGCCCTTCCTGAAATCCACCAACCCATTCTTCCGCACCTGTACTTGGATTCCAGATTAGTGTTCCATTTTGTCTATTTAAATCATTATCGTTTTCTGGAAGATCAATCACAAAATTTCTATTTCTACTAAAAGTAGCACCAACATTCCATGTTAAATTATCATTTCTAATAATGTCACCATTCACTTGTAGTTCAAAACCTTTGTTTCTAATCGTTCCGTTATTAGTTAGGATACTACTAAACCCGGTATAGAAAGGAAGTGTAAGGTCTGCTAGCTTATCTTTAATGTCCCTTGAATAGACATCCGTAATGATCGAAAGCCGTTCATTGAAAAATGAAACATCTAAACCAATATTTAGGGTTGTAGATTTTTCCCATTGTAAATCCAAAGTAGGTAGTAGGGAGTTAGCGTACCCGGTTTGCCCATTATAAACCCCTTGGCTTCCATAGGCACCAAAAACACCATAATTGCTTAATACATCTTGATTGCCATTAACACCATAACTCAACCTAGGTTTAATTCTAGAAATGGTTTTGCTAATTCCAGATTCCGAAAAGAAACTTTCGTTGTGTAGGTTCCAACCAAATGAAACACCGGGAAAAAAGTCTGTTTTGTTATTTCCTAATCTAGAGGAACCGTCATTTCTAAAGGTGAAATTTATAAGATATTTATCATCATAATCATATAATAACCTACCAAAAGCAGATGCAATCACGTACTCCGTCTCGAAACTAGATGGAATACCGTCTGCTTCCGCACCGGCATTCAAGGTTTCAATCAAATCCGTAGGGGAATTTCTAGTTCCTGCGGAAGTTGTGAAGAAATTATCCTGAAAATATTCTGCACCTAGCAATGCGTTAAAATTATGCTTACCGAATTGTTTTGTATAGTTCAACGTACCCGTCAATTGGTTTCGTAATGTTCTTTGCAATTGAACAGAAGCCTCGCGAGCAGCTCGTATTGGGCCTTCATTGCTACCTACCCTATAGGCTCTATTAAAATTTTCGTTATGATTGTTTATTGTGAAGTGACTGGCATTTACAGAAAAAATGAGGTTGTCAACTACATTCCAATCCAATCCAACGGAAGCAGCTAAACGCTGTTCCAAGTTTTTTCTAACAAATTTATCCTGATAATATAATGGGTTGCCGAAACCTTGGTTTTGCCCTACTGTAAAAATATCTGAAAACGTACCATCGGGATTGTTATCAAAATCTCTTGATGTAGGCGCTTGACCTTGGAATCTTCTAAATACGGTATCGTCACTGCCTAAAGGACTTCTACTTAGGTTAGAGTGCGTGTATAAAATATTGGAATTCACTTTCACTTTGTCCGAAACCTTATAGGAACCAGAAAACTTGCCGGAATATCGCTTAAACCCAGATCCTAGAATAAGACCGTCGTTATCTAACATACCTAAACCTAAGTAATAGGTTCCTTTTTCATTTCCTCCATCGAAGGATATATAATGGTCTTTTGTCTCGCTGTCCTGATAGATACGATCACCAACATTTTTATTGTCGAAAAACAGAATATCTCTAGTTGGGTCTAATATATCCGGTATGGATTTCCATCCAGGTTGATTAAGTAAATATCTATTATCTTGGGTTAACAGCTGAGTAGTGAAGGGTGAATTTGTGGTGTTACCTCCGATACCAAAAGAATTGTCCCCGTTTATGAATTGACGGATAAAATTAGGATTTCCACGTGCTTGCTCAGAATAGGCATGACCTTGTCTGTTATAATTTAGAAAATCTGCCGCGGTAAGATATTGTTGGTCATTTCGTTCCTCGTTTATACTATAGTTATATCTATAATTAATGGAGGATTTACCTGATTTTCCCGTTTTTGTCGTTACTAAAACAACACCATTTGCAGATCTTGCTCCGTAAATCGCCGTTGCGGCAGCGTCTTTAAGTACCTCAATAGATTCCACATCCTCGGAATTCAGCCCAAAAAACGAGCCTGGAACGCCATCAATCAGTATCAATGGAGAACCTGTGCCATCAAAATTAGTACCACCACGCAAAACAATTTGGGGGGTAGCCCCTGGTTGTCCGGTAGTATTGGTTACCCTTAAACCAGCAATAGTACCTTGGAGTGCAGTTGCTACGTTAGATCTTGTTGCCGATTGTAAAACATCTGTATCCAATTTTGATACGGATGTTGTTAGTTTTCCTCTGGACTGGCTACCGTAACCGGTTACAACAACCTCGTCAAGGACTCCAGGGTTTTCCCCCAAGGAAATGTTATAATTGGAATTATTGGAAACAACCACCTCTTGGGAATTGAACCCTAAATAACTGAATACTATAATGTCCCCTTTACTTGCGTTAATGGTAAAATTACCATCAAAATCGGTTTGTGTACCATTCGTAGTACCCTTTACAACAATACTGGTACCAGGCAACGGAGTTCCTTGATTATCGGTAACTGTGCCGGAGATTGAAGTTTCTTGCGCCAGTGCAGTAGTGCTTAGGCATAATGATGTAAGTAGGATTACAAAGAAGTGGGGCTTTTTGTGAATAGGAGCTAGAAGCTTTTTAAAGCCATGTAATCTAGCGTCCTTTTGCTTTACAAAACATTGCATAGAGTTTAGTTTAAGTTAGTAATTGTAAAAAAGATAGTACGAATATATAAAAATTTGCATTATGTTATACATAATGCAAATAAAACTTAAGAATTTAACATAAACAGGCTACATCATGGATGTAATTACTGCTAATGGTCTTTTTAAGTTCTCTTTACAATGACCTGCAACTCAATATAAAATACTCGGAGTTATATGAAGAGTTGGTTTTCTTAACCGGTTCTATTATTGGATGTGATACAATGAATCCTTATGTCAGGTGTTCATTATGCACATTAAGAGGAATATTCCTTTAACCGAGTATGGACGGTATTTGTGTTATGCTGATTCTTCATTTTGATCAAGTCAAAACGATTAGCTTAGCTTAGTGAAGATGTTTTTCCGAAAATGACGAGTTAAAACAGGTTGTAAGTTCCTTGGACTGCATCATTTGCAGCGCAAGGGTCAACTGTTCGTTACTCATAGTTTTATGTGGGTACCTGCTAGGTCCCATATCCAGACCAAATAAACGCATAAAGCTTTTTCCCGCCCCATTAAATCCGTTAAGTTTATCTAGAGTTTTAACAAAAAACACAGCTTTTTGTTGAAGACGTTTCGCCTCCCTTATTTCCCCGTTCCTAAAATTGGAAATAATTTGATAATATAAAGGCGCCAAGTGATTATAAGTGCTACCTACCCAGCCTGTGGCACCAAGCGGAAGACTGTCTACCAATTGCTCGTCAACACCAAAAAGAATATTTTTTGAGCCTTGGTCAAAATGCAGGCATTTGCCAAAATCAGTAGGGTTGTACTGAGAGTACTTAATGCCAGAGAAGTTTGGAATTTGTTCTACTGCTAACTTCATGAAATCTATCATTGAAAATTCAGCACCGGTAAGAACAGGTATATGGTAATAATAGAAAGGGGTGTTAGGTGCAGATAGCGCAATTTCACTGCAGTAGTGTAATAGACTTTCTATAGTTTTAGGTTTAAAGTAATATGGAGGTAGTACGCAGATAGCATCAACAAGGTCTTTGGAGTGTGCAGCAAGTTCTTTAGCTTCGTTGATATTAGTATGACCTACATGATTGGTTAGAAAAAAGTTGTTTGGTTTAGCCTTTGCCCAAGCTGTTATTAGTTTTTTTCTTTCAACTGTAGAAAGAGAAACAAAATCTCCGGTTGATCCATTAACAAAGGCGCCTTCAATTAAGTTTGATTTTAAAAACAATGCATAGGATGGGATTATATCAAGGTTTAAATCACCATTTTCGAGCATTGGAGCATAGGTGGCAGCAATCAAATTTTTCATATATGTATTATGTATAACATAATCAAATATAAAATTAATTTTTGTTTATTGTGTATTTACATGCTTATTTTAACACTTTGTTCTTGAAAGCGTATTTAACGTATTATCTTATTTGGGAACATAAAGTGGCGGCCTCGCGAAACTAGTTTTGATTATTCTAAACGGATTCTAAAAATTACAAATTCTAGCTCAAAATCTTTTAAACCAGCTTAATCCTAATTGTGATGTTCTGCTCTTATTATATCTGGCTCCCTAAAATAAAACCATCCTGGAAGAAAATAAATACGATTTCGACTCATTATATTGAAAGGTTATATGATGTTTACATTAAGTGCAAAAAACGGTCATAGTGAACCGCTAAAAACAGATTAATTTGAACAACTTAAAAAAAATGTTTCAGACTATGCTATAAAAGGGTTTGCAATAAATATTGTTATGCCCACTTTAATCCGCCGGGGGTGGTATACGATGTCCGTTCTTTCCAGCTTATACAAACTATAGGTTGAATCTATAGGAATCTCATAAAACGACCGTGGCTGTTGCAGAACTCCGATAAATATCAATTTTTGCTTTTACCAATGTGCGAAAATCCGTAAATTAAAGGTATACAAGGCAGAAAGAATTATACCGAAAAACTTTTCCTCAGTTTCCAGATGTCGGACCGGATCCCAAAGGAAAATCTTTACAGAAGGCTCCGCGAAACCCTTGACCTGAGTTTTCTCTATAAGGACACGAAGGAACTCTATGGCAGGACCGGCAACCCCTCGATCGACCCCGTGGTCTTTTTCAAGCTGTTGATTACGGGTTACCTCGAGAACATTACCTCCGACCGAAAACTGGTGGAGCACTGCGGTATGCGAATGGACGTGCTCTACTTTCTGGGCTATGACCTGGACGAGGAGCTGCCATGGCATTCGACGATAAGTAGGACGAGGCAACTTTACCCGGAATCCCTTTTTGTGACCTTGTTCAACAAGGTATTTGCCCTATGTATCGATAGCGGGATGGTGTCCGGCCACACCCAGGCGGTGGATTCGGCCCCGATAAAGGCGAACGCATCCATGGAAAGCGTAGTGCCGAAAATGCCGGCTACCCCGATGGAGAGCCACTTGAAAAAAGTGTCGGAAGAAAACGGGGAAACCACAAAAAAACGTGCAGGAACCGTATCCCCCGCACGTGTCTCCGCTCCCGTGCATGAGCTGAAGCGCGTGGAGAAACACCACCAAAATCTGAGGGACAGTCCGGTACGCCTTGCCGGTGCATCCCACAAAAAAGCACGGTTACTTAGCAATAAAACGCATTATAACCCCCATGATCCGGATGCGCGTATATCGGTAAAGCCGGGCAAGGCCAGAAAATTGAACTACCATTGCAGCATGGCAGTGGATACCGCGGAAGGGGTCATCTCGCATATCCAAGCGGACTTTGCAGACGGCAGGGACAGTCAGTACCTGACCGATATAGGCCTGCGGGTCCAGAACCGCTTAAGGAAAAACGAGCTCATAATGACGAATCTCCTGGCGGACGCAGGTTATTCCAATTGCGCCAACTACCATTTTCTCGAACAACGGAAGGTTACCGGATGGATACCCGTTTTCGGAAAGTACAAACCTAAAATAGAAGGCTTTCCCTATAATAAGGAAAAGGACGAATATAGATGCCCGATGAACAGGCCCCTGCCCTTCAAGGCATTCTATACCAACAGGGACGGGAGCGTACTGAAAAACTACTGGGCGGCACCGAAGGATTGCAAGGCCTGCCCCATGAAACCCCAATGTGTGCCGAATACAAAATGCAAAAAGATAATCAGAACGATTTATGACGAACAATACTTGAGGGCCTACGCCAGACAGTACAGTGAAAAGGGCGAACGGATGAAAAAGCTGAGGCAAAGTACGGTGGAGCCCGTATTCGGTAGTTTGACCCAGTTCTACGGTCTGAGAAAAATAGGCGTACTGGGCAAGGCCGGTGCACATAAGGTCATGCTCATGGCGGCAATCGCCTTCAACTTGAAGAAGTACCTTAAGAAAGGGGGAGGGAAGCCCTCCCTTGGTATTTTCAAGACCATTATGGATGACTTCCAAGGCTGCCTGACCATTTTTTGCCAAGAAATGCGATTAAGACAGGTTCTCCTGAAGGCTTTGTAAAAAAACAGCCTACTCGAGTCTATCTCTTGTGTTATACCAATTCTGCAACAGCCACGACCGATTTATGAAACCAATTTTCCAAAATACGATATCTTTTTAGAGTGTCACATTCTTGGTCTCTTATCGTAGTATCGTTAATTCACCTTTTTTAGGATACTAAAACTACAAGAATTTTTAAAAATCCAATTTGATTTTACGTCAGGATAATTAGAACTCATTCAGCCCATTCCCTTTCATTCCGGGGAAAAGCTTCATTTCAGTGAATACGCTTCATTAAAAGGTCTTGAACACAACTTCAAAGATTCCGATTTCCCTTGCGCTAACCCTGCTAGAAAAAGGCAGGAACGCTTCGATTCCAATCGAAATCTTTAAAATTAAGTCCGCCTTAAATCCAATGAAAGTAGTTTAATATGTTTTCATAAACCGTTCAGCACATTCCCCTTCAATTTGCAAAAAGCTCCATTCCGAGAAAAGAGCTTCCCTAGCAATGTCTTGGACACAATCCCCAATTTTAGCTTTCCATTCCGTTAACCCTTTCCCCTGCGCTGGAAAGGAACACTTCATTCCAGAGCTAAAATAGTGAATTAAGTCCGCCAAATCGGAATTCCATTATTCAATTGGTGTCGCTTCCTATGGTTTTGTACTTCACAAAGGCCTTTAGATTCATCTTTCGTACCATCACTGTTATTCCCTTTTTATGCCAGCAAAATACCAACATTGGGAAGTTGAACGCACTGCATAAACCAGGCTCGTACCTCGCTCTTTTTTATAAGTCCTTATCAATTCCAAATATTGAAAATGTATCAGCAACAAAAAAAGGTAACAGCGAGGGCGCTATGGGAAGTAAATCTAAAATAAAACTTATGAAATCTTACAAAAACATACAAAAGGAAGCGGCACCAAAAAAAACAAAAAAGGAAAACGCTCAAGATATAATAAGTAAATCACTTCAAAAAAACAGAAACAAAAACTATCTGAATGGTTCAGATAGATTTTAATTAATTCTTAAATATTTTATTATGGGTACTTTAAAAAATCACGTACAGTTAATCGGAAATGTTGGACAAGAACCAACCATAACAAACCTTGAAAGCGGTAAAAAAGTAGCACGTTTTTCATTGGCAACAAATGAGTATTACAAGGATGCCAAAGGGGAAAAACAAACGGACACCAATTGGCACACCGTCGTAGCTTGGGGCAAGACCGCGGAAATCATCGAAAAATTTGTAGGCAAAGGAAAGGAGATCGGGGTAACCGGGAAACTTAAGACACGGACCTATACCACCGATGAAGGAAATGAACGCTATGTTACGGAAATCGAAGCGAACGAAATCCTTTTACTTGGAAGCAAGAACGACTAGTACTATTTAAAAAGCAAAGGGCGTTCCCGAAATTAAACGCCCTTTTTCAATTCTCATTATTAACCTTTTAAGTAGAAAACAATGAAAGCACAAGTTAACGAAATCAAAGAAGGATTGCAACATTTTCACGGAACGGAAATGTTCTATCAAATACCATTATTAAAAACCCGTTTTACGGACGGATTAAAATATTTATCCGAAGTCGCTGAATGTTTTTGGCTTATAACAGACACTTCAGTAATCGCAAAAAATCTGATGAACCGAAGCGAGTTTATAACGATAGACTTCAAAAGGCTACATAAAGAAAAACAGGATTTTGAAGGATACGAAGCGGAGATAATTTACAGCGACGGCAATGATACTATTTTGCAAAAGCAAAGGTATAGGGTAACCGATTTTCCACTCGATGAACTGCGGTTGTTTTTTGTAAATGATACGTTGATGTTACCTAGCGAATATTAAAATCCTGAGCTATGGTTTATCTCAATTTTACGGACCTGAGCGAAGAGGCGCAAAACCGACTTTTAGAAAATTCTAAAAAAGACGTAGAACGAAAATTTGGTGATAGTATTCGAAAATATATAAAAGAAAATCACCCCTGTTTTGAAACGATGATCGAGGAAGAAGCGATACGAAATTTGTATTCTTATACGTTTATTTTTAATCCTTAAATCTTAAAATAATTAAATTGACACCTCTGAAAATTCAGGGGTGTTTTGCTTTTAATCAATATCATATCAAGAAAAAAATTGTATCTTTAGTTTGCTGATATACAGCATGCAGTTTTAAGTAGGGTTATCCATTTTTCGACTTTCGCCGATAACCGTACACATCGAAATAATAACATATCGGAAATTCATTTCCTTAAAATGGCAATTGGCTTTTTAGCCAGATTGTATGAAATTTTTGTTCGCCTGTAGCGAACGAAAAGGAATAGCAAGAGGGTAACGGGCAGAGCCGCGTTACATATTCCTTTTAGTGTATAACACATTGAATTTCAATAACTTGAAAATTAATGGATTATATGTATTTCTTCGATTTGCGTCAAATGCCATTGAACAGCCTGTAAACAGGGATGGATTTACGTCAAATGCACAAAAAAGCGAAAGAAAATGGACTCATTCATCACCATCAGGTTTAAGCGGGCAACTGCTAAACGTTTTCAGGAATTTTCCAAAACCCACTTCAAATCGCATACCGAAGCGATGGCCACGATGCTGGATTTTTTCTTTTACAATGAAATCTCGCCCAAGGAAAAATTGGGTCCGACCGGTCGAACAATCGAAGCTTCTATCAAGAAACGTATCAATGCGGTAATCGCCATAATGCGAGATATGGAAAAGACCCAGACCAAGCCCACAGTGGCAATGATAGAATCACTTTTTCAGACCGAAGCACCAACAAAGAGACCTTTGATTTTAGAGAAGAAATTTGTGGAAGAAAAGAGGGAAGTACGCTTTAGTGAAAAGCAAGACCAAAACAACGAACTCTAAATTTATGAGCTATGTATATTACAATTACACCCCAAAAAATGGGAGGCAATTATTCTAAAAGTTCGGCGAATTTTGTTGGTTATCTGGAGAAGGAAAACCAAGGTCAAGAACAGCAGGATATGGAGCATTTTTTCAATCAATATGGCAACGAGATTTCAGCAGAGGAAGTGGTTAAAGAAATTGATGGCAATACCGCAAAACTTGAAAAGCACGAACCACGGTTTTATTCTATTACCGTAAGCCCTTCAAAATACGAACTGAAACGATTACAGAACCATAGTCAAGATTTGCAAAAATACACCCGTGAGATTATGAAGGATTACGTGGCTTCATTTAATCGTGAAATCAATGGACGACCAATAACCATAGACGACATAAAATACTATGCTAAAATTGAACACCAAAGAACCTTTAAAGGAACGGACAAACAAGTGCAGGAAAACCAACCGTATGCAACAAAGATACTTCATCTTAAAACGGATATCCGAAATGTAAAGGAGGGAAGAACAGAAGGAAATGTGAAAAAATTGGAAAAGGAAATTGGCAAACTAGAAAGAGAAGCACTCAACCAGCAGAACGGAAAACGCATCGTACAGGGAATGCAAAAGGAGGGCAATCAAAGCCATATCCACATTATAGTGAGCCGGAAAGATGCTTCCAACAAGTTCAGCTTGTCACCAGGAAGTAAATACAAGGCTTCTGAGGTTGAACTAAACGGTAAAACGGTAAAACGTGGTTTTGACCGTGATAAATTTTTTCAGAGTACCGAAAAAACTTTTGATAAAACTTTCGGCTACCAAAGAAACTTTGCGGAGACCTACAAGGCAAGAAAGGATTTCATAAAGAATCCAAAAATCTATTTCGCATCATTGATGAAACTGCCCACCAATGAAAAGGCATTGGCCTTCAAAATAATGGGCAAAGCGGGCATCCCGATGATGCCGAGTATTCCAGTCACGCAAGCACAGCTGGCAATGAAAATATTTAATAGGCTTCGACGTGGTGCAGAAGTCGCCATAAAATCAAGTTCCATCGGAATCTAAATTATGCAGTTGGACAATCTATTAACGGTTCTTTTCATTATTGGTCTGACCAGTACGGTTTTCTATGGAATGTTTCGGATAAGCAGATATGCCTTCCTAATCAATTTTCTGATGCTTGGTTTCCTTATGCTTTATCTAAACGAACAAACACAACTAATTTTAATAGCACTCTATTTGGTCTGTCCTCTCACATTAATTAATATAGGACTATATGTTTTTTTGCACAAGACCGAAAGCCTAAAAAATGGCGACAGCAAATATCAGGTGAACTTCGCCACAACCAAAGGAAACTTCAAATTGGATAATATTAAACGTGGTGCATCGGTCATAGGTTCTGCCGGAAGTGGCAAGACTGAAAGCGTGGTTTATGGATTCCTGAAACACTTTAGGAAAGAAAGCTTTTGTGGGATTATTCATGATTATAAGGATTTTGAACTAACAGAAATGGCATATCCCCTTTTCAAGGATGGGGATATCCCGTTTAAGGTCATTTCCTTTGATAAAATCATTCATAGGGTAAATCCTATAGCACCTCGCTATTTAGAGAACGAGGAAAGCGTAAACGAGGTTTCAAGGGTGCTGATCGAAAACCTTTTGGAGCAACGGGAATCTGGAACTACCGGTACGTCTAAATTTTTCAATGATGCTGCCGAAGGTTTGATCGGCGGATTAATTTGGAAGTTAAAAACCGACTATTCCCAATTCTGCACCTTGCCACATTTAATAGCTGTTTATCAATATTTGGACACAGACAGCCTTATCCAGTTCTTGGAAACCAACACCACATCAAGAGCAATGGCGGATGCTTTTATTAGTGGCAAGGATTCTGAACGGCAGACGGCAGGGGTAAAGAGTACTTTGGCAAATGCCCTAAAACGTATAAGTACACAACATATTTTTATGGCGTTGTCGGCAGACGAAGTACCGTTAAATATTAATAGCGAAGATAATCCTTGCGTAATTTCAATAGTGAACAATCCTAAATTTGAAACATCGTATTCACCTGTCATCGCTACGATTATCCACACCATTACCAAACAAATGAGCGTACGCGGTCAGAGACCGTCTTTTTTATTAATGGAAGAAGCACCTACGATACGTTTATTAAATATGCACCGCATTCCTGCAACACTTCGAAGCTATAATATCTCTACAATTTATGTGATGCAAGATAAAATACAAAATGATATGATGTATGGCGATAAAGCGAGTAAGGCAATTTTAAGCAATCTATCCTATCAGTTTTTTGGAAAGGTCAATGACCCGGACACCGCCAAATATTATGAACGCTTTTTTGAGATTATTAAAGACCCGACCAAAAGTGTAAGCCGAGGGCATAATTTGGATTTTGATACGCGTATTACTACAGGGGAGAAGGAAATTCCAAAAATAAGGGCGGATGTATTCTTCCGATTGAAACAGGGGGAGTTCATTACCTATGCCGATGGGAGGGACAAAATGGTCCAGTTTAAACTCCAACACATTGAACGGGGTCTTCCGCAGGATGTAAAGGCGTTTTCCAATAAAGATTTACACGATAATTTTGAATGGGTTTATAAAGAGGCGAGGGGTATTTTTAAGAATTGACTGTTTTTAGGCCTTTGACAAAAACGGAGTATAATTATATGACCGTTTTATTGAACTTTTTAATAAAATTGAATTTCAAATAAATAGCGGTACATTTTATCGGTATAATTTATTAGTTTAATTTTAGAGCTATAATTATACTCATTATGTTATTTGGATATGTTAGAGTAAGCACCAAGACCCAAAACCCCAGTTTACAGATCGATGCATTATTGAAAGAAGGTGTAACTGAAAAAAACATCTATCGAGATGTTTCTTCAGGCGCAAAAGCAGAGCGCCATGATCTGGATCTGATGATCTCTAAACTTCGAGAAGGAGATACGGTAATCGTTTGGAAACTGGATCGTATCGCCAGGAGCATTTCACATCTATTAAAACTGGTCGATCAGTTCGAAAAACTTGGCGTAAAATTCAAGAGTATCAATGACCCTTTTATTGATACAACTTCTGCACACGGTAAATTTATAATTACACTGTTCGGGGCCGTAGCCCAACTGGAGCGTGATATAATTATTGAGAGGACCACTGCCGGTCTTAAGAGTGCAAGAAGAAGGGGTATACAACTGGGTCGTAAAAAGGGGCTTGGTAAAGAAGCTAAACAAAAGGCGATGCTGGCTGCAACATATTACCAAGAGAATAAATTGCCTATTGTCGACATCATGAAGTTGGTAGGTATTAAATCAAAACCTACCCTATATAAATATTTGGCTATTCAGGGCAGAAGAAATTGTAAGGAATGTGGAGTTGTATTCTGGGATCAAGTGCAAGATTTAGAAGATGCATATTGCAAACGACATTTGTAGATTCAGTGTTGATTCCGAAAACACATAAAGAAAATTAGCAAAAAAGCAAACTTTTTTACGATTAGCCCTATATCCCTACCGCCATATAGTCCTGCCAAGTAACCAAGACATACTTTTCTTTTCCGTTATCCTTCTTGCTCAAAAATCCGTATTCGTAAACAAATAGATATACCTCTCCTTTTTGATTTTTCCAATAGTGGGTAATAAATTTAGGATTAAATCCTAATTCCAATAACACATTAGACCGTATCGTTACCTTTCCTCCCTTGTTGTATTCCTTTAGAATCTTCCTATTGAGTTTTAGTTGATTGTCCACTTTGTTATAAAACCGTTCCGGGTTCTGTTTTTCCTTTTGGTACTGGTTGGCGCTCTTGCAGTGTAAGTTGCAATATTTTTTATCCGTTCTACCTGTAAGTTGCTTTTTACAATATATACATTCATGCTGTAATCTCATCCCTATTAAATTTAAGTGAATGTTTATGCGAACATTATTCGCTTAAGGTACGATTAAATCAATTCTATCCTATAAATTGCCCTTTTATCCATTAATTCAATAGTATGGCTTCCTCTTATACACCGCATATAAAATCCATAACCTTATATCATCTTATGATCAAGGGTCAACAGATGATAGGCATCAAATTTTCTCCGGATAGGTTGATACAAAATTTAATCAAAGGGCTACCTGACCCCAGATGGAGTAAACGGTACAATATGGCCTATATTGAGAATACTAAAGCTAACCTTGGTATTATCTTTAACACATTTAAAGGTGAAGTTTGGATAAACTATAACCGATTCTTGACCAACAAACCATTAAAGACGACCAATGAGTCAATAGATGTGGAATGGTACCGCAAGAGAAAACCCATACCCCAATTTAGATGTTGTCCCGAAGAGTACCTTCTAAAACTTGAACTAAAAAAATATGCCAATAACACCGTGCGCACCTATGTTTCGTTCTTTGAAATGTTTATAAATCATTATAAACATAAGGAACTGAACGCCATTAACGAAAGTGATATTAGAGCGTTTCTTCAAAAGCTTATTCATCGTAACGTATCCAATTCTTATCTAAACCAGGCAATTAATTCCATTAAATTCTATTATGAGGTAGTATTGGGCATGCCGAACCGATTTTATGAAATAGAACGTCCAAGAAAGGAGTCCAAGCTACCCAAGGTAATATCAAAGGAGGAGATCATTTCAATTATCGAGAACACCAATAATATCAAGCATAGGTGCATTGTAAAGCTTTTGTACAGTTCAGGTCTAAGACCGAGTGAGCTTTTGAACCTGAAAATTTCGGATGTTGACAGTAAGCGAATGCTTGTAAGGGTAAAGGACGGCAAGGGCAATAAGGACAGGTACACCTTATTGTCAAAATCCGCTTTGGATGATCTTCGTCTTTATTACAGAGAGTGGAAGCCGCAAGATTACTTATTCGAGGGAAGAAAGGCATCAAAATATACCGCAGAAAGTGTATTGAACATCGTTAAAAAATCAGCAGCAAAAGCAGGTATAAGAGATACCGTTACCCCACATGTATTACGGCACAGTTTTGCAACACATCTTTTGGAATCAGGTACAGATCTTAGACAGATTCAAGTGCTTTTAGGTCATGGCTCCAGCAAGACGACCGAAATATACACCCATGTGGCGACCAATACTTTTAAGAAAATTAAAAATCCATTAGATTAGTATTTCTAAAATAGAAATATAGTAACTTGTTACTATATACAATTGTTGTAAGCAAGTTTGACCAACAAAAATCAATATGAAAGTAAAACCAATCATCTATTCAATTTTAATTTTGACAGCATTAAGTTGCTCTGATGGAGAAACCAAAAAGCAGTTATCGGAATTAAGGACTGAACTTGAAAAAACCAAAACGGAATTGACTAACTGTTCGGCTGAACTGAACGAGTTAAAAAATACAGCAGAAAATAGATTTATTCGTGCAAAAAAACTTCTTTCCGAAAATAATCTGAATGGTGCAAAAATAGAATTTCAAGGAATCGTTGATAATTTCAAAGGAACTAATAACGCTTCGATAGCTTCAAAGGAAATTGCCAAAATTGATAAAACAATAGAACAAGCAAAAATAGAAGCTGAAAGGAAAAAAGCACTTGGATATAAAGTACTAAAACCAACATCACGAGTAAAATATGGCGATTTATCATTAAGATTTGACAAAATATGGAAAGGGAAACGTTGGACTTTTGATGATTATGGTTATAAATATTTCTTAAGAGATGCTGAAAGAGGAAACAGTCATATAATGTCTAGAGTTTCTATAACTTCCGAAAATAACAATCCTGAACTTCCAGCAATTTTAGTTTACAAAATGAACGATGGTGAACTAGAATTATTAGGAACTTTAAACTATAAGTTTAGACGCTGGAAAGATTATGGCTCGTACCTTGGAAATACGGCAGATTACGGAAATGATTTTGCACATTCTAAAACCATACCTTTTAACTGTGGTTTAGAACTATCAAATGATGACTTGAAAAGTGGAACAATTTATGTCGTCCTAAAAAAACAAGGATGTTTTAAACGAACCAGAGTTGAATATGGAAATCCAGAAATCGCTTATCGACAAAGTTTATGCAATCCAAAGCGAACTTTACAAGTTGAGGATTTTGACAATGACTATGTTCTACTTAAAAAATTATAGCATAAATGAGAAAATATTTAATAATAACAATTGTCGCTTTTCTTTTTGTGAGTTGTTCTCAAAGTAAAAGAGAACTTTATGATATAACTGACACATTTGTTGAATCTTTAGATACTGAATTTGAAAGTTACGGTATGCAAGGAGAAAAATATTCAAAGAAAACAACTAACGGTAAATATAGAGTTATGCCAATTGGCAGACTTGTTAATGTCAAAATAATGGAAGTTGTAGAAGATGGAACTTACGAAGACCTTCGAGATGACTTAACAGACCATTATGAAGATGATAATCGAGTAAATAAAGTCTATATTAACCAAGGTGGAACGATAATGATTGATTGTAGAAATTAAAAAAAACCTGCTTACAACAATGGCTATAAGTAATTGCTTGTTCTCGCCTACTTCTGAAAATCCTCGCGGATTTTCAGTTTGGTGTGTACTTGCAAAGTTAAGTGCTAAACCACGCAACTACTCATAGCCGATACCGTTAGCGTTTATTGGAAAACAGGAATACAATTATTAAATCAATTAGATGAATACGCGCTTATGCACAATTTTTTTTCTGCTTGTTGCCTTGTTCGCTTGCACCAATACTTCCTCAGATGAAGTCTTGAATGGGGTTTTAGAGGTTCCTGAAAACCGGAATAATCCAAGTTCGCGAACCCTCAAATTAGTTTACAAAGTATTAAAAGCCAAAAAAAACGATTCAACAAAAACGCCTGTTGTCTTTTTACAGGGAGGACCTGGTGTGGCTACCTTGATTACGGAAGAGTTTTGGGCAAATCACCCGCTAAGAAATGATAGGGATATTGTACTAATGGACCAACGTGGGACAGGCGAATCCCAAGCGAACTGCAGCCATATGGGAGAAGAACTGTTCAAGGTTATGGGACAAGATTATAATATTGAGGAAGATTATGAAGCCACTAAGATTATATTGGCGAAATGCAAAAAAAGCATCCAAAAAAAAGGGGTTGACCTTGAAGGATATAACAGCAGGGAGAATGCAACTGATTTTGAGGATCTACGTAAAGCACTAGGTATTAAGAAATGGAATCTTTACGGAGTCTCCTATGGTTCTAGGTTAGGTTTGACCATTATGCGAGATTTTCCAGAAAATGTCCGAAGTGCGATACTATTAGGGGTTCATCCCCCAGAATCCAATCTGTTCGGCGATAGGGTAAGAAGCATTGACAAATCACTTTTAGCAATTCTGAAGAGTTGCAAGGAAAATAAAGGCTGCAATAGTCGATACCCTAATCTAAAGGAACGTTTACATAAAGTGTTGGCGAAAATGCAAACAGAACCTCTACAAGTTAAATATAAAGGAAAACCATTTGTACTCAATTATCATGATACCTTTGTACTACTCTCCGTATCACTATATGATCGCCATTCAATAGGTAACATTCCTTTTTTTATTGAGGCATTGGAAAATGGAGATACAAAACCTATCATTGAATTTTTAAAGGCTTTTGAGACCTTTTATAATTACTTTAATTTGCCAATGAACTTCTCAGTTGTTGCGTACGAAGAACTTCCTTTCTATGATGATGAAGATTTGGATATGGCAATTAAACAATCGGAGTTTGGATTCAACTATGAGTCCTATGATTCGACCATCAAGCTAACGACTGATTGGCATTCTTACCGTGCTGAAAATATCGAAAACCAACCTGTCGCTTCTAATATCCCCACAATTTTGATGTCGGGAAACTTTGATCCAGTCACTCCGCCGAACAATGCGAATGAAGCCTTAAAGTATTTGAAAAACGGTTATGCAGTCACTTTTCAAGACGAAAGTCACAATTTGTTGAATCCATGTGTATTAAAAATAACCGAAGACTTCATAAATGACCCTATGAAAAAACCGAATTTAGATTGTAATCTCAAAAGGAAGTTCATTGAATGGAATTTATCAAAATCAAACAAATAGAAAACAACAAACGCTAACAATACCTATAGCAAATAGGGCATAAAGTATTAAATTTAATGGTTTGGGCTTATTTACTAAGTCCGCCAAATCTTTAGGATTTGGCAATTAAAAAGAAAATATAATTACAAAACAAAAAGCTTTGGCTCGCAGACCAGACGGAAACGAAAAGTTTCCTTGCCTGCCCTACTTGCCATAGCCGCACCGTTACCTGTAAGCCAAGAACAATAATTAGAATCAAAATAAATGATAGAAAAAAACATAGGATTTATTAAACAAATAATTGAAGAAGGTATTCCAGTTCATAAATTTTTAGGACTAAAATTATTGGAACTTGAAAAAGGGTTTGTAAAAGTTAAAGTTCCCTTTAGAGATGAAATTGTTGGAGATATGAGAACAAACAGGTGGCACGGAGGAATTATTGCTACAATAATGGACTCTGTTGGTGGTATTGCAGGAAGCACTCACTTTACGTCATTGGAAGATAAATTAGTAACTATTGATTTAAGAATAGATTATTTAAAAGGTGCTGAAGCATCTGAAATAATTGTGGAAGGTAAAATAGTTAGGTTAGGTAATAGAATACTTGTAACGAAAATGAAAGCCTTTCAGAATGATGAATTAATTGCAGAAGGAAAAGGCGTATATAATTTCATACGAATTAACAAATCAACGGAAAAATAGGAACTGAAACAAAATAGCCTACAGGTAACAAAGTGTAAAAATAATAAGGGTTTTAGTGCTTATCCCAAAGTGAAGTGCATTTTACAAAGTCCGCAAAATTTACAATTTTGCATGTCTATTAATTAAAGAAAAATTGCAAATTTGGCTAAGTGATAAATTGAAAGTTCAGTCCTTCGAAATCCCTTACTATTCTTAGTGTGCCGAGCAAGCAACGAGCGGCAAAATACTTGTTGTGAACTGTAATTAAGATGGTGGAACCGACCCACCAATGTCGTTTTATAGGAGAAGGCGTTAAACCACCTAAAGGTGCTGTTGTAAAGAGCGATGGTGCTGAGCGTTTAGGAAACGGCTAATCAAGAATTAGTCAGGTATTGATAAAAGAGATGAACGAAAGTGAACCCCTTTTGAGGTGTCGAGAAGTAGGTACACCCTGTCAAAAGCTACGAAGTATGATACGGAGTTAAAGAGTATAGCGAAGACCTATTTATTGGCTATACGGCAGGCGTCATTCAGGGGGCATGAATTTTATCCAGGCTTAGTTACGGAACTCGGGAACCTGACTATAAATGCTAAGGGAAATACACAATAGGCTCAACCTAGAGGTAGAATACCGAAGTTATTTTCAGGGACGGACCAACCCGTAGTAGCGTTGAAGTTTCTGTAATGGAAATGGAGCAAAGGGGTTAGGTTATACAGTTGCATTACATTTAACAACTCACTATTTGAGGATGACTTTATGCGATGAAACAAAATCAATACCTATAAGCAAAGCCATGATATGGCAAGCTTACAAGAGAGTGCGAGCCAACAAAGGAAGCGCAGGTATAGACTTGGTCAGTATCGAGCAATTCGAGACCAACCTGTCTGGAAACCTGTATAAGCTTTGGAACCGTATGGCATCGGGAAGTTATTTCCCCCCTCCGGTCAAAGAAGTGGAGATTCCCAAAAAGGACGGAAAAGTCCGAAAACTGGGAATACCTACCGTAAGTGACCGAATTGGGCAAATGGTGGTCAAGATGTTTCTAGAACCCCGTTTAGAAAAGAATTTCAGTCAAAATTCATTTGGTTACAGACCTAAAAAGAGTGCGCATCAAGCACTTGAACAGGTCAGGAAAAACTGCTGGAAAACAGACTGGGTAATTGACCTGGACATTAAAGGGTTCTTTGATAACATTGACCACCACAAACTGATGCTTGCCGTAGAGAGACATGTACCCGAAAACTGGGTCAAACTCTATATAGCACGTTGGCTGGCATGCCCAGTAATGACCAAATCTGGAAAACTACTCGTAAAACAAGGAAAAGGAACTCCGCAGGGTGGTGTTATAAGCCCCTTATTGTCGAATCTCTTTCTACATTACGGTTTTGACAGATGGTTAGAACAGACTGACAGAACAGTAAGTTACACACGTTATGCCGACGATGTTATCGTAAACTGTAAAAGTCAAAAACATGCTGAACGAACACTAAAGGCTATCCAAAACAGAATGCACCGAATAGGTTTGGAGTTACATCCAGAAAAGACCAAAATTGTGTACTGTAAGGACTATCGTAGAAAAGGAAAATACCACAACGTTAAATTTGATTTTCTAGGCTATTCTTTTCAACCTAGAACTTCCAAATCTAAAAAGCGAAGTGGGCTATTTCTAGGCTTCGATTGTAGCATTAGTATAAGTTCGAGAAAACGTATTGCAGCTAAGTTAGCAGAACTTAAAGTGCATAGAATGACCTCTAATAGTATCGTAGGTATTGCCAAAATCCTCAATCCCATGATTAGGGGATGGATCAATTACTACGCGAAATTCAGGAAGTCTATGCTACACGGAGTCTTCAAACTATTAAACAATCGTTTAGTGAAATGGGCAAGAAAAAGGTATAAACGTTATAAGACCAGTATAAAACGTGCATACAAATGGTTCTTTAGAATTCAGGAACAGTTTCCTAATCTATTTTACCATTGGAAAATGGGATATACAAAGTGAAAACGTAAATTTAGATTTGTATAACAAGAGCCGTATGATGGGAGACTATCACGTACGGTTCTGTGAGAGGCTTGGGGTGAAATTCCCCTTGTCTACTCGACGCCCAACCGTTGTGTGCAATTTCAAGAAAAATTTTATTTATGAACAACCTCTTTGAAATTAAGAAAGTTTTAAGTGTACTACTGTGTTTCATTCTATTCGCGTGTTCAGAATCGAAATCAGAAACAAAAACTGAAAAAAAGTATTTCAGCGACTTAGGAGAAATACCTTTTGATGAAAAACTTGATGATATTAATTTTAAAGTTTGCCATGAAGATATTACGTTTCCATTCAACTACGGTGGAGTAGGCTTAATATACGAAGGCGAAAAAAAGGAGCTTGTAAAAACTTTCTCAGACAATTACAAATCTTCTGAACTAAAGAATCAAAATGGTTTTATTACAATCCGCTTCATTATAAACTGCGAAGGAAAAACCGGTAGATTTAGAGTTGTGGAAATGGACTTCAATCTTAAGCCTATAAAATTCGATGAAACTATTTCTAGTCAAATATTAAATATTACTAAAAACCTTAATGGATGGAAACCATACGAACATAAAGGAAAAACTTACGACTATCAGCAATACCTAACTTTTAAATTAGTGGACGGCAAATTAAAAGATATTCTACCATGAAAAAATTTATTTACATCATAACTTTTCTGTCTTTTCAAACCAATCTAATTGGACAACAAAATTGTGAAATTTTGAAAGATGACCCTAAATGTTACCAAGCTTGTTTGACTATGAATCAAGAAAGTTTGCATCATCAAGGTTCATATGCATCTCAGAAACATTTGAGCGATGCGATAGAAATGTGTCCAACTTTATCAAATGCATATTTTGAAAAATCAGTTGCCTTTCTAAAGCGAGGTATGTTCATTGAATGGAAAGAACTGATGGACAAAGCTGTTAAGATAAACCCAGAACAACATCTTTCATACAGAGCTTGGTGCCAGTTTTCATTTTTACATAACTATGAAGAAACCATCAAAGATTTAAACAAGTTAGCGGAAATAAAAGGTACACCATTTATTGGCGTTGGTCAAAGTGGAGACTACGATTTACGTATAGTTCTTGCGCTAAGCTACAAACTAACCAACAGAAAGGAAAAAGCCATAGAAATAATTGAAAAGGCAATGATGGACAAAGATTACTATGTCGGGCTTTATGATTATTTACACCTAGGCGTTATATATCTCGAAAACAATGAACTGGACAAAGCATTAGAATCATTTAAAAAGCAAATAGAAGAAAATGAACTAGCAGAAGTATACTTCTATTTAGGTAAAACATATTTACGACAAGACAACCAATCCGAGGCTTCAAAAAATATTGAAAAAGCACTCGAAATGTATAAGAGTGGTCGAAAAATGCACAGTAATTATTATCAATTTACAGACCAAATATATGAACGTGACATACTAGATTTACAAAACATGGCGGGATAAAACTGCACACAACAAAACCTCCTATGAAAAGCCTTAGTCCAGTTCTTTAAAGTTAATTAATATTT
>NZ_CAXBGF010000009.1:0-174191 GCF_963975365.1 uncultured Maribacter sp. | reverse complement strand
TGGATAGTACAATGATAATTATTGCCGCAATAGTTGGGCTGGCAATCGGTTTTGCGGTAGCAAAATTTTTGGAAAAAGGGAAAGCCTCTAAAACCATAATAAATGCAAAAAAAGATGCTGAACGCATATTAAAGGATGCCAATGCTGAAGGGGAAAGTGTCAAGAAAGAAAAGATCTTACAAGCGAAAGAGAAGTTTTTAGAATTAAAAGCTGAGCATGAAAAGGTTATTAATAGCAAGGATAGAAAAATAAATGAGGCTGAGAAACGCACTAGGGATAAGGAATCTCAGGTGAGTAGCGAGCTTGCTAGAAACAAGCAAATGAATTCTCAGTTGGATAATAAATTAAAAGAAGTAGAGCAAAAAAGAGAGTTGTTCGAAAAGCGCCATGAAGATTTAGATAAGATGCATAAGAGTCAAATTCAGCAATTAGAAGTAATTTCTGGATTATCTGCAGACGATGCGAAAAACCAATTGGTTGAGAGCTTAAAAGAAACAGCAAAGTCTGATGCTATGGCCTATATTCAGGCAACTGTAGAAGAATCTAAGTTAACAGCACAACAAGAGGCGCGTAAAATAATCATCAATACGATACAACGAATAGGAACTGAAGAGGCTGTTGAAAATTGTGTTTCTGTTTTTAATATTGAGTCTGACGATGTTAAAGGGCGAATTATTGGTAGAGAAGGTAGAAACATTAGAGCTTTAGAGGCTGCTACAGGCGTTGAGATAATTGTAGATGATACTCCAGAAGCAATTATACTTTCTTGTTTTGATTCGGTTAGAAGAGAGGTTGCTAGATTATCTCTTCATAAATTAGTTACTGACGGAAGAATTCACCCAGCAAGAATTGAAGAAATTGTTAAAAAGACAGAGAAGCAGATAGAAGCTGAAATAGTTGAGATTGGTAAGCGTACTGTAATCGATTTAGGTATTCATGGTTTGCATCCAGAATTGATACGTGCGGTAGGTAGAATGAAATACCGTTCTTCTTACGGACAAAATCTTTTGCAACACTCAAGAGAGGTAGCGAAACTTTGTGGTGTTATGGCTGCAGAATTAGGACTTAATCCTAAGATAGCTAAACGTGCAGGTCTTTTACATGATATAGGAAAAGTTCCAAATACGGAAAATGAAGTAGAAACGCCACATGCAATTTTGGGTATGCAATGGGCGGAAAAATTCGGTGAAAAAGAGGAAGTCTGTAATGCAATTGGTGCCCACCATGATGAGATAGAAATGAAGACCTTAATAGCTCCTATAGTACAAGTTTGTGATGCTATTAGCGGAGCTAGGCCAGGTGCACGAAGACAGGTGTTGGATTCTTACATACAACGTTTAAAAGACCTTGAAGAGGTTGCTTTTGGATTTAGTGGAGTACAAAAAGCTTATGCGATACAGGCAGGTAGAGAACTACGTGTTATAGTTGAAAGTGAAAAAGTGACTGATGATAGAGCTTCACAATTATCATTTGAAATCTCACAAAAAATACAAACAGATATGACTTATCCTGGTCAGGTAAAAGTTACGGTAATACGGGAGACAAGGGCTGTCAACGTAGCTAAGTAATTTCACCATGTATCATAAAAAAAGCCTCTATTTAATAGAGGCTTTTTTTTATAGAATTTTTAAAAGAGGGTGATTGTATTTTTAAGTTTTCTTTTTCGTTTATGGTTAAACTATACATGCTTCTCTAGTTCAGAATATTGTCAAAAATACATGCGGTGCGAACAATGTTTAACTATTCTTCTTCTGATGAAATTTCACTTTCTTCAACCTCTTTATTTAAATTATTCTTTAAGATGTTAAGTTTTTTTAATTTGTTTTTCCAGGCATCTAATGCTTCTTTATGCTGATTTACTCTTTTAATTACGTCCTGAACTAAGGGATTGTTTTCAGATGCATTAGAGAAAAATTCTAAATTATTTTCTAATTGTCTTATTTCAGTTTTACTCTCATCAATCTTTTTTCTAATAAATGCGCGCTCGTTTTGTATCGCTCTTTCTTGATTGTCATCATTAGAAAGTTGCTGAATTTTATTACCATATTTCAACAGTTCAGATTCTTGCTTGCTAACTCCCATTTTTAGGAATAACGCATCTATTATTTTATCGAACTTTTGATTAATACTTTTCTTTTTAAAAGGCACTCTTCCATAAGTTTTCCATTCTTCTGTAAATTTTTTGATTAAGGCCAAGTCCTTCTCTTGATTACCACTTAATTCAAAACCTTTAAGCCTTTCAATACAATCGTCTTTTTGTTTGTAGTTATCTTCTTCCTCTTTAAACGCATCATTTTTTAGCGCATTTAACCTATCGAAATAATGGTTACAAGCATTCTTAAAATCTTTCCATAATTTATCTGAATATTTTCGAGGAACATGTCCGACTTTTTTCCATTCTCCTTGTATACGCTTCATTTCCGATGTAGCAGCATCCCAATCTTCACTCTCCTTAAGAGAAATAGCTATTTCTAATAATGCTCTTTTTATATCTAAATTCTCTTGTTGGTCTTTTTTAAGATTCTTGTAAAATGCATTCTTGTTGTGATTAAACTTGCGAACCGCACCTTTAAATGAATTCCAGGTTTTTGAATTTACTTTTTGAGGTACTTGGCCAGCTTTAAAAAATGCTTCTCGTAGCTCTTCAATTTTTTTAATTTGTTGTTGTAAGGTACGGTGGTTGGTAGAAACGGTTTCTGAAATATTACTTATTTCCTCGATTATACCATTTTTACGTTCTAAATTCCCTTCTTTTATTTTGTCAAGATTTTTAAAATAGTCTTGTCTTCTTTCATGAATAATTTTTGTTGCAGCACTAAACCTATCCCATATTTCTTTCCTATGGTCTCTACCTACTGGGCCCAAATCTTCTTTCCAGATTTTATGTAATACTTGTAATTCTCTAAATGCACGGTTTAAATCTGGTTCTTGACCAAGTTCTTCAGCTCTGGCCACTATCTTGCCTTTTTCCTCTAGATTATGCTTAAAATCTAGGTCTCGAAATTCTCTATTTATATTTAAGAAATCGTAGAAAATTTCGATATGATGATGATATGTTTTCCAAACATTATTATAATCGGCCTTCGGTATTGGTCCTGCATGTCTCCATTTGGCCTGTATATCTTTAAAGTTGTTATAGGTAGTATTTATATCTTCTTCAATATTTACCAAAGCTTTTAATTGCTCAATTAAGTCTAAGCGATACGCTAAGTTTTCTTTGTGGCTTTTTTCTAAACTTTTGTAATATTGATTTCGTTTATCACGATATTCATTATATACTTCGTTGAATTGCCTCTTATCTACCGAATTATATGTGAAATCAATTTCATTACCGCCATTAGATATAAATTCCTCTTTTTTCTCTTCTAAAAACGCATCGAACTTTTGATTGAACTCATCTTTTATGGTATCAACATGTTTTCTAATTGCCTGAACCTTTTCATTTTTTACTAAACGCTGCAATTCACCCACCAGATTTTCCATGCTCATCTCATGATAATCAGGCATTGGTATTTCATGACGTTTTACGGTGTCGGTATCCTCGGCATCTTCTGCATTGGAATCATCAATCTCATCCATGACATCTTTTTCATCCTCTTGAATCTTTTTATCAGCTGATGAATCTGATGGTAATTCGGTTGAAATTTCATTGGTGTCAACTGTTTCTTCTACTTTATTTTTAGAAGTTTCGGGTACAGTTTTTTCTTCTATTGAATTTTCAGGTAATTGTTGTTCTTTTTCCTCAGACATAATCCTATATTATATCTTTACAAGATAGTGACTACCTCAAGAATGGCAAAGAATTGAGGGTTCTTTTTAGGTGTGATTTTACAGGATAAACTTTGGCAACTATACTATTCTCTAGTATTTAAAAACTTTATGTTTAATATACTTGAATTATTGATTCCAAATTTCCCAAGATTTTTCGGCTTGATATTCCAACATCCGATGACCATTACAGATTGCAGCTCCTTTTGCTTTTCCCAAAGCTAAAAAAGCGGTCTCGTCAGGATTGTAAATTAGGTCGAAAAGTAAATGTTCTTTATTTATGGAATTATAGGGTATAGCTGGTTTTTCTTCGATATTTGGAAAAGTACCTACAGGTGAACAATTGATAATTAAAGTGTGATCACTAATAATATTATCGGTTACTTCTTCATATTTGAATCCATTATTCTTACCACTTCTAGAAACAAATGAGAACGCTATACCTAGCTCTTCTAAGACAAAAGCTATTGCCTTTGAGGCTCCGCCAGTACCAAGTATCAATGCTTTCTTGTGATGCTTCTTCAAATATGGTTCTATTGATTTTTGAAATCCGTAAGCGTCGGTATTGTATCCTATCAAACCATTTTCAGTAAATTTTATGGTATTGACGGCTCCAATTTTTTTTGCGGCCAAATCGATATCATCAAGAAACTGAATTACCTCTTCTTTGAAGGGAATGGTGACATTGATACCTTGTATATTGGAAGTGTTTTCAGAAATGGCGGGAAATTCTGATATTGATTTTAGGTCAAAATTATTATATGAGTAATTAGTCAAGCCTAGCGCATCGAATTTTTTTTTGAAATAACCTTTCGAAAAAGAGTAGGAAATATTCTTACCTACTAAACCAAAATTTACTTTATGTTTTTCTGTTTTTTCCATACCAATCTAAAAGGAGCAAAATGCTAATACCAAAAATAATAAAGAAAATGGTTGTCCAATTTTCTAAAGTGGTCATATCTGGTAGAAATCGCTCATAGTTCATTATTATTTGCTTTCCGTTCGAATCAAATATGATTTCTCCATCAATTCCAGTCTTATAAATGGTTTTTTTCCATGGCCATACAACACCAAGCGAACCGGTAATAAAACCTAAGATTGTTGCCGTAGTTACATGTTTAAAATGTTTAAGAACGTAAGTCAATAAATGAGATAAAGTAACAAGGCCAGTTGCAGAACCTAAAGTGAATACGGCTAAAATTTTAAGTGTATGAAGTCTTTCTGAGTTTGAAGTAACGCTGAAATCGCCAACAATTAGTTCTGAAAATGAATCATACAAAGCGTTTACCGAATCAACTAATAACAGTACATAATTACCTAATAATATAAGGATAAATGACCCGGAAAGGCCAGGTAAGGTCATTCCAGAAACACTTATCATACCACAAAGAAAGATGAATAATAGGTTGTCATTTTCTTTTGCAGGGCTTAGAAAACTAATAGCTACACCAATGCTTAGACCTATGATGGCGGCGGTAAATGTCTTCTTTTTCCAATAATCGAGATCTTTTCCAATATAATAGATGGATCCTAAAATCATTCCGAAAAAGGAGGCCCATACATATAGTTCTCTTTTTTCTAAAAAATAATCTAGAATTTTAGAGATGCTAAAATAGCTAATCAGCATTCCAAAAATGAGAAGGGTTAAAAAGGAGCCATTTATATAACGATAAAAACTTTTAAATCTTCCGCTAATTAATAATTTAAAAGCCTTAGCATTAATTTTTTGAAGCGAATAAATGAATTCTTCGTAGAAACCTCCGACAAAAGCAACAATACCGCCAGAAACCCCAGGCACTTTATTAGCAGTACCCATGCATAGCCCCTTAATGACCAAGAAAAATTTATCGGTTAAGGATCTGGGTTCATTCATGTAGGTGTTCGCTTACTTCCTTGAAGCGGATTTTTCTAATATAAAAATAAGAGAAAAACCGATAATAGCGGTAACAATGGCAAAGGTTAATTGATTATCTCCGTTAAAAGCAATTGGAGAAATATTTTCATCTATTATAATTTCTTTTTTACCAATTTGAATTATTTCAATTACATTTTTCCAAGGCCAAATTTTATTTAATGACCCTAATATAAAGCCTGTTAAAATAGCAAGTGTAGCATCTTTATAGTTAGTGAACATCCATTTTAAAATTCTTGCAAAGCTTAAAAGACCGAACACGGCTCCAAAGGCGAAAGTTGCTATAATGCTAATTTCTTTTTCATTTACGGCTTCTAATACAGTTTTGTATGAGCCTAATAGCACTAAAATAAAGGAACCTGAAATTCCTGGTAAAACCATAGCACAAATGGCTATTGCACCAGAAAAGAAAATAAATGGTAAGCTACCCGAACCTGTAGAGGGAGGAATAGTAGTTATGAAAAATGCACTTGCTGTGCCAACAATAAATAGAAAAATAGCTAAAAAATTCCATTTGTTAATTGACTTTGCAACAAAAATTACGCTTGCTAATACTAATCCAAAAAAGAATGCCCATGTAGGTATTGGATGTTCCTCTAAAAGCCATGCAATAACTTTCGACAAAGAAAAGATGCTAATCATCATGCCAACCAATAAGGCCACTAGAAAGTTACCGTTCAATTTCTGCCAAAACTGTTTAAATCCTTCTTCCTTTAAAACCTTTAAAGTGCTAAGATTAACATTATTGATAGAGGTAATGAACTCTTCGTAAATTCCAGTAACAAAAGCAATGGTTCCGCCAGATACACCAGGAACTAATTCTGCTATGCCCATGGCCATACCTTTTAGAGTGATAAATATGTAATGTTTTAATTTTCTATTTTCCATGAAATGTAGAACCCGTTCTACGAGGCTTTTTTGTATTTTTTTATAATTTCTTTGGTCCAGGCAGAATTGCCGAATTCAGGAAATTTATCGGTAAAAAGATGTAGTTTTTTTTGGTTCTTATCAACTTTTAAGGCATTCATTAAAGTTATTCTAGCATTTATTGGATCTTCAGCTATTAGTTGAAATCCGACAGATTTATATAACAACTTAAGGCTCTCAGGATAAAATTCCCTTCCCTGAGATAAGATTTGAACGGCAGCAATAGTTTCTCCGTTTGTATGGACCACGTCGGCCCATTTCAACCAAGTATCCAATTCATAATTACCTAAATCTACAGCCTGTTTAAAAGCAAAATCAGCTTGATCGTAATTTTTTAAAGCGGTATGTATTTGGGCGCATTTTTTCCAATATGATGGATTTTCACCGTCTATGTTTAATGCCTTATTAATATAGTAAACAGCCTTTTCATAATCTTTTGTATTAAAATATAATTTAGTAATAGCCAACCAGCCTTTATCCAATAAAGGATCTTCATGAACTGTTTGATAGAAATAGTATTTTGCCATTTCTGTATCTTTCAATTTTTCATAACATTTTCCAATTCTAAGAAATGCATGAGATGTTGGGTCTTCAATTGAAATGGTGGTCTCGTAATTTTCTATTGCTTCTTTATGTCGGCCTAATTTTTCAAGTACTTTTCCTTTTTCAAAATAAGCACCTACAAATGAGTCATCTGAAATAATAGCAAAATCAAAAGATGTTAATGCATCGGTATATAATTCCTTATAGTAATATTGTTTACCTAGTTGATGCCATGCTACTTCACAATACGGATTTTTTTCTAAGTATTTGTTAAGGTAAATTATGGCGCCATCATAATCTTCTAAAAACTCAAAACAGTAAATTACATTGTATAGCGAAGAGTAATCTTCTTCATCAAACTCAACACATTTCATGAAACTATCTTTGGCCTGTTTGAAGTTATCCATGAATAAATACTCCATTCCGAGAAGGCTATAAATATCAAAACTATTCGTAGTTATTTTTAATGCTTGCTGCAAAAGTTCAACAGCCCCTTCGTGATTATCTTTTTTTGAATAAATATTCGCTCGTTGAATATAAATTTCTTCGTTCTGATTATCTAAAAGTTGTAATTCGTCTAAAAGTGCTTCTGCTTTTTCTGTTTGATTTTCAAAAACCATAACCTCTACTAGAAGTAGTTTCAATTCTATAGAACCAGGATGTTGTTGTAGGCCAATTTTAATCCCTTTTTTAGCCAAAGAGATTTTACCATGGTTTAAATAGTGGTGCACAATATCCTCAAAATCTTCGGCATCAAAGAAGTAGACATCATCTGTCTTTAACATTGATTCGAATTTGGTGATAGGCTTGTCCGGTCTCTCGTTAGATTCTAACGCCATAGAAACTTTTAGTTTTACTAGATAATTAAAAGTAAGTGTTTGTAAGAGGGTTGAACCTTTGTTCGGTCCTTTATTATTAACAAATTAGTTAACAACGATAGTTTGGAGCGAATTTAAAATCTTTAAAATAGTAGTGCAACCTTCGTGAATTTCTGTATTCGAAATAGTTAGGGGAGGTGATATTCTTACCGCCTTTTTTTCAAATAATAGCCAAAATAAAATTAGTTTTTCTTCTTTTGCACGCAAGACCAATTCATTGGCTGCTTCAGCAGATTCCATTATTAAAGCTAACATTAATCCTTTGCCTCGAATTTCTTTTATCCTAGGATGTTTCAATAATTCTTTAAAGAGTTTCTCCTTTTTTAGGGTGTCTTCAATTAATGATGTTTTCAGTAGAACTTGTAAAGTTGCTAAACTGGATGCTGCAATTACAGGATTTCCTCCAAATGTTGTTATATGGCCCATTTTAGGATTTTCACTTAAGGTTTCCATTATTTTTTTACTAGACGTAAATGCACCTACAGGCAACCCAGATGCCATTCCTTTCCCTATTACTAGAATATCTGGAGTACAATTAAAATGTTCAAAAGCAAATAACTTTCCTGTTCTACCAAAACCTGGTTGTATTTCATCAAGAATAAGTAATGCGCCCATTTCTGTACAACGTTTTTTTACTTTCCTTAAATAATCATTTTTCGGAACAATGAAACCTGCACCACCTTGTATGGTCTCTAAAATTACACAGGCTGTTTTATTGGTAATTTTATCTAAATCTTCTTCATTATTAAACCTGATGTGATAAATATCTGGTAATAAAGGTCTAAAAACACTTTTGCGTTCTTCGAAATCCATCAAGCTTAAACTTCCCATGGTATTACCATGGTAAGCTGATTTAGCTGAAATAATTTGTGAACGCCCTGTAAATCTACGTGCTAATTTTAAAGCACCTTCGATAGCTTCCGTTCCCGAATTCACCAAATAAGTAACTTCTAGAGGTTTAGGTAAATTTTCTGCCAGTAACTTGGTGTAATTGGTAGCTGGTGATTGTGCATATTCACCATATACCATTACATGCATGTATTTTTCTACTTGTTCTTTAATAGCACCAACTACTTCTGGGTGACAGTGACCAAGTGTACAGGCCGAAACACCAGCTACAAAATCTAAATGAGTATTGCCATCGGTATCATAAATATAGCTTCCACTGGCATGTGAAATTTTCATTCCCAAAGGGTGAGGTGAAGTTTGTGCTTGATATTTTAAAAAATCGTTTTTCATGTGAAATTTCTATTTCACTTTTTTAGGGTTGGTAGACTTTTTTGGGTCTATTGTTTTATTTTTTGAAGAAATATTATTTATTGGGTCCGTTTCATTTTGGCTACGTTGTAGTTCTTCTGCATCGATATCAATAGGATTATCAATCCCTTTTATGACTACAAGTTCCAAATTATTATCATCCTCATCAAATATATCATCTTTGGATAAAATGCGTTCATCGCCACGCCAGACAAATCCCTTTAAGATCCTGCTGTTCTCTGGCAAATCTTTTTCCGGGAAAATATCGCCATCGGGATCTGTGTAAAAAGTTAGGTCTTCAATGTCATTTTCAGCCATCGTAATTCGAATTTTACTACAAACGGTTTTATCAATGCCTATAAGTTCATCGTCATCATTATACATATAATAAACAACCTCGGTATTTTGGATAAGATCAATGATTTTTAACTTGTTTTCAATAAATCGTCCGAATAGATTTATTCCTTTAGCTTGGTTATATCCGGTCATACTAACACTATCTAAAGAAATAATAAATGCATTTTCTAGTACTTTTAAGGAGTCTAATTTTTCAGTTTCTAAATTCGATTTTAAATGAATACTGTCGCCAGTCATTTGATTTGCTCCGTTCCAAATAATCGGATTCTTTATGAGTTGGGTAATACCTGTTTTTTGTTCAGAATGTATGCTATCACATTTACCACTTAAATCTGTTTTGTAAAACTTGGCGTTTCTGAATGCCCTAAGCAGGCGGTTTTCAGGTTTTCCTGTAACCATTAATGTGTCACCATGAACGTAAAGAGAATCTCGTTCTTGAACAGAAATTGATACTGCTCTTCTAGTTGCGAAAACAGAATCTTTAGCTTTATATACTTCTGCATAGTGAGCTCTTATGATTCCATTATTTATGGTGTCGGTAACGGTAATATTGTTTGTAGCTGAGGCAAATTCATTCGCCTTATTGAAGTATACACTATCCCCTTCAATAATTCTATTGTTATAATCTATCCGTGTGTTTTTTATACCATAGCCACTCTCTACTTTGGTGTCATAAAATCCTCTTTCACAATAAATTTTATAGGTATCTCCATTTATAGTAGATGGCCCATACATGTACGCATTTTTTGAGGTGGTATAGTAATCTAACTGCTCTGAATCTAAGGTGTATTCAGGGTTTTGAACATGTACACTATCTAAGAATTGGTATTTTTTCAATTCCATAAAATACTTACCAATTTTACTGGTCAAGGTATTTGAGGAATCAATTACAGTGCCATTATCCTGATAATAAGCTTCTTGTTTTTCACGGTCTAAACGCAAGGTATCTGTTCGTAAGGTCATGTCAGAATTGGTCAAAACCACATTGCCCCATGCCTTAGCAAGTTTAACATCCCCTAAATAGTTGATTTTTTTACTGGTCATTTCTACCGAGTCACCTTGCTTTAATATAACATTTCCTATGGCTTCTAACCGGTTGTCTTTTTGGTAAAAAATGGCAACATCGCACCAAAGGTCTGCGCCTTGATGTTCGAATTGAACCTGACGGTCATCTTTACTGAAAATTGAAGCACCAGGATATTCAACTTCATTTTTAGTGAAGTTGGCACCATATACTATATTGATTTGTTTTGATTCTTCTTCATCACCTTTTTCTTGGGCTTGACCCAATAAAGAGAAACCAAAAAATAAAAGGATGGATGCGCAAAAGGTTTTCAATCTACTTTTTTTTCAAAAATAGAACATTTTAAAAGAGCGAATAACACTATTAGCATACATTTAGTAAAGAGCTATTTTATAGGTGTGGGTTTTTGGTTCTTTTTAAACTTTTGCCCGAAACCAGAATTATTTGGCAAGAATGGTTCGTCTAAGGTTACTTTTACACCATCTTCAGGAATTTCACCTTCTTTTCCTAATGCCCAATATATTCCATTCATGGCTATTTTGCGTACAACGGGTATTTTAAAATCGTATGGGTGGCCTAAAGTTGTAAAGAAAACTCTGGCTTTATCTCCTGAAGTACCCGTATAACTTTTGGTCCATGCCACAGGATTGTCTAAAGAAAATTTGTCTAGGTCACCGTCGATTTCATGTTGAGACTTTGTTGAGTGTCCCATCAACAATGGTTTGCTATCCCCTTGTAGTTTCCAATCTCCGCCATCTACATGATATAGCCAGGAGTATGCTTCAAATTTCTCAAATCCGTTCAATATGGGATTTTCAGATTGGCTTTCTATTATTGAGATATCTGTTACTGGAAATTTACCATCATCAAAATGACCATGGTGGGTAATCCATTGTTGGCCGAATACTTTTGCAGGCCACTCTTCATTAAATTCTACTAATGTTGAATCGTTATCATATTTAAAGGCATGGGTTGTTGTTCTAAAACCAACCATGGGTTTTCCAGATTCTGCATAACTGGTAATATAATCCCGTTCATTTTTTGGGAGATTTCTAAATCTTATGAAAATCACCATTAAATCTGCTGTTTCTAATGCTTCTAATCCTGAAATATGGTCAGTTCTGTTAGGGTCTATAAATCCTAAGCTATCTAAAGAGTAAACCACAGTCACCTTGGCGCCCAGTTCTCTTTTTGCCAGTTTTGCTAACATCGGAAAAGATTCTTCAGACCTGTATTCCTCTTCACCTGTCACGAAAACTATATGAAGTGGGTAGTTGTTATCTTGTTTAGATGCAACTTTCTCTTTTGTCTTTTCACCACAAGAAATAAGGATGGAAGTGAAAAACAGGAAAACGTATTTAAAATTCATTCTTTGGTTTTTTTTATTAGTGTTCGATTATTTCATTGGATGTTCTTTTAGTAATTCTTCTGGAGTGTAGAAGCTATTTCGGTCTTTTGTTGCTTCTCGTACTCGTTTCACTTGCTCCGAATTAATTACTGATGCCTTGTTGCCAAAAGCATTTCTTGCATAGGTAAGAACAGCAGCAATTTCATCATCTTTTAACAACCCTTTAAAAGCCATCATAGGAACCTGACCTTCATAATGGTTACCCATAATATTCATTGGGCCATAAAGACCGTGAAGCACTAATTTTATCAATCTTTCTTCATCACCTAAAACCCATTCTTGCCCCACCAAAGTTGGGTATCCTGCTTTTTGCAAACCAGTACCTCCTTCCTGATGACATGTAATGCAATAGCCTTCTGTCTCATATATTTTCTTTCCTTTTGCAAAAACCTCAAGTTCAGCTCCCTTTAAATGTGAGGCTAGTATTTTTTCATCTGTCTTTTCTAAGAAATTACCTGTCAATCTTGTTTCGGCAAAGTTAAAAGAATCTTGCATCCATTCATCTAAAGGATGTTTTCTGGCAACTTCTAATATCTCTATTCCTTGAGATTTTGGTAACCATGATGCTGCGGTAATTGCTTCAAGTCTTACCCTGCCATGTGTATCTGAAGCAGCAAATTTTAATAAGTCTATCACATTGTTTAATTGATGACCCATATAGCGAACTACACGTACTGTAGCAGCACGTACTTTATGGTCATCTGATTTTAATAAGGCTTCCAATAGATGTGCATCAACTTTGTTCATACCCCAAGACACCCATAAAGCTTCAAGCCGGTTGTGGTCGTAATTAGGGTCTGATGTATCAAGATTTGAAACCCAATCCTTCATCGCTGTTAAAACTTCATCAACATTTCTTCCGCGCAGTTCACGACGTGTTCTATATCGAGTTCTGTATTCTGGTAATTTTAGATTTTCAAATAGTTTGTCAATAGAAGCTCCATCTATTTTCGCTGGTTTTACCAACGGCCTAGAAGGATACGTAATTCTATATATTCTACCATGCACATGATCTCGTAATGGATCACGGGCATTATGTTGCATATGCCCAATTAAGACATTATGCCAATCAACAATGTATAAAGAGCCATCGGGAGCGAATTCCATTTCTACTGGTCTAAAATTCGGGTCATTACTGGTAATTAAATCTTGGCGATGTTTAGAGCTGTATCCTGTTCCATCTTCCATCATTTGATGCTGTTTAAGGCCAAGAAAACCTATAGAGTTAGCTAGAAGCATGTCGCCTTGTACCTCTTCGGGGAAGTGGCTACTAGATATAAATTCCATACCAGAAGTAGGTCGAACTCGATGGGCTTCTTCAATAAGTTCTTCAGTTAAAGGAGAAGAAATTCCATAAATAGGTTTTAGCGAACTAGGCATCATCCAATTCACCTTTGGTCCCGAAGTATGTAAAAAGAAATCTTGGCCCCATTCGTCAAAGGCAATTCCCCATGGATTTGGTATCGCTACCTGTAATGTACGCTCTAATTGTTTTCGCTGCGGATTATATCTGTAAAACCCGCCATTAGTTGCTCTAACTGGGCCATAGGAAGTTTCTACATTCGTGTGAAGAAAAATACCTTCGGACATGTAAAATGCCCCAGAAGGATCTGCGCAAAATGCAGAAATAGCATGGTGTGTGTCATGGTCATCAAAACCACTCAATACTATTTCTACCTTGTCGGCTTTGTCATCACCATCGGTATCTGTATATAATTTTAGATTCGTGCCTTGACTAACATAGACACCTTCTGGTGCAAATTCAAATCCGATAGGTAAATGTAGTTTGTCAACAAACACTGTTTCCTTATCGGCCTTACCATCATTATCGGTATCTTCTAAAATAATAATTTTATCATTAGGTTTTGGGTCTCCGGGTTTATAATGAGGATAGGAGGGGAGCGTTGCCACCCATAAACGACCTTTGTTATCAAAAGAAATTTGAGCAGGATTCGCCAAATCTGGAAATTCTTTCTCTGAAGCAAAAAGAGAAACTTCATATCCTTTAGGTACTGTCAACGTTTTTAGGGCTTCATCTCCATATTTGTATTGTAAAATAGTTTCCTTGTCACCAAGATTATAATTGGTTTCTACAGGGGGTAATTTACTGGTCATTGCATCTGCAGAAGCTATATCATACGATTTATTTTGAACAGTAGCCCAAATCAATGTATCACGTATAGCAGTGAGTTCTCTAGTTTTCTTTATTTCATATGGATAATTGTCTGGCCCGTATGGTGCATGACGCCTACCGAAAACATGTACTCCGTTCGGAATTTTATAGTCATTATGCCAGTAAAAATTTTTTTCTTGGATAGCTTTATTTACGGCAAGTCTTTTGTCTTTTGACTTTACGGATTCATTTCCGGTGAGCTCATCGGCTAAGAATTGAGCAAATTTTTCATATCCAACTTTGTTCAATTGTGAACCATCTATGGTAAGGTCATTATTATCTGTGTCGTACCAACTCTTTGATGCTTGAAATGCATTTATGAAGGGAATGTTATTTGCCAAGCAAACTTCTTTCATAGCCTCAGAATACAATTTGAGATGCTGATTTGCAGTTTCACCATTTGGTACATCTACATGGTCAGAAATGTCTTCAAAAGCAATAGGGGAAACGATTATTAGTTGAGGTGGTGTTGCGCCATTATATTTTTGTTTTAAGGAGTGCTTAATAAAAGCATCTAATTCTGCCTTATAGTTTTCTATACCTTCTGGGCCTTCAAAAGATTCGTTATAGCCAAAAAAGCCTAATATAATATCAGCTTTTAATCGTGATAACCATTCATCGGGCGTTTCAAAAACACCTTCACTTCCAGAATTCTGAGCTAGCTCGTTTTGAAATTTCTCTGCGCCTGGAAAAGCCCATGGCGATACTCTACCTGAATGTGGGCGAAACCCGGGTGTATCACCACCATCGCACATGTTTCTTATTACTAACGAATCTGTAGGATAGCGAAGTTGCATTTCGGTTTCAAATGTGCCGAAATTTAACATTCTAGACCCTAAATTATTTCCAATTAAAATAATCGAAGAATGTGGCTTTACCACTATTAACGGTTCTAATTTCTTCGTGCAACTATGAAAAATCAGTATTGAAAATAATAGTAAAGCAAATCTAAAAGATATTTTGAAGATTTCTTTCATGGTCGATGTTGGTGGGTTAATTAATTTCTTCTTTAAATATAGATATAAAAAAACCACTCGAAAGTGGTTTTTGTGATATTAAAAATGAGATTTAGAAATTTCTATAATCGCCTTCTAAATAAGCATTTGCTTCATCTTCAGCGAATTTAGCATTTTCACTATCCCAGTGTAAAACTTGATTAGGGAATCTTCCAGCTATTACACCGAGAAGTATTGTTTCTGTAAGTCTTGATGCGTATGAAAAAGGAGCTGTTGTCTCATCGTCACCTAAACAAGCATCTACAAACTGATGGTAATGTTTAGGTCCTTCAGAATCATAATCACGAATAGGTTTTCCCATATTATTGGCTTTTTCGACTGCTTCAATTTCCGCTGAAATATCTACATATTCCCCATCGACAATTTTCTTTGGTAACTGCATAAAATGTGGTAATAACAGTCTGCCTTTTTCACCTATGAACATAGCGCCTTGGTCTGGTAGGGTTCCTTCACTTGCTGTTTTAGTTTCTAATGACATTTTGTCTTCCATAGAATCTTCGGTAACGTCGGTTGAGGTTGCTATTTCTTCTGCACCTGGTAGTATTAAATCTTCATGGTCTTGTGGAGCACCTGGGCCATCATACCAAACCCATTTCAAAGTTTCTGTAGTGTAATCGGTTTGTGGAAATTCGTAGGTTACTATATTATTTTGTGGAAATCCGAATCCATTAGGTTCTCTACATTCATTTTTAATGGTCATGGGCACCTGTAAATCTAATGCGTTATACGGCGTGTCAAAAATATGAACTCCCATATCACCTAAAGTGCCACAACCATAATCCACTAATTTTCTCCAATTTCCTGGATGATAAAAACCTTCTTTGTAGGGTCTTTCGGCCGAAGTGCCCAACCAAAGATTCCAATCTAATGATTTAGGAATTGGGTCGGAACCTGTTGGTTCAGGTCCGTCATAACCCCAATCTTTAGGTGACCAGGCACGAACTGTATGTACCTTGCCAATAATTCCTGATTGAATTAATAGGGTGGCTAGTTTATAATCGTAGAATGAATGAACCTGAATTCCCATTTGTGTTACCAGTCCTTTTTCTGCAGCTAGCTTGTTCATTGCCCTGGCTTCAGATACATAATGGGTAAGTGGTTTTTGACAATACACAGGTTTATTCATTTCCATCGCCATCATTGATGCGGGTGCGTGTGTATGGTCTGGGGTTGATACTATCACTGCATCTATTTCATCACCCATTTCCTTTAACATTACTCTATAATCGGTATATGTTTTTGCATTTGGATGCAGTTCTTTTGCTGCGGCCAAATTATTAGCGTCTACATCACACAAAACGGTAACATCTACCTTACTATGTGATGAAATTGCCTTTAAGTCTTCGGCTCCCATATTACCAACGCCAATATGTGCGGTACGTAATCTAGTTAATTTTTTCACTTCTTTTTTACATGACCATAAACCAGATGGTAATAATACAAATGTGGAAAGTGCCGCTGCATTTTTTAGAAAATCTCTTTTGTTCATTGGTGTGGTGGTTAAAGTTTTTTGATTTTTATATTACGGAACCAAATTGGACTAGAATGATCTTGAAAACCTATAAAGCCTGTTTTGAATATTCCGTAATCTTTACTGTTTTTCCATTTGTCAGAATTTTTTTTCTCGTACCAAGCTTGGTCCCATGGTACAAAAGATACTACTTTTTTCCCGTTCAACCAGTGTTCTACTTGTTCTGGTGTAAAGATTATTTTAGTGGTATTCCATTCTCCAACAGGATTTAAAATTTTGTTATTAGGATCAGCGGCATGCATAGCATAATCTGAGGCTGTTTGTTGTAATGGTTTTAACTCTTCTGGTTTGTCGGTATAACCTAGACTTAGATTATAAGATGTTAAGTCATGTATGCTAGCATAATTTTCATCATCTATTAATTGATATTCGGGGGAAACTTCTGGAGGGCTGTCATAACCTTCTTTTAAGTGATAAAAAATACCGCTATTCCCTCCTTTGGGTAACTTCCACTCTACGTATAGTTCGAAGTTATCAAATTCTTCAGCACCATAAATAATATCAGTTCCACCTGTATAATCTTGTTCTTTTCCTAATTCGGTATCAAATTGTAGTTCTCCATCTCTAGCTATCCAACCGGGAGGTAATTCTTGGCCATTATACGCACGCCATCCTTTTGTCGTTTTTCCATCGAATAAAGTGATCCATTCATTTTTAGAATCTTCTTCAGTAGAGATTATCGAATCTTCTTTTTTGCTTTTATCTGTTTTACAGGATGCTATGGAAAGTAACAAAAATAATATAGTGGGGTACGTGAATTTTTTCATTTTTTTTTAGCGGTGTTTTAATAGTGTGGGTGAAAATCTCACACCGTACTGAAATTACAAAAAAAAAGAATGGCGATAAAGGTATTTCCCTATATCGCCATTCTCGTTAGTCGAACAACCTTTTTAGGCCGCTAAATGTTTATCGGTGAATTGTTTGAGTTCTGTCTGGACCAACAGAAACAATTTTAATAGGCACTTCTAATTCTTTTTCTAGAAAATCGATATAATCGTTCAAGGACTTTGGTAATTGGTCGGCAGCAGTCATTTTTGTCAAATCTTCTTTCCAACCATTCATTTCTGTGTATATCGGAGTTACGTTTTCTGCTTCTATATTGTATGGGAAATGCTCAATTTTTTCTCCTTTATAGTTGTAAGCAGTACATATTTTTAATTTTTCGAAACCGCTCAATACATCACCCTTCATCATCATTAATTCAGTAACGCCATTTATGCGAACTGCATATTTTAAAGCCACTAGGTCTAACCAACCACAACGTCTTGGTCTACCGGTTGTAGCTCCAAATTCATTACCTACACGACCCATTGTTTCACCATCCTCATCAAATAATTCGGTTGGGAAAGGACCGCTACCTACTCTTGTTGTATATGCCTTGAATATTCCTTTTACTTCGCCAATTTGATTTGGAGCAACACCTAAACCAGTACATGCGCCAGCTGCGGTAGTATTAGATGAAGTTACGAAAGGGTAGGTTCCAAAATCAATATCTAGAAGAGATCCCTGTGCGCCTTCGGCCAATATTTTTTTACCTTCTTTTTGTGCTTGGTATAAATATTCTTCACTATCTATAAAAGTTAATGCTTTTAACTCTGTTACTGCTTTAAAGAAATCGGCTTCTAGTTCAGCAAGGTCATATTGAATATCAACATCGTAGAAACTAATCATAGCTTCATGCTTATTTGCCAGACTACGATATTTTTCTTTCCAATCGCTTAGTTCTAAATCACCAATACGCATTCCGTTTCTACCAGTTTTGTCCATATAAGTAGGACCTATTCCTTTTAAGGTGGAACCGATTTTTGCTTTTCCTTTAGATGCTTCAGAAGCAGCATCTAACAAACGGTGTGTAGGTAAAATTAGGTGGGCCTTTCTAGAAATGAATAATTTGGACTTTATATCCAGTTTAAATTTCTTTAATGCATCCAATTCTTTTTGAAAAATAACAGGGTCGATAACAACACCGTTACCAACAACGTTAACTGCATTTTTATGAAAAATTCCTGATGGTATAGTATGCAATACATGCTTTATTCCATCAAACTCTAATGTATGACCAGCATTTGGCCCGCCTTGAAAACGAGCAATAATGTCATAATTTTCGGTTAATACATCAACGATTTTTCCTTTTCCTTCGTCACCCCATTGCAGGCCTAACAATAAATCTACTGCCATCTAAATATTATATACTTGGTTAGTTCTTTTTATTTTCTTTCGTACCTACTTCTATGTTCGGTGTATTTTTAATCCCATAAAAATAAAGGGAATGTGCATTTATCTTAATATTAAATACTTCTTCAATTGTTTTTTTTATAGATTGAATTCTAGGATCGCAGAACTCCATTACCTCACCGGTATCGGTAAGTATAACATGGTCATGTTGGTGGTCAAAATAAGACTTTTCATATTGTGCTTGATTTTTGCCAAACTGATGCTTACGCACTAGTTTGCAATCTAAAAGAAGTTCTATGGTGTTATATAAAGTAGCTCTACTTACTCTATATTTCTTGTTCTTCATGTTAATGTAAAGCGATTCTATATCGAAATGTTCGTCACTTTCATAAATTTCTTGAAGTATAGCGTAGCGTTCAGGGGTTTTTCTATGTCCTTTGTCCTCTAAAAAGGTAGTGAAGACGTTTTTAACAATTTCTTGATTTTTATCCGAAGACATATTTACTGCATTAATATACAAATGTACAGTTAAATTTTAATTTCCTTTTTCTAAATTCGGGTTACTTTATCAATACCATTAATATCTCTTAATGTATCGGTCAATTTTTTAAGAATAGCCTTGTTTTTTACCACCACGGTAATTTTCCCTTTAAAGGTGCCGCCATCTGTGCTAAAGTTTAGATTACGCATATTCACGTGCATAATGTCTGATATGACTTCTGTAATGTCACTGACTAAGCCTAGATTGTCGATACCTGTTAACTCTATATCTGCCTGATATTCCTGTTGTGAAGAATCTATCCATTTAGCACTAATAATACGATATGCATAATTAGATTGCAAGGATATTGCATTTGGACAATTTTTTTTATGAACTTTAATACCTTCAGAAACACTTACGAACCCGAATACTTCGTCGCCAGGTATAGGGTTGCAACATTGAGAAAGTTTATACTCCAATTTTTCTTCCTCTTTACCAAAAACCAGCATATCATATTTAGAGGTAATTTCATCTCTATTGATATCTTCAGGAACCGGAGTTCGGCGCATACGATTTTTAAAGAAACTTATAAATGCATTATTATAGGAAGAAGCAAAGTCCTTTAACATGGTATTATCTATTGAGCCGATACCTACACGATAAAAGAGGTCTAAACTAGTTTTAAGTTTAAAAAAGGTGACCATTTTATTGATGGAATTTTCATTTAAACTTACTTTTTGTGATTTTAGTTTTCTGCGTAGAATTTCTTTTCCATCTTCAGCAACAGACTTTTTTTCCTCTCTTAAAACTGATTTTATTTTTGCCCTCGCTCTTGCGGTGGTGGCATAATCTAACCAGTTTTGGTTGGGAGTGGCATGCTCTGAAGTAATAATTTCTACTTGATCACCACTCTGTAATGTGGTATTTAGAGGTACTAATTTTCCATTTACTTTAGCGCCTCTGGTGCGCATACCTACCTCGGTATGAATATTAAAAGCAAAATCTAATGGGGTAGCGCCTTTTGGTAAAGATTTTAACTCTCCCTTTGGTGTAAAAACGAAAATTTCTTTTGAATAAAGATTGAGTTTGAATTCTTCAACAAAATCTACGGCATTGGTATTTGCATTTTCTAAGGCTTCTTGAAGTTTGTTCAACCATACTTCTATACCTTGTTCTTTTTGGTCGCCATGCTTATATTTGAAATGCGCAGCATACCCTTTTTCGGCTATTTCATGCATGCGTTCACTTCTAATCTGCACTTCTACCCACTTACCTTTGGGTCCCATTACTGTAATGTGTAAGGCTTCATAACCGGTTGATTTTGGTGAAGATATCCAATCTCTTAAACGAACGGGGTTTGGAGTAAAGTGGTCCGTTACTATTGAATAGATCTTCCAAGCGAGAAATTTTTCATTCTCTGCATCGGACTTATAAATTATTCTAATAGCAAACTTATCGTAGATTTCCTCAAAAGTTACGTTCTGATTAAGCATTTTTCTTCGCATAGAAAAAATGGACTTCATTCTTCCTTTAATCACGTAGTTAAGACCTTCTTTTTTAAGGGAATTATCTATTGTGTCCGAAAAAGCATTGATATAAGCTTGTTGCTCTTCTTTGCTGTCCTCTATTTTATCTTTAATAGATTTATATACTTCTGGTTCTGTATACTTTAAACTTAAATCTTCTAGCTCTGTTTTAATGTTATAGAGTCCAATTCTATGGGCTAAAGGAGCGTAGATGTATAAGGTTTCAGATGCTATTTTAACCTGTTTATGCTCTGGCATAGAGTCCATGGTAAGCATATTGTGGAAGCGGTCTGCAATCTTAATAATGATAACACGTACATCATCATTCAAAGTCAATAACATTTTTCTAAAATTCTCAGCTTGCTGAGAAATGTTCATGTCTTTTTTTAAATGTGATATTTTGGTAAGACCGTCCACTATACGGGCAACTGTTTCACCGAATATGCGATCAATGTCATCTAAAGTATACTCGGTATCTTCAACAACATCATGAAGTAAGGCAGAGGCTATCGAAACAGCGTCAAGGCCAATCTCTGAGGCAACAATCTTTGCTACTGCAATAGGGTGAAATATGTAAGCTTCACCAGATTTTCTACGTTGATTTTTATGAGCGTCAACAGCCACTTCAAAAGCACTACGTATAAGTTTTTTATCCTCATCGCTGAGGGTCTGGTAACTAATGCGTAATAACTCTTTGTACTCCTGAGCTATAAGCTTATTCTCTTCTTCTATTGCTGCCTGTGTCATACCATATTAAAAATAATATAAACTAAAATGATAGGCAACAAAAATTATGCCTTTAAATTACGTACGCGGTCAATTAGTGGCGGATGGGAATAGTGCATAAATACATATGCAGGATGTGGTGTTAAATTACTTAGACTGTTTTTAGATAGTTTTTTTAAAGAAGAGATTAATGGGTTGGAAGCATATGTTTTTTTGGCATAATCATCTGCTTGATATTCGAATTTTCTTGAGAAATAGTTCATTAATAGGCCAGTGATTTCTGAAATCGGACTATATAAAATACCAAAACCAATTAGGGCAGCATGAAAGCTGGGTCTATCAACACCCATGGCTAATGAAACTTCAGGATTGTTAATAAAAAGGGATAATAGGAACAGCATAAAACCAGTTAGTAAAATTGATGCTGCCAAATTGAAAATGATGTGTTTTCGCTTATAGTGACCAATCTCATGCGCTAAAACAGCAACAATTTCTTCCTCTTCCAAATCATTGATCAATGTATCATAAAGTGTTACTCTTTTTTCTTTTCCAAAACCAGAAAAATAAGCATTGGCTTTGGTTGAACGTTTAGAGCCATTAATGACAAAAATATGTTGCAAGTCAAATCCAACATTTGTAGCATATTGTTCGATTTTTTCTTTTAAGCTACCTTCTTCTAGTGGCTCTTGTTTGTTAAACAAGGGCACAATTAGTTTACTATAGAACAAGTTCATGAACAGTATAAAAATTGTAATTAGACCCCATGTATATAGCCAGAAATTTGTACTAGCCCATTGAAAGAACCAAATTACCAGGGATAAAATGCCTCCTCCAATAATAATGGTCATGGCCCATTGCTTCAATTTGTCAATCAAGAATGTTTTGTGAGTGGTTTTGTTAAATCCGAATTTTTCTTCGATTACAAATGTTTGATAGTACGAAAATGGGGTATTTAAAATATCGCTACCGAGCATTATTATTCCGAAGAAAATTAAAGCTTGTATTATGGTATTGCTTGTGAAATTTAAAGCGACTTCATCTACCCAGGCAAAACCTCCAAAAAATAAAAAACTGAGAATAAGTGCCAAAGAGAATATAGAAGTTATTATGCCGAATTTGTAATTTCTTAATTTATATGCTTGGGACTTTTCATATTCTTCAACATTATATACGTCGTTTAGGTCATTTGGTATAGGGTCTTTGAAGTGTTTGGCATTCAGATAATTCATTACAGTGGCGAGAATAAATTCGCCGATTAGAATAAAAAGAATACAGAAAAATATAAATGTTTTGTCCATGGAATATATTTAAAACGAAATCTTAAATAATGATTTTAAGATTTTTAGGTATTCAATTTTCGCTGGCGTTTAGCTTCAAAGATAAGTATTGCTGCAGATACAGAAACGTTCATAGAATCAATTTCACCCTCCATGGGTATAATAATATTCTGAGTGGAATTCTGCAGCCATTCATCACTTAGACCAGAATTTTCTGTTCCAACTACGATAGCGGTAGGTCCTTTGAAATCTACTGTTGTATACTCTTTAGAGGCAGATAAAGCCGCACAGTAAACTTTAAACCCTTCTTCTTTTAAGTAGGAGACTATTTCTGTTGTACTCCCCATTTTAATGTTTCCAGAAAAAACACATCCAACACTAGAACGAATAATATTAGGGTTATATAAATCTGTTTTAGGATTGGCAATTAATACTGCATCAAGGTTAGCAGCATCAGCAGTACGTAATAATGCACCAATATTACCAGGTTTTTCAGGAGCTTCTGCTACAAGAACCAAAGGGTTTTTATGGTTGAATTTCAATGAGGTTAGCAAGTGGTCTTTACTTTTCACAATCGCTAATACACCTTCAGTTGTATTTCGATAAGCCAATTTTTTATAAACTTCGTTGCTAACAGAAATTAATTTTTCTGGGCTAAATGACTTTAAAAAATTATCGCTTTGAGCTTCATTAATAATGTCAGAACAGTAAAAAACAATATCTATTTCATAATTTGTTCGACTGGCAATCATTAGTTCCCGCATTCCTTCCAAAACAAAGAGTCCGGTTTTTTTTCTTTCCCTCGATTTTTCTTTTAATAGAAAAACCTTCTTTATTAATGGGTTATGTAGGCTAGTAATATGTTTTAATGAATACATGAGGTGCAAAAGTAATGTAATCTGTTAATTGAAACATAATATTTCGTTTAACCGAGAAATATATCATGAACGAAATAGGTGTTGCCAAGAAAGCGTTATACTAATTTGTTCTAACCATACACGTTAAATAGTTTCTTAAAACATATCCTTTTCTATGGCAACTTAATTTTTATAAGTAACTTGAAATTTATTTAATATTAAAGAAAAATGAATGTACTTTTTTTTGGAATTGCCAAGGATATAGTGGGCAGTTCTCAAATTACATTTTCTGATGAATTGAAACAGCTTAATTCGGTAGCAGACTTAAAGGCCCAATTAATAAGGTCTTATCCAGAATTTTCGCGATTAACCTCTATTGCGGTTGCTGTAAATAGTGAGTATGCAGAAGATGACGTATTTTTAACTGTGGATGATGAAATAGCAATCATACCACCTGTAAGTGGAGGATAATGGATGATAAAATAGTTGAAATAGTTGATGATATTGATGCTTCACAAGTGTTTAAGGAGCTTTCTCATCCTGAGAGTGGCGGTATTTGCGTGTTTGTAGGTACTGTAAGAGAATTTACCAAGGAAGAAGAAGTGGTTTCATTAGAATTTGAGACGTATGAGAAAATGGCCTTAAAGGAAATGGACAAAATAGCTACGGATGCCATGGTTAAATGGAATTTAAATAAAGTGATTATTCGCCATGCCGTTGGTTTAAAAGAGGTTGAAGTGCCTGTCGTTGTTGTGGGGGCTTCTTCGGCACATAGGGATGCTTGTTTTGAAGCATGTAGATATTTAATAGATACCCTTAAAAAAACGGTACCTATTTGGAAAAAGGAGAGGTTTGAGAACAAATCTGTTTGGGTATCCGCACATCCATAGATTTTAGATACTTTTTTGACTTATGGAGTCGAAAATGCTTTTATTTGAATATGAAATAAACTCAATAAACCTAAGAATAAAGTAATCCCCATCTTTTAGGAAATTAATAATACATTATGACTAAACAACTTACACATATAGATGAAACGGGTAATGCCTCAATGGTAGATGTGTCAAATAAACAAGCAACAGTTCGAACCGCAGTTGCTTCAGGAAAAGTTGTTTTTCCTTCAGATGTTTTTGACACACTGGCCTCTAAAGACTTTTTAGGCCATAAGGGAAGTATAATTCAAACAGCCGTAATTGCAGGAATTCAAGCAGTTAAAAAGACTGCAGAGCTAATTCCACTTTGTCACCAACTCAATCTTTCCAAAATACAGATAGATATTGCTCCGGTGAAAAATGCTTTGCAAATTAGATGTAAAGTAAAATGTAACGAACAAACGGGGGTTGAGATGGAGGCACTGACAGGAGTTTCTGTAAGTGCATTGACTATTTATGATATGTGTAAGGCCTTGTCGCATGATATCAAAATTTCTGAAATACTATTAGAACAAAAAACAGGAGGTAAGAATGACTTCAATCGCTAAATTATATGGTCTCGTTTTATCTGGAGGGAAAAGTACTCGAATGGGTACGGACAAAGGATTGATTGAATATCACGGCGTTCCCCAACGAGAATACTTATACGATTTACTAAGTCAAGTTTGTGAAAATACTTTCATAAGTCTGCGTGAAGAACAGGAAGCTGAACTACCAACAGATATTAAAACGATTGTTGATTTAAATGAATTTAAAGGTCCTTACAACGGACTTTTGTCTGCACACAAAAAATATCCAGAGGTGGCTTGGTTGGTTTTAGCCTGTGATCTTCCTCTTATGGGTATCGACGCCTTAAAAGAATTGATTTTACAACGCAATAGCGCAAAGGTTGCTACGGCTTTTGCTTTAAAAGGGAATCCGTTACCAGAACCTTTATGTGCAATATGGGAGCCACAAGCGTTACAACAATCAATTGAGTATTTAGAAAGTGGGAATGGGTCTTGCCCAAGAAAATATCTAATCAATCATGATACTAAATTGGTGTTTCCAAAATATGAGAATGTTTTATTGAACGCTAATTCTGAGGAGGACTATAAAAAGGCATTGGAGAAATTAGCATAGGCATGAACTACGAACGCTATACTAGGCAAACCATTCTTAAGGGCTTTGGCACTGAAAACCAATTGAAACTTACCAAAGCAAAAGTTTTGGTGGTTGGCGCCGGAGGTTTAGGTGTTCCTGTACTTACATACTTGAACGCAATGGGTGTTGGTTCCATTGGAATAGTGGATAATGATGTGGTTTCCATTACCAACTTACATCGCCAAGTATTATATTCGGAAAGGGATATAGGCAAATCGAAGGTTGCTGCTGCGAAGGAGAAATTAATGGCGCAAAATCCAAATACCGAGATAGTAGTATTTAATAAATTTTTAAACACAAAAAATGCCCTTGAAATTATAGCGGATTTTGATATTGTGGTCGATGCTTCAGACAACTTTCCAACCCGGTATTTGGTGAATGATGCTTGCGTAATTCTTAAAAAGCCTTTTGTGTATGGTGCATTACATGGTTACGAAGGACAAGTAAGTGTTTTTAATTATAAGGATGGACCAACCTACCGCTGTCTTTTTCCAAATATGCCTAATGAAAATGAGGTTCCGAATTGTAATGAACATGGGGTACTGGGAATTATCCCCGGAATCATAGGAAACTTACAGGCTTTAGAAACTATTAAAGTACTCACAGGAATAGGAGAGGTACTTTCAGGAAAACTTTTGATTTTTGATGGACTTCAACAATCTTATCAAAAAATAAAATTCAAATTACAGCCTGAATATTTGAAAATCGAGAAGCTACATGATTTTTATGAGTGGAATGATCCTTGTGAAATTGTTCCAACAATTGAAGCGAAAGAAATTCAAAAATTGCTGGTTGATAATGCGCAAATAATTGACGTACGTACGATCCAGGAATTTGAAAATTATCATTTACCGAATTCTGTTCATATCCCTTTAAAGGAACTAAAGGCTAAATCTGATAAAATTAACTTTTCGCTTCCGGTATATTTATTATGCCAATCAGGTAAGCGAAGTGAGACCGCCTTAAAACAATTGCGTGAACAGCACCCTGAAAGTTCGCTTTTTAGTATTTTAGGAGGACTAAACCAGTATATGGCTGTATGCTCTTAAATCTTCCAGAATTTTTATTGTTAATGCTTGGTTTTTTGGTAATTGCCACGCTGTATTCTTCAGTAGGTTTTGGCGGAGGTTCTAGTTATTTGGCCTTGTTGGCATTAGTATTGACGAGTTTTTTTGCTATTAGAAGTATTGCATTAATTTGTAATCTTATTGTCGTTTCAGGAAGTACATATCTGTATTGGAAAAATGGGCATTTAGATTTTAAAAAGTTTTTACCTTTTATAGTTTCAAGTATTCCATTAGCTTTTATTGGAGCCCGTTTTCGATTATCAGAACATGTATTCTTTATCATTTTAGGAAGTGCGTTAATCATTTCCGCTTTGGCACTAATAGTTCAGACGTTGACTCTAAAAAAATCTGAAGAGGTGAATCCAAATTACCAACCATATGTAACGTATTTATTAGGAGCAGGAATTGGCCTTTTATCTGGTTTAGTAGGTATTGGTGGAGGTATTTTTTTAGCGCCTATTCTAAATCATATGAAATGGGATAAGTCTATTAAAATTGCGGCATTGGCTAGCTTTTTTATTTTAGTGAATTCTATCTCTGGTATTGGTGGATTATTGACAAAGGGTACGCTTGAACTTCCTTGGGTCGAGGCCACAGGACTTATAGTTGCCGTATTCATTGGCGGACAAATAGGTATTCGTTTAAGCCTAAGCAAGCTAACTGGCAATGGAATTAAAGTAGTAACCGCTATTTTAGTTTTAGTCGTAGGAATTCGTGTTTTAGTGGTAAATGGCCTCCAATTGGAATTTTAAATAGTATCTCGCCCAACTTAAATTTTTATAAAATATTCATTATTTAAGGATACTGAGAAAGCAAATTAAACTGCCATAAATGGTATTTAATATGCATGTAGTGGAATAATTCGACATCTTCATATGAGACCTCGCCCATGAAAGAAGCGTAGGGTGTGTAATCTGGGTTATTGTCTTTAAAGGCATAATATTTTTCGACTGCATCAGGAATGTTTGTAATAGCTTCTTCTAGTGATGCATATTTCAATGGCGGTAAATCTGCTTTTGTTTTTTTACTTGGTCTGTGAACCAAAACAGAACCGTTTTGAATGAATTTTTGCATACCTAATTGCGGCTCAGTAGCGGGTTTTATCCTCTCGCCTTCAAATTTAGTTGTCGCGCTTCCTAAAGCCATAATTAAATGTTCTACCATATGCTGAGGCGTCATGAGTCCAAAATTAGCTTTTGTGTCTAACGTTAAGCTGTTCAAAAGCTCAGGAAATGTATTGGTAAGAAATTCTCTTTTATTTCGGGAGGTCACTTTTTGGTCTTTTAAAAAATTAATTGGTTTTTAATGGGTGGGCTAACTATTGTAAGGCTATTTGTTAGGTTCTTGAAACTGTCATTTTCTTCGTTTTGGATTTTACAAATCTATAAAAATATTGAAAATTGCCATTATACCAAATTGCAAATATAAATGCGAAATACAATATCCAATCAGGTAACAACAAAACGGTAGCGAAATAGGTTTTTGAAATCAAAAAGATCAATGAAAGTCCTGCTATCGCTAAAGAAATATAGGTTCTCTTATCTTTCCTATTCAGCAAAATCAGAGTGATAATTAATAGCCCCATAATAGGTTTGGTGTGCAGTAATACAGGAACCAAGGTAGAATATTCAACATCAAAGAATAAGATAAAGGCGCTCATATAGGCGGTTAAACAAAGCGGACATTTAGGGATGAGAATCAATAAAATGGTAGAAAGAAAAGACATAGAGCCGTTTGCAGCTTCTATTTTTTTTGTTGAAGCAAATTTATTTTTACAGCAACTTGTCTTTATGGTTTCCATAACAGTAGTTTACCATTTTATACGGTAAGTTACAAAAGGATATGCTTCATTCGCAAAAAAATGGCTTTTATTTTGCGGTAATATTAAAAATCCGTCGGTTTTAACAAGATTTGCAAAATCACCTGAGCCGTTCCCATTAATTGCTTCGGCTACTAATTTCCCATCTGTCGTGCTTTCTAAAGTGGCTTCTAAGAAATAGACAAGGTCAGGTTTGAATTCCACATCGTTTTTAAGTTGTACATAAAGCGTTTTTGATTCTACTCCTAGAGACTTTTGCAACCAAAACTGTAGGTACATATAAACACAAACAAAGGAAGAAACCGGATTCCCTGGCAGGGCAAAAATCTTTTTTCCATTTGTGTTACTTCCAAACCAAAAAGGCTTACCTGGTCGTTGTTGAATTTTATGAAAATGTTTTTTTACTTTTAGCTCTTCCAAAACATCGGGTAGGTAGTCGAACTTTCCTTTAGAAACACCTCCCGTAAAAATAAAAAGATCATATTTTTTCAATAATTGAGAAATGGTAATTAACATTTCTTCTTTGTCGTCAGCAAGATGTTGAAGTTCAGATGAAATTCCCCATTCTTTTAATGTTGCTTGAATGCCATAGATATTAGACCTTCGAATTTGATGTAGTTTTGGTGTTTGATATACAGGTACTAATTCATCTCCCGTTGAAAAAATAACTACTTTGGGCATTTTTTTGACCATTAAAGTAGCTTTTCCTATTGCTGCGGCAATATTTATTTCTGCACTCGAAAGCTTTTCTCCTTGTTTTACAATTATGCTTCCTTGTGCAATATCTATGCCTTTGAAATGAACATTTTGTTTGTGATTTAAGATGTCAAGATTAATGGTAGCCTGATTATCCTCAATTGTAAGGTCTTCATAACGGATTACGGTATCAACACCATTTGGCATAATGGCACCAGTCATCACTTCGATACACTTAGAACTATCTATTAATGATTGTTTTGGAGTACCGGCAGGAGCTGTTGCTTCAATGGTGAACGTTCGTTGCCCCTTTTCGAAGGCTTCATATGAAATAGCGATTCCATCCATAGTCACCCGATCAAAAGGAGGGAAGTCACGGTCAGCGATTAGGTCTTCAGCAAGATAAGCACCAATGCAGTCTTCTAAATTTCTTTTTTCCGTAATGAAAACACCTTTATGTTCTTCTAAAATTGAAAGGGCTTTTTCGTATGGGATAAAAATGTTTTCCATTTGGTGTATTGAGCGTAATCAAAGTTTTTAAAGTTGGTCTCTATGTTTCTTTAAGTAATTCGAATTATAAGTGAGAGAAAATAAGTTTATCCGCCTATACTGCTCATACTTTGCATTGCTGCTGTAGGAGTAGCACGCAATTTTTCAGCGTCAAATCCGTCTTTTGGTTTCAAGCGAACAATTTCTCTAAATTTATTTGCAAGTTCTTTGTCGGAAACCCCTGAACGCATATAGTCACGGATATTAAAAACGCCATCATCATATAAGCAACTTTTAATCTCTCCTTTGGATGAAATCCGTAGTCGATTACACGTATTACAGAACGTCCTTGAAAATGCTGCAATAACACCGATATTTCCTTTATATCCAGGAATGGAAAGCAAACTCGCGGTATCACCATGCTTGCTTGGAAGTTTTTCCAATTCAGAATAATGCGCTTTTAAATCCGCATAAATATCACGAGCAGAATACATTTCTACATTTTTTTTATAACCTCCATTAAATGGCATTTCTTCAATAAAACGAACATCTACGGGATAGTCTTTGGCCAATTCAGCCAAGGATATAATATCCTGTGTATTGATACCTTTCATGATAACCGCATTAAGTTTTATTTTAAAACCGTTGTCAACTAACATATGAAAGGTCTGCATCACTTTTTCAAAATCATCGCGACGCGTAATTTTATGAAAGCGTTCCTTATCCAAAGAATCAATACTTAAGTTAATTTTGGTGATTCCCAATTCTTTTAATTTCGGAATATTTTTTTGTAAAAGGGTGCCATTTGATGTAATGTGAATAGATTTATAATCATCTAGATTAGCAGTATTCTCTAATAACTTCATGAAATCTTTACGAAGAAATGGCTCTCCACCAGTAAACCTTACTTTTTGAAAACCCAGTTCGCCTAATATTTTTAATAATCGCGTAATCTCTTCGTAACTAAGTAAGTGTGCTTTAGGTTCATAGGGTATGCCTTCAGCCGGCATACAGTAAAAGCATCTCAAGTTACAGCGGTCTGTTACTGCGATACGTACATAGTCTATAGTTCTGTCAAAGGAATCCTTCATCGTATTACTCGGGAATAAGAATAGTCAATATAGCTAATTTTCGATATATTAGGAGGGCTATTTAAGAAAGAAATAAGAACTGCTACGAATATGAAAGAAATAAAATCGATACTTCAACTATACAATTCTTTTAAAAATTCTAACGAGAAATGCGCAATAGCCCAGGTAGTTCGTGTGGAAGAGTCATCGTATAGAAGGGAAGGAGCAAGAATGCTTGTCTTTGAATCTGGAGTTTTTGAAGGTGGAATAAGTGGAGGATGTTTAGAGGGTGATGCTTTAAAGCGCTCTCAAATTGCGATTCTCAAACAACAACCATCAATCGTTACCTATGATACATCTAAGGAAAACGAAATAGGTGTGGGTCTTGGCTGTAATGGGGTTATCGATGTTTTGATTTCGCCAATTTCGGAAGACTCCTCTACTTTAAAAATGCTGCAGAAATGTATTTCTGACAGGGCCTATCACATAATAGCTACTGTAACCGCAATAAATACTGAAATTGAAGCTATACCTTTAGGTAGAAGCTTTTACTATGATAAGAATTCGGCATCTTTAGAAGAATGTAAGCATGATGGATTGCGGAATTTTCTTCAACATAAAATTCAAGACGTTCTTGGAAATCAAAAATCAAAGACCTTTCATTTTAAGGAGGATGGGGTGTATGCAAGTGTTTTTATTGAAATGATTCCGCCACAATTTCACTTGGCAATTTATGGCGACAATTATGATGTTTATCCGTTACTGGAAATGGCTAAGTTGATGGACTGGGATGTGAGTTTGGTCGGTAATGTTCAAAAACTCAAAAAGGAAAAGCTAAAGTCTGTAAAATATATATATCCAAAAGATTTTGAAGAAAGGCCAGTAATAGATAACAGAACAGCTATCATTTTAATGGCCCATGACTATAAGACGGATTATGCCAATTTACAAAAATCAGTAAAAAGTGCTTCACCATATATTGCTTCTTTGGGTCCGAGAAAACGTTTTGACAAAATGGTTGCTGAATTCAAGGCAAACGGAATAGAATTTTCCGAGCAAGAAGCAGAATGTATTTTCGCTCCTTGTGGTTTAGAAATCGGGGCAAATACTCCCGAAGAAATAGCCTTGAGTTTGTTCGGCGAAATTCTTAGTGTTTTTTCTGGAAATAATGGAGGTATGCTACGGAACAAGGTTGGTCCTATTCATGAAAGAAATTAATTTTTATAAGTTTGGGTATGACTTGTATAGTAGAGGAGGTCTAGCTTGGTAGCTCGGACGGAATTTTATTATTTTTTCTAAAGCAAGAGCTTCCTTCATAATATGATGGGTTATAGGAGGTCTTTTCTTTATGATTAAAGTTACTTGCGTCGCTCCCAAAGAATGTTTTGCTCTCTCTGCTTAGCAACTTCATTGGTTATAATTTCAATCGCTTTGTCAATTTCATTTGCGGTGGTAAAGCGTCCAATACTCAAGCGTAATGAGGCATACGCTAAACTACGTTCAATACCCATAGCTGTTAAAACATGAGATGGTTCTACCGAGGCGGAATTACAGGCCGAGCCATTAGACACGGCAATTTGCCTACTAAGAGCGGTCAATAGATTGGTTCCGTCCACATAAGGGAAAGAAATATGTACTGTATTTGATAATCGCCGTGGGGGAGCACTGTTCGATATGGACAAGTCAATTTTCAGCAAACCTTTTTCCAGTTTATTTCGCAAAGTTTCCAAGCGCTGTATTTCTGTATTTAAATTATCATGGGCTAATTCAATAGCTTTTGAGAAACCTATTATTAAAGGCGTGTTAAGGGTACCACCTCTTTGCTTTTTTTGTTGACCTCCTCCATGAATAAAACTAGGTAATCCATTTCCGCCCTCATTATCCTTAATAAATACCAAACCAATACCCTTAGGGCCATATACTTTATGGGCTGAAAAACAGGCGAAATCTACAAATTGAAATACTTTGGTTAAATCCAATTTTCCCAAAGCTTGGGTAGTATCGGAAAATAGCAGACTTCCATTTTCATGTGTCAGTTTTGATATTTCATCTAAGGGTTGAATAGTACCGGTTTCATTGTTGGCGTATAAAATAGAGACTAGAATGGTTTCAGGGCGCAACATGTCGCTTAACATTTCTGTGGAAATCAATCCTTTAGAATCAACATCCAAATAAGTTACTTCAAAACCATTTTCTTCTAAAAAAGCACAAGTATCCAAAACTGCCTTATGCTCTGCTTTTGTCGTAATGATATGATTTCCTTTGGATTGCATTTTTCGAGCAACCCCTATTAAAACCATATTAATGCTTTCTGTAGCACCAGAAGTATATACTAAACTACTTGGTGTAACACCTAAATTATTGGCTATAGCTACCGTAGCATCTTCTACAGCACTTTTTGCTAACCAACCATAGGGGTGATGACTACTTGATGGATTTCCAAAATCCTGATTAAAATATGGTAACATACTATCTACAACTTCTTTAAGGCAAGGAGTGGTGGCGTTGTAATCAAAATAGAGTGGGGAGTACATTTTTTGAGCTTAGTCAATTTCTTCATTAAAGGTAAGGATTAAATAAATTTTAATGCTTACAAGATTCACAATATTGGGATGAGGATTAGTCATAAGTATTTTTTGTTAAATTATCAACACATGATATGTATCATTGTTATTTTAATGTGTTTAAGTTATATTTATTATCTATTACGTAATTTAATTCATAAAATGTTATGATTCCAGCTAATTTCAATTACCATAAGGCTAATACTTTGAAAGAAGCGATTGCCTTGTCACAAGAGCTTGGCGAAGAAGCGAAATATATGTCAGGCGGACACAGTCTATTGCCGATGATGAAACTTCGTTTTGCCACTCCAGAACATATTATCGATATCAGTAAAATTAAAGGGCTATCTTATATTAAAGAGGAAGGTGACCTTTTGAAAATTGGGGCATTGACTACCCAAACTGAATTAGAACACAATGCGAATTTAAAAGAAAATTATCCCATTTTTGGTGATGCGGTTTGGTTAACTGCCGACCCTTCGGTAAGAAACTGTGGAACTATAGGCGGTAATATCGCCCATGGTGATGCGGCCAATGATCAGCCTGCATTAATGTTAGCATTACGAGCGACGATAATTGCTGAAGGTGTCGATGGAAAAAAATCAATTCCAATCGATGATTTTTTCCACGGATTTTATATGACGGCTTTGGAGCCTGGTGATATATTGACTGAAATACAAATTCCAAAATCAAAAAAGAATAGTGGCGGCGCCTATCATAAAGTAGAACGTAAAGTTGGTGATTATGCAACGGCTGGTGTTGCCGTTTATGTTGAACTAGACGGCGCCGGGGTTTGTCAAGAAATCGGTATCGGACTAACTAATGTTAGCGCAGTGCCTATGCGATTGGAAAGAGGTGAGGAAATACTGCGCGGTAAAAAAATAACCAACGAGTTAATTGATCAGGTTGGTGTAATTGCAAGTGAAGATTGTGAACCAGAATCTGATTTAAGAGGTTCAGAAGCCTATAAGCGATCGATAGTAAATACGATAACAAAACGAATGTTGAACAAGGCTTTGGAAAGAGCAAGAAAATAAAGAATTATGGCGAAACATAAAGTAACTATGACAATTAACGGAGAGAGTGTTACTGCCGAGGTAGATTCGCGCTTGCTCTTGGTTCATTTTATACGTGAAAATTTAGATATGACGGGTACGCATATTGGTTGCGATACATCGAGTTGTGGTGCATGTACCATTTTAATTGATGGTAAATCGGTGAAGTCTTGTACCTATTTAGCGGTTCGAGCGGACGGTGCTAATATTACAACAATAGAGGGAGTTGCTGCCGATGGAACAAATCACCCATTACAAAAAGCCTTTCACGAACAGCATGGTCTGCATTGTGGTTTCTGTACACCTGGTATGATTATGAGGTCAATCGATATGTTAGAAAATAATCCGAACCCAACTGAAAAGGAAATACGTTGGGGTATTTCAGGTAATCTTTGTCGGTGTACTGGTTATAATAATATCGTAAAATCTGTGCAGCAAGCTGCTGCAGAAATGGCCAAAGAAAAAGAAGCTTCTGTCTAAGTCTAACCTCTAAATAAATTAATTATGTTTAAATGTAAAACATCACCAGAGGTTGGCGGAATGGGCCACTCTGTAAAACGAAAAGAAGATGCACGGTTTTTACACGGCAAAGGCAAGTATACCGATGATGTGAAATTACCTGGCATGTTGCATATGGTGCTAGTGCGAAGTCCTTACGCGTATGCCAAAATCTTAAGTATCAATAAGGAAAAAGCATTGGCCATAGATGGGGTTTTAGCCGTTATTACTGGAGAAGACTTAGCGCAATACAATTTGCATTGGATGCCTACATTACTTTCAGATTCGCAAATGGTATTGCCAACTGATACTGTAATGCACCAATCGCAAGAAGTATGTGCGGTTATTGCTACAGATAGATATATTGCTGTCGATGGTGCAGAAGCTGTAGATGTTCAATACGAGCCGATGAAAGCTATCGTTAATCCATTTAAAGCGCTAGATGAAGATGCCCCATTGTTGCGCCCAGATAAAGAAGGCCAAAAAGACAACCATATTTACCATTGGGAACGTGGCGAAAGGGAAAAAACAGATGCAGCTATTGCTGCTGCTGAAGTGGTTGTAAAAGAACGAATTCATCTTCCAAGAATTCATGTTGCTTCTATAGAAACTTGTGGAGTGGTTGCTTCCTATGATAAGGATACGGAAAAAATGTTAATTTATTTGACATCTCAGGCACCTCACGCAATTCGTACTATTCTAGCCTTGGTTGCCGGACATGTTGGTCTATCTGAAGAAAAAATTCGAATTATTGCTCCTGACATTGGGGGTGGTTTTGGAGGAAAGGTGCCTGTATATCCTGGCTATGTGATAGCTATTGCAGCTTCTTTCTTAATAGGAAAACCTGTAAAATGGATTGAAGATCGTTCTGAGAATTTGGTCAATGGTTTTGCTCGTGATTATCATATGGACTGTGAATTAGCGGCTACCAAAGATGGTAAAATTCAGGCCTTTAAAGTTTCGACTTTAGCTGATCATGGGTATACCGATTCTTCCGCGAACCCCTCTAAATACCCTACAGGAATGTTCTCTATCTGTACAGGTTCGTATGATTACGAACATGCTTTTGCAGAATTAGACGCCGTATATACGAACAAAGCTCCAGGGGGTGTAGCCTATCGTTGCTCTTTCCGTGTTACAGAAGCGGTTCATGCTATTGAGCGTATGGTTGATAAGCTTGCTGCTGAAATTGGTAAAGATCCTGCGCAGTTACGTTTCGAAAACTTTATAAAGAAAGAACAATTTCCATATGCCTCTCCCTTAGGATGGAGCTATGATAGTGGCGATTACAAACAAACGTTGGAAAAAGCCATGGATATGGTTGGCTATGCCGATTATAAAAAGGAGCAAGCTGAAAAGCGTGCCCAAGGAAAATTAATGGGTATTGGTATTTGCACCTTTACCGAAGTAGTGGGCGCAGGTCCCTCTAAAGATTTTGATATTTTAGGAATCAAGATGTTCGATAGTGCTGAAATACGTGTTCATCCTACAGGTAAGGCATTGGCACGCTTTGGTACGAAGTCGCAAGGTCAAGGTCATGAAACGACTTACGCTCAGATTCTAGCCGAAGAATTGGGAATACCTTATACTGACATTGAAATTGATGAAGGCGATACCGATACATCTCCATATGGTTTAGGTACTTATGCGAGTAGAAGCACGCCAACGGCTGGTGCGGCAGCAGCAATAGCTGCCCGTAAATTACGTGATAAGGGCAAGAAAATTGCAGCTCATTTGCTAGAAGTAAGCGAAGAGGACATTGAATGGGAAGTAGGCAAATACTTTGTAAAAGGTGCTCCAGAAAAATCTAAAACGATTCAAGATGTAGCATTTGCAGCATATACTAATTTTCCTGAAGGAATGGAACCCGGATTTGAAGCAACACATTACTATGATCCACCAAATTTAACCTTCCCTAATGGTGCTTATATCTGTGTGGTTGAGGTTGAGGAAGAAACAGGTGCTATTGATGTAAAACGCTTTGTGGCTATAGATGATTGTGGAAATATTATTAATCCAATGATTGTAGAAGGTCAGATTCACGGCGGATTAACACAAGGAATTGCGCCTGCCATGTATGAAGGTATTGTTTATGATGATGAAGGTAATGTACTTAATGGTACTCTTATGGATTACTTAGTGCCAACCGCAGTAGAATCGCCACATTGGGAAACGGGTCATACGATTACCCCATCACCTCACCATCCATTAGGTGCTAAAGGTGTTGCGGAATCTCCAACGGTAGGTGCGCCACCGGCAATTGCCAACGCGATTATCGATGCATTGTATCCGTTAGGAATTAAGCATTTGGATATTCCTATTACTCCTGATAAAGTTTGGGATGCTATTCAAGTGGCAAAAGCGAAAGCATAATAACGTATTTGGTTAAAAGGGTCGAGTACAAAAGAACATCTTAGAAATATTGTGGTTCCTCCCTTCAAGCATTGGGAGGTTTCCAACTTTGAAAAGGTGAGGGTTCGATAACTTAAACCAATGGGGTAAGTTAGTTGTTAACTCAAAGATTCCATTATTCGAATTAACCATTTTGTAAAAATAAGAAGGTGCTCACCGCTGTGGGAATAAAATAAAATTGCACAAATATGAAAACACAATTAGATAAATCTTTCGAAGTGCCCCAAAGTACTGAATTAGTCTGGGAGCACCTTATCGACCCAGAAAAAATAATGGACTGCGTACCTGGTGTCACCATAGATGAAAAAGTGGGTGATAACCATTATAAGGGGAAAGTTGGTATGAAATTCGGTCCTATGGGCGTTAAATACGATGCAGATATACATTATAATGAAATTGATACAGCGAACCGAAAAATTATAATAGCAGGAGAGGGGGTCGATTCTAAGGGTAATGGAAATGCTGAAATGATGATGACCATTGACTTAACCGAACGTGCTGAAGGTGGAGTCAAATTAGATGCCGTAATGGATGTTACCATAAACGGAAAAATAGCTCAATTCGGTTCTCGTTTAATTACTACGGTATCAAATCAGTTATTTAAACAGTTTGTTTCAAATTTCTCAAAAAAACTTGCCGAGGCAGAGGCAACAGCATAGCTAGTCTCATTTTCTATAATAATAAAGCTATGCTGGTGACAGCGTAGCTTTTCTAAATTAAAGCTATTGAACAAAGACATTGAAAAGCTTATAAAAGATTTTTATGAGCATGACTATATTTTAAATGAAGAACTGGCAACGTCAATTTTTCTGTTGAAAAATTTGGAGAAACCATTGTTATTAGAAGGTAATCCTGGGGTTGGGAAGACAATGTTGGCCAAAACCTTGGCAGAACATTTGGGTACAAATTTAATTCGGTTGCAATGTTATGAAGGTTTGGATGTAAGTACAACAATTTACGAATGGAACTACCAAAAGCAACTTTTACATATTAAGCTTTTTGAGCAAGACGAGGATAAGCTGGCACTCCAAAATCAGATTTTCGGAATGGATTATCTTCTTCAGCGCCCATTGTTACAATCAATTAGTGCAGATAAACCTGTGGTACTTTTAATAGATGAAATTGATAGGGCCGATGAAGAGTTTGAAGCATATTTGTTAGAACTGCTTTCGGATTTTCAAATTAGTATACCTGAATTGGGAACGATAAAAGCAAAATCAAAACCATTGGTAATTTTAACTTCCAATCGAACACGAGAGCTCAGTGATGCTCTAAGACGAAGATGTTTGTATCATTGGGTTGACTTTCCATCAAAAATGGGGGAGATTAATATCATTGCAAAAAAACTTCCCAATATAGATGAAGCATTGGCAACCCAGGTGGTTACTTTTATTCATAATTTGAGAAAATCAAGTTTACACAAACCACCAGGTATTGCAGAATCTCTAGATTGGGCAAAAACCTTGTTGTTGATGAATCAAAAGAATATTACTGATGAGATTGTAAAAACAACCATTGGTAGTGTTTTGAAACATAAAGATGATGTAGAGTTTGTGAGGAACAAGTCTGTTCAAGAATTTTTATATCCTATTGATTAGTATGTCATCCTTATGTGGAATCCTAGGTTAGTAGCATTATAAAAAATGAGTTCAATTTCAAAAACGAAAATTTCTATAATCCGTGCAAGCTGTAGAAAAAACTTTTAAAGAACGCCTCATCGACTTTACCATGTATTGTCGAGAGCGTCAGTTTGTTTTGGGTCCACAAGAAACTAGAGATGCTTTTGAAGTTGCAGAACGAGGTTGGGTTCTAGATCGTAAATTGTTTCAGTACAGTTTAAAGGCAATTTATTGTAAACGTAAAGAGCATTTTGATCGCTTTGATGAAATGTTCGACCGTTTTTGGAGTCGCTATTACGAAGAAAAATTAGAACAACGTAAAAAGCAAATCAAACAACTTAAAAAGGAAAAAGAAACTGCCACAGTTATATTTTTGGGAACAGAATTTAAAATACCCAAAAAAGAAGTTAAAGAGCAAGAGGCTAAAGAAACGGTGGGCGCAAATGATAGTATACGACTAAGATTGACAGATTTTTCTAAGGTAAATATTGCCGATAAGGAAAAGTTGGAAGAATTGGCCGAAGAACTTTTTCATCAAATGAGTATGCGTTTTAAACGTAGGCTTGAGAATGCTAACAAGGGAACAATTAATATTCGAAATACAATTCGCCACGGAATTTCTAAAGGTGGAATGTTGTTGGATTTATCCTATAAAAGAAAGCGAAAAGAAAAGCGAAAAGTAATTTTCATTCTCGATGTAAGTGGATCTATGGATACCTATAGCTATTATCTTTTACGATATGTAATGGTGTTAAAGAAGTATTTTAAGAGCCTTGAATTTTTTACCTTTAGTACAACCTTGACGCATGTTACACCAATGCTTCGACACAACAATGAGCAGGAAGTCTTAAAGCTGATCGGTAAGAATGTGAATTCGTGGTCAAGTGGTACTAAGATAGGGGAGTCGCTCACAGAATTTCTTTCCGAATACGGAAATAAATTTTTGAGCCAAAAACATATTGTCGTGATTCTCAGTGACGGACTAGAAACCGGGAACGTAACAGTGCTGAAGGAGGCCGTTAGAACGATACGCAGAAAATGCAAGACCTTGGTATGGTTGAATCCGTTAAAAGGAATGGAAGGCTATCAGCCTATTCAAAAAGGAATGGTGAATGTTATGCCGCATTTAGATGCATTTGAATCAGCACACAACTTGGATAGTTTATTAAAATTAGAAAAATTATTGATGGATGTTTAACGAACTCGCTTTGCAAATAGAAAAACACTTGGCCAAAGGCTCCAATTTTGCGATTGCACAAGTGATAGACCGTATAGCCCCATGTTCTGGTAAAGTAGGGGATAAAGCACTTATTTTAGAAACCGGGGAGCTTATCGGTTGGATCGGTGGGGGGTGTGTACGTGGTATTGTTATCAAAGAAGCCTTAAACGTTATTAAAAGCAAACGCTTCCGCCGCGTGCGTATTTCACCTGAAGGGGGTACGCGTTCCACGGCCACATTTATAGAATACGTTATGTCATGTCAAAGTAAAGGAACCCTAGAAATTATGATAGAACCTATAATACCTCAACCAGAATTAATTGTAGTGGGTAAAAGTAATATTGCCCGTAAATTAGTGCAAATGGCTTCGGCTGCCGATTTTAGAGTTTCTGTGATGGCGACAGATGCGGATATACAAATGTTTCCATCTGCCAACAGTGTTTCGGATAAAGTTGATTTTAGTACTTTTAAAAGTTTGACGAATACGTATGTAATTATTACTACCCAAGGCGAAGACGATGAGCTCTCTGTAAAGAAAGCCTTAGAAACTTCAGTAAACTATGTAGGATTTGTAGCTAGTGCTAAAAAGTCAGTTGACATAAAAACGTATTTGACCAACACAGGTATTTCCGAAGAACGTATTGCCGAGTTACGCAGCCCGGTAGGATTGAATATTAATGCAAAACTAGCTAGTGAAGTGGCCATCAGTATTTTGGCAGAGGTCATTGACGATTTTCGTAAAGAAAAAACTAGTAGTGGTTCTTGTTGTGGTAGCTCTGAAAGCTCCAAAACAGAGGCAGAAGTTAATAATACATTTAACGAGGAGTATTATATTAATCCAGTTTGTAACGTACCGGTGTCCAAGAAGAATCCAAAACATGTTATAGAATATGCAGGTGAGAAGGTGTATTTCTGTTGTGATGGTTGCAAGGTCAGTTTTGAGAACGATCCTGAGAAATACATAAAAATGTAGATTTTGTAAAGCCAATATTTTACTATTTATTTAATTAAGAATCAAAGAAATTAATTCACTGTAATGAATCCAATACTAAAAAATGTTCTGGCTGTACTTGTAGGCATAGTCATTGGTAGCATCGTTAATATGGGTATCATTATGATTAGTGGTTCCATAATTCCACCTCCAGAAGGTGGAGATATTACTACAATGCAAGGTTTGAAAGCAACTATGCATCTATTTGAGCCCAAAAATTTTATATTTCCGTTTCTGGCACATGCCTTAGGCACCTTGGTTGGCGCTTTGGTAGCGGCAAAAATTGCCGCTACCAGAAAACAACTTATGGCCTTATTAATTGGTGTGTTTTTCTTAATCGGTGGTTCTATAAATATAGCAATGTTAGGCGGCCCTATGTGGTTCAATGCTTTAGACTTACTTATAGCTTATATTCCAATGGCATATTTAGGAGGTAAGTTTTCCTTAAGAAACTCTTATGGTTAAAAGAATCAAAGAGAAAGCCGGCTTTCAATTTTAATCTGTTCTGTTAATTGTTAAGGGAGTATAAATTTTTAATAGTAACAAACCTACTCTTTGCCATATGGTTTACTTTTATAAGTTTCTTGTATCTAAGCAGCTGTCATGTAACCTCAAAGACTTTTTCAAATTATGGACTCTTTTAAAATCAAAAGACAAATAGTAAGCCATGAAAAGAATCTATTTTAAGAAAAGTATTAAGGCACCAGAAATTTGAGTTTTTAACATTATGTTAGGATAATAACATAAGAAAATATATGAGGATTGGACAGTAGTATTTGACCCTACTTCAACAATAGGAGGGTAAATGGGAAAATGGTGCTAAAATGTATTTTTCAGGAACTAATAATAATGGTAAACGTGGTGGGATGGTATTAGAGCTAGTGGAGATCAATTCCGAAAAATAGTTGTCTATCGGACATTATGGAATTTTAGATGGAGAAATTGAAATTACCTAAGGTACTGCGATAGAAAATTGGCCTGTACTATTGTAATAGACTTTTTAAATAAGAATAGTAGTCTTCATGATCATTCTTTAGTATTACAACGATATTATTTTTAATTTATATATACATCTTATCGTTTTAACCATTTGTCGTCATCAAAATGAATTTGAACGACACATATGTGCAAACTAAGATGATTTCAATTTTAATATCAAAGCTATCTTTTATTTTTGTAAATTAACTTAATGACGCATTTTTCTATTGTTAACTTGTTCGTTGGTACACCCAATACACCGTATGAAAAAAATAAAAATCTTGATTGTTGAAGATGATAAATTTTCACAGTTTATTTTACAAGTTTTGAGCAAGCCATTCGCAAAAGAAATTGTTGTTGTAGAAAATGGTTTGGAAGCAGTTGACTATTGTAAAGAAAATTTGGACATAGACCTTATTTTAATGGATATAAGGATGCCGATAATGGATGGTTATGAGGCTACCAAGAATATTCGACAATTTAACAATGATGTTGTTATTGTTGCCCAAACCGCATACTGCCTGTTGGAAGATAAAGAAAAAGCATTGTCAGAAGGTTTCAACTATCATTTGCCGAAGCCTGTTGAAAAGGAATTGTTGCAAAATATTATTGAAAAAGAGTTCAAAGATCTTGAATTGTGTAGCTCGTAAGGGTAAGTTATTGCAGTGTTAGGGTATTTTTTTTTGGTAGCCATATTTATGCAGAATATTATAAAAGCTTTATTGTTTTATTGGCTTTAGTGTCAACCCTTCTTTCGGTAATACCTTGCATTTTATACTGATTTAAGATTAAAACCAATCTTGGGCAACTTGAATCTAAAGATTGTTAAAATAGGAATAAGCCTACAAAATTATTTTTTTTAATGCTTCTCATCCCATAAAAATTGGCTTAATTTGTTATTATAACAAAACACATGAATTTTACAATAATAGGAAAAATCCTACGTTTAGTTTAAAATTTAAATTACACATTAAGGATGGCCCAATAGTAAATTAATGTAAAGCAAGCCATTTTTAATGTCTTTTGAAATATGGAACAGGAATTGTTGTCATCTTGTAATACCATCTGTTTAGGCGCTATAAGATCAAATAAAATACTGTTTATGGTATCTAATGAACCAACTAAATAACTCAATTAAATTGGTAAAAGACTTGGGCTTTTTTTTAAACATAAGTACTGGACATTTTTATGAATACTACAGATAAAACTAAAAAGGAACTACTTCAAGAGATAAAAGCTTTAAAACAAATATTAAATGGTCCAATTTCAGAAGATTTCAATTTTGATATAGGCGAATTGAATTTTTTTGAAGAGATAGGCAAGCTTAGTGATCAGGGTGTCATCTTAATCCAACTCGATAAAATAGTTTATGCCAATGACCAATTTTACGAATTTACGGGTTACTCAAAAACCGAGCTATTAGGAAGGTTGTTTATAAATTTCGTTGAAAAGGAATCCTTGTCACAAGTTTTAAAAAGTTATACGGACAAGCTTAACGGTGTTAAAAATAAAAATAGCTATAATTCTGGTGTTATTTGTAAAAATGGCAAGGTAATGCCTTTACAAATACAATCATTCTTAACTGTCTATAAGAATAAAAAGGCTGTACTTCTATTTACTAAGGATAATAGTGAATTAAAATTGGTTAGCCACAAGCTAAAGGAAACCAATACTATACTTCAGGAATCCGAAAAAATCTCAAAAACGGGTACCGTAAAGTTAAATTTGGAAACGTTTAAGCTATCATGTACAGATAATACCTACAGGTTGTTAGGAGTGGACAAATCTACATTTGAGCTTACAATAGATAATATTGGCCAACTTATACACCCAGATGACTTTGCCATGGCCAATGTATGGTATGTGAATGCCTGTAAAAATATCATTCAACCTGCATGTACCATAAGGATAATAAAACAAAACGGCCAAATTGCTTATCTAAAAAATGAGTACAACTATCTAAACCAATGCGAGTTTCATGAGAATTGTATAGTGTCCATTGTCCAAGATGTTACGGATCAAATCACTTCAGATCGTTTAATTAGCAAAAGGGAGGAGGAATTTAGGCTATTATTTGAAAATAATCCGAGTCCCATGTGGATATATGAACCCAATACCCTTGCGTTTATCGAGATCAACAATGCTGCAGTTTTAAAATATGGGTACAGTCGTAATGAATTTTTATCCATGTCCATTTTCGATATTCGTCCAGAAAGTGAGCATAAAAGACTAGAACAAAACCTAAAGCAAGGCAGGGAAACGCATTTAGAGTATGGTGAGTGGGTACATGCTCATAAAAATGGACAATTGATCCATGTCCAGGTAACTTCCCACTCAATAGATTACAACGGAGAACCTGCTATATTGGTTACCGTAAATGATATTACAGCGCTTGTTTTAGAGAGAAAACGAATTCTAAAATCAGAACAAGAATATAGGTTATTCTATGAAAATTCCTTTGATGGAATTTATAAATCAGTATTTAAGGGAAAATTTGTTGATGTAAATAAAGCATTGGTAGATCTTTTGGGGTATGACTCCAAGGAAGAACTTTTAAATATTGACCTAAATACCCAGTTGTATGATTCTGAAGATCAACGAGATAATGTGCAAGATGAATTTGTGGATGGTGAAAAATGTAGGTATCGGTTAAAACGAAAAGATGGCACCAAGATTTGGGTTGAAGATCTGGGGTATAATGAATATGATGAATTTGGGAATATCATTTTTCAAAGGGGGAGTTTAAGGGATATTACCACAGAGGTATTTTTAGAAAACCAACTTAGGGATTCTGAAATCAATTTAATCAAGGAAATGAATTTCACCACGGAATTAATTGATAATATTCCTGGAATTTTTTATGTGTGTGAGATTCAAGAGAAAAATGTTAACTTAATTCAGTGGAATGGTAACCTTGAGAAGGTTACGGGATATACAAAAGAGGAGTTAAGGAATAGATCTGTTTTTGACCTAATACATGAGGAAGATATGCCTAAGGCCATAGAGGCTTTATCTAAACTAGAGGTTCTTGATACGACCCAAGTAACAATTAAATTAGTTTTAAAGGACAATAGTACCATTCCATACCGGTTTACATCACAGATATTAAAACGTTCCAATAAAACATTTGCCATTGGCAATGGCATCGATATTTCCTTGCGACAGAAAGCAGAAATGGAACTCCGACAGTCTGAAGAAAAGTTCAGGTTAATTTCATCCTCGGCAAGTGAAGGGATAATCCTTATAGACCACAATTCTAAAATTACCTTTTGGAACAATGCTGCAGCGTATATTTTTGGGTACTCAAAGGATGAGGCCATAGGAAAGATGGTAAATGATCTATTTGATTTCAATTTTAATGACAATAACAATTCACTACAGACATTAAAATTAGATAGTGATGATGCGGAACAAAAAGATCAAGGAATTGCGATAATTAATGGACTTAAAAAAAACGGTGAAAAAATAATTGTTGAAATATCGACTTCTACTTTTAAAATAGAGAACAAATGGCATTCCGCTGCCACGGTAAGGGACATCACGGAACAAGAAGAAAACAAGCGGGTTAAAATTAACTTGTTAAAGGAGCTAGAGGAAAGAAATAGATCTTACTCAATGATCAACAAAGCCCTTACAGGCTTTATAGATAATAGTACGCCATTGGCTTTCTACAATAGGTTATTGGGCAAGATTATTAATGAAACAGGAAGTGGCTTTGGTTTCTTTGGCACGGTAGAACATATTAAAGGCCAACAGCAATATATTATAAATGCCATTTCAGATGTCGCGTTAGACAAAATGTCCTATAAAGTAAGAGAAGACCTAAAAAACGAAGAAAGTGTAATTATAAATGAGTTGGATTTCCTGTATGCCGAAAGTTTAGAATCGAAAAAGGTGCATATCAATAATAGCGTACAGCAAAGTAAATCCTTAATAAAAAAGGATTTTCTTAATGGCTTACCAATGATAAAAACTTTTATGAGTATTCCATTAATTAATCAAGATGATCTCATAGGCATAGTAATTATTATCAATAAAGAACACGGGTACACCAATAAGGATGTAGAATCAATTCAGCCTTATCTAAATATTGGTAATACGTTGATAAAGCAAAGTAAAGAAGAAGCGTATAGAAAAGAATTGCAATTACAGACCCAGACCATTGCCCATGAGTTAAGGCAGTTTATAGAGACAGCGAACGCGCCAATTTTTGGTATCGATAGCAATGGTCTCGTCAATGAATGGAACCAGACCTCGGAAGTGATTACAGGGTACAAGAAACAAGAAGTAATGGGCAAGGACTTGGTACAGAACTATATTACGGAGGACTACCGAAAAGCTGTACAAGAAGTATTGGACAATGCATTACAGGGCAAGGAGACGGCCAACTATGAGTTTCCGCTGTTTACCAAAAATGGAGATAGGGTAATGGTACTACTCAACTCCAGTACCAGAAGGGATTCTAATGGCAACATTGTAGGGGTGCTAGGGGTTGGGCAAGATATTACGGAAATAGACAGGCTAAGAACGGTTACCATGAACATCGCCCAGGAGCTAAGACAGTTTATAGAGACAGCGAACGCGCCAATTTTTGGTATCGATGGAAATGGTCTCGTCAATGAATGGAACCAGACCTCGGAAGTGATTACAGGGTACAAGAAACAAGAAGTAATGGGCAAGGACTTGGTACAGAACTATATTACGGAGGACTACCGAAAAGCTGTACAAGAAGTATTGGACAATGCATTACAGGGCAAGGAGACGGCCAACTATGAGTTTCCGCTGTTTACCAAAAATGGAGATAGGGTAATCGTACTCCTCAACTCCAGTACCAGAAGGGATGCTAATGGTAACATTGTAGGGGTTCTAGGGGTTGGACAGGATATTACGGAATTAGTAGGTTATCGCAATGAACTAGAGGCAAAGGTCATTCAAAGAACAAAAAAAATAAATAATGCACTTCGCAAGGAAAAAGAACTAAATGAACTGAAATCAAGATTCGTAAGCATCGCTTCACATGAATTTAGGACACCTTTGTCCGCAATTAATTTTGCTGCCGGATCTATTAAAAAATATTGGGACCGTATGGATCCTGAGGTTGTTCAAAAAAAACTCCATAAAATTGAAGATCAGGTTTCACACATGACCAAATTGTTAGATGATGTGTTAATTGTTGGACAGGCCGATGCACGTAAGTTTAGAAACAATCCAGTTAAAACAGACTTAGGGACTTTTTTAAGCACCATTATTGATGAGGTATCGTCAGCTACAGGCAAGTCCCATGAAATTAAGTTAGAGGATCCAGGATCATTAATGGATTCAACAATCTATATCGATGAAAAATTGGGGAGAAATGTCTTTGTGAACCTAATAGGCAACGCAATTAAATTTTCACCGGGAGTAGACTACATTGTCATTGGTCTATTCAGGGAAGAAGACAAAATAGGAATATCCATAACGGATTATGGAATTGGTATACTAAAATCAGAACAGAAAAATATATTTACGCCTTTTACCAGAGGTAAAAATGTAGATTTAATCCAAGGGACAGGTTTAGGCCTGTCCATAGTTAAAGAAGCTGTAGACGTTATTCAAGGCACTATAGATGTAATTAGTAAAAAAGGTAAAGGATCCACATTTACCGTAAAACTTCCTAACAAACCAAATAATGAATAAAATACTAGTTGTAGAAGATACCAAAGAGATTAGAATTGAAATTTGTGATATCTTGAAAATGGAGGGGTATCACGTATTTGAAGCGGAAAATGGTAAAATTGGGCTTGATCTTGCCATTAAAACAAAACCAGATCTTATTATTTCCGATATTTTAATGCCAGAGTTAAATGGTTTTGAAATGTTTAGGGAATTAAAAAGTAATCATGAAACTTCCACTATCCCATTAATTTTTCTTTCTGCAAAAGCGGATAAAAAAGATATTAGAGAAGGTATGAATCTCGGGGCGGAGGATTATTTGCCAAAGCCACTTAATGTAGATGACCTTGTAGCAGCGGTTGATGTCAAGATACAAAAACAACATTTGATAGAGAAAAGGATACAGGATAAAACAGCTGAGCTATTACAAGTATTGGAAATAAAAGAAACGGAACTTAATAGTTATACCCATGTAATTTCACATAATTTTAAGAGCTCCTTAAGAAATTTTTCAGATTTATTGTGCTGGACCAAAGAAGGTCTGTCCGGAAATCTAGATGAAAACTCTAATTTTAATCTTGATCTCCTAGAGGAAAGGATTGATAAAATGGACTTTTTTATAGAATCGATGAAGAGGTATAACGAAGTAAACCCTAACCTTGTGAACAATACCAACATCAATACCTTAAATCTTGTAAAAAAGATTATCAAAGAAGTAAACAAGGACAACATAGTAAATTTTGAAATCAGCAATGAATTGCCGGATCTTTATGCGGACGAAGTATTAATGAAAATGGTTTTTAATGAGCTAATAAACAACGCAATCATCCATTCTGAGAAATCTGATGTTACTATTAAAGTCGATTGTGAAGAAGAAGATTCTAAATACACATTCTCTATTGTGGATAACGGTGAAGGGATTAATGAGAGATATCTAAAAAACGTTTTTAAACCCTTTTATGTTGTTACGGAAAGGGCGAACTCAACAGGCATAGGGTTGTCCATTATAGAAAAAATAGTGGTTTTGTATAACGGTGAAATAAACCTAAAAAGTATTCCAGGCCAAGGAACATCAGTTTATATTCATCTGCCAAAACCCAATAATCATGTTTAAAATACTTGTTGTTGAAGATTTTAAAAGTGTCAGGGAAGAAATTTGTGATATTTTAGGTTTTGAAGGTTTTGACGTTATTGAGGCAAGGAATGGGGCTGAAGGTCTAATTAAAGCCAAAAAGGAATTACCAAGTCTCATTATATCCGACATAAATATGCCAGAAATAAATGGCTTGCAATTGTTGAGCAACATAAGGGAATTCCCTAAAACAGCAATCACTCCCTTTATATTTTTGACCGCCAAATCACAAGCCAAGGATTTAAGAAAGGGAATGAATTTGGGTGCAGATGATTATTTGATCAAGCCTTTAAATGCAGATGAGCTCGTTAACGCAGTCAAAAATAAGTTAAAGAAGGTAAACTTAATCAATCAAAACCTAGACAGTCTTAGATATAGGATCGGTCAGAGTTTGCCGCATGAGTTCTTGACTCCGCTTAATTCAATACTTGGTTTTTCTAAATTACTTATAGAGGACTCTAGGGATAAATTAGATAAGGAATTTGTAAATACAATGGCTTTGCCAATTTTGGAAAGTGGTAAAAGACTTCATAAACTAATTGAAAATTATATTCTATATTCTACGCTTTTAAGTGAATCCTATTCTAAAAAAAACAATGACATTATGGTGGATTCGCCCGTTGTTTGTTGTAAAGAAATTATTGAGAATACGATAAATGAATGTAAGGACAATACGCAACGGGGCAATGATATACAATGTGATATTAAGGATTATACGTTAAAGATCAATAAAGAGGTTTTGGCTAAAATTATTTTAGAACTTTTTAGCAATTGTGTTAAGTTTTCAGAACCTGGAAACAAGATTAAATTCGCTACTTATAGTGCCAATTCCAATATAGTTATTGATGTCTTTAATGAAGGTTTGGGTATGGCACCTGAACGTATTCCACTTATTGGTGGATTTATACAATTTGATAGAGAGCAGAGGGAACAGCAAGGTGGTGGCTTAGGGTTGAGTATTGTAAAACTTTTGGTTGATAAATTTGGAGGTAAAATTGAATTTAATAGTGAAGTCAAAAAATATTTCCAAGTAAAAATATTTTTTCCATTTGATCACTAATTATCCAAATTCTTTTGGAAACATGGTACATTTACTTCTTGAAATAATAGGTTAATAATTATTTAATGTGTCGAGATTTAGAAATTTTTCAATAGGATACACATTATTATTGCTCTAATAATAAGACATTTTAGTGGCGAACATTTAAATGGCCTATTTAGAATGTAAATTGAATGTGGAAAATAAATTTCTTTTATTTTCCTTATTTTGTAATCAATATATTCCACTTTATTGGAGATAATTCATCCATATTAAAGAGGAAATTAATCCCTTTTTTAGCTCTTAGTATTATAGCAATTATTTTTTCGCCGGGTTTATAATTTGGGTACTTACCGCTACAGAATCAATTTTAGATTTAGAATAATATAAAGGGAAATATTGGTCATTTGCCCAAGGTTCAAATAGATTGCTATAAAATTGGCTGTCTGAATTTCCTGATTGCCCAGGGCCATTTGTGGCTACCGAGGCATCCCAATCACCAGTATTGATTATTACTCTAAATGAGGCGCCACTACTTTGTCTTGAATTTCCACCTGTAGAGCCTACAGTTTGGCCGTTTCCTCCCCTTGGTAATGGGCCTAGGTCTAATTTATTTTTGGTTGTCTCATTTACTACACTTCCTAAAGCATGTTCCATATACGTATGCTTATTGTTCACTTGACCATATTTCCAAAGGTTCATATCTAATCCTAGTCTGGTTTCTAAATTGGTCACGGCAGCTTTGAAAGTTTCATCTAAAAATTTATTTCTACCTACTATTGGGTCTGTTCCAAATTTGTTGTCTGGTTTAATAAGCCAATCTAGTACTCGCTTCAACTGTAAATCTGGAACAATGCCTTTACCAGCAATGGGCACAAACATGTCATAGGCCTTCTGCATTATTTGCTCTTCCCATGCAACATAAATTGCCGCAGAAATAGAATTAGCCTCTAATTTATAATTCCATTGGTTCAGTTTATTTTTTGCTTCTAAAAACTTCTCATCAAAACTAATTGGAACTAATAATGGTACTAGTTCACGGGCAGGAATAGAAAGATAATCTGTTTGAAGAGCCTTCATATCATTCATGGTCATTTTATCGCCTGTTTCTAGCACTTCCTTAATGCGCTCACCTCGATAAGGGTCGGCCCAAGAATATCCTATAGCATCCCAATGGGTGTAATCGTTTGGTGTAACGTTTTGGTTAGCGGTAGCTATGAAGCCTTCTTTAGGATTTACACTGTGGGGTTTTTCTATAATGGGTAAATATCCATCCCATTCATAACGCCCATCTCCAGGTACTGGAACTAGACCACTGAAATTTCTACGAATAGGAGCAATGCCTACAGCTTGCCATCCTATTGTTCCTTCCTTATCTGCCCAAATCATATTCTCTCCTGGAATATGACTATAATTACACGCTTCTCTAAATTCTTCCCAATTTTTAGCTTGGTTCATTCTTAGTGACGCTAAATAAGGAGATCCGCCAGGTTCAAGCCATGCACAGCGAACGGCATAAGCAACATTGTTCTCTTTGTCTTGATAAGTTACAGGACCATGAAGGGTATAGGATAAATTTACAATACTATCTTTTTGACCTTTTATTTTTATATTTTCTGAAATATGTGTCATGTCTACCCATTGATCCTTATACTTATATTGATTTTGATTCTCAGGATTTAATTCATACACATATAAATCTTCCCCATCAGTTTCAAATACTGTTAGGCCCCAAGCACCATATTCATTATGCCCAATAGATATGCCTGGGATTTCGGGTTCTCCACCTCCTATAACATTCCAGCCAGGAGCAACTAAGTGTGTCATATAGCGCAAAGAAGGTACTGCAATGGTTCTATGGGGATCATTTGCCATGTAGGTATTACCATCTTCCATTTGCGAACCATCTACAACCCAATTATTGCTTCCTATACCTAAGGAATCAGATTTAAGGCTTAATCGTGACATTATCGCTTTCTCTTCACTTGTATTTCGAAATGTTGGTATAATGTCTTCAGTTTTAAACTTTACGGTTTTACGATAGGCATTATAAAGTTCTAGTATGTCATTATTCAATAAACGAGTATTTATTACGGGATCAATTTCTATATTCGGTTCTTTTGGATGTAGCCAAAAAAGCTCTTTTGTTTTGATAGTACCTAACTTTGCGACGGTACGACCTATCTGTAGTTCCTCGCCTATATTTCCTAAAAGTCCCTGATGTCTTGAAATAACAACTTCTGGTGTCCACTTCTGAGGTTTGATGTCTAAAATTTGAAATTCAATAGGTAATTGTTCTGGGGTTTTTAAAATGTTTTCTATATACGCATTTACTCCATCGGTATAGGCGGTAATTATTTCAACCCCATCTTCATGGTAATGATTCATTTCGGTCTTCATGTCGCCCCTAAATTTGAAGAGACGCGTTCCGATATCTCTTTTTAGTTCACGTTCTCCTAATATTTCAGAAACAGTACCTGTAGCTTGTCTTCGCCAAATTTCAAATTGAAAAAGACGGTCTGCAGCAGCCGCATATCCTTGGGCAAAAAAAAGATCATGTTGATTTTTTGCGTAAATATGGTTAATGCCCCATTCATCCCTAACCAATTCAACAGGTTCTTGCAGTTTGTCTAACAGCAACATATCTGAATTGGTGGTCTTAGATTTTTTACAGGAAAATACTAAGACCATTACAAAAAGAATAAAAATGTTTTTCATGAGCCTATAGGTTTGTTGAATATAAATAAAGGGTATATAAAAAGTCCATACACAGATCAATTGAATCTTTTGACTATTCGAATTAATCGGACTTTTTAAATACCCTCTTCATGTTTATTTTCAAAATTGTATTAAAAATGTGACTTTAAAGCCAATGGGTATAAGCTTAAATTTACAGTTTTATTTTATTCTTCGTGCTACTTTTTTATTCTCCTTCGTATTTACCCAAATAACGTTTCCATAGTTCGGTTTGATGTGTTTCTAATGAAACTGATCTACCATCTATGAAAGCATGTGTTAGTTGATTACCTGCCATATCTAAGGCATCGCCTTCAGATACAAACAGCGTTGCACTTTTTCCATTCTCTAAAGTTCCATATAGGTCATCGATGCCTAAAATTTTTGCTGTATTACCGGTTAAAAGCTGTACAGCTACTTCTTTATCTAAGCCCTGCTGTACAACTTGCCCAGCATAGAAAGGCAAGTTTCTGGTCTGAAAATTCGCTGCATCCGAATTTTGAATGGCTACCATCAATCCCGCATCTACCAATAATTTAGGAAGTTTATACGGTAGGTCATAATCATCATCATCATATACAGGTAAGTTATGTGTATATTGAACTAAAATTGGAATGTTGTTACTTTTAAGAAATTCAGGAATTTTATAGGCGTGATATCCTCCTACAAGAACAATCTCTTTGGTGCCATTGGCTTTTAATGTATTAATGGCATCAATGATTTCCTTTTCACCATCGGCGTGTACGTAAAGCTTCTGGCTACCATCAAAAACACCTTTCATTGCTGCAAAAGCTGGATTCACCTCTTTTGGTGTTGACTTATCATAAGCAGCGGCATTTTTGAAAAAAGTTACAATCGCTTGTGTCTGTGCACTGTAATCTTTATTTGGTTGGTATCCTCTTTCTTCGCCAGCCCACCAACGACCTTGTCTAAATGTATTTGGCCAATTTAAATGCACACCATCATCTACTTTTATAGCTGCGTCTTCCCAGTTCCATGCATCAAATTGCACAATAGATGAGGTGCCGGAAATTCTACCGCCAGTAGGTGCTATCTGGGCAATTAAAACTCCATTAGGTCGCATGCTTTCTACAACTTTTGATTCTGCATTATATGCTATCAAACTACGTACATGCGGAATAAAATCTCCGATTTCATCTTCATCTTGAGTTGCTCTTACCGCATCAATTTCAACTAATCCTAAGGTTTTTGCAGGTGCAATAAATCCTGGATATACATGTTTGCCAGTTGCATCGATTATCTTTCCTTTACGGGCGATTTTCATTTTAGAATCTCCAACAAAAGTTAGTTTGCCATCTTCGAACATGATAAGGGAACTTTCAATTACTTCTCCATTACCCAAATGAGCTGTTGCACCTTCAATGGAGATGGCTTCTGTTTGTTTTGGTGCCGGCGTTTGTTGTGCCATGGTCTGTAAGACCAAACCAAAGGCTATTAATAAGGTTGTATATTTTTTCATTTCTGTTGTTTTAGATTTTGTGATACTTCGCATAAGTTGATTTAATTAAAGACTTTCACAAGTGAAATCTCTTTTAACACTTTGCTTAGGGCCTTGTGTTTTTTTACCACCGCTTTTTTCTTTAAGCATCATAGTAACCAACTCATTGCGCTCTTTTTTAATGGTTTCACGGTTTTGCTTATCTGTTTCCAAATCAAAATACGTAGTTCCTTCTATCATTGTTCTTTCTGCTTTTGAATAAACCGATAATGGACTGCCAGACCATAAAACTACATCTGCATCCTTTCCTTCTTTTATACTACCTACACGATCGTCTAAGTGTAATAATTTAGCAGGGTTGATGGTGACCATTTTCCATGCTTCCAATTCGGTCATGCCGCCATACTTAATAGTTTTTGCAGCTTCTTGATTTAACCTTCTTATCATTTCTCGGTCATCGCTATTAATTGCGGTAACAACACCTTGCTTTTGCATTATAGCGGCGTTGTATGGTATTGCATCATTAACTTCGTATTTATAGGCCCACCAATCACTAAATGTACCGGCACCTACACCATGCTCTGCCATTTTATCGGCAACTTTATAACCTTCAAGAATATGGGTGAAGGTATTTATTCTAAATCCGAAATGTTCTGCAACTTTCATCATCATATTTATTTCGCTCTGAACATAAGAGTGACATGAAATATAACGTTCGCCATTTAGTATTTCTGCTAAAACTTCCATTTCCTCATCATAACGATAGGGCTCTCCATTTTTCTTTTTGGTATCATATTCCTTTGCTCTTTGAAAATAGTTCATGTAAAGTTGTTCTACACCCATTCTTGTTTGTGGAAAACGTGAGTAACTACTCCAATTACTTTGCTTTACATTCTCACCTAAGGCAAATTTTATAAACTTTGGTGAGTTCTCATAGATTAAACCATCGGCTTCTTCACCCCATTTTAATTTTAGAATTGCAGATCTACCGCCTATTGGGTTAGCGGAGCCATGTAATAATTGAAGGGATGTTACTCCGCCTGCAAGGGAATGATATATACCCATATGTTCCGGGTCAACAACATCTTCCATTTTTACTTCGGCAGTGCTATTATGACCTGATTCGTTTATTGCTAATGCTGCTATATGGCTGTGCTCGTCAATAATGCCAGCTGTTAAATGCTTTCCTGTAGCATCTATTACTTTAGCACCTCCTGAGCTTAAGTTTATTCCAATCTTGGCTATTTTTCCATTTTTGATGAGTACATCGGTATTTTTTAAAACACCGGCTTCTTCACTGGTCCATACAGTAGCATTTTTGAATAATACCGTTTCTGATTTTGGTTTGACAGCAAAGCCATACCCTACATTCGGGTACATTACAGGCATTACTTTTGGTGCGTCCTTAGCTTTGTCATTTCCCCCTTCTTTTTCTTCAAAAGCTTTAGATTTAGTGGCTGTGAATTGAGTTTCAGTTCCGTTTGGAAGAACTAACAGACCAGAAAGATTATCAGAGCTTTCAATTATGGCTCCGGTCATTCTATACGTATTCTCACCTTTATCTGTAGCAAATGACATTGTCAACCAATTGTTGTCATATGCAATTTTAGAGGTAAGTTTCATGGTGTCTTGTTTTACCGCTATTGAAGGTTTTGAAATTTCACCCGTTATCGATATCGCGTACATTTTACCTTGAACGTTTAAGTTGTAATCTCCTCGAATATCCTTTGTATCCATAGAACTGATGACACTTTTAGAACCTTGTACCCAGTTTTCGAATAAGGTAGTTGAACTTTCAAATACATCACCCGAGGTAATTAAGAAGTTTGCGTATGCACCCGTTTTTAAAGAACCAATTTGATTTGATTTTCCTAAAATTTGAGCCGGTATAGTGGTTAACGCTTCTAAAGCCTTAGTTTTAGGTAGTCCATATTCAATGGCTTTCAGTAATTTTTCCTTAAAATTTGAAGGAGATTTTAAATCATAGGTAGTTAGTGAAAACTGAATGCCGTTATCTGCCAATACTTTTGGGTTGGTAGGTGCTTGATTCCAGAAACGCATATCTTGTAAGGAAACATAACCGATTGCATATGGGTCGGAAACGTCATAGGCATCAGGGAAATTAATCGGAATTATAAACTTCGCATTTGTTGCTTTAATTTCTTCGATTCTTTCAAACTCATTGCCGCCGCCTAAAATGGTGTATTGAATTCCATTGGCATCACCAATTTTATCGGCACGTAAATCATTTCCTTTATCTTTCGCTTCAAAAATTTGAACTAAATTTTTATTAGCATTTAACGCTTCCAATGATAGGTCGGTAGTTGTCGAATTACCTTTTGAATACCATACGGCATCGTTATACATTTGTCTTAATAGTGCTAAGGAGCCCATTAATGAGCTAGGATATGATTGACCTTTAGCAATACTTTTATCAAAAGAAAAGTACTGTGCAGATTTATTGTCTAGAATACGATTAGCGTCTGTACCTTCACCGTTTAGGGCAATTAAGACTCCGGTTCCTCTTGCAATACCGTCTTGTATATGAGAATTTACGACACCAAAACCAGCTTCACGTAAAACTTTAGCCTCCTTATCATCATATTTAAATTTGGTAATTGCTTCGTTCTCTGGCATAATGTGGTCGTTCCAATAATAGCCATCCCTTGAAGGCGCGTATTCTGCAGATCGTCCACTACCTGGTTTCTTTTTAGGTTGTTCAACACCAAATTTAGAATAGACATCAATAAAAGAAGGGTATATTGACTTTCCATTTAGGTCAATAATTATTGAGTTTTCTGGTATGCTGGCGGTGCTAGAGGCACTTACAATCTTACCATGTTGAATTAGTAATGTTCCTTTTTCAATTATTTGTGTTGGAGTTACATAAATTTTAGCGTTCGTAAAAGCCGTGTAGTTATTGTTTTTGACTTTTACCCCGGCATTTTCAGGGAAATATTCTTGAGCAGTTAAAAAAGTACTACACCAAAGAAGGCATAGTGTGAAAATTAGTTTTTTCATTATGTTTGGTTTGAATTAGTATTTTAAAAATACTTGGATTTACCAGTATGTACGGTCTATTTCACTTTTGTTTAACAGTTGAAAGTTCTTTAATTCATAATATGTATTTTAATCTTAAAATATTATATAAAAGATTGTTATTACTTAATTTGACTGCGGAATGTATAAATCAATTATAATGGATGTTGTTTGTGGTAGGCTACTAAAAGAGAAACTACAGCATTGTAACTTCTAATGCCTTCAGTTTGATTATTCGCTTTTAGGAATGAATTGAAAATAGATTTGAAAAAAGGCTCCATCGGATTCGCATAAGAATTCCAAAAATCGGACACTTCCTGAAAGTTGTTTTTAACCCCAGGATTTAAAGTTGATAATAATCTATTGAATTCTTCTTTGTCTGCTCTTCGTATATCACTTAAACAATATCCTAAAGCATATGCGTAAGCTGCATATTGAAAATAAATATCATCATTATTAGCAGTAGCTAAATAGCCTATGAAGTTTGTTTCGTTTTCTGCGGAATAGCCCAATTGATGACCAATTTCATGACCTACTACCACTGGAAATCTAAAATTTGGAAGTAAACCGTTTACTTGAGCTTCATTGGTGAAAGGGTTTAAATAGCCAGCGTAACCCATATATGTTAGTCCAGTACTAAACAAAGAAGTTTTTACGCTAGGGGTAGTATAGGTTAAAAATGGATGTTTGGTTTTAAGCTTATCATACCCAATAATAGTCTTGTCAAAAATTTTCTTATGACTATATGGAATATTAACGGCTAAACTAGAATCATTAGTAATTTTTAATTGCGCATCGTTGGTTTTTCGAATTAATTGCTGAGTAAAATCCAATAGTTCTTGATAGTCTCTAGTTTCTGTCAAGTCTAACTTATTTGCTAATGGCGCTCTATAATAGTTCATGCCCCACATAAAATGAAAGGTGAAATATGAGACAGAAAGTATCATTAATACGTTTCGGGCAAAAGCCAATTTGTTTTTCCAGATAGATTTTCTATTTCGATATAGATAAGCTAGAGCCAGTATTATTAGGGCGAAATAGATAAGGTCACCGATAGAAAAAGGAATCCAACCAAACAATGTTCTAAAAAGTCTTGAGATAAATGGATAAAAACCTGTGCTGTAATAATTTTCAACGAAATTTGAGTAATTGCCAACCCATTTTACGATTATGATTTGGGGAATCAATGAAAGTGCTACGGCATTTTTAAATGATATCTTCATTATCTCAAAAATAGCGAAATCCTTTTTCTATCAGTATTTTTGTGGTCATTAACTATGAAAATAAGCTATGAATATTGATCAGTTAGAACCTAAATCGGTTTGGCATAATTTCTCAAAATTAAATGCAGTGCCAAGACCTTCAAAAAAGGAAGAAAGGGTGATTGCTTTTATGTTAAGTTTCGGTAAGGAACTTGGCTTGGAAACTTTTTCTGACGCCATTGGTAATGTTATTATTAGAAAGCCAGCAACTTCAGGAATGGAGAGTAGAAAAATGATAACGCTTCAAAGCCATTTAGATATGGTTCATCAAAAAAATGCAGAAACTCAATTTGATTTTGATGTACAAGGTATAGAAATGTTCGTCGATGGTGATTGGGTAAAGGCTAGGGGAACGACCTTAGGTGCTGATAATGGCATGGGAGTAGCGGCAATAATGGCGCTATTGGAGAGTGATTCAATTTCCCACCCTGCTCTTGAGGCATTGTTTACCATTGATGAAGAAACAGGTATGACAGGCGCCTTCGGGTTGAACGGAGGGATTTTAAAAGGGGAAATTCTATTAAATCTTGATACGGAAGAGGATGATGAAATTGATATAGGTTGTGCTGGTGGTATCGATGTTACTGCAACTAGGTCATATAATAAAAAATCAGGAACACATGGTGATGCGGGACTTCAAATTACCATTAAAGGATTGAAGGGCGGACATAGTGGGATGGATATTTATAAAGGTCTTGGTAATGCAAATAAAATCATGAACCGCTTTCTTTATTTGGGTCTAGATTATAATTTGCGAATTAGCTCTTTAGAAGGTGGAAGTTTACGAAATGCCATACCTAGAGAAAGCATTTGTCGATTGAATGTGGGGAGAAAGCATGTTGCTGAGGTCATTACAGAATTTAACGCCTTAGCTGATGCTATCAAAGCAGAATTAAAAGTACAGGAGCCAAATCTCATAATCAGCTTTGAAGAAATTAAGCCAGCCAAAGAAGTAATGGGGCTAGGGGCTCAAGGCAAATTTATAAAGGCTGTATATGCTGCTCATAACGGGGTGTATACAATGAGTGCTTCTATTGATGGTTTGGTGGAAACTTCAAATAATATTGCAAGAATTTTGGTTAAGGATGGTAAGGTTGCCATTGCTTGTTTAACACGTTCTTCGGTTGATTCGGCAAAATTGGACTGTGCACATTCACTACGTTCAGTTTTTGAGTTAGGAGGCTTCGATGTAGAATTTAGTGGTTCTTACCCAGGTTGGAACCCAAATCCGGATTCTGAAATTCTTTCTATAACTAAGAATACGTATATCGATTTATTTAAAGAAGAACCAAAGGTAATCGCTTGCCACGCTGGATTGGAGTGTGGAATATTAGGACAGAACTATCCAGATATTGATATGGTTAGTTTTGGACCTACCATATTAGGTGCTCACTCACCTGATGAGCGCGTAAGTATCTCTTCTGTTCAGAAATTTTGGAATTTCCTATTGGAAATTTTAAAAAATACCAATTAAATAAAAGCATAAAAAAAGCCCGCTAGTTTAAACTAACGGGCTTTTTAGTGTGTAGTTTTTTTTATTGAGTAAGACCTGTTATTTCTAAATCAAATACCAAGTCAGCATTAGCAGGTATTGGACCACTACCTTGTGCGCCCCAGCCAAGGTGTGGTGGTATAAATATGCGTAGTTTATCGCCTACCTTCATCGTTAACAATGCTTCTCTGAATCCAGCAACTAATCTAGATTCCGGAGAATAATCCATGGGTACTGGCATGTAACCACCACCTTGTTCTCTGTTCGAATCGAAAGTACCATATTTGCGAGCAACTTCTTCGTAATTACTATCGAACAAAGTACCGTCCATTAAATAGCCTGCGTACATAACATTTACTTTTTGTCCGACTTTAGGCTTTTCGCCATCTCCATCTTTTAAAGTCAATACTTTAAGTCCGGAAGGTAAAGTAGTAGCTTTTGCCTTTTCAGCTTCTATTTCTGTTGCAAACTCTTCCTTAACTCTTTTAATTGCTTCTATTTTATCAGCCTTTTCTTTTTCTATTGCAGCAAGTCTATCCTCTTCTCCATCAAAGTATGCTGTCATTACTTTAACTGCATCAAATTTACGAGCCTCTTTACCATTACGTATAATTTCTACAGTATTCATGGTAACTTGTTCTACAGGTTTGTTGCCAGCGCCAACAGCTACATTCGCTATAGAATCAACAATATCTATACCTTCTACAACTTCTCCGAAAACTGTATGTCTGTTATTTAACCAGGGCGTGGGTTTATGGGTAATAAAAAATTGACTACCATTAGATGATGGACCACCGTTGGCAGATGATAAAATTCCTTTTTTGTCATGAATCAATGAATCGTTGAATTCATCCATAAACCGGTATCCTGGGTTTCCGGTTCCATTAGCTAATGGATCGCCACCTTGAATCATAAAATCCTTCATCACTCTATGAAACGTTAGTCCGTCATAATATTTTTTGCCTTTATATTCTTCACTTACAAAGGTATTTGTACCCTCTGCAAGCGATATAAAGTTTGCAACGGTAACAGGGGTTTTATCATGCTCTAAACGAACGATAATGTCACCTTTAGAAGTTTTTATATCGGCAAAGATACCATCTCCTAAGTCGGCTCTTTTACTGGTTTTACAGCTGGTCATAATTAAACCAATAACTGCAAGTAAGTACATTTTTTTAATCATAATGGTCATTTTAATTTACTGTAATATCTTGTTGTTTTTCAATTTGTAAAATGGTAATTGTTGATTTTAAAGGAATGTTGCTTCCAATTTTATTTTCATCGCCATGATACCCAAATGCTATTGAAGAAGGAAACAAAAAAGTAGCCCGTTCATTTACTTTGAGCATTTTAACAGCATCACGAAGTCCTAAAAAAAGCTCCTGTTTATTAACCTTATAGGTGACAATACCAATTTCTTCTTTTGAGTAAATGGTGTCATTGTCCAGAGTTAATAGATCATAGTTGAACACAACTAAATCATCAGTTTTAGGGGTATAATCACTTTCCTCGTTTACATTTAAATAATGGTACCAAGATCCAGAAGCACTATGAGAATAATCCTTAAGTGAATCGAGTTTTATAATAGCTTGAATTTTATTTTCTTCAGCTTCTAATAATTTTCGACTTCTTTCAATAGATTCTTTGAAAAAACTACCACTTTTTGTCTGAACCGGTTTTCTAGGTTCTGGACCATCACAGCTACTGAATATTATAAATAGAAATAATAATGAAACTAATCTCATGATTGTAATTGATTCTTATATAATGGTAATAACGAAGTAAAGTATTTAATGGTTTCTTCTATCGAATAATCACTTTTTCCACCAGCCGCATTGGTATGGCCACCGCCATGAAAATGTTTTCTTGCGAAGTCATTTACTGAAAAATCACCCACCGATCTAAATGATATTTTAAAAATACCTTCTTCTTTATTTTCAATGAATATTACAGCAAAACGAATACCATCTAGAGTTAAACCGTAGTTTACGAAGCCTTCGGTATCTCCTTTTTGGTAGTCGAATCTGTCTAATTCCTCTTGGCTAAGTGTAATGTATGCGGTTTGGTATTCTTGTAGAATAACCATGTTCTTTAATGCGCAGCCCAAAAGATGTAATCTGCTTGGCGAATTGGTATCGTAAATTCGGTGATGAATTTCGGTGCCTTCTGCACCTTTGTCCATAAGATCAGCAATAACTCTATGCGTATTACTTGTCGTAGAAGCAAATTTGAAAGACCCAGTATCTGTCATTATACCTGTATAAATACAGTTAGCCATTTCAGAGGTTATACTATTCTCATTACCTAATTTCTTAATTAGAACATAGACCATTTCACAGGTAGAACTCATACTCACATCTGAATACATGATTTTTGCGTAATCAGATGGCTCTTGGTGATGATCGACCATTACAAAGGTGGCGTTCGAAGATTCTAAGGTTTCGCTCATATGACCTACACGACCCAAATGATTAAAATCTAACGTAAAAATAATATCTGCACTTTGTATGCATGATTTTGATTGTATATTTTCCTTTTCAAAATTTAATATCTTGTTTGCTCCTGGCATCCACTTTAAAAATTTTGGAAAATCATTAGGAGAAACAATATTCGCGGTATGTCCACTATTTACAAGATAATGCCAAAGCGCTAACGTTGATCCAATTGCATCACCGTCAGGGTTTTTATGTGGTATAATAGCTATTTTCTTTGAAGAAGAAAGTAACTTTTTAAGCTCGTTTAGGTGCTCTAAATTCATGGCGGCAAAGATACAATTTAATAATGTAGGCTTTAAACCGAATAACTTAATTTTAACCAGACATATTTTGCAGCAATGAAAATTTCTTTAATTTCTATTATTACAATTCTATTACTGTCTTGTTCCATAAATAAAAAGGTATCAATAAATAAGGTGGAAAGTGCTGATTTTGTTCTTGCTTTTGGTTCTTGTAATAGAACAGATTTACCAAATTTATTATGGGATGATATTTTAAATACACAACCTGATGTTTGGGTTTGGGGCGGAGATAATATTTATGCAGATACCGACGATATGGAAGCGTTGAGAGTAATGTATAATGAGCAAAAGAAGAATAAAGAGTATAAAAAGCTTGTTGAAAACACAGAAATCATTGGCACTTGGGATGATCATGATTACGGACTTAATGACGGCGGTGTAGAATTTGAGGCTAAATCTGAAAGCCAACAAGAGTTTTTGAATTTCATGAATGTTCCATTAGATAGTCCATTAAGGAAACAAGAGGGAGTCTATAGTTCAAACAAATATTATATAGAGAAAGGCAGTATTACTATAATAGTTTTAGATACCAGATATTTTAGAACCGCTATAACACTGGATACTGAAACCGATAAAAGAGTAAAACCAAATAATTATGGAGAAGGAACAATACTCGGAGAAATTCAGTGGAATTGGTTAGAGAATCAATTAAACCAATCTAATACAGATTTTAATATTATTGTTAGTAGTATTCAAGTTCTATCAAATGAACATGGTTTTGAGGCATGGGGTAATTTTCCTCATGAGGTAGGCCGTTTAGAAAAATTAATTTCAAGCTCAAGGGCTAAAGGAGTTGTTATATTATCTGGAGATCGTCATATCTCTGAATTTTCAAAAACACAAATAGATGACTTGAACTATCCATTAATCGATTTTACGAGTAGCGGACTTACACATGCATATAAAGGATTTACGGGGGAGCCTAATCCGTTCAGAGTAGGAGAGGTTGTTTTTACGGAAAGTTTTGGAACATTAGAGTTCGATTTTATTTCTAAAAAGGTCGGTTTTAAGATCATTGGTGATAACGGTATAGTCTTGCAGAAATTAGAACAAAGCTATGATTAGTTGTAAGTTTTGTGGAAAAACGTATTTTTGCACAAAAATTAAGATATGAGTACGAATAGAACGTTTACTATGATTAAGCCAGATGCCGTTGAGAATGGACATATTGGGGCTATATTAGAAAAAATTACAGCTGCTGGTTTTAAAATAGTAGCTATGAAATATACACAATTGAGCTTAAGAGATGCACAAGAATTTTATGGTGTTCATAGAGAGCGTCCTTTCTTTGGCGAGTTGGTTGAGTTCATGACAAGAGGGCCAATAGTTTCTGCTATTTTGGAGAAAGAAAATGCTGTTGAAGATTTTAGAGCATTGATAGGTGCTACTAATCCTGCAGATGCAGCTGAAGGTACTATTCGTAAAATGTTCGCAACTAGTATTGGTGAGAATGCAGTACATGGTTCAGATAGCGATGAGAATGCTGCGCTTGAAGGTTCTTTTCATTTTGCAGGTAGAGAAATTTACTAAATCACAAAACATAAAATAAAAAAGCCAGTTCATATGAACTGGCTTTTTTATTTTTCTTCAACCATTACTTAGCGGAGTACTAGTTTTTTTACTAGTTCTTTACCTATTTCTTCATTAATCATACATATTATTTTTGATTTGCCTAAGCTCAATTCTTCTCTTAAGACAGATGAAGATAATGATACGTAAAGCGTATCGAAACGTAATTCAATTTCTGTTGTGTAATTATTTACTCCATTTCCCATTAACCTTGCCCATGCTTCTCGTGCATCTACTTTATCCATTCCTTTTTCTAATTTATTCTTTTGAATAAATGCAGAAAGAGCGTCTTTCATAGATATGTTTTCATTGTCTCTTCTTGTCATTATGGATTTATGTTTATAGGTTCATATCGTTCATAAAAATAAGTAATATCTTGGTCGTTTTTTACCGAGAAACTTTTTTCAGAAAGCGAGAGTAAAACTTCTTCCCAAGTATTGAATTCGGTCGTATATTTTATAAAGATAGTATCATTAGAGATTCTAATCTGTATTGGCTCGGTGTCATTAGAAGTTTCAAATGTACCATTAAATTTAGGGCTCATTTTTTTTTTATAACCCTTCAAAGAATCTAAACTTATAAAATCCACAGTGGTATTTACTGAATATTCTTTTTTGGTACCATCCTTAAAGGTAACCTCTTTTATTTCCCAATAACCATTTAAAAGATATAATTGCTCTTGGTCAACTTTTGAGCCACATGAGCTAATTAATAAAGTACAAAATAGAAGAAGCTGTTTCATTGTTATAGTTTGAATATTTTATACGATTGATGAATTTTTTTAACAACACTTTCTGTCCGTTCTGCGTGGGTGTCACTTAAGAAAATCTGACCGAAATTCTCGTCATTTACTAAAGTAATAATATGTGATACACGATGTTCATCTAATTTGTCGAAAATATCATCTAAGATTAGAATAGGAGTTGTGCCACTTTGCGATTTCATAAAATGAAATTGGGCGAATTTAAGGGCTATCAGAAATGATTTTTGTTGACCTTGACTTCCGAATTTTTTAATGGGAAAATCACTTATCTCAAAATTAAGGTCGTCTTTGTGAATACCAACACTGGTGTACTGTAATGCGCGGTCTTTATCTAGGTTTTTGATTAGTAAAGTTAGTAGATCGTCATGTAATAATTTACTATCGTAGCTTAGTGATACTTTTTCAGTATTACCAGTTATGGCTTTGTATTGCTCTTGAAAAATTGGAATAAAGGCTTTTAAAAAAGAAGTTCTTTTATTGAATATTTCAGTACCGTATTTATGTAATTGCTCATTGTAGACCGCTAAAGTATCTTTGTTAAAAGTGCGATTAGCGGCAAAATATTTTAAAAGTGCATTTCTTTGTGATACTACTTTGTTATAATTTATAAGGTGTTGTAAATATTTTTTGTCGGATTGACTGATAACCCCATCAATAAATTTGCGGCGAGTATCACTACCTTCAATTATTAAATCTCTATCTGCAGGGGAAATTATAACTAACGGCAGTAAACCTATATGATCGGCAAATCGCTCGTATGCTTTTCCATTTCTTTTAATTATTTTTTTATTGTTTCTTTTTAAACTGCACACAATTTTTTCTTCTCTATCATCTTTTTCGAAGGTTCCGTCAATAACAAAGAAGTCGGATCCATGACGAATATTTTGTGAAGAAATTGGATTGAAGTAGCTTTTCCCGAAAGAAAGATGATAAATAGCATCGAGAATATTGGTTTTACCGATACCGTTATCGCCAACAAAACAATTTATTTTAGCATCGAATACAAGTTCTTTGGACTCAAAATTTTTGTAATTGATCAATGATAATTGTCTCAGCAGCATTAAATTTATTGAATTTTGATTTTGGAAGGATGGAAATTACCATAAAATATCCAAAAATAACGAATAAATAAACTATAGGATTTCAATAAAACCTTTATTTTTGCGCGACCAATAAATTTAGAGATGGCAACATATAAGAAAAGAGGATATAAACCTGAAACCAAAGAAGAAAAGCAAGAGTTTGAAGAGCAGGAAAGTACAACCGCTGAGGTTTTTAGTTCTTTAGATGAAGGAGCTTCAAGATCAGAAGAGTGGGTTTCTAAAAATCAGAACTATATTTTAGGTGCCATTGGCGTAATAGCAATAAGTGTTTTAGGTTATTTAGCCTACAACCAATTTGTTGTTAAACCTAAAGAGACCAGTGCTGCCAATGAAATGTACTATCCGCAACAATATTTTGATCAGGCTTTGGCCAGTACAACGGCTAAAGATTCTTTGTTTACATTGGCTTTAGAAGGTGCTGATGGTAAATACGGGTTCTTAGATATCATTGAAGAATATAGTGGTACCAAGGCTGCAAATTTAGCAAATTACAATGCTGGTATGTCTTACTTGAACATGAACAAATATCAAGAAGCAATAACTTATTTAGAAGATTTTAGTTCAGAAGATGCCATTTTAGGTGCTTTGGCTAAAGGTGGTTTAGGAGATGCCTTTATGCAATTAGACCAACCTTCGGATGCTTTAGGTTATTATGAAGCTGCAGTAGCCCATAGTGAAAATGAATACACTACCCCTAAATTCTTATACAAAGCAGGTGTAACAGCATTGGAAATGGGAGATAAGAGTAAAGCTTTGGACTTTTTTGAAAGAATTAAAAGTGAGTTTCCAAAATCAGAAAATGCAAGTTCTATAAATGCTTTTATAGGAATGGCTAAAAGTGGTGAGTAATGGCAACAATAAATAAAAATTTATCAGTATATGATAAAGCAACAATCCCAAACGCGAACGGACTTCGGTTTGGGATTGTTGTTTCTGAGTGGAATTCTGAGATAACAGAAGGGCTGTTTTCTGGAGCATTAGAAGCTTTACTGGATTGCGGTGCAGAGAAATCGGATATTTTAAGATGGAATGTGCCAGGTAGTTTTGAACTGACTTATGGTTCAAAGAAAATGATCGAGACACAGAACGTCGATGTAGTTATTGCTATTGGTAGTGTAATACAAGGCGAAACTAAGCATTTCGATTTTGTTTGTGAGGCCACAGCGCAAGGCATAAAAGATTTAAACGTTACCATGAATGTACCTGTGATATTTTGTGTGCTTACAGACAATACTATTCAACAATCTATTGATCGTAGTGGAGGTAAGCATGGTAACAAAGGTACTGAGGCTGCAATCGCTGCCATTAAAATGGCCGTACTAGGTAAAGAGTAATCTTCAAATTTGTTTTTAATTCATTGTAAAGCCTATCTTTTATATAGGTTTACTGTACCTGTTAACAAATTTTGGCATTCCTTGTATGCCCTGTTTTTCTATTTTAAGTAACTTTGGTATTATGGGGATGTTGAGTAAAATAACACGGTTACGAAAAAATAGGAAGTTCGACTATAATCCTAGGTATTATGATGGCAAGGGTAAAGGCAATCCTTTTAAGATGGAACCCAAGTTCGACCAATTTCGTAGCACTTTAGATACATCTCGAGGATTAAAAAGAAAAATCAATCGTGCTTTAGAAGATACTAAAAGAAAAGGTGATCGTAATCTGAAGATTAGAATGCTAGTAATCTTGGCTGTTTTAGTACTTATTTTCCTTTATATAATTGATTTTGACCTCTCAATATTCTTTTCTTCATAATGGCCGATATTATTAGATTATTACCTGACCATGTCGCAAATCAAATTGCTGCAGGTGAAGTTGTTCAGCGTCCTTCTTCTGTAGTTAAAGAATTATTGGAGAATGCGATAGATGCCGGGGCAACCGAAATTCAACTAATTGTAAAAGATGGTGGTAAAACATTGATACAAATTGTAGACAATGGAAAGGGTATGAGTGGTACCGATGCGCGGTTAAGTTTTGAACGCCATGCTACATCTAAAATTCAAAAGGCTGAAGATTTATTCAATTTGCATACCAAAGGTTTTAGAGGTGAAGCTTTGGCTTCTATCGCTGCAATCGCGCATGTAGAAATGCTTACCAGAACTGAAGAAGATGAGATTGGCACACGAATAAAAATAGAGGGAAGTAAAGTTGTTGCCCAAGAAGTAGTTGTTGCGCCAAAAGGGACTTCAATGCTAGTCAAAAATTTATTTTTCAATATACCGGCCCGTCGAAATTTTTTAAAATCTGACCAAGTTGAATTTAGACATATTACCGATGAGTTTCATAGAATATCATTAGCGCATCCTCAAGTTGCTTTTAATTTTTATAATAATGGTAGTGATGTTTTTCAATTACCGACTAATGATTTTAGAAAACGAATTGTTCAAATTTTCGGAAGAAAAACAGATGAAAAATTAGTTCCTGTTGAAGAGGAAACTCAAGTTGTTAAAATTTCAGGTTACATACAAAAACCTGAGTTTGCCAAAAAGAGTAGGGGTGAGCAGTTTTTCTTTGCCAATAATCGGTTTATTAAGAGTCCGTATTTGCATCATGCTATATTAGGGGCTTTCGAAGGATTAATTCGGCCTGGTACTCACCCAGGTTATTTTTTGAACTTAGAGGTTGATCCCGGTACTATTGATATCAATATACATCCAACCAAAACAGAAGTGAAATTTGACGATGAGCATACCTTATATGCGATGCTCAAGTCTACGGTTAAGCATAGTTTGGGTCAATTTAATGTTATCCCAACTTTAGATTTTGAACAAGACCAGAATTTAGAAACACCATATTCATATAAAAATAAGGAAGTTGGTATACCCCAAGTCGTTGTTGATTCCTCATTCAATCCATTTGAGGCTGTTAAAACGTCAAGAGGTAATGCTACGAGTAACTATGCTAAACCAAAGGTTGAAGGATGGGAAAACTTATACACTGGCATGGAAGTGTCTTTGGAAGATAATAGTAATTTAGAGTTTGAGTCTGAAGTTGTAAATAGTAGTATTTTTGACGAAGGTAAAGAGGTAGTAGATCATACGACAACTACTTTTCAATTGCGTAAAAAATATATTATTACGACGATAAAATCTGGTATGGTCGTTATCAATCAGAGCAGGGCACATCAACGCGTTCTTTACGAGAAATTCTTAAAAAATATAACTATTAAAGAAGCGGTTAGCCAGCAATTATTATTTCCGCTTACATTGTCGTTTTCGCCAAGTGAAATTAGTATTCTAAATGAAATTAAAGAGAATTTATGTACCGTTGGGTTTGTATTTGGTGAAGTTGCTGAAGATGGCGTAGAAATTAAGGGAGTACCTGTCTTAGTCGCAGAGAGTGAAGTGCAAATGATAATGGAGCAGTTAATTTCTGACTTTCAACAAGAGGTGCCGGGTGATAGTTTTTCGCAAAGCGATATGTTAGCAAAAACACTGGCAAAAACTTTATCGGTTAAAACTGGTGAAACGTTAGATGAGTTTTCTCAAGTGAAATTGGTAAATGATTTATTTGCCTGTAAGGAAACTACCTTGAGTCCGTTTAATAAAAAAGTATTTATGACAATCACTGAGAATGATATTGAACGAAAATTTATTTAAATGGGAAGAATAACAGAAACAATCAAACACTTACTTATAATTAACGTTCTGTTCTTTGTTGCTGCACAAATGTTTGGCGCACAAATTTATGAGTTGTTTTCGCTATATTTTCCTAAGAATGAGCATTTTCAGCTGTGGCAAATTATTACCCATATGTTTATGCATGGCGGGTTTATGCATATTTTGTTTAATATGTATGCGCTGTGGGCTTTTGGTACCCCATTAGAACAAATGTGGGGTAGAAATAAATTTTTGTTTTTTTATATATCTGCAGGTTTAGGTGCAGCTTTAATTCATATTGGAGTTAACTATTATTATTACAATACTGGTATGAACGCCTTAATTGAATCTGGGTTGACGGAAAGTAGCATTTTAGAGATTATCAATAATGGACAATATTATACAGAATGGTATTCTATTGCAGGCAAAACAACCATCGATAATTTTCTTGGAGCATTCAATACACCGGTAGTAGGTGCTTCTGGTGCTGTTTATGGTATACTTGTGGCTTTTGGTATGTCATTTCCCAATAGCGAACTCTTTCTTATATTCTTGCCAGTACCTATAAAAGCAAAGTTCTTTATTCCTGTGCTTATCGCATTAGATTTGTTTTCTGGTGTAACTGGGTATAGTTTATTCGGACAAGGAATTGCCCACTTTGCCCATGTTGGTGGGGCGTTATTCGGATTCTTAATGATGTGGTACTGGAAAAAAAATCAATTCAAAAATAATAGATGGAACTAAGGTATGGCTCAACCCGATTTAAAATATCAGTTTAGCAGGTTAAACATTGCAGAAAAGCTAATTGCGATAAACGTTTTAGTTTTTATCGTTAATGCTTTAGTGCCTTTTTTATTGGGTATACCCAAAAACAGTATTGTGCAATGGTTCGAGCTGCCAAATGATATCGTTGATATTGCATTTCAGCCTTGGTCGATTATTACTTATTCCTTTTTTCATGGCGGTATTGGGCATTTATTTTGGAATATGTTAATGATATATTTTGTTGGGAAAATCTTCCTTAACCTATTTGATGCCAAACGATTTTTAAACGTTTATTTACTCGGTGTCATTTTAGGAGGATTGTTTTTCGTTGTGGGCTACAACATCTTTCCTGCTTTTTTTAACACTAATGCATTGCTTATTGGAGCTTCTGCCGGAGCAAGCGCAGTACTTATTTTTGTGTGTACGTATCTGCCCAATCAAGAAGTGAGAATTATTTTTTTCAATGTAAAACTTTGGATGGTCGGAGCGGTCATTGTTTTATCAGATTTAGTTCAATTGCCTATAAGCAATTCTGGAGGACATTTGGCACACTTAGGAGGTGCTTTCTTAGGTTATTTATACGCGAGCCAATTATTTAAAGGTAATGATATAGGTGCTGGTTTCTCAAGGTTTATGGATAGTATTGCAAATCTATTTAAAGGTTCTGAAAAGAAGGCTCCGATGAAAACTGTTTATAAAAATAAAAAGACGAGTAGCAGCAATTCTTCTGCGGTAGATTATGATAAAATAGCCCATCAAAAAAAAATTGATGCCATACTTGATAAAATAAGTAAGTCTGGCTATGAAAGCCTTTCTAAAGTAGAAAAAGACTTTTTATTTAAAGCCGGTAAAGAGAACTGAACAAGATGAAAAAACAATCGTTTTTCTCAAAAATCATGTTGCTATTAAACATGATTTTCTCTTTTTGTTTATTGTTGGCATGTATTATTCCATATACTTCATCGGCTAGTTTGGCATTTGTTAGTTTAGCAGTGCCTTTATTGGTTTTTGTGAATATTTTATTCTTTGTATATTGGTTATTATGTAAGAAATTGTATTTCCTTCTCTCCCTATCAATTTTGGTTTATGGTTATTTTGCCTTAGGTACGTTTATTGGTTTTAACTCAATGAATAAATCTATAAGTAATGAAGACTCAATTTCAATTATGAGTTTTAATAGTTTGGGTTTTAGAGGTAAAGAGGATGAATGGAAAAGTACTGCTGGTGAAACCATAGTCAAGTTTATTCAAAATGAACGTCCTGATATTATTTGTTTTCAAGAGTTCGATTACAAGAAAATTAGATCTCATTATTTTGAAGAATACCCATATAAATATGTTGATTTCGAATTCGGACCTGATAATGGAAGGGTTATTCAAGCGGTGTATTCTAAGTTTAAAATTTTAGAAGAGGGACTTTTAGAATTTCCTGAATCCTCCAATAGCGCAATATTTGTGGATGTAAAATACAAGAAGGATACAATTCGTATTTATAACCTTCATTTAGAATCTTTAAAAATAAGGCCGAATAGCATTAAAAGAGAACGTTCAGATAAATTATTCGAAAGATTACGACATTCTTTTGCCAAGCAGCAAGAACAGTCTACAATTGTTAGAGAGCATATGAATACTAGTCCTTATAAAAATATTGTTTGTGGTGACTTTAATAATACTCAATTTTCAAACTCATATTTTACTATTAAGGGTGATTTAAGGGATAGTTTTTTGGAAAGGGGCAGAGGTTATGGTAAGACCATCAACTTCTGGAAATTACCATTTCGAATCGATTATATTTTGGTAGACGTATCTTTTGAAGTCCAATCTCATAAGAATTATGATATTGATCTTTCTGACCATGAACCCATTATGGCGACTATTAAAATTCCGACCGAATAAATAGACAATCTACGGTATCTGCAAGTATATGTAGTAAGAAGGCCAAACCTATTACTCTTGTTTTTTTTAATAAAAAGAGAATAATATATAGTGCTATTGCCCAGTAGCTATGAAGTGGGTGAAAATTAATACTGCAACGATTTGGGTCGAACATAGGATTAGCTACAAGGTGATCTATATCAATAAGTATACCTAATAATAATATTATCGATACCCATAATCGATTTTCCTTATAGAAGTAAAAAGCTATAAAAATCGGTACGATAAAATGAATGCCATAATGGGCTATAAACCTAACCATTAGTTGGTATAATAAAATCGTGATTTAAGTAATTTACCGTATTAGGTCCAACATTAAAAAGTAAGTCTAAGATGCTTAAATTAGGTATAAAGCTATTTCGGTCACCAAATACTTGGACATAGGGTTCTATGTCTAATTTGGTTTTTAATTTAGCGCTAATCAAAGATCTATAGTCTTCGTGTTGTATAGGATTTTCTTCAAACTCTTCTGTTTTGGTTTGTGGCATTTCTAATTGAAGACACTTGAAAATAGTTTCTATGGTTTTTAGGTTAAAGTCTAGTAAACCATCAAATGTTTCTGTGTATAATGGTTTAATATCATCTTCATAAAACTCAAAGAAGGGTGACGTTCTGTATGCTGTTTCTAATGTACGCCAATGTTGTCTTTGCCACGGGTACGAATTGTCTAAGGCAACATCTTTATATTTTTGTCTGCCGTTGGCTTTACCTACGTGAACAATAGGTATGCTAAGTATGTGTTTGCCTCGGTCGGTACAAATATATGTTCGGTTTCTATAGGTCTGTTTTTGGTAATTATCCTCTACTTCCCAACAGATATCATGGTGCATAATATAACTGAACGTAAGAATGTTCGGAAAATAAGATGGATGAATTAATTTCATCAGTTAAGATTTACAGTTTAAGTGTCTAATTTATTTCTTAGATTTCTTTCGTTTCCAAAACCAGTTTCCAACGAAATAAGCACCTAATAGAATTAAAAAATACTTGAAGTAAGACTGTGGCTCACCTTCCCCATTTACTGTGGTGAAGATACGGTCCCATCTAGGTCTCCAATTGCTAATACCTTCAGTGAAATTATCGAAACTCATCCAAATGAAAATTGGTGTTCCTACTATATGATTTTCAGGCACATACCCCCAAGCTCTACTATCTTCAGAATGGTCTCTATTATCACCCATCATCCAATAATAATCTTGTTGAAATGTATAGGTAGATGTAGGTTCTCCATTAATAAGTATCTGATTACCTGATACGGAAATTTCATTTTTTTCGTATTCTCTAATAATCTTTTTGTAAAGTGGTAAAACTTTAAGATTCAAATCTATAGTAGCTCCTTTTTGAGGAATATAAATAGGTCCCATCTGACTGTAATTCCATGGATAATCAGGACTTTGAGGAAATAAATTGACCCCTCGTAGTCCTTTTTCAGCTACATTTTGAATTACGGAATCAATGTTAGCGTCAGCTTTAAGTGTTTTAACCATATCAGCGGTTAAAGGTACTATGCGTTCACGGTCGGTAATCTCTTTCAGGGATAATCGATATTTCGAAATAATCTTGGCAGGTATGCCAGAACCTTTTGTGTACAGTTCTATTTGACCATTTTCAGCTTGATTGTATCCTAGGAGATAACTTCGTACTGCGTTAACCTGCTCTTGATTTAATGGACTAGATAAATATTTTCTAGTGAAGTCTGTGATGCCTAATGCATCAAGGGTTCTTGAGGATACACCTTTTGAGCTATATACCCTATAATCAAACTGTGGTTTGGCGCTTCCGGGCAATTCTAATTGCTTCCCATTAATAAAAACATATCCATTTCGAACTTCTAGTGAATCGCCTGGTATACCCACACATCGCTTAACATAATTCGATTTTTTGTCAATAGGCTTATCTACCCCTTTTTCTTTTTTAAAGAATACACGCACTGTATCGGCAGGCCAGCTAAAAACTACAATATCATTTCGCTCGACTTTGGTAAAACCAGGAAGCCTAAAATAGGGTAGTTGTGGCTTTTTTAAATAAGAAGGAACTCCTAAGACAGGAAGTGTATCGTGAACCATTGGTGCTGCAACCGTAGTCATTGGTGTTCTTGCACCATAGTGAAATTTACTTACAAAAAGAAAATCACCCACTCTCAATGTACGTTCTAAAGACCCTGTAGGAATTACATAAGGTTGAATGAAGTAGGTATGTACCAAGGTAGCTGCTACAATTGCAAATACTATAGAACTGACCCATTCGCCCATGGCAGTTTTTGGCTGTAGACTTCTATCTTGTATGTAGGTGACGTCTAGCGAATAATTGACGTAGTAGATGTAAAGGCCGAGGGTGATGACAACAAGCCACGTTTCTAACGTGCTATTACGACCAAAACTTCTTATTGTTTCAACCCAAATTACAGGAAACATCAATAAGTTGATTATTGGGATAAATAATAAAATCACCCACCATTTAGGCCTATTTATAATTTGCATCAAAACTATAGCATTGTAAACTGGTATCGCTGCTTCCCAAGCTTTTCTACCTGCTTTTACATATAATTTCCAAGTACCTAAAAAATGTAAGACCTGTATAAGTAGAGTGAAAATAATCCATTGAGTGGCGTTCATGAGCTTTGTTTTTATAGAAATAATATGAATCTTTTTCGATGCTTTTTTTAACATCAATAATCCATCAGTCTTTTTGTTTGATTATTGTTACGTTTTTTAAGCAAGGTTTAACACATCTCGCATAGAGAAAATACCGGTTTTACCAATAATCCATTCCGCTGCGGTAACTGCTCCCAAAGCAAATCCTTCTCTATTGTGTGCGGTATGTTTTATTTCAATACTATCTACAACATTGTCATATGTTACAGTGTGGGTTCCCGGAGTTTCACCTATTCTTTTAGCGGTGATAGGCAATGATCCATTGGAATCATCATCTAATTTCCATTGGGTGTATTTTGAGTTTGTAATGACTCCTTCAGCCAAAGTAATAGCGGTTCCACTTGGTGCATCCAGTTTTTGCGTATGATGAATTTCTTCTATTGAGACTTTGTACTCTGGCAAGTTCTGCATCATTTTGGCCAAATAGTTATTTAACTCGAAAAAGATGTTTACTCCTAGACTAAAATTAGAGGCATAGATAAAAGCGCCATTTCGACTTTCACACAATGCAACGGCATCTTTGTATTTATCTAACCACCCAGTTGTACCAGATATAACAGGAACGTTGTTTTCCAGGCATTTTGTTATATTGTTGTAAGCCGCTTCTGGCATACTAAAATCTATAGCAACATCGATAGAATTAAAATCTATATTCTGTGTATGCTCATCAATTTTGGCAACGATTTCATGACCTCGATTTAGGGCAACCAGCTCTATCATCCGACCCATTTTTCCGTATCCGAAAAGTGCAATTCTCATTCTTAAAATTTTATAATTAAGGCCATACCATAATTTGGACTATTGGTGATTTGGTTAAAATCAAAATAAGGTTCAAAATCTATACTAAGATCATCATCAATATTAAATTGCTTTAAATGTGCATCTACATTTGCATCTACAATATTCAGTGCATACATGCCAATTGTAACAACCAACCATAGATCACGGTCACTTTGAAAGCGTTCTTGTTGGTATTCAAGATCATCATTATCTAAAGAAGGAATAATCCCATTATTTAGATCATAAAACTCATCATCGGTAAAGCCTGCCTGCCTACTTTTAAAGGCGGTGCGAAAACGCTGATAATTATCATTGTTCCAAGTGTACATGTAAATACTACCACCAACAAGTCCCCATGCAATGGGAGCTTTCCAATACCTTTTATTGTATATCTGTCCCATTCCAGGTAAAATGGCGGAATAAAAAGCCGCTTTACTAGGTGCAAGCGGATTAAATTCTTTTTTAGATTTCTTAAAGGAAACGGAGTTTTTTATTATAATACCTTGTTCAGAAAGGGTGGTTGATGTGCTATCGGTTTCTGTTATAGGCGCCGTTACTTGATTTTCTTGAGAAAAGCAAGAATGTATAGAATATAGAAGTACAATTAATAAAGTGATATAGTTATGCACCTGTTATCAATTTTTTGATACGGTCGAACTCCTCTTGAGATTTAAATGGAATAGTGATTTTTCCTCTGGCATTATCAGTAGATTTTATATCCACTTTAACTGATAAAGCATCGGTTAATTCTTTAATCCCCTTGCGAACAAATACAGAAGCTTCTTTTTGAATTGGTTTTGTTATTTCTTCTGTAACTTCTTCATCAGAATGATATGCTTTTACTGCACTTTCAGTATCTCTCACAGAGAGGTTGTCAAAGATGATTTTTTCATAGAGAGCAATTTGGTCCTGCTTTTTATCGATATTAACCAAGGCTCTACCGTGGCCCATGCTTAAAAAGCCATCTCTCATACCTGTTTGTATGATTGGATCCAATTTCAGTAAACGTAGGTAATTGGCAATTGTGGACCTTTTTTTACCAACACGCTCACTTAATTTTTCTTGGGTAAGATTAATTTCATCGATTAATCGTTGGTAGGACAATGCAATTTCGATAGGGTCTAAATCTTGACGTTGAATATTTTCAACTAAGGCCATTTCTAAAGATTCCTGATCATTCGCGATACGTATGTATGCAGGTATAGTCTCTAATCCTAATAACTTAGATGCACGATATCTTCTTTCCCCAGAAACTAATTGGTATTCGTTGAATCCTAATTTTCGTACGGTAATAGGTTGAATTACACCAAGTTCTCGAATAGAAGTGGCTAATTCTTTTATGGTTTCATCATTAAAATTAGAACGTGGTTGAAACGGGTTGACCTCAATATGTTCTAAATCTAGTTCAATAATATTACCAACTACTTTATCTGCATTTTTGTCAGTTGCAGATTTTATATCATTTTCCGGATCTTTTAAAAGAGCCGAAAGTCCTCTACCTAAAGCTTGTTTCTTTGTCGCTTTTGCCATACTTAAACCGTCTGCTTATTTTTTTTGACTATTTCATCTGCCATATTCAAATAATTGGTCGCTCCTTTACTTGCAGCGTCATATTTGATAATGCTTTCTCCATAACTAGGTGCCTCACTTAAACGCACATTACGTTGAATAACAGTATTGAAAACCATATCTCCAAAATGCTTCCGCACTTCATCTACTACCTGGTTCGAGAGGCGCAGTCTAGAATCATACATGGTCAATAACATGCCTTCAATATCTAAATCAGGATTATGCAGTCGCTGAACACTTTTTATCGTGTTTAAAAGTTTTCCTAAACCTTCAAGAGCGAAATACTCGCATTGTATTGGTATAATGATAGAATCTGCAGCTGTTAAAGCGTTCAATGTTAATAAACCTAATGAAGGTGCGCAGTCAATCAATATATAATCGTAGTCTTTCTTGAGATCAATGATTGCCTTCTTCAGCATATACTCGCGCTCCTCTTTATCTACCAATTCAATTTCAATAGCAACTAAGTCAATATGTGCAGGAATCAAATCAACATTTGGTGATGTTGTATTTATGATAGTCTCTTTGGCACTTTTTGTATGCTCTAATAGCTGATAGGAGCCTAATTCAACACTATCTACATCAATACCTAGCCCCGAAGTTGCATTGGCTTGCGGGTCTGCATCAATTAATAATACTTTTTTTTCCAATACACCTAGCGAGGCAGCTAAATTTACTGTAGTGGTAGTTTTACCTACCCCTCCTTTTTGATTAGCAATAGCAATAATCTTGCCCATATTCAAAGTAAATTAAGTCGTAAAAATACGATTATTTATGGGGCTAATGAAAGGATTTTGTTAACACTAGGTGAATAACCAAAGGCATTTCATTAAAAATGCGTTAAACTTTTAATTATGAAAGGGTTAAGCAACACATTTATGCTTAGTATTTCTGTTGGGGATAACTTATTAAAAAAATATTAAATTAATTATTTTCTTTTTGTTTTAAGCTATCTTCATATTCAATCAGATAAATTTCCTCGTTCTTTTTCTTTAAATAATATTCTTCTCGAGCAAACCGTTCGAGCTCGCCTTCATCTGATAATTTTTCAATAATTATTTTGTCCTTGGCAATCTCTTCTTTTAAGAAGTCTTGTGTTTTCTCTAGTTTTTTTATTTCCTTTCTCAATTCTAAATGAATTAATAAAGAATTGGTGTCAAAAAAAAGCATCCAAACTACAAAAACAGAAAGTACCAATACATACATATTGGTCATAATTTTAAACCATTTTTTTTGCTTTAAATCTTTAAATGCCATTACTCTTGCATTAATTTTTCATTGATTATACTCTTTACGATTTCAACTGCAACGGTATTGTATTTGTTATTCGGAATTATAATATCGGCATACTCTTTTGTTGGTTCAATAAATTGCTCATGCATCGGTTTAATAATAGACTGATACTTTTCTATGGTTTCATCTAAATCCCAACCTCTTTCATTTACATCACGCTTTAACCTTCTAATAAGTCTTTCATCGGTATCTGCATGTACAAATATTTTAATATCGAACATCTTACGAATGGCCGAATTGGTCATTATCAAAATTCCCTCAACAATTATTACTTTGGTAGGGTGGGTAAGAATCGTTTTCGCCGTTCTATTGCACTCAAGAAATGAATATACGGGTTGCTCTATAGATTTTCCATTTTTAAGTTCGATTAAATGTTGCTCTAAAAGGGCGAAATCTATTGAACTTGGATGGTCGAAATTGGTTTTTCTTCTTTCTTCTAAGGATAAATGAGATAAGTTATTATAGTACGAATCTTGTGAAATTACACCAACTTTCTCATTAGGTAGTTCATTGATAATTTGATTTACTACGGTAGTTTTTCCACAACCAGTTCCACCAGCTATCCCAATAATTAGCATACATTTAATTTTGCTACAAAAATACATATTTGAATTTCAAATATGCTCAAAACTTAAAAATCAAGTTTAAATAACATCGCTTGAAATACTAAACCTTATTTTTGCACGATGCAAAATGAACAGGTAAAACCCAATTTTGAATTTGTAGCCTTAATGGCTTCGTTAATGTCTATTGTGGCTTTGACCATTGATGCAATTTTACCGGCTATAGCTGATATAGGGCTATCTATTAATAGCCTTGATCCTACTAGAAATCAGTTATTGGTTACTATGATATTTTTAGGTCTAGGGGTAGGCCAATTAGTTTTTGGTCCACTTTCCGACAGCCTAGGTAGAAAACCAATAGTTTATTTTGGATTCATAATTTTTTTAATTGCAAGTGTCATATGTTTAGTAGCCCCTAATCTTGAGATTATGTTAGTCGGTCGCGTATTACAAGGAGTAGGACTTTCTGCTCCCCGAACAATTAGTATCTCTATTATTCGCGATACATATAGAGGAGATTACATGGCGAAAATTATGTCGTTCGTAACCGCATTCTTTATTCTGGTACCAATTGTTGCGCCTGCAATAGGTAAAGCAATTTTAGATGTAATGGGTTGGCAAGGTATTTTTTATATTCAATTGTTTTTCGCTTTGTTGGTAGGTATTTGGTTTTGGAAAAGACAAGAAGAAACATTGAATCCAAAATTTAAGGTACCATTTTCTTTATCTGTTTTTGTTACAGGAACAAGAGAAATAATGAGGTACAAGGAAACTGTTTCATGTACCCTTATTTCAGGCTTAATTACGGGGTCGTTTTTAGTGTATTTAAGTTCTGCTCAACATGTATTTGAAGATTTGTACGGATTAACCGAAACCTTTCCTTATGTTTTTGCCGGTTTGGCTTTTTCAGTTGGAATTTCTACGCTTATGAATGGTACTTTGGTTTTACGTTTCGGAATGCGAAACTTATCCTTTTTGGCATTGGTAGTCTTTACGGCGCTAGCCTTAGGATATAGTTTAATATTCTGGAATTCAGAAGACCCTAGTTTATTGGTTTTATTGCTATTTCTTTCATTTTTATTTCTTTGTTTAGGCTTTATATGGGGTAATATGAGGTCTATTGCAATGGAACCGATAGGTCATATTGCGGGTATTGGCGCAGCTATTACTGGTTTTATATCTACTATCTTATCTATTCCAATTTCTATATTCGTAGGTAGTTTTATTGAAGATTCTGTATGGGCCCTTTTCGCAGGTTTGGGCTTTTGTGGCTTGTTGTCCGTGCTATTGTTTTTAGCTTTTAAAACACGGCCTTTGTTTGCCAACAATCATGCATATACCAATTAAAATTAGTTGGTATTTGTGCCTGTTATATTGTTTTATTTCCTGAAACAACTACGTTTTTACAAAATTTGTTTAATGCGAGTTATACGTTATATAATACTATTTATACGTTAAATAACTGGTAAACAGTGTGATAGTTGTAAATTGATGTTGTCTAATGTTAAGATTTTGAGAACTTCAACCTATCAGAAATGTCGGAGTTAAAAAAAGTAAGCTTTGTTTTCGGTTTAGTAATACTATCTTTTTTCTTAGGATGTAAAAATAGTAGTCAGAATACAGATTTATCTTCGTTAAATCTTTTGAGAGGAGACCTTCAATTATGTGGTAATGGTCAATTTGGTGATGTTAATTTTTCTGAAACGTGCAGTTATGAAACTAGAAAAACTTTTAATCTAGCAATTTCTTTACTTCATTCTTTTGAGTATATCGAGACTGAAAAGGCCTTCGTGAAAGTTATTGATGAAGATCCCGATTGTGCAATGGCTTATTGGGGTGTCACCATGAGTATATATCATGGGTTGTGGGCACCACCTGAATCATCAGTTTTAGAGAAAGGTGTTAAGTTGCTTGCCATTGCCGAAAAACTTTCCAAGTCTAAAAAAGCCGAACAATATTTAAACGCTATTGGAGCATTTTATAAAGATTGGGAAACGGTAGATAATCAGACAAGAAAAGAACGTTATGCCCAAAAGAAGGGGATAATGTTTAGTGATTATATGGACGATACTGAAGTTGCCATTTTTTATGCATTGCCGATTCGTGCTTCAGCAATACCAACAGATAAAAGTTATTCAAAACAACGTACTGCAGGTAAAATATTGGAAGATTTATTTGATAAAGAACCTAATCATCCTGGTGTAGCACACTATATAATACATTCTTATGATTATCCAGAATTGGCCGAATTGGGTCTTAGCACTGCAAGACGGTATGCTGATATTGCCCCGAATTCTGCACACGCGCAGCATATGCCTTCACACATTTTCACCAGATTAGGTTTATGGAATGAGTCAATTAATACAAATATAAATTCTGCATCTTCAGCAGTTTGCTACGCCGAAAGCATTGCGCCAGGTGCCCATTGGGATGAAGAAGTACATGCAATGGGGTATTTGGTATATGCTTATTTACAAATAGGAGAAAATAAAAAGGCCAATGAACAATATGCCTACTTAAAATCTTTTGAAAAGATATTTCCCCCGAATTTTAAAATTGCCTATACGGCCGCTGCTATTCCTGCACGAATAGCGGTGGAAAATAAAAATTGGGAAGAAGCCTCTTTATTAGAGTTACCACAAATACCGGGTATGGAATGGGAAAATTTTCCTTGGCAACGTTCATTGCTCCATTTCGCGAAGGCCTTAGGCGCAATACATATGAATAACTTAATAGATGCGGAGAAGCAACTTGTTTTATTGAAATCATTTAAAGAAGAATTAATTGAACTAGAAGATGCTTATAAGGCCAATCAAGTTGCTATACAAATAGAAACAATAGAAGCGTGGCTTAAATTAGAAAATAACGAGGTAGAAGAGGCATTGAGCCTAATGAGAAATGCTGTTGAAATGGAAAGTATGACTTCAAAACATCCAGTTACACCAGGCGAAATTTTACCTGCAGATGAACTTTTGGCAGATATGCTTTTGAAAGTAAATAAGCCTTTAGAGGCGTTAGATGCTTATGAGTTGAACCTTGTAAGAAGACCCAATAGATTTAATGGTATTTATGGGGCTGCCTTAGCTGCAAAAGAATCTGGTAATAAGGAAAAAGCTATATTTTATTTTGAATCACTTCTTGAACTCACCATAGATTCTAATAGTGATAGATCAGAAATACGAGAAGCCAAAGAATTTCTTCAGCAAAATATGACATTATGAAATATAGATGTTTGGTTGTAATAGCCATTTTAATTTCATTTTGCTCAATTTCCTGTAACAATTGGGGTGGTAATGAACTTCCTGTTTATAGTCCATCAGATTTTAATGCAGAATTGGTTGATGTTAGTTTACAGTCTAAAGATGGAAACCATACGGTTTCAGATTTTAAACTAATTAATCAAAATGGAAACATAATTACACAAGAAGACTATAAGGATAAGATTTATGTTGTTGATTTCTTCTTTACAAGGTGTCCAAGCATTTGCCCCATTATGACAGATAATATGGTGAAAATTCAAAATGAATTTTCTAATAATAATGATGTTATGTTATTGTCACTTTCTGTAACTCCTGAACTAGATAGTATTTCGGTATTACGAAAATATGCTAATGATAAAAAAGCGATAGATGAAAAATGGAATATTACCACGGGCGATAAAAGACATATTTATGAACTCGCTCGTAAGAGTTATTTTGCAGTTGTAGAACAAGGTGATGGCGGCATGCAAGATTTTATACATACACCTAATTTTATTCTAGTTGATAAGAAAAGGCAAATTAGAGGTGTGTACAATGGCACTGATGATGAGGAAATAAATCGATTGAAGGATGATTTGAGAATTTTGATGAAATTCAATGAAAAGTCATTGTAAATATTATAATTATATAAATACATACCCTTAATTTTTTAAATCATTCCTTATGAAAGACTTTTTCTATCTTAATTTTCTTTTTCTACTATTTATTGGGTGTAATAATAAAACGAATTCACTTGATACTAAAGATCGCCCGATTATAACTTGTGCTCCAATAACCACTGATGCCGAATGGTACGAATCGGATAATATTGCACCACTAATTGAAGGTCTCGATGTGCTAGATTTTCCTATAACTACTACAAATAGTTTAGCTCAGAAATATGTAAACCAAGGATTGGTTTTGGCATATGGTTTTAATCATGCCGAAGCTGCTCGCTCTTTTTTTTATGCAACAAAATTAGACCCAAAATGCGCCATGGCATATTGGGGGTTCGCTTATGTGTTGGGGCCTAATTATAATGCAGGTATGGAACCCGATAATTATGAAAGAGCTTACGAAGCAATTCAAAATGCTATAGAAATATCTAAGAGTTCAGCTTCTCAAAAAGAAAAAGCGTTAATTCATGCATTGGCTAAAAGGTATGTGAAAGCACCTGTGGAAGATAGAAGTAAACTTGATGTGGCCTATTCACTTGCAATGGAAGAGGTTTATGAAGAATATTCTTATGATGCAGATGTCGCTATTTTATTCGCCGAGTCTTTGATGGATTTGCATCCATGGGACTTATGGGATAAAATGGGAAACCCAAAAGAGTGGACACCAAAAATCATTTCTGTTATTGATAATGCCTTGGATATAGATGCAAAACACCCAGGTGCACATCATTTTAATATTCATGTTTTAGAAACTTCAAATTCCCCGGAAACGGCACTCAAGAGTGCTCAATTGTTTGACGAGGATTTAGTACCTGGCGCGGGGCATTTAGTGCATATGCCATCACATATTTATATACGGACCGGTGATTATCATAAAGGGACACTTTCAAACATTCGGGCTATTTCGGTAGATAGTAGTTATGTTTCTGCATGCAATGCACAAGGAGCTTATCCTTTGTCTTATTTTCCTCATAATTATCATTTTATGGCGGCCACGGCAACTTTAGAAGGTAATAGTATGTGGGCAATAGAAGCTGCTAATAATGTTGCTGAACATTCTAATACTTTGCTAATGAAAGAGCCAGGTTGGGGAACAATTCAACATTATTACACCATACCATATTACATTAATGTAAAATTCGGTAAATGGAAGAAAATCTTAGAAATGGATAATGAAGATACTTCCCTAAAATATCCTGAAGCTGTTCGTAATTACGCGCGAGGAATGGCCTTTCTAGGATTGGATAAATTGGATGAAGCAAAGAAAGAGCTTAGTGCTTTAGAGATTTATTCAGAAGACGAAAGTTTAAAAGAAATTACCATTTGGGACATCAACTCGGTAGATGTTTTACTTCAAATCGCAAAAAGAGTTTTAAAGGCAGAAATTTTGGCAAGTGAATCTAATTATCAAGATAGCATTAAACTTTTAAAGGAAGCTGTAGAAATTGAAGATAATTTAAATTATAATGAACCACCAGATTGGTTTTTTTCAGTAAGACATCATTTGGGAGCAATTCAAATTGAAGCTGCCCTATATGATGATGCAATAATCACTTACCAAGAAGATTTAACTAGATTACCGAAAAATGGCTGGGCACTTCATGGTCTAAAATTAGCTTATGAAAAACTTGAAGAGTCAACTAAGTTAAAAGACGTTGAGGAAAAATTACAGGCGAGTTGGGCAACAGCCGATATACAATTGAAGGCCTCTCGCATAAAATAAAAAGCCATCAAACCCATAATCTTAAATGAGTTTGATGAACTTTAAAATAGTATTGATTACTAATAATTTTAAGATTGCTATTAAAGGGAATTATCCATAATTTCCTTTACTACTTCTGGATTTAATAGCGTGCTAGTATCACCTAAATTGCTTGTATCGTTACTGGCAATTTTTCGAAGAATTCTACGCATGATTTTACCGCTACGTGTTTTTGGAAGTCCAGATACAAACTGAATTTTATCTAATTTGGCAATAGGCCCTATGTGCTCTGTAATCTGTTGATTTATTTCTTTTCTTAAATTTTCTCTGTCTCTACTTTCACCGGTTTCTTTTAAAATAACATATCCATAAAGAGCATTTCCTTTTACATCATGCGGGAAACCTACAATGGCCGATTCTGCTACTGCAGGGTGCTCATTGATAGAATCTTCTATTGGTGCTGTGCCTAAATTATGGCCTGATACGATGATAACATCATCTACACGGCCCGTAATACGGTAATACCCAACTGCGTCTCTAAGTGCTCCATCACCTGTAAAATACATATTTTCATAGGCGGAAAAATAAGTGTCTCTATATCGGTCATGATTGCCCCAAATTGTTCTGGCGATTGAAGGCCATGGGAATTTTATGCATAGTCGACCTTCAACTTGATTTCCTTTAATTTCTTTGGCGTTCTCATCCATAAGGGCTGGTTGAATACCAATAAATGGAAGCGTTGCATAGGTAGGTGCCGTTGGGGTTACATAAGGTATTGGGGTAATCATAATTCCCCCAGTTTCCGTTTGCCACCATGTATCAACGATAGGACTATTTTTCTTACCTACATTATTGTTGTACCAATGCCATGCCTCTTCATTTATAGGTTCGCCCACCGAGCCTAATACTTTTAGACTTGAGAGGTCGTATTTTTCTACATATTCTAAATTCTCTTTTGCTAATGCTCTTATTGCAGTTGGTGCGGTATAAAATTGGTTTACCTTATGTTTTTGAATCACATCCCAAAAGCGACCAAAATCTGGATAAGACGGTACGCCTTCAAACATTAATGTTGTCGCACCATTTGCCAATGGGCCATAAACGATATAGGAATGACCTGTAATCCAACCTATATCAGCGGTACACCAATAAACATCATTTTCTTTATATTGAAATACATTTTTAAAGGTATAGGCAGTGTATACCATATACCCCGCTGTGGTGTGGACCATACCCTTTGGAGTGCCTGTTGAGCCTGATGTATACAGAATGAATAGTGGATCTTCAGCATCCATAATTTCCGCAACACAGTCTGCATATGCATCATCTAATAAAGGTTGTAGCCACTTATCTCTACCATCTTCCATATGTATTTCAGTACCAGTGCGTTTTGCTACCAAAACATTTTCTACTCCAGAACATTCTTCAAGCGCTTTATCGACAATCCCCTTTAAATCGATTGATTTTGTACCTCTAAAAGAGCCATCTGAAGTGATAACCATTTTACAATCAGAATCATTAATTCGGGTAGCTAAGGCATTTGAAGAGAATCCTGCAAATACCACAGAATGTATGGCTCCTATTCGGGCACAAGCCAATAATGCAACTGCTAATTCAGGAATCATAGGCAGATAGATGCAAACACGATCACCTTTTTTTATTCCATGGTCCAATAATACATTAGCCATTCGACAAACTCTTTCGTGTAATTGCCTATAGGTTATATGTACTGCTTCCTCATTAGGATTGTTGGGCTCGAAAATAATTGCAGTTTTAGTTCCTCTAGTAGGTAGGTGACGATCTAGACAGTTTTCTGTTATGTTCAATTTGGCACCTTCAAACCATTTTATTTCTGGCTTTTCAAAGTCCCAGCTCAGTACATTGTCCCATCGCTTACGCCAAACAAAATGTTCTTCGGCAATTTCTTCCCAAAAGGCTTCAGGATTACGAACCGACTTGCGATACACTTGAAAATATTCTTCTAAATGTTTGATGTGATAATTACTCATTCTGCTACTTGATTTTTATGTATTTTCTAGGTAAAAAAACCTACTTTGTTTTTGTGTCAATGCCCTGTTGCCTCACCAGCACCACTTGGTATTCTAATGTTCTCTACAATTTCTTGAACATCTTCTGGTGGTTCTGGTGTAAATTGTAAAACAATAATCGATACTATAAAGTTAGCGATCATGGCAATACTACCAAAACCTTCCGGTGAAATTCCAAACCACCAATCTGCCTGGGAGCCACCTCCAAACCAACCGAACTTAAATTTGGTCATGTAAAAAAGCATTAAAAGAATACCTACAACCATACCGCTGATAGCGCCTTCCTTATTCATTTTTTTATAAAAAATACCGAGTACTATTGCTGGGAAAAAGGAGGCTGCAGCCAAACCAAAGGCCAATGCTACTACGGCTGCCACAAAACCTGGCGGATTTATACCAAAGTAACCGGCAATGGCTACTGCAACAGTTGCTGAACCTCTAGCCACCCATAATTCTGCTTTGTCGGATATATTTGGATTAAATACTTTTTTAACTAAATCATGTGAAACTGATGCTGAAATAACTAGCAAAAGACCTGCTGCTGTTGATAGTGCCGCTGCAAGACCGCCAGCCGCTACCAAAGCAATTACCCATGCTGGTAAATCAGCAATTTCCGGATTTGCCAAAACCATGATATCGTTGTCAATCGTTAGCTCGTTTTTTTCTTTATCTGCTACATATTGAATTTTACCATCCGCATTTTTATCGTCAAAAGTTAATAGCCCGGTTTCTTCCCAATTTTTAAACCAAACTGGCATACTAGAATATTCTTCATTGCTAACCGTGTTGATCAAGTTCGTTTTTGCGAACACGGCAACAGCAGGTGCAGTTGTATATAAAATAGCTATTAAAAGGAGTGCAAGACCTGCAGATTTACGGGCATCTTTAACTTTCTTTACGGTAAAAAACCTGACGATTACATGGGGTAAACCTGCTGTACCGACCATTAATGCTAACGTTATCGCAAAAATATCTGTTAACGATTTAGAACCGTCCGTATACTTATTAAATCCAAGTTCAGTAGAAAGTCCGTCTAATTTATCCAATAAGAAAGCTCCTGAACCGTCATTTAATGTAGAACCCATACCCAGTTGCGGAATTGGGTTTCCTGTCATTTGTATCGAAATAAATATAGCAGGAACCATAAAGGCAAAAATTAAAACACAATATTGAGCTACTTGAGTGTATGTAATACCTTTCATTCCACCTAAAACGGCATAGAATAAAACAATGACCATACCTATAATCACACCGGTGTTAATATCCACTTGAAGAAATCTAGAGAATACGACACCTACACCTCGCATTTGCCCTGCGACATAGGTAAATGAAACTATAAGTGCGCAAATGACAGCAACAATACGTGCCGTTTTTGAATAATAACGATCACCTATAAAATCTGGAACCGTGAATTTTCCGAATTTGCGTAAATATGGAGCTAACAATAATGCCAGTAGCACATAGCCACCTGTCCAGCCCATTAGGTAAACCGAGCCATCATACCCTGCAAACGATATAATACCTGCCATGGAAATAAAAGAGGCAGCCGACATCCAATCTGCGGCGGTTGCCATACCGTTTGCAAGTGGTGAAACACCACCACCAGCAACATAAAAATCTTTTGTTGAACCTGCTCGAGAATAAATTGCGATTCCTATATACAGGGCGAATGTGAGCCCTACTAAAATATACGTCCAAGTTTGAACACTCATCTGTTGGTTTTTTTGTGGTTGGTTTTATTTTGGTCTATTCGTTATAGCCGTATTTCTTATCTAATTTGTTCATTAATCTAACATATACAAATATTAGGATTACAAAAACATAGATTGACCCTTGTTGAGCAAACCAAAATCCTAATTTAAAGCCGCCAATTTTGATGGAATCCAAGGCATCTTTAAACAGTATGCCCGCGCCGAACGAAACAAAAAACCATATAGCTAAAAGTATAAATAGATACCTTACGTTCTCTTTCCAATAAGCCGATGCTTTCTTTTGTTTTTCTGACATTTCAGTTTGTGTTTTAATGTAGTAAATTAGGTAAAAAAGTTCAATTAGGTAGGTAAACAACGCCACTAGAAGAATCTTTTTTTGCTCCTGTAACAGATGAAAGAACATTTGTTTGTTGTTCAACCCGTAGCACACCCATTAACGCAAAAATTAGAGCTTCCTTAAATTCAATTATAATTTTTTCAGGTATCACTACTTTCGTGTTTTTGCCAAGTTTTTGTTGCAAGGTTTCTATAAGGAAAGAATTTAGGGCGCCACCACCAGTAACCAATAAACTTTGTTGATTACTATTCGCGTTTAGTTTGATTTGCTGAGCGATTTTATCACATATGTGATGAATGCTCGTGTGAAGCAAGTTTTCAATAACATCAATTGTTTCGTCTACGATAGGTACAACATCAGATAAAAACCACTCATAGCCGATAGATTTAGGATGGGGTAGTAGGTAGTATTGAAGGTTGTTCAACCGCTTCAACATATTTACGTTTACATTACCCTTTCTTGCTAAATTTCCATCTTCATCATATTCTAAATCAACTTTTCTGGTAATAAAGTTTAAGATCATATTTGCTAAACCAATATCGTAGGCAATTCGTTTTTCTTTTACATCGAAAGAAATATTACTAATGCCACCAAGATTAAGACAGAAATCATATTCATTAAAAAATATTCGGTCACCTATGGGTACTAAGGGTGCTCCCTGGCCACCAAGAGCAAGATCGTTCGTTCTAAAATCGGAGATTACCTTATGACCACTTGTATTCGCCAAATGCTGACCTGACCCAACTTGAAAAGTAAGGCCCATCTCTGGTCGGTGATGTGTGGTATGACCATGACTAGCGATATAATCAACATCCAATTTATGTTCTTCGATAAATTGCAGAGCTTGTTCTCCTAACCATGTGCCATAGGTATTATGCAATTTAATTAGTTTTTCTGCGGATAAACCAATGGCATCTTTTAAGGTGTTTAACATTTCTGATGAATACCGAACGCTTTTAGTTTCTTTGATGTCAAATTCCCATTTTCCTTTTTTCTCCCAAATGTGACAATACGCTAGGTCAAGGCCATCTAAAGAGGTGCCGGACATAAGGCCTATGATTTTATAAACTTTCATTTGTGGTAGATTAAATTAATTAAGTAAAACCGGTAATTTCCCATTTGCTTCAAGTGTTCCTAAAAAATGTTCTGTGGCTACATCTTGAAATTCTTTAAAATTCTGGTAAACAATAACTGTAGCAGTAGTTTTATCAATTTTAAAAAACTGTAGTGCATAGGGGTTTCCAAAATGATATAGAACCACCTTTTTCGTTTGAATAAGCTGGTTCACAAAATCAATTTCCTGCTGAAGAAATCCAAATTTATTGGTAGGTTTTATTTGAGGTGGAGTCAATAGTAAAAGCACATCGGTTTCATTAGCAATTTCATTCTTCATCTCATTTATAGATGCTGAAATCTCTTCTTCAGATTGATTGTTGCTATATCTTTTTATAGTAATAGTACAATGATTTGTTCTTCTAAATTCTTCAATTACACGCGCAGTGCCTATTTGTAAGGTGAGCGATTGTTCTGCTATTTTTCGGTTTAATGAACTTGGGTCTGTTAAACCTTGTTCTAAGGAAGTGTTCCGAAAAGCTTTTTCTTTTAGAGTCCAGATGCGTTCAATGCTTTTATTAATTTGAGTATCTGTGGCATTTTCTAAGATCATTTGTATTCCTGCTTCAATATGTTCCGCAAAGCATAATACATCATTACCAGCATCGAAAGCCAACCATTCTAATTCACCATGAACAGTATAATTTTTTGAAACTGCATGCATATTCAATGCGTCTGATATGACCACTCCGTCGAATCCCATTTCATTTCTAAGTACTCCAGTGATAATATCTTTGTTTATGCTTGAAGGGATACTTTTATTGGAAGTCAACGCAGGTACGGACAGATGACCTACCATGACAGAGTCTACACCATTTTCGATAAGTTTTTGAAATGGATAAAGTTCATTTTCTAAAAGTTCAGCTTTTGTTTTATCAATAACTGGCAATCCTAAATGAGAATCTGTTGCAGTGTCTCCATGACCCGGAAAATGTTTGATACTTGTAAGAACACCTTCACTTTGTGTTCCTTTTACATATGCAGTAGCCAATGAAACTACATTCTCTTTATTATCTCCAAAAGATCGATAACCGATTACTGGATTATTAGGGTTCGTATTAATGTCGACTACAGGTGAAAGATTCCAATGAATACCAGCTGCTTTGCAATCTTTAGCAATTTGCTTGCCTACTTCAAAAGTCAGATCTATATTTTTGACATTTGCATCAAGAGTTATTGCGTAAGGATACTGTGGTGTATTTTCAATTCGCATGGCTAGTCCCCATTCAGCGTCAATAGAAATTAATAGGGGGTAAATGGCAGCTTTTTGATATCTGACGATGAGGTCTTTTAATACCTTGAAACTATTTTCATTAACCACTACTTTCTTCTTCCCTTCAAAATTAGTGGCTGCACTTGCCCTAGAATGAAAAAAGCATAATCCGCCAACATAATGATTTGAAATCAGTTTTTCAAGTTGCTGTATATCTTCTTCTGTATCGTTAATAAATGCTGCGGGCATAAATAATTGCCCTACTTTTTCAGTAGTAGAAAGTGTTTTTAGTGCTTCTGAAGTTGATAGTAAATTATTCATTGGAATCTGTAGTTTTTTTACCGAAATCTGCAGGATAAGTAATAAACTTTAATAAGAAAAGAACAGGTAGGGCTGCGATAACTACCCAGACAAAAAAGCCGTCATAACCCAACCATTGCTGAATATAACCGCTTACCATGCCAGGTAGCATCATGCCCAAGGCCATGAACCCGGTAGCTATGGCATAATGAGAGGTTTTTGATTTTCCGTCTGCAATATAGATGAGGTACATTAAAAATGCTGCAAACCCGAAACCATAACCGAATTTTTCAAAAATTACCGTGGCCGTAACAGCATAAATATTGGTTGTATTGGTTACTGCCAGAACTGCATATAAAATGTTGGGTAGGTTTAAGGAAAGTACCATGGGTAACATCCATTTTTTTAAGCCATCTCGTGAAATTAGTATACCACCTAGAATTCCCCCTAAAGAAAGGAATACAACTCCCGCAGTACCGAAAATAGTTCCAATTTGTTCTGTCGAGTAGCCTAAACCTCCTTCATCTGGCGTATCCAATAGAAAAGGCGATGCCATTTTCACCAATTGCGATTCTCCCAAACGGTAGGTTAAAATGAAAGCTAATGCGATACCAATCCCTGGCTTTTTAAAGAAGGATGAAAACACCTCAAAAAAGCCTTTTGGTTTTTCCTTTTGTTCTTCATTTTCAGATTCATATTTAGGAGTAACGAAAAAGTTTGCTACAGTCATTATCAACATTAAAAAGGCGGCTGCCGACATCGTTATGCTCCATGCTTTAGTGTTATCACCATATTTATTTTCTAAAAAACCTGCAAGAACAACAATCAATCCTTCTCCTGTAACCATGGCCAATCTGTAAAAAGTACTTCGCATGCCAACAAAAAAAGACTGCTTCTTTTCGGTTAATCCAAGCATGTAATATCCATCTGAAGCAATATCATTGGTTGCAGATGCAAAAGCGGCCATCCAAAAACAGGCTAATGAGGATATAAAAAACATGTTTGTCGGTAAAGTCAGTCCAACCCCTAAAAGTGCTACAGCTATTAACAACTGCATAGCTAAAAACCACTTTCGCTTCGTGCTTTTTAAATCAACAAAAGGGCTCCATAATGGTTTTAATACCCATGGTACATATAAAATACTGGTGTACAGTCCGATATCTTCATTGCTTACACCTAATTTTTTATACATAATCACTGATACCGTGACCACTAATACGTAGGGTAGGCCTTGCGTAAAATATAGAACGGGTACCCATGCCCAAGCTCCTTTATCTTTTTGTGCCATTTTTTGCAAGTTGCTTTATATTAATTATTGTTGGTTCAGTTTCAACGCCATATACATCTATGAAACTAAGTGCTAAATAGTTGTCCGATATTTGGTTTCTTGGTATTAACAGTCTATTTGGGTTGCCATCTAAGAAAATCTTAAAAACTAATTTTTTTATAGGGTATTCGTCTTTCGTCTTACGACCAGATTTATAAAGTAAGGCATAGCGCATATTCTCGGTATCATCGAGATAAAGAATTAAATCTTTTTTGTTTTGTTCTGTAATTGACAAACGAGGTGTTTTTAATGTATTCTTATTTGATAATGGGAAAGCGGGGTTCAAAGCAGGTAATTTGTAATACTTTTTATGAATATATTCTACAACATCGTCATTATTGGTCATAAGAGATTTAGCACTGAACATAATATTGCCAGAAATTTGAGGTGTTTCTCTAGCTAACTTCAATTGCATAGGTAATTCTTTTACATTGTTCCAGGATTTATCACTGTTGTTTCGAATTTTATAAGCACCGTTTCCTACATAAAGGTTTGTGTTGAAATTGTTATTTGACCACCAATCAACAATAGTTTTGTGTGATGCTACAGGTAGATTTATGCTCCAATATACTTGCGGAGCCAAATAATCTATCCATCCCTTTTTCATCCAAAGTAATGGGTCTGCATATAAATCTTCATAGGTGGTTTGCCCAGCTTTGGTGTTTGAACCTTTAGGATCTGTAGCGTTGTTTTTCCATACTCCGAACGGACTAATACCAAACTGTACCCATGGTTTTATAGACTTAATGGTTTCATGCGATTGCTTTACTAAAGAATCAATATTGCTACGTCGCCAATCATCAATTGTTTGGTTTTCTTTGGCGTAAGTTTCAAAGGCTATAGCATCATTGAAAATTTCATCTTTGATTTTATACGGATAAAAATAATCGTCAAAGTGGATGGCGTCTACATCATAGTTGGATACTATTTCAGCTATGATATTCAAAAAATGGTTTCGAACTTCAGGCAGTCCCGGGTTGTAATAATTCTTTTTGCCGTAATGCACCATCCATTCTGGGTGGGTGCAATAATCATGAGATTCGGCAAGAATTTCGAAATTTTCATCAAAAGTTGCTCTATATGGGTTTAACCAAGCGTGAAATTCCATTCCTCTTTGATGAGCTTCTAAAATCATCCATTCCAAAACATCTGAATTCCAATTGGGAGGGGTGCCTTCTTCACCTGTTAAAAATCTTGACCAAGGTGCATAATCGGAAGCATAAAAAGAATCACCAGCTGCACGAACTTGTACAATAACTGCATTGTAATTTTCTTTCTGATAAAAATCTAAAATCTTTAGATAGTCGGTTTTCTGTTTCTCGGCAGTATCATTACCGTTCTTTGGCCAATCTATATTAACAACAGTTGCAATCCAAACACCTCTAAATTCGGTTTTAGGGTGTTTTTCGTAGGTATTAAAAATGCCGCATGAATTAAATAGGACTACAATAAAAAGGAAGTATGTATATTTTGACATAGTAATAAAAAAGGCCCATTTTACTACTAAAATAGGCCTTTTTAAATAAGTTTAATCGTTAATTGAATTTATGTCTAACAAAGGCTTCCATTGCAGCATATGATGATAAGCCCAATGCTTTGTATTTATTAGCGGTATTTCGATTTCTCTCTTCGGCGCGCATCCAAAATTCTCTTGAATCATCACCTTGAAACATTACTCCGTCTTTTTGAGATTGATGACAGAATATGGCATGCCGTTTCTTTAATACCTGATCAGGGCTCATCGGTACTGCCATTTCAATTTCATTGATATCCCATTCGTGCCATGCTCCTCTGTATAGCCATAACCAACAATCTTTCATGAAGGGTTCGGATTTTAATTGTTTGCAAGCAGTGAATACAGCATCTAAACAAACTTTATGGGTGCCGTGTGGGTCGGCTAAATCACCAGCGGCATAAATTTGGTGTGGTTTTATTTTTGAAATTATACCTGCTACCAAAGTAATATCATCTTCAGATAAATTCTTTTTCTTAATTGTACCCGTTTCATAAAATGGCAAATCTAAAAAATGAACATTACTATCTTGTAAGCCCATATACCTAGTTGCAGCATAGGATTCACCTCGTCTTATTTTACCTTTTAAATTACGAACTTCTGCCGAATCTATTTGAGTTTCGTTTTTATCGGTAATCGATTTAATTATTTTTTTTGCCTCATCTGAAGGATGAATCTGCAAAGCGATTTCTGCGTATTTTCTTGCATCGGTATCAGATACCGCTATATTTCCAGAAGTCTGATAAACAACATGTACTTCGTGCCCTTGTTCTACAAGCCTATCAAATGTACCTCCCATAGAAATAACATCGTCATCTGGGTGCGGGCTAAAAATGATAACCCGCTTTTTAGCAGGTGTAGCACGTTCAGGTCTATTTGTATCATCTGCATTTGGTTTACCGCCAGGCCAGCCAGAAATAGTGTGCTGAAGTTTATTGAACATTTTAATATTAAGGTCGTAAGAATCTTCTAAAGCTAGAAGGTCCGCCATACCATTATCATTATAGTCTTTATCCGTTAAGCTTAAAATAGTTTTCCCCGTAGTTTCGCATAGCCAAACCATTGCTTTGGCTTTTAAATCTTCATTCCATTTACATGCATCTACCAACCAAGGTGTTTTATTACGTGTAAGTTCGCTGCCTGCTCCGGTATCCAATACAAAAGTACAATTGTCGTGGTGCTGTAGATAAGTTGCCGGTACATGTGAAGAAACTTCTCCTTCAATAGTCTTTTTAATTATATCAGCTTTATTCTGACCCCATCCTAAAAGAACAATGCGTTTTGCCTTTCTCACGGTTGAAATCCCCATGGTAATTGCCTTTCGAGGTACATTGTCTATACCTAAAAATGAAGGTGCGGCATCCACACGTGTTATGTGGTCTAAAGTTATAACTCTAGTGCCCGAGTTAAAGTGCGAACCAGGCTCATTGAAACCTATGTGACCCGTTCTGCCAATGCCTAATAATTGAAAATCAAGACCACCATGTTCTTTTATTTTTCGTTCGTAGCTTAGACAATATGTCGTGGTATCTTCATTACTCACCGTGCCGTCTGGAATATGTATATTTTTTTCTGGGATATCTACATGATTGAATAGATGCTCATGCATGAAGTAAAAATAACTTTGAATGTTATTTGGTTCCATTGGCAGGTACTCATCTAAATTGAAAGTAACCACATTCTTAAAACTCAAACCTTCTTCTCTATGCATGCGTACCAACTCTTCATACACTCGAATTGGTGATGATCCTGTTGCCAAGCCCAACACACAATTTCTTTTTTGACCTTGTCTTTTCTTTATTAGACTGGCAATTTCATGGGCCACTTGAATAGATGCCTTGTTGGAATCCTGAAAGATTACATTGTGAATTTTTTCGAATCGTGTTTCTTCAAACTGGCCAATAGGTTGGTGGCCAATGTCAATTTTAGTCTCTTTAACGGCGTTTTTCATAAGATTGTAATGAAATTTTGAGTTTTTAAATCATGCAAATATATGCGTTATTTTGAATTAATGCAGTTTTGTGCCGTTAATTTTGCATTTATTTGCGGTTTATTAAAGTTTAGTTAGTGTTTGAATTACATTTACGACATAAAACAGCAAGAGAATATAATTGCTATATTTGCTCTAATTATCATATAAAAGGTAGCAAATTCATGCTTAAAGAAGAGCGTCAACAAACAATTTTAAATGAGGTAGATCTTCATAATAGGATTTTAATAACTGATATAGCTGAGGCTTTAGATGTATCTATTGATACCATAAGGCGTGATGTGAAAGAACTCGACGCTGATAATAAATTACGAAAAGTACATGGTGGTGCTATTTCTATGGGTTATATGACCAATAGCGCTAGAAATACCAATATTTATAAAATAGAAGAAAAGGCAGCAATTGCAGCCAAAGCTATTAGTATGTTGCGAGATGGTGCAGTTATATTTATAGATGGAGGTACAACTTGCATGGAACTTGCACGTATTATTCCTGAAAATTTAAATCTTACTTGCTTCACTATTAGTTTGCCGGTTGCAATGGAATTATCTCATAAGGCGAATATCAACGTTATTTCGATAGGAGGTCAAATTTCAAAGGAAGCACAAATTTCTATTGGTGCAAATGCAATTCATCACCTTTCAGAAGTACGTTTCGATTATAGTTTTATTGGTACAGGGTATGTAGATGCTATATATGGACTAACAGAGTTCGATTGGGATATTGTTCAAATTAAGAAAGCGGTCATAAAAGCATCTAAGAAAACGGTTTTACTGTCTATTTCTGAAAAGTTAAATTCACAGCATCGTTATAAAACATGTGATATCAATTCTATTAATACTATGATAACCGAATTGAAACCAGAGGACAAATTGCTGAAGCCCTTTAAAAATCACGATATAAAAATTATATAATTAAATGGATTATAAGAAAATTACAGAAACCCCATCTAATCACGAGAATTTGGAGTTGATGGATACACAGACCATTCTGCAAAAAATGAATGAGGAAGACCAAAAGGTTGCATTTGCAGTAAAGAAGACTATACCACAAGTGACTAAATTGGTAGATGAATTGGTGAAACGTTTCGAAATGGGGGGTAGGTTGTTTTACATTGGCGCGGGTACTAGTGGACGTTTGGGGATTTTAGATGCGTCAGAAATTCCACCAACATTTGGGATGCCACATGAACGTGTAATCGGATTGATTGCAGGAGGAGATACCGCTATAAGAAAAGCAGTTGAAAATGCTGAGGATGCTACTAAGCAAGCTTGGGTAGATTTAATGGTACATGATATAACCAAAAATGATGTCGTTGTTGGCATTGCTGCTTCTGGTAGTACGCCTTATGTTATTGGTGGATTGGAAGATGCGAAAAAGAATGGTATACTAACTGCTGCAATTACAAATAACCCAGGAGCTCCTATAGCCCGAATTGCGGATATTCCTATAGAAATTAATGTTGGGCCTGAGTTTTTAACGGGTAGTACTAGAATGAAAAGTGGTACATCTCAAAAACTCGTTTTAAATATGATTTCTACTGCCTTAATGATTAAAATAGGTAGAGTAAAGGGAAACAAAATGGTGAACATGCAACTTAGTAATGATAAGTTGGTTGACCGTGGTACCCGTTATATTATGGAGGATCTTGGTATTGAGTATTCAGATGCTGAAAAATTGCTCAAAAAATATGGTTCCGTAAAATTGGCAGTGGAAGCCGGTAGGGGGTAAATTTTCTGAATAATATGATAGGTATAAAAAAACGCATTAACCTAACTAGTAAGGTTAATGCGTTTATATTTTGCGGCTTATTTTAGGGGGATTAATTTATAAATACCCTTCCCCTCAACCGCAACATATATCAAACCATCTGGACCTTGTTTTACGGCTCGAACCCTACCAAGGCCATCCATTAATTTTTCACGTGCAATAACTTTATTGCCGTCTAAAACCAATCTCTCTAAATATTGAAAGGCCAAAGAGCCTACTAATAAACTTCCTTTCCAGTCGGTATACTTATCGGTAGTAACAAATGCCATGCCACTGGGTGCTATAGAAGGTACCCAATAATGTATAGGTTGTTCCATGCCTTTCATTTCTGTTTTGTCTGTAATAGGGGTTCCCCCATAATTAATCCCATAGGTTACCAATGGCCAACCATAATTAGCACCTTTTTTTATGATATTTATTTCATCTCCGCCTCTTGGACCATGTTCATTGTCCCAAATTTCATCAGTCTCAGGATGTTTAATTAAACCTTGAGGATTTCGGTGTCCATAGCTATAAATTGCAGTTTTTGCACCTTCAACATCAACAAAGGGATTGTCTTCAGGAATTCGCCCATCATCGTATAAACGATAAATTTTGCCACCGTCTCTTTTAATATCTTGAGGATTAACATCTCTATCTCCTCTTTCGCCAATAGAGAAATAGAGATAACCTTTGTTGTCAAAGGCAATTCTTGACCCGAAATGCTGACCTTTTGTGGTGTTTGGCACTGCTTTGTAAAGCAGTTCTTTATTGGTTAAAGAATTATTTTTCAGTTTGGCTCTCATTAAAGCTGTGTGTCCTCCTTTTTCATCACCTTCAGCTGATGCATATGTAAAATAAATCCATCCATTTTTTTCATAATTAGGATGCAATTCAATATCTAAAAGTCCGCCTTGCCCACGTTGGTAAACTTCTGGAATATTACCGATTATCGATTTTTTTCCATTAGAAAAATGTATCAATTTCCCTTCTTTTTCGGTAATTAAAATACTTTTATCAGGAAGGAAGGCGAACCCCCATGGAATCTGTAGGTCATCGACGAACAACTCTGCTTTGGAATTAGTGTTTTTAGGTGTATTTATTTTATTTTCAGCATTTTGCGCACAAGAAAAATTAAGCGTTACAGCGAATAAAAGACAAAAGATGATACTATTTTTCATATTGGTACGTTAGAAATATATTAAAGGACATTTTATTATTTAAAGATAAGATATAAGTATAAAAAAATTACACCAAAGAACGGTAAAGATCCCAAATCGCTATTGTTCTTAAAAACGAAACTTAACCTATGCTACCAAAAAAACAGCGGTTTACGCTGTATATACTTTTTCTGATTGTAATTTCAGTAATCGGTACAACGGCAATTGCCAACTCTACGGTACGTACCCTATACGAAGAGGTGGCTAATGTAATCGAAACGGCTGTTTCGGTTTCTACCAAAAATCAACCCACTTTAGAAAAAGAAGTTAATGTTGTCCGTAATGCCAACTTAGCAACTTCAGCAATGTTCGCAACTATTATTGTTGGAGCTGATGACACGGAAAACTGTGATGATAATGGATTTACAATTGCGCGTTTTAATTTATGTGGTGATTATGATGATCGAATCATAAGTTTATCAGGTGGAACATATAGCTCTGTTTCATGGCAGATTTTAGGAGGATCATGTAGTCCAAATGTAAATACAGAGTGCCCTAATACAGGTTCTTGTTATACACAAGTATCAGGAGGTCAAACATTCGCGTTGGATGCAAGTACTGTTCCTTCGACCACTGGCGCAGAATACAGGGTTATTGCGGACGGACAAACGTATTATTTTAAAGTTAAGAAAAGTACCATTACGCAAACTGTAGTAAAAAATGATTACATCTGTGGTGTAGATGGTAGAATTCAAATAACCAACTTATCTAGTGCATATGAATTTAGCATGGACAACGGTAGTGGTTTTGGGGTATGGCAAGGTCCAATATTCTCAAATTTGGCACCAGGAACATATAATATTAAAGCTAGATTAAAAAATACCGCAAATACATGTGAGTACCCTTATGAACCAATAGTAATAGAAGAGAAGGAGATTGAAATTTCCGCTACTTTTACAGATGCACTATGTAATGGTGATACGGGTAGTATTACCGTAACAGCATCTAACGTTCCTGGTCCTTATAAATATACGTTGTTAAATTCTAGTGGAGTTGCCCAAGAGTTTACTGCTTTTGTTTCTACAAATCCCTACACGTTTTCTGCTGTAGGTTTTGGAACATATACAGTACAAGTAGAAACACAACAATGTACAGGAGACCCTTTAAATGGAATTACCCCACCAAGACAAAATGTAGATACAAGCGGAAATCCACTAACCATTGGTGCCGGAGCTTCGGCTCTAGATGCATCTACTGAGGTAAATAGTAGTTTTGGTTGTTCCAATATTTCTAGTGTAGATATTATTTTAAATACAATAGGTGGTTCTGCTCCTTATACATTTACGGTTAATGGAGGACCGGTACAACCATCTTTTGGTAATGCTTCTACAGATTCAGGAACAACTACCTATACGGTCGCAACAGATGGTACTTATGATTTTGTCATAACCGATAGCAATGGTTGTATTATTAATGCTTCTTCCGATGTAGAAACACTTTTGCCACCAGATATAACTGTTGCTGGTATTGACGGTACTTGTAGTAATGGAGGTTCGAAATTAGACTTTACCATAAATAATGGTAGAGGTTATAATATATCTTTTAGGGAGAACACTTCTGAGCCATGGGTCAGTACACCACAAATTTCTGTTGCGGCAGGTACGTATAATGATATTGAAGTAAGATACCAGCAAGGTGGTTTTGAATGTACGCTTGATTTGCCTTCTGTTACAGTAAATACGGTAGGTTCTTTAACGGGTTCTGCCAACAAAATTTTAGATGTTACCTGTACAGGTTCAGGAACAAATGGTGGACAAATAGATTTTGTAGGTCCATTTTCCGGGGGGTCTGGTAGTGGTTATGTTTTTAGTATTGATGGTGTAAACTTTTCAGCCATGACATCATATACAGACTTATCTGCAGGTACTTATACACCTATTATACGTGATGCAGGTGGATGTCGCTTAGAACTTACCTCTATAGCAATTTTAGATGTAGATCCACCAACAAATTTAGATTTTGTTCAAAGTAATATTAGTTGTTCGGCAGGTACTTCTGATGTTCAGTTGACACCAACGAGCAATGCAGCCATCAACAGGTATGAAATAATAAGTCCGGCTTATTTTGATAATGGTAATAATGACACATTTACTGGATTATTAACATCTCAAGCCTATATTTTTCAAATTACGGATGTTAATGGTTGTACATATACGGAAGGTTTTAGACCAATTGTTTTAAGTTCTATACGTGTACGTGTAAAGTCGGGTGGTGATTTAAGAGTTTGTAATGGAGCTACTGATGGAACAGGAACATTTATAATTGACGGATTTGCCAATAACTATACGTATGATATAAATGGTGGTTTGTTTACTGGCGGTCCACAGAGTGATACTGAAGTTGTTCTTCCGTTATCTGGTGTGGGCACTTATGCTATTACCATAACGGATGCCGATACTGGTTGTACAGATACTGCCTCTTTCGATATTCAGGATGCTCCGGTTTTAGACTTATCTACAAGTGTTGTTACTCCAATGAGTTGTGCATATGGCAATTTAGGTGCTGTTAGAGCTACAGCAACTGGCGGATGGGGAGCATATAGATATACGTTAACACCACCAACCGGACCACAAATTGGTCCAAAATCAGGAAGAACTTTTAGTAATCTTTCTGCTGTTGGAACCTATACCTTATCTGTAGAAGATGCCGAAGGTTGTACGGATACTTTTTCTTTTGATTTAAATCCTATTGATGCTCCGTCTGTTTCTTTAGACGGTCCAGCATCTGATTTCTGTTATGTGGCCGGAATAGGTGCTACGATATCCGTAACCTCAATTGCAGGAACAGCAGCCTTAGGTACGCATCAATATAGAATTAATGGCGGAACTTTGCAGGCGAGTGCATCTTTCTCTGGACTTGCACCTGGGAATTATACAATTGAAGTTGTAGATGGCAATGATTGTTCTGACAGTATACCTGTAACAATAGAACCTCAATTAAGAGTAAATACTAGTATAGATACTGAAATACCTTGTGGTGGAGCCCCTGGTCAAATTAGAGTAATGATTAATGGGGGCTATACTTCTGGGGCGGGACCAAAGCAATATGAGGTAAGTGCTGATGGAGGAACTACCTTTGGAGCAGCGATTCCACTGATATCTGACGATTTCTTATATCCTACATCAGTACCTGGCAATTATGTTTTTAGAATAACCGATAATAATACTACGAATAGTGGCTGTGTTGCAAACTCTGTTTCGATTACATTAAATCCGCCTCAGAATATTGCAGCGGCTGCTTATACTACTAGACCAGTTAGTTGTAGTTCTACAAATAACGGAGCAGTTACAATAATTCCTGATGCCACTAGTGGAGTACCACCATATGAAGTTAATTTCAATGGAACTGGTTGGGGTACTGAAACTGTATTTTCTAGTTTAACCGTAGGTACTTACTCTTATTTGGTACGAGATGCTAGAGGTTGCGAAACTGTATCGGCTACTGTTGATGTTGTAATAGATAGCACACCGCCACCTGCTACAATAGTTTCTGAAGTACAGGCAGTTTGTGGTGGTAGCGGTCCTGTAAGTGGAGGTATTTCTATTGATTCCGTAATTGATGGTACAGCTAATTATATATTTATAATTGAAGATAATACGGGAGTAGAAATTACAAGAATGGAAGATGTAGCAACTTTACCGGTACAAATATTAGATGCAGGTTTAGTAACTGGCGATTACACGGTAATTACTATTGATGCTAATGGTTGTACAGATATAGATACGGTTACCATTACTTCCAACGAAGTTGTGATAACACCTATACCGCCACCAGCTCCTTTAGATTGCGATGATACAGCTTTTACCTACTCGGTTAGTGTTAGTGGAGGTACTGGTCCTTATCAAATTAGATTAATAGATCAACCAGGTTTTTATAACTTGAACAATACACCAGCAGTTAATGATCATACGTTTGATAATGCTACAGACGGAATTCAATATGGTGTAGCATATACCGTAGTAGTTTTAGATGTGGGTACAGGGTGTACGTATGAACAAGAGATACCTCCAATAGACGGACCTTCAACATTAGAAGTTACGGCAACTTCAACACCTGGGGCATGTGATGTAAATAGAAATGGAGAAATAACTTATGATATCCTTGGCTTTACGATTGGTGATGCCTTAAGAATTGAATTGATAGATAATTCAGATGGCTCAAGTATAATTCTTGAAAATTCTGTAACAACATCAGCATTGCCTTATACAGGTACATATGCAGAATTACCAGGAGACTATCAGATAGTGGTTGAAAATTTGACTGATACCTGTACAGATGCCGCTCCGGTTACTATACTTCAAAACTTACCTGATATTGATATCTTACAAGAAGTTCCTGCAAATTGTAATGCTTTTGGTCAAGTAACCGTACAAGGTAGAGGTGGTTCTGGTGGACCTTATGAATTTGCCTTCATGGATACTGGCGTAGCTCCTGCAGGTTGGACTACAGATACAACATTCTCTGCACCAGAAGGTGACTATGATGTTTATGTCAGAGACATTTCAGGGTGTACTTCATTCGATATCGCAACGGTTATCTTGTTACAGCCAGATTTACCAATTCCAGATTTTACCGTTGTAAATCAATGCGACCCGACATCAACAGCTTTTGATATTACAGTTCGAGTACCGAGTTCCGTAAACACACCTAGATTTACACTAGGCGGAGATGAGCAATTACCATCAATAGTAGGGTCGAATTGGGAATATACGTATACCGTAAGCAGTCCTGGAGATTATGTAGTAGATGTAGTGGATGCGAATGGATGTACAAGTCAAGGTACCACTACCGTATATGACTTTTTGTCTGCTACAGGTAATTTTGAGACTGATAGTACTTGTAATGATGCAGATGGTGAAATACGTCTAAGTACATACGGAGGAAGTGGTGATTTTACTTATGTTCTAACAGGAACGGATTACAATTCTAGTGCTATAGGACCAGTAACTCAAATAAATGATCCTTTGTTCATTGGTTTAGCGCCTGGTAATTATCAAGTTTTAATTGCAGACCGTATTGTAAATGATGGCTCTGGTTTTTGTGAAACTACTGTTTCAAATATTATTTTAAATCAAGCAGCACAACCGGTGATTATTTCAGAAGAAGCAGTTGATATTAGTTGCAGAGATGAAAATGATGGGTCAATAGAAGTTGTTGTTGGTCCTGCAAATGCGCTAGTTCCTTTTACATCACAAGATACTCCTATAACCTATATTTTAAATAACCTGACCACTTCTACGGAGCAAGATAGAAATATAACAGGTTCATTCGCAGGATTACCTGCTGGTGATTATCAAGTTCAAGTGGTAACCGCTCGTAATTGTGAAGTTTTGTCGGCAGTACATACTATAGATAATCCATTAGATTTTAGTATTACAGCTAGTGCGCCAGACTTTGCCTGCGAACCAGGTACTAATAGATATAGTTCAACAATTATTACAGTGGGCATCATTGATGCAGGTACTGTTGGTTCTGGATATCAATATAGCATTTCAGGTTTTTCAAACTATCAATCCGGCAATACTTTTGAAATAGTAGATAATGGGTCCGCGCAAGACATCACAGTTTATGCAATAGATGGCAACGGTTGTCAAACAACTTTTGATGTGCCGACTATCAATCCACCAACAGATGTTATTCCTACTATTATTGAAATCGATATTCTAAACTGTAGAGACGACGAACGTGTTCGTGTAGAAGTTAGTGGAACTAATGATTTTACCGTGAATACGATATCGGTATCTTCTGTTCCATCTTATACTAATTCCCCAGGTGATAATTACGTTGATGTTTACTTACCTGATGTAGGTGATTATTTATTCGAAATAACGGATAATACTGTTGGGTGTACATACCCAATGCCAATTCACACGGTTAATCAACCTGTAATACCTACGGCTTTAATCAGTGAGGCCAAGCCTGTAAGTTGTGCTGTGCCAGGCAATGATGGGGCGTTATTCATAACTGTTGGTAATTATATCGGTGTATTTGATTATGAAGTTTATGAAGCTAGCGATGTTTTAAGATCTATACTTTTGGCTTCAGGTAGTTTCGATACTAATAATTATCCAGATGGTAATGGTGACGAAGCACGAATAGAAAATTTACCAGGAGGTAATTTAATAGTAGATATCGTTTCAACGGGTATGCCGTTTTGTTCTGCGACAAGTAATGTTGCCAATATCAGAACTCCAAATGGTCCCCTTCAGGTTACTGCGGAGTCTATAGGAAATGTGAGTTGTACCAATGATATGGGTGAAATAGTTGCTACCGGTACCGGTGGTTGGGATACTTCGCCTTATGAGTATAGATTATTAATGAGTACCGATGGGGGTACTAGCTATACTTCTGAAATTGCTCCATTTTCAAATAATAATGAATTTACGGGTCTTTCCTTTGGGTTCTATGGAGTGGAGATTAGAGATATAGAAGGCTGTACCGTTACAGTTGAAATAGAATTGGAAGAAGTTCCACAAATTATTGCTGGTATTAGAGAGCCACAAAGTCTAGATTGTCCTAATGGTAACAATGCGGTTCTTGAGGCTTATGATGTAACTTCTGGTGATGTAATTACAGCTATAGCCGGCGCAAGTGGAGGTTTTGCCAATGCAGGTTATAATTACACTTTATTGTATTTGAACAGTAATGATAACACGGATATCGTATCTGAAAGTGGATTGCAAAACACCCCTACTTTCATTGGTGATAGTGGTGGTTATATCAGTGCAGGTTGGTACGCTATAGAGGTTTCTTCTAGTTTTGGATGTTCATTTGTAACCGATGCGTATTTCGTAGATCCACCACCACCAATTCAACCTTTATTGGTGCAGACAAGAGTGCCTGGTTGTGGAGGTGATGGCGAGATGAGGTTGACAGTTGAAAATCCGGACCCACTATTTATCTATGAATACTTGAGGGTGGAAAATGGAGTAATTATTGGAACTTATATACCTATGATTGGAAATTCAGCTACAGTTTCAGGCATTGAAGGAATAACGTATCAATTTGATGTAAGAAAGGTAAACTCCGCAGGAGCTTGCCCGGCAATACGTTCAAATGGTATTACCATGACGAATGCAACGGGTATTACGTTATTACCAAATTTACCAGATGATATTTCTTGTGCTTCAGAATTAGATGGTAGAATTGAGTCATTTGTAAATGGTGGTGTAGGTGAAGACTTATTTTATCTTTATGATGGTGATCCAATAGATGCCTTTAATCCATCAGCGACAGCTACCTTGGTAAGAGGTCCTCAAGAGAACGGTACTTTTGAAGCATTACCAGAAGGAACAAGCTATTATATCGCAGTAACGAGTGGTGCTACTTGTATGGATATTGCAGGTCCGTTCGAAATCATAAGACCAGAACCTATAATTTTTGACGCTTTACCTACCAATGTAACCTGTAATGGTGAAGAAGATGGTACTATTACTGTTTCGGTAAGTAATGGCGGAGTTGGTTTAATTCAATTTGCTATCGCACCTAATTTTAATGATTTCTTTAGTGATGCGGATAACCCAGGAATCTATACATTCGATGAACTTGCCGCTGGTACTTATGAGATTCTAATACAAGATGAGAATGGTTGTTTTGAGAAAGATTTCATCACTGTTGAAGAGCCAGATCAATTAGAAGTTATTAATATCAGTACAACTCCAGAGCTTTGTATTGGAGCCAATAATGGGTCTGTGGTTTTCGATATCACAGGTGGTACCCCTTTTAATGATCTCGTAGTGGGTGCTACTCCATATTTTGAATATAAAATTGAAATGGTTGATCCTATAGATGAAACAGGTACAGCTACTTTTGCTCCATACAACGGAGAGATTATTGAAGATTTACAAGGAGGGGCATCTTATGTTATTTATGTTCAAGATGTTAATTTATGTTCAATTTCCGAACTTTTCACCATAGATATAGGAGTAGATTTGAACGCAGAACCACAAGTACAATACGGTTGTGAAGGGATTTTTCCAACAAGTACCACTACCATTCAGATGATGGATGATGAATTACTTTCACAACTTATGTTCGCTTTAGATCCTTTAGATCCTACAGATGCTGTTAGTTCTAATGCTACAGAAGAGTATGTATGGGGTGATTTACCTGCAGGTGACCATAGAGTATATATATATCATCAGAATGGTTGTACCAACAGTTTGGAATTTAATATTGAAAGTTATGAACCTTTAAGCCTAGCTGTTGATAAAACCGGACCTAACGAGGTGATGGCTTCTGCTGCAGGTGGTTATGGTGAATATGAATTTTTCTTCAATGGGGAGTCTTATGGTGAAGAAACGACATATACTACCAATGAAAGTGGTATGGTTAATGTTAGGGTTGTAGATGCTAGAGGTTGTGTTCTAGAACTGAATGTACCTTTTGAATTTACTGGTATGTTAGAATTCCCTAATTTCTTTACACCGGATGGAGATAATTTAAATGATATATGGTCCCCTAAGAACAGAAATCTTTTTGCTGGAGTAAGTGTTAAAATTTATGACCGTTATGGCAGGGTAGTCGCCATTTTAGATGAAGTTAGTGGTTGGGATGGTACTTATGAAGGTAGAGAAGTGCCCACAGGTGATTATTGGTATGTTGTAAATGCTAATAGTAATGAAATACGATACGTAGGCCATTTTACCTTGTATAGATAATCCTATTTAAATATAGAAGAGGAGATACAAATTGTATCTCCTTTTGCTTTTGATATAATAGGTAGTTTATAATTATAAGCCCAATTTGCATTACACTCTAAAAACAATCATTTTTAGGTACATTTGATAGACAAACAGAGCTATCGTTAATGAAGTATATTTTATATAGTATTCTATTGGTTATTTTTCAGAGTTGCGCTTCTCAAATTAAGCCAGTTATAGTAGATTCAGAAATGGAAACCAATGTAAAAGAGAATCTTGCTTATTATCTATATTACCCAGAAGATTACCATGAAGAGCCCGAAAAGAAGTTTCCAATTCTTTTATTTCTACATGGCGGTGGTGAATCTGGGGATAGTTTAATTACGGTTAAGCGAAATGGTCCTCCAAAATTAATCGTTCAAGGTAAAAAATTTCCATTTTTAATACTTGCACCCCAAAATCCTAATGCAAAAAAATGGTGGAATACCAGAGCCGTTAAACAATTGCTAGATTCGGTAGTAGAGGGAAATCGAATCGATAAAAATAGAATTTACTTAACAGGTTTAAGTAGAGGAGGTGGAGCAGCTTGGGAAATGGCCGTGCAATACCCAAATACATTTGCAGCTATGGCTGTGGTTTGCGGAATGACACCTTTGCCTTATGCATCATGGATTAATAAGAAAATGCCGATTTGGGTATTTCATGGCGAAAAGGATAAGTCTATTCCTATCGAAGAATCTGAAACAATGGTTGCCAGGCTTAAGGAAATGGGGTATGAAGTGTTATTTACAAAATACCCTAATGTAGGGCATAGTGCTTGGATTAAAGCTTATGAAACTGAGGCATTATATGATTGGTTTATGAATCAAGAATTAAAATAAGTATAGCGCTTAATTATATGAACAATAAAATTTATTTGAAATACATCATATTTTTAATTGTAAGCATATTGCTGATATATGGAATTTGGTATATGAATAATTCAATTAAAATTTCAAAATATATTGATCCCGAAATTATAGCTACACATTACAATGGCTCTAATTTTGTAGGGTCTCAGACTTGTTTGGAATGTCATACAGATATTTATAACACACATATAGAGACAGCCCATTTTAATACATCATCAACTGCAGATAAGGAACATATTAAAGGTAGTTTTAAAGAGGATTCTATTGAATTGAATCTAAAAGGAGTTAAACTTATAATGTTAGAGGAAAATGATGAATATTTTCAGGTGTCAGAGCCAAAGTTTGGAGACATTGGCACTACTACATCTAAGATTGATATTGTTGTTGGTTCTGGGGTAAAGGGTCAAAGTTATCTTAGTTGGCAAGATGAGGATTTAGTACAGTTACAAGCCTCATATTTTCAACCTACAAGTTCATGGGTCAATAGTCCAAATTTCCCAGACTATTCACTAAATAGAAAGGTGGATGATAATTGTCTAAAATGTCACGTAACTTTTGCGAAGAATAAAAATGAATCAGGAATTGGAAATTCTTATGATCGCTCTAAAATTATTTTGGGTATTGATTGTCAACGTTGTCATGGTCCATCTGAAAAGCATGTTATTTATCATCGTAAAAATCCAGAAGCAATAAAGGGTGAATTCGTTGATAGCTATAAAACATATTCTAGACAACAAAGACTTGATGCCTGTGCAGTTTGCCACTCTGGCTTGCAGGGGCAGCAAATAAAAGGGAATCCTTTTTCATTTCTAGCTGGTGATACATTGTCGTTGTATTCAAAAAATTATAAAAATATAAATTCTAAAATAAAATTAGATGTGCATGGTAATCAAATGGGGCTTTTGAGTGAGAGTGAGTGCTTTATAAACTCACCCAAAATGGACTGTTTAACATGTCACAATCCTCATAAAAATCAAAGAGCGGATATGAATATTTTTAATTCAAAATGCTTGACTTGCCACGATTCAAATAGAGTTAATAGTGTAACTGAGAACCATATTCATGATAACCAACAGAATTGTATTGCATGTCATATGCCTTTAGTGCCTTCTGAGGTAATGAAGTTAAAGTTAGAAAATGATTCCGAAGAAATACCTGTTTATATAAGAACTCATCTGATAGGAATTTATAATTAATAAAGTTGTAAAATATTGAAGTAAAAAAAGAGAGGTTGAAAATTTTATTTCAGCCTCTCTTTAACTAACAAATAATTAACAAACTTAAATTCTTAATAAGCAGGATCTTGTGTTATAGTAGGTTGACCTTCAATTGACGATCTATCTATTGCTTCTATAGGAATTGGAAAGAATTCATTTTTTCCTGCTACGAAAGATTTACCTGATAAATATGTTCTTTGCTGAGATTCACTTGCGATATAGGCATTAAGTGTTTCTGCAGCAATACCCCATCGTTGTAAATCAAAAAATCGGTGACCTTCTAAAGCAAATTCTAAACGTGTTTCAAAACGTACTGCTTTTCTTGCTGTTACAGGATCTGTCCATGCAGTATCATATGTAGCGATATCATAATTTGCAGCAGGTGTGCCGGCTTCAATAGTAAAATCGTTACGATCTGTTCCTTGAGTTGCTAATGGCACAAAACCTTCTGGGTTAGCTGCTCTCGTACGAATTGCGTTAACCAAAGTTCTAGCTCTTTCTAAATCACCTAATTCAACTTCTGCCTCGGCCAACCATAAATAAATCATATCCAATCTCATGATTCTGTAATTGTTAGCAGAAAGGTTTCCCCAGCCACCTTGACCAAAAGCTTCTGGTTCAGCCACGTGTTTCATAGAGAAATATGGCCCTGCATATGATAGATCACGAACAAAATCGGTTTGGTAAATTTTAAACCCTTTGTATAGTATTCCTGGACGACCAACTGAATGATCTAATCTAGGGTCTAAAGTGCCAGTGTAGGTAGACAATGTAGTGGTTGCATCTGTTTCGGATGAAACGTTAGCATCATTGAACGTATCCAACATAGGTAGACCATTTTCAGTTTTATAAGCGTTAACTAAGTTCTGTGAAGCTTGGTAAAACCCACAACAACCCCATGGGTCGGTATATGGGTGCGCTAAACCAATACCTCTATTAGAAGCATCCCCAGAAGCGCTACTAATCGCATATTGAACTTCAAAAATAGATTCCGTGTTGTTACGGGTAGCTACTTTGAAGTTATCCTCAAATTTATCCATCAACTGAAATGGGCCATTATTAATAATATCATCGAATATTACTTTTGCCTCTCCCATTTTTGCTGTATTAGGGCTACCATTGGCATCAAACCCTTGATAAATTTTCGCTTTACCTAAAAACGCTTTGGCAGCCCAACTTGTTGGTCTACCTACATCTCCTTGTGTTGCAGGTAAAACAGCTGCTGCGGCGGCTAAATCGGCCTCAATTAATGGCCAAATTTCTCTATCATTTGGTACTTTAGTGCTCTGAAGGTCATTAAGTACGAAATTCTCATCACTTATATACGTTGGCATTCTCCACATTTTTCTTGCCTCCATATGAAAGAGACCTCTAAGAAATCTTGCCTCTGCAGTAATCTGTGCCCTTCTTTCATCGCTAATATCCTCTACTTGTGCAAGGGTTGTTAAAACAATATTAGTAGCTGCTACACCTTTATAAAGACCTCTCCACTTATCTCTAATGTGAATATTGAACGATTGAAAATCATATGCCTCTATAAAAGATTGTTCTGGTTGATCACCCGCATCGGTACCTTTTAAGGCATCATCTGAAGCTATGTTGAAAACCCAGCTGTGAATATCATTATGCCAAGTTTGCCCTTGAAGACCGCCACCCGGTACCATTGTATAGGCTCCAATAAGAAGTCCCTCAACACCATCAGCGGTTGCGACATCTCCTTCACTGAAACTACCTTGCGGTTCACGTGTCAAAAATTCATCACTACACCCGGTTATAAAAACCAGTGCGGTGAGACATGCTGTGAAAATTAATTTTCTCTTTTTCATGATATGTATTGTTTGCATTTAAATTAGTTTAAAGTAATGTTAAGCCCCATTAAGAAGGTTCTTGACACTGGTAAGAACCCACCGTCATAACCAAGGTTTGTATTGTTCCCTGTTTGAACTTCAGGATTTAAACCTGTGTATTTGGTAAACGTAGCCAAGTTCTGACCTTGAATGTATATCGATGCTCTTGAAATTCCTCCAATACTAGAAAGAACTTCCTCAGTAAAGCTATAGGTTAATTGTACATTCTTAATTCTAAAAAAACTGCCATCTTCAATAAAATAAGAGGATGGTCTACTGCTAATTTGGTCATTTGCATCCATAATTGGAACAGTAGCGTTAGGATTTGCTGCAACCCATTGGCTTACAGGAGCTGTTGGGTTTGTTGGTTGCCAAGCATTATATAATGCACGTTTTGAACGGTTACCTTGAAAGGTGTTGAAATCTGCAAAATATCGTACATAATTGTAAATGTCGTTTCCTTGAGAACCATTACCAAATATATTTAGTGCTAGGTTTTTATAGGAAAAGTCAAGGTTAAGACCATAGGTAAAGTCTGGATGAGGATTACCAATTACAGTACGGTCATCATCATTTATTACACCGTCATTATTAATATCCGCCACCTTTAATTTACCAGGTGCATTGTAAGCACCATATTCTGGCCATGCATCTGCTTCAGCTTGCGACTGGAAAATACCCACTGTTTTGAATCCATAAAAAGAAGATAATGGTGAACCTGCCTGAGTTACCGTTAAGGCTGGTACCCTTCTTGAGCTTCCAAAAAATCTAGTGTCTGCACTTTCACTTAATTGATCTACGTTGTTCGTATACTGTGATAGGTTCGCATTAACGCTATATCCAAAATCACCTTTTTTATCACTGTAGCCCAAAGAAAAGTCAATACCTTTATTCGTTACACCACCTACATTAAATCGAGGCTCATCTGCTTGACCTGCGGTATAGGTAACAGGAACTTGAAATAGCATATCTGTAGTTACACGATCCCAAACGTCCATATTAAAAGTAACCTTATTGTCAAACATTACTAAATCTATACCAAAGTTATTAGAAGTAGTCGTTTCCCATTTTGCATTAGGGTTACCAAAAGCTCTGGTTGAAAACCCAATTGTTGGTGATCCTGTATTACCGTCAATAGGATAACCTCCTGTACCAATATCTGAACGAAAGGTTGTAAAGGCATTGTAGTCACCAATCTGTTGGTTACCAGTTTGTCCCCAACCATATCTTAACTTCATGTCATTTATCCAACTTACATCTTTTAGGAAATTCTCATCAGACATTCTCCAACCTAAGCTAAATGCAGGGAATAATGCACTACGAGCTGCCGATTGAAATCTAGAAGAAGAATCATTACGTAACGTTACCCCAGCAAGGTATTTGCCTGCATAGTCGTAATTTAATTTTCCAAATTGTGACCAAAGTGAATAATCTTGATTTACAAAACCGTAATTGGATGCTGTAGTTGCATTACCTAAATCTAAATAACTAAGAATATTGGAAGTTTCGAAAGCAAAACGCTGACGTCCGGCTCCAAAACGCTCTTCAAATTGTTGAATAGATTCTATACCGACATAAGCAGAAAAGTTGTGAACCTCATTGAAGGTCTTCGCATAGTTAATAGTATTTGTCCAAGTCCATTGATACTCATATTCTTCTCTTGCATTAGAGCTATTGATAAAGTTACCTTCCACATATTCTGGTTGCGGGCGACCTAAATCTCTTTGTCTTAATGCCCGAACATCAACACCAAAGCTTGATCTTACACTTAATTCAGGTGTGATTTCATAATTAGTAAACACATTTCCTAATAACCTTAATCGGAATGTTCTATCATCTTCGTTTCTCTTTAAAGAGGCATAAGGATTAAAGTTGTTTCCTAAGTTTGCCCCTCTACTACCCGCAAAGTTACCGGCTATGTCATAGATAGGTAATAATGGATGGTGTTTGTAGCCTGCAGAAACAGCATTTTGCTCTTCATCATTGTTGAATTGCCCTTTTTGATTATCAAAAGAGGCTGTAAAATTCTCTCCTATGGTAAGCTTGTTGTTTAAGCCTTTGAACTCGGTATTGGCACGTAAAGAAATTCTATCATAACTGGTGAATTTGGTGACATAGTCAGCAGAAAAATATCCTAAAGAAAAGGAATACCTTGCTTTTTCAGTCGCACCAGATGCATTAATGTTATGACTTTGAATTGGAGCCGATTGTGTAACCGCTTTCCACCAATTAGTGTCTGCCGAACGTGTAATGGCATATATATTTCCTTCCTCTAAGGCATAAAGGTCTGCGCTTGTGCCTGCATCGCCCTCATTGGCACCACTAGGAAAAACATAATCTGGGATAGTTACTTCTCCATTTGCACCAAAGGTATACTGACCATGGCCAGGGGTTTTACCAGCGTACAAATCAGCTAAATATAAATATTGCCCTAATTCACGTGCATTTAAAGCTTCTACATCATTAGCTGCAGTCTGCGTACCATAATAGGTATCATAGGTGATTTTTGGAGCACCCATTTTACCCTTTTTAGTAGTAATAATTATAACACCGTTACCCGCTCTAGATCCATAAATAGAAGCAGCGGAAGCATCTTTAAGAATTTGCATTGACTCGATATCATTTGGGTTTAAGTTAGCTTGCGCTTGTGTAGGCACACCATCGATAATATACAGCGGGTCGTTATTGCCAACGGTACCAAAACCACGAATACGAACAGTAGCTTCACCACCCGGTCTTGCATCGTTTATGATACTTACACCGGCAGCTCTACCTTGTAATTGCTGTGCGAAAGTTGTAGCAGGTGTCGCTAAAAGCTCGTCTACATCTACAACTGAAACTGCACCTGTTAAATCTTTTTTGGCTTGGGTGCCATAGCCTGTAACCACCACCTCATCTAATCTGCTAGCATCTTCTATTAAGATGATGTTGATGTTAGTGTTTCCATCAACTGCTACCTCTTGGGTTTTGTAACCGATGTAACTAATAACCAAAGTAGCGTCACCTGGAGCTTCAATAGTATAGTTTCCGTCAAAATCAGTTTGTGTTCCATTGGTTGTTCCTTTTACCAAAACACTTGCGCCAGGTAATGGCCCTGTTTCATCTGAAATTGTTCCTGTAATTGTAGATTGAACGAAATTTGGATTAGCACCATCTACAGTGGCTAATTTTTTATTTGCGACCATGTTTTGGGTGCAAATACAGGCTAAAATCAATAAGAATCCATTGATGAGGATAGAAAACCTTCCTTTGGATTTTACCGATTTGAAATCTAGTTTTTGATTCATAATAAGTAGTTGTTTAGTTAATTATTCACTTATTGCATATTCAATATAGTGTTAATGAATATATAATATTGTTATAATATTAGTTAAAATAATAACAAAAAACTAGTATATTATTTAAAAAATAACTATATGTTGTTTGTGGGTCTTTAATTGTTATTAGTCGTTTGATTGATGTTATATATCTTCAAAAATGGTGGTTACTGGAAAGACTATTTTAGTTTAATTTGTAATTATTGTATGAAAAATGAATTTAAAACTGGAGCTATTAAATATAAAAGTAACTTAAAATGAGATGATTATTGATTTAAGGTGATTACAAAATGTATTAATACTATTACACTTAACCTATACCCAATAAAATTCTAGGCATCGGTTAAGTGTAGAATGAAAGTACTTTGATAAAAAAAATAGTCTTTTAAAATTTCACTATTTATCTCTTTTGAAATATTTTAATAGAATCCCTGTTTTGCGATGCAATATAGTATGGAGAATTACTTTTTATGTTTTTAACAGTGATAATACTTTTAGAATCTCCAGGTACTAAAAATCCACTTTCTGAAGTAGGTAGAAACTCAAAGTTTCCATTATTGTTATTCGTCAATAATCCACCGTTAAAAGCATCATATCTTCCAATGAAAACCTCATTGCCATAATTGTTGCCAACAAGTAAAATGTCTTCTTTTTGGTCATTATTATAATCTAATGTTACCATTCCATTAATTGGTGAAACTTGGGCGTCTGTAGGTAGTGGACTATATTTAAAGGTACCATCGCCTAAGTTTTCCATTATGATACTTTTGTCATAATTGCCAATTAATTTAGTTGAACCTTTTAATTCATCCTCATTAAATAGATTTTCAATCGTTGCTTTTGAATATGATTTGAAGGTGTTGTATTTGGCTCTAAAAATAGGACTTTGACCATTTAGGTCTCCCCAAAAATTTACAGGAAAAGAATTATATGTTGGGTTTATAAAGCTATCCTTGAAATAAGCGAACATAACGGGGTCTATTGTACCATTATTATCGAAATCTTTTGCAATAACAGTAACTGGTCTTTCAAAAGATGGTTGGTGTAGATTGTTCGCACCTATATTTCCTACTATGAAATCGATATCGCCATCATTGTCAATATCTGTTTTAATAATTCTTTCCCACCATCCCAATAGCTCTTCAACTCCCGTATGTTGTGTTCTTTTAAAACTTGTTAGGTGGTTTTTGAAAATAGTTATGGGCATTAATTCACCAACAATTATTAAATCATCATTTCCATCTAAATCAATATCTGCCCATAAGGCATCGGTTATCATTCCTAAATTTTTTAGTTCTGGCGCAATTGCATCAGTTACATCTTTTAAATTTCCATTTACATTTTTAAGTAAATAACTTTTTTCTGGTTTTGGATATTGAGAATAAGGAGTTCTACCTCCAATAAAAAGATCTACATAACCATCGTGGTCATAATCAGTTGTGACTACAACTGAACCACTTGCATTGATAGTAGGTAATTTGTCTTTAGCAATATTGAAATTACCGAGACCGTCGTTGATCAGTAATCTGTCTGTATATTGTATGTTTTCGGGATTAAATTCATTACTTCCAGAAACTAAATACATATCTAAATCCCCATCATTCTCCAAGTCGAAAAGAGCAATACTTTCTTCTTCATATTGCATATTTCCCTCATCAATAAACAATGGTTGTTGATTGAATTTACCTGTTGTGTCTTGTAGAAATATTTGAGGTGAAAATCCGGCAGAGCTACCAACAATAAAATCTTCGGTCCCATCACCATTAAAATCACCTTTTGCCAAACATGGACCATTTTGGGTGAATTTATGCGGTAAAATACGCTGTACATTATAGTCGATAATATCTTTTTCGTTATGTACATATTCAACACCAATCAATCTTGATACTTCTTTAAAAATGGTATTTTTTTTCTCATCTACTAACGGAAAAGTTAAAGCAGAAAAAGAAACATTAGCAGCGTTAGAATGTTCTAGTGTGATTATTTGATTTCCTTGAACATCTATAAGTTTTTGATATTTTCCATCGGGCCATAAAATTTCTAATGAGCTTACTTGCTTTTTGTCTCCTAATCCAAAATGAATAATATCTTGAACAGTGGACATGTAGCCTCTGTATGTTTGATGTTCTTGAAATTGAAAAGTATTATCTGAAAATCTAACTACAACTTTGGATCCAGTTTCAAGTGATTTTGTAGAAGGCCCAATCAAGTTAATGTTTAAATAATTATGATTTTCATTCTTTTGCTGATCAACATTGTTCCTAAATAGGAGCGCTTGGTCATTTATATTGTTAACAATATAATCTAAATCACCATCATTATCTAAATCGGCAAATGCTGCACCATTAGAAAAAGATGGTATACCTATACCCCAACTTGAACTAACATCTGTAAATGTGTTGTCCTTATTATTCTTAAAGGCATAGTTAGGTATTTTAATTTTTGGAATTGAATCTAAAATTTGGCCCGGTCTTAAATAACGACTCACATTAAATTTGAATTCACCGAAATCTAAATCTGTAATATCTCTTGGAAAACCATTGGTAATAAGCACGTCTTTATAGCCGTCATTATCCATATCTACAAATAAGGGAGACCAGCTCCAATCAGTTTTTGCAACACCAGCCATCAATCCAATTTCACTATAGGGAATACCATTGCCATTTCCTTTTTGAAGCATATTTCTAGTATACTGATACTCATAATCAAATCTGTCATTTAAAATGTATTCTGTATACTTATGATTGGATAAAGTGGTTTTTAACCTTTGGTTTGTTTCGCCAAGCATATCTAAGGTTATGATATCTAAATGGCCATCATTGTTAAAGTCAGATATATCATTTCCCATAGAGAACTTACTTTGATGTTTTATATTCTCTTTAATTTGATTTTTAAATGTTCCGTCTTGGTTATTGATATATAGAATATCATTTGTTAAGTAGTCATTGCTAATATAGATATCGGGCCAGCCATCATAGTTTAAATCGGAAATCGCAAGACCTAAGCCATAACCTTCTATGGTTATACCTGCTTCACTTGTTACATCTTTAAATGTCCCATCACCATTATTTCTATATAACTTATCATTACTTAATGCTGATCCGTCGGTTATTTTCTTTCTATAATTGGCAGGTAGAACATGTATATCTACATTGTTTAAAACATATAAATCTAATAGACCGTCTTTGTCATAATCAAAAAAAGCTGCACCCATACTATTGCCTGATTCTTCCAAACCATATTCCTTAGCCATGTTTTTAAAATGGGGCACATTATTTTTATCTAAACCTTGATTTATGAATAGGAGATTTTTTTTATCTTCTTCTTTAGTTAGCATGGCAGAACAAACGTAGATATCTAAAAAACCATCATTATTTATATCAGCTAAAGCAATACCTGTATTCCATTTGTTCAGTGCTTCTATGCCCGACTCTTTAGAAATATCTTTAAATTTAAAATCTCCCTGATTTAAGTATAATTTATTGGCAACTTGATTTCCACTAAAAAAAATATCTGGCTTATCATCATTATTAAAATCACCTACAGCAACACCACCACCATTAAATATGTATTCGCTTGTTAGGATGTTGAAACTGTCTGTTTCAACAATTTTATTATTGAATTCTATTCCAGATTCAGAAGCTGGTACAATTTGGAAGAGTGTAGAGTTGTTTTTATCGCATGAAATAAAACTACTACTTAATAATAGAATTGTTACAGCAGAAAAGACCCGCATACATTTTGGTTTAATTTGGTTACACCTTTAATTGACCTTTAAAATAATATAAATTAGAATACTACATGATTGTTTTTAGTACTTATTACAAGTAAGAGGTTATCTTGAACTACCTATTAACTCAATTAAGGTTGTTTATTTAAGGTTTTTTTTAAATGGTACTTAATTATCTGCTAATTTAAAAAGTAATATTTCTAGTGTTTTCACCAGTGTTATTGTAGAATTTGATTTGTGTAATTTTATCATTAATTAAAATATTTTGTGTCGATTGTGAATTAAAACTATCACCCCAATATACTTCTTGAATTCTTTTTGAGCCATCCCTAAAATTTATGAGAGCCTTGACTTCGTCTGGTTTAAATTTTACAAGTTTGCTGGTTCTTTTTTTGATATACTCATGCGTTTTTAATGAATCATTGTTTTGAGAGGCAATAATTAATTCATTTCCGTTATTCAAATTGACATTTACTAAGGCTTTGGCATCACCAGGTACAAAAAAGTGAGTTTCGTTTAATGACAATGTGGTCATCTTTAAATTGCCTTCATTTTTTAGTACCAGACCAACTAAAGCATCGGCCATGCCCTGTTGCACTTCCATACCAAAATCATTACCCACGGCCAAAACATCCAATAAATTATCATCATTAATATCCTGTACTAGTAGTCCATAAATAGGGGCGTATTGTAGTTCCATAGGAAGTGGGTGTATTTTGAATTTACCATTGCCTAAATTTTCAATTAGTGATGTTTCCATGTAGTTGAAACTAAGTTTGGTGGCATCATCCAATAAACCATCATTAAACATCTCTGGTAGGGTAGAAGCACCAAACTCTCCAAAAGAATTATATTTTTTTCTAATTCCCACATATTGTGTGGTAACATCTTGCCAAGGATGATAGAGATATTCCTTTTTAGTGCCAATACTGTCTCTTAGATAAAAGGATAGTAAGGGGTCAATTGTTCCATTATTATCTAAATCTTTGGCGTATAATCGAACAGGTTGGTTCTCTGTTCCTTGAAAATTTATATTTCGCCCAAAATTACCGGCTATATAATCGGTATCGCCATCGTTATCCAAATCACCTGCAGATAGGCTATTCCACCAACCAAGTTTATTTTGAATACCAGAGTTATCTGTAACTTCAATTAATTTACCTTCTCTGTTTTCAAAAAATCGTAGTGGCATCCATTCCCCTGCCAAAATTAAATCTGGCCAAAAATCATTATTGAAATCGGTCCATAATGCATCACTAATTAGTCCTGGATATTCAAGATTAGGATTTATTTTAGTAGTTACATCAACAAATTTAATTTGATTTCCTTCAGATTGATTTTCAAAAATATAAGACCTATCTGAAGAAGGGTAGGAAAATGGTAATACTCTACTACCCACGAATAGATCTAAGTCACCATCTTTATCAAAATCAGCTGCTTTCACACTAGTTGAATTTGTATTAACATCGGGTATGGCAGCTGAAGAATCGGAGAAATTACCTTTACCATCATTAAGTAAAAGCTTATCTTTATAAAGTTCATTACCTGAAGGATATTGGGCGCTACCCCTGGCTAAATATAAGTCTAGGTCTCCGTCTCCATCAGCGTCAAATAATAAAGAGCTAGAATCATCTTCAAGCTTTTCCTCGCTTTTATAGGAGACCATAGTTTTAATAAAGGTGCTTTCAGGTGTCTGTAAGAACCAAGCCTCATCTTCACCTCTACTAGCGGCTATAAAAATATCCTCTAAATTATCCCCATTAATATCTCCAACGGAAATTGAAGGGCCAAATTGAGAAAATTTGTGTGGTATAGTTCTTTGAAAATTAAAATCTATAAAGTCATTATCCTTGCTTAAAAAGTTTAAACCTAAACTTTTTGAGGCCTTACTAAATAAAGGAGTATTATTCTTATTTGAGATTAGATTTGAAGGACTATAATTGTAACTGTTGAGTTTATTGATTGTAGGATTATGTTCAATTTGTGTTTTTCCATTAGGCCAAATGATTTTTATACTGTCCACCTTTTTTATTTTTCCAAGTCCAACATGTAAAGTTCTCTCTGGTTGTGATAAATACCCTCTGCCTGAAAGTAATGATTGGCGTTGTTGTTTGTTGTCGTAATAAGTTATGATCGTACTGCCAATTGCCTCAGGGTTTTGTTTGTCTCCTATAAGTTTTATTCTAAGAAAATTGTCATCTGGGGTTAACTCATTAGAATGGTTTTCCAATAATAAAACAGGGTCATTAATGTTGTTTATAACCAAATCTAGGTCTCCATCATTATCTAAATCTCCATAAGCTGCTCCGTTCGAAAAAGTACCGAAATTCAATCCCCAGTCTTTTGTGACATCTGCAAAACCTTTTCCTTCCATATTTTTAAAAATAAAGTTTGGAATCTTAATTTCAGGAATTGCGGCGATTAAAGTTTGTTTACTTACCAATCTGCTCGCAGTAATTCTAAAATCACCAAAATCACGATCGGTTACATCTTTAGGAAAACCATTAGTTATCAGTAAATCTTTCCATCCGTCATTATTATAATCTGCAAATAGGGGAGCCCAGCTCCAATCGGTTTCTTGTATGCCATAAAACATTCCAATTTCACCGAAAATAGGCAAGTCGTTTTCAGGATTTATACCTAGATTTTGTTGTAACGTATTTCTAGTGTATTGATGCTCATATAAGTATTTTCTTGTAAAAATTTCTTTTTGATAACTGCTTGGTCCTTGAAATAATTTTTTTCTTTTATTGTAATAAGGTTGCATTTCTGTAGTGAATATATCCATTCGTCCATTATTGTTGACGTCGGTAATATCACTACCCATAGAAGATAGACTAAAATGTTTAAATATTTCACCGGCTTTATTGGTGAAAGAACCATCTTGATTATTAATATAAAGTAGATCGTTACTTAAAAAATCATTGGCAACATAAATATCTGGCCACCCATCTTCATTAAAATCATTAATCAAAGTACTATGGCTATACCCATGGTATCGAATGCCTGCTTTTTCTGAGACATCAATAAATTTTCTTTGGTTTAAACTATCTATAAAAACATTCTCATATAAAATATCTTTACTTTTAGAAGTGCCATCATCAGTTAATGGGCTAAACTGATTTGGATTAATACCCTCAATTCGGTTAACACCAATAAATACATCTAAATCACCATCATTGTCGTAATCAAAAAATTGCGCATGAGAAGAATAGGTCTGATCATCTAATCCATATTTTGCAGCTTCTTCTTTAAAAAGAGGAATATTTACTTCATTATTTCCTTGATTAATATATAATAGGTTTTTTCTTTGTATACTATCTTTTCTAAACGTATTGCAGATATAGATATCTTGTAATCCATCTAAATTAATGTCTAGAATTGTAATACCTGAGGACCATTGTAAAGTATCGGTTTTACCAATCTGCGCTTCTTGGCTAATATCCCTAAATTTTAATTTTCCTTCATTTAGATATAATTTATTGTCTACTTGGTTACCGGCAAGAAAAATGTCTTCAAGACCATCACCATTAATATCGGCAATAGCAACCCCGGCACCGTTATACACAAATTCATTGTCTAATATGTTGATTGAATCGTTTTCAAACAATTGATTGCTGAAATTCAGGCCTGATGCATTGGCATTAATTATTGTGAACAATGTTTTCTGTTTCTTCTCACTACATCCTAAAAGGATAAATAGAGATAAAAAAGTAACAATTTGAAATTTGGAATTCTTCATTTTTCTTTTGGAATATACTTTTACAAATATGCAAGAACCTTTAGGAATTAACAAAAAAAAGGCTACCAATTATGGTAGCCTTTTTATAAAATATTGAAAGCTTTAATTTATTAATACCCTGGGTTTTGTGATAAAATATCAGCACCTGTTATATCAATTTGAGATTGTGGTATCGGTAAATATTCATTTTTACCACTAGTAAAACTAGCACCACCAAATTTAGTAATCAACAATGTTGATTCGTAATCTAAATATGCATTAAGTTCTTCTGAAGCAACACCCCATCTAACTAGGTCAAAGAAACGATGTCCTTCCCCAGATAGTTCAAGTTTTCTTTCGAAGCGTACAGCATCTCTAGCAAAATCAGCATTAGGGAATGAAGTATATTCGGAGATAACATAATTTGCAGCATTATCAGCTGAATCATATTCTTTCACCCAATATTCTGAGTTTGCAGCTCTTCTTCTTACTTGGTTTACATAATCTAAAGCAGTTGCCAAAGAACCTGCTTCTACTTCAGCTTCTGCAGCCATCAATAAAACATCGGCAAAACGAATGATAGTGTAGTTCATTGTTGCATAACCACGTGTCCAAGAACTACCATCAGTAAAGCTGTTTTCTTGGCTTCTGTAATAGATATATTTCTTAGGAGAGTAAGGGCCTGCATAAGGTTGGCTACGGATCCACGCTTTACCTGGGTGTTCGATCCAATCTAAATAAGGAATACCTCTTCTTCCAATTGAATGGTCAATTCTTGGGTCTAATGGACCTGCATCTTCAACAAACGGGTCATCTGCTTCCAAACCATAATCATTTTTAACTGCATTTGCTGCGCTATTATATGACTTATCCAATAATGGTAGTCCATCAGCACCAGTTCTAAATGAATTTGCCATTTCAAAACTAGGTTGAAAGAAACCACAACAGTTACCAGGACCATCAGGACCTGTATTGTAAGGATAGTTCAAATCATCAAAAGCGTTAGCATTATTAACACTACCTGTGTTGTTGGCAGATTCTACATCAAAAACAACCTCTGAATTATTGTCATTTTCAGCATTATAAATTTGTGCATAATTATCTAATAACGCATACTTTATACCATTTGACGTTACTCCATTGTCTATAACATCATCGAACCAAGTTTTGGCTTCGCCAAATTTTTGTTGGTATAATTTAGCTTTACCCATTAATGCTGCTGCTGCCCATTTGTTAACACGACCTGCACCATTTACGCCAGGAAGGTTGTCGTAAGCATATTGCAAATCAGCTTCAATTTGAGTCCAAGCGTCACCATTGTTAGAAAGTGTTGCCAAATCTTCTGGCGCTACTGTTTCATCAAAAACAACAATGTTGTTAAAATGTTTTTTAAGATCAAAATAATAATGACCCCTTAACATTCTAGCTTCACCTGAAAGTCTTGCGGCGTCAGCAGCTGACAACTCAGTTGAGTTAGTTATTGCAGATAAAACTTTGTTAGCTCTACTTACCCCTTCGTATCTACCTCTCCAAAGATTGTCTAAGTCACCGTTTACTGGATTGGTTTCGTATCGTTGAACAGGATTTATGGTGCTATAATCTCCCGCATCCGTTCCTTTATTAGCTTCTCCACCAAGAATAGAACCTGTTACCCAATGGTTAGGACCTTCAAAACGATTGCCAAAAACGCCATTAAGTGCAGAGTATGTACCGATTAATAAACCGTCAATACCGGCTTTGGTACTTACTTGAGCATCTGCAAGGGAGTCCGTAGGGGCTACTTGCAAAAATTCATCACTACAAGACATCGATGCAAGCAGCAACGCACCTAGTAATAACGATGGTTTTTTAAATTTAAATGTTTTCATAGTTTACTTTTTCTTAAAGTTACTAATTATTGTATTATTATTTTATTATAAAACTATTAAATACCTATTTCTAAGGTTATTGCATAACTTGGAGTAACAGGGAAGTTACCTACATCTACACCGAAGTTTGTATCCGGACCAGCAACTTGAGGATCAAGACCGCTATAATTTGTAAGTGTCCAAACGTTATTCGCAGATAAACCTACGTTTAACTTTCTAAGTCCCATTTTGTCAACCAACGCATTATCAAAATTATACCCAATACGCAATTGAACTAATCTTAAATAACTACCATCTTCTACATACCAAGAGTTAGAAGCACCACTTGTACTTAAGTTAGAAGCACTTTCCCAAATTGGTGAACCAGCATTATTGCCTAATTCAGGAGTCCAAGAATTAAAAGCTGATGTACCTTTTGCAGAACCTTCAAAAGTACCAAAGAAATCTCTAAACCATTTAGTTTGGTTAAAAATTTCGTTACCAACAGAACCATACCAGAAGGTTTGGAATTCTAGGTTTTTATAACGTAAGATTAAATCTAAACCACCGGTAAAATCAGGAACAGCACTACCTATTACCGTTCTGTCATCTGGGGTAATTGCACCATCACCATTTATATCTTCATATCTGAAACGACCTAATCCTTTACCATCTTGCGCTGGAGAGTTGGCAACTTCATCTGCACTATTAAAATAACCTAAAACATTATAGCCAAAGAACGTAGAAATAGATTCCCCAACAGAGTTACGAATTGGTGCAATACCTCTAAACGAAATGTTATCACCAAAAGCATCAATACCTGGTGCCAAAGCTGTAATCTCATTTTTAAGGAAAGAACTTGTACTATTCACTTCAAAAGAAAGATCTTCGGTAAAGTTACCTCTACCAATAATTTGAAAATCTACACCTTGATTGCTCATACCACCAATGTTTACAGAAGGAGCGGAAGCATAATTACCTGATACACCAGGTAGTGGTACTTGGTATAAAAGATCTTTAGTATCCTTTTTCCACCAATCTAAAATAAATTCTAATTTATTGTTGAATAAAGAAAGATCGAAACCAATGTTGGTAGTTACAGAAGTTTCCCATTGTGCATTTGGGTTACCGATTCTACTAGCAGCAAATCCTTCATTGGCACCACTATTTTGGCCATCGATTGGATAGAACGTATTACCACGGTCAGAAGCAAATAAAGAATATTGGTTATTTGGTGATACGTTGGAATCACTACCCATTTCACCCCAACCACCTCTAATTTTTAAATCAGAAATAACGTCTTGGTTTTGCATGAACGGCTCATCAATAACTCTCCAAGCAGCAGAAACCGCAGGGAATGTTCCGTATCTTTTATTTTCACCAAAACGAGAAGAACCATCACGACGAAGAACACCGGTTATATAGTACTTTTCATTAAAATTATAATCTAATTTACCAAAAGTAGAGAAGTACGTAGATCCTTTGAATTGATTACTGTTTACATTCGGACTTTGCACTACTGTTAAACTTTGGAAATCTAAATCTGTAGAAAATGGATTAATACCATTACCAGAAATATTTCTTCCTCTTCCAGTATTCAAGGCTTCTATACCACCAAAGGCCGTAATTTTATGTTGACCGAATAATTTTTCATAACTAAAAGTATTGGTAAATGTCCATGAAAAAGCATAACCACTACCTTCACTAAAGGAGTTACTTGCTTCAGGCTCAGAATCACCTAAATATTTGTAGTTATAATCTACATAATGATAATTTCCGTAACTACCACCAAGGCTAGAACGTAAAGTCAATCCTTCAAGTGGTTTTACTAATGCATACATATTACCGAAACCACCAATGTTATATGATTTGTCATCTCCATTGTTCAATTTTAATCTTCTAACCGGGTTTCTAGGGTTGTTGAACCCTGCAGCTTTAGTACTAGCAAAGCTACCAAAATCATCATATACAGGAATAATAGTTGGCATTCTAAAGGCAGATAAAACTTCAGACTCATCATCTGCTGATTCTACACCACCGTTACCACCTGCAATACCAATTGCTGATCTATAAGTAACTTGAAAATTTTCACCAATAGATAACCATGGCGTAACATCCCACTCAGAGTTGAAACGCGCAGCATATCTTGAAAATTCTTGCCCAAGAACTATACCATCTTGGTTTTGAGCAGAAACACCCATGTAAAAACGGCCATTTTCGTTACCACCATCAAAACCTAAAGAAACTCTACTTGATGGTGCAATTCTTGTAATTTCCTTGTACCAATTAGTACCTTGTAAATTGGGTCTAATTAAGAATGTGTTACCAGGATCAGCCTCATAAGCAGCTCTTACGGCAGCTAAATCAACATCACCGGCACTAACACCGTTTTGGCCATTTGCATGCAAATAGTCCGGTAAGCTTGGTGTTGCGTTCGAACCATATTGAGGGTGCGTATATTGAACAGCAGTACCATTGGCAGCTGCATTATTCTCATAGGCAATATGTGTATATCTAGCCATGTCTAATGGGTTCAATTGATCTGGTGAACCAGCAACATTTGGATCTACAACACCACTATTAATGTTCAAGGTCATGGAAGTTTTCCTTTTAGAACGAGATCCTTGTTTCGTAGTATAAACAATAACCCCGTTTGCAGCTCTTGCTCCATAAATGGATGCAGCGGCTGCATCTTTAAGTACTGTAGCCGATTGAACATCGTCTGGGTTTATAAAGTCAACATTTAATGTTGGCACCCCATCTACAACATATAAAGGGGCGTTGTTTCCAAAAGAGTTGAAACCACGTACCCTAATTTGACTAGTAGTACCTGGTTGACCGTTTGTAAGAACAGTTACACCAGCTACCCTACCTTGTAATTGTTGTTCAATGTTACCAGAAGGTACAGCAGCCAAATCTTCAGCAGCTACTATAGAAACAGCAGCTGTAGTTTCACGTTTAGTTTGTACTTGATAACCTGTTACTACTACTTCATCTAAAGCAGCAGCATCTTCGGCTAAAGAAGTATTCACTACCGATTGACCATTAACAGCTACTTCTTTTCTTTGAAAACCTAAATAACTAAATACTAATGTAGCACCCGGTTCTACATTTAATGTATAGTTACCATCAAAATCTGTTTGAGTACCGTTAGTAGTACCCTTTTCTACCACATTTGTACCTGGTAGTGGTGTTCCTAAATCATCTGTTACAGTACCTGTAACTGTTGATTGTACTGTTTTAACCTTTTCTTCATTCGAAGTGCCAGTCATTTCATTTGCTTGGACCATTTGGGCTCCTAAGCAAACAAGCATCGATAAAATCCCTGATTTAAAAAAGGAAGACCTTTTTTGGGATTTGATCGACTTGTAATCACGTTTTTGACTCATAATCGTTGTTGTTTGTTAGTTTAAATTAATTAGCGTGTTTTTTGACTTTTAGAATTATTTAATGAAGCTATTAAATGTTAAAAAAATCAAAATCCGGTATAATAATAGCAATTTTAACGCATATATAGATAATTCAATTGCGATATTTTATGAGATCTTTAATTCTATTTAAGGTATTTGTGTTTAAATAATTCTCTTAAAGTTACCGTAATTGTTGATGTATCAATAATTTAGGTCTATTTGAATTCAGATATCCTTATGTTAATAATTTTAACATCTTAAGTTTAATTTGTAGTAAAAAAAACACAAAAAATGACTTTCTAAATCGTTGTAGTAGTAGCATAGATCGAAAAATAGTTCATGAATTAAGAGCTAATTGAGTTGAAAAATAGAGGATATATCACCAAGTTATTCGAAGATTTGGGTGCAATTAAGCACAATAAGTTTTTGATCTTTATCCGTAGTGAAAAATAGATAGGAATTGCCGCCATCTTTTAGGTTAAGTTTTTTTCTAATTTTTTCGACAGAATCAGGAAAATTTCTTGTAGAAATATTAGCCTTTGAAATAGCTGTTTTTTTGAAAGATTTTTTAGTGTAGTCAAGAATAGTTAATATTTTAAATACGCGGCCTGGAAATGAAATTAATTTAACTGAAGTATATAAGTGTGAGTTAGAATGTATTTTGTTTAAATTATAGTAGCTACCTACATATTCAAAAGAGCCAGATTTTAAAATAGCAGCATTTGGCTCATACAAATATTCCAATGGATAAGAATATTTGGATATTGCAGACTGTTCTTGTTTTAAATGAAATTGAAAAGTTTGTTCAATTTCATTTTTAAAATTTATTGTTTTTATTAGCGGTTCTCCATCGTAATTTTTTTCTAATAGCCATAGTATTTCTTTTACATCGTTGCCTATCGCCACAATATGTATTTCTTTTACATTTTTTAATTGTTTCAATCCGTTGTTTAAATCAAGCAATGGACCTGTTTTAATTAGAATGTTATTTGACTTGGTAAATATGAAATTTAAATGCTCGTTTACATCAGGTTCACAATCGGATAAATAATATACTTTATTATTATTCTTATCTCGTCTTGAGGGGTCTAGGTAAATCCAATCAGATGTAAGTGGATAATTCTTTAGAAATGATATCCCATCTGCTGATATACACTCAATGTTCGTTGCTCCTAACTGAATGAAATTATAATGTGCAATAGCAGATAATTCTTCATTTTGTTCAACATGAATTACTTTGTTTATGTTTTTGCTAAAAGCAAAAGAATCAATTCCAAGACCAGCAGTAATGTCTATTAAAGATTTACCTTGTACCAATGTAGATTTATAGTGCGCAGCTAATTCAGATGATGTTTGTGAAAGATTAAGTTTATTGGGGTAGAAGATGTTTTTTGTTGCATACCAAGTTGGTAGCTTTTGTTTCGCCTTTGATTTAGATTCTATTTGCTCTACAAGCTCCTTAGACGTTACTTCCGCAAAAGGTGATTTCTTTAAAAGTATCTTATGAATATCAGTAGCTAGATTGTCATTGATAAACAGTTGTACTTCATTAGATAAAATTTTAAGATTCACTTAAGTTCTATAGATTTTGGGTCAATGATTTAACGATTTGGTTCTCTGATAGAAACTCCTTCATAATAACCTTTATAGCAGTATAGCCTGGTACTGCCACAATCATACCTACCACACCGAAAAGTAAACCAGCGATAATAATAATCAAGAAAATTTCTAAAGGATGAGATTTTACACTATTTGAAAATATGAAAGGTTGTGAGAAGAAATTATCGACCAATTGCCCAAGTAATAATCCTAAGATAACATAACCTGTTTTAGGAAGTATTACTTCGCTAAAATCAAATCCTAAATTACTGGTCATGGTTAATGTCAGCATCATAACACCGCCAATAATTGGTCCGATGTACGGTATAATGTTAAATAGTGCACAAAGAAAAGCTATGACTACAGCATTTTCAATGCCAACTAGTAGTAAAACTATGGTGTAAATGACAAATAGAATGAATATTTGAAGCAGTAAGCCAACGAAGTATCTAGATAATAGAGTGTTTATTTTTTCTATTGAATTTGTAGTGCCCTGCTTTTTAGTTTGAGGAATAAATATTAATAGTCCATGTTCAAAAAGCTTTCTGTCCTTTAGAAAGAAAAAAGAAATGAAGAGTATTGAAAATAAGCCTATGCTAGCAGAGCTTAAAACAGTTAAGAAAGAATTTAAAAAATTAGGAATGAACCCTATGTCCAAACCTTCTAGAATATTTTTCTCTAAGCCTACATCGTCAATTACATCTTTAACGATATGCGATGAAAGCCCTAGATAATTAGTAATTTGATGGTATAATTCATTAAGACTTTTTTGTAATTCATCAATATCAAGAAGAGAAAGATTTTTACTTTGTTCTGATATCAGTGGAATGAATAAAGCAAAAATGCCGGCTAAAACCCCAACCATTATCAGCATGGTAACAATAACAGCTAGAATATTAGGGAATTTAAGTTTCAACCTTAAGAATAGAACTAATGGTCTTCCAATTAAGGCGACAACAGCGGCGATGGCCAAATATGCCAATACTGAACGTATGGTGTATAGAAAATAAAGCAATAGAGCAACACCAACTATGATGCCTATGGCTCTTAAGATGCCTTTTGAGATAGTTTTTGAAGTCATTAGTTAACTTTTAAATACATAGGTAATAATGTTAGCACCCATTTTTAGTGCTTTCTCTCTTATTTCGGCAGAATCGTTATGTACGGTAGGGTCTTCCCAACCATCTCCTAAATCTGATTCTGAGGTAAATAACAATACAATTCTATTATTAAAAGTTATCGCGAAAGCTTGCGGGCGTTGGCCATCATGCTCATGTATTTTGGGTAAACCTTGTGCAAATATGTAGTTATTTGAAAATAAAGGATGATCGGCTCCAATTTCCTCTAGATTAGAATCTGGAAAAAGTCTTTTTATTTCTCTGGTGATATATGGTTTCATACCATAATTATCATCAATATGAAGAAAACCACCAGCTAAAAGATAGTTTCTTAAATTTTCTAATTCTTCTTCAGTAAATACTACATTACCATGGCCTGTCATATGTATAAAAGGATACTGGTAAATAGAAGAACTGCCAACCTCAACAGTTTCAGGTTTATTGCTCAAAGAAGTTCCTATATTGTTATTGCAAAATTTAATTAAATTGGGCAATGCAGTAGGGTTGGAATACCAATCTCCACCGCCTTGATATTTTAAAATGGCTATTTCTTGTCCCTTTAATGAAAGGTTTGACATTAAAATGAAAAAGATGAGTAGGCGAATAAATTTTCTCATAATCAAATCTACGAAATTAGTAGATGAAAAATTATTAGAGTATTATTTTCAATATGTTGCATAGTCATCGATAGATATTTTAGTTATCCATTATTGATGGAGGCAATAATGGTACATGCTACAACGGCAGCAGTTTCCGTTCTCAATCTAGTTTTGCCCATGATAACTGGTGCATACCCTTTTAACATTGCACTTTTAATTTCATTAGGCGTGAAATCACCTTCAGGACCAATTAAAATGGTTACCTCTTGATCGCCAACAACGCTTCGCTTTAGTTCATGACGCTCACTATCTTCGCAATGCGCTATAAACTGTATACCGGTAATTGGTTTTTCTAAAAAATCTGATAAACTAATGGGTTCATTTAATTTTGGCAAATAGGTTTGTAGTGATTGCTTCATAGCAGATTCTATAACCCTTTGCATGCGGTCTAACTTAAGTATTTTACGTTCAGATCTGTCACAGATTATTGGGGTAATTTCATCAACACCTATTTCTGTTGCCTTTTCTAAAAACCATTCGAAACGGTCGTTCATTTTTGTAGGTGCCACCGCCATATGAAGCCTATGTGATTTAGGAGGTGTTTTTTTTGAAGATATGAGTTCAACCTCACATTTCTTAATAGAATCATCTATAATTTTGGCCTCGAATAAATATCCTTCACCATTTGTAATCCATAATTCATCACCTTTTCTTTTTCTAAGAACTTTGATAATATGTTTGCTTTCATTGGTGTCGAAAGTAAAAAACGTATCGTTGACTTTCACATCAGAATTATAAAATAGTTGCATACAATTTTCAGTTAAATCAAGAAATTAAATATCTCGCTTTTGCGGTTATATCTTGCTGAGCAAAAACTTCATTTTTATATTTATAATATCCAACTATACCAATCATGGCAGCATTATCGGTGCAATATTCAAACTTAGGGACATAGGTTTTCCAACCGTATTTAATTTGAGCATCCACTAAAGCTTTTCTAATGCCTGAATTTGCAGAAACTCCGCCGCCTATAGCTATCTCTTTTATACCTGTAAGTTTAACCGCTTTTTTAAGCTTTCGCATTAAAATAGTTATAATGGTATATTGAATGGATGCGCAGATATCATCAAGATTATTTTCTATAAAATCTTGATCCATTTTGGTTTGTTTCTGTATGAAATATAGGATGCTGGTTTTTAATCCACTGAAACTAAAATCTAGTTCATTCACCTTAGGAATCGGAAATTCAAATTTATGCGGATTTCCCGTAGCTGCATATTTGTCAATTAAAGGTCCGCCAGGGTAGGGTAAGCCTAGAATTTTAGCGCTTTTGTCAAAGGCTTCGCCAACGGCATCATCTAAGGTTTGGCCTATGATCTTCATGTCAAAAAAATCATTGACCTGCACAATTTGAGTATGTCCACCACTAATCGTTAAAGCCAAAAAAGGAAATTTAGGCGGCTTCATACTTTCTTCGTCAATAAAGTGTGCAAGAATATGGGCTTTCATATGATTTACCTCTATAAGAGGTATTTGCAAACCTAACGACAAAGACTTTGCGAATGAGGTGCCTACAAGTAGAGATCCCATTAAGCCAGGTCCTCTTGTAAATGCTATGGCTGATAATTGTTTTTTATCGATATTTGCTTTGGCTATTGCTTGATCGACTACGGGGACAATGTTCTGTTGATGCGCTCTTGATGCCAGTTCTGGTACAACCCCTCCATATTCTTTGTGAATTGCTTGGGTAGCGACAACATTACTAAGCACTTTATCGTTCATTAAAACTGCCGCAGAAGTATCATCACAAGAAGATTCTATAGCAAGTATATAAATTGGTTCGTGTTCCAACATATTTGGAATAAAATTTGAATAACAAAGGTAAAACATATAGCCCTATCAAAAAACTTAGGAAAATATTGGTTAGAATAGTATTGGTGATTTTGCTGATATGTGTTTTAGGCACCCTGATTTTTTCGTTGCCTGTTGTTCAAACTTTATTGGCGCAGTATGCTACGAAGAAAATTAATAAGCAGTATGGCACTCATATTAACATTAATCGTCTAAAACTTTCATTGATTTCTTGGGATACTGCATTGGAGGGTGTCTTTATCGAAGATTATAAAAAAGATACGCTTTTCTATATCAATGAACTTAAAACTTCTATTCTTAGTATTGGTAATTTGGCTCAAGGCAATTTGGAGTTTGGTGATATTTCTGTCGATGAATTAAATTTTAAAATGAAGACCTATTTTGGTGAAGAGAATTCTAACCTAGAAGTCTTTGTGGATAAACTTGATGATGGTAGGCCTAGAGCACCAGGTACGCCCCCATTTGAATTATCGTCTTCTCAAGTTGATATTAAAAACAGTAGATTTAAATATATTGACGAGAATTTAGAAAAGCCTACTGTTTTAAATTTTGATAGTCTGAATATAAGTGCGGGAAACTTTCTTATTCTTGGGCCAGAAGTGACTGCTGATATTCGAGATATGTCCCTTTATAGCACTAGGGGTTTAAAGGTGAATAAGTTGGCCACCAATTTTAAGTACACGAAGCAGCAAATGCGTTTCGATTCCCTCAAAATAAAAACTCGTTTATCTGAATTAGATGGCAATCTGGTTTTTAATTATAATCGAGAAGATTTTCGTGATTTTTTGAACAAAGTAAATGTTGTTGCGGATTTTAAAGAGTCGAAGGTAGCTTTTGATGAGATTAATCTGCTATATAATGAGTTTGGAAAGGGTAAAGAGGTAACCTTTAGTGCTGATATAAACGGTGTGTTAAATGACCTTAATACCGATAATCTTTTTCTTTTTTCTGATAATACCGGTATTCGTGGAGATTTTAATTTTAAAAATCTTTTTAGCAAGCAAAAACCATTCAGCTTAAATGCTGAAATGAAAAATGTAACAAGTAGTTATTATCAATTAAATGCGTTATTGCCTAATTTAATTGGTAATTCATTACCATCAACTTTTAGTAAGCTTGGTCAATTTACAATTCGCGGTAATGCATTAATAACGAATTCATCAATAGATGCGAAAGTCAACTTTAATACAGCTATTGGTAGTAGTTATGCTGATATTGTATTAAGCAATTTCAATAATATAGACAACGCCACTTATAAAGGATTTATTTCCTTAATCGATTTTGATTTAGGGAATTTTGCAGAAAACAAAAGTTTAGGTAAAACCACTCTAGATTTTAATGTAGAAGGAAAAGGCTTCGTTAAAGAAAGATTGAATACTGAAGTGATAGGACAGATATATTCTATTGAATTCAATAAATATAACTATCAAGATTTAAGAGTTTCCGGTATAATAAAAGACCAATTATTCGACGGGTCTTTGATAAGTAATGATGAGAATTTAAAATTTGACTTTAAGGGACTGGCTAATGTTGCTGAAACTAGAAATAATTTCAATTTTATTGCCTCTGTAGATTATGCCGATTTAAAGAAACTTAACTTCATTAAGGACAGTGTTTCCATTTTTAAAGGGAACGTGAGTATGGATATTACGGGGACTAATCTAGATAATATTATTGGGGATATTAAGTTTACTCAAACTAATTATCAAAATGTAAATGACACGTATTATTTCGAAGATTTTGAAATAACTTCTAGTTTTGATATAGAGCGCGCTCGTATTATAAATATTAATTCTCCGGATATTATTACCGGTTTTATGAAAGGTAATTTTAAGGTTCGTGAATTAGGTAAGCTTGTTCAAAATTCATTAGGTAGTATTTATACCAATTATAGGCCATTTCAAATATCTGATGGTCAAAATCTTTCCTTCAATTTTAAAATTTATAATAAAATTGTTGACGTATTTTTTCCTGAAGTACGTTTTGATCCCAATACATTTATTAAAGGAAATATAGTTGCCGATGAAGGTGATTTTAAACTCAATTTTGAATCTCCTAGTATTGAAGCTTTTGGCACTTCTGCAGATAATATAGAAGTACGTATAGATAATAAGAATCCGTTGTTCAATACATTTGTTTCGGTTGGGGAATTGGATACTCCTTATTATAATTTTAAGGACTTTAATTTAATAAATACTACGCTTAAGGATACTTTGTTCTTTAGGTCTGAATTCAAAGGAGGTAGCGATTTTAATGATTCTTACAACCTGAATTTTTACCATACGTTTAATAAGGACAATAAATCTGTCATAGGTTTAAAAACATCCGATGTTAATTTTAAGGGTAATAAATGGGTTTTGAACAAAGATGGTGATTCTAAGAACAAAGTAATATTGAATAGGGCACTCGATAGTATTACTATTCAAGAAATTGTAATGAACAATGAGGAGAAAGAGCAAATAAGATTAAAAGGTCAGTTAGCAGATTCTACCTATAAGGATCTTCAATTACAGTTTAAAATTGTCTCCTTAGATAAAATTACTCCGGTCATCGATAGCCTTAAATTGCAAGGTGAAGTAAACGGAACTTTAAATGTTTTGCAAAAAGATGGTATTTATTTACCCTCATCGAACTTGAATATAGAGCACTTCGGAATTAACGATATTCCTTTAGGCGATTTGGCAATAAGTATTATTGGTAACAAAGATTTAACTGAGTTTCAAGTTAATTCGCAACTCACTGATAATGGTATAGAAAAGTTTAGCGTTTTGGGTAGTATCGATAATAAAGTAGATATCCCTAAAGCCAATTTAATAGCAAATTTCAGTAATTTTAATTTAGAGCCCTTTAGTCCCTTAGGTGAAGGTGTTATAGATAATATACGAGGAGATATCGATGGCAGGGTAAGTATTATTGGTAATGTGGATAATCCGAGTTTTAATGGACTTTTGACTTTAGATAATGCCGGTATAGCAATTCCTTATTTAAATGTTGATTATAGTTTTGCACCTCGTTCTAGGGTAGTGCTCTCTGACCAGACTTTCGATTTTGAAAATATTGCATTAGAAGATGTGGCTAAAGGTACCAGAGCTAATCTTGACGGGACCATTTCACATAGTTTTTTTGATAATTGGATTTTAGATTTACATGTTGATACCCAGGATCAATCATTCTTGATTTTGAATACCGAGTTTAAGGAAGGGGAGTTGTATTATGGTACGGGTTATTTAAATGGCACTGGCCGTATTTATGGTCCTACCACAGCATTAAATATAATTGTAGACGGTTCTACTGCAAAAGGAACTTCTTTGAAAATCCCATTAAGTGACGTAGCTAGTGTAGGGGATTATTCTTTTATAAATTTTATTGAGAAGAACGATAAACGAACTATAGAAGGCCAACGGCAATTAAAAGATTATCAGGGATTGGAATTGGAATTTAATCTTGATGTTACCCCGGATGCAGAGGTTGAAATTGTAACCGACACGAAAACCGGTAGTTCTTTAAAAGGAACGGGAGATGGAATTATTTTGATTCAAATAAATACCAATGGTAAATTTGAAATGTATGGTGATTTCGTTGTGGTTACCGGCGAGTACCAATATAAATTTGGCGGAATAATTGATAAAAAATTCAAGGTAAAACCTGGGGGTACTATTAACTGGGATCAGAAGCCTTTAGAGGCTTTATTGAATATGGAAGCGGTATATTCTCTAAATGCTAATCCGGCTCCTTTATTAGATGATCCCGGTTTTACTAGAAGAATTCCAACAGATGTTATTATACGTTTAACAGGAGAGCTTCAAAGTCCAAATATTGACTTTGGGATAGATTTTCCGGGAACGAGTTCCATTGTGCAATCAGAGTTAGAATATAGATTGCAGGATCCAACAGTAGAAGAGAAGAATGCTATATTTTTATTGGCTCAGGGTACGTTTGTGAACGCACAAAGCGGAATCAACCAACAAGCAATTACCGGTAATTTGGTTCAAAGTGCATCAGGTATTTTAAATTCTATTTTAAGTGGAGGCAATGATAAATTCAATCTTGGTCTGTCATATGAGCAAGGTGTACTAGATAGATCTGCCGATATTGAAACTGATGACCGAATTGGAGTTACGGTTTCAACACAAATTTCTGATAGAATATTATTTAATGGTAAGGTTGGTGTGCCGGTCGGTGCTTCAAGTGAAACCTTGGTGGCTGGTGATTTTGAAATACAGGTGCTGTTAAATGATGAGGGTACTTTAAGCGCTAAGTTTTTTAGTAGACAAAGTGAAATTCAGGCGTATTTATCTGACCGACAAGGCTCTACCCAAGGTGCTGGTTTGTCTTACGAGGTTGATTTTAATAACTTTAAAGAACTCTTAGAGAAAATTTTAACTAAAAACAATGAAGTTAAAGAGCCTGTTAAGTTTAAAGATAACCCAACTTCGGTAATGGGAAATGATAGCTTAATTCGATTTTATGATAAGCCAAAATCAATAAATTGATAGCATTATGTATGCTAAATGTTAAGAAATGTGGAATTTTAAGAAGTATTGTAATAAAATGTCACAACTAAAACGTTTTCTTTAATTTCTGTTGAAAATGCCGACTCACATTATTTCTTTATTGAAAGAAGATTTATTACTTTCGTTGGCTTAAATTTTTCGATGTCTTCAGAAATAAAAAAAATAGCAGTACTGACTTCTGGTGGTGATTCACCTGGCATGAATGCAGCCATTAGATCAGTTGTTCGAACCTGTGCCTATATGAAAGTAGATTGTATTGCAATTTACCGAGGTTATCAAGGTATGATCGAAGGGGATTTTAAACCAATGGATGCCCGAAGTGTAAATAACATCATTAATAAAGGTGGTACTATATTAAAGTCTGCTAGATGTGATGATTTTAGAACACCAGAGGGTAGAAAAAAAGCGCACGAAGAGCTTTTAAAAGCCGGTATAGACGCATTTGTCGTTATCGGTGGTGATGGTAGCTTTACAGGTGCCATGATCTTTAATAGAGAGTACAATTTTCCTGTAATCGGTATACCTGGTACAATTGATAACGATATTTTCGGAACCACGTTTACTTTAGGTTTTGATACCGCTCTTAATACAGTGGTAGATTGTATTGATAAGATAAGAGATACGGCTAGTTCTCATAACAGACTATTCTTTGTAGAAGTTATGGGTAGAGATGTTGGCCATATAGCTTTAAATGCAGGTGTTGGTGCTGGTGCGGAGGAAATCTTAATTCCCGAAGAAAATCTTGGTCTTGATAGATTATTAGAATCCTTGAAAAGAAGTAAGGAGTCTGGAAAATCTTCAAGTATCGTTATAGTGGCGGAAGGTGATAAATCTGGTAAAAATGTATTCGAACTTAAGGAATATGTTGAAGAGCATTTACCAATCTATGATGTTAGGGTATCTGTTCTTGGTCATATGCAAAGAGGCGGTGCACCATCATGCTACGATAGGGTTCTTGCTAGTAGAATGGGGGTAAAGGCAGTAGAAGCGTTGCTTGAAGGTAAAACTAATCTGATGGTAGGTATTCAATGTAATAAGCTAACCTTAACACCTATTAATAAGGCAATAAAGGGGCATACAAAAATTGATAAGGAGCTTATAAGGGTTTCGGAAATAATGACAACATAATATTAAACGTTAAAATAGAGAAAATGTCAAATTTAAAAGTAGGAATAAACGGTTTTGGTAGAATAGGAAGATTGGTCTTCAGAACAACGGTAAAACGTGGCGATGTTGATGTAGTTGCTATAAATGATTTGTTAGATGTTGAGCATTTGGCTTACCTTCTTAAGTATGATTCAGTTCATGGTGCTTTTGACGGAACTGTAGAAGTAAAAGATGGTCATTTAGTTGTAAATGGTAAAATTGTTCGCATTACTGCGGAAAGAGATCCCAAGAACTGTAAGTGGGATGAAGTAGGTGCAACAACTGTTGCTGAATGTACTGGTATATTCACAACTTTAGAAACTGCTCAATATCATATCGATGGTGGTGCTAAAAAAGTAGTTATTTCTGCTCCTTCTAAAGATGCTCCAATGTTTGTTATGGGTGTGAATCATAAAGATGCTAAGTCTTCTGATACAATCGTTTCTAATGCATCTTGTACAACAAACTGTTTGGCTCCAATGGCTAAGGTTTTAAACGATAAATTCGGTATAGAAGAGGCGTTGATGACTACTGTTCATGCAACAACTGCTACTCAAATGACTGTTGATGGTCCTTCAAGAAAAGACTGGAGAGGAGGTAGAAGTGCATTGTTGAATATTATACCTGCATCTACTGGTGCTGCCGTAGCGGTAACAAAAGTAATTCCTGCTTTGAAAGGGAAATTAACAGGTATGGCTTTTAGGGTTCCAACTGCAGATGTTTCTGTTGTTGATTTAACTGTTCGTTTAGAAAAAGAAACTTCATACGAAGAAATAAAAAAAGCTTTCAAAGCAGCTTCTGAAGGTGAATTGAAAGGGGTTTTAGGATACACAGAAGAAGATGTGGTTTCTCAAGATTTTATTGGTGAAACCCATACAAGTGTATTTGATGCTGGCGCAGGAATTGAGTTGAATTCTAAATTCTTCAAATTAATTTGCTGGTATGATAACGAAGCAGGTTTCTCCAATAAAATGGTAGACCTAATGCAACACGTTAATACACTGTAACCAACATTTTGGTATAATTAAGATATTTCCTGAAAATGAGGCATTTTTTCCTTATTTTCAGGTTTATTTTTTAAAGATATTCGGTATATGATTTTAATAGTAGATAGTGGCGCAACCAAGTCGGATTGGATTGCTTTGGATGAAAATGGCGAACAACTTTTTTTAACTCAAACTTTGGGTCTAAGCCCAGAGGTGTTGACTAAAGATGTAATTGAAGATCGCTTAGCTAATAACTTTGAACTTTCTAAAAACCGTGAAAAAGTAACTCATTTATATTTTTACGGCGCGGGTTGTGGAACGGATCGCATGAAATCCTTTCTAAAAGCTATTTTTAAGGATTTCTTCCCTAATGCTAAAGCTGACGTAAAAGAGGATACCTATGCGGCAATATTCGCTACTACGAAAGTAGGGCATCAAGGTATTGTCTGTATACTTGGTACAGGTTCTAATTGTAGTTACTATGATGGTAATCAATTATTTCAAAAAGTAACGTCATTAGGCTATATTCCAATGGATGATGGAAGTGGTAATTTTTTTGGACGTAAATTAATTAGAGATTATTATTTTCATAAAATGCCGGCAGACTTGGCTCATAAATTTGCGAAGCAACACGACCTTGATGCCGATGTCATTAAAGAAAATTTGTATAAGCAACCTAATCCAAATACCTATCTTGCAACGTTTGCTCGCTTCTTAATAGAGAATAAAGAACACCCTTATTCAAAAGGCGTTATAGATAAAGGCTTTCAGCAATTCATTAATAATTACGTAATGCAGTTTGAGTTGGCTACTAAAGTGCCAGTTAACTTTGTTGGTAGTATTGCCCATTATTTAAGAGATGAGCTAACTTCCGTATTATTAAGAAATGACTTAATAGTAGGGGTAATTAGACAAAGACCAATTGAAGGTTTAGTAGAATTTCACCAAGCAAATATGTGATTTTTTATTTTATTGCAATCATAGAAATCTCAACGTTTACAAATTTTGGTAAATTTGCTACTTCTACGGTTTCTCTTGCAGGTGCAGTTTCCGCATTAAAGTAAGATGCATATACTTCGTTTACTTCAGTGAATTGTTTCATATCACTTAGAAATATAGAAGATTTCACAACATTTTCAAAGGTCATTTCAGCTTCGGTTAAAATGGCCTTTAAATTTTCCATACACTGTTTAGTTTCTTTTTTAATATCACCTGAAACTAATTCACCATTTTTTGGATTTAAGGGTATTTGACCAGAAATGTATAATGTTCCATTACTTAAAATGGCTTGGTTGTATGGACCTATTGGGGCTGGGGCATTTGAAGTGTTAATTATCTTTTTCATAGTGTAAAATGAATTTTGTTAATTTCTAATGGGTTGACTTCGATTTTCCCATTTAAGATCTTTAAGAATAGATGAATCTATACCGATGAAGAAGTACCATCTTTTGTATTGTCCGAATGGGGTCCAGTTAAAACGCATGGTAAAGCTCTTCAAATCTCGTTGAAAACGAAGTTGAGTTAAAGTGAAGCCTTGGTTTTTAAAATCATAACCAGAAGAACCTCCAACCGACCATCTCGGAGCTAATTCTATATCACCAGAAAACATTAGAGAGTGACTGCTAAACTCACTCTGTCTTGCAGAATTTAAATAACTGGCAGAATAAGCTAGTCTTAAGTTCCAAGGTATTTTGGTGCCGTATATGGGGTTCGCCACATCACTGTTCTTGTCATCTTTACGGACGGGATTGTCGTTGAAATTATCGGCTCTTCCAAAGAGGTCATCATCTCTACCACCACTTTGGGCTACATAATCGAAGGGATCTTCCTCTTCTTCTTTTTCATCGTCCTCTTTTTTACCGAACATTTCACTGCTAATTGAATAGGAAATGTTGGCATTTGCTCTTGTAAGCCTAAAAAGACTACCGCCATTATCAATATTCCAGGTGTCGATTCTTTTGCCATTATTGTCAATCGCATATGGATCTAGGCCTGCCGAAAAGTTAATCGACATTTTATTGTTTAGAATATTAGTGCCACCATTTACGGTTAATGGATTTAGACGAAGCGAATCAGATTCAAAATTATACCCTGTTGAGATATTGAAATTACTTAATAAAGAAACTTTTTTAGGCTCTATTTTGGTCGAATCTTTATCTCTAACCTTTGCCTCTAAAGTATTAGCTAAAGAAAAGCCTAAACTATTCGATTTGCCTAATGAAGGTGCGCCGTTTAAGGTTCCCTGAAAACGACTAAATTGAATAACATCGCCATTACCATTAATATATTCATCATAAAACTGGTCAAAAGAGGGTGCATAGCCATAACTAATTGACGGGCGCATGGTGTGGCGAATAGCTTGAATCTTTTTGTCCTCACCTAAATCAAAGGTTCCATACAGTGTTGTACCAACGCTTGCGCTAAAATTATATTTATTAAATCGGTCAAAACCACTTATAGTATCAGTAACTACTTTTTTTGTATCAAAATCATATCTTTTATTATAGGTTTCTAGGGTCCAAACATCTTCATAGTTACCTCCAACACTAACGCTGAAAAATTTGGCCACCTTGAAATTTGTGGTTAATGGTATTCGATGTCTTGCACCAACTTTAGTATTATCGAACATTCTAGAAGTTAGAAAATCATCATCGTTAGTAGTTAATCTATTTTGAGCATTAACATCATATTGAAAATTAATGTTTTGAATAATCCCTTTTTTTATACCCTCTCTTTTTGCGAAAGGATAAATACGCTCCATACTTGCCTGAAAAGTAGGTAGGGTCATGTTAATATTATCTGTGTCAGAGGCGGTTGCGGTTGGTGATGTTAATTGAGAATGCGTCGCGGTCAAACTCATATTTACTGACGGATACTCAGGAAATGTTTTAGAATATGAAATAGACGAAGATAGGGTGTTGTTTTGAGTATTAGGTAAATTTCGTTGTTGTAATGAATTTCTGTAATATTCACTACTACCTAGGTTAACCGAGGCCGAAAATCTAGAATTGGGGCTAGATTTCGGGTCTTGTGAGTGTGAGAATTGAATGTTGTAATTTTTTGACAAGCTGTAATCGCTAAAGCCTTTTTGGCTACGAACTTGATTTTCATATCTCAGGTTAACATTTCCTCTATATTTATATCTTTTGGTGTAGATAGATGCCGATCTAAAAGCATAACTTCCATTCGTATAAAAATCTCCAGAAAGTGTTACATCGGCGTAATCGCCTAATGGAACATAATAGCCCATATCTTGAAGAAAATATCCCGTATTGGGGTCATTGCCAAAAGAGGGCATTAAAATACCTGCAGATCTACCAACAGAAAGTGGAAAATAGGCAAATGGCATTGCTATTGGGGTTGGGACATCTGCTATGTATAAGTTGCTAAACCCTGCAATCACCTTTTTCTTAGGTACAAATTTTGCCTTTCTTACTCTTATGTAATAGTCGGGATTTATGGTGTCCGTAGATGTGGTAAGTTTTCCTTCACTTAAAAAGTATACGGAATCATTTTCCTTTTTTGTAATCTCTGCATATACTTTCATGGCATCACTACCTAATTGACCTGCAGCGGCCTGCTGCTCGGTTCGTGAATTCCAAATTAATGCTTTCTGGGTATCGAAATTGAATCTTATGGAATCTGGTATAACTATGTTTGAGCCTTGTTTAAAATAGGGTAGTTGCGTATAATTGCCTAAAGAATCTTTCATTCTACCGGCATAAACTTCATTTTTTATATAATCCATAATGATTATACCGGCCTTTAATTCCGTATCCTGATAGTAAATTTCAGCCTCGTTGTAGAGATAGATTTTATTTTCTTTTTGACTTAATTTAACGTAGTCTTTCGCCTTGTAGGTTATTTTATCTAATAATAAAGGAGGCTTTTTATTAATAGAATCTGCAGCCAAAGAGTCTGCTGTAATAGAATCTCTAATACTTGTGGATGGGAATAATGGAGCTATTATAGAATCTTTTTCTATTTGAATGTTTAGCGGTGTAATTTTACCCTCTTGTCCGAAGGCGTAAATAGCACCGGCAAAAACCACGAATAGGAAAAGTAAGTATTGTTTGTTTGATTGCAAGGCTATATATCCTATTTTTGTAAAGGTTTGGCGGTCCAACGAGCCATTGTTTCAGATGTCAAACTTACATATATTTTTTAATCCTAATGTAGGGTGTTACAATAAATTTAACCATTATCAGGGCTATATAATCCCTAGTACTTATGAAAATAAAATTCTTTTGCATTTCACTAGTTATAGCAATGTCATTTTTGCTTCAATCTTTCACAGGGTTAGGAACAGAAACAAAGTCCGATGACCCTTTTATTGTAGTGTTAGATGCTGGTCATGGGGGCCATGATCCAGGTAACTTGGGTAATGGTTATTTGGAAAAAAAGATTGCTCTTAATATTGTTTTAAAAGTTGGTGAAATTTTATCAAAGAATAAAGACATTAAGGTTATTTACACTCGTAAAGACGATACTTTTATTGATTTGTATGTAAGAGGTGAGGTAGCGAATAAGGCAAATGCCGATCTGTTTGTTTCCGTTCATTGTGATTCTCATACTTCAGATGCACATGGTGCAGGTACTTTTGTGCTAGGGCTACATGCCAATAAGCAAAATTTTGAAATTGCTAAGAAAGAGAACTCGGTGATTTATTTAGAGGATAATTATGAAAATAGATATGCCGATTATGATATTAATTCACCGGAATCTGTAATTGGTTTGACGATAATGCAAGAAGAATTTTTAGATCAGAGTGTAGCATTGGCTACCATGATTCAGGAGAATTTTTCAAGCTCTTTAAAGAGGACCGATAGACAAGTGAAGCAAGCTGGTTTTATTGTGTTGCATCAAACCTTTATGCCAAGTGTTTTGGTTGAAACGGGGTTCTTGACCAATAAAGATGAAGGTGCCTATTTAAATTCAGGTAAAGGACAGAACGAAATGGGAAGTGCTATTGCAAAAGCGATATTGCATTATAAAGAAGGTATTCAGCCGACCGTTAAAACAGTGGAGAAAACTATCGAGAAACCAAAAACGCCACCGGTTAAGGAAGAGGTTGCAGAAATAAAGAAACAAGAACCAATAGTTATTTCAGCAAAAGTTGAAGAAGCAAAAGAGATTATAGAAAAGCCTGCGGTTATAACTAAACAAAAAGAGGTTATTTCTTCAAAAGAAGTTGTAGGGTCAATTATTTTTAAGATTCAGTTAATGGCGAGTAGTAAAAACATACAACTTAGTTCTGCTAATTTTAATGGTCTTTCAAGTTTGTCACAGGAGCCCTATAAAAATTTATATCGTTACATGTACGGAGAAACTAGGTCATATAGAGAAGCGAAAATGATGCAAACCCTAGCACAAGAAAAGGGATATAGGTCAGCGTATATTGTTGCATATAAATTAGGAGAAAGAATTCCTATTAAACAAGCGCTGGACGAGGTTTCTGAATTTACCCCTTAAAGTGTAAATATTATTCCTAATTTTGAGTGTAACAAAAATAAAATTGCTTGAAACTATCTAGAGAAGTAAAAACAGGAATTATTGTAATAGGAGGTATTCTTTTGTTTATCATGGGATTCAGCTATTTGAAATCCACTCCTATTTTTGACAATAGCAAAACTTTCTATGCCGTTTACCCTAATGTTGGCGGACTTCAATCTGGCACTACCGTTTCAATTAACGGGTTTAGTGTTGGGAAAGTTAATGACATAAAGTTCTTAGATGAAAAAGGGAATTTGTTAGTGACTTTTACGGTTGGTAATGATTTTAAATTTTCTAAAAATAGCCTTGTTGAACTTTATGATACTGGTATAATAGGTGGTAAGGGGTTACAAATTAAACCTGTTTTTGATGCCACTGGTGTTGCACAATCTGGTGATACATTAAAAACGGAAACTAGACTTGGAATTACAGATTTAGCACAACAAAAATTGACACCTTTGGTTCGTAAATTCGAATCTGCTATTTCTGGGGCTGATTCTGTATTGGTTAATGTAAATTCTATTTTGGACCCTAAGACAAAAATGGAATTAAAAGAGGTGATAGGAGGTCTTAATATTTTAATAACAAATCTTAATAGGAGTGCTACATCACTAAATAGCGTATTAGAGGGTAATAGGGAAAAGTTAGATAATTCATTTAAGAATTTTGAATTGCTTACTTTAAATTTTTCTAAGCTTTCAGACTCCTTAAATTCAGCTGGTTTAGGGCGTACTTTGGCTAGTTTAGAATCTACAATGGCCAGTTTAGATCAAGTAACCCAAAGAATTGAAAATGGCGATGGTACACTAGGTTTACTGATGAACGATAAGGAACTATATTCTAATTTGAATACTACCACCAGAGAATTGGAGCTGCTCTTGCAAGATTTTCGTTTAAACCCAAAACGTTATGTCAACGTTTCGGTTTTTGGTAAAAAACAAAAGGACTATACTGTCCCTGAAGAAGACCCAGCTGATAAAATAGAAGAATAAATATATATATGCAGTATCTCCCTAATATCATTTTTGTAGTATTACTTATAGTTGGTGTGGGTTTTTTTGTAAAGAATATTTCAAAATTAAAACGAAATATTTTCCTTGGTAAGGAGGCCTCTTTGAATGACAATAAGCCACAACGATGGAAAAACATGGCAAAGATTGCATTAGGTCAATCTAAAATGGTTGTTCGCCCTATCGCAGGTTTTTTTCATATTATCGTTTACGTTGGTTTTGTTATTATAAATATAGAAGTGCTTGAAATTGTCTTAGATGGTGTTTTTGGTACACATAGAATGTTTTCGGTATTAGGCGGCTTATATGGTTTTCTAATCGCATCGTTTGAGGTATTGGCATTATTAGTGATTATTGCAGTACTTGTTTTTTGGATAAGAAGAAATGTTATTCGATTAAAAAGATTCTTTAAACCAGAAATGGTGGGTTGGCCAAAAAAGGATGGTAACCTTATTCTGTATATCGAATTGATATTGATGTTTTTATTTCTTACCATGAATGCTTCAGATTATCAATTGCAACAAATGGGAGCCGAACATTATGCTAAAGCGGGATCGTTTCCAATAAGTAGTTTTATAGCCCCATTATTCGAAAATTTAGCTATATCGACTTTAATAATAGTTGAACGTACTGCTTGGTGGCTACATATTGCAGGGATTTTATTCTTCCTCAACTATTTGTACTATTCGAAACACTTGCATATATTACTTGCCTTTCCGAATACTTATTATGGTAAACTAACACCCAAAGGACAGTTTAAGAATTTACAATCGGTAACCGATGAAGTTAGGTTGATGTTGGATCCTGATGTAGACCCGTATGCAGAACCTGTTGAAGATACTGCAGTACCATATAAATTTGGTGCTTCAGACGTACAAGATTTAAGTTGGGTGCAATTATTAAATGCGTATACCTGTACCGAATGTGGCAGGTGCACCAGCGAATGTCCAGCGAATCAAACAGGTAAAAAATTATCTCCTCGTAAAATTATGATGGATACTCGTGACCGTTTAGAGGAAGTTGGTAAGAATATAGATGAGAATAATGGCGAGTTTAAAGACGATGGAAAGCAATTATTGAACGATTACATTACCCCAGAAGAATTATGGGCTTGTACCTCTTGTAATGCTTGTGTAGAAGCTTGTCCTATTAGCATTGATCCTCTTTCTATAATTATGGATATGCGACAATATCTTGTTATGGAACAATCTGCCGCTCCAACAGATTTGAATAATATGATGGGTAATATTGAAAATAATGGAGCGCCTTGGCCATTTAACCAAATGGACCGTTTAAACTGGAGTAAAGAATCTTAAAACAAGATATGGTAAGTGAATTGAAAGTGCCTACAATGGCAGAATTTTTTTCGAAAGGTACCTTTCCTGAAGTTTTATTTTGGGTAGGTTGTGCCGGTAGTTTTGATGACAGGGCAAAAAAGATTACAAAAGCTTTCGTTAAGATTTTGAATAAAGCCAATGTGTCATTCGCGGTTTTAGGTACTGAAGAAAGTTGTACCGGCGACCCAGCAAAGCGAGCAGGAAATGAATTTTTATTTCAAATGCAGGCAGTTACCAATATAGAAGTACTAAATGCATATGAAATAAAAAAGATAGTAACAGCTTGTCCTCATTGTTTTAATACCATTAAAAATGAGTACCCTGGTTTAGGGGGAAATTATGAAGTTGTTCACCATACACAGTTTCTAAAACAACTACTAACTGAGGGTAGAATTAAGATGGAAGGCGGAACGTTTAAAGGAAAGCGAATTACTTTTCATGACCCTTGTTATTTAGGAAGGGGTAATGGCGTTTACGAAGCTCCAAGGGATTTAATCAGAAAACTGGATGCCGAGCTGGTAGAAATGAAAAGCTGTAAACAAAGAGGTCTTTGTTGTGGTGCTGGGGGTGCGCAAATGTTTAAAGAACCTGAAAAGGGGAACAAGGACGTGAATATTGAACGTACCGAACAAGCCTTAGAAATAAAGCCTGATATAATTGCAGCAGGATGTCCTTTCTGTAATACCATGATGACCGATGGTATTAAGAACAAAGAGAAAGAAGATTCAATTGCAGTTATGGATATTGCAGAGCTTATTGCTACTGCAGAAGATTTATAATATTTTAAAAATACATAATTTGCTAGTAGAATTTAATACGTTACCCGAGACAGCAAGAGTTTGGATATATCAATGTAGTCGTTCATTTTCTGAAGATGAGTTAGTTGATATAAAGTCGGATATTGATGTGTTTTTACAAAATTGGACAGCTCATGGGAATGATTTAAATGCCGGTTATGAAATAAGGTATAAAAGATTCATAGTAATTGCATTAGATCAGAATTCACAAAGTGCTACAGGTTGTTCAATTGATGCATCAGTTCGTTTTATTCAAGATTTGGAAAAGAAATACGATGTTTTGTTATTGGATAAAATGAATGTGTCTTATAAGCAAGGGGAGTTTGTTGCTTACAAAAGTTTACTTGACTTTAAGGCAATGGCGAAACAAAAAGCTGTTTCAAAAAATACAATTGTATTCAATAATTTGGTAACCAACAAAGGGGAATATCTTGAACATTGGGAAGTGCCAGCCTCTGAGAGTTGGCATGCTCGTTTTCTGTAAAACGATTTCTTCTTAACTATCTTTATTTATTGGGTTTTATCGATGAAATACAATAATTTCATCCCATAATAGTTATCTCAGTACATACATTTTTATGCGCCTTGTTTTAATAGTTTTTTGTGGGTTGTTTTGTTGTTCAAGTCTTCTTGCTCAAAACCCGTTATTTACAGAAGATAGCCTAGTTCAAAAGACTTGGGTCGATAGGGAATATGATAAAATGACCTTAAATGAAAAGCTGGGTCAGTTGTTCATGGTTAGTATCGCATCAAATCAAAATAAGGAGGCAACGGATCAAATTAAAAATTTAATTAGTAAGGAGAATTTAGGCGGAGTTATTTTTTCAAAAGGAGGGCCTGTTAGGCAAGCCATTCTTACGAATGAATATCAGGCGGCATCAAAAGTTCCTTTGTTAATTGGTATGGATGCAGAATGGGGACTATCTATGCGGTTAGATTCTACCTATGCTTTTCCATGGAACATGACTTTAGGTGCCATACAAGATAGTGCTGTAGTTGAAAAGGTAGGCTTTCAAATTGGTAGGCATGCAAAACGATTGGGAGTACATATCAATTTTGCTCCAGACTTAGATATTAACACCAATCCAAACAATCCTATAATAGGTAATCGTTCGTTTGGTGAGGATAGGGATAATGTAGTTGAAAAGGGAATTGCATTTGTTAAGGGAATGGAGCGTGCAGGGGTTTTGGCAAATGGTAAACATTTTCCAGGTCATGGGGATACTGAAGTAGATTCACATCATAATTTACCTATAATTCCTTTTTCAAAAAAACGATTGGATAGTTTAGAGTTATACCCTTTTAAAAAACTAATTAAGTCTGGGTTAAGCAGTATAATGGTAGCCCATTTAGAAGTACCTGAACTAGAAATTAAGAAGGGTTTGCCGTCTTCTATTTCCGAACAAATAATTTCCGGACTTTTAAAAGAAGATCTTGGCTATAAAGGATTAATTTTTACCGACGCACTTAATATGAAAGGTGTTTCATCGAAAGGTAATGATGGTAGTGTAGAATTAGCAGCATTTATGGCAGGTAACGATATACTTTTAATGCCAGAAAATGTAGTTGAAGCTAAATTAAAATTAGCAAAAGCTTATGAAAAAGGTAAATTGACTGAAGAGCGTTTAGCCTATTCAGTTAAAAAGATTTTGTTCGCGAAATACAAAGTAGGGTTGAACAATTATAAACCAATTGCTGTCGATAATCTTTATGATGATTTAAACAGTTTAGAAGACGATATTATATATGAAGAGGCCATTGAGAATGCCATTACTATCGTAAAAAATAAGTTAGACTTACTGGCTATTAAAAATTTGGACAATAAGAAAATTGCTTATGTAAAGTTCGGTGATGCTTCTAATGATGTTTTTGTGAAAGGATTGAAAAATTATGCTGACGTAACCGTTGTAGATGCAAATGATATCAACACTTTAAAGGTAAAATTAAAAGAATTTAACCTTGTTATAATTGGCCATCATAAAAGTAATGAAAGCCCATGGAAAGGCTACAAATTTAGTGCATCCGAGCTAAATTGGTTGCAAGAGATTGCGGCCGAAAGAACGTCTAATCTTATACTTTGCGTTTTTGCTAAACCTTATGCATTATCTGCTATCAATTCATTTCAAAATATTGACGCAGTAGTCATGTCTTATCAGAATAGTGATATAGCGCAAGAGAAAACCGCAGAGGTTCTTTTTGGCGCAGTAGGAGCTTCAGGGAAATTACCGGTTAGTGCACACTCTGATTTTCCGGTGAATTCAGGAATTAAAACACAATCACTAAGTAGGCTTGGTTATAGTATACCTGAGCGAGTAGGTATGAGTTCGAAAGGTTTAGGGGATATTGACCGGATGGTGAATGATGGGTTGGATAGTTTAATGTTTCCGGGAGCGCAAATTTTGGTGGCAAGAAAAGGCAAAATTATTTATCAAAAAAGTTTTGGGAAGCCTACCTATGATTCCAAAGAAAAAATTACGAACGATTATATATATGATTTGGCTTCATTGACAAAAATATTGTCAACGTTGCCCATGGTAATGAAGATGGAAGAGGAAGGTAAAATTGGATTGAATAATACTTTTGAAGAATTACTACCAAATTATTCCGATACCGAAATTAAAAATGTAACTGTTTTAAAGGCTTTGTCACATTATGGTCGCTTACCTGCATGGATACCTTTTTACATTAATACATTAGATGAAAATAGAAAGCCTTCTGGTGAGTTTTATCGAAATTCACCATTGCCTGGTTTTTCAACTAAAGTCTATGATAACCTTTATTTAGCAGATGCCTATAAAGATTCAATTTATGATAGAATTGGAAGGCAAGACTTAAAATCTAATCGATATCGTTATAGCGATGTGCCTTACTATGTGATGAAAAAGGTTATTGAAGAGAATTATGGTCAACCCTTAGATTATTTGACCAATAATTTTCTATATAGTCGGCTTGGTGCAAACCATACCTCATACAATCCTTTAGATAAGTTTGAAAAAAATAGGATTGTACCTTCAGAAGAAGATGATTATTATAGATACGGTACTGTGCAAGGTTATGTTCATGATATGGGGGCAGCGATGCAAGCAGGAGTAGGAGGACATGCCGGACTTTTTAGTAACTCAAATGATATCGCGAAGATTATGCAAATGTATCTTCAAAACGGATATTATGGTGGCACCAAATTTTTTGATTCTAGAACAGTTAAGAAATTTAACACCTGCTATTTCTGCGATAAAAATGTACGTAGAGGAGTGGGTTTTGATAAACCACAATTAGAACATAGCGGACCAACCTGTGGTTGTGTTTCTAGAAAAAGTTTTGGTCATAGTGGTTTTACAGGTACGTATACTTGGGCTGACCCTGAAGAAGAAATTGTTTATGTGTTTTTATCTAACAGAACGTATCCATCTGCATCAAACACCTTATTAGTTAAATCTGGGTTAAGAACTAGAATTCAACAAGTCATTTACGACTCAATTCTAAATTAAAAAGCTAGTTTTGTAGTAATGAAAATAGCAATAGTATGTTACCCTACTTTTGGTGGTAGTGGTGTTGTAGCGACAGAATTAGGAATCGCATTGGCGAATAGAGGTCATGAGATTCATTTTATAACCTACCGACAACCGGTACGATTAGAGTTGTTAAGTAATAAAATATTCTTTCACGAAGTTCACGTTCCAGAATATCCACTTTTTCATTATCAGCCTTATGAGCTGGCATTATCCAGTAAATTGGTAGATACCATAAAGCTTCATAAAATAGATTTATTACATGTTCATTATGCCATACCACATGCATATGCTGGTTATATGGCTAAGAAAATGTTAGAGGAAGAGGGGATTTTCGTTCCTATGATTACAACACTTCATGGTACTGATATAACGTTAGTAGGCAAGCATCCTTTTTATAAGCCTGCGGTAACCTTCAGTATAAACCAATCTGACGTTGTGACATCTGTATCTGAGAGCTTGAAAAGGGGAACTTTGGAGATTTTTGATATTAAAGGTGAGATAGAAGTTATTCCGAATTTTATTGATGCCAAAAAATATAGTACATCCTTTACCGATTGCCAACGCTATAATATGGCCAATGATGATGAGCGAATAGTTACGCATATCAGTAATTTTAGAAAGGTTAAACGTATTCCTGATGTTATAAAGATATTTAGCAAAATTCAACTTGAAATACCCTCTAAACTTATTATGGTGGGCGAGGGTCCTGAGAAAGAAGGTGCTGAAAGACTTTGCGAGGAACTAGGTATTGCTGATAAAGTCATCTTTTTAGGTAATAGTAACGAAATCGATAAAATATTATGTTTTTCAGATTTGTTTCTCTTACCGTCGGAAACGGAGAGTTTTGGTCTTGCTGCTTTAGAAGCTATGATTAATAAAGTACCTGTAATATCAAGTAATGCCGGTGGTATTCCAGAGGTAAATAAAGAAGGGATAAGTGGCTTTCTTAGCAATGTTGGTGATATTCAAGATATGGCAGCTAAGGCAATAACTATATTGAAGAATGATGAAGTATTAGAAAGTTTTAAACTTAATGCTCTAAAAGAAGCTCATAAATTTGATATTCAGAAAGTTCTTCCACTTTACGAAGAAGTTTATGAGAGAGCATTTAAAGGTCGTTTTAAAAATGTATAAAAACCTTATTTTTTTAGCGCTTATTTTATCGATTCAATTAAATGCATGTAAAAGTTCAGTTACTAGTAGTTTACTGAATTCTAATGAAATGGGTATTCAGAATATTTTAAATGAAAATTACAGTGGTTTTGAAGAAGAAGAATATTTTTTAATCAGAAATCAAGAGGCTTTAAATACTTTTTACGGCAAAATTAATAGGACAAGAAAACCAGGTTTAGTACCTCCAGTAGTTGATTTTAGTCAAAATATGCTATTAGTATGGTGTGGAGATAGTAAAACATCCAATTATATTGATTTAGAAATAAATGAATATGCTGATAGTTTGGTAGTACATAAACTTAAATCCAAGACTGAGAAACAAAACAATTTGATAGTGAGTCCTTTCAGTATTTTTCAATTACGACTAAGTTCGAAATCTCTTAAGATTCAATAGTAATTCGTCGATGATTAATCTACATTCAACTTTCAATCGATAATAATTACTTTACATAGTACTTATTTGTCTGTTATCTTATCTACAATTATTTTTACAATTTATAACCCAAATTTAATATTATGAAAATTACTAAAGTTTTTGGCTTTTTGATGCTATTATTAGCTGCTAATTTAACTTCTGCTCAAGATGAACTTCAAATAACAGCAAAGGATAGTATAGTACAGAGTTCATGGATTTTTGGTATTGGTTTCAATGCCGTTGATGATTCAGGAAATGTGTTTGATGGATTGTTTAATGTTGCAAATGAATGGAATATGGTTCCTTTTCCATCTAGGATAAATATTGGAAGGAATTTTAAAAATGGATTGGGTATTGAGGTTATTGGAACCTACAATAAATATAAAAGCGGTAATGTTCTAATTGATAATATGGTAATTTCTGATGATATTGATTATTTCGGTCTAGATACTCGTATAACTTATGATTTGAACAAGATTATTGGCCAAACGGGCTGGTTTGACCCCTATGTTGGTATTGGTGCTGGTTATACGGATGCCAATAACTTGGGAAGAGGTACGTACAATGCTTTGGTCGGTTTTAGAACTTGGTTTTCCGATCATTGGGGGCTTGATTTGAATTCTACAGGAAAATGGGCAATGAGCCAGAGTGATGGCGCTTCGAACCATATTCAGCATGCAGCAGGGGTTGTTTATCAATTTGGTATAGAAAAAGGTTTATCTAAACGAGGTGAAGAAAAGTTAGAACTTTTGGCCGCTATCGAAAAGGAAAAACAACGTCAAACAGATTCTATCGCTGAGGTCAATAGACTAAAGGACGAAGCATTACTAGCAGAGCGACTTGAGAAGCAAAGAAAGGAAGAGGCTTTAGCTGCTGCCGAACAAGAAAAATTAGACGTCTTTAATAAGAAAAGGGATGCGATTAAATCAAGAATTAATCAATTAGGGGATATTTATTTTGATTTGAATTCATCTACATTAAATAAAAAAGCAAAAACTATTTTGGATTCTTTGGTGCAAATACTTGAAGAAATTCCAACATTAAAATTACAAATTACTTCCCATACAGATTCTAGGGGCGCTTCATCGTATAACGAATGGCTATCAGAGCGCAGGGTTTATAAAACAAGAGATTATTTACTTTCAAAAGGTATTTCTGACTCAAAACTAACAACCGAATCTTTTGGTGAAAGAAAGTTGTTAAATGAGTGTGATGACACTACGTATTGTCCTGAAGAAAAGCATGCCGTTAATAGACGATCAGAGTTTGTTATTATAGAATTTTAAAGAACTAAAAATATTTTCAATTGCCCATTATTCAGAAATGAGATTAATGGGCAATTTTGATTTACTAATTAAGATTTTAAATTATCGAATTCGTTTATTTTAGAAAGAGATGTAGACTAACCAACTGAAAAGGTAAATACAGGTGATGTGGATTCGTTTCCTACACTATCTTTTGTAACTATTTTCCAATAATAGGTTTTTCCTGCCACTACAGGTATATCATCAAATCTTGTTTCAATAATATTAGTGCCATATAGTTCAGGATCTTTGACTTCACCAAAATATAAGTCATGCTCAACAATATCATTATCTAAATCTTCTGACTGCCAAATTAAATTAACGGTAGTACTAGTGCGGGAAATTGATGCTCCAGAAACAGGAGAAATAGCTGTGGCAGGAAAAGGAATTGTTGATTCAAGTCCAGGTCCTTCATTATAAAAACTCCAAACTTCACTAATGCTATTAGTTTTTCCTGTAACGTACCATGAATAAACAACACCACGTTCAAGAGTAATGGCTATCTCTGTAGTCTCACTTTCATATAATTCTGTCCGAGAGTTAGAAATATTGGTTAGATGTAAGATATATGGGGCATTATCATTTTCATCTATCCATTCAAAAATTAGTTCGCTCTCCGTGTCGGAAACAACAATACCTTCGGTACATTCAGAATCGTTCTCAGGGAAAACAAGTAATAAATTCATATTTTTTTTAGCATACTCTAAAACATCCAAATCAACTCCACATGATTGGATTACTAGTGTTATGAAAATTAAAAACCCAATTTTTCTCACTGTTTAATAAGTTTGAAGGATTTATTTACTTTATCATTTTTCACTCTCAAAAAGTAAATACCTGAGCTAAAAGCACTGGTATTTAATTCAATTTTAGACTGTTTAACTAAATAGGTTTCAGAATGAATTAAAAGCCCAGCTTCCGTAAAAATAGCTATTTCAACGGTATCAGAAGTCAATGATTTTACATCTAATGAAAGACTTTCACTTACGGGGTTTGGATAGATCAAAAATGAGTTCTCTAAAATAACGGTATCTTCAAATTCCCCCTGACATGATTGACTTGTACTTACCCTTACATTATTAACTTCATCATACAATGGTAAACTTATGAGTTGATTTTCGGTTTGCATACTTTTACCATTTATTTCTATAGTATATTCCTTTGCACCATTCATTTTTAAGGTAATACTATTGGTTAATGAATTGAAGTCTAATTGAACACTTAGTGGTAAAGGTTCTGTTATTATTATCTTTGAACAGGTTTGATAATTTGGAGAATCTATTGAAGAAATACAAAGGTCGTAATCTCCTATATTTAAGTCTTTTATAGTTAAAATATCAGTAAATGGTAATGTGATATTTTTAGTAGCACCTGTTATCGATGCCAAGAAGTTTTCATTGGTGATCGATTCAATAAAAATAGAACCGTTATTCGAGCCAATACAAGACGTTCCAACAGATGTGATTTTAAATTGATTGTTAGGGTAAATTCTAACAGCACAACCATTTTCATCTACAGTTATGCCTTTTAATGTATTAGGGCATAAATCAATAGTATCATTAACACCATCTTCATCACTGTCAATTTCTTGTACGGGGCAACCTGTGAGATCAACTAAAGTACCATTTGTAGTATTGGGGCAATCGTCTAAAGAATCATTCACACCATCGTTATCACTATCTAATTGACTAATAGTACATCCATTTGAATCAACAGATTCCCCAGAAAGTGTATTAGCACAATTATCATTTTCATCAAATACACCATCATTGTCTTGATCAGCTCCTTCTGAAGGCTGAACTGAAATTTCCAAATTTTCAATACAACCTTGGTTTGTTTCAATAGTATACGTCCCCGATTGTTCAGCAGTTATACTTCCGAAACTATAATCACCATTTACATTTGAGCCATTTGGTAAGGTGAGTGTAAACGAAACGTTATTAGGTAACATGCTTATAACTAATTCATCACCTTCATTTACGGTAAGAGTATTGTTTCCGCTTTCAAACACACCATTTATTTGATATTCTGGAATAATACTATCTTCTTCGCAAAAATTTTCACTCCAAATAGCTACATTGTTGGCATTTATATTGCCAGCTATACTGAAATTACCCCCTACCAAAAGTTCCGTATTGTTGTTGGTAAATGTCAATGAATTTACCCTTATGTTAACTCCTACATTTGTATTTGTCCCTAATGCTTCCCAACCATTGTCTGCACTCCAACGGGCTATATTATTTACTATTTTATCTACATTGCCATCATCACTAGCGGTACTAAAACTACCTCCAACGTAAATATATGTTCCATTTGAGGTTATGGTATTTACATTGCCACTTAAACCGTTACCAAGGCTTTCCCACGATTCATTATTTTTATTGAATCTAGCGATTCTGTTAACTGTCTTATTACCTGCAATAGCAAAATTCCCTCCCATATATAGGTAGTCCCCTATAGATGCTATAGCTTGAACAAAACCACTTGTGCCGGTTCCTAAGGCAGACCAATTAGCGCCATTCCAACGCGCTATTCTATTGGCTGAAACTCCGCCTGCCGTATCAAAATTTCCTCCTATGTATAAATTATTATCCTCGTCGAAACCTATTGATCTTATTTCGTTATTTGTGCCAGAAATATTAGTAGTGTTATCGACAAGTGCACTCCATGTATTATTTTCCCATTTAGTAATATTGTTTACAGTTATCCCGCCTGCTTTAGAAAATACACCACCAACAAATAATGCTCCGGTTTCGCTAAATTTAATTTTTAATACTGGACCATTAGTTCCAACTCCTAAAGACGACCAAGATGAGCCATTCCACTTTGCGATATTATTTGCAGAAACTCCTCCGATGGTGGTAAATTCACCAGAAGCATAAATTGTCCCATCTGGGGCTATGTCAATTGAATATATAGAACCATTACTTCCATTTGAAAATACTTCCCATTCATTGACCGTACTAATGCTAGCTAGGTTATTTACATTAAGATTTCCTGCAGTGCTAAATGTGCCTCCAACATATGTTATGCCATTTGAAGAATTTGCAATTGTTTCAACATTGCCATTGGTGCCTGTTGATATCGGTTTCCATTCACCAATTCCATTTACAGCTGTAGTTACTGGTTCTATAATTGTTTCCGTTAATTTATATAGTTTTACGTTAGAACCGTAATCTGAAAAATACAGCTCACCAGCTTCATCTTCACCAAAACTTGATATAAATTCACCGTTGGTTTTAAATAAAAGTTCATTAGTGGTACTGCTGTTGGCCGGGTTATAACTTAATGCCCAAACTCTACCAGAAACATAATCTCCATAAATATATTTGTTCTGTAGTAAGGAACTAGATAAAGAACCATGGTAAACATAGCCACCGGTTATCGAATTATCTCCATTACTGTGATCATTAAAAAAAATGGGTTTTATATCCGGTGTAGACATTAAAGTAGTGCCAGAGCCATAACTAGGTTCTGAATTTGCTTCAAATTTGTTCCAGCCATAATTTCCTCCTCTTGTAATTAAATTTATTTCTTCGTAAATATTTTGTCCAACATCTGCGCCCCATAAATTTCCAGAAGCATCAAAAGAAAATTTCCATGTATTTCTGATACCCCAAGCGTATAACTCATCTAATCCCGATTGACCCACCCTAGGATTGTTTGAAGGTATTTCATAATTGCCGTTAGGTAAATCGGGATTAGTTTCTATGGGATTACTACCATCTATATCTACATCTATTCGAAGCAAGCTACCAAATACGGTATTTAGGTTTTGCCCGTTACCCTGAGGGTCTCCGCCACCGCCACCATCACCTACGGATATGTACAAATATCCATCAGGACCAAATTCAATTTTACCACCATTATGGTTCGAATCTGATTGGTTTTTGATGAATTGAGCTATGATTACTCCCGAACTTGGATTAAGTAGATTCGAATTATTGCTATTTACTTGATAGCGTGCTATGTTAATTCTGTAGTTATTTGGTTGGTCTATATAGTAAACATATACATGGCCATTAACTGAATAATTTGGATGAAATGCCAGACCTAATAAACCTATTTCTTGACCTGAACTATACGATACAATTGAGGAAATGTCCAAGAATGTTGTAAGCTCACCTAAAGTTACGTCAGACTTATTTGGAAATACTTTAATTCTACCTGGCTGTTCAACTACAAATAAACGGTTGGATCCATCGTTGCTACTTTGAATTTCAACAGGAAAGTTGAAATCTAAATTAGGGAAAGCTTCTTGATAAGAAACTTGTGAGAATATTCGGGTATAAAAAAAAATAAAAATTAAAAAGACCCAATAATTAAATTTAGGATTTATGTTCATTTAAAGTTGGCACTTGTTAAAATTACGTGCCAAAGATAGAGAATGTGAAGTTGGGTTTTAGCTCAATTAAATCTTAAATTAATTCAAAATAAAATAATTTGGTAGTTTGTTAAATGTTGTTGAAGATTTTATTGGCTAATATTTCACTACTCCAAATGATTCTCCCACAATGTTCTAAATGCCAAAGTGCTCGATCCTCAATTAAATTTCCAGCTAGCATTGGTCCAGCAACATAAATATTTTTAGAGGCTTGTAAATGGTTGTCTATTTTTAACCCAATTTTAGAATCGTTTATAGAAGCGAAGTTTTTGTCAAATAAATTTTTAAATAATTCGGGTATATATTCACTTTCCAAATTAATGCTTCCTAGGCAATTAATTACAATATGAAAATTTTCTAAACTTTTAAAAACGTTAATTTCAGGCGAGAAATAGTTTAATTTGAATGAATCGTCTTGGAGTTCTAAATTTTCAAATTGACCTTTAACCTGTTCAATTTTTGCTTCTTCTACTAAGTGGTCAACCACAGATAAATAATGAATCCCGGCGCATCGTTGTCTTCTACCGATTTGATTACCATGATTACACGCAAATTTTATTAATTGTTCCTCATTTAGCTTTGGTAGTAAGCTGCCGATGCCTTTTGAGATAATGCCTACAGTGGATGCGGCTCCTAATTTTAAACTTTCGGCCAAATCTAAATCCTTATTTACAGCTTCGGCAATTTGATCCGCAGTAATAATTTCTAAATTCTTAAGTTTATTAAGGTTTATCGTATTAAATTCTGTTAATTTATTATGATTTATTTTGCCATCTGGCATAGTACCATGAGTTGAAAGGCAAGTAAATGAGTTTTGTGAATCTTTGAAAGGTTGTTGGTCAAAAATTCTATAAATTGCTTCTAGACCACTGGCATTTGCACCTAGAACTAAGATGTTTGTAACTAATTTTTTCTTGTTTCTTGAAGTAAGAATATCTACGATATTATTTATGTTTGTATCAATTGAGGGTAGGTATAAATTGTTAATATATTTTAAGGTAGGTGCAATTTTCTTACTAGAATCAAACAACTTTTTATTCGGAAGCGAACCAGTTGAAATAACTACTTTGTCAGATTTTAAAGCAGAATTATCTGTAAATTTTATAGTAAATCCATTCTCAGTTGAATCTATATTAATAGCTTCTTTTTTAATTTCTGTTATGGTGATATGAGCACTTTTTCTAGCTTTTTCAATTTGGTTTCCAACTTGTTGTTTTATATATCTTCCAAAAAAGAATCTTGGAATATATAGGTCATCCCATTTACCGTTATAAATATCTTCTTTATTTTCTAATATCCATGCTTTCGAAAGTTCTCCACCTTTTAAAACAAACGTTTGTAGTAATTCATCTAAATTTTTGTCTAACCAATTTTTTAAGCGTGTTCTATGATCATCTAAAGGGATGAAGTTTTTTAAATCATTTATTAGTAAAACGGTTTCTCCAGAACGTTTGCCATAAGGTACTCCACTATAGAAACTATCCGATTTATCTATTATAAATAGTTCAACTTTCTTGGTGGCCATTACTAATTTCTCAATTAATGGGATTAAGGTATAACTTGTAGCGATTCCCGCACCAATAAAGGAAATTTTTTCGGACATAAAATTAATATAAATATTTGCTCAAAAATGAGCATTATTTAAGAGAAAAGAATCTTTTTTCTTGACAATTGGTTTAACTAGTAAATAAAATCGATATGTTGCAAATTATTCAAACTTAAAAATATTTTTAATAAAAAAAGCCTGACAGAATCAGGCTTTTTAATTGCGGAGGAAGAAGGGATTCGAACCCTCGAAGGCGTTAACCTTACAATTAAAATACATTACTTGCTACAATAGACCACTCTGCCATTCCTCCATGTTCTAAAAAAAACGACCTAATCTTTCATTTATTTTATTATGTTTCATTTTTGTATGAAAAAATGTTCTTAATGATTATGGGTTGAGGTAAATTTGTATAATTGAAATATATCGTAAATAAACCCCTTTGAACGATATTAATATTTGATCAAGCTTAAATAGCTTTTTTTTGTTGTTTGAATTAACCTAGAAGTCTTTAAAATGAGAAAAGTTTCTTACAAGAATATGTTGCAGAACAAAAAGAATGTTGTTTTAACTGCTTTGGTAATAGTGATATCTGCAGTAGGAATGAGTTTTGGTCCAATGTTTTTTGGTCCAGGTCTAACAGAAGCAGAACCTATTGGTAATTATTTGGATGGTGTATTTCCTAATACAGGTTTTACACAAGACCCTTATGTGGTTGCTTATCCAAATCTGGATTTTGATACACCTTTGAATTTTAATGTTGTACCGGGTCAGAACAAGATTATTGTTGGTCAAAGAGACGGTAAGGTATTTTGGTTTGACGATGCAGATAATACCACGGTAAAAAATACGGTGATCGATTTATCAAATGTTGTCGGAGGACAAGTTTGGGATGGGGGATTTTTAGGATTGTCAATTCACCCAGATTTTGGAGATGGAGTACACAACTTTTTCTATGTCTATTATAGTACTGCATCTAATGACACAACTTTAGAAGAACCCCTAGGCTTTTATTGTGGTGAAGAAAAGTTTCATGGCAACTACTTAGTGTTAGAAAGATTTGAGGTAAATCCAGCCACTATAGTAGCGGTGCCAAATACTAAAATAACAATGATTCAGCGCCAACTTTATAATACAACACACCGTGGTGGTGGTATGGAGTTTGGTGATGATGGCTACTTATGGGTAACAACAGGTGATCAAGCAGCTTATATCAATGCACAACAAATTGATGAAAATTTAGATGGTGGTGTATTACGTTTAGATGTTGATATGATTGGCGGTACTACAAGTCATGCGCCGATTCGTATTCTTGGTAACCAAGCAGGGGAGGCTGATGAATTTTCTGGTATAGGATATTATATTCCTAACGATAACCCTTTTAATGATGGTTCAGGGGCAGTTTTTGAAGAATATTTTACTTTAGGTCATAGAAATCCACATCGTATGACCAAAGATAGTGCTACAGGTATATTCTATATTGGTGAAGTAGGTGAAGATAGTCATGAAGAAATAAATATAGTAAACCCGGCAACACCTGGTTTGAATTATGGTTGGCCATTATTCGAGGCAAATGCCCCTTATACACCAAGAACAAATGCAGGAGATGTATGTTTAACGCAGTTATATAATAACATGGCGCATACCGGGCCTTTAGTGCAGTTTCCTAGAGCAGAGGCAAATGCAATAATTGGTGGTTATGTATATAGAGGTCAAGATTATAATGATCTTACAGGTTCATACATCTGTGGTGATTACGGTGTAGGTGGTGAAATTTGGAAGGTTGATATAGGAGTTAATAATACCTATACTTCTTTAGGTAATTTTGCTCCTGGTAACATGGTATCTTGGGGTCAAGATTATGATGGGGAATTGTATATTCTTAGTCAAGGGGCTGGTGTTAAGCTATATAAATTAAGATCCCCAGAAGCTACTAATTATAGCAATCTACCTCAAAATTTAAGTGATACCGGCATATTTACTGATATGACCAACTTAACCGTTAGAGAGGGTGTTATACCTTACGAAGGTATTGATCCTTTTTGGTCTGATGGAGCTTTGAAAAAAAGATGGTTGGCAATACCAAATGATGGAACACATGACACTCCAGCAGAACAAATTGCCTATTCAGAAGATGGTGTTTGGGATTTTCCTATAGGTAGTGTTTTGATCAAACATTTTGATTACCCTACTGATGAGAATAATCCAAATATTGTTAAAAGAATGGAAACTAGATTTTCCATTAAAGGAGCTGATGGAAACTTCTATTTCGTTACCTATAATTGGAATGATGCCCAAACAGATGCTGTATTACAAGAAGATGGTTTAGATGAGCCAGTTCAAGTTACGTTAGCTGGTGGTGGTACAAGAACCGATACATGGCATTTTCCAAATAATGGAGAGTGTGTCACATGTCATAATGAGATATCTCAAGGAACCCTTGGTGTCCGCTCAAGATATTTAAATAGCAATTATGATTATGCTGATAAAGGTGGTGTGGTAGGTAATCAATTAGTAACCCTTAGTGGGCTAGGTATTTTAAATGCTACTATTACTGATACAGATACTCCTGGTATATTAACTCATACTTCAATTAACGATGTAAATGGAACTTTAGATGATAAGGCAAGGTCTTATTTAGATTTGAATTGTGCTTATTGTCATCAAGAGGGTACAAATAATCGAGGTGATTTCGATTTAAGATTGTTTAAAACCTTAAACCAAACAGGATTATTGACTGCAGGTGTTAATCAACCGTTGGGTGTAACACCAGATGAAAAAATTGTATTTGCTGGCGATGCCAATAAATCAGTGCTTTGGCATAGAACAAATAGTGTTGTTCCAGGTCAAGCGATGCCTCCATTGGCTAAAAATAGAGTTGATGAACAAGGTGTAGCTATGCTTCAAGATTGGATCAACAGTTTAGTAGAACCATTAGCTGCACCTGATACGGGTACATACAGAATAGTTAATGTGGAGTCAGGTAAAACCTTACAAGTCGATGGTGGTGCTACTAACAATACTGCTAATGTCCTTCAAGGTGGATATCAAGGTGTAGATAGTCAGCATTTTATATTAGAAAATGCTTATGCTGGTTATTTTGAACTTCGTGCAGTACACAGTGATAAATACTTAGATGTAGCTGGTTTTGGAGCTGCACAAAATGTAAATGTATGGCAGTATGATGGTAATGGTAGTGATGCTCAACAATGGGAAGTGTTAGGTGTTGGTAATGATGAATACCATATTGTAAATTCTCGTACTGGAAAATATTTAGGCGTACAAACAGATGGTAACGTTGCAGTTCTAGATGATGATGGAACCGATATATTTAAATGGAGATTTGATGATATAGGTGCTGTTGTTGAGAGAGAAATTGTTCTCGATGTTGATATTCTTACTACTAGCGAAGATGAAGATATAGCACAGTTTCAAGTTTCTCTTGGCGCTGAGCCTACAGGTGATGTTGAGTTAGATTTAACAGTAATATTAAATGCTGATGAAATTTTATTGTCCGAGGCGATATTGACTTTTACTAATGCTAATTGGAACCTTCCGCAAACTGTTGATGTTACTGGGGTAGACGATGTAGATGTAGATGGTCCTCAAGATTTTCAAATTCAAATTAGAGCGAATGAAAATTCTGTAGATGCTGATTATATCGGTACTACTATATTATTAGACGGAGTTAATTCTGATAACGATGGTGGTGGTGTAGCACCACCAAACCCAGGTATTTATAGAATAGTTAACAAAAATAGCGGACAAACTCTAGAAGTTTTGGCATCTAGTTTAGACAATGAGGCTAACGTTCAGCAAGGTCCTTACCAAGGTGTTGATAATGAGCATTTTGAAATTGACTATGATGGTGCTGGTTACTATTCATTTATTGCACAACATAGTTTAAAAGCAATGGATGTTGCTGGTATAGGAGCTGGAGTTGGTGTCAATGTTTGGCAATATGATTTTAATGGTACTAACGCACAACTTTGGGAAATAGTTGATACTGGCGATGGAGATAATACTTATTTTATAATCAGTAAATCTACTGGTAACTATCTTAGAATTTCTCCAGAAGGTAATATTGAAGTTGTTGCTAATCTGAATACAGATATTTTCAAATGGACATTCTTGCCTATCGGTACTCCTGCTAGTGCCGGTGTTAATGTAAGTAAAGATGTTGTAGTTGTTGATGAAGATTTAGATACAGATTCTTTTAATGTAACCTTGAATACTTCGCCTATTGGTCAAGTTATTCTTGAATTCAATATGGTACTTGGTGCTGATGAATTTACTCTGGATCAAACTCAATTAATTTTCAATACAGCTAACTGGAACATTCCACAAACAGTTTTAGTAACTGGTGTTGATGATGCTATTGCCGATGGTGTACAAGATTTTGTAATTGATGTGTTAGTGGTTGAACCTATTGTCGATACAAACTATGAAGGGCTTGGTACTACTGTTAAAGGCTTAAATTATGATAATGATGGTGGTGATAATGGCCCTCCAATAGTTGGTGAATATAGGCTCGTGAATGTACAAACACAAAATACTATTAGAGCTGCAAATGGTGAATTAATTCAAGGTACTAATTTAGTTACTGGTGCTTATGATGGTTCAGATTATCAAGAGTTTGCTTTAGAAGAAGCTGCAGATGGTTACTATGTATTAAGAACATTGCATACAAATGATCAATATTTGGATGTGCAGTCTTCAAATACTGCTACTGGTGCAAATGTTTGGCAGTATACATATAATGGCTCTAATGCGCAGTTATGGCAAATTGTTGATGCAGGTAATAATACATTTCACATAATTAGTAAATTAAGTGGCTATTATTTAACAGAAGCACCTAACGGCAATATTAATATTGATGCTGATAATGGTGGTGATATTTATAGATGGCAATTCTTAAGTACAGGTTTTGCTCCTGTCGCTAATTCATCTGCTGATATTCTATCGGGTAATGAAGATCTAACGGTACAATTTTCTGGTGCTGGTTCTACCGATGATAAAAATGATATTGTATCCTATCTATGGGATTTTGGTAATGGCTTTACTTCAAATGAGGCTAATCCAATTTACATTTTCGAAGACGGCGGTGCATTCAATGTTGTTTTAACAATAGAAGATGGTGATGGCTATGCAGATGTTGCAGATGTTATAATAATTGATGTCAATGGAGCACCTGTAGCTGAGGCATCTTCTGATTTGAATGGTGGTGAAGCTACTATTGATATTTCGTTTATTGGTGATCAGTCTACAGATGATGTAGGTATTGAATCTTATTTATGGACATTTGAACCAGGCAAAACATCAAATGAGGCTAATCCTACATATACATTTACTTCAGCAGGTACATATAACGTAACTCTTTTAGTAACGGATGCAGGTGGTTTGGAAGACACAAGTAATATTGAAATAACAATTACCGCGCCTAATCAAGCACCGGTTGCAGTTGCGTCTTCAAATGTTACCGGTGGTATTGTTCCTCTTTTTGTTGAATTTATAGGAGATCAATCTACAGATGATGTGGGTGTAGAATCTTACTTTTGGACATTTGAACCTGGTGAAACATCAATAGAAGCTAATCCGACTTATACTTTTAATGAAATAGGTGTATATACTGTAGAATTAACAGTTACAGATTTAGAAGGGCTAGAGAATACTACGACTATCGATATTACCGTATCAGCTGCTAATGAAGCTCCTGTTGCTGTTGCTTCTGCTAATGTAATAGAAGGTGTAGCACCTTTAGAGGTTCAGTTTACAGGAGACCAGTCAACAGATGATGTTGAAATTAGTTCTTATGCTTGGGTTTTTGGAGATGGAGGAACCTCAGATGAAGCCAACCCACTTTATACGTATATGACAGCTGGCGACTTTACGGCCACTTTAACCGTCACCGATAATGAGGGAGTGACTGGAACATCATCTATTTTAATTGCGGTTATAGAAGTTGTTGTGGAAAATCCTACATCTGTGGCTTCAGCTGATGTTACTAGTGGAGAAGCTCCGTTAGTTGTGTCATTTGTAGGAGATCAATCTATAGGTGTTAATGAGATTGTTTCATATGCATGGGACTTCGGTGATGATGAAAATTCAACAGAACCAAATCCTACGCATATTTATAATATACCCGGCACATATTCGGCAATTTTAACTGTTACTGATAGTGAAGGGTTTACAGGAACATCTACAATAGAAATTATTGTGACTGGTGGAGTTAATCTAGCACCAATTGCAGTTGCTTCATCGAGTATTGAGGTGGGTGAAGCTTTTATAGAGATAATTTTTACTGGGGATCAGTCTAGTGATGATAAAGAGGTTGTATCTTTTGCTTGGGATTTTGGAGATGGAGGTATTTCTACTGAAGCTAATCCTGCACATACATTTACTGAAGCTGGAAGTTATACGATAACTTTAATAGTTACAGATGAAGAAGGTTTGACAGATGAAGCAATTATTACATTACAAGTTTCACCAGAAAATACTATCTTGGATAATGACGACTTTGAAGTGATATTGTCACCGAATCCTTCAGCCGATTATGTTGAAGTTTCATTCAATGGTGATTTTAATATGGATGATGTAATCGGATTAACGGTCCATGATATGAGTGGCAAATTAATTCGAAGATATATGCCTGAGGAAATTGAAGAGGATAATAAATATCGAATTTCAACAGCAATATTTAATAATGAAATGTATGTTATAACATTGGTCATGATTAGTCAAGAACCTATATCTAAAAGGTTGCTTATTAATAAGTAATAAAATTTTTATCGAAACACAATAAAAGTGACTATATCTCGTACTATAGTCACTTTTACTTTTTATAATAGTTTATGAATATTAAAAATAATTTCATTAAAACGATTGGTTTTACAATACTAGTAGCATGTTTATTTCTATTATTTGCCTCAAAGTCATCCCCAATATATCCTTTGAATGATTGGGTAGATGCTAATGCTATTTTTACGGTCGGTAAGAGTATGATGGATGGCAAGGTGGTCTATAAAGATATATTTGAACAGAAAGGCCCAACCTTATACTTAATACATGGTATTGGCTCTTTAATATCACATAACACATTTGTTGGTATATATGTAATGGAGGTAATTGCTTTTGCGGTATTTCTATTTTTTGGAAGAAGAATATTTAGATTATACCTGAATGTTCAATTATCCAATTTAGCAACTATTTTAATGGCATTCTTGATGGTGAACATAACTAATTTTGTCCATGGTGATAGTGCTGAGCAATATTGTATTCCATTACTGGGGGCAAGCATCTTTTACTTAATTCGACATTTAAAAGAGGATAATAAAAGCTTCATGTCATTTAAATTATTATTACTAAATGGAGTATTAGCTGGATCGGTCATTTGGATTAAGTATTCTATGATTGGTTTTTGGTTCGGGTGGATGTTAGTTGTGTTATTTACGTTATTAATTGATAAAAAAATATTAAGAGCTTTACAAGCCAGTGTTGTGTTTCTATTAGGGATGGTATTATCAGGTATACCATGGTTACTATATTTTTATTCTGTAGACGGCCTTACCAACTTTATTGATGTGTATTTTATCACGAATATAAAATACTATGCTAGTTCTAACGGAATGTTAATGAATCTGGTAACCATAACAGGTAAAATTATACTTGTATATTTTAGACATAATCCGGGATTTGGTATTTTATTTCTCGGTGGTCTTATTGGGTATTTGATGACCAAAAAAGTGGAGTCTAATATCCTAGTTAAGTTGGGAATAGTAGTACCCTTCCTTTTTCTTTTTCTTTCGGTTTATGGTGGTGGAATTCGATTAGATTATTATTTTCAAATATTCACACCATTTATATTCCTGGGTATTTTATTTGCTTTGAAATTATTACCTGGTAAACTATTAAGTAGAATTCAAAGTAAGGCACACTATCTTACAATAGGAACAATCGCAATATTTTGTGTTATAATGAACTTTATGCATCATAATGCATACATGCGAGATTATAAAAAAGCTGATTTATTTCAGTATCAATTCGCAGATTACATAAAAGATTATACAAAGCCAACGTTATTGAATTATATGTTTCTTGATATGGGTGTTTATAACACTGCTAATATTGAGCCTACTACCTTTTATTACATGAAACATAATTTTGACTATGGTGTGTACCCTTTTGATGTAGATGCGCTTAATTCGTATGTAAGAAATAAAGATATAGATTTCGTGGTATTAAGGACTAAGGTTGACAAACCGTATTCAAATAAAATTTTAGAAGCAAATTACACTTTGGTGATGGAGAAAAACCAATATTATGAAGAAGAGATTCATAGGTTTATGCTTTATAAGCTTAATGATTTGAACAAGTAAAATTCTACAAAAATAACTTTTCTTTATTTTCTTATAAAGTTAAAATCCTCCTTCACCATATTTATATGGTAAAAGAGGATTTATAAATTAGTACCGAACCTTTTTATTTTACTTCAATAATTATTGAGTCAATACCAGTTTGGTAATTTCTAATTTAAATTATCCTTTAATAGATTCAACGGTATTGAAAGATTTTGAATTACTTTTGAATTCCTTTAAAAGGGAGTTCTTTTTTAATCGAAGAAGAATAATATTTTTCACGGCTTCTGTAAAAACATTGTTGGATAATTTAGACTTTCCTGCAACGCGATCATGAAATATAATAGGTGTTTCACTAATGTTAAACCCTCTTAAGTAAGCTCTATAGGTTAATTCAATTTGAAAAGCATATCCGTTAGAGATAATAGAATCTAAATCTATTGTCTTTAAAACTTCAACTGAAAAGCATTTGTAGCCTCCTGTTAAATCTCTGAATGGTAAACCTAAAATTATTTTAGAATATAGATTTCCACCTTTACTAATTAGAATTCTATGCTTTCCCCAGTTTACAACACCACCACCTTTCATATATCTGGTTCCTAGAACCAAATCAGTGGTTTTTATTTTTTCAAGAAAGTCTGGTAAATATTTAGGGTTATGAGACAAATCTGCATCCATTTCAAATATATAGTCGTAATTATTGCTTATGGACCATTTAAAACCGGCTATATAGGCAGTACCTAACCCTTGTTTACCTTCACGCTGCAGAAGATACAATTTGCCATTGTAAAGTTCCGATTGTAGCATTTTTACTATATCTGCTGTTCCGTCTGGCGAATTGTCATCAACGACTAGAACATGAATTGTTTTGTTTTGGTCAATAAATTCTTGTTGAATATATATTTGCTTTAAGATAACAGGTATATTATCTACTTCGTTGTACGTTGGTACAATGATTAAAACTTTATTTTTCATGATCTAGGGCTTTATGAATGTATTTTTGGGGGCTTCTTTAAAGGTTATAAATTTATTTCCTAAGTAATTTAAAATTGTGGCAAATCCAATTCCAATAATTTGCGATACTATTTTATTATAAAAGATGGCATCACCTTCTAGTAAAAAATTTAAATTGTTTGATAGAAACTCACCAAAGAACATATTTTTATTTAAAAACCAAAGTGAGATAGATAGTATAATTAAGTTAATTGCTAAATTCAGACCACTTATACTAATAAATTCAAAGTACTTTTTGATTTTTGTTTTATGGGTGGCCCTATTTTTAAAGGTCCAGATAGAATTAAAATAATAGTTGCTTGAAACCGCAATTACAAAAGCCAAGAATGAGGCCAAAATAAAGTGTAATCCATATTTTACAAAAATAGTATAAAAGCTTATATTGATGATTGTTCCAAAACCACCAACTACTAGGAATTTCAAAAATGCGGATTTACGCAGGTCAATTTTCATTTCATATTATTTAGCGTGCAAAATTACGTAGTAACAAATAAAGAAATGAATTCTTCGATTATTAAAAATATTCGTTAAAAGGGGGCAAAAAAAGTTTAAGGTAATCTTTAGGGTAGAAAAGATGTAGTAAAATGGTTATCTTAAAAGAGAGTTTGTATTACAAATTGTTATAAATTACTATAGCTTAAAAAATTGTAATTTAAGTTAAAAGAAGATATATATGGTTTAATATGCGTTTGAACGTATTAAAAATGTCTTTTATCGAATTTTAAACTACTTAAATTCTAATTGTTATAAATAGTATAATTTTGGAATTCCCCTAAACAATTATAAGGATTTCAAAGCTATGAAGAAGCGTTACAGGGGTTTTGTTTTATTGTTTTTTACTTTCATATTACTAACTAGTTTTGTTCCATTATTCTTCGGACCAGGCCTTACAACCACAAAGGCTTTTAACTTAGTATCTGATACCTCATTTGATCCATTGCCTACGGGTACACAGCCGTATGATGTTGCATTTGTTAATTTAGAATTTAATACACCCTTAAATTTTAATGTGGTGCCCAATTCTAATAAGATAATTGTAGGACAAAGAGATGGTAAAGTTTTTTGGTTTGATGATGATGATAATGTACTTCAGAAAAACCTGTTAATTGACTTGTCATCTGAAGTTGGGGGAAAAGTTTGGGATGGTGGATTTTTAGGTTTAAGTATACACCCTCAATTTGGAACTGTAGCCAATAAAAATTTCATATATGTTTATTATACTACGCAATCTAAAGACAAAACCCTAGAAGGGCCCTTGGCGTTTTCTTGTGGCTTAGAAAGATTTCATGGTAATTATTTAGTTTTAGAGCGTTTCGAGGTTAATGCTACTACGCTGCAGTTTGTAAGCAATAGCCGAGTAACATTGATAAAAAGAAGAATGTTCAACACGACTCATAGAGGAGGGGGAATGGAATTCGGAAAAGATGGTTATTTGTATATTTCCACGGGTGATCAAGCAGCATATGTAAACGCACAACAAATCTCAGAAAATTTAGATGGGGGAGTACTACGATTAGATGTTGATATGAACCTCGATACAAGTCATATACCTATACGTAGTTTAGGTTTAGATGCTGGTGATCCCGATGAATTTTCAGGAAAATTTTATACCATACCGAACGACAATCCATTTGTAAATATAAATGGAAGCGTATTCGAAGAATATTTTTCTATTGGTCATCGAAATCCTCATCGATTAACTAAAGATAAGCAAACAGGAGTTTTTTATATAGGCGAAGTTGGGGAGGACACTCATGAAGAGATTAATGTATTGTCAGCTGGTAAAAACTATGGTTGGCCGCTTTACGAAGGTTTTTCCGGACCTAAACTAAATTGTTTGCCGACATTATATAATAATATGGCGCATACCAGACCATTGGTTTCTTTTCCAAGAACCGATGCCAATGCCATTATTGGTGGGTATGTTTATAGGGGTAACGATATACCTGAGTTAACAGGTAAATATATTTGTGCAGATTATGGCATTGGTAGTGAAATATGGGCAGTTGATACTACTAATGGCAGTTATAGCCTTGTAGGCAATTTTTCACCAACAAATATTGTTTCTTTTGGTCAAGATAACGAGGGTGAACTGTATCTGTTAAAACAGGGTGATGGGGTAAAGTTATATAAAATGAAGTCTAGTTCAAATATTCAATCTGCACCGCAAACATTGACCGAAACAGGAGTATTCGTTGGCGATGTAGCAGATTTGAATGTAAGAGATGGATTTGTTCCGTATGATTTGATTGACTCGTTTTATTCGGACGGAGCAATTAAAAGTAGATGGATGGCGATACCTAATAACGGTTCTCATGACACCCCTGCTGAGAAAATTAACTTTTCAGAAAATGGTAATTGGAATTTTCCAATTGGTACTGTTTTAATAAAGCATTTTGATTATCCTATTAATGATAGCGATATTTCTATTACCAAAAAGATTGAAACTAGATTTTCTATTAAAGATACTGAAGGTAATTTTTACTTCTTAACCTATAAATGGAACGAGCAACAAACTGAAGCTTATTTGGTAGAAAGTGGTATTGACGAAAATATTCTAGTTACTGGGGAAGGTGGTGCTCCACGTCAAATTAAATGGCATTTTCCTTCTGAAGGTGAATGTCTAACCTGTCATAATCCTTCAAGTGGCGGTACATTGGGCCCTAGAACTAAAAATTTAAATAAAAGCTATAATTATACTGCTGTTGGCGGTACAGTTGGTAATCAATTGGTTACTTTGAGTGCCTTGGGCATATTGGATGCGGCGATAACTGACCTTGATACTCCTGGCTATTTAACACATACTTCAATACTTGATTCAAATAGTAGTTTAGATGATAGAGCTAGATCATACCTAGATTTAAATTGCGCTTACTGTCATAATCCTGCTACAGCGAATAGGGCAAATTTCGATTTAAGGTTAGACCGTACTTTGGCACAGACAGGGTTATTGACTGCTGGTGTAAATGAATCTCTCAATATCGATCCAGAAGAAAAGGTTTTGTTTGAAGGTGAAGCATTAAAATCTATAATTTATCATCGTACAGCGAGTATTCAACCAGGTATTATGATGCCTCCCTTAGCGAAGAATCAAGTCGATGAAGCTGGTATTACGCTTATCGAAAGTTGGATCAATAGTCTTTTGCCAAGCGTAAAACCTCCTAAATCAGGGAAATATCGTTTAGTTAACGTAGCAACAAATAACACTTTACAAGCTTTAGGCGGGGCTCTTGAAAATTCGGTAAATATTGTTCATCAAAGTTATCAAGAGGAACAATGGCAACAATTTCAATTTGATATTGCTGGTATTGGTTATTATGAATTTAAAGTTGTTCATAGCGGTAAGTTGTTAGATGTAGCAGGTTTTGGTCCAATGACAGGAAGTAATGTATGGCAGTATGATGGAAATGGTTCTGATGCCCAATTATGGGAAGTTCTAGATGCAGGTGATGATTCTTTCTTTATTGTAAATAAGAGAACATCTAAATATTTAACAGCATTAGCAGATGGTAATGTGATTGTTGCTGATAATAACGGTTCTGATAGAATAAAATGGAAATTTGAAGGTACGGAAAGTACACCTACTATTAATACCTACCATTATCGATTGAACGCTGCCGGTCCATCGGTGGTTTCGAGCGATAGCGG
>NZ_CAXBGF010000008.1:0-176497 GCF_963975365.1 uncultured Maribacter sp. | reverse complement strand
GAGGTTGCCTTCCTTCATGGCACCGAGAATACATTGGTCAATGCCATCGAGGTGAGATCTAAAGGTGAGGTTGGGCCTGTAGAGCCTGATCCGCTGACGATCAGTGTGATCCAAGATATTTCCTCTATAGAAGGAAACAACGCCATGCTTCAGTTGGAAGCATTGGGCGGAGATCCGCAAACTAATTACGTGTATTCGGCAACGGGCCTACCACTAGGTATGTCAATCGATAGTGGTACGGGAAGTATAACAGGTATCCCCTTAGAGGGTTCGGCAATGGGCGGACCTTCGAGCGACGGGCTATACCCTATCGCGATAACGGTAAACAGGGGAACGGAAACCGCGACGACCGATTTTATTTGGACGGTACTACCCGTACCTCCAGTGGCGGCCTACCATTATCGATTGAACGCTGCCGGTCCATCGGTGGTTTCGAGCGATAGCGGTCCTGATTGGGTTGGGGGGGCAACGGTCAACGGATCATTCAACGGTGTCGGTTATACGGTAACGGCGGGCAATGTCGGTGGTACGAACCCCGTACTGGACTATGGCCTTCGCGATAGTTCGATCCCTACATGGATGGATGCGGCGACGTACACGGGCATATTCACGAACGAACGTTGGGACCCTGGCAGTGCCCCGGAGATGGGCTACCGTTTTTCGGTTCCCGACGGCAGGTATACGGTAAACGTTTTCTTGGCGAACAACTGTAGCTGTACGAACAAGGTCGGTCAGCGTGTTTATTCCATAGCAATTGAAGGTGCGGTGGTAGAGACGAACCTTGACCTGGTGTCACGATTCGGGCACAGGGTGGGCGGTATGCTGTCCTACGAGGTAGATGTAGCCGATGGCGAATTGGAGGTTGCCTTCCTTCATGGCACCGAGAATACATTGGTCAATGCCATCGAGGTGAAAAAAATGGTGAGCGTAACTTCAAAATCTCGATTTGTTACCAGTGATGTAACCAACAAATTCGATTTTTCAATAAGCCGTAATCCTATTGCTACAAATGACCAGATTCCATTATTGATTGTGAGTCCGATTGAGGCAGAGGCCATTGTAAAAATTTATGGATTGGATGGTAAATTAATAACAACTAATAAAATAACAATTAGCGAAGGTCGTCATGAAGTTTTTCTTCCAAATTTAAATTTACCTCAAGGATACTATTTGGTGCAAGTTGAGAATAACGGCTTGTTTATACTTAGAAAGCTATTGGTCCATTAATCGTTTTAATTGGGCTGACAAAGTGTAATATTTATCGTATTATTCAATAATTAAGGGACTATTAGCCACTTTATTGTTTAGAAATTTTATATTTGTTTTAGAATTAAAACACCTTTTCATAAAGTTTTCTTTTAGTATAAAATAGTATGTGTAAAGTGCTCTATGAATAAATTGGTTTAAGTTTTACTCAGTAAAAGAAATTGTAGTAACAATTCTTTTAAATTTAAAACGTTCTATTTTACAAATTAACCATTCATGCTGTCTACTCAGACTTATAAATTAACTGTACAAGCGTTAGATTCAAAAGAAGTATTAGATATATATACGAAATCTTTAAATAGTCTAAACTGTGTTTGCCCTTATTATGCTTATGAACTTTTATTAAGTGATGAAAATGAAATTCAAAAACTTCATTTTTTCTCATTTAATGATGGCGATGGTTCGTTGATTGCGATAATGCCCTTTCTAATACGGGATATTATTATCAACGGCGAAAATACGGGTCTAAAAGATATTAGTAGCCCTTGGGGTTATAATGGTCCTTACTTTAAAGAAAATAGTTCTTCAGAGGTTACAACGAATTTCTGGAGTCAAGTTGATGAATGGTATGCGGCTAACAATATAGTTTCTGAATTTGTACGTTTCAATTTATATGGTCATTATACTGGGTATTCTGGTGAAACAGTGCATACCCTTTTAAATGTTAGAGGTAATATTACAGATTGGGAGCAGTTTTGGTCTAATTTAAAATCAAACACTAGAAATCAATTTAGAAAAGCTGAGAAATTAGGTCTGTCTTTTAAACTAGTTTACAAGGATATCGAAATGGAGCATATAGTTGCTTTTTATGACTTATATATTGGTACTATGGACCGCAGAGATGCAAAAGATTTCTTTTATCATTCACTAGACTATTTTGTCCATTTATGGGAGATGAATAAAGCTAAATGTGCCATTGGTTTGGTGTATAAAGACGGAAAGGCTATTTCTACCGAGTTATTTCTATTAACAGATGATACGGTGTATTCTTTTTTAGGGGGTACAGATGCAGATTATTTTAAGTTACGACCTAATGAATATTTAAAGATTAATGCCATACAGTGGGCAGGTGAAGCTGGTTTTACTTATTATAATATTGGTGGTGGTTTGTCCAATAGTAAAGAGGATAATCTATACTTGTATAAAAGAAAATATTTTCCACTAGATGAAGATGTGGATTTCTTTACAGGAAGAAAAATTATTGATGAAAAAAATTATAAGTTTCTTTTAGAGCAGATAGGTATATGGACTAAATCTCAACAATCGATACCGAATATTTCTACAAATTTCTTCCCGCTATATAGGTAATTATATTACGCATAAAAAAAAATCTAAATTATTCTTAAAATCAAAGCGTTATTTTTTAATAAAAAAATAGTAGTTCGTATAATTTTCAGATAAAGCGTTTCATTATATATTTTTATATTTCTTTTAAACCTGGGATATTATTTAATACATACCCCCAATCATAAATTTTCGCGTTTAAATGAATAATAAAAAATTAAAAATAGTAATGCTTTTGAGTAGAATTGATTAAAGTGGTCTTACTAAACACACAATTGATTTAGCTAAGGGTTTAACCGATTTAGGGTATCAAATTTTATTGATTACAGGCGGTATTTCCGAGAATGAGAAGAGTGAACGTGTTTTTGCTTTTTATGATATGTTCGAGAAAATGGGTGTTGAAGTTAAAACCTTTAAAAAGCCAAGTGGCAGTATAATAAAAAAAGGTTTTAAAGGAGTTTCAGATTTAATGCGAATGTTGATCAGAATTAAAAAATATAATCCTAATGTAATACATTCACAATCGCCTTATATGACCTATATACCGTGGTTAATGGAGAAAAATTCACGACCACCATACACCAAATGGGTTTAAAACGGAATATATTTTATAAAAACCCAACACATATAATAGCTATAAGTAAAGAATCAAAATAAGATAGTATTGATAATTATGGAATTCGCGAAGATGAAGTTACCATAGTGCATCATGGAATACCCGATGAATATGCCAAATCAATTTCAGAAGATGGGAAGCGAAATTTAAAAATCGAATATCATTTACCTTTGAATAAATTGATATTGGGGAGTGCAAGTATACTTTCAAAAAGGAAAGGAATAGATATAATTGTCAAAGCTTAAGAGGCTTTAAGTATTGAGGCTAAATCTAAAATACATTTTATTTTTCTAGGTGATGATATTGATTCTGAAAGAACAAAAGCTTTACATGAAATGATAAAAATTGCGAAAATTGAATCTAGAACCACGCATATACCATTTTAAAATCCAAAACCTTTTTATGATATTATGGATGTATTTGTACTACCATCTAGGCAAGAGTCATTTCCTTTGGTAGCGTTAGAAGCTATGATAAGTGGCTGCTACCCTATAAGAAGTAATACTGAGGGTTCTTTCGAACAAATTGATCATGGAAAGAATGGATTGTGATTTCAAAATAAGGATGTTCTTGGACTTAGAGATGCTTTTGAAAAAGTAATTTTAGATGATAATTTAAGGCAAACATTTCAGAAAAATGCAAAGGAAAATGCCATTGCCAGATTTAAAATTTCTAAAATGACCAAAAATACTTTAGATATTTATGAAAAGATTAGAATTCATTAGTTCATGTTTAATAGTTCATCATAAACCTTGAGTGTGTTGTCTACCATTGCTTTCTGAGTAAATTGGGTAAGTGCTTTTTGTTTACCGTTTACAGAAAGTTTATTCCTTAATTTTTCATTGTTTAGAAGCCTATCTAAGTAACTGGCTAAACCTTTCGCGTCATCCATTTCAAAAATGAAACCATCTTCGCCATGCTTTATTTGGTCATATGCTCCGTTAGCGTTAGAACGAATAGTGCAACAACCACTCATCATAGCTTCAACGGCCACTAAACCAAAAGTATCTGATCGAGAAGCAAGCACAAATATGTCGAACATTTGGTAGTACGGTTTAGGGTCTCTAAAAGGTAATATTGTAATTTGGTTTTCTATCTGGTTAGCTTTGATAAAAGTATCTAGCCAAGAATCTGTATTTTTTGATTCATAATCTCCAACAAGAACAATATGTATTTTATGCTTTAATTCTGGCGAAAGATATTGACCTATAGCGTTAAGTAACACGTCTTGCCCTTTCATTGGTGTTATTCTTCCAACTGCTCCAATAATCAATTTGTCTTTTGGTATGCCATCTTTTTCCTTAAGTGATAAAATAGAATCTTTTGTTTCAGGTATTGAAAATCGCTCATCTATACCATGGAATACCATTCGTATACTTTCTTCTGGCGAATGCATAACACGTTTGGTAAATTCTTTAGAACCTTCACTTACTGCAATTAATAAGGTAGGGTGTTTGTACCTGAAATTTGGTGTTATGGTATCTGCATGAACTGTAGATACAAATTTTTTACCTAGAAGCCATGGCACAAATGTCATATTTGGAGAATGGCAGTGAATAACATCGGCATTTATTTTTTTTACCTGTAACATCACTTTATAAAAGCTAAGAATGGTCTGTATTCCCTTTTTAATAGGGTTCCCCTTAGGTTCCTTAAAATAACGCATGTGTACCCCAAGGTGCTGAAATTCACTTTTAAGATTGTCAAAGAATTCGGTGTTATTCGATGATTTTATTTTATAGCCACTGGTAAGAATGTGGACTTCATGTCCTTTATTGACCATACCTTTGGTCAATTCCAAAATATTAGTAGCCAATCCATCTTTTCCAAATCGCATTACAATAAATAGAATTTTCATGAAATGGGCTGTATATGTTGAAATTCTGGTTGTCTTTTACGAATAAGATCCATGGCCTCTGTAGTTGGGTTGGCATTTGGATCTACTTCGATATCAGTAGATTTTAGTACTTTTTGAAAAGTTAGCCATAAAATTTTAAAATCATTGGCAAAGGTTAAATTTTCAACATAAGTAACGTCGTTTTCAAATTTACTCTCCCATGTAATTAAATTTCTTCCCGAAACTTGTGCAAGTCCTGTAATACCTGGTCTTGCAATAAATCTTTTGCGCTCTTCGGTCGTATAATAAGGTAGGTATCTAATTAAAAGGGGTCTCGGACCAATTAAACTCATTTCGCCTTTTATTACATTTAATAATTGAGGTAGTTCGTCTATTGAAGTTTTGCGTACAAAAACCCCAAGTGGTGTTAAACGTTCACTATCAGGTAATAATTTGCCATCGGCATCTCGTTTGTTGTTCATGGTCTTCAACTTAAGAATAGAAAATATTTTTTCATGCCTACCAGGTCTTTTTTGAATAAAGAACGGGCTTTCTCCAAAACTGATGGCCAATATAACTGCTGTTATAAAAACTATGGGTAAAACCAAAAGAAACCCAAATAGGGCAAGTAAAAAATCTAAAGGTCTTTTAAAGAATTTTTTATACATGATGTAATTGATTATTAGAAGTAGTCCAATTATTAATTGTTGATATTATATAATTTAAATCGGTGGTATCGAACCTATAATCCATATGAATATTTAATAAATAGGAATAGGTCGTTGTTAAATCATTTTTAGGCCATAATAAGGCAGGGTAAATTTGATTTGCCACTAAGTGCTTTTTTAAATCATTTAGAGCGTCTTCTTTTTTAAAAGCCAATAATAAACCAAAGGATGCTTTTGTAGCATGTTGTACTACTTTAAAGTCATTCGATGTTATAAGTTTCGGTAGTGCGTAATCTACATTTTCTTTCTTAAAACTATTAAAATTGATATGTATATATTGATTAATAAAAGCGGCATGTTCTGTTGAAACTTCATAGACTTCATAAATAGATCGTACCATTAATTCACCTTTCATGTACTGCTCTAAATAACGTTCTTTTTGAACGTGTGCAGTACAAGTCTCCTTTAGTCGCATAGAACCTATAATAGTGTCCCAAGCTTTATTCATTGGGTTTTCACTGGTACAGGTGTCGAATATCTCTGGTTTATAAAGTGTTATGTTGCTTTTAGAGGCTTTAGGTTTCCAAGCAATACCACCCATAGGTATAGGTAGTGTTTTTCGTAACGATGCAAAACAAAAATCTGCTTTACTATGTAAGCTCCCTTCACTTAGCCACCCATGAGAGTGGTCTTCAATTATAATTGGTCTATCACCATCTGGTATATCTGTGTTTTTTAAGCCCCAGTAATTATTGACCATAACCAAATCGTTTATTGATTTAAATTGCGCCCAATCAATTTTTGATTCAGGTTCAAAAGGATCGACATAATAATATTTTATGGTCTCAAATTCATGATGCATCCATTCCTTTACAAAGTGGCAGTAGTATTGTGGCATCCAAATGGTATCTATATGGGTTTCGGCGCTAATACGTTTGATCAAGTATTTAAGTGCATATCTACCGGCATAGAACAAAAGAGTATCACCAAGATCAGGTGCACTCAATTGTGGTAGTTTTCTACCATAAGTGCCTTCAATAAAGGATCCGTAACCAATAATATCTTTTTGCATAGTACAAAGAAACCAATTTCAAACCATAGTTAATATTGTATTCGAAGAACTTCTAATTTAATTGTTAAAAAGGTTAGAAAGAAATATTTTCATTATAATAGAATTTCAATTAGGTAGTAATTAAAATTCTATTATACTCCTCAAGCAAAGCATTCCAAACATAACTTTGCTCGTAACGACTTCCGATCATTGGTCTTGCATTCCCATGCATTTTTTTTAATAGATCCTTATCATTCATGAATAATAGCATAGCTTCAAATAATGCAAACTCATTTTTAGATGGAATAATAACTCCATTTTCATTTTGTTTTATAATTTCATTGCTTCCATTAATGTCTGTAACAATAGAAGGCAGACCCAAAGCTCCTGCTTCTAAAACGACATTCGGGAAACCTTCTCGGTAACTTGGAAAAACTAAGGCATTAGAAAGGCATAAAAAGGGTCTTACATCGTTTTGTTGTCCAGCGCAAATAATATGTTCTTCTTCCTTAATCATGTTAAGGGTAGATTCTGGTAAAATATCGGTCTCTCCTTCATAAGAACCTACTAAAAGTAGTTTGACGTCTTTTTCTTGTATTAATAGTTTTTTAAATGCATAAACTAATTCGTTAACGCCTTTGTCATTTACTAATCTACCAATGAATATGAATACAAAATCATTCGATTCAATACCATATTTTTTTCTTTTTAGTAAAAGCTCTTCCTTTGAATAAAGAGTGGGGTCAAAATAGGTCATATCCTTTCCATTAACGTTACCATTGGCAATCACTTTTAAAGGCTTTTTGGTAACTTTATAATTTACAAGGTCATTTTTAACTCCGTTGCCTTCAGGATAAATATGTGTTGCGAAACTGCAGATTATTTTATCAAAAAATAATAAGAGTTTCTTCATAAAACCTTCTTGGGTTGGGAAAATTAAACCTGTAAATGTGTGAGCTCTAACAGGAACTTTTGCTAGGTATGCCGCAGACATGCTTAGTAAACCAGCTTTTGGCGTAATGGAATGTACCATAATTGGTTTTTCTTTTTTAAAAAAACGATATAATTGAAATAGAGAAATTAAATCTTTGATCGGGCTTATGTTACGCTCAATATTTATAGACTTAGTTTTTATGCCCTCTCGTTCTTCAATTTTAGGCATTAAATCGCCTTCAGAAGCAACGCCTACAATTTCATAATATTGATTTAGAAAATGAAGCTGACCTTTAAGCAAGCCATATAAAGATGCCGGTATGGCAGCAGTTCTAATTACTTTTTTTCTACTACTATTATTGTTTGTTTCAGACATGTTTTAAGACAAAATATGAGAGGTGTACGCTTCTAAAATGGGTTCTCTTTCAAAATCTAGTATGCGGCTGGCAGCATTAATTTTGCAGCTTTTAAGAAATTCAGGGTGGTCTAAGCAGTAAGTTAGACCTTTTTTAAATAATTCTAAGTTATTTATAGGTGTAAGTATACCATAATCGGTAACCATTATATCGTTATTAGTTGGTGTTTTAAGTTCCAGAATTTCATCAGGACCCGATTTGCAATTGGTTGATAAAATTGGTAAACCACAACACATTGCCTCTAACAGAACATTTGGAAAACCTTCATGGTTAGATCCAAATACAAATAAATCAGCTGCCTTTAAGTATTTGTAAGGGTTATTGTCAAAGCCTAAAAAAGTTACATTGTCTTGAAGCTTTTTGTCAGTCACTAAATCCTCTAAATAACTTCTTAAAGATCCATTACCAAGAATATACAGGTGAACATTTTTAATACCTTCAATGGATCTAATTAATAATTCATGATTTTTACCCGCATCCATTCTGCCAATAGTTACTAAGTTAAATTTTTCAGAATTAAAAACTGATTCTATTTTATGTACTTTGTTAATTTTATCAATATCAATAGGATTATGAATTATAGTAATCTTGTTAGCATTAACATTATAATTTTGAATTAAATCATCGCCATTACCTCTTGAATTGCATATAATTGTGTCTGCTTTAGGATATAATAATTTTATTAGAAAATTATTAATTTTTGATTGTAAATTACCATACCCATATTGCATACTGGGGTGAGATCTTTCGCTAATTACAAGTTTAAATTTTCTAGAAGTAAAATATCTTGAAAGAATGTTGATGTAACTTGGTCTCGTAAGCATTGCAAACGAATGGGTAATTTCTAATTTGTTAAGTAGCTTAGCATATTTGTATGCTAGTCCAGGCAGTTTTAAAAGTTTTAAAATACCACTCTCATCACCTTGGGACTGCTCAATGTAGTGAATAGGAATGTCGCTAGGTATGTCATAACTAATAGTGTTATTCATTAAAACAAGATGTACTTCGATACCCTTATTTTTTAAATAGGGTAGAAGGTAAGATATGACTCTTTCTGCGCCTCCGCCTGCTAATGAGTATATTAATATAGCAATTCTCATTTAAGGTTATTTAATTGATAGACCTTCTTTGTTAGCAGATAGCCATTGACTTAGTACCAATAATCGCCATATCAGAGCATAATTGTTTGCTTCACCCTTCATATGTTGATCAATATAGAATGATACTTTATCAGGTTTAATGCCTGGAATTGATTTTAACTCATTTTCATTTAGTGAAGACAAAACAAAATCCTTTAAATCTTTACGAAACCATTCTTTAAATGGAATTTCAAACCCTGCCTTTGGACGGTCAAAAATTTCTTTAGGAACATGATTATATAAAATATCTTTTAATATTCTTTTTTGATTACCATGTTGATATTTAAAATTTGTAGGAAGTCTTTGTGCATATTCAACTACACGATAATCTAATAATGGAGATCTAGCTTCTAAAGAAAATGCCATAGTTGCTCGGTCTACCTTAGTATTTATATCATAAGGTAAATAAGTTTTTAAATCAAAGTTTCCTGCTTTTTGATAAATATCAACATTGTTACCTACTAAATACTTAAGCTCATCTAACTCTTGAGAATTTAACTCTTTATTTCTCCAATCAGGATTGGCCCCTTTAACACTTTTTACATACGCCTCTTCAACAGTTTTACTATCTATTACCATTCCAACTATTTTATATCTATAATTGGGAACTGCAGAAATACCTTTGGCTACTAATTTTCTTACAGGATATGGTAAAGCCATAAAATAGTTTATTATTCTTAACCAGTCATATCTGTGATAACCTAAAAAATTCTCATCACCAGCATCGCCAGATAATGCGACAGTAACATGTTTTCTAGTGTGCTTTGCTAAAAGCATAGACGGTATAGCTGAAGAGTCAGCAAATGGTTCATCATAATAATGATTCAAATTTTCTATTAAATCCAATCCATCATTTTTATCGCAAAGTATAGTATTATGATCGGTTTGTAAGTGGTCTGCTACTAATTGAGCATATCCACTTTCATCAAAACCGTCATCATTAAACTTAATTGAAAATGTTTTTACTTTTTCTGAGGTACTTTTTGTCGCTAAAGCTGTAATTAAAGAAGAGTCAATACCGCCTGATAAAAATACACCAACGGGAACATCAGCAAAAAGTCGAATTTTTGTAGCATCTAATATTAACTCTTCAAGTACTTCTTTAGCTTTAATGTAGGTTAGACTAGTATCTTGTTTAGCTTTGTAAGCTATGTCCCAATACTGTTTGGTTTCAAAATGACCTGAATTTAGGTCAAATTCAAATTGATGACCTGCTGCCAATTTGTGAACTTCGTTATATATACTATTTGTTGAAGGTATATAGCCCCAAGAAAAATAGCCGTCAATTGCTTTTTCTGAAATACTTAATTCTTTATTATATAATTTTATACTAGAAATCTGACTTGCAAACTCAAAATCTTTGCCATTTAAAAAGTAATAAAATGGCTTTTGAGCTAAACGATCTAGTGCTCCAAAAAGTTTTTGTTTTTTTTCGTCGTAAATTACAAAAGCAAACATGCCATTAAAATACTTTACACAATCAATACCATATTCTAAGTAAGCAGCACAAATCACTTCAGTGTCACTTGTTGTATGAAAACTATAGCCTTTTAAACTTAGACTATCTTTGATTTCTAGAAAATTAAATATTTCCCCATTAAATACAATATGTATATGGTTTTGATATGTAAAAGGCTGATTAGAACGTATATCTAAATCTATAATCGAGAGACGGTTATGACCCAAATGTAATGTACCATTATTAGTTTTTAGTTGAATGTTTTTAGAGCTGTCTGGTCCTCTAAAATTAGTTCTCTTTAGTTTCGCAGTTACTTGTTCGTTTGAGTAGGGTATTGTGCTACCGTATATTCCACACATAGTAATATTTTCTAATTGTTTTCAATGATTTCTTTAAATAAGTTTTCCCATTGCGAACCTATTTCTTCTATTGAAAATTTATTTAATGATTTTGGGGTATTGTTTCTAAGAAATTTTCTTTGCGAGCTATCCCCAATTAATTGGTTCAATTTTAGACACATTTCCTTAATGTCCTGGTCTTGGATTAAGACACCATCAATGTTATTGGTTATTATATCTGAAGGTCCAGAAATACAATTATAGGAAATGCATGCCATACCTTGTGACATGGCTTCAATTAAAACTAAAGGTAAGCCTTCGTGTCTTGAGGTTAATATAAAAATTTCTGCACTCCTCATTAGTTCGTTAATATCGTTTCGATATCCTGTAAAAATCACCTGATTTTCAATTGGGGAATTGTTTAATTTGTTTTTTAAAAACTTCAGACCTTCATCGCCTTGTCCAATAATCTTTAATTTCCAATCACTATGATATGGCAATACTGATATTGCAATATCTATCAAATTGTCAAATCCTTTATGATTAAGCCTATTTAAATCACCTATCGCCAAGATTTCTTTTTTTCTTAGCGTATTTAGGTTTTCAATAGGTTCAAACGAACATGGATTTAAAATAACTCTGACTCTTTTATTCCTTTGTTCAAAGTATGGCTTGTCAAAATTTGTAAGAACTGTAATTGCATCTGGTAATTTATAAAAGTAATTCCAAAGTATTCTTTTTGAAAAGTTTATTTCTTGATTAAAATGATTAAAATGTTCTGTCACAACAATTTTAATATTTAGAAATTTGGCAACTGGTATTGTTGCTAGTCCTAGTAAATCAATATGTGAGCTAATGATTTTTGGTCTATTCTGTTTGTACCAGTAAAATTTAAATAGATAAATGAAAGCTTTGAATATTGTATAGTTGAAAAATTTTAAATCATTATGTAAACGTATTCTACTTACACTTGGGTGAAGAGAATATCCATCACCATCTCTAAAGGTAATAACTCTAACAATGTAGCCTTTTTCAGCAAAATGATTGGCTAATCTACTAACAACACGCTCGGCACCCCCAGCATTTAGACTTCCAATTATAAAATCAATTTTCATTTAAAGGGTATTATATTTTATTTAAAAAAGCATTAGAGATTTTCTACATTATTTTCATGAAATATCAAAATCTTCAAGAAGAAATTTAAATATTATAACGAATTTTTTTTTAAAAAAATTCTATAACTATTTTTTAATAGTAGATGGTTAACGTAATCAATTAGACTTAATATGCTCTAAATTATTCTTCTTGTCTTTAATTTCTCTTATTCTTAAAAAAACAAAAATTGACAAAGCTAAACTTTGATAATTTGTGAAAAAAGTGTGACTTACCATTAAATTTAATAATATTACTAAAATCGTATATGTTAAATATGGTTCTTTGTAAAAATGCCCTATTGAGTTTTTTAGCAGATATAGATAAAAACCGATAAATAGTATAAACGGTAAAATTCCACTTTCACCAATAACCATTAAGTAACTATTATGAACTCCAGGTAAGTTTTGCCTTTGTAATTGAAATGAATTATAACCATGGCCTAAAATTGGCTTTTTAAAAATTAAATCGTAATATAAGGCCCAAGTTTTATCTCTAGTATCATTGTTTAATGTTTTAGTTTTAACTTCACCCTCAACAAAAAAGCTTGTAAAAGCATCAAATCTATCTGAGGCAAAGTTTTTACTATTTGTAAATGTAATCATCACCGTAACGGCTATGGTACCTATAATTGGAGCTAGTAAATTTTTTCTATCTTTAAAAATGGCAAATAGATTTATTACTACCCATACAGCAATGAAAGTTCTTGATAATGTTAAAATGCCTGCAAAAGTAAAAATAGCCTGTCCAAGTAGTTTGAATAATTTGTTATTTATGGAATAACTTAAAGCCATTCCTAATAAACATACTATTCCTGCTGTATTTGGATTAAGTAAGAAACCAGCATATCGACCTCTTACAAGGTGATAAATAACATTTGTTTCAGGGAATACTAAACCATTTATGATAACACTAATACCACCTATTAATAAAATATAAAAGATGTCTCTATAGCTTGAATCATACATGACTTGAGTAATGCAAATAATTAAGATGAAAAATCTTAAAAATTCCTTTAGAAAATAAATTTCATCTCCATTGTAGTTTAGACTACTTAATAAAAAGTATAGTAAAGTAAAAATGATAATTGGCACCACAGGTTTCTGCCATGGTTTGGAAATGAAAAAATATATTATTAATAATATTGTGGTTAAATAACTTGCCGCAGATCCAAATACTGGTCCAAAATATAATAGTACAAAACCTGGCATGTTACAAAGAACTAATAGTAGAATAACATATTTTAAAATTTTTTTTGTCAATGTATTTTTTTTTAAATAGTTCTAAGTTTTAGTATCTCACCTAATTTATAGTCCCATTCGATTGGTTCTATTAATCTTGTTCCACTATCATGATGGAATGTTATTTCACCAAAATAAATTTTATCATTAACATCATACCAATCAATTCTGGCGTAATCAAAAGGACTAGCAAGCTTTTTGGATAATTCTAACATTTTATCTAACCTTGCAGGTGGTTTTATGTCAAAATCAGCCGGCTCTGTTGTTTTGCCGTTATCTTTTAATGCAGTCCATTTAAAAGGACATCTTTTCCAATTTGGATAATACCAATTTCTATAATGATTTTGAGAATTACGACCAATATCAACTTGAATCATGTGTGGGTTTCCATTCAAACAATGGATTTTATAATCCATAGGTATTTCGTTTTCTCTAGTCAATAATAGCTTTTCAATTATTATTCTAGGTTTTATATTTTTGTATTGCCATTCTTTTTGATTATAGTAATAATTTTTATTTAATCTTGACTGCAGTCTCTTTTGTATTTCAGCGTAATTCACTTTTCGCTTATCAAAAACTATAATGACACCTCCACTATCATGATTAGTTTTAATTATATTAGGGGTATCAGGAATAGTTGATTCATTAATTTCAGCAGCGTTCTTTGTTTCAAATAATAACGGTATCAAATACTCTGAGCCGATTTCATTTGAAATGTAATCTCTAACTTTAAATTTATCAGCGCAAATAGTATGTAATGCGGTTCTGTCATTTATTTTTAACCAATTAATTTTTTCATTTAATGTTTTTGGGTTCTTTAAATTCAATTTTAAACCTGTACTTTTCCAATAATTGTATTTAATCACCCAACTATCTGCCCAAATTTTGTTCTTAGAGCTATGGAATAGATACTGAATAACTTTTCCAAATAAAGTTTTATGATATATGATTTTTAATTTTTGTTTCATTTAATTACATTTAATAATAATAGTTTCATTTTTCACTTATTTTTTTAAGGTAAATATATATTGACAATGATTTGAAAACTACAATTATTGTTGTGCAAATGGCGATTCCAAAAACTCCATAAATTTCCATAAAATAAAAGTCTAATACAACATTTAAAACAACTGCAACTAAAGAAATTATTGCCATGATTTTATTTTCATTTATGCTAGTTGCAAAATTAACCATAATCATTCCTGTAATTTTAAAAGGAATATAAGTCAAAAAAATCTTTTGAATTGTAGATACTATTTTAGTATCTGCAGTTGTGAATTCCTTTCTTTCAAATAATAAACTTACCACCATATCAGAGCAAAAAATACCAATTAAGGAAACTAATATTAATGCTATAAACACCCAATTAACGTTTTTAAATAATATTCGAAATGAATTTACCTTATCAGCTATTACTGATTTTGAAAAATAAGGGAGTAAAACGTTTGAGAAAGCTACAAGTAAGAGGCTCGCTAAAAAAGCAGGAATTTTCATACCATAATTTAGAGCTGTAATTGATCCAAGTATAAGTTGGGCAGCAAAAAATTGATCGACTACATCATTTAATGCAGTTAGTAATCCTGAAGAAATTTTTGCAGGTAATTGTTTGAGGGTTATTATGATATTTGCATTGTTTAGTTCAATATTTCCTAGAGAAAGAATTTTTTTACTTTTAGTAATAATGAATAAATAAAGACAGCTTATGATTGCTCCAATTGTTGTACCCCATGACAAAAGAGTGTCATCAAATTCCGATTTAAAATTATAAATTAATATAAGTATGACTATAGGAGTAAATATTCCAGATAAGGAACTAAATTTAAATTCATTATTCACATATAATAATGCACCAAGAATTGAAGCTATGCCCCAAAACAAAATTGAAGGTAGAATTATATAAAATTGCTTTTTTACCATACCATAAAATTCTAAACTTTTGTTGGGAAATAAAAAGTCTAAATATAAGTCTGATCCTATAATTGCGATAATTATGAAAATAATACTGATGAAAATGGTTAATGTAAGACCAGCTGTTTGAAAGCTTTTAATATTGCCATTATTATGTATTTCGTTTATGTAGTTAGGTATAAATACACTTTTGTAAGATCCTAGGAAAACAGTACTTATCAATCCTGGTATTAGAAGGGCAACAAAAAACGTGTCTAATTCTAGAGAAAGTCCGTAGTTTGAGGCTACAACAGCTTCCTTGAAAAAACCTAATAAACTAGTAATAAAAGTTAATGAGCTAACTAGTATAATATTTCTAAGCACATCTTTTTTTAAATGTTGAAGTAAATATGATTGAATTTGTTTTAAGTTCACGATTTTAAGTTTTCTTCAATAATTATTGTCCACTGTGCTACTACGTTATCGGCAATCAAATGATTTAAGCTATTTGATGCATTAAACCCTATAGATTCTCTTAGTGGTTCATCGTTAATTAAAAGCTTCATTTTGTCTTTAAATAATCTAATATCATCTACTGGTACTAAATAGCCATTTTCGGAGTCAATTATTAATTCCGAAGGGCCGGTCGGGCAATTCGAAGAAACTACAGGTAAGCCTAAAAACATTGCCTCGGTCAATGCATTTGGAAAGCCTTCATATCTTGAAGGAAAAACAAAAATTTTAGAACGAAGGTAATACTCTGTAATATCACTAATTTTTCCAATTATTTTAATTTTGGATTGCATATTCAGACTATTTATAAGTTCTTGGTACTCTATCCTTTTAGGTCCATCACCTATTAAATGTAATTCCCAATTTTTCGGATTTAATTCTGAAAATGCATTTATAATAATATCCTGTCCTTTTTGCGGGGCTAGTCTACCTACATTAAGGATAATATTTTCTTTTATTATTTTGTGACTCTTACGAATTTTTTGATGTTCTGTTGAAATTGGATTCGGTAAAATAGAAATATCATCATACTTGATGTAATTTAGATAATGATCTCTAATTGGATTGGTTTGCACTATTAACTTATTAGATAAGGGATAAGCTATGCGTCTTAGAATCTTCCAAAACATGGATGTTTTCTCTAATTTTGGGTTGTTTCTTTCACTTATAAGGACTGGTATATGAGCCTTTTTACTAGCAAATACTGTTATAATATTAGTATTGGTCATAAAACCAATCGCGAGTTTTATTTGAAATATTTTAAAATTCTCTGCCAATTTTTTGTATAGCCTTTTGTTAAGAAGGATTGAATTTATAATATTAGTACTTGGAGGAATTTTATTTTCTAAATGAATCAATTTTATTCTATCGTCAATTATGTAGAAAGGTTTAGACTCAACTAATGTAATTATAAAAACATTGTATTTTTCAATCAAACCATTTGATAATGTAGAAACAACTCTTTCTGCTCCACCTGAACTTAAAGAGTAAATTACAAAGGCAATGTTTATTTTCATTTTGAAATTACAGTAAAATTATAATGGCAAATATTTATAAAAAGTATAAATATTTGAGTTATGACAATGTATCTGGTTAAAATGTAAAGTTCAGCTAAAATTTTTTAAAGGAAATTTAAAACTTAATAACTAAAAATTATATTATATATTATTTATGATGTGGAATATTAATTTTTTTTTAAGTTTTATCCAAAAAAAGATTACACAAAAAAAAGGGTTGAAACTTAAGTTTCAACCCTTTTTTGTACAAATAAATTAATTTTTTAATTTATTGTCAAATAGTGTAAGTATTCTTCAAGATTAGTAAAACCATTATTATTATTGTCATCATTGTTTTTTTGACTTAAATTTCCGAATAAATTCATTTCCCATTCATCAGACATACCATCACTATCACTATCAAAATTATTTGGTCTTTGAATCTGATCTATGAAAGGAAATCCACCTACTTCATTTTCATTTTTGATAATTTTTCCTGATAGATTTAAAACATCATTAATGACTCTTTGATCGACTAAATCTCTATTTAATGAGGCACCAACATTTGGCAACAACTCATCCTTTAATATAAAAGGTGTCAATATATTGTTAATATTAGAGCTTAACAATTTTGAATCCTTTAAATAGGGAAGTAAATTGGTCTCTCCGATATTTGAAATAGTAATAGGTACATTATCTGAGATATTATCAGCTATAAATGCTTGTGTATTTTCTATTCCAATACCAGATGTACCTTTTTCTAATCTGACATTCTCATACTCTATATTTAAACCAGGTCTGGTAATGTATGAATTTCCTATTAAGTTCATTTTATTTTGATATGCTAACCTTGTTCCTGATCTATAACCATAAACTATATTATTTATCATTTCAAAACTAGAATTTGGAGTAGTAGATTCAATATTTCTTCCCGAATTATGGGCAAAAAGATTATTGTAGATACTAATATTATTTGCATTTTTCCATAAAATGAATCCATAACCAGTAGATATATTTTCAGAAATAATTGAATTTTGAATGCTTACGTCGCTAACGCCAATACCACCAATTGCACCAATTTCTATATTTTCATCTTTCCCCCAGCTAATTGAACAATGATCTACTATTACATTTGAAACTTCTTCGTCCCAAGAAATAATCCTTAGTGCATCGTCTTGTTGGGTTCCACTTACCATATTCCAGTCATAGCCAGGTCTAATGCGCAAATATCGTAAAATAACGTTAGAATCAGAAATCCAGAATGATGCTCCTTCAATTGAAATTCCATTCCCTGGAGCTGTTTGCCCTGCAATAGTTACGTCACCATGTTCGTTCTCAATTTTTAAATATGATTGAAGTTTTATAGACCCGCTTACATTAAAGATTATCGTTCTTTTACCTTTTAATGTTTCTAAACCATAACGTAAACTACCGCTACCACTATCATTCAAATTGGTAACATGATAAACATATCCACCTCTACCTCCCGTTGTGTATTTTCCGTATCCTTCTGCGCCTGGGAATGCTTTCAATTCTCCCATTTCTGAATTCGTAACCGAGATGGAAACAGTAGCTTGTTCTTGAGTTACCGTTCCGGTTTCTTCATTAACTACTTCAGCAGTATAGGTGAAACTATCCTCTTCAGGTGTTGTTTCTTCGGTTGGTGTCGTTTCCTCTGTTGGGGTTGTTTCTTCTTCAGTAGCAGAATCTGTTCCAGTTTTATACGTTAAAGTATTATCATCATTAATGGTTACCACACCATTAATGGGATTTGAGGTCCCTATAATAGTGGCATTACTATTAGAACCCAAATTATCATTATTTAAAACATCCATTAAAATGGAATTTTGACCAGGGGCCATATAGAAACTATCATCAGCCAATAAGGTTATACTTTGTGGATCATCATTTTTAGTGATTACATATTCTGATAATAGGTCGGCATCTTTGCTGCAGGAAAACAACAAAAAGAAGGTACAAATTGATAGGCTCAATTTGTAGGTTAGATTAAGGGATTTGTGCATAAGTAGGTATTTTTTTTAAAAATTTAAAACAATTTTACTTGGGTTACAATTATAGTTTAATATTTAGCATCTTCGATGAAATAACCAATATTTTCGATGAACTGCATAATTTTGTTGGAATGCCTATTAGTTCAACGTTTTGCTTTATAGATTATTTTTTAATAGATGTTAAATAATTAAATGTTATTACTTTAATTAGGTATAGTCTTACTTTGTAATAACCATTTCTATACGGGGAGAATCTGTTAAATGGATGTTTTAAATCGATGAAATACACTAATATTTCAATAAAATCGATGAACTACGTAAACCCTTAACAATTTTAAGAATTTTTACTTTAAAATATTTAAAAATAAATTAATTGTTTAATATCAAATGCTGAAGAATCTTAATTTAATTAGAATAAAAAATCGTGTAAGAAATAATTTATTTCTTACACGCTTTTTTATTCTGTACTTAATGATTTTTACAATCTACCGTCCACATCTTTTTTAAGAATGCCCTTTACATCATAAAGAATACCATCTGGTTTAAGCATTTTTTTAAGCTCCATTTCTAAAAATTCTTTGTGAGCTACCGTTAGAACAATAGCATCAAATTTTTCGGTAGGGACATTTTTTATGACCTTCATGTTGTATTCATGCTCCACTTCTTTCGAAGAGGCCCAGGGATCATATATAGTAACATTTGTACCGTAGGTTTTTAAGTTGTTTATCACATCTACAGCTTTCGTATTACGAACATCGGGGCAATTTTCTTTAAAGGTGATACCTAAGACCAATATATTGCTCCCTTTTATTTTAATATCACGCTGCACCATAAGTTTTACCACTTCAGATGCTACATACTTGCCCATGGTGTCGTTCATACGTCTACCCGCCAAGATAATTTCTGGGTGGTAGCCATATTCTTGGGCTTTCTGAGCCAAATAATAAGGATCGACCCCTATACAATGACCGCCCACTAAACCTGGTTTAAAAGGAAGAAAGTTCCATTTGGTACCCGCTGCTTCCAATACTTGATGGGTGTCGATACCCATAAGGTTGAAAATTTTAGCCAATTCATTGACAAAAGCAATATTTATATCGCGTTGCGAATTTTCGATGACCTTGGCTGCCTCGGCTACTTTTATACTGGGTGCTAAGTGCGTACCTGCCGTAATAACAGAGGCATATAGCGCATCTACTTTTTTACCAACTTCGGGCGTAGAACCCGATGTTACTTTTAATATTTTTTCAACGGTATGTTCCTTATCCCCTGGGTTAATACGTTCTGGGGAATAGCCCGCAAAGAAATCGACATTAAAGGTAAGGCCGCTTATTTTTTCCAAAACAGGAATACATTCATCTTCTGTTACGCCTGGGTATACGGTAGATTCATAGACAACAGTGTCTCCTTTTTTTAAGACTTGGCCAACAGTTTCACTGGCCTTGTATAAAGGTGTTAATATAGGGCGATTGGTACGGTCTACGGGTGTAGGTACCGTAACAATATAATAAGTACAGTCTGCGATATCATCCAATTGATTGGAACAATACAGCCCTGTTTTCATTTGAGGTGATTCTTTTAAAACTGCTTGAAGAATATCATCTTCCACCTCTAACGTACTGTCATGTCCTTTTCGAAGCTCATCGATACGCCCCTGATTAATATCAAATCCTACAACAGGGTATTTGGTTGCAAATAAACGGGCTAGAGGTAATCCTACATAACCCAATCCAATGATGGCAATTTTAATGTCTTTCATAATTTTTATTTGTTACCTCGGTTTCCCTCAGCAATTCTATTTTACAACGGCTACGCTCAGTAACCATTAGTGTATTATTCAACTACTAAATTTAGTTCAAATTTTCCCAATACCATTGTACAGCTTCTTTAAGTCCCGATTTTATATCATACTGCGGGTCATACCTTAAAAGTTGCTTCGCTTTGTCAATTGATGCCAAAGAATGAGGAACATCTCCTGCGCGCGTTGGACCATAGCTGTTTTTAATATTCTTTATTTCCGGATCAAATTCACTTAGATACTCTTTTAACAATTGGGTGAGTTCATTTAAATCGGTTCGTTCACCAAAAGCTGTGTTATATACGGTATTTAAGGCCGCTTGGTTTTCCGTAACCAAGGCACGTACATTCATTTGTATCACATTATCGATATAGGTGAAGTCTCTTGAAAAGGAACCATCGCCATTAATTACGGGAGATTCATGTTTCATTAGTTGCATTACAAACTTAGGAATCACTGCAGCATAGGCTCCATCGGGATCCTGTTTTCTGCCAAATACATTAAAATAGCGTAGGCCTATAGTTTCTATGCCATAGGTTTTGCTAAACACATCGGCATATAATTCGTTTACATATTTAGTGATGGCGTAGGGGGAAAGGGGTTTTCCAATAACATCCTCTACTTTAGGCATGTTTGTCGAATCGCCATAGGTAGACGAGCTTGCGGCATACACAAAGCGTTTTACCTTGGCATCGCGTGCGGCGACCAACATATTTAAAAATCCAGAAACATTTACGTCATTACTGGTAATAGGGTCATTGATAGAGCGTGGTACCGAACCCAAGGCTGCTTGGTGTAAGATATAATCCACCCCTTCACAGGCCTTTTGACAATCTTTTAAGTTTCGTATATCACCCTCTATCAAAGTGAATTTTGGATTAGGTAAAATCGGCGCTAAATTCTCACGCTTTCCCGTTGCAAAATTATCAAGGCAGGTTACTTGGTTACCATTTTCTAATAAAGCATTACAAAGATTGGAACCGATAAAGCCGGCGCCGCCTGTGACAAGAATGTGAAAATTGGAATTAAGATGGTATAAACTCATGAATTAGAATTGTGATTGTAAAAATTGCGAATCCTCAGGGGGTTCTATTTTGGATAAAAAAAATATGTTCATCATTGCTAAAAAAGGTATTCGACAATGGAAATTTAAGTAATTAATATAGGAGTATTATTTATAATACTCCTTGTACCATTCTATAAACTTTTGTACCCCTAATTTTATAGGTGTATTCGGTCGATACTCATAATCAGCAATCAAATCATCTACATTGGCCCAAGTTTTTTCAACATCGCCGGGTTGCATGGGTAACATTTCCTTTTTTGCGACTGTACCTAAGCTTTCTTCTATAGCGGTAATGAAATCCATTAATTTAACAGACTTGCTATTTCCTATATTGTATATTTTAAATTCACCTTTCTTTTCCGATTGCGCTAAAACCGGTTTTTGTATAATACGAACCACGCCTTCGGTGATATCATCGATATAGGTGAAGTCGCGCTCTAGCTTTCCATTATTGAAAACTTTTATGGGTTTATCATTAACAATAGCATCGGTAAACAAAAACATGGCCATATCGGGCCTTCCCCAAGGGCCGTAGACGGTAAAGAAGCGTAGACCAGTTGTTTTAAAACCGTATAAGTGACTATACGAGTGCGCCATTAATTCATTACTTTTCTTAGTAGCGGCATACAGGCTTACTGGGTGATCTACGGCATCGGTAGTTTCAAATGGTATTTTTTCATTTAAGCCATATACACTAGAACTACTGGCGTATACCAAATGTTTGATCTTATAATTACGGCAGCATTCTAATATATTCAGAAAACCGACCAAATTACTATCAACATAAGCTTCCGGATTTTCAAGACTATAGCGAACCCCTGCTTGTGCCGCTAAATTGCAAACCACATCAAAATTTTGCTCTTTAAATAAATTTGGTAGGTTTTCGCGATCTTCAAGAGCCAGTCTTATAAATGAAAAAGCTGCATTGGTAGTGCTTTTTGTTAGCGCATTAAATTGTTCGGCATGCTCTCTTTTTATACCAAGTTCGTTTAACCGTGCGTACTTAAGATTCACATCATAGTAGTCATTGATGTTGTCTAAACCAATTACGTCATGACCTTTTTCGAGTAAACTTTTAGAAACAAAAAAGCCGATAAAACCGGCGGCACCGGTTACTAAAATTTTCATGATTGCCCTATTTTGTAGTAATTAAATCCTATTTCTTGCATGGTGTCATTATCTAATAAACGTCTACCATCAAATACAAAGGCTGGTTTAAGCATTTGCTTATAAATTGTTTTCCAGTCATAGGTTTTAAATTCATCCCATTCCGTTAAAATTGCAATGGCATGTGCAGCTTCGGTAGCATTAATGGGGTCTTTGGTTACCGTTAATAGGGCTCTGTTTTCTTCTGGCGACCGTGTGTTTAAATAATCGAGGTCGGCAAATATTCGCTCTTTGGTTACTTTTGGATCATACACGATAATTTCAGCTCTTTCTTCCAATAAAGCATCTACTACGGCTATTGCTGCCGATTCTCTAGTGTCATTCGTATCCTTTTTAAAAGCCCAGCCGTATATTACAATCTTTTTACCTGAAATGGTGTTGTATAAAGTAGATATGATGTTTTCTGCAAAACGGCTCTTTTGGTAGTCGTTGGCAATAATAACCTGCTCCCAATAATTGGCCACTTCTGTTAAACCATAAGATCTTGCGATATATACCAAGTTTAATATATCTTTTTGAAAACAAGAGCCACCAAAACCAACAGAGGCATTTAAAAATTTAGGTCCAATGCGGCTATCAAAACCAATTGCCCTGGAAATTTCTTGAATATTGGCATCTGTTTTTTCACAAAGGGCCGAAATGGTATTTATAGAAGATACACGTTGCGCTAAAAAGGCGTTAGCCACAAGTTTAGATAATTCTGATGACCAAACATTGGTTTGTAAAATACGTTCTTTTGGTAGCCAATGTTCATAAACCGCACTTAAGGCATCTTTTGCTTCTTGACCGCTTGGCGTATCGTTGCCACCAATTAAAACACGATCGGCATGTAGTAAGTCTTCTATAGCAGTACCTTCTGCCAAAAACTCTGGATTGGAAAGAATCTCGAATTTAACAGCATTGCCTGTATTATCTAATATATTCTGTATAGCCTGGGCAGTTCTTACCGGTAAGGTAGATTTTTCAACAACAATTTTATCGTCTTTAGCTACTTTGGCAATATTACGAGCGCACAATTCTATAAATTTTAAATCTGCCGCTTGTCCCTTGCCTTTACCATAGGTTTTGGTTGGCGTATTTACCGAGATGAATATCATTTGAGCTTCATCAATCGCGTTATCTACCTCTGTAGAGAAAAATAGGTTTTTACCTCTTCTCTCTCCTACAATTTCTTTTAATCCAGGTTCATATATCGGTAGATTATCGAGATCTTTAGTATTCCATTGGTCGATACGGTCTTTATTAATGTCTACAACGGTTACTTGTATTTCAGGGCATTGTTTTGCGATAACGGACATTGTTGGGCCGCCAACATAACCAGCACCAATACAGCATATTTTTGTAATCTTTTTCATTAATATATTTATAGGGATTAAAAAAGCAAAGATTAGAAAATAACGCCCGAATAGAAAATATATTTTCGATGAACTCTTTATTTCTGAGGTTTAAAGGTCTCTTGATACAAGAAAAAGTAAAAGTTAATTCTTTTGACCGATAATTTCCACATATTAAACGAATTAAGTTCATAATTCACTCGTTTGAGCAAATGTATCAGTAATTTTGAATGTAATATTTGTAACCCAAAATGATCAACCATTGAAAACCATTTCTATACCTACTAAAATATGGCTGTCCTCTCCACATATGGGAGGTACGGAGAAAAATTATGTTGATGAGGCTTTTGATACCAATTGGATTGCTCCATTAGGGCCTAATGTAAACGCCTTTGAACATTCGATTAAAACAAAACTAGGAAATTCAGTTCATGTTGCTGCCTTAAGTTCAGGAACCGCAGCTATTCATTTAGGACTTGAAATACTAGGTGTAGGTAAGGGTGATGAAGTACTTTGTCAAAGTTTTACATTTTCAGCCTCTGCTAATCCAATACTTTATTTAGGAGCTGAGCCTGTTTTTGTCGATAGTGAAACCGATACCTGGAATATGTCTCCTGTATTATTAAGAGAGGCTATTGAAAATAGAATAGCGGCCCATAAAAAACCAAAAGCAATTATAGCTGTGCATTTATATGGTATGCCTTATAAAGTTGCCGAAATAAAAGCGATAGCGAATGAATTTCAAATTCCCGTTTTAGAAGACAGCGCTGAGGCGTTGGGGAGTACTTTTAATGGGGAGTCTTGTGGTGCTTTTGGCGATATTGGTATTTTGTCATTTAATGGTAATAAAATCATAACCACTTCTGGTGGTGGAGCTTTGGTGTCCAATAATAAGAGTTATGCTGAAAAGGCCATATTTTTGGCAACCCAAGCGAGAGACGAAGCACCCCATTATCAACATTCCCATATAGGCTATAATTATAGAATGAGTAATGTTCTTGCAGGTATTGGACGAGGACAAATGGAAGTGTTGAGCGATAGGGTAGATGCTAGAAGAGCAAATCATAAATTTTATAAAGATGCCCTTAACGATTTTCAGGAAATCTCTTTTTTAGAGGAACCAGCAGGTTATTTTTCGAATAGATGGTTAAGTTGTATCTTAACATCTACTTATGAAATGAGAGAAAAACTAAGGTTAGCTCTTTTGGATGGGAATATTGAATCTAGACCATTATGGAAACCTTTACATTTACAACCAATATTTAGTAAACATAAACAGTTTATGGATGGAACCTCTGAAGCCCTTTTCGAAAAAGGTCTTTGTTTGCCCAGTGGCTCCAATTTACAACAAGAAGATTTGGAACGCGTAGTTACAACCATTAAAAACGTTTTAGCATGATACAGAAATATTTAGCGTATAATACAGAGAAATATGCCTCTAAATGGTTAGTGCTCGCCATTGATTTGGTAACGATAGCGTGTGCATTTATTTTGTCGTATTTAATACGATTTAATTTAACCTTAGATTTTGAAGTTGAGAATTTATTGTTACAACTTCCGCTGGTGCTTATAACTTCATTAGTAGCTTTTTTAATTGTTGGTTCATATAAAGGAGTTGTTCGACATACAGGGGTTCGTGATGTCTATAATATTTTTAACACGGTCTGCTTTTCAAGTATACTAGTTATTTTTATAGTTTTAGCCAATAGACAACTTGAGATTCTTAATCAATTTACGATTCCGTTGTCCATCATCATCATCAATAGTCTTATCACATTTATTGCCCTTACAGCTTCTAGGTTTGTTTTTAAATCGGTTTATAGTAATATGAACAGTAGTAAAAAATCCTATAAAAATGTATTAATTTATGGTGCAGGTGATTCTGGAGTATTAACACATGGTGCAATAACCAACCATGCGAATAGTAGATATAAGGTACTTGGCTATATTGATAGGGATGTTAAGAAAATTGGGAAAAATATAAATGGTGTACCTGTTTTTGGTAGAAAATCATTGACGGAATCTTTTATTTTGAAGAATAATATTTCAGAAATAATTTTTTCTATTCAAAATATAGATTCTAAAAAATTAAGAAAGACCGTAGAAGGGTTAGTAGATTACCCTATAGTTGTGAAAATTGTGCCTCCTATAGAAGATTGGATTAATGGGGAGTTGAAAGTTTCGCAAATTAAACAAGTTCAAATTGAAGACTTGCTTGATCGTGCGCCGATTAAAATCAAGAACAGTAAGATTGCCTTGGAATTGATGAACAAAACTATCATCGTAACAGGAGGTGCAGGTTCTATTGGTAGTGAAATTGTACGGCAAATATGTAATTACTCTTATAAATCTTTAATCATAATCGATTCTGCCGAATCGGCATTATATGATTTACAACAAGAGTTAAAACAAAATGGCTTTCATAACTTTATTCCTATAGTTGCTGATATAAGAGACAAAAATCGTATGAATGCATTATTTGGAGAACATCGCCCAAATATTGTTTTTCATGCAGCTGCTTATAAACATGTACCTCTAATGGAATATAATTCATATGAGGCTATTAAAATTAATATTGGAGGAACCAAAAATGTTGCTGATTTATCTGTATTGCATGGTATAGAAAAATTTGTTTTTGTCTCTACGGACAAGGCCGTAAACCCTACCAATGTTATGGGGGCAACAAAACGCATTGCTGAAATGTATATTAGCTGTATGCAAAAGGAAAATAAAACTAAATTTATTACTACGCGTTTTGGTAATGTTTTAGGGTCGAACGGATCTGTAATACCATTGTTTAGAAAACAGATTGAAAAAGGAGGGCCATTAACATTGACCCACAAAGATATTACGCGCTATTTTATGACGATACCAGAAGCTTCACAATTAGTGTTGGAAGCAGGTGCAATGGGTGAAGGTGGTGAGATATTTATATTTGATATGGGTGAGTCTGTGAAAATTTTTGATTTAGCTAAAAATATGATCAAGCTTTCTGGATTACGTTATCCGGAGGATATTGATATTAAAATTACTGGATTAAGGCCTGGGGAGAAATTGTATGAAGAGCTTTTGGCGAACGGTGAGAATACCCTACCGACCTACCATCAAAAAATAAAGATCAGTAAGGTTCGTGATGTTGAATATTCAAAAGTACGCTCTAAAATCGATGAGTTATGTATTACTAATATGTTTTTCAGTGGTAATACCGTTAAACTAATGAAGGAAATCGTACCTGAATATGTTTCAAAAAATTCAGATTTTTGTGAATTAGACAAACCTTCATCCGTTAATTCTGATGGTCAAAATATCACCAAATTAAAAATTGTTCAACCCTAACCAGCTTCGGATTCACCGATGTTAACTAATTATTTAAAAAATGAATATATTAAAAGCTAATCGTAGTAAATTCTCATTATTAATATTTTTAGGCATATTCATTGCTTCATGCGGTTCAAAAAAGGATGTCGTTTATTTTCAAGATGCCTCTGATTATGAAACTATAGTCAGTGACAATACGCATACGAATACGTTTAAGGTAGATGATGTTATTGGGATTAATGTGTCTACATTAGATCCTACAGCAAGTATACCATTTAACTTATTTTCTAGTGCAAGAGGAGAAGGTAGTTTTAATCAACCACAGCAGTTGGATTATATCTTGGATAAGAATGGTGAAATCGACTTTCCTGTTATAGGCAATATTAAAATTCTAGGGTTGACTCCTGAGGAGACTAAAATATTATTAAAGGAAAAATTGCAACCTTATTTAAAGGACCCAATCATTAATATACGTTTACGAAATTTTACGGTAACTGTTTTGGGCCAAGTAAATCGCCCAGGTACCTATCAAGTAAATGGGGAGCAAATCACCGTACTTGAGGCTATTGGTCTTGCTAACGATTTGAATATAAAAGGTAAGCGTGACAATGTTTTGGTTATACGAGATTTTAATGGTACCAAAGTATACACACGAATAGATCTTACTAAAAAGGCTTCTTTAAATTCACCAGTTTACTATTTAACACAAAATGATGTGGTTTATGTAGAGCCAAACCAATCTGCAGTAACACAATCTACTTTAGATAACAGAGCTGGATTAACAGTTTCTATTGCTTCTTTGATTATTACCTCGGCTATTATAATACTTACGAGAAATTAGAGTTTTATTTTAATTACCCAATTCAATAGATTTTTATGAATATTTCCGATAAAAAAGAGGATATTAAAAATGTTATTTCTACTTATACAAAGCAATGGAAATGGTTTGTACTCTTTGGCCTATTGGCATTAATTATTGCTTATGTATATATTAGATATACAGTACCCGAGTATGCTGTAAAATCACAAATTCAAATTGTACAAGAAAAAAATGCAGGACCTGAAATGGGAATTTTTCAGGATTTAAATATTATGGGAGGTTCATCTAAGCAGGTAGAAGATGAAATTGAAATTATTGCTTCTAGGTCAAATTTTATCGATGTTGTTAAAGAACTAGGTATTAATAAAAAGATAATGGCCCTTGGGAATGTTATCAATTCTGAAGTTTATAAGAATCCGCCATTAAACATAAATTTTATTGCACCTGATTCCATTATTAAAAATGCCGATTTTGGTTTTTTTATTGAATTTTCATCAGCCACTACTTTTGGTTACGTAGAAAATGAAGGTGATCCAGCAAAAATTTACTCTTTTGGTAATGGTATATCAACACCTGTTGGAGATATGATAATAACCCCTAATGTAAAGGACCCTAAGGGTTTAATAGGAAGGAGGTTTCAAATAAAGATGAGTCCTATAGAAGATGTAGCAAGATCACTTAAGACAGCGATCCAAATAGCGGTATCAGCTGAATATTCAAATATTCTTGATGTTACTATGACAAGTGCTATTCCTGAAAAGGCGAAGGATATTATTGATAAGTTGATAGAGATATACAACAGAAATGCTGTTGAAGAAAAGAAACGTATAGCGGATACTACTTCTGATTTTATTGATAATAGAATACAGTTAATTTCAGGTACCTTAAGTAATGTTGATAAAGATGCACAAGAACTATTGACGGAAAAAGGAATGACAGGTTCCGGTCTTGAAGTGGGTGCTGCCGTGCAGGTGAGTACGGGTAGTCGTCAAAATTTAGAGAATGCCAAAGTTCAATTACAAATGGTAAGCAGTTTGAAAGATTATGTTAGTGGTGAAACAGGGTACGATGAGATGCCAGTTGTTGATGTAGGCAGTGGGGCTTTAAGCCAAGCTACCTTGCAGTATAATACCATAGTGTCTGAACGTAAACGATTGTTGAAAAGTGCGGATGAGCAAAACCCTATGATCGTAAACTTGAATGAGCAATTGGATGGTATTAAAAGTACCATGCAATCTAGTTTAAACTCTTTGGAGCGTAACGCGGGTATGAACGTAAGTACACTTCAAAGTCAATTAGGTAGAATTCAGGGTACTATCTATTCCGCACCACAAAATCAGCGTGAATTACGGAATATTACCAGAAAGCAAGAGACTACCGAATCTTTATACTTATATCTACTACAAAAGCGTGAGGAATCTCAAATAGCCTTTGCTTCGGCAGCACCAAAATCTAACATAATTGATACTGCATATGTATCTAGCCCAACACCTGTTAAACCTAAGAAGGCAATTACTTATTTGGCTGCTTTAATATTGGGATTATTATTACCCTTTGGTGTAATTTATGGTAAGGATCAATTAGATACCAAAATTCAGAATAAGCATAGTCTTGAGAAATATACAAAAGATGTGCCTATATTAGGTGAGTTGCCTAAGCTTTTAAAAAAAGATAGTAAGATTATTATTAATGATGATCGTTCAGTACTAGCAGAAGCCTTACGTATTATTAGGGCTAATTTGGACTTTTTAATAAAAACCAAACATGCTAGCGACAATAATAAAAATAATGTAATCTATATTACATCTAGTACACCAGGAGAGGGTAAAACATTTGTCTCCTCCAATCTGTCCATGATATTGGCAAGTACCGATAAAAAGGTATTATTGGTTGGTGCCGATATACGAAATCCAAAATTATATTCATTCTTTTCAGGTGATTCTGTAGATAAATTAAAGACTCCGACCAGAAATAAAGATGCCGGATTTACAGAGTATTTGTTAGACGATTCAATATTGGTTAAAGATATTATTAGACCAATGTTGGTACATCATAATACCATTGATGTTATTTATTCTGGTAAGATTCCACCAAACCCCTCAGAATTATTAATGAGTACCAAGGTTAAGGATTTATTAGATGAGGTATCTGAACTTTACGACTATGTAATTGTAGATACAGCACCAATGATGGTGGTTAGTGATACGCTATTAATTGCACCTTATGCCGATCATATCATATACGTAACTAGGGCTGGTGTAACCGATGAAACTGCTGTTAAATTCCCATTGAATCTTCGTGATGAAGGTAAATTAAAAGGCGTGTCATTTGTTGTGAATGATGTAAGTTTGGATAATTTAGGTTATGGAGGGAAATACGGTTATGGCTACAGTAAAACCAGTAAAAAATGGTGGAAATTTTAAACCAACTTATTTGAAATTATAAATAGTCTTTTCGATTATAGGCTTAATAAGCATCAGTGTTTTTTCATTGATGCTTATTTTTTTTAAAGAATTCAGCTGAGAAATTTTATGAACATCACTAGCGATAAAATCTATTAAATTGTTCTTTAACAACCAATTGGCTGCTTGATTTACTTCTTTACCGTAATAATCACTTAAAGACAACATGTTTAATTGAAATAGTAATCCCTTGCCTTTTAGTTTCTTATATTGTTTCCAGTGATTATGTAAATAGGCATATCTTTCAGGATGGGCAAAAATAGGGAATAGCGAATTTTCTGAAATTAATTTTACAGACTCGTTGAAATTAATCGAAGCTTGTAAATAAGACATTTCTATAAGGAGGTAGCTTTTGGAAAGCGGCATAAATTTATGATCTTCAAGAAGTTTCTCGAAGCCAGAATCTATCATATGCTCCGCTGCAATATCAATGTTTACATGGTCTAACGTATTCATTTTAAGACCTTTTTTTAGTAAACTCAGAGAACTATTTATTGTTGTAGGATTATTGGGATAGTAATTTTCCATGATATGCGGCGTACATATAAAATCAGTAACTCCAAATTCACCGAAACCTTTTATAAGTTCGATAGACTCATCAACGGTTTTTGCACCATCATCTATACCGGGTAATATATGATTATGAATATCAATGAAACCATTTAGATGGTCAATTAAAAAATGTTTTTTACTAAAAAAACTGAACATAAAGTTTGTGTGATTTTATTATTTACCGATACAGTATCTTCTTTCCCCCGAAAACACTAGGGTAGGGGCGTTCGAGGTGGAAAATAGGTGAACCCTTTTGTTTTCTTTTGATAGTATCATGCTTTACTTCCTGTTTTTATTGCAGAATAATATCACTATCGATATTTAATTTTTGATGTAAAGCTTTGGCAACATTCAAGGTAATTTCCCGCTTTCCATTTAGATAATCACTGATTCTTGATGCGCTTGTATTTAATAGTGCAGCCAAATCCTTTCGCTTAAGTCCCATTTCGAACATACGTAATTCAATCATCTCATGTAAGGTAGGCAATCCTATTGGAAAATGGACTTCTTCATATTGTTCGATGATATCGCTAATCTCTATAAACTCTCGAGCTAAAGGGTCCTCCGTTGGTGTAGTGTCATTAACAACATCTATCAATTCTTCCAAGCGAAGATTTGCTTTGACATATTCCTCGTGTGTTATTGTTTTTTCCATAATCCTATAACTTATCTATATCCTTTATTTTGTCATAATCTCGGTGATTGCCAACCCACCTAATCAGGACTTTCTTAAACTTAAAGCGAACTATGGCAACAACGCGGTAATGGTTTCCCTTGACGTTAAAAACAAATCGACCATTGCCAACACTATCTGCTGTATTGAAGGTGTTCCTCAAATCAGCGAAATTATCCCATTCTGCCTTGTTTGCTTTTTTATACCAATCTTGCAAGGCCACTCTAGCATTGGTTTCTTTCGAAAAATACTCCCTTAGCTTTTTAAATGAAATGACATGCACTAGCTCTGATGATTAATTAGAACGTAAAGATAATATAGAAATTACACATATGGTTATTTATTTTCAAAAATTGTAATTTACTGCCCCATATCTTACCAAAAACTTAACTGCGTGTGGATCCTGTCCGGTTTTTGTAGTATTCCGGCAGATAAGCGTTAAGCAAAAACCGGATAGGGCGCACCCTACTTTTTGCTTTTGGGTTCTCGCCATTTTTGGTAAAGCTCGCCTGCCTCTGGGCTGGCCTCGAAGAAAGCCCTGAAATGCCCGACCATATTTTCTTCTCCCTGTCCATACGCTTCCTGCTTTATATCGGAGATTCGTGAAACCTTATAAATAGAGAAGCCCAAAACCAAAATAATGCAGACCAATAACCCCACGAACAACTTTATCGCCCATTTCGGAATGGTCATGGACTTTTTAATGTAGTAGACTACGTTCGCCATCAGTTTGTGTTGGTCTTCGATCACTTTCCGTTGATCTTCATTGTATCGTCTTAAGATAAAATCAATGTCCTTGGTGTCGGGCTTGATCTTGTAGTTCATCAAAAAAGTTTGTATCTCCTCCATGCGGCTGATCGAGTTTTCGAATTCCTTTATTTCTTCGGTCAACAATTCCGCTATTTCGTCCAATTTTGCCATAGTTCTATATTTCCATTCCTAATCCTATCGTTTTCTTAACGGCCGTTGTAATTGCTTTTTTAGCGATTGTAACTGCCAAGTTGGGCGATACCCCTACCGCCTTGCCAAACATCGTTAACGTATTTTCCTTGGCAATTTTTTGGGCTACATTTTTATCAAACCGGATTCGTTCCGCTATTCGCCCCATTGACATGGAACGGTGTACTTCACTTCCTTTTAGGTTTTGGCCTTTGTGTTCAAATCTGAAACCTCGCAACTGATTCGATTTACTGATGCTTGGAATGACCTTTACATCATTTTGTTTCATGTATTTGATATACTGGTCAAAATCCTTGGGCTTCATTTCGGTAATAACCTTCTCATGGACCTGCTTTATTTCCTGGCGTATATTCTTTACTTCGTTCAATTTTTCCTGTTGTACTTCCCTTACCGTGGTCAATCCCATTTGCTGGGCTACTTTTTCTGCCGCCTGTTGGCTTCGTTTTCCGATGTAGCTGTCCTTGTATGCCTTGCCGTCAAAACCGATGCGGTTGACGTATACATGGATATGCCGATGGTTTTTATCCTGATGCACAAAAGCGATCGCCTGGCGTTCCTGTAGTTTCATTTCCTTGATGAACCTTTCCGTAATTTCCTTCAGTTCATTTTCTTTCAATCCCTTTCCATCTTCTATCGTGGGACTAAGGACGAAGCTCAAGGTGTTCTTTTTACATAGATGGTTCTGGGATTGGATGATCTTGAATTCCTGTGTGATCTCTTCGGGATTGTCCCCTGCCAGATGTTTGCGATGGACCACCTGGGCATCTTTCTCCTCGTTCCAACCGTAACCCATGGAAGCTCCTGTATGCGATATGGATTTTCCCATGCCTATCATTTCTTGAAATTGTAAAGATGTTTGCGTATTTCATTTGCCAACTGGACCACTTCAGCGGCCAGTTTGGGATTTCGTTTTCGGTACATATTCCCGATACGTTTAAAGTTGACTTGATATTGAACCAGTAATTTGTACACATCGATCTGTTCATCGGAAAACCGTTCGACAATTCTAATATCAAAAGCGGCTCGGCGACAATACTCGCTTATGGAAAGTCCGCTCTTTCTTGCCTTGATCTTGAGCAGCTTCTTCTCATAAATGGAACATCGAAATTGTACAAATTCCTTTTTCACTTTAGGTTTTTTTATCTTTTTCTATCGAAGGTTACTTTGATAAATCATATATCGAAAACCGGTCAACAGTTCCCACTCTTTTGCGACCAACGGGAGCAAAAGCAAGATTTGTCATGACAATGACACATCTTGAATTCTTACTCAGAAGCATTTTTACGCCTACCTTCCGTTTCGTCCATTTCTCCCTTTCCACATCTCATTTATATCTTTGTAATCTTTATATAAATAGGATTTATCGATACATCCTCTATGATTTTGTATTAACCATTCTGTAGCTTCTGTTCCTGCCTTATCGTTGTCGAGATACAGTTCAATATGTTTGAACCGTTCGATAAATTTCATGGCTCTTTTTAGAAAGGAAATAGAGTTTAAAATCAGGAAAGACATGTTCTCGTGACGGAAGTTGGTGACCGTCAAAAAATCGAACAATCCTTCCGTTACCACTAGCTGCATACATCCGTTTGAAAAATAGGTAATGTCCTTTGGGGAAGAGGAATTCTTATAGTACCTATTGCGAAGTTCCCAACCACCGGAATCGTTCCGTAGTCCGATACCGAAATAATGGTTTCCTTTGCGGGAGTAATGGACTTCCTTACAATATTTATTGGCGGTTTCCAGCGTTATGTTCCGCTCGTTTAGGTAAGCTTTCAACCCGTAGTGCCAAATAGGGCGGGTACTTTTTATAATGATGCCATCGTTCTTAGGTGGTTCAAATGGTTGCGGGTGAAAAGAAAAAGAGGGCGGAATGTCCGAAAGGAAGTCGAGCGCATCCGTCAAACGGCAGTCGTAAAACCGGACGACCAGATCGAGGGTGTTCCCACCGAAGCCCGACCCATGGTCGAACCAAAGGTTCTTGATTTTCGATACTTTGAAAGAGGCTTGGGTCTCTGGCCGGAACGGGCTTAGGAACCAAGCTTCTTTCTTCGTTTCCCTGCGGGGAAAGTGCCCTGCCTTTGCCATCGTTTTCACGATGCAGACGGCACGGGCTTTTTTCCAGCATATTTCTCCCCTTTTCATCTGCGCTTATTTTTAAAGGTGTAGTTGAGGGCCTCGTTCTCGATTTCCGATCTTGACATTCTACCATTCTGAAGAAGCCAAGCGTTGAGTTTGGTCTTTTCAAAGAACAGCATCTTGCCATTGGGTTTTGAATGGGGTATATTTCCGGAGGCCGTCAATTTGTATAGATAGCTTCTCGATATTCCGGTATAGTCGCAGGTTTCCTCAAAGGTGAGTACTTCCTTATTGGCTATTAAAAGCCGTTCCAAACGATCAAGTCGTTCGAGGATTAAATAATTGTCCATTTGTTTCTTTTTAGGGTTACGAAATGAACAAAAGCGCTTTTGTTTTCTTTTGAAGAATTCCTTGGATAAAGGTAAAATAACGGAAGGGGTAAAGCTTGATATTTCGTTTTTAGTTATTCACAAAAAACTGATAAACAAATACTTACATCAAATCAATTCATATTTAACCAAATAAAATATAGAAAAATAAATTTAGTCTCAAATGGATTCAAATGAAACCATTTGGTTTTTATCAAAAATGGGAGAATGTTGGGTTATCAACAATTTAAAATTGCTAAACACATAAATTTCAGTCTAAAAAGGGTCGATTATATTGTTTTAGGCGCAGTCCATAACATAAACGTCTTGAAGAAAATTTCCATTCTTATGATGAATACTGTCCTTTAAATTGTTCTTTTTACGGAACGAAGATCATTGGGCGACAAACTTAATCCTTCTTATACATCCAGACTGGTGTCGTATTCGATTCATGTTCTGCTCCGATTATCATCTTATAAAGTTCGGGCTTTCTGGCACTTTTGTACCTCCAGCCGCCTGATAGCTTTATTTTTTCTTTAGTGATTTTTGAAATGGTTATGTTATCCTCAAAAGACCTTATTTCAGACAAAATTTCTCCATAAGGATCGATAATCATTGAATTACCATTTTTAAGATGTTCTCCATCATAGCCTATGGGGTTGGTAAAAGCATAGTAGACCCCATTGTCATAGGCTCTGGCAGGAAGCCAACGCATAAGCCAACGCCTACCTTTTGGGCCATCGAATTCCAACCTCAAGGAAACGGGGTCCGTTTGTCGGTTTTGCCAGAATCTATCTTCTACATAACCCCTGCCCGGCATTGCCGAAGGAGTGCATCCGGTTACATGAGGTGCAAAAATAAGTTCCGCACCTAGAAGACTGGTGGCCCTAACGTTTTCGATTACATTGTTATCGTAACAAATAAGGATTCCGCATTTCCAACCAAACAGTTCAAAAACACAATATTCTTGTCCTGCGGACATATGTCTGTTTATAAAAGGATGAAGTTTTCTATATTTTGCCACCATGCCATCCTTAGTAACGCAGATATAGGTGTTGAAAATTTTACCGTTCTCCTTCTCGACAAGACCGGCTAAAATCGGAATATCGAATTCCTGGGAAATACTAATTAATTCGTGAGTGCTCTTACCATTGGGTACTTCCTCTGCTAAAGCCATAACCTCTTCAAAGTCTAAATCCTTTGTGTAGGTATAAGCAGTGATCGACATCTCATGAAAACTGATTACGTCCGCACCTTTTGTCTTAGCCCTTTCGGTAAGTTTACGGATTACGGAAAGATTATATGTTTTGTCTCCATCTTTTGGTTGAAACTGTGCTACAGCGATATTTATTCCCTCCATATAAAATCTAATTTGTATACAAAAATATCGTGTAGGCAAACACGAAAATTGTATAAACCCGACAAAATATTTATTAAAGTGTAATGAGATTTACGGCAAGAGGTACAGCGTTCCTGTAAGCTGATGGTGTTAGACCCGTAAGTTCTTTGAATTCCCTGATTAGATGGGCTTGATCGTAGAAGCCTGCCTGAAGACTGATTCTTGTTAAAAGGTCGGGGCTTGATTTTCTGCCCATAAGCCCCAAGAAGGAATGGAGTTTAACAATTTGAATGAATTTTTTTGGAGAAATCCCTATTTGACCAGCAAAAGTTCTTTGTAAGTTTCTTTCGCTTGTGCAAGCGTACAGGCTAAGTTGCTTTACTGACACCATACCTTTTTTAATTAGCACATGTTGGACGGTATTTTTAAGGAAAGGCGCTAAAGAGTCCTCGTTTTTATTTAATCTATTCAAAAAAAACGAATTCAAATTTTCTACAATAGCATTTATAGTGCATTCACTTCTTAGCCTTTCATTCAATTCAAATACTTCATTGTCGAAAATTAAACTTGCATCCACTATTTTGCCCTGGAGTTCATTTGAGGGTATCCCAGTAAATCTGTAGAGACCAAATGGTTGGAACAACACAATAATAATGCACAATGCACCTTCGATTATAAAATCTTGATTCTTTAAAATTTGCCCAAAAACATAATTATTAGGTAATGTGGAATTAGTACTTGAAACCTTGAAGTTTGTTTTTTTAATTGCGAAAACAATTCCGTTATGACCATTTGAGAAGTGCCTAAAGTTTTTCTGTATATCAGATTCTATATCCAAAACAAGATAGTGCTTGATGTGATTGGATAAAAATGGAGACGGAGTAATTTGCATTTAATGACCTGATAAAAATATATGAATAAAATTAAATCAATTTTTAGAATTACAACTGTCCTATAAAAGGGCCTTTTTACAGGAGGGTTTCAGTAAAGCGAAAATTCATCTTCCCAAGTGTCCCATTTCTGGTCTTTTTTAGTATTCTCGTTAATTAATCTTTTATGGGACATTTGACGGTAGTAGAAAAGTCTTCGAACAGTTCTAATAAATTTCCAGATTCAATTCAGGAATTAGATTAGCCGCTTCCTTCATTTTTTCATCGATAATCTTGGTATAGATTTCGGTTGTGCGGATTTCGCGATGTCCTAATCGTTTTGACACCGTATAAATATCAGCCCCATTTTCTAACAGCAGTACAGCATTCGTATGTCTTGCACTATGGAAAGTGATATGTTTGGTAATTCCAGCTTTCATGCACCATCTTAGAATTTCGGTATTATAGACTGCTCCATATTTAAGTCCTCTGAAAACCCGGTCGCTTTCATTAGTTCTTTTGCCTAAAAGTTTTCGCGACTGCTCAGAAACATAAAGATATTCAAGTCCGTCAGTTTTCTTTTGCCTAAATATAACTCGTGAACCTGTATCTTCATCTCGAACCTCCGACCATCTTAATTTATCAATATCGCTCCATCGCAAACCTGTGAGGCAACTGAAAATAAAAGCGTTCTTTAACATAGGGTACTTACACTCTGCTTTTGTCAATGCCTGTAGTTCGGAATAGGTAAGGTACTCTCGCGTAGATTCGCCTTGCTCAAAACCTTTAACTGATCGTAGTACATTTTCTCCTAAAAAGTTTTCGGTATAGGCTTCCCTTAGAGCTGCTTTAAATTTATTGAAATAGGTATATTTAGAATTTTGGGATAAGGGAGTGTCACTTTTTGTTTTTGCCTTATTGTTTAAATATGTCTTAAAACCCTTTACGAATTCGATATCAATATCTTTCAACTGTTTGTGAGGTGGGCAATATTTTTCAATGTGTTTTTGAGCGGCATCCCAATTTCCATAATTGGCCTTGGCTTCAAAACGTTCCTCTTTTAGCCTTTTGTAATAATCCATAAAAGTAATCTTACCCTTTTTATCATTTCTCAATTTGAATTTTCCTTGGTAGAATTCTGCTTTTCGAATAGAAAGGATTTTTTCGGCTAGTTCATAGGTTTCTTTGTTTTTTCTTTTTTCATCTGACGTGCTCGGATCTTGTAAGGGATAGAGCTTCAAATATTCAAAATCACGGTCATATTTATTTATACCGTTTTTGTCAATGTAATGTCCCTTGTAGAATTCTAAAAAGAGACTAAGTTTTCCGTTTTTAATCTTTTTACTCTTGAGACTTATTTTCATAACTAAGGTGAAATTTTTTCACCTCAAGGACTAAAATATCATCCGAGGTGAAAATTAGGTGAAATAAATGTATGAAAATAGGAGATTATGAGAAAGATAAAATAAAAATACTTTTAAACAACTTATTGATTTACAGACATATGAAACCAAATGAAACCATTTAAGACCAAATGAAATACTTATTTATTTTCCGATACAGTAAGTAACGGCTTCATAGTTTACAGGGGTTTTGATGGTTTGAGACACAAAGAAGAGACAAACGCCAAAAACGAGGTGCAAATTTGTTCAAAGTTAGTCCTTCTTTTTAAGACTTTCAACGAGTTTTGTATCTCTTGACCTTGATAGAAATCTACAGTCTTCCAACCATTTTTTGCGTCGTTCACATCTAAAACTCCTCTTTCAATAGAATCATTAAAAAGGTCAATAGTAGGGTCCCCACAGTCGCACTTGTCGGTATGGCCACAATAACACAACACATCTCCAAATTCATCTTTACTCTCCTTTCTCAGTTTCAACCAGTTTTTAAATTTTTCTTCCATTGATTATTTATCCTTGTTTCTGGGATATTGCTTAGTTGCTATAATATCTTTTATGGACCTATTACTAATGCCGCTTTTCCAGCCTTTTTCAATTTCTTCCCTTAGTTTTTGAAGTGACTCTGTTTCGGTATTTGTAGCTTTTCTATTCTCCATAACCTTAATTATTGCAAAATAATATCACTATCAATATTCAATTTTTGATGTATAGCCTTGACCACCTTCAAAGTAATATCTCCTTTACCCATCAAATAGTCGCTTATCCTAAATGTGCTAGTATTAAGAAGTACAGCTAAATCTTTTTTTTTAAGACCCATTTCAAACATTCGTAGTTCAATCATTTCTTGTAATGTAGGTAAACCGATGGGGAAATGGATTTCTTCGTATTGTTCGATGATGTCGCTAATCTTTATGAGCTCTTTTGCCAAGGAATCATCCATTGGTGTATTGTTATCGACAATATCTATTATTTCTTCTAAACGAAGGCTTGCTTTGACGTATTGTTTGTGAGTTATTAAGTTAAATTTAGAAATCATCTGGCTAAAATATACAATTTGTCCAAATAGGCTTTAGTAAAGTTTTTCTTCTAAGGAATCCCTCCATTGAATAAAACCCTTTCTATCATCAGAATAATTGTGGATAATTCGGCTAAAGCTCACGGGTCGGGATTCCAAATAAAACTGCCTACCCTGATTTCTAATCATATTCAATGACGAATCTACAGAAGCTAGATGTTCCTTTAAGGTCGAGCTATTTTTCTCGAAATGCCAAATGTAGGTCGCTTCTTCAGTATCCAAAGTTTCCAAAATTATATGGAATTGGTGATTGCCCAATAGCAAGAAAACAAAGGAAAAAGGATGAAGCACAAATCGAAGTTTTAAAATCGCGTGCGCATGATTGTCGGCCAGATAGCGTAGCTGGCGAAAATGTTTTACACTTCTCTTGGAAAGTATTTCCTCCAACAATTCTTGTTCCGATGGGCAAAGTGCTTGAATTCTTTCTTCATGCTGTGCAATATCGAATTCCTTTTCTGGGTTTGATTTTTTGCCAAAAAAACTTTTCTTTACGAGTCTGAATCGTACACCTTCCAAGACTTCACGGTTTATCCTTTCCAAGTCTCTGGAAATTGCCAATTGTGCAACCAAAACATTATTTTCAAATTCAGAGGAAACTGTTATTTCTACGGTTTTAGAATCCATTATTTTAGCAAAATACGGCTTAAGCACCTCAAACTCCGGGCGTATATAATCATTCTCAATTTCGAATTCTAGTTCTTTTTGTAAATTGGAACTTTTGTGGGTAAATGCAATTGTACCGAAACGAAAATCGAGCTGCTCTATAGGTACTTTTATAGTTGCCGTCATTGAATTACTTGCTTGTGTCTTGGGAATAGCGGTGGGGATATCGTCAAATAAGGTAGCCTGTCTATCCAGGTTTCGGTAGTAGGTATTTCTTTTGAGAAAAAGCCGATTGAGGTATTCAATCTTATAATCCCTGTAATCGTAGATCAACGGGGCTATTTCGGAACGCTGTACCCTTCCTATATATTGAATCAGTTTTCCTTTGAAAGAAAAGGGGTAGACCAAAAACAGACAAGTCGCGTTTTTCAGATCAGTGCCTTCTCCAAAGAATTGTCCCGTGGTAATAAGGATCTGATAGTTTCCCTCGTTGAGGACTTTCCATTTTGAACTCCTATCGCTTTCTGAATCATCCCCGCTTAATGAGACAACCTCAAATTGTTGTTTTAAAAACTGATATAGGTTGGTAATATGTTCTTTCCTTTCGGTAATTACGACGACTCGTTTACCAGTATTCACCTCTGAAATTATATCGCTGACGATGTTTTTATTACGAGCCGAATCATGTACCAGAACTTTAGACAAGGTTTCGAACGTGTCTGTTTTTGAATTAAAGGGAACATCCAGATTTGTATTCCTGATGATAACCCTTGCTTTTTTGAAAGTTTCTATATCCTGCGGTTTGATGTCGGCTATCAATTCTCCCAAATGGGCAAAAATAAGTTTGCCGTCACTATTTTTTCTGAAAGGGGTCGCTGTTAGGCCGTACTGGTAATATGGGAAAAGTCTGGAAACGGTAGCCGCATAGGATTGGGCGGGAATGTGATGACACTCGTCAATGATAACGGTCTTGAATATTTTTGAAATTTCAGGATTATCTATTTTTTTGCCCAGACTTTGGATCATTGCTATTGTAACTTGCTTTCCTATTTTTGCTTTACCCTGACCTATTTTACCAATTTGGGTTTTAGGTATTTTTAGAAAAGCTTCAACACTCTCCATCCATTGGTCCATAAGCTGTTTTCTGTGAACAACTATCAATGCGGTTTGGCATTTGTCAGCAATTATTTTTAGTCCGATTATTGTTTTGCCAGATCCGGGAGGTGCCGTAATTACGCCAAAATCTTTTTTAGAGATAGCAGATAGTACGGTTTTCTGGTGTTCCAGTAATTCAGTACCAAATGTAAACGGTACGTCTTTCGATTTTTTTCTTTTGTCCTGAAATTCAAAATCGATTTTTTGTTTGTTACAAAATCGCAGTAATTGTCCTATAGTCCCTCTCGGTAGAAGAACTTCATTTTTAGATTCGGAAACAAGATTGAAATATCTATTGGTACTCCACGTTGTTCTCCCTATCTTTTTCTTTATGAAATAGTCGGGATTGGCCACGTTAAATGTATCCTTTATGAAATTAACCAACGGCGTGGTCAACCCGGTCTTATTGATTCGAATTTCGTTATCCAAACGGATGACAAGTGTATCCCCGGAAAAAGAGTTTTCCAATTCGTCCGCATCGTTTTTAACAATTGTACGGTACAATACATCAAGTTCGGCAGTTTTTATCCTTTTGATTTGCTTTAAGAAATCCCATTGGTTTTCATAGAGAACGAATGATTTGGGGTCGATAAAGCAGCTATTGCCCTTTTCAACATTTGGATAATGTAGGGGTAAGGCTATAAGGTTGCCCAGACCCTTTCCTGAAAGGAAATCCTGATTGGGGAACAACCTGTCAAAACTTGAAGTTTTATCGAACATTGAAAATGTTCCACTTTCTTCAAGTAGTTTTTTAAAGATGGCCCTGCTTTTGACTGCAGGGTAGGGTGAATCAAAAAATATCCAAACGTGCCCACCGTTTCCGGAACGGGAACGCTCCAAATATGTCGGTATATTTTTGGACTCACAAACTGAGATAAAATCCTTGCATTCCTGTTGCCAGTTTTCCTTATCAAAATCCGCAGCGATAAACCAAGAGGTATTGTCTTTGAGCATTGGGTAAATGCCTATTTGTTGTTCGCCTTCTAAATGTTTGAAAACTTGATTATCGTTTAAAGGCAAAAAAGATTTTTCGGTAAAATCCTTAAATGTTCCCCCATTGATTTTATGTAGCCTATATTGGTAAGGGTCGTAAAAGTAGGCGGGCATATAGCCACTTTTGTTTCCTTTCTCCCATCGAATGGCAAAAACATCATCCCTTCCTCTGAATAGGGACTTAAAAAATTGAATATTTTCTTTATTTTTCAATTCCAATGCTATTTTTGATTACTTCCCACTCTAAGTAAAAATAGCAATAAATTAGTGGCTGTAATTTGGGTGGTTATATCGATAACTGCTCGTAGGCAAGATAATTGTAAGACGAAAGCTCTTTTTATTATTTGCATCAAATAATCGTCAAATAAGCTGTTGCCCATAAGCTGACTTTATCGGAGTACTCAACTACGATAATGGGATAGCCTTCAAATAAGATTAAGAATGTCATCTAAAATGTCAAGTTTTTTGCGCAAAAAACTTGACTTGTTGCCGTTGGGACTTCTTATCAGAAGGTGAATAATTGAATAGGTCTCATTGAGAATAAATAGGACAGCACTATGGTTATTGTTCCTTGCGGGAGACTTTGCTTCCCGCAAGGAAGCAATAACCAATGAAACAATGCAACTAAAGTTATCAGCACTTATTAAAATATGTCCAGTTTTTTAACAAATAAACTGGACATTTTAAATACCTTTGTATAAATGAGTTTCTAATGAAAACCTCTGAATACATTGAAGATAAGATTAATAAATTGCCTAAAGGATATGTGTTTACCTATATGGATTTTATGAATGAGGTGACTAGGAGGGAAGCCATCATTAAGCATCTGAATAGAATGGCTACTTCCGGTAAGATAAATAAACTATCAAAAGGTAAATATTTCAAACCGCAAGAAACTGTATTTGGTACTTTGTTACCAGATCAACACCAAATTGTAAAAGACTTGTTGGAGGAAGACGGTAAACTTGTAGGGTATATTACAGGGTATAGCGTTTATAATTCTCTGGGACTTACCACACAAGTAAGTAGCACGATACAGATAGGCAAACGGGAGATAAGGCCTTCTTTTAAAAGAGGCCGTTTTAGAATTTCGTTCATCAAACAAAAGAATACCATTAATAAAGAAAATATTCCCCTATTGCGGTTGTTGGATGCCATACGTTACATCAAGAAAATACCGGATACCACAGTTGAAAAAAGTTGTATTCGATTGATGGCATTATTGCGCGAATTGAAAACTAGCGAACACATAAAACTTATAAAATTGGCTTTTAAATATTCTCCCGCAACCAGAGCTTTATTAGGAGTATTGCTAAGGGAAATCGATTGCAAAGTAGAGACTGAAATAAGAGACCTTCAAGATAGTTTAAACCCGATAACGGTTTATAATTTTGATGTTTCTGAAAAGGTGCTGTCAAATTCTAAATACTGGAATATAAAATGAAGTTGCACGAGAACGAACAACTTTTTAGACAAGCGGTACAGGTAACTGCAGAGCGGATGGGTATTTTAGATATCTATATCGAAAAGGACTATTGGGTATGCTATGCCCTAAAACTCATCTTTGATAGTGCTATTAAAGATGAAGTGATATTTAAGGGCGGCACAGCCTTATCAAAGTGTTATAAATTCATCGAACGCTTTTCCGAGGATATTGATTTAGTCGTAATACGAAGAGAAAAAGAGACAGGAAATCAATTAAAGACTAAGCTTAAAAAAGTAACCAAGGAAATAACAGCACCATTTGTGGAAGTAGAAATGGAAGGTATTACCAACAGAATGGGAATGATTCGAAAGATAGCTTATAACTACCCTAAAGTTTTCAAAGGAAATTATAGGCAGGTAAGAGATGCCATTATCATAGAAGCAACATGGCTAGGCTATTTTGAACCACACACAAAGAGAATTCTGAATACTTATATCTATGATATGATGAATGCCACTAATCAAAAGGCATTGGCGGAGGAATACAACCTATTGCCTTTTGAAGCACTAGTTTTGGATTCTCGAAGAACGCTTTGTGAAAAGATAATGAGTTTGGTTCGATTCTCAAATACTCAAACCCCTATTATTGATTTGAATGCTAAAATTAGGCATGTGTACGATATTCATCAGCTATTGAAAGATGAAACGGTTCAAGAATTTTTTACTTCGGAAGCTTTTGATAATATGCTAATAAAAGTGGCCCACGACGATGTACAAAGTTTTAAGAACAACAACGATTGGTTAAAGCACCACCCTAAAGATGCATTGATTTTCAAAGAACCTGAAGAAATGTGGAAGCAACTTAAAGACACCTACCAGAATGAATTTAAGTTTTTGGTATATGGGGAATTGCCAAGTACAGCGGATATTTTGGCTACTATTATTGAGGTTTCAAATCGACTGGTACATGTTAAATGGAAAATAGTTTTTTAAAGAAAAGTACCCCAAATCCTTACCATAACTTACCTGCGCCTGGATCCTGTGGGATTTTTGTAGCGTTCCGGCAGATAAGCGTAAAGCAAAAATTCCATAGGGCGCCCTACTTTCGGTTTGGAACACTATCTTTTTTCGTTAACCATTTCCGGTACGATTCGTAATGAGCGGGGTTCTGGTCAAAATACCCTCTCAGGTTGGATATTACTTCCTGCTCTCCCTCGGTAAAGGCCCTTTCTCGGACATCATTTAACCCAGATACCTTGAAACTTAAATAGCCGATGATGACCAAGGAAATGAACCAAATCGAGTAATGAATCCACAACTGTATCTTTGGAACCAATCTTGCTTTTGAAATCTGACTGCTGATATCCTGAACCGACTCCTGAAGCCTTTCGGTATTCACCTTCTCTGAATTCAGATGCTCTTGGAGCAATCGTTCAATTTCTGAAGTATCGGGCATTACTTTGATGTTGTCCGTATTCTGGGTCAACCGTTCCAGTCTATCGATAGACCTCTTGAACCCGTCCAGCTCGTCGGTGAGCAGTTCCATTACCTCGTCCAGTTTCTTGTATCCCATAATTTCTTGTTTTTAAAATCCGATGCCGGTATCGATGGCCCTTTTGATCGTTTTCTTGATGATGTTCTTGGCGATACTTGTGGCCAAATTGGTGCTCATTTCCACGGTTTTCCCTAGTAGCTGAACCGATTTGCCGACCTCTTTTGGTTTTACAATACCTTTGTTCTGGGAAAGTTGTGCCATGATCCTTCCACCGGATAGGGAGCGGTGTACCTCGCTGGCCTTGAAGTTATGACCTTGATATTGGAACCGGAATCCTTGTAACTTGTTCGCTTTATTGATGGTCGGGATGACTTTCACGTTCCTTTCCTGCATGGCCTTGATGTAGGAGTCCAATGTTTTTGGTCTATCGCTTTCCATTACTTTATGATGGATGTCCTTTATTTCTAGCCGCACTTTTATAGTATCCAGTTCCTTTTCCAATTGTACCTCCTTCACCGTGGTCAATCCCATCTCTTTGGCTACGCTCTCTGCGGCCAGTTGGCTCCGCTTCCCGATAAAACTGTCATTGTAGGCATTACCATCGAAACCGATACGGTTTACGTACAAATGGACATGGGTATGTGCCTTGTCCCTATGGACAAAGGCGATGGCCTGCCGTTCCTTCAATTGCATTTCCTTGATGAACTTTTGGGTCAGTTCCCCTAACCGGTCCTTGGTAAGGTTCCTACCATCCTCTTGTGTCGGACTGAGTATAAAGCTCAAGGTATTCTTTTGACAACGGGTGTTCTCTTCCTGTATCAACCGGAACTCCTCGGTGATCTCTTGGGGACTGTTACCGGCCAAATGTTGGCTGAATACGATTTCCGCATCCTTCTCCTGGTTCCAACCGTAATCGATACTTGTACCCGTATGCGCTATGGAAGTTCCTTTGCCGATCATTACTTCGTTTTTTTAAAATTATAAAGGTGCGTTCGTATTTCCTCCGCCAATTGCTCCACCTCGCTGGCCAGTCTTGGATTGTGTTTCTTGAACATGTTCCCAATCCGGGTAAAATTTCCCTTGTACTTCACCAGCATTTTATAATGTTCCGATTGTTCATCCGTTAGTCGTTCGATGACGGCATTGCCGAAGGCGGAGCTACGGCAATATTCGGAGAGGGAAAGTCCTGCCCGTTCCGCTCTTTTCATGAGCAGTTTTTTCTCATAGATGGAGCACCGGAATTTGATGTACGTACGTTTCATTTTTTTATTTATTTGCAACCATCGGGAGTAAAGCGAGTTTGTCTTTGTGGCAACAAAGACACATCTCGCGCTTCCTGACCAAGTCCCTTTTTTGCATTATAGATGAGCCATTCGTTCATGTCCTTGAATCCTTCATAAAACTTTGATTTGTCAAGGCAGTTATTGGAATGGGCCATTAATTTTTGGTTCGTTCTTCTTCCATTCGGATCGTTGTCCAAGTAAAGGTCGATTTGCAAATAACTTTTCATTATTTCGACTGCTTTCGAAACCAAGGCATTTGAGTTCAGCACCAGAAAATCATAATCTTCTTCTAAAATTCCATTACAGCTAAGAAGGGATAGTAAATCGAACACGCCCTCGGTAACGATAAGTTTTCCGTTTCCATTTTTGATGTGGGTGATATCCTTGGGCGAACTACAGTTCTTATAATATTTGTTCCGAAGTTCCCATCCCCCGGAATCGTTCTTAAAACCGACGGCGTAATAGTCTTCGTTCTTAAAACTATAATGGACCTCCCTAATAAATTTCTTGGCCGTTATAAACAAAATGAATCTAGAATCTAAATAACCTCGCAAAGCGTAATGGGAAAGTTCCTTTACTTCATTTATAAGGATTTTATCTTCCATTGGCGCTTTAAAACTGGGCTGCTGTTGAAATAAAAAAGAGTTCTTATCCTCTCCGATAATTCTTACAGCTTCCTTTACATTGCAATGGCTTATTTTACATACCAGGTCGATAACATTTCCACCGGTTCCTTCCCCATGGTCGTACCATCTATTGAGTGTCTTGGACACCTTGAAAGAGGCTTGGGTCTCTGAGCGGAAAGGGCTCAGGAACCAAGCTTCTTTTTCGTTCGCCTTGGTCGGAAAGTGCCCGAGTTTTGCCAGCGCCCTTTCGATGGGAAAAGCTCGGGCTCTTTCACACGACAGTCCATTTGTTCTTTTTTCTTTCATTAGCCTCTTTTAGTATTATTTTGCTTACCATCCTACCTAAGCCCGTGTTTATTCGTGTTCAGGGCTTAGGTGGGTATAAATCCGATCTTACCCATCTTACCCAATAAGGTAGGTTAGGTAATACCTAGGTAACTAGTTGTTTATATATCCTACCTTAAGGTAGCTCCCGCTGGTGGGGCGTTCCGCTTCCCTTAGGTAACCAGGTAGATGTAATTTCACTTTTTCGACAGTTCCAGTTCCCAGGGCGTATCGATAAAGTTCGGCCGCGCCAGGTAGCCGTACACTTGTCGTTTGGGATGCTTTATCCTTTGAAAGTTGAACCCGGACAATGCCCGTCCCAAGTTTATCTGGTTCAGTCGAAGGTTTAGGCAGCTGAGTTTGACCAGTACATCTGAGGCGGTAACGAAATCTTCGATGTTGTCGGACTTTTCAAAATATTTGGAAACCAGTTCCTCTTCCGTGGTAAGCTTCGTGTACTTCTTGTTCCGCTCCTCGTTCTCTTGGATATCCTTTATTGATAATTCAGGATTGAAATTAGGGTCGTTATAGGCGAGATAGTATGCCTGTGACCAAACCCTATTAATATCTATTTCCTTCGAATACCCGAAATCTATTTTCCCTTTTAACTCAAAGCAAAGCCATCTGACGGAACCGGTTTCATCATTTAAAAATGACGCCATATTGGTAGAACCTACAAAAGAACAAATTCTGGGTAGGGTGGTGTTCTTCCGATCATATGGCAATCGTTCATTGATAAAGGTCTTTGAGAAAAAGGACTTTAGCGCATTCACATCCTTTTTCGAAAGTACGGCCAGCTCGTCCAGATTATAAAGGAAATTCCGGCAAAGCTGTATCCTTGCATCCTTGTCGTTACTGATGTCCTCGGCCATATATTCTGCCAGCTCAGGGGGACATAGGAATCGGCACCAGGTCGATTTACCCGAGTTCTGTCCCTGATGGGAAAGGACAAAGGCCTGTTTGTTGAAATAGTGTACCTCCAGCGCACATTTTATCGTCCGTACCAGCCATTTATTGAAATGATATTCAAAGGCTTCCTTCTCATAGGTTGGCACGTAAGAGGCTAATTTTAGAATATAATCCTGGCCATCCCATTTAGGGAGTTTTTCAAAATATTCCCGGATGGGATTGCATTTTGGGATCCATTCCGACCGGATAAGAGTTTCCAATTTCCCATTGGGGATATCGATGCCCGCTTTCGCCAGTTCGATGATCAGGGAATTCAGGTTCAGATACTGCCATTCCGTGGAATCCTTGAAGGCAATCTGGAAGTCGTGCGAAATCTCGTTAAATGTAATATCGTACTTACTCTCCAAATATTCCATTGTATAGTCGTAGATCGTTTTTTTCTTGGCGTCCTTTACATGGTAAAGTTTTTCGCCATTACCTAGCGAGTCCATCACCTTCTATTTTTGAAGGTGTACTTAAGTGCATCGTCGGTGATTTCGGCATGCGACTTTCTGCCGTTCTGGAGAAGCCAATCGTTGAGTTTGCGTTTCTCGAAGAAAATCATCTTACCGTTTGGCTTTGAATGCGGGATATTTCCCGTGGCCGTTAGTTTGTAAAGATAACTCCTTGATATTCCGGTATAGTCACAGGTCTCCTCGAAGGTGAGCACCTCTTTATTGGCCGTTAATAGCCTTTCCAAACGATCAAGTCGTTCAAAGATTAAAATAATGTCCATTTGTTTCTTTTTAAGATTATTAAATGAACAAAAGCGCTTTTGTTTTCCTTTGTAGAATTCTTTGGATAAAGGTAATTGGAGAGAGGTGCTAAAACTCGATTATGTACATGTTTTTATTCACAAAATATTGATAAACAATTACTTATGATAAATCAATGCAAATCGAAGCAAATAAAATTTGGATAATTTCATTTGGTTTCAAAACGATTCAAATGAGACCATTTGATTTTTGTAAAAAAAGAAGAATTTTGAGTTATCAACAATTGAAAATTTAATTATCGAGAAAATAAGTGTTGTTAAAAGGCAAATGACCCATTTGGATTAATCCAAAATGTGCCATTTGTTTAAGTATTCCATTACTTAAAATGTAAAAATCTATTCATCAGAAAGTAGTTTTATTGTATTGTCCCGGAAAAGGTTGGTTTCTTAAAACTAAGATGCTAATACCTTTATTCATAAGACTTATCCACTACTTGATGTATATCAAATAATGGCAAGCTTATTGTGGTATTTATTTTAAGCTACAAATAGGTATTTAACATGATTAAAAAACTACTTTTTTTTAAGGTTAGAACGTCCAATTGTAGTCCGTTATTTGGTTTGGACGATATCTACGCTAATGCCATATGTCAATTACCAATTATTACTAGACGGGAGTACTGCCAGCGATTGATCAAATGAATAAGATTTGAACTAAAGACGGCTAGATTTAGACAAAAGAATCAACAACTTAAATAAATGATCAAATCCGCTAAGTCGGAAATTTCTAAATTGGAACCAACGCCCAAAATTTAATTTTTGGTTCAATAGGTTATAATATCTTCTCTAGACAAGGCTTTTTGGCTATATTCTTATGTTAACCCCAAAAATGAACTGACAAAAACCACCTCCAAATATGCCCGAAGTAGCACGGTTTAAACGCGAAGCCCTGTAAATTTCATTGGTGATGTTCTTTCCATTGATAAAAGCGTTCATATGAACATTGTCACCAATAACAAAGTCATAGTTCACAAAAGCATCAAATGTATGGTACGAAGGAAGTTTTCCAATGGCCCCATCAGCGGATTCGTTACTGAAATTGTGAAATTCAGTAAATTGTGTACTCACAAAATTACCACTTAGCCCTAGCGATAATTTTTTATAATCGTAATTCAGTCCAACATTGGTAGTACTCATGGGTGTATAGGGAGCCTCTGCATCAACTATCCCCTGGTCACCAAATTGGATAACACTTTTAGTGATATTTTGGAATGTGGATGGTTCAACGGTCTGGTCCGTTAACAAGGTTTCACCACCTAAACCGTCCGAAACATATATTTCATAAGCGTTTCTATTGGCATTTACGGTATTGATATATTCATTTTGGGTGGCCGAATTGTGGATGACCTGCGAAAAGAGGTCTTTATCCTCTAATTTACCGGCCAATACTTTGGAACGCATGAGATTAAGATTTCCTACAAGTCTGAACTGATGTTGGTTTTTGTTCAATAATTCAACACCCAAAGCCACTTCCAGGCCTTGTACATTTATTTTTCCCAATTCCTGAAAAACTTCATTTCTTCCGCCGGCATAGAAATTACGGCTGGTGTTGTTAAAGTAGGTGAATTGGCCATCGACGCGCTTATCGAATACATCTCCGCGCCACCCAATTTCCCTGTTCCAACTTAATTCTGGGTCAATATTGATACTTTGCCCGGCAAGCGGATTGGTGACAATACCGTCTTGTTCCACCAAAAATCCAAAAACTTTGGAGGGTGCAATCATTCCTTCATAAATGCTACCGTAGAATTCACCATAGTTTGTTTGATAATCCAACGTAATTCCCGGCAGGAATTGGGTATACACGTTTGGTTCCCGACCTTCTTCGGTACTACTGATATTAGGATCTTGAGCTACGGCAATCAAATCTTGGCGATACATGTCTACATGCTCAAAGCGGAGAATTGGGGTAATACCCCATTTTCCAATATTGAATTCGTTCCGTATAAACCCATTGGCAGACCAAAGTCGATACCATAAATCAGTAGTGGCGCGACCACTTCTTGCCCAACGGCTGCTGTCGGCAACCAGAAAACGGTCCTTGAACGTTTCGCTGTGCAGATTAAAACTAGCTTCCAAATGCTGTCCTTTTTCAAAGGCTTTCCATTCGTAGTCCATGGTTTCTTTGACCCCTGATACGGTATAGGTCCAACGGCTGTCCGTAGTGCTTTCCCTTCCATTGTTAACTCTACCCACGATCACATAATCTTCCTCGTCATAGTTTCGTCCGTTCAAATAACTGTACCGGTCGTTAAAAATGGCATCGCCAACATAATTTTGAACTTCGGAGGCTTTGATTTTGGCGGTGGTCTGTCGCCACCAATCACGTTCAAAGTCACTTGCATATACTTTTGAAGTAAAGCTTAAATTTTCTACGGGCAACCATTTGTGGATAATATCCAACCCATACCTTCTCATGGTAAACTGGTCTGCATCTAAAGGGTTTTGGGTAGGATCAGTATCAAATGTAAAAGGGGTTTGCGAACTTAAAGAGGCTTGATTGTCTTCCGATTGAGCGCTAACTTTAAAATAAAGCGATTGGTTATCGGAGAGTTTGGCAAATACTTTAGCGTTCAAGTTCAATACTTCAACCGATGAGTTATCCGTAAACCCATCAAATTTCTTATACACTCCTTCTACCAATGCCCCAAGATTGTTCCAGGTACCACCATATGAAATCAAACCTGTTCTGTAATTGCGTTGTCCTCCGATCAACTTTACTCTCAACTCAGGCTTCTGAGGAGGCAGGGCGGTAATATAGTTGATGGCGCCATACATATTGTTGGGGCCATAACGGAGCAAATCCGCTCCTTTATATACTTCTATGGCGGTAATACGGTCACTTACTGGATTGTAGTAAGCGCCTGGAGCAATATACGGCGCCGGTGCGGACGGAGTGCCATCTTCCATAAGCAAAACTTTTTTGGAACGCCTGCCCCATGAACCCCGGATACTAATGTTGGGACGGTTGGACAGCCCCATATCCCCAACGATATTAACTCCCGGAACGGTTCTGAGCATTTCTTCCGTACTTAGAGGGTTACTATTTTTAAGTGCAATTGGAGTAATGCGGAAGTTACTTCCCTTGAATTCATCTTTAAAACTTTTGGGAGAGGCACTTACAATGACCTCATCTAAAGTCGTATTGCTCAATTGGAGCGGGATAGCGCCTAGTTCAAGATTTTGGGTATTGATGGTGATGGTAATCGTTTTTTTTTCATAGCCCAAATAATTAACTGTACCAGCATAGTTGCCGGCCTTTAAATTAAATGAAAAGTTGCCATTCCTGTCGGTTATAGCCCCACTTCCATTCTCCAGTACAATTTGTGCCCCCATAAGTGGCTCGTTATTCCCTTCTTCAATAACTTTCCCAGTAACCGTAATCTGGGCAACTACTTGTAATTGGATAAAAAGTAAAACAAAAAATAAAAATGGTATCCTTCTTCTTAATTTCATAAAATGTAAAGTTGATTTAAAAAATACTGAATACAGTTTCCAATATCAATTATATCCTTCTCAAAATAATTTTCTAATAATTCAAATGATATCTAATTGGCTCCGTCCAATTTAGCGATATCAACGGTAAATTTGGCGACTTCCCTGCCTTGGTCCGTTCCCACGGTTGCGTCAAATGTCCAGTGGATTCCACCGTATACCCTTGAAATGGCTGCTTCCTCTGCCCAACCACGCACTAACGTTGCCTTTTCAGGAAAGATATAGGCTAGAACTTCTGATGCAGCTGCGGAGAATACGCTATGGCCCGAAGTATAACTTGGGAAATTGGGCGTACCCGCAATGGTCTTGAAACCCTCTATCATTTGTATGGGCCTGGGATAGTGGTAATAATATTTGGCATCCCAGCAGCTGATGCCCGAGTCCATAATGGCCATGTTCATATAGGCCAAAGTCCTGGCCGATCGTAATGGATTCATTTTGCTTTCTACCATAAACTCATTGGCAAAACGGTTCCAATGTCCAGGAGGTGTATAGGTGCCCAAACCATCCTGCCAGAAATTGGCAATTATTCTTTTTTCCTCGGTCATATTATCGGCATATTCCTTTAAGATGACAACATCTTTTAAATAGGCCTCAGAATCGAGTGCCGGAGGTGGAATAGGACGTACATCCTCGACATTTGCGACATTCCACATCCTAACTTTTCCAAATAACGGGGTAAGTCCCACAGGGCGCACCGGGACCTCAAGATTATCCCACTGCCAGCCAAATCGTTCAAAGGCAGCCGCCTTAATAGAGTCTGAAACCGCTTTAGGCGCCTGTGCATTTTTCATGCCATCACCGGCCGCCCGGGCCAAAGCTAAAATGGAAATTTCATCCCCAATGGCGGTACCGGCAGAAATATCACTGGGAACATTACCTCCGGAAAGTAAAAGACTTTGCAAATGTTCCTCCTCCATTTTTTGTAAATATTCATTCTCCAAGGGAAACATGGCCGACAGTACTTTTTTGGACACTCTTGCCAAGACCGCACCGTCGGATGGATATGAAGGAATGTCGTTTGGCTCATATGCATAGACAATGGAGCCATCTTGTTGATAAGGAGCAGCCCTATTATACAAATATTTATAATGCCATGCGGATATCAACCCGTCGAACTGTGCTACGGAAAGATAGGCCAATGCCCTAGAGGCATAGGGCGGATGTGCAAATGGAAAACCTGGCGGTCCGTTAGGGTTGTTTGGGTTGGGTAGCGTGTACGTGCCGTCATCATTTGGACCGGGAATAAGGTTATATTTAGCAATAAGTTCCAGGGCAATTTCGTTCCATCTAACCACGGCATTATTGCCCCAGTAGGCCAATGCCTTTCTTTGTGGGGCATTGATTTCAGCCATTGAAGTCTTTAAGTCCAAAATTTCCGCCTGATAGCTTGCCGATGAAATTCCTTCCGGAGCTTCAATGGGAATTGCTGCACCTTCATCGATCAAAATAGGTTTCCATGTACCGCCATTTTCATCGGTACTTGCAAAGGAGTAATCCTTATATTCCAGATAGGTGGGCAGATCCTTTTCACAGGAAACGAATGCAACCAAGCCACAAATGAAAATAAATGGTATAACTAGTTTATTGCGCATCTTGTTCGTTGTTTGTGTTTTTGATAAAATTAAATTGATAGGTCAGGCCTAACCCTACATTGCTGATCTTCGCCGTATTCATACCGTTTACGACATTATTGTAATATCCTACTATACCCAGACCTTTAAGATCGGGGGAATAATATTGGACAGAAACCCCAAGTCTATCAAATTTCACCTTGTTTGTGGGTTGTGCCGCATTGTAGGCCCTTATATTGTCACCACTTGTCGATTTTAGGGCGGTATAATTAAACTCTATTTTTAATGTATTGTTCATAAACCATTTACCAAGTACCGCTTCAAAGTTCCATGCGTTCGGCACGTCCATTAACGCGGTATAATAACTGCCGCCATTATAATAATAATCACGCTCTGCCTCAGTGTAGCCCCGCCATAAATGAGCTGCCATTCCGCGTACATAGAAGCCATTGTCAAGTTGATATTGGGCAATGCCACGAAGGGAAAATTCTGGGGCTCCAAAGCCCAAGCTGTAGGGCATATAATCCGACAGATAATTGGTGGCTGGCGTGGAATAGCCTACTGTCGTGAAAAGGGATAATCTACCAGAGCCCATTGATTTTTCCAAGGCTCTATATTTTAGGGCAAACAGTAGATCTTGAAAACCTTTCGCCCCTTCAAAACGACCCCCGTTAGGTTCAGATGATTTTGTCTTAACGTAGGGTAGCCCGATATAAAAATTGAGATCATCAAAAATGCCTACAGCGGCCATGGGTAAAATGGTCGTGCGATGGACCGTGGCAATAGTCTCGTTTCTTCTTAAATTCTCTCCCTCCCAATAACGATCAAACTGACCGGCATCATAATTTAAAAGAATGCATATATTCTTGGATGGCATCATTAGGGCATCGGTAGGGGTCTGTCCACGCGCGAAGGCAATTGTAAATATTAATAAAGTCAAGATATTTAAATCCCTCTGAGTCTTTCGTTTGTAACGGAAGCATAAATGTAGTTGTCCGGTCATTTTAGGAATTGGTTTTTAGATTGACTGTTTATTGTAAATGACCGACCAAAGTTGGCCGGTCATTTTACTAGTATTATCGATGCCACTTAAACAACATCTTAACAAACTCAACTTGAAAGCAAATGTAACGGCATTAATCTTACCTAGGGATTAAGGAAAAATCAAAAAGATTAATGAAAGGTTAAAGACCTTAATCAAATATTAAGATTTAAATAATAACCTTAATATCGATTAGGTAGCTTTAGTAAGTAGTTCCATGTAACTTATGAGGATCTTTATCTATTTATGAATTTAAAGGATCTTTCTATTGATATACTTAATGGCGACAACAGATTTGTTAGACCCTAAAAAGGGCCATATAATGGTTTATTTTCAAATTGTCGAATAGCCATTTCTTTAAAAGTCTAATTCTTGGTCTCTTTTATTATTATTGTTAATTTACCTTTTGTGGGACACTTTAGGTTAATTATAAAGTTTTAACCCATCCATTAATCAATATTTAAATTCAACTTGGGAATTAGGTTCGCAGCCTCCTTCATCTTTTTATCGATGATTTTTGCATAGATTGCTGTAGTTCTTATTTCTCGATGGCCTAGACGTTTAGACACGGTATAAATATCCGCACCATTCTCTAAAAGTAAAACAGCATTGGTGTGCCTTGCAGAATGGAAGGTGATATGCTTACTTATTCCGGCATCCATGCACCATCGAAGCAATTGCAGATTCATGTGTGCACTATATCGCAGTCCTTTGAAAACTCTTTCCTTAGGCTCCATTCTTTTTCCTAAAAATCCCCTGGCTTGTTGAGAAATATATAAATATTCAACGCCATCCGTTTTTTTCTGCTTAAACACAATCCGAAGAATGGGAATACCATTCTCATCAATTCCTTCTTCTCGAACTTCAGACCATTTCAATTTATTGACATCGGACCATCGAATGCCTGTTAATGCTGAAAATAGAAAAGCTCGTTTCAGGATAGGGAGTTTACATGGGGTGTTTGACAATTTTTGTAGCTCGTCAGAGGTTAGGTATTCTCGAGTGGACTCTCCCATAGAGAAACCCTTAACCTTTTTCATTAAGTTTTCTAGAAGGTATCCTTCGTCGAAGGCAGCATTAAGGCAAGCTTTGAATTTATTGAAATAGGTATGCTTCGTATTCTGGGATAGCTTCTTGAGGCTTTTTGTTACAGCCACTGTATCAAGGTGTTTTTTAAAACCCTTGATGAAATCGACATCCACATCATTGAGTGTGATGTGCTTGGGGCAATACGCCTCTAAGTGTTTTTGTGCGGCATCCCAGTTGTCATAGTTGCCTTTGGTCTGGTAGCGTTCTTCTTTCTTTTGCTCATAAAAGTCTAAAAAACCTATTTTCCCTTTTTTGTCATTTTGAATGTTATATCTGCCTTGATAAACTTCGGCTTTTCGTATTGCCAATATTTGCTCCGCAAGTTCTAGTTGTTCTTGATTCTTCTTTTTTTCAGCAGCCGACTTTGGATTTTCTTTCAAATAAAGTTGGAGGTATTCATAATCCCTCAAATGCTTTGTTTTTCCATTTTCTAGAGTCTGTACGCCCTTATAATATTCTATATACAGACTAAAATTTCCAGTTTTTAGTTTTTTCTTCCTAAGATGAACCTTTATCATGAGACACATTTTTTGCGTCTCATTTAATTAAGCGACACACATGAGACACAATAAAAGTAATAAAATTAGAATAAAAAGGAAAAGTAAAGAAATTATATTTTTTATAAATATTTGATTTACAGTTATTTGAATACAAATGAAACCAAATAAAATTGGAATCTATTTCCCGATACAGAAATTAGCAAAGATATTGCCTAACAGTTCATCATTGGTTACTTGACCAGTAATTTCTCCTAAGTGATACAAAGCTTCACGTACATCAATAGCCATGAGATCACTTGAAAGATCTTCCTTCATGCCAATTTGTACTTTTTCAATTTCTTCCAAAGCTTTAAGTAAAGAATTATAGTGGCGGGTATTCGTAACTATGGTTTCATTGTTGCGCAGTGCACCGGTATTAACAAATTCTAAAAGGCTATTTTTTAACGCTTCCACTCCTTCACCAGTTTTGGCAGAGAGGTAATTAATGTTGTTTAAATGCTGCCCTATAATTTCTTTATCTGCTTCTGAAAGGGTATCGGCTTTGTTTATTAGCAGAACTAATGGTTTCTGAGGATTTTGATTCTTGATTTTTTCGTACTCTACTGCAATGTTTTTTAGTTTTTGATTGTCAGTAAGAAGCTTTGAACCATCAACTAATAATAGGATAACTTGGGCTTGCTCTATTTTTTCAAATGTTCTTTTAATACCCATGCCTTCTATAACATCTTCTGTTTCACGTATTCCTGCAGTGTCTATAAATCGAAATCCGATGCCTCCAATTGCTATTTCATCTTCAATAGTATCGCGAGTAGTGCCAGCAATGTCTGATACTAACGCACGTTCTTCATTCAAAAATGCATTGAGTAGCGTAGATTTACCTACATTAGGTTCACCAACAATCGCAACTGGGATTCCGTTTTTTATCACATTTCCTACAGCGAACGAATCAATAAGGCTTTTCAAAACTTTTTGAATACGTGTTAGCAACTCTTTAAACTGTGTACGATCTGCAAATTCTACATCTTCTTCAGAAAAGTCTAGTTCAAGTTCGATAAGAGAGGCAAAGTTGAGAAGTTCTGTTCGCAGGTTTTTAATTTCATTACTAAATCCACCACGCATTTGTTGCATAGCAATCTGATGGCTTGCTGCATTATCACTAGAAATAAGGTCGGCAACGGCTTCGGCCTGACTTAAATCCATCTTACCATTCAAAAATGCCCTTAAAGTGAATTCACCGGCATCTGCAGTTCTACAACCATTTCTAAGAAATAATTGAATTATTTGCTGTTGAATATAATGGGATCCATGACAAGAAATTTCAATGATATCTTCACCAGTATACGAATGTGGATTTTTGAAGATGGAAATCAATACTTGGTCTAAAACCGCTGAGCTGTCTTTTATATAACCTAAATGTATGGTATGACTTTTTTGTTTCCCTAATACTTTTCCTGAAATAGATTCAAAATGTTGTGATGCAATTGAAATTGCTTTTGGTCCAGAAAGTCTTATTATAGCAATAGCTCCAGAACCTGATGGGGTTGCAAGCGCTATTATAGTATCTGTTGGAATCATGTCGCAAAAATAATCATTTATTAGCTGGTGTTACATCCTTATTTAGAATCCAAATTACTTGCAGTATTCAATTAAATAGTAATTTTACATGTTATAAAATTATAAAATTTGATGAAGAAATTATTTGTATTGCTAGTGTTTGCTTTTACTTGTATTATTGGAAAAGCTCAAGATGATTCTAATGAATCAACTATTGAAAATACAGTTGTACAACAAAATGAACTTGAACAGGTTAAAAGGAAGGTAGGGAAATCTGAAGCCAAAGCTAAGAAGGAAAAAAAACAAGCTAAGGATTTAAAAAATCAAGAGAAGATTAAAAAACAAGTTAATTCAAAATCTAAAGCTATTTCAAAACAAGAAAAGCAAATAGAGAAATTGCAAAACCAGCTTGAAAAAGGAAAATTAAAAGGTACTTTATCACCTGTGGATATTCAGAAAATGGATGATAAAATTGTTAAGATCCAAATGAAGGTAATGAAGGATCAAGAGAAACTTAAAAGGCTTAAACGAAAAATGTAGTAGCACATAATTTGTAACAAAATTGACTTTTACGCGTCTTATTTATAGTATTCATCTAAAATCAATCAAAAATGGAACTAGTAAATAATAGTGTAGCGTTACGTGAGGATCGTAATCTTTTGGTCATTACTCATCTCTCACAATACTTAGATTTTATTACAGGGTTTGGCGGTTTGTTAGTGCCTTTGGTCATCTGGTTAACCACTAAAGATTCGGTTGTTGGTATGGAAGAGCACGGTAAATCGGTCGTTAACTTTCAACTAACTTTAATCTTATATGTAATTATTGGTATTCCTGGGATATTGTTATTCGGACTTGGAATCTTATTATTAATTTTTGCAGGTGTTTTATCGATAGTGATGCCAGTCGTAAATGCGGTAAAAGCAAGTAATGGTGAGTCGCCAAGCTATTTTGGTACAATTAGGTTTATCTCGTAATAGATCAAAAAAAGGCAAAAAAAAAGGAGCAGTTGAATATTCAACTGCACCTTTTTTTTATCCAAACTTTAGTATTAGTTATTTAGCATAACCGGCATTACCAGCATAGTAACATATTCACCTTCATCTAAACCATCCGAAGGGGTAAGAATACCAGCTCTATTTGGCAAGCTCATTTCTAAAGTAACTTCATCAGAATTCAAATTATTTAGCATCTCGGTTAAGAACCTTGAATTAAAGCCGATTTGCATATCATCACCTTGGTATGAACACGTTAATCTTTCCTCCGCCTTATTAGAATAATCAATGTCTTCTGCAGATATATTTAATTCTGCGCCAGCTATTTTTAAGCGAATTTGATGTGTTGTCTTATTAGAGAAAATTGAAACCCTTTTTACGGAACTTAAAAATTGATTTCTAGCAATGGTAAGTTTATTTGGGTTCTCTTTTGGTATTACCGCTTCGTAATTTGGATATTTACCATCAATTAATCTACAGATTAATTCCGTTTCTTCGAAACTAAATTTTGCGTTACTATCATTGTATTCAATCAATACATCAGATTCGCTGCCCGCCAATATTCCTTTTAATAAGGTTAATGGTTTTTTTGGCATAATAAATTCTGCTACTTGGCTTGCAGTTACATCAGTACGTTGATATTTTACTAATTTATGTGCGTCAGTAGCAACGAAAGTTAGATTTTCAGTTGAAAATTGAAAAAACACACCGCTCATTACAGGTCTTAAATCATCATTACCTGCTGCGAAAATTGTTTTGTTTATCGCAGTTGCCAATATATCTCCTAGTATGGTTGTTGAACTTGGACTTGATAGTTCGACCGCTTTTGGAAATTCAGCTCCATCGGCATATGCTAATGCATACTTACCGTGATTAGAACTAATTTCTACAGTATTATTATCTTCAACCACAAAAGTAAGTGGTTGCTCAGGGAAAGTTTTCAACATTTCTAGAAGGAGTCTAGCCGGTACAGCAATAGTGCCTTCAGTATCTGAATCTACTTTAATAATTGAACTCATGGTTGTTTCTAGATCAGAAGCAGAAACAGTTAGTTTGTCCTTTTTTAAATCAAACAAAAAATTATCTAAGATTGGTAATGTATTACTGTTGTTAATTACACCTCCTAAAATTTGAAGTTGCTTCAACAAATAGGTACTTGAAACTATAAATTTCATTCTTTAATTTTTATTGATATTATTCCTAAAGTAATTTAGAACCGTAAGATTAAACTCCTTAGTATTGGTAGATTTATATACCAACAAAGATATTTTAATTGGCCTTTTTAAGGAAACAAACTTATTAACACTTTATGTAGCATAAGGTTGAACTGCAGCACTTGTTATTGCTAGACAAAGCTTGTTAATTCAAAATATGTAAAATAGTTATTAACTTTTGAATTCGTCGGAGATTAGATTAAAACGCTTCATTTACGATTTAATTCTTCCGTGAAATTCTATTCAAAATCTACCATTATAGTGTCTCTGTATTCAAGCCCCAATAGGGTAGAGGCACCACCAACGGTTGTAAGGTTGCTTTTGTAAATAGCTAATTCAATATAATTGGAAGAATTGAAAATTGCCAGTAAATCACCAGCACTCTTTCTTTGGTTTTTATCAATGCTATAATCTATAAAATCATTGTAAGCTTTGTGAATTTTACTGATCTTATGATTTCGCACCAAAAGTTTAAAATCTCTGCCATTACGATAAGCGTCGAAAAGATTTTTGCGAATATTTGTAATTACATTACCATAGTTGTCAATATAGATAACACTTCCAATAATTTTTTTTCCATCCTCAACAATTCTTGGCGAGAATTCTCTAAGGTCGTTTAATTCTGTAAAAGGTTTCCCCACAATTTCAAGGGTTCCGCCACGGGCAATATGGCAAGCTACTTGAATAAAAACATTTAGAACAGGGAAGGAATTTGCGATGGAATCTGGTAAATTAATTTCAACTACTTTTTCCGGAGTCATTTCGGAAGTAATGAGACCAATGACACCGGTATTAGCACTTATAAAATAGTGACCATTGACCAAAGCTACGATATGTTTGTTGTCTGGAGTCTCTTCGGAGTCTACCCCAACAATATGGATAGTGCCTTTTGGAAAACTTTTATATGAATTTGAAAGGATGTATGCACATTCTTGAATATTAAATGGCATGATGTCATGTGAAATATCAACAATTTTTGCATCGGGTAGTTCACTATAAATAGAGCCTTTCAATACAGCTACGAAGTGATCTTTTAGTCCAAAATCTGTGGTTAGGGTGATGATTGCCATACAGCAATGTTGATATGTTTTTGGTTAGTCAAACTTAAAATTTGCTTAAATTTGATATACAAAATTAAACAAAAATCAGCGATTAGAAACTAAACTTCGCTATCTATAAATCTTATTAAAACTGACTGTTTGAACGAAATTATTCTAGAACTTACCGAAATAAGCCCAAGAGAGTTTTTTGGGCAGCAAAATGAACACATAGATTTATTGAAAAAGTATTTTCCGAAGCTTAAGATTGTTGCTAGAGGCAATAAAATTAAGGTTTTTGGTGATGAAGAACTTCTAGAAGAATTTGAAAGACGTTTTGATATGTTAACCCAGCATTATGTTAAATACAATAAGTTGGATGAAAATAGTATCGAAAGAATTTTAACCATTTCTAATAATGATGAAATTAAATCATCTAAGATTAGTGGAGAGACTTTGGTTCATGGTGTAAGTGGGCGTTTAATTAAAGCTCAAACCGCCAATCAAAGAAGATTGGTAGATGCCTCAAAAAAGAACGATATGGTTTTTGCCATTGGACCAGCAGGAACTGGTAAAACATATACTGGTGTTGCCATTGCTGTAAAAGCTTTAAAAGAGAAACAAGTAAGAAAAATAATCTTAACTAGACCTGCTGTTGAGGCTGGTGAGAATCTAGGATTTTTACCTGGAGATTTAAAGGAAAAGCTTGATCCTTATATGCAGCCATTGTATGATGCGCTAAGAGATATGATACCCGCTGAGAAATTGGTACATTATATTGAAAATGGAACCATACAGATTGCCCCAATGGCATTTATGCGTGGTAGAACATTAGATAACGCATTTGTAATTTTAGATGAGGCACAGAATACCACCCATGCACAAATGAAAATGTTTCTTACCCGTATGGGTAGAAATGCCAAATTCTTAATTACAGGGGATCCTGGTCAAATAGATTTACCGAGAAGAACAATTTCGGGACTAAAAGAGGCTCTTTTGATTTTACAGAATGTAGAAGGTATAGAGGTAATTTATTTAGATGATAAGGATGTAATTCGTCATAAGCTCGTTAAGGAAGTTATTGCTGCCTATAAAACTATTGAACACCACAATTAAAATAAAACATGTCAAATAATACTATTTACGAAACTAATTTCAATTTTCCAGGTCAAAAGAATGTCTACAAGGGCAAGGTAAGATCTGTATATACCCTCGAAAACGATTTGTTGGTTATGGTCGCAACTGATAGGTTGTCTGCATTTGATGTGGTAATGCCAAAAGGAATTCCTTATAAGGGTCAGATTTTAAATCAGATTGCGACCCAAATGATGATGGCAACAAAAGACATTGTGCCTAATTGGCTAACAGCTACGCCGGATCCTAATGTAGCAGTGGGTGTGGCTTGTGAACCTTTTAAAATTGAAATGGTTATTCGTGGATACTTATCAGGTCACGCTGCTAGAGAATACAAAGCTGGTAAAAGAAAACTCTGTGGAGTTGATATGCCTGAGGGGATGAAGGAGAATGATAAATTTCCCACCCCAATTATTACCCCTGCAACAAAAGCTGAAATGGGTGATCATGATGAAGATATTTCGAAAGAAGATATTCTAAGTAAGGGCATAGTCTCAGCAGCCGATTATGCAATGCTTGAAAAGTATACGTATGCTCTTTTTGAAAGAGGTACTGAAATTGCTGCGGAAAGAGGATTGATCTTAGTGGATACCAAATATGAATTTGGAAAAACGAAAGAGGGTGAAATAGTTTTAATTGATGAAATTCATACTCCTGATTCTTCAAGATATTTTTATTCGGATGGATATCAGGAAAGACAGGACAAAAACGAATCTCAAAAGCAGCTTTCTAAAGAATTTGTACGGCAATGGTTGATTGCCAATAACTTTCAAGGTTTAGAAGGACAAACCGTTCCTGAAATGACCGATGAATATATTGAATCTGTATCTGAACGTTATATTGAGCTATATGAGCATATTACCGGAGAACCTTTCGTAAAGGCAGATACAACTCATATTCACGAACGAATTAATAGAAATGTTCTTACTTATTTAGAAAGTCTTTAGGTTTAGTTAATCAACATTTTAAGTGAAAATTTTTTCTTTTCCCTTAAGCGAGAAACTATTTTTAAAAAGGCGACTGCAGTAATATATGCATCGCCTAATGCAGTATGTCTATCTTTTTTCGAGATGGCATATTTTTCAGCTAGCTCGTCAAGGGTATAGTTCTTTTTTGGCTGAACTAAATATGATTTTATAAATGTTTTTCTGTATATGACACCGGTATCTATAACTGTATTTTTTAGCTTAGGTAATCCATTACGTTTTAAGGCACTATTTATCATGCCAATATCGAATACTGCATGATGTGCCACGATTATTGAGTTTTCAACATAGTCTAAGAACTTTTCTAAAGCTAAAATTTCACTAATACATACTCTTTGGCCATTTTTTAAGAGTCCGTGAACATGAACAGTGTCTTTATTGAATTTTTCTTGTTCAAGATAGATTTCAAAAACCTCTTGTACTGAAATTATTTCTCTTTTTATTTTTACAGCTCCAATTGATAATATGCGATCTTCATCAAAACTGAAACCTGTTGTTTCGGTGTCTAAAACAACAAATGTTAATTCGTTAAAATCTTTTGAAGTCGGTTTTTTGAAATGACTTTCGTAGTGCTTCCAAAATTCCGGAAAATTGGTAGTTGGCTTTTTGAATAGTCCCATTATCCCAAAATATTAGTAACCTTAAAACGTAACGTAATCAATTCTTGAATTTCTTTAATCGCTTTAAATGTGCGTTTTAGTTTCATCTTTTCTTGTTTGGTTAATCGCTCTAATTCAATAAACCGACCAGAATCGTGGTGCAGCAAACCTTGCCGTGTTCTAAATTTTAAAAGGGCTTTAGTTGCATAGGAGCAGGCTAAATATAGCTCGCTGTTATTGGGTTCTAATTCAGCCAATTTTTCATATCGCTCCCAAGTATTACTAATGCCTTTAACAGAATGTGATAAAATCAGAACCCTTGCTGCATCAATTAAAGGTCTTAATGCTCTGCTTTTAAGGTCGAAGAAGTCTTTGTGCTGACCATCTTGTTCTACTACAAACTGTCTAAAGAAGCCTGTTGGTGAAGGACTCTGTAATGCTCCATTGGCTAAATGGACTAAAAATATAGGATATTTTTCAACGGTTCTAAATATATGTTCCGACATATTATCTAACAATCTTCGCTCGCCAAATGCTAAGCTATAATCAAAAAATATGGATGACATCAGTACTTCGTTCGGACCAGGATTACCGATCCAATACGATAATTTATTTTTCCATTCTTGTAAACTTAGGCACCACTTTGGGTTCGAGGCCATCATATCTGCAGGGCAGTATTCGTATCCAATCGTATGTAAACCTTTGGTAATTTTTTCAGAGAGATTTAGGAAGTAAGTTGTTGTCTTCGGTAAATCTTCGTCAGGTACATCCTCAAAAACCAATGCGTTATCTTGATCGGTGTGTAACAATTGTTCACTTCTACCTTGACTACCTAATGCAAGCCAAGCGAATTTAACTGGCGGTGGATTCTTCATCTTTGCCAATGAAATCTCAACAACCTGTTTAATGCAGGTATCATTAAGTTCAGAGATTATTTTAGCAATTAAGCCTAGGGGAATATTTTGTTCTAAATAGCCGTTTAAAAGTACCATAACACTTTTTCTCAGCTGCTTTATTTTTTTTATTTTTTGTGTCCGCTTGATAGCTTTAACCAATACAGCTGGGTTGTCGCCTAAGGAGACCATTACATCGTGCTTAGACAAAATTCCGAGCGGTTTTGTGTTCGTTGTGCCGTCTTCTGTGATGACCAAGTGGCTTATGCTACTTTTCATCATTGCCATCTGCGCCTGTGTAATGGTTAGTTTTCTTGGGTAGGTAATTACAGGTGAAGACATAATTGATTTTATTGTGGCGGTTATAGGCTGTTTGCCGGATATAACTTTGTTGCGTAAATCTTTGTCGGTTATAATACCAATTGCCAGTCCTTTGCTGACAACCAATATAGAACCAATATGCTTCTGCGTCATTAATTCGGCTGCCTTCTGTATTGTTGTTCTTGGGGAACAAGTAATCAACTTTTTGGAATAACTTGCCAATTGTAGATCCGGAATTTTTATTTCTTTTTTTGAATCGTCTTCACCTTCAATGCTATATAGCTGGCCTTTTTGATTTTTTGAATACGGGTTTCTTGTGTTCGAAGCAAAACTTTCCATAAGAAAAACAGAAACTTCTTCGTTCTGTTTAGCCATAGGCCTAAAAACATCAATAGGTATTCCGTAAAGAATACTTTCTTCGTGAGCTCTAGCTTCTAATTTATAGTTTTCGTTGGCAATAAGTGGCCTAAGTCCGAATACATCACCTTCGTCGCAATAGTCAATAATAGTATTGGTAGTAGGGTTGTTAAGTGTAACGGCACCTTTATGAACTAAGTAAAAATGTGAATGCTGATTTTCATCAACCGTAAAAATGATGCTATTTTTTTCTTTATAGACGATAAGAACTTGCTCTGCAAGTAGATAAAGTGACTTGGCATCTAGAATATTAAAAGGTGGGAAATTTTTAATAAAATCAGCAACTCTCTCTGAAATTAGATTTTTCATAAATTAAAGTTAGTAGAATTAATTTTGTATAACAGAAAAAAAATCCATCTATTGAAATAAGAATTTGATATAAAATATAGCGCTAGTATTAGCAATCACTAAGGAATACCCCTACTGCTAAACCACCTTCTGATGTTTCTTTATATTTCGAGCTCATGTCCTTGGCAGTTTCCCACATGGTCTGTACCACTTTGTCCAATGGAACTTTTGCAGCAGAAGGGTCTGAGCCTAATGCAAGTTCTGCTGCGTTTATCGCTTTTATTGCACCCATTGAGTTTCGTTCAATGCAAGGTATTTGAACCAAGCCACCTATTGGGTCACACGTAAGACCTAAATGATGTTCCATAGCTATTTCGGCAGCCATTAATACTTGTTCAGGGGTGCCACCTAATAATTCAGTAAGTGCACCAGCAGCCATTGCAGAAGAAACTCCGATTTCTGCTTGGCAACCGCCCATTGCGGCAGATATTGTTGCCCCTTTTTTGAAAATGCTTCCAATTTCCCCGGCCACCAAAAGAAACTGTTTTATATGTTCGTAGTTACCTGCATGGTTTTCAATAACCAAATAATACATTAATACAGCCGGTATAACACCAGCACTCCCATTGGTAGGTGCTGTTACCACTCGGCCAAGAGAAGCGTTTACCTCATTTACACTAAGCGCGAAACAACTAACCCATTGTAATATCTGTCTGAATTTTACTTCGGTTTGGCGTAGTGTTTGTAACCATTCTTCTGGGTTAGTGTAAGGTAAGTCACTTTTAAGATTTTTATGCATCTCAAAAGCTCTTCGTTTAACATTTAAGCCGCCAGGCAAAATGCCTTCTGTATGACAACCAATATACATACACTCTAACATGGTATCCCAAATTCGATGTAGTTGGTGGTCAATTTCTTCATCGTTTCGTAACGAACGCTCGTTTTCTAGAACAAGTTCTGAAATAATTAAATTTTCATTTTTGCAAAATTCAAGTAGTTCCGTACCTTTTTGTACCGGAAATGGAAATTGGTTGAACATATCAACCTTCCGTTTGGCATTTTTTCTTTCTTCACTAATTACAAAGCCTCCGCCAATTGAATAATACGTTTTAGATATTATCTTTCCCGAGGCTAGTTTGGCCATGAATTTTAATCCATTAGCATGAAAGGGTAGAAACTTTTTATTAAATATTATATGTTGTTTTGGGTCGAATGGAATTTTTTGAATGCCATTAAGTACTAATATATTTTCCTTTTTAATACCTTCTATTAAAGGGTGGATATGTTCAATAGGTATTGTTTCGGGGTCTTTGCCAAGTAAACCTAGTATTACAGCATAGTCAGTAGCATGGCCCTTTCCTGTTAATGACAGTGAGCCGTAAAGGTGAACTTCTACTTCTCTAACTTTTTCAATATTACCTCTTGAATCAAGACGGGCCAACCATCGTTCGGCTGCGCGCCAAGGCCCAAGTGTATGCGAGCTAGAAGGGCCTACACCAATTTTTAACATGTCAAAAACGCTTATGCTTTCTATTTCCAATACGTATTAATTATAAGCTAAGGTACAATGTTTCCTAAACCTTTTTGATATACAAAAATGGCATAATTATTAGTTATTAAATTCTATTGATGACATCATGTCAGTTTTTCTTGCTTGGCATATTGTTTGTCCTTTAGAAAACGATTGTAAAATAAAGCACTTAATTTAAAACATATAAGATGAGTAAGATTATAGGAATAGATTTGGGTACTACCAACTCCTGTGTTTCCGTAATGGAAGGAAATGAAGCAGTGGTAATACCGAACGCAGAAGGAAAAAGAACAACACCGTCTGTTATCGCTTTTGTTGAAGGAGGTGAAATTAAAGTTGGTGATCCAGCTAAAAGACAGGCAGTAACCAACCCTAACAAAACCATTTATTCTATTAAAAGGTTTATGGGTAATAAATTTTCAGAATCGAGTAAAGAAGCTGGAAGAGTACCTTACAAAGTAGTAAAAGGTGATAATGATACACCAAGAGTTGATATAGACGGACGTTTATATTCACCACAAGAATTATCTGCTATGATTCTTCAAAAAATGAAGAAAACGGCAGAAGATTATTTAGGTCAGGAAGTTTCTCGTGCGGTAATTACTGTGCCTGCCTACTTTAATGATGCGCAAAGACAAGCTACGAAAGAAGCTGGTGAAATTGCAGGTTTAACGGTAGAGCGTATTATCAACGAACCAACAGCTGCATCTTTGGCTTATGGTATGGATAAAAAAGATGTAGACCAGAAAATAGTTGTTTTTGACTTTGGTGGTGGTACACATGATGTTTCTATATTAGAATTAGGAGATGGTGTATTTGAAGTATTGGCTACTGATGGTGATACTCACTTAGGAGGTGATGATGTAGATCAAAAAATTATTGACTGGTTAGCTGAGGAGTTCAAGTCTGAAGAAGATATGGACTTAAGAAAAGATTCTATGGCTTTACAACGTTTACGTGAAGCAGCTGAAAAAGCAAAGATAGAGTTGTCTTCTTCTGCACAGACAGAGATTAATTTACCTTATGTTACAGCAACAGCTTCAGGACCAAAGCACTTAGTTAGAACTTTGACAAGATCAAAATTCGAGCAATTGATCGCTGACTTAGTAAAAAGAACAATTGAGCCATGCGAAACTGCAATGAAAGCAGCGGGACTTTCTAAGAGCGATATCGATGAGATTATCTTAGTTGGTGGTTCTACTAGAATACCGGCTGTACAAGAAGCGGTTGAAAAATTCTTTGGTAAAAAACCTTCTAAAGGTGTAAATCCAGATGAGGTAGTTGCTATTGGTGCGGCTATTCAAGGTGGTGTTTTAACAGGAGATGTAAAAGATGTATTGTTATTGGATGTTACGCCACTTTCTTTAGGTATAGAAACTATGGGTAGTGTAATGACTAAATTAATCGAGTCTAACACAACAATACCAACTAAAAAGTCACAGGTATTCTCTACAGCGGCAGATAACCAACCATCGGTTGAAATTCACGTTTTGCAAGGAGAACGACCAATGGCTAACGATAATAAGACTATTGGTAGATTCCATTTGGATGGTATTCCACCAGCGAAGAGAGGTACACCTCAAATCGAAGTAACTTTTGATATCGATGCAAATGGTATTATTAAAGTATCGGCAACGGATAAGGCTACAAATAAAACTCAGGATATTCGAATTGAAGCTTCTTCAGGATTAACAGAAGAGGAAATCAAGAAGATGAAAGCAGAAGCGGAAGCTAATGCAGAGTCTGATAAAAAAGCCAAAGAAACTGCAGACAAGTTGAATGAAGCAGATGGAATGATTTTCCAAACCGAATCTCAATTATCTGAATTTGGAGATAAATTATCTGATGATAAGAAGCAACCAATTCAAGATGCTTTGACAGAGTTGAAGGCTGCTTATGAAACTAAAGATATAGCATTAATTACGCCTGCCTTAGACAAAATCAACGAAGCATGGAAGGTTGCATCTGAAGAAATGTACAAAGCACAGGCTGAAGCACAAGGTGGTGGTGCTCCTCAAGGAGAGCCAACAGCTAGCGATTCAGGTTCAGAAAGTGATAATGTTGAAGACGTAGATTTCGAAGAAGTTAAGTAATATAACATTAAGTTATTATAGAAAAGGGACGGTTAATACCGTCCCTTTTTACATTTACACTTTATTTTTTTGTACCAATTATTAATAAAGTAATTTTGTAGTATGATTAATAGATATTTCCAAACTCTAATTCTTGTATTATACACTTTTATGTGCACCGCACAAGGACAAGAAATTCAAATTTTTACCCTTGCAGATTTTGATTTGAAAGAGAATGTGAAATTTTGTTTAGTAAGTACCGATTATGGCAAAGAAGAATATAATTTCAATAAAAAAGGTTTTTTAACTAAAGCGGTAACTAGATACAATGACACCGATTACGATGTAGTATATTACAAATATTCTGCTGGTGAATTAACTGAGAAGCGCTCAGAATCTTACCGTAATAATGAGTTTGATCCCAGTACATCAATCGCACATTTTTATCAAATTGATTCTACCGATAACATAAAAATACAAGAACGAATTTTTTCGTACGACAAAGAATTTTTAGACGAATACGTTTATGAATATGATGAATCAGGAGATTTAACTAGTATTAGAAGAACGAACAATGATGGTACAGACATAACTCAAGTTGAACATAAAAAGTTTAAAGGAGAATATACGGTAACGTATTTGCTTAATGGTGTTCCATTAAAGACTTTACGTACGTCTACCCAGAAACCTAAAAATAGACCTGAACAAAAAATTGTACTAACTAAAGAGTTTATAAAAGGGGAGGCTGATTTTGCTTTTGAAGAAGTTTTTAGCCTAGATGGTCATTTAATGGCACAGCAAGAGTTTGAATACAATGGTACGGCCAAAAAGTTTGAACCCACAGTTAGAACAACATACACTTATGATGAAAATGGAATGTTAGTCACTGAAGTTGCTAAATCGGGAGTAGATACAATAAAAAAGGAGTATATCTACCAATACGATAAAGCCCATAAAGGTAACTGGATAAAGCAAATCGTAATTCCTGATAATACCTACACTACAAGAAAAATTACGTATTATGCTATTAATCCTAAGGTAGAAAAATAAATAGTTGTTTTACGATTTAGGCTCAATCCATTCTTCACGAAGTAGTCCATAACAACATGTATTTCTCTTAAACCCATCGAGCAGATATACATCTTTTCTTAAAATGCCTTCTAATGTGCATCCTAATTTTTCGACAGCTTTTCTTGATTTAATGTTTCGTTCATCTACACGAAATTCAACTTTTTCAAAATCCATTTTTATGAAGGCATGTTCTAACATTAAAGACTTCATTCTGTCATTTAATCCGCTACCATGAAATTCTCTGCCAATCCACGTAGAGCCTATATGCAGAACTTTGTTTTTGAAATTTATGTTCATAAATCTGGTACTACCGGCATATGCTTTTTTCTGTTTATCATAAATTATAAATGGAATACTGGTGCCATTTTTTAATTGATATATAGCTGTTTCTACATAATCTTTTAATGAGATACGAGTTGAAATATTTGAAGGGGAATATTGAACCAAGTTTTCTTGAGAAGCAATTGAAATTAGCTCTTCAAAATTATCAAGTGTTAGGGGCTGCAATAGCACTCTATCATTTTCTAAAATAAATGACTCATTCATTTTACTAAGTTATTAATGATTTCTTTTTTGACTTCATGTACGCCATTAAAATTTATTTTGCGAACGCTATCACCAAATAATTTTACTAATTTATTCTTTTCTTCAATGAGTCGGTCTGGAGTTAAATATTCATCACTATTCCCTATGATTGATATGATTTCGGTATTTGCTAAATATTGGAAATCGTACTTTGTAAGTTCAGTAGGTATTCCTCCAGCATACAAAACTAATTTGTTACACTGTAATTTTGAGTGTGTCAAGTACCGCAAAGCAATAGAAACTCCTTGAGAAAACCCGAACATGATCAGTTCGCAACTCTTAGGGATATTTTCATTGGCTAAAACAGCATCTAAATAATTGAAGAGATTAGTTTTTTCTTGTTCAGTATTTTCCTTTGTCAACCAGCTGGCACCTACATATTTGTATTCTCCGTTTAAATAGTATTTAGAGGGGGCTTGTGGTGCTATAATGTAATTCTCGTTTACAGGAAGTTCATTGAAATATTTTAGGAAAAACCGGCTTAAAAAACCAATTCCGTGAAAAACAATCCAAACCCTTTTAGTGTCTTTATTTAAAACATTTAATGTTTCATAAGTATTAGCCGATTTATAGGTGACATTTTTTATCTGAGTATTCATATAAGATGCAATTCTTTTGAGCTTTTCAGTTGGTAATGTAATGCTTAATTTTACAAAAAAAAGAATGAACGACCATAAAGAAAAAATTCTAAAAATTTGTAATGAGACTTCTAAGAATACCTTAATGGAAACCTTAGATATTGAATATATAGATGTAGGTGAAGATTTTTTGTTGGCTAAAATGCCCGTTACGCCAAAAGTTCATCAACCAGATGGTGTGCTTCATGGTGGTGCAACTGCAGCATTGGCTGAAAGTGTGGGCAGTGCAGCATCTTATATTTTTTTAGATGGCAACAAATACTTTGTTAGAGGTATAGAAATTTCAGCAAACCATGTGAAAAGTATAAAGGAGGGTTTTGTTTATGCAAGGGCGATACTTTTACATAAAGGAAGAACAACACAGCTATGGGAAATTAAGATTACCAACGAAGCTAATCAGCTGATTTCGCTTTGTAAATTAACTACAATCGCTTTACCAAGAAGCTAGTATGGTTCAAGAACTTTTTCATAGGGCTTCTGCAAGTTTAAATAAAGAATTGCCTTTTGTTTTATACAGAAAGCCAAATAAGGATATATTGAATGGGGTTTTTCAAGATAATAATCATCTATATTCGGTGGTTGATTTTTCAGAATCCGGATTTGTCTTTGCTCCGTTCGATTTAGATTCTCATCCTATACTATTAAAAACTGATGATATAGTAAAAGTCCCAATAGAACAAAAGAATATCTCGTCAACGTTTAAAGATGAAAATGCTTTTTCTAATGACTCAGAGAAAGCAGATTATATTAAGTTAATAGCAAAAGCCTTAGAAGTTATTAATGAAGGTAAATTAGATAAGGTGGTTATATCTAGAAAGATTGAAATTAAAGATGAAGTTTCACTGTTATACCTGTTTCAAAACCTTTTAAATAATTACCCTAAAGCGTTTTGTTATTTATGGCACCACCCAAAAGTAGGTACTTGGATAGGGGCTACACCAGAAATATTAATAAAAAGTAGAGGAACACAGTTTACTACTATGTCTTTAGCGGGAACGCAAAGCTCGAATAAATTTTCAAAACCTAATTGGACTAAGAAAGAATTAAATGAACAACAAGTAGTTACCAATTATATACTTGAAACCTTAAAAAATAAGACTGTTTCACTAAAAGCCTCTGAAGTAGCATCTATTGAGGCAGGTCAACTTTGGCATTTACGAACAGAAATTAATGGAGTTTTTGCACCTGGTAAATTTGGTGAAGTATTGAGAGCCTTACACCCGACACCGGCAGTATGTGGAACACCTTTGGCAAACGCAAAAAGATTCATTCTCGAAAATGAAAATTATGACCGGTCTTTTTATACTGGATTTTTAGGGGAGTTGAACTTTTCTACTGAGTTGGCTAGAAATAGGAATAGTCGAAATCAAGAGAATAGTGCCTATAGGAGTGTAGCAAAAAAATCTGAACTTTTCGTGAATTTAAGGTGTATGCAAATCAGTAAAAACGTAATAAGTATTTATGTTGGTGGTGGTATTACTAGTGATTCCATACCTGAAAGTGAATGGAATGAAACAGTATTAAAAAGCAATACCATGTTTCGTGTTCTGAAACATAAATAGCATTAATACATTTGGGTAATAAGCTGCTTAGGTTGTATTTTTGAAGTACATGAATTACTCTCTCATACCTACTGCACAAACTATCGTTCAGCATTGTCAGGCAAACGATATTAATAACATTGTAATTTCCCCTGGTTCTAGAAATGCGCCACTAACAATTTCCTTTGCAGAGAATCCTTTTTTTTCTTGTTTTAGTATCGTTGATGAGCGTTGTGCAGCTTTTTTTGCATTAGGTATGGCGCAACAACTACAAAAACCAGTAGTGGTTATCTGTACATCGGGTAGTGCACTTTTAAATTATTATCCTGCAGTAGCAGAGGCATATTTTAGTAATATTCCATTAATAGTTATTTCTGCTGATAGACCGATTTATAAAGTTGGAATAGGGGATGGGCAAACTATTAATCAGAAAAACATATTCGAAAATCATATAGGGTATTCGGCTAATCTCAAACAAGATGTGAGTCATGCTACTGATAAAATTCTGCATTACAAGCCAGAATTTATTAGGAGTGGAAATGTAAATGAAATTCAAAATAAAGTTCAGGAATATAATGATGCGGAATTAAATAGGGCCTTTAATATTGCTTTTACATCACAGATTCCGGTTCATGTAAATGTACCTTTTGAAGAACCCCTGTATAATACAACAACAGACACCAAAGTAATAGCTCAAATAGATTCAATTTATATTCAAAAAGCGAATCAATCTTCATTTCAACGAGAGAAGGATATTTGGAACAAATCAAAACGTAAAATTGTTTTAGTTGGTGTTAACAAGCCAAATAGTGTTGATGAACAAGTACTTCAGAGTTTAGCAAATGACCCTAGTGTTTTGGTTTTGACCGAAACAACTTCAAACTTAAATCATCCTAGTTTTTTCAATAGTATAGATTCAATTATCGCACCTATTGAATTGAACGTTGATAAAGATGTCTTGTTTGAAAAATTAAAACCAGAGGTGCTAGTGACTTTCGGTGGACTTATTGTTTCAAAAAAAATCAAAGCTTTTTTAAGAACCTTTTCTCCTAAACATCATTGGCATATTGGTGGTATGAAAGCAAATGATACCTTTTTTTGTTTAGAGAAACATATTAAGGTTCCGATAAATCATTTTTTTCAAGTATTGTACGCAGAGGCTAAAACTGTGAAAAGTGACTATTTCAGTAATTGGCATCAAGTAAAGAAGGAATATGTTCTAAAAAGGTCTAGCTACCTAAAGAAAATACCTTTTTCAGATTTTTCTGTCTTTAGTCAACTAATGCAATCGATGCCAAATAATTATCTTTTGCAACTTGCTAATAGTTCTACTATAAGATATACTCAATTGTTCGAAATTAACCCAACGCTGAGGGTATACTGCAATAGAGGGACTAGTGGAATAGATGGTAGTACTTCGACTGCTTTAGGGGCTTCTGTAGCAAGTAAAACTCCTACTTTGTTCATTACAGGGGATCTTAGTTTTTTCTATGATAGTAATGCCTTATGGAACAATTATATAAAAAATGATTTTAGAATTATTGTGATTAATAATAGAGGTGGAGGCATATTTAGAATTCTACCAGGAAAAGAAAATAGCGAAGTTTTTGAAACTTATTTTGAGACACGCCATAACTTAAATGCTGAATACCTGTGCAAAATGTTTGGTTTTGAATATAAAACTGCTGATTCAACAGAGGTTCTTGCAGAAGTATTGGTTGGCTTTTACAGAAAATCGAGTCGACCCAAATTACTTGAAATTAATACGCCTGCATTAATAAATGATAAAATTTTGATTGAATATTTTCGTTTCATACATTAGAGGTGTATTAACCATTAATTATAACACATTTAAAATGAGTAAAAGAGACGATTTAATTGAAAAGTATGCTGCGGATATCAAAGATAAATTTGGTGAAAGTGCAGATATGGACTTGCTTAAAAAAGTTACTGTTGGTTTAGGACCATCTATTTACAATATTGATGCATCAAAAGTTTCTGGTACTGATCAGAAAGAATTGGATACTGTAAAGAACAATTACTTGATCAAAAAATTAGGACTAGCAGATGATTCTAAATTAGATGATGCTATAAAAACTGTTATGGACAAGTATGGTTCATCTAATAGAAATAAGTATAGAGCTGTTATCTATTATAAGCTTTGTCAACATTTCAATAAAGCGTCTGTTTATAATAAATAAACATTGTCGAACTTAAAGTGAAGACCGTTGCCAATTTGGTAACGGTCTTTTTTTTTAACCTCATTTTCTAAATTTTAAATGTAATTTTGTATCATGATAGAATTAGGACGTATAAACAATCTAGAAATTTTAAGAGATACTAGTGTTGGGCTATTTTTGGGCGACGACGAAGGCAATGATGTATTATTACCTAATAAATATGTACCTGCCAATTATGAAATTGGAGAGAGTATAAAGGTGTTTTGTTATTTGGATTATGATGAACGTCCTATAGCAACTACATTAGAGCCAGACATAATGTTGGGAGAGTTTAGATTATTGCAGGTAGCCGAAGTAAATGAATTTGGCGCGTTTATGCAATGGGGTCTTGAAAAACATCTATTGGTTCCTTTTAGAGAACAACGCGATAAAATGAAAGAAGGCCAGTGGTATGTTGTACATTGTTATTTAGATGAGCGTTCTGGTAGATTGGTGGCTTCTAATAAGATAGATAAGTTTTTAAGTAATGATAATGTAGATCTTAAAGAATGGGAGCAAGTAGATTTGGTAGTCACTAGACAAACTGATTTGGGTTGGGAAGTGATTGTTAATGAAAGATATAAAGGGCTTGTTTATTTTAATGAAGTTTTTAAACCAATAAATATTGGTGATGTGATACCTGGTTGTATTAAAACCATTAGAAAAGATAATAAACTTGATATTTCTCTTCAACCGCTAGGAGCAAAGGTGCTGGAACCAGCTGCCAATAAAATTTATGAAGTTCTAAAGAAAAATGGCGGATTTTTAGGGTTGCATGATAAATCTGCACCAGAAGAAATTAGAGATGTTTTTCAAATGAGTAAGAAAACATTCAAGAAAGGATTAGGGACCTTGTACAAGGATAGAAAAATAAATATCGAACCAGCCGGAATCACGTTAATAGAAGAATAACAAGGTAATGTCAGAAATTTCTTAAAATATTGATTTGCAGAATTATATCTCAAATTAGGAGGTGTATTTTTGGCGTCCTAATCATTTAATTTTATTTTTGTGTCAAATGAAAAGTTATTAATATTTTTTAACTTACATTTAGATTTTAAGCATCATAATTATATATAAGTATGCCTTTTATAGAAGAGAGTGATTTATTGGAATTACACAAAGATGTAGATAAAGCTCAGATTATTAATGAGCGTCTTCTGGATCAGATAAAATATAAAAACAAGGAATTAAAAAAAAGTAAGCTTCAGCGGAACATATTTGCTGGGATAACAACCCTTTTTTTAATAGGTGGTTTAGCATTTACATCTTTTACGGCAGGTTTGTCAAGTTCAGGTGGTTTCAATAGAAAGGCATCAAATGACTTAGTATTGACTTCTATTGATAGTGTAGATGCAATAAGAACACGATTGGAAAGCTTAAAAGAACAGAACGAAGAATTAAGTCTTGTAAAAGAGTTTTATCTAGCTAAAGAGTTCTTACAGAAAGAGAAGATTTATTCGGTTCAGGTAAAATCGTTCGTTGATAATAATGTAACCTTGGCTTCTGAAGCACTTACAAATACACTATTCGTTAAAACAAACCCATTTTACTCATATTCTCTAGGTAATTTTGAGACCCTGCAAGAAGCTCAGTTTTTTAGAAAGCAATTGGTAGATATCGGTTTTGGAGATGCTTTCGTAGCATCATATCAAGATGGTAAAAGAATTCAAATAGAAGATCCTTATTAGTGACTAAAGTTAATGCATGGCTAAATGCAGCAAGGCTTAGAACTCTTCCTTTATCTATTTCCGGTATACTTGTAGGTACAGGAATTGCGTCCTTTTATGGTGCAACAAATTCTCTGGTTTTTATATTGGCGTTATGTACTACGGTAGGGCTTCAAATTACTTCTAATTTCGCCAATGATTATGGTGACGGTGTAAAAGGAACGGATAACGATGCAAGATTAGGTCCGAAAAGAGCTTTGCAAAGTGGACTTCTAACAGCAAAAGAGTTAAGGCGAGGAATCTATATTAGCATAGTACTTAATAGCGTTCTCATAGTTTTATTAATAATAACCTCTTTTGGTTTAAAACAAATTCTATATCCCTCACTATTTTTATTATTGGGAGCCTTTGCTATTTGGGCAGCTATTAAATATACCGTGGGTGAATCGGCTTATGGATATAATGGGCTGGGTGATATTTTCGTTTTTATTTTCTTCGGATTGGTTAGTGTTCTTGGTACAATGTTTTTGTATCTGAAGGCTATATATCTTATCGCTTTTCTACCTGCTGTATCAATTGGTTTGTTAAGTGTTGGAGTTCTTAATCTGAATAATATGAGAGATATTAAATCAGATAAATCGGTAGGTAAAAATACTTTGGTTGTTAAATTAGGACTTGAAAAAGCTAAGATGTATCATTATACCTTATTATCAATTTCCTTTTTGTGCTTGTTTTATTATTTGTCTACAACAAATGGATCACTAATTCGTTATCTAAGTCTTATTGGGTTCGTGCCAGTATTTATTCATTTGCGTAAAGTGGCATTGACGAACAATGAAGCAGAACTTGATCCTGAGCTCAAAAAATTGGCCTTAAGTACCTTTTTTACTGCGCTTGTGTTTTTTATTAGTTATTATTATTTTTTGTAATTTTGAATGTAACCTTCTAAACCATTTTAGATCTTGGAACAACCGATAAAAATTCTTATTGTAGAGGACAACGTGATTATCGCTGATGACATGCAGTCTATGTTAGAGGAAATAGGATATGAAATTGTTGATAATGTTATAGTGTATGAGCAGGCAGTTGAAGTGCTAAAAACACAACAAGTTGACTTAGTACTTATAGATATTATTTTAGCTTCAGATAAGACTGGAATAGATTTAGGGAAGCACATAAGAGATAATTTTGATATTCCTTTCATTTTTGTTACTTCTAACTCAGATCGTGCAACTGTTGAAAATGCGAAAACGGTAAAGCCAAATGGTTATTTGGTTAAACCGTTCGAACAACAAGATTTATACACATCAATAGAAATTGCACTTTCAAATTTCATTTACGGTAAACAAAATGTTGAAAAGGGTATTTCTAGCGAAGATGTAAATGATGATGTACCAATGTCTAATTCAATATTAAAGGATTCGATATTTGTCAAGAAACAACATTTATATTATAGAATACAATTTGGCGATATTCAATTTATAAAAGCAGATAATGTTTATTTAGAAGTGAACACCGTTGATAAGAAATTTTTGGTTCGTTCACCTTTAAAGGACTATTTGGAGAAATTACCACAGAATAAATTTTATAGAGCTCATAAATCTTACATTGTGAATGTAGATCATATTGATGCCATCAATTCAAAGGATATAATGATCAACAATACGTTAATACCGATTTCTAAAGATTTCAAGGAATTTATAATTTCAGCTATGAATTCATAATTCAAAACTATTTAAAAAAAAAACACCTTTCTAAGGTGTTTTTTTTTTTTTTTGATTTAAGTCTTGATGAAAGGTTAATATTCATGGATAAAGTTAGTGGTGTTTTCGATGTAATACACTGTTTAGGTTTTAGAACTGCTTTCACAACAATTATTGAGGTTTACACAACAATTAATGCGAAGCCTTAAGACTAATTTTTAAATTTGTTTTATTAGGAATTTGCACTTTTCCATGTGATAAAGTGGGCTGTGCACAAGAAATACATTAAAATTTCTAATAGTTTGTTAAAAAGGGCATAGAACACGCTTTTAGAGTTGAGGGGTATTAGATAATCTTACTTATCTAACTCACAACAAAAGTTTAGTAGAGTCAGGTTTTAATTCTAAGTTTGATTCTGTTTTTAAATATGATATGAAAAAAATAGTTGTTTTGAGATTCATATGTGCATTCTTCATAAGTGCATTTTCATGCCTTCTTGTTGCACAAGATAGTTTGTCGTCTCAAGATGAAGATTATTATAAGCAGTTTCAAGATTTAGAGAACGGTGAACTTCGTTCTTTCTTCTTTTTCAATACTCCTAACCGATACAATCAGAACTCTCCTTACGATTGGTTAGATACTGTCAATGTTTATTTAAATAGTTCTGAGAAGACAAAAGATTCTACTTCCATAAGAAATTATCAATTAGTTCAAGCTCAAATTTATTATGATTTAGGTAACTATGAAAAGAGTTTAGCGATTTCTAGGTCTGTCTATGATTATATGGACACATTGGATAAAGATTTGAAAAAAACCATTTTAGAGTTGATGGATGATAATTATGCAATGCTTCAATTGTATGATAAGCAAATAGAGATTAGAAGGGTTAAACGCGAACTGGGGTTTAATGAAAATGTAGCTTTCTATGATGTTTATGCAAGTCTAGGTCAATATAGAAAGGCCATGCGCGACTATATGACCGAAGAAAAAAAAGAATTAAAAGATGACGACTATTATGGTCTGGCCATTTATAACAATACTATTGGGGATTATTTAAGACTTGATAAATCGACACAAACTGCACTTAGTTATTTTAAAAAGGCTGAAGGCCTAATAAAAGTATTTTTAAGTGATGTTACTAATCAAAGAACGGATAGGGAAATAGCAGATGGTAGAATTTTAAACGGAATTATCATAGGTAATATAGGTAAATGCCATGTTGAATTAAATGAATATGAAAAGGCTATTCCTTTTCTTGAAGAGAGTAGGGGTCTTATTAAAAAGTACAATACAAGTAAGTTTTCATCAGATTTGATAGAAAACACTTTAGCGCTTGCGGAAAGTTATCTAAAATTAGATAATTATGATAAGACGACCGATTATTTGAGTGATAATTTAAATCCGATAAAGCCCGATAATATTCTAAAACGAAACAGGATTTATGCAGATTATTATTATAAAACAGGAGATTTCAAAAACTCTACCGCGTATTTAAAGAAGAATATTAAAATAAGAGATTCTATAGATGCTCATGCATCGAATATTAAAAATCAACAATTGACTTCTGTTGTTACTCAAGATTTGGAGAATTCCCGAAAAATGATGGAGCAACAGAAAGCTCAATTAGAAGAGTCTAGAAAAGATATAAAAGCTAGGGATGATAAGATTAGTTTGGTGTTTATATCGTTGATATTTACATTAATGGGCTTCGCTGGTTTGGTTTATGCTTATTTAAAGAGTATAAAGAACCAGAGGCTTATTGCGGAACAAAAATTTATTATTGAAAACTCATTGGTCGAAAAGGACTCTTTGCTTAAAGAGATACATCATAGGGTCAAGAATAATCTTCAAATGGTTTCTAGTCTATTAAGTCTTCAAACCAAAAACACACGAAGTAAAGACGCAATAGAGGCGTTAGAGGAAGGTAAGAGTAGGGTAAAAGCAATGGCTTTAATACATCAAAAACTGTATCAAAACGATGATTTGTCGGTTATTGAAATGCAAAGTTATATTGAGAGCTTAATTAATAGCATACAATCTGTTTACAAAAAAGGGGGTCATAATATTACGATAACAATTGATGCCGAAGGAGTTGAATTAGATATTGACAGGGCGATACCTTTCGGATTAATATTAAATGAATTGGTTTCCAATTCCTTTAAATATGCATTTCCAGAAGATGATGGTTATGGTAAGATTTATATTCATTTGCGTAAAATGGCTGGTCAGGAAGGATTTTTTGAATATACGGACAATGGCATTGGTTTACCTGAAGATTCAGAAGAACGGGCAAATTCTTCTATGGGAATTCGCCTAATGAATAGATTGGCAAATCAATTACAGACTTCTTTGAATTCAGATAGAACTGCCGAAGGGGTGCGATTTTGGTTTAATTTTAAATAGTCTACCTAACCTTACTTTTAAGAATAATTTTATGCAATAATTTTGGAAAGAATCGTTTTAGGTAAATACCATATTTTTCTTTACCACCAATATAAGTTTCAAATTTTTTCTTTTTAATAGCAGTAATAATCTCTTTTGCACATCGGCTTACTGGCATTCCGTTTTTGGTGGCATTATCTTCTTTCATTAAAGCACTGCCATCTCCTGTTAATGCATTTTTAGCTACGTTGGTTTGAATAAAACCTGGGCATATTATTGAGACATCAATATTATCTTTTTCATGTTCCATTCTTAAGGCATCGAAAAAGCCATGAAGCGCATGTTTTGCACCACAATATCCAGAACGATATGGTGATGAAAATTTACCCATTAAACTGGTGATAGTGACAAAATGTCCGCTTTTTTGTGATATGAAAAAAGGTAGTAGATGTTTGGTCAGTTTTATAGTACCCAGGTAATTAACATCAATCATTTGTTGGTAAACTTCAAACTTGGTGTCGATTATCAATGAACGTTGACTTAGCCCGCCATTATTGATTAATATGTCGATATTTCCATATAATGATATGGCTTTTTTGGTGATTGTTTCCAATGATTCGAAATCGGTTAGATCCAAAGGTAGAACTAGCGCGTTTTCTATAAATTTACAATTGTCTTTCACTTTTATTAGAACTTCTTCTCGCCGAGCGGAGAGTATTATTTTGTCACCTTTGGCATTCAACTGGTAAGCTAATGCCTCACCAATACCAGATGATGCTCCCGTAATCCAAATTACTCTATTTTCCATACTTTATTATCAATCCATATTAAAGTGAAAATATAGCTAAATTTGAAGGATTATATGAAAGCAACTTTTAAAAAGTATCTACTCAATTTTAAAAATCCCAGTGGTACGTCTAGAGGAATTCTACGAACCAAAGAGACCTGGTTTTTGATTTTAGAGGATGAAGGAAGGTGGGGAATTGGCGAATGTGGACTTTTTAGAGGTCTAAGTTATGATGATGTTCCTGATTATGAGGAGAAATGTTCTTGGGTTGCAGAGCATATACATCTAGGAGTATCTAAATTACTGAAGCAATTATCTGAATATCCTAGTATTCAATTCGGAGTTGAACAGGCATTTTTATCGCTTCACTCTAATCATCCTTTTGAACTTTTTGAATCTACATTTTTAGCTGAGCAACAACCCATTTCGATTAATGGTTTGGTGTGGATGGGGGATAAGGATTTTATGTACCGTCAAATAGAGGATAAGCTTAAGAATGGCTTCACTTGTATTAAAATGAAAATTGGGGCTATTGATTTCGATACCGAGATTGAACTGCTAAAATCGATTCGTAATCGGTATTCAAAGAATGAAATTGAGTTGCGGGTAGATGCTAATGGTGCTTTCTCGCCAGAGGAAGTTTTGTGTAAAATAGAAAGACTTTCAAAGTTAGATTTACATTCTATTGAACAACCAATTAAACCAGGTCAAGTGACAGCAATGTATGAGCTATGTCGAAATACACCTTTGCCCATTGCACTTGATGAAGAACTTATTGGTGTAGTGGATGTAACAAAAAAGAAAGAATTACTGCAAACTGTACAACCACAATATATTATCTTGAAACCAAGCTTAGTAGGTGGTTTTTCGGGAAGTAAGCAGTGGATTGATTTAGCGGATACCAATGGAATAGGTTGGTGGATTACCAGCGCACTTGAAAGTAACATAGGGTTGAATGCTATAGCACAATGGACCGCCACGTTAGGTAATAAAATGCCTCAAGGTTTGGGCACTGGTTCGTTATTTACAAATAATATTGAAAGTCCCTTAGAAGTGGCGAAAGGAGGCTTGTTTTATAATAAGTCAAAAAATTGGAAAAATAATTTAATTGAAAGTTTATGTATATAGAGCAGGCGTATAAAGGGCTTAGTGATAGTTGGCGATATATTATAGGAATATTTGGTGTGTTGATTGTATGGCAAATAATAGCTGCAATACCTTTATTGGCGGCATTGGCTATAAAGGATGGGGGCATGTCTGCAATGTTAAGTGGTGACATAAGTGCAATGTCAGATGTTCTGGGTTCAAATACCTTTTTGTTTTTTATGCTTTTAACCTTTGTAATCGCACTTATTTCCATATTTGTTTTTGCTAAATTTCTACACAAGCAATCGTTAACGGCTTTAACAACTGCAAGAAAGAAGATAGATTGGAAGCGGTTTTCTTTTGCTTTTATTCTTTGGGCTTTGATTTCTGTCATATTTATTTTTCTGGATATCTATTTATCACCAGAAGATTATGAGTTTAATTTTAACCTAGTTCCGTTTTTAACTCTTGCGGTAGTGGCTATTTTAATGATTCCGTTGCAAACCAGTATGGAAGAATATTTTATGAGAGGTTATATGATGCAGGGCTTAGGGCTTATGGCTAAAAACAGATGGTTTCCATTAATGTTTACTTCATTGCTGTTTGGATTGCTACATGTTATGAATCCTGAAGTTGAGAAATTAGGGTATGGAATCTTAATCTTTTATATAGGAACAGGATTTTTTTTAGGTATAATAACTTTAATGGATGAAGGTTTAGAATTGGCCTTAGGATTTCATGCAGCTAACAATCTAACGGCGGCTTTATTGGTTACTGCAGATTGGACTGCTTTTCAAACAGATTCTATGTATAGAGATATTTCAGACCCTGTATTAGGTTGGGATGTTTTTGTGCCTGTATTGGTGGTATTTCCAATTCTCTTATATGTTTTCTCAAAAAGATATGGCTGGACAAACTGGAAAGACAAACTAACCGGCAAAGTTTTGAGTAAAGAAGAGTTTTTAGCTACTCAAAATGAGGAAGTTGTATAATATAAACTTACATCCCAATTTTTCTATTCAAGGTAGAAGGTATTCTCTAAATGATTTAACGGAGCTTAGTTACAGTTTTATTAAAGAAGGTGAGGACTTTGAAAAACACATAGGGGAATTCATTTTAGATTGGATTGATAAGTCTTCATTTGTTAATGTATACACCTCTGGGTCGACCGGCACTCCTAAAGCGATTACACTTAAAAAAGAACAGATGATAAATAGTGCACTGGCGACAGGTAACTATTTTAATCTATCAGCTAAAGATTCTGAATTGCTTTGTTTACCCGCAACATATATAGCTGGAAAGATGATGTTGGTAAGAGCTATGGTGTTAGGGCTTGATCTTTATATGGTACCGCCAACGTCGTCGCCATTAAAAGATAGTAATAGAACATTCGATTTTGGGGCAATGGTGCCTCTTCAGGTTTCGAACTCATTACCATTTTTACATCAAGTAAAAACTTTAATTATAGGTGGAGCTCCCATTTCTAATACGTTGCGAGATCAGCTACATATAATTGAAAATAATAGTTTTGAAACCTATGGCATGACCGAGACCATTACCCATGTTGCTGTAAAACCACTTAATCAAATGCTTAGTTCGATTGTTGCTACTGATCTAGGTTTCAAAACCTTGCCAGGTATTGAAATATCAAAAGACAAAAGAGATTGTTTAGTCATAAACGCCCCAAAAGTATCTGATAAAATAGTAATAACCAATGATGTGGTTGCGCTAGTTTCTGACAATGAATTTAGATGGTTGGGTCGATATGATAACATGATAAATTCCGGTGGTATTAAATTAAACCCAGAACAAATAGAATCTAAACTTTCAGATATACTACATCATAGTTTTTTTATTAGTTCATTTCCAGACCCAAAACTTGGGGAACAAGTGGTGTTGATTTTAGAAGGTGTAATGGATAAAGAGAATGTCATGCAGCAAATTATCGCAAGTAATACTTTGAACAAGTATGAACTACCTCGATTGGTTAAAACCATTCCAGAATTCTTACGGACGGATAGCGGTAAAGTAAAGAGAAATGAAACTTTAGCCTTATTGAGCTTATAGTTTCACTAGCCCAAACATAAGCTTCCCTAATTCTTCATTTTTTTAATTTCACTTCTTTTTTAGGTTTATCAATCAAACTTAAAACCGACGGTTATGAAAAATGTAATATTTCTATTTCTTCTTTTCAGCAGTTTTTTATTGTCTTCACAACAAATGAAAATCAATGGTACTGTTTCTGATTATAATGGTAACCCTTTACCAGGAGTCAATATTGTGATAAAAGGTACTTCGCATGGTACACAAACCGATTTTGATGGATACTATGTTATAAATACCCAAAAAGGAGCAGATTTAATTTTTACATATATAGGGTATGATACCCAGATTATTAAAGTTAGAGATTTGGAAATTATTAATGTTTTGCTTGAAGAAGATTTTCAAAAATTAGAAGAAGTAGTGGTTACAGGGTATGGTATTTCTAGAAGTAGAAATGTAACGGGCTCGGTGGCAATGGTAAGTGGTAAACGAAAAAGTAAACATAACTCTACTAAAAACATTACTACCCTTTTACAAGGAAAGGTTGGTGGTATTTCTATACGTGGAACAGGTTCTGTATTGAAAAAAAGCACAAAAAATAAGGTTAAAAGTCCTTTATATATTGTAGATGGTATTCCAATTCAAAGACAGTATAATGATATTGTTCAAAGTTTAAATAAAGAACGTATCGATAGTAAAAAGGTACTTGGTGCTTCTGCTGCTAAAAAATTGTATGGATTAGATGGGCAGTATGGTTGTGTTGTCATAACAACAGTAAACGGTAATTATGCTGTTGAAAAAGATGAAAACTATGCAAGAATCACCGAAAATCAATTTCAAAAAGTTGAAATTAATCCTTTATCTACTTTTTCCATAGATGTAGATAAAGCGGCTTATAGCAATATTAGGAGATTCATAAACAAAGGGCAAGAAGTACCGGTAGATGCGGTCAAAATAGAAGAAATGATCAACTATTTTGATTATGACTATCCGCAACCAACGAATGGTCATCCCTTTTCTGTAAATACCGAAGTGTGTAAAACACCATGGAACACTGCTACCAAATTAGTTCGAATAGGTTTACATGGTAAAGAATATTTAAATGAAGAATTACCAGCGTCTAATCTTACTTTTTTAATCGATGTTTCTGGATCAATGTCAGACAGCAACAAATTACCCTTACTAAAATCTGCTTTTAAACTTTTGGTAAATCAATTACGAGAAAAGGATAAGGTATCGATTGTTGTTTATGCTGGTGCAGCAGGTGTCGTTTTGGATCCAACATCCGGTAGTGACAAATTAAAGATTATGAATGCATTGAACAAGTTAGAGGCAGGTGGTTCAACTGCAGGTGGGCAAGGTATTGAATTGGCCTATAAATTGGCTGAAAAACATTTTAAAAAGAATGGGAATAACAGGGTTATACTTGCAACCGATGGTGATTTTAACGTAGGATTATCAAAAGATAAGGATATGGAAGATCTTATCACTTAAAAAAGGGAGTCTGGTGTTTTTCTTTCCGTATTAGGTTTTGGAATGGGCAATTATAAAGATTCAAAATTGGAAACTTTAGCAGATAAAGGTAATGGTAACCATGGTTATATCGATACCATGCAAGAAGCGCAGAAATTATTTGGGAAGGAGTTTGGAGGGACGTTATTTACAATAGCCAAGGACGTAAAAATACAAATCGAATTTAATCCCAATAAAGTAAAGTCATATAGGTTAATAGGATATGAAAATAGATTATTGGCAAATGAGGATTTTATAGATGACACAAAAGATGCTAGGGAATTAGGTAGTGGACATAAGGTTACCGCATTATATGAAATTATAGAAATTGGTGTAGCTTCAGAATATGTCAAAGAAGTGGCAGATTTGAAATACACGAATAGCGACTTAAAGAGTGATTTTTCAGATGAATTATTTACAGTGAAGTTTAGATATAAAAAACCTGAAGGTTCTAAAAGTATCGAATTGGTTCATGTTCAAAAAGATACTACTAAAGAAATGTCGGGAGATTTTCAGTTCGCCTCTGCAGTGGCGTTATTTGGTCAGCAGTTAAGAAAATCAGCTTTTATTGACAAAACTACCTTTCAAGATGTCATTATATTGGCAGAAAAAGGAAGGGGTGAAGATGATAATGGTTATAGGGCAGAATTTATACGATTGGTAAAAAGTGCGAATGAAAAATTAGAAACGGCAAGTCGCTAATTTTATATAGACTACAAATTCTAGGTATTTTAAAGGAATAGGTGATTTCGAATGTTGGTTATTTTGTATTTTCAAACAATATATAATTTAACCCCTATGAGAAAACTATTCCTTTTAGTATGCCTGTTATTAATTGGTAAAATATATGCACAGCAAATTCTTTCGGAAAAAGAACGTGCAATTGTAATCGATGAAATTTTAGAGGATCGATTTAATATTCTATTACCTGAATTGATGGATACTGCTGGGCTAGATATGTGGGTAGTAATTTCAAGAGAGTATAATGAAGATCCAGTTATTAAGACAATGTTACCTGCTACTTGGTTAAATGCTAGAAGGCGAACAATTCTTTTGTTTTATAGAAATAAGGAGAAAAATACCATAGAGAAACTAGCAGTTGCCCGTTATAATGTGGGTAGGAATATAGTGTCTGCTTGGGATAAAGAAAAAGAACCTGATCAATGGAAGCGTTTAATCCAATTGATAGCAGAAAGAAATCCGAATAAAATCGGACTTAACTTTTCTAAAGATCACAATATTGCTGATGGCTTGGTAAAGACCGATTATGAGGAATTCATGGTGAATCTTCCAAAGAGATTTACTTCTAGAATTGTTTCGGCAGAGCAATTAGCTGTTCGTTGGATTGAAACTAGAACTGAACGCGAAATGGTTATTTATGATCAACTGGTAGATATTACTCATGATATTATTGCCGAGGCTTTTTCCGAAAAGGTAATTACCCCAGGAGTTACCACAACTTCAGATGTGGTTTGGTGGATGAGACAAAAAGTTACCGATTTAGGATTGGAGACTTGGTTTCACCCCACTATAGATGTGCAAAGAACCCAGAATAATGAAAAAAGCGAATTTTATTCATTTGCAGATAAACCAGAAGATATGGTAATAATGCCAGGTGACTTGGTACATTGCGATTTCGGAATCACCTATTTACGTTTAAATACAGATTGCCAAGAATTAGCATATGTTTTAAAACCTGAGGAAATTTCAGCACCTGATTTTTTAATAGACGGACTTAAAGACGGTAATAGGGTGCAAGATTTTTTAACGACTAATATGATAAAAGGCAAGAGTGGAAATGATATTTTGGCGAAATCATTAAGTGAAGCTAAGTCAGCTGGTTTAAAACCTTCAATCTACACGCATCCTTTAGGTATGTATGGACATTCTGCCGGCACTACAATTGGCATGTGGGATTCTCAAGGAGGTGTTATGCGTGACGATGGTGAGAAGTATACTTTAAACCCGAATACGGTTTATGCTATTGAATTGAATACCACTGTCAATATACCTGAATGGAATAGAGATATTCGTATTATGCTCGAAGAAGCTGGTTTTTATGGTGAAGATGGCTTTAGATATGTAAATGGTCGCCAAACAGAACTTTTATTGATACCAAGAGTTAAAGGGCATCAGGGGAATTAGGTAAAAACATCTTTTTAAGTAGAAGTTTATTATTTAAAAGATTATTTCTATACAGATGTGTTTTTTGAAAACTTTAAATTTTTAAAATATTTGTAGGAATTTTCTATAATATATTGATTACAAAAACAATCTATGAAATCCATTTTAGCTTATTTATTTCTTTTTAGCAGTTTTATTTGTTTATCTCAAGACAATACAAATAGTATAAAAGGGGTGGTGACTTCATATGACGCGCCATTGCCTAGTGTCAATATTTCTCTAAAAGGTTCGTCTTCGGGTATACAAACCAGTAGTAGCGGAAAATACCAAATTAATGCTAGTCCGCGTGATATTTTGGTTTTTAGTTATGTAGGTATGAAAACGGTTGAAATAATTGTAGAAGATGTAACGAAAGTACTGAATATCGATATGTTGCCCATGGTACAAGAGCTCGATGAGGTTACCGTAGAGCAAAGAAAAAAGAAAGGTCAAGAAGCTATGGCAATTGATTATGCTACAAAGAAAAGTATTATACAAACATCATATGGTTTTATTGATGCAGAAAATGCTGGCTATGAAATGAACTTTATAGATGGTGCGAGTCTTAATGGAGGGGCAGTTTATCTTGTTGATGCTTTAATTGGAATTCTTCCAGGATTAAGACGCGGTGGAGATAATACCGTTTTACTTAGAGGAGGAGGCTCATTGGAAAATCCAAAACCGCCAATTTTTGAAGTGGATGGAGTGATTTTTACCACAACCCCAGAATTTCTTGATCTGAATAGTATAGATAGAATTGCTATTATTCCTGGCCTTAAAGGAGCTATTAAATATGGTAATATTGCAAGTGGTGGTGTTATCATAATAAATACTAAGGGTAAATTTATTAAAAGAGAAGAAGGGTCGAATGAGCCTTATGATCAAGCGAAACTTCGAAATAATAAGTTTGACAAATCCATGGCCACAAGTGCTTTGGCAAGAGCGGCTCCTATTTATATTATTGATATGGAGAAAGCAGGATCGGATGAAGATGCATTTGGCGTATTTCAAGAACAGAAAAAAGTATATGGTAGTTCTCCATATTTTTTTCTGGCTTCGTTGAATCACTTTTATGAAAAGAGAGTGGATAACCTTTTTTCTTCGAAAATTGAATCTGAATTTAAAGATAAATTTGAAGATAACCCCGATGCCTTAAAGGGACTTGCATATCTTTTGGAAAAGCAAAATAGATTGCAAGATGTACTTCCTTTATACAAGAAAATTTTCATAAATAGACCTAGATATGCCCAATCTTATCGAGATTTAGCCAATATGTATGTTGTAAATCAACAGTACAAGAAAGCCTTAGGTATTTATGCACGATATAAGAGTTTTAGGAAAATGGATCCAATTGCAGCCATAGAGGATGGTATAGATGCGATTGTGGAAACCGAAACCGTAAATTTAATAGCATTAAGACCTGATCAGCTAGCCATTTCGGAAGAGGATAGGGTAGATGGAGATGTTGGAGGTATTCGAGTACTTTTTGAATGGAATAATAGTGAGGCAGAATTCGACCTACAATTCGTTAATCCAGAAAGCCGCTATTTTGTATGGAGTCATACCCTTGAAAATGAACCTAAAAGGATTTATGATGAAAAGATAAAAGGGTATTCAAGTAAACAATTTTTAATAGATGAAACGCAAGAAGGGGTATGGAAAATTAATCTAAAATACTTAGGAAATAAAGGTTATGATCCCACGTATCTAAAAACTACTATTTATTATAATTACGGAAGATCTTCTCAGAAAGAAGTAGTAGAAGTAATTGAAATGTCTGAGAAAAATGTTAATAGAGAATTGTTGTCAATTGTAGCAAGAAGTAACTTTAACAAAAGATAGGTTGCCTCTTTATGTATTTAAAAGTTCTTCAATGCAATATATCTATTGGTATAAATTGTAATCTTAAACCTGTAAAATGCCCATATTAAAAGGCTTTTCAATAGGCGCATGATTAGCGGCCTCTATACCCATTGAAACCCATTTACGAGTATCTTTTGGGTCTATAATAGCATCTGTCCATAAGCGTGAAGCGGCATAATACGGAGATACTTGGTTATCGTATCGTTGTTTTATCTTATCGAACATTTCCTTTTCTTTTTTATCGGTAATGGTTTCACCTTTCTTTTTTAGAGAGGATTTTTCAATTTGTAAAAGTACTTTTGCGGCAGAATTACCACTCATTACGGCAAGTTCTGCACTTGGCCAAGCAACAATTAATCTTGGGTCGTAAGCCTTTCCGCACATCGCGTAATTTCCCGCTCCATAACTATTACCGATTAAGATAGTGAATTTTGGTACTACGGAGTTACTGACTGCATTTACCATTTTGGCGCCATCTTTAATAATACCCCCATGTTCACTTTTACTACCCACCATAAAGCCGGTGACATCCTGTAAAAAGACCAAAGGAATTTTCTTTTGATTGCAGTTCGCTATAAAACGTGTTGCCTTATCAGCTGAATCTGAATAGATTACGCCACCGAACTGCATTTCACCTTTCGCAGTCTTCACTACTTTTCTTTGGTTGGCAACAATACCAACGGCCCATCCGTCTATTCTAGCATATCCTGTAAGTATGGTTTGTCCGTAGCCAGCTTTATATTCTTCAAATTCAGAATCATCAACCAATCGCTTAATGATTTCCATCATATCATATTGTTCCGATCTAGAGCTTGGTAGTATTCCATAAATATCATCGGGGTTTTCTTTAGGTTTAATGCTTTTCTTGCGATTGAATCCGGCTTTAGGGAAATCGCCGATCTTATCCATGATATTCTTAATAGTATCTAAAGCTGCTGCATCGTCTTTTGCTTTGTAATCCGTAACTCCGCTTATTTCACAGTGTGTTGTTGCCCCGCCTAAAGTCTCATTATCAATACTTTCACCAATAGCAGCTTTTACTAAATAACTGCCAGCTAAAAATATACTACCAGTTTTGTCAACTATTAACGCTTCATCACTCATAATGGGTAAATAAGCTCCACCGGCAACACAGCTACCCATAACAGCAGAAATCTGGGTAATACCCATGCTGCTCATTATAGCATTGTTTCTAAATATGCGACCGAAATGCTCTTTGTCTGGAAAAATTTCATCCTGTAAAGGCAAATAAACTCCTGCACTGTCCACTAAATAGATAATCGGTAATTTATTTTCAATGGCAATTTCTTGGGCTCTTAAATTTTTCTTTGCAGTAATAGGAAACCATGCACCGGCTTTTACGGTGGCGTCATTTGCAACAACAATACATTGTTTGCCATGGATATATCCTATTTTAATGACAACCCCTCCAGATGGGCATCCGCCATGTTCTTCATACATGCCGTCACCAACAAATGCTCCTACCTCAATTCGGTTTGAATTTGTATCCAAAAGGTAATCAATACGTTCCCTAGCGGTCATCTTACCTAGGTCGTGCTGTTTGGCGATTTTTGACTTTCCACCTCCTAGATAAACATCATTCAACTTTCTTCTAAGGTCTGATAATAATAACTTATTCCTATCTTCGTTTTGATTGAATTTTAAATCCATTCTTAATTATTTCTTTTCTTCGGATAAAGATAAGAAGTTAATTTTGGTGTAGATACAACAAAAAATATAATGTATGATAAAGTGGGGCATAGTAGGGGCAGGTAACATTGCACATAGTTTTTCAAAAGATTTAGCCTTGGCAAGTGGTGGTGAATTAACGGCAGTGGCATCTAGAAATTTAGATAAGGCACGGTCTTTTGCTAAGGAGTATGGAGTGCCAAATGCTTTTGGTAGTTATGAAGAATTGTTTAACAGTGATATGGTCGACGTGATTTATATCGCTACACCGCATACCACCCACGCAAAATTAAGTATTGCCGCAATGAAGGCAGGTAAAAGTGTACTTTGTGAAAAACCAGTGGGAGTTAATAAAAATGAGGTAGAAGAGATGATTAAGGTGGCTAAAGAAAGCAATGTTTTTTTTATGGAAGCCCTATGGACACGTTTTAACCCTACCATAAAAAAGGTGAAAGAAATTGTAGATAATGGAACCATCGGCGATATTGGTTATTTACATGCAGATTTTGCTTTTTATGCTTTAGATCGTGACGAAAACGGTAGACTTTTGAATCCTGATCTTGCAGGTGGTTCTTTATTGGATATTGGTATTTATCCCATATTCCTATCCTATTTAATGTTAGGTATACCAAAAGATATAAAGGCATCTGCCAATTTTTATAAAACTGGAGTTGAGGTTCAAACAAGTATGATTTTTGACTACGATGATGCTCAATCAATCTTATATAGCGGGCTTAATTCTAATTCAGAAATGAAAGCTCAAATAGCCGGTAGTAAAGGTTCAATTTTTGTGCATCCTAGATGGCATGAAGCCTCAGGATACACGTTAGAAGTCGATGGAGATTCTAGTGTCGTTGAGGTTGGTAAGGTAGGTAAAGGTTATACATATGAAATTGAAGAAGTGCATAATTGCTTAAATGCAGGGAAAACAGAAAGTGATTTATGGAGTCATAAAAATAGCATGGATTTAATTGAAATTATGGATACTGTGCGTAATAAAGTCGGAATTGTGTTTCCCTTTGAATAATAGCCGTATTAAAGTTGGACAAATGTTTTAAAATTTCCGATATTTGAAATTCGCTTAAATTTTAATTGATTTGAAAATGAACAAGAATACAGTGCTCGCATGGGCCACTTTTATTATGATTTTTGTAGGTCTTGCACTAATTGCTTTAGGAGCTTTTCGTTATGATGATGTTGCCGGATGGGGTTTTGCCTCTGTAGGTGTTGGTTTCTTTGCAATTGCATGGGTTTTCAATGCCCTAAAAGGAAGGGTCTAAGTAGCTCACAAACAAAACCTAAAACGAATCCTGCAATTAGGTTTAATTATTATTTTTTATTTAATATTATAATTATATGTCAGATGATAAGAAGGTGATCTTCTCCATGTCAGGGGTTACGAAAACCTACAAGAATGCAAATACACCCGTACTAAAGAATATATACTTAAGTTTCTTTTATGGTGCTAAAATCGGAATCTTAGGATTAAACGGTTCAGGTAAATCAACCCTTTTAAAAATAATTGCAGGAGTTGATAAAAATTTTCAAGGTGATGTAGTTTTTTCTCCTGGCTACAATGTTGGCTATTTAGAGCAAGAGCCAGAATTAGATGAAAACAAAACGGTTTTGGAAATTGTAAAGGAAGGGGTAGCTGAAACGGTTGCTATTCTTGATGAGTACAATAAGATAAACGATATGTTCGGTCTTCCTGAAGTTTATGAGGATGCCGATAAAATGCAGAAGTTGATGGATCAGCAAGCTGTATTGCAAGATAAAATTGATGCTGCTAATGCATGGGAGTTAGATACTAAGCTAGAAATAGCGATGGATGCCCTTCGCACACCAGAACCAGATAAGAAGATTGGTGTATTGTCTGGTGGTGAAAGAAGAAGAGTTGCGCTATGTAGATTGTTGCTGCAAGAACCTGAAATTCTTTTGTTAGATGAGCCAACAAACCACTTAGATGCTGAATCTGTACATTGGTTAGAACATCATTTAGCGCAATATAAAGGAACTGTTATTGCTGTAACCCATGATAGATATTTTTTAGATAATGTAGCCGGATGGATATTGGAATTGGATAGAGGAGAAGGTATACCTTGGAAAGGAAACTACTCTTCTTGGTTAGATCAGAAATCTAAAAGACTTGCACAAGAAAATAAGACTGCCTCAAAAAGACAAAAAACTTTGGAGCGTGAGCTGGAATGGGTTCGTCAAGGAGCAAAAGGTAGGCAGACGAAACAAAAAGCTCGGCTTAAGAATTATGATAAATTAATGAGTCAAGACCAAAAGCAGCTTGATGAAAAACTTGAAATTTACATACCTAATGGGCCACGTCTGGGTACTAATGTTATAGAAGCCAAAGGTGTTAGTAAGGCATACGGAGATAAGTTGCTTTATGAGAATTTGAATTTTAAATTACCTCAAGCAGGTATTGTTGGTATTATTGGGCCTAACGGTGCTGGTAAAACGACCATTTTCAGAATGATTATGGGAGAGGAAAAGCCAGATAAAGGAGAATTTGAAATTGGTGAAACGGCTAAAATAGCCTACGTAGATCAAAGCCATTCAAATATTGATGTCGAGAAAACAATTTGGCAGAATTTCAGTGATGAGCAAGAACTCATTATGATGGGAGGTAAACAAGTAAATTCTAGAGCTTATTTAAGTAGATTTAATTTTTCGGGTAGCGAACAAAATAAGAAGGTAAGTATGTTGTCTGGTGGTGAACGTAACCGTTTACACTTGGCAATGACCTTAAAAGAAGAAGGTAATGTACTCTTGTTAGATGAGCCTACTAACGATTTAGATGTTAATACGTTAAGAGCATTAGAAGAAGGTTTGGAGAACTTTGCAGGTTGTGCGGTGATAATATCGCATGATAGATGGTTCTTAGATCGTGTTTGTACACACATACTAGCTTTTGAAGGAAATTCGGAAGTTTATTTCTTTGAAGGTTCGTTCTCAGATTATGAAGAGAATAAAAAGAAACGACTTGGCGGAGATTTAATGCCAAAACGAATAAAGTATAAAAAACTAATTAGATGATTAAAAAGCCCGTAATCGCGGGCTTTTTATTTTTTTTACATTATGTTCTATTTAGAAATCTTCATTTGGGTACCAATCTAATTGAACTACTTCAATATCTTGATTACCTGCATCGACCAGCTTTTTAAATATTTCAACATTACTTACATCTGGTCGGCCTCTATAGTGATATGGATATACCTGTTTAGGTTTAAAATCTAAAACTGCAGAGGCTGCACTTTCAACAGTCATTGTGTAAGGTAGGTTCATGCAAACAAAGGCCTTATCAATATTTTTTAAAGAACGCATTTCTGGTATATCTTCAGTATCACCAGAAAAATAAATGCGTTGACCATCAATCGTTAATATGTAACCATTGCCTCGACCTTTTACATGAAAATCTTTGGCCTCTTCTCTTAAATTGTACATGGGAACAGCCTCTATTGATATTCCATTTAGTTCTATATTTGATCCATTGGCTAGAACTTCCAGTTTCCCAACAAACTCATTTAGCATTTCATCAGCTACTGTTTGCGGTACTACGAACTTAGCTTTAGAAACATCTAGGGCTTCTAATGTTTCTTTATTGAAATGGTCACCATGAATATCAGTGATCAAAATTAAATCTGGTGTTTTTAGATTTTTAAACGCTAAAGGTCCACCTGTTGGGTCAATGTAAATGGAGACATCACCCCATTCAATAACTGCAGTGGCATGTTCAATTGGTATGATTTTTATTTCATCACCTTTCGTTTTTAAAATTTTCTTGGCATCTGCTGTTTCTTCAACATTCTCAGTAGATGAATCTATTTCTTTTTCCGATTTCTTTGCATCCTTACATGCAAACGAAAGGGAAAATATCAATAACAAGACTAGTAATTTTTTCTTTTTCATCATCGTTTTTTTAAAGTGTTAATTCCATTTTAATGTCCGATCTAAGATAGATACTATTATTTTCTAAAGGCACCGGTGTAAAACCTAATTTCTTATATATATGCAAAGCCGTGCCAAGTTTCGTGCTTGAGTACAATATTAGTTTCTGCCAGTTTTCATTTCTGGCAAAATTTATAGCATAGACTAATAGTTCTTGGCCAATTTTAAGACCTTGGTGCGATTTGCTAACAGCCATTTTTCCTAGTTCAAAATTAAATTCAGATATTTTCAATAGCGCAAAGCAACCAATTGGCTTATTGTCCCATAATGCTATAAAAATATACCCATCTTTTTTGATGATTGAAGATTCACAATTATCTAATAGTTCTCTGTCTTTTTCTTCTACTTTAAAATATTCGGTAATCCAAGCTAGGTTTAGCTCTTTAAAGTTTTTTGCATATTTAGATTGGTACGGAACTATGGTTAACATTGTAGATTTTTAAATGATTAGTGGTTCTAAGTTATGCTATTCTTAATAGTGAAAAAGCAGAATCTAAATTAATTTAACATCAAAAAATCTAAACGTTAAAACTTAACGTATATATACTGAACAAACAGACACTTTATTAAATTTAACATTATGACTGAAACAAAAAATAACAATGGTTTAAAGGTTTTGACCGCGCTTTTAGGGGTTGTGCTTTTAGGTACTATCATTTACACCGTTAGTCTTTATCAAGATAAGAAAAAGACTGAAGTTGTACTCACCAAAGAAAAAGAATTGGTAGTAGAAGATTTAAAAAGCTTACAATCCGAGTATGATAAAGCTATTTTAGAAAGTAACGCTACCAATGAAGAGTTAGTTAGTGCTAGAGACAATATTGCAAAATATATTGATTCTGTGAAAACAATGAAAGCAGATATTGGAACATTGTCAAGATATAGAAGACAAGTTGGTGTTCTTAAAGCTGAAAGAGAACAGTTGTTAAAACAAGTTGATTCTTTAACTCGTTCTAATACTATGATCGCTATGCAACGTGATAGTACGTATGTTGAATTAGAAAAACAAACTGTTTTTAATGATTCATTGGTAGTACAGAATACGAATTTAGCTCAAGTAGTTGAGAAAGGATCAGCATTGAACTTATCTAAATTCAATGTAGATGCCGTAAAAGAACGTAGCAGTGGTAAGATGGTTTCTACACAAAGAGCTAAAGCTACAGACAAATTTAAAATTTGTTTTACAGTTGCAGATAACGTAATAGCGCAAGCTGGTGATAGACAATTTTATTTAGAAGTTTTAGATCCACAAGGAAATATTCTTGGAGGAAGTAACTCTAAAACTAATGATAATGGTGCCTCTATTACTTATAGTAAACAAACAAGCTTTTATTTTGAAAATAAATCCTTAGATGTATGTGATTATATCAATAAGCCATCAGGCGATTTTAAAGATGGTAACTATATGGTAAACGTATATGATGACCAATTAAAGTTATTGGGTACTTCTAAATTCGAATTGAAATAGTACTTTTAATTTAAGAATTAAAATGGCGACCAATTTGGTCGCCATTTTTTATTTTATAGATGTTAGTTTAGTCTTTTAAACTACCAACCATATTTTCTGGTTTTACCCAATCGTCATAATCTTCAGCGGTGACATATCCTAAATTAACAGCTTCTTCTTTTAAGGTTGTACCATTTTTATGTGCGGTGTTTGCAATCTCTGCAGCTTTATAATAACCTATTTTAGTATTCAATGCGGTTACTAGCATCAAAGAATTATTTAGAAGTTGTTTAATTACTTCATGGTTCGGCTCTATACCTGCTGCACAATTCTCTTCAAAACTAACGCAAGCATCACCAATCAATTGAGCTGATTGTAGAATATTGGCAGCCATTAAAGGTTTAAAGACATTTAACTCATAATGCCCTTGAGTACCACCTATACTAATAGCTACATCATTACCCATTACTTGAGCACAAACCATTGTTAATGCTTCGCATTGTGTTGGGTTTACTTTGCCTGGCATAATAGAGCTTCCTGGCTCATTGGCAGGAATAATAATCTCACCAATTCCTGAACGTGGACCAGAAGCCATCATTCTAATGTCATTAGCAATTTTATTCAATGAAACAGCTAGTTGTTTTAAAGCACCATGGCTTTCAACAATAGCGTCATGAGCGGCCAATGCCTCGAACTTGTTTTCGGCAGTGATGAAAGGAAATCCTGTAAAATCTGCAATATATTTTGCAACCAGTACATCATAACCTTCTGGTGTGTTTAGTCCTGTGCCAACAGCAGTACCACCGAGTGCTAGTTCGCTAAGATGCTCAAGTGTGTTTCTAAGTGCTTTTAAACCGTGGTCTAATTGAGAAACATAACCTGAGAATTCTTGACCTAAGGTTAGTGGAGTGGCATCCATAAGGTGTGTACGCCCTATTTTAACCACATTTTTAAATTCTTTGGCTTTCTTGTTTAGAGTATCTCTTAACTGAGTGACACCTGGTATCGTAACTTCTACAATCTTTTTATATGCAGCAATGTGCATACCCGTAGGGAATGTGTCGTTGGATGATTGCGATTTGTTGACATCATCATTAGGCTGAATTGTTTTCTCCCCTTCACCAATTACTTTACCTGCAATTTCATGCGCTCTATTGGCAACAACTTCATTTACGTTCATGTTGCTTTGAGTACCAGAGCCTGTTTGCCATATAACTAAAGGAAATTGGTCATTATGCTTACCTTCTAAAATTTCATCGCATACCTGTGAAATTAAATCTCTTTTTTCTTCTGCCAATACACCAAGTTCACAATTAGCATATGCCGCCGATTTTTTTAAATAGGCGAATCCGTATACGATATCTAAAGGCATTGAAGCAACCGGACCAATTTTAAAATTGTTACGTGAGCGTTCGGTTTGTGCACCCCAATATTTGTCTTGAGGTACCTCTACTTTACCCATAGTATCTTTCTCGATTCTATATTTCATTGTTTTATATTTTAATGAATCTTAAGTTAACTAATTAAATCGCTTCAAAAATAAGGTTTACATTTATTTTTATAGTGACAAGATTGTTGAGAATATTGAAATTAATTTTGCTTATCGTTTGCAAAAAATAATTCGTTTATGGTATCTTTGCAATATATAAGTAAAAGGATATGTTTGATTTTGACCAATATTTAGGATTTTTAGCTTTCTTGACCATTTTAACAATAGGTTTTTGGCTAATGATGTTTTTGTTATTATTTGTTGTTCCTTACTGGTTAGGAGGAAACATAATTGAATTGTTAAAAGAAAGACGCGACAAAAAGAAAGCCGCAAGAGAAGCATAAATAAAAAAAAGAAGCCAATTGGCTTCTTTTTTTTGTCTCTTATTTTAAGGTTTAGAATTCTTCGTCATCTCCACCGTCATTATTTCCTCTTCCTCTTCTCTCATTTTTCTTTTTCTCATTTATTCTGTAAATAAAAGCCATAGTAAATTGCCTTTGTCTCCATTGAAATTCACTATCTGATGTGAAATAAGAATCATCATTTAAGCTGTCCATTGTATCTGTAAATGATCTTCTCTTTCTTGAATTTAAAAGGTCACTAACATTAAAGGATAGTGTTCCTTTGTCTTTAAGCACATCTTTACTAAACGCTAAGTCTAAGGAAAATATTCCTTTACTCTCGGTTTGTGAGTTTTGAGATGGCCCTCTGTAGAAACCGTTTGTTTGCCAATCAATTTTACCTGGTAATGTTATTTTAGAACTGAATCTAGAGAACCAGCTTGTGTTTTTAGCACCATAGTCTATACCATTAAAAGAACCCTCGGTTTCAAATTGAAAGAAGTTGAAGCTACCATTTAAACGTAACCATTTCTCAGGATTATACATTATACCCAATTCTGCACCTATTCTTTGGTTTGTAGATAAATTAATAGGTAATGTTCGTATAATATTAATTCCATCTGAGGTAACTTGTCCCGTCTCTTCTTGAATGCGTTCAAAAGAATTGGTTTCTTTTTGTAAATATACCGATGAGGTTAATGTTAGCTTTTCCCATCTTTTTAGATAACCTAAATCGTAGGCATTTGCGAAAGCGGGATCTAAATCTGGATTACCTTGAAATATATTTGTACGACTAGATCTTGATGGAAAAGGATTTATGAAGAAACCACGAGGTCTATTTATTCTTCTATTATATCCTATACTGAAATTTTCTTTTTCGCTTAGTTCATAAATCAGGTTTAACGTTGGGAATAATCCTAAATAGTTTTTGTCGAAATCAAGTTCTATTTCACCACCTAATAATTCTTGTAGTTCTGTTAAGTCTACAGTAGCATCGACTACACCTTTTAATTGGGTGTTTTCTAATCGTAAGCCTAAGAGATATGAAAATTTACCGTACTTATTTCCGTACTGCGTATAGAGAGCATTTATATTTTGAGTGTACGTAAAGATGTTTGTAAGTCCTAAATTGGTTTCAAATTCTCCGGTATTGAGGTTTAATTGGTCTAATTGATAATCATTAGAGCTTTCTTCAAAATTACCACGATAACCTGCTTCAAACTGAGCGTCACCAATAGGTAGCACATAATCTGCTTGAAGTAAAAATTCATTCTGTAATTGTGTTTCGAAAATATTTTCACGGGCCAATAATTCGGAATCTGGAAATGTATTGTTCTCAGTTATTATAGTTGGCTGAATTTCTTTGTCGTATGAATATTGAAAATCTGCCGTTAATTTTTGACCAGCCTCGTTAATATTATTGGTGTAATTAAGGGAGACTTGATAACTTTTATCATCTTGGTTTTCCTCTTCATTTCTAAACGTATTACTGCTAATAGCCTTTTGGTTATATCTTGTAGTGCTGTTTTCTGTGATATCTTGTTCATCTGTAAAGCGACCAAAAACACTTCCTGTAATTGAAGATTTATCGGTTAAGAAATATTCCATTCCCAAATTAACATTGAAACCTTGATCGTTCCTTTTAATCTTTCTATCCTCTATAATTCTATCGAAATTGTATGGAATGGTGTCAAAATAATTATTATCAAAATAGCCATTTCCTGGGGCAGCTCTATAAAAGTAGCCAAGGGTGTTGAAGATGTTGAACTTATCCGTTCTTAAATTAAGATTAGAGGTTATGGAACTTGAGGTTGGGTAACCAACAGTAGTATTTATGGTTCCGTTAATACCTAATGTCTTTTCCTTTTTAAGAACAATGTTAAGTATACCGGCTGTACCTTCGGCATCATAACGGGCGGAAGGACTAGTAATTACCTCGACTTTCTCAATGGCATCGGCGGGTAATGATCTCAGCGCGTCAGTAGAACCAAAACCTGCCATTGCAGAAGGTTTTCCATTAATTAAGATTCTGACATTGTCATTTCCTCGTAAGGCAATGGCACCATCAATATCTACTGTTACGGATGGTATATTATTTAGAGCGTCACTAATATTGGCGCCACTAGTGGTTAAATCTTTGCCAATATTATATATCTTTTTGTCTAAGCGGACTTCAACCGTCGTCTTTTCGCCGACTACTTCTACCGCATCTAATTGGGCTACATCTAAAGCTAATTTTATGATGCCTAAATTGGTGTTTTCGGAAAGTAATTGATTTGCTTTTTTGTAAGTTTTATATGAAATATATTCAATACTAACATTGTAATTGCCTGGGTTGGTTTCTACACTGTAGTTACCATCGATATCGGTAATGCCTCCTGTTATTTTTTCGGGATTTTCTACACTTTGCAAAACTAGTGTTGCATATTCTAATGGTTCATTGGTTTCTTGGTCTAAAACCCGCCCTGTAATAAGTATAGAGCTCTTTTCCCGGTCTCCCCCCGGTCTTTGACTATTTGTGTAATTAAAAGATAGTATTAGAATTAGGAGTAATGGGAAAAGTTTTTTCATTTAATTAGTTTTAGTTTTTTTTCGTTTTTCTTTTTTATTTTTTTTCGACTTCTTTAGTGTCTTAGCAACACCTTCTTTTTGCATGGTTACAAATGCTTCATATTTTTCTAATGGTAACCCAGCTTTTAATTCTTCATCTTGCCTTTTTGTTATATTTTCATAAACCTCAAGCATTTTTTCGGGAGGTAATTTTAATATTTGAGCTTCAATACGTTCTTGTACATACTTTTTTAAAACGGAACTTAAAACAGCTTGCTCAAAATCATTTAAAGAAAGGGCTTCACTAATTCTAGGCATTTCACCATCAACTAATTGCTCAGCTGTTTTAGGTTCAGGCTCTTTTTGTGATTCCTGTGCTTGGGGTATGGCACTTCTTTGTCTACCATAACCGTAATTTCCTCTTCCTCCATAACCATAACCACCACCTCCATAACCGTACTGTGCGTATATTTCAGTACTTCCTAGCAGTATTGACAGTATTATGAAAAATCTGATACTACTGTATTTCATTGCTTTTTTCATGTGCTTTGATTATTAAATTTTAATTTGGTTTAACCGTAAATGGTTAATTATTTGTTAATACATTAAAATTAGGTGCAACCCCTAATTTAATAGTGAATCTATATTGGTTACCGGTCTACCTATTACAGCACTATTTCCATTAATAACTATGGGCCTTTCAATCAGTTTTGGAAATGCTATCATTGCATCTATTATCTCTTCATCTGATAGGGTCAAACTTTTAAATTTCTCTTTCCAAATTGCTTCAGATTTTCTAACAAGGTTTATTGGTTTTATATCTAAGCAAGTTATAATATTTTTAAGTTCATCTTTGGTAGGAACATTTTCTAAGTAATTTACAACTTCAAATTTCTTGCCAGAATTTTCTAAAACAGCAAGACTCTCCCTAGATTTTCTACATCTTGAATTGTGGTATATTTTAATCATGATAATAATGTTATTTAAAGTAAATAACTTTTCCTAAATCTCGATTTAAGAAAAGGAAAAGCTATTACTATTCTTCTTCTTTTTGCCCCATCATCATTAAAAATGCTTTTAGAAACTGATCTATATCTCCGTCCATAACATTATCAACGTTTCCTGTTTCTTCACCAGTTCTAACATCTTTTACAAGCTTATATGGATGCATTACGTAGTTTCTAATTTGAGAACCCCATTCTATTTTCATTTTAGAAGATTCAATTTCTTGTCTTGCCTCCATTTTTTTTCTCAGCTCAATCTCATATAATTGAGATTTAAGCATCTTAATTGCCGTAGCTCTATTATCATGCTGACTTCTACTGTCTGAACAAGAAATTTGAATACCAGTGGGGTGGTGTGTTAATTGTACCTTGGTTTCTACCTTATTCACATTTTGACCACCGGCACCACTTGATCTAGCCGTAGTGATAGTTATATCTGCTGGGTTGATATCTACTTCAATACTATCATCTACTAATGGATATACATATACAGAAACAAATGAGGTATGTCTTTTTGCATTACTGTCAAATGGGGAAATACGTACCAATCTATGTACGCCGTTTTCTCCTTTTAGCCAGCCAAAAGCAAATTCGCCATCAATTTCAAGTGTAACTGTTTTAATACCCGCTACATCACCCTCTTGGTAATTGAGTTCTTTAATTTTGTAGCCGTTCTTTTCTGCCCACATCATGTACATACGCATAAGCATTGCGGCCCAATCACAACTTTCAGTACCACCGGCACCTGCCGTTATTTGTAGAACTGCAGGTAGTTCATCACCTTCTTCAGATAGCATATTCTTGAATTCCATCTTTTCGAGGGTATTCAAAGCTTTTTCGTATTGTTGTTCGACTTCCTCTTCTGAAACCTCGCCCTCTTGCTGAAATTCAATTAATACTTCTAATTCGGCAATAAGATTTTCTGCCGCATTATAATCATCTACCCATTGTTTTTTGGATTGGATAAATTTCATATGCGCCTGTGCTTCCTGTGGATTGTTCCAGAAATCAGGGGACAAGGTTTTTTCTTGTTCGTTCTCTATTTCAATTAATTTGGCATCGATGTCAAAGATACCTCCTTAACGCGCCAAGGCGATCTAAAAGACCTTTGTAGTGGTCTGTACTTACGTTCATATAATTAAATTTTGGTAAAAATAATACTCTTTTGAGTAAACTGGAAAGTTATTTTACTGCTGTTGACTTTGCACTTTTACACTATATTTAGTTTTGTTTTGTCCCATAGAATAAATGATTCCTTTTAGAGGCGAACAATCTTTATAATCTTTACCATGGCACACCTTTATATGGTTTGTATTGGCCATGATATTATTGGTTGGATCAAAGCCCTTCCAACCTACTAACGGAATGTAAACTTCTGCCCATGCATGCATTTGTGAATCTCCTATGAGACCATGTTCTTGATTCAAATATCCTGAAACATAGCGTGCAGGAATTCCATTCTTTCTAGACATTGCGCAAAAGAGATGCGTGAAATCTTGACATACCCCTTGTCGGGATGCTATAACATCCCTTAAGACGGTGTCTACTTGAGTGACACCTGCTTTAAATTGAATATAATCAAAAGTCCAATTATTTAAACACTGTAAATTGTCGAAAATGGACTTTGTAGAATCAAATTCAAAGTTAGAAGATATGCCATTTGGTAATGATGTTAGTTGGGTGCTTTTTAAAAAGGCTTCAAAGTCTATTTTAAAACTTAATTCCTTTATTTTTTCATTAGCTAAAGTATCGTCCAAATCTAAGGGGAAATCAAATGGATCAATATCATCTTTTAGAAAACTGAATTGCGCTTCAAAATTTATTTTCTTGAATTTTATTTTGGGATGGACCCGAATGGTATTAAAACCAAATCCATTAATAGAGTAATCGTTATTGGCAAATAATGAATTGGAAAACTCAACATTAATTTCATGTTGAGTTTTATTTTCCATTGGGATAATTAAAAATTGCCAATAGGCATCATGAACCCAATTATCATAAGTATTTTCAGTTTTATAGGTGATTTTGTATTCATTTGGCATAGTTGTCAAAGATACCTTAAAAACAGCTCTTAATAGTTAAAAAACTCTTCATCAACTTTGTCGCTTATTTTCACTAGACTATCCAATATATTTTCGATAAAAGCTTTAATATCCTCTTCTATTTCCTCAATATACTTAAATTCATACTCTGCCCGTACCCTTCCTATTAAAAAACCGGTAGATTCTTTATTATACCTCTTTTCAGGATTTAGCATGCGTACATGTTCATTTACTTGGTTTAAAGAATTCATTACAGATCTAGGACAGTTTGGGTTCAAAATCAAAAATTCTAGGGTAGAAATACTTGTTGGAGTTTTTTTGTAGAACCTTCGCATCATATCATAAGATTCTGCGCATTTTAATAAGGTTGTCCACTCGAAGCTTTTGCTGAATTTATCACCATAACTGCCTTGGGATAATAGCGCATCGTTGTATTTTGAGTTAATCATTCGTGTTATCTGGGTTGCTCTTTCAATATTTATCCCCATCATAATGATTGCGTATACAGAATCATGAAGCAAAGTACCTCTAATTTTTCCTCGCAAAATTGCTGTCATCTCTGCAATATTACTTGTGAAATCATGAAGTCCGTTTTTGACAAAGACACCTTTTGGATAATTAAGAACAAAATGATAAAACTTATTTATAGCTTCATATAATTCAGTCGATATTAAATCACGTGCACTATTTGCATTTTCCCTAGAAAGTTTTACGGTGCTAATTATAGAAAACGGGTTCTCTGTATCTAAACCAATTTTGAAAAGTACATCTTCTTCCTTCAATATTTTGGCATCATCCTTTTCGGGATCGCCTAGCATGAATAACATAGAACGCAACACGAACTGTCTATCTTGAGATTTTACGTTTGGCGCATCTAATGATGAGAAATAATTCACGTTCAAATAACGTGCAACGTGTTCAGAACGTTCGATATAACGTCCCATCCAGAATAAATTATTGGCTACTCTTGCTAGCATATAGTTTTTTTATTTTTTTAGTACCCAGGTATCTTTAGAGCCACCTCCTTGTGAGGAGTTAACAATTAAATTACCTCTTTTTAAAGCAACTCGAGTGAGTCCACCTTTTAATACAAATTCTTTATCTTTTCCTAGAATAGTGAATGTTCTTAAATCTACATGTCGTTGTTCAAAAGATTCTGTTTCATCTATATAAGTTGGATGAACACTAAGTGACATAATTGGTTGTGCTACATATTTTCTAGGGCTTTCCTTAATTTCAAGTTTAACCTTTTCTATTTCTGCTTTGGTCAATGTATTTCCTATTGAAATTCCGTAGCCGCCTGCCTCATCGACCGGTTTAATGACTAGCTCGTGAATATGTTCTAAAACATATTTTAATTCGTCCGGTCTACTACAGTGATAGGTGTGTACGTTATTTAATATAGGTTCTTCGTTTAAATAGTACTTTATAATCTGTGGCATATACGTATATACCGCCTTATCATCTGCTACACCTGTACCAGGTGCATTTGCCAATGTCACATTACCTTTTTTGTATGCAGCGAATAAACCTGGTACACCAAGTGCAGAATCTGGCCTAAATTCTAAAGGGTCTATAAATTGATCGTCAATTCTTCTATAGATAACATCAACCTTTTCTGGACCTTTTATAGTTTTCATATAAACAAAATCGTTTTCAACGAAAAGATCACGGCCCTCTACCAATTCTACACCCATGGTTTTTGCTAGGTAAGAATGCTCATAAAAGGCAGAATTATACATTCCCGGAGTAATAACTACAACGTTGGGAAGATCTACTCCTTTCGGTTTTACTGATTCTAGAAGTTCTAATAGATTTTCAGCATAATTAGTTACCGTATGGGTTTGGTAATGATTGAAAACTCCGAATAGGGCTTTTTTAAGAGCAGTACGGTTACATATTACGTAGCTTACCCCAGACGGACATCTAATGTTATCTTCTAATACATAATATTTGCCGTCTTTATGTTTGATAACATCAGTGCCAGAAATATGATTGTATATTCCGCCAGGAGGATTAACTCCGTTCATTTGATCTAAATAATTGGCAGAAGAGGTAATTAAATCCATGGGCACTACTTTATCTTTCAATATCTTTTTTTCATGATAAATGTCCCATAGAAATAAATTCAATGCTTTACTTCTTTGTATAGATCCTCGTTCTATAATATCCCATTCATTAGGATCTATAATTCGTGGAAACAAATCAAAAGGAAAAATTTTCTCTTGAACTTCATTGTCACCATATACTTGAAAAGTAATTCCTTGATTGAAAAAAGAAGATTTTGCTTTTGAATTAAGATTTACATAATCACTTATAGAATGTTCACCATATATATCAAATAATTTTTGATATACCTCCTTAATCTTTCCTTTGTCATCATATATTTCATCATGTAATTCTGGGTTTTTTTGATAAGATGAAAAGATTTGATTTTCAATGTTCGCCATAGACATAGTTTTTCTAAAAGGTACATTATAAAATATAAATGATTGCTATCAGTTTGATATTAATCTTTAGTTTTTTTTCCTTATTCTGTAATAATATTATAGATTTTTTAACAAGAATGATATTTATAATCTTGAGTGTAAATTGGTTTTATCATTACTTAGATTTTATTTACTTTTAGTAGAAATAAAAAAGAAAATGAATAAATATTATGTGCTTCTACTGGGGTTTGCTTTTCTATGTTTTAATACAGTATCTGCTCAGTTCAGTGATAAAAAGAAAGATTTTGTTAAATACGAAGGGCTATATAATTTTTATTATGATGAAAGTCAGGATAAAATTTATCTAGAAGTAAATGAATTAAATAAAGAGTTTTTATACGTATACTCTTTAAGTAGTGGTATCGGTAGCAACGATATAGGTTTAGATCGTGGGCAATTGGGTAATGAACAAGTTGTTTTCTTTAAAAAAGCAGGCAATAAATTGCTACTTGTGCAACCGAATTTAAAATACAGAGCTATTACTGATAATATTTTAGAGCGTAAATCTGTAGAACAGGCATTTGCTAAATCCATATTATTTGGTTTTCCTATTGAAGAGGAGAATAGTGGAGTTTATATTATTGATATTAGCGATTTTTTAATGCAAGATGCCCATGGGGTTACTGAGAGATTAAAACGTTCCCAGCAAGGATCATATAGTTTAGATAAATCTAAAAGTGCATTTGCTTTAGATAGAACAAAAGCTTTCCCTAAAAATGTAGAGTTCGATGTTACGTTGACATTTAAAGGCGAACCTACAGGTAGTTATATTAAAAGCGTTACACCTAATGCAAGTTTGGTTACTGTGGCAGAACATCATTCATTTATAGAATTGCCGGATGGTAACTATGAAAAGCGAGAGTTCGATCCAAGAAGTGGTTCTTACCCATTTTCTTATTATGATTATGCTACACCTGTAGAGTCTCCGATTCTTAAACAATTTATTACAAGGCATAGATTATCAAAGAAGAATCCTGATCAAGAAATCAGTGAAGCGATAGAGCCAATAATTTACTATTTGGATAACGGAACACCAGAACCTATAAGATCTGCTCTTTTAGAAGGGGGGCGTTGGTGGAACCAAGCTTTTGAGGCCATAGGATATAAGGATGCTTTTCAATTGATTATGTTGCCAGATGAAGCAGATCCCTTGGATGTGCGTTACAATGTAATTCAATGGGTTCATCGATCTACAAGAGGGTGGAGCTATGGAAGTAGTATCACTGACCCTAGAACAGGCGAAATAATAAAAGGTCATGTTAGTTTGGGTAGTTTACGTATACGGCAAGATTTTTTAATCGCACAGGCTTTGATGAACAAGCCATTTGCTGAACGTGATGATAATTATCAGCCAATGTTAGATATCGCGATTGCGCGTATTCGTCAACTGTCTGCTCACGAAATTGGCCATACTCTTGGGTTTTCTCATAATTACGCGGCTAGTACTACAGATAAATCATCTGTTATGGATTACCCACATCCGCAATTTTCATTAGTTAATGGAGAAATAGATTTTTCTAAAGCTTATGAAACAGGTATAGGTGATTGGGACAAAGTTACCGTTGCTTATTCATATCAAAATTTTTCTAAAAATGATGAGAAAAAAGGTTTGAATGCCATTTTGGAGAAGGCGAAAACCGACGGACTTCGCTACATTACCGATCAAGATGCTCGACCTCAAGGTAGTGCTCATGTATTGGCACATTTATGGGATAATGGAGCTGAAGTTAGTAAAGAATTAGATGAAATGCTGAGAATTCGTAAAACGGCAATTAATAATTTTTCGGTTGATAATATTCAAGGCGGTACTCCCTATTCGGTTCTCGAAGATGTATTTGTACCGCTTTATTTCTATCATAGATATCAAACAGAAGGTGTAGCAAAAATAATCGGAGGCTTAGAATATAATTATGCAGTTAAAGGTGACGGACAACAAACTGTTGCTATTGCAAATAAGGCTATGCAACAGGAAGCACTAAAAAGTGTTTTGAAAACATTGGATGCTACTGAAATTGCGATACCAAAGGATAAATTGCGTTTGTTTCCTCCAAGAGCTTTTGGAACGCCAAGAACTCGAGAATCGATAAATGGAAAAACAGGTGTTTCTTTTGATGCTTTGTCGGCAGTAGAAACTGCATCTGATATGACCTTATCATTCTTATTACATCCAGAACGAGCTTCAAGGCTTATACAGCAAAAAGCAATTGAAGGAAATAATTTGGGACTAGAAGAGGTTGTCAATGAATTGATTTTAACTACAATTAATAAAAAGCATAAAGATGCCTATTTAAGTGAAGCCCAAACAACGATTAATTTTAGAGTACTATTCCATATTATGAACTTGGCAGGTCATAAAGAGGTGCATCCTCAGGTAAATGCAATTGCATCACAGAAATTAAAAGAATTGAGTTTACAATTAGCCAAAGATTCAGGAGGCAATCCAATACATGCTGAAATGATTAAAAGAATAAAAGAGTTTTATGATCATCCAGAATTGTTCAAAGTGATACCTTCGCCCAAAATTCCTGATGGATCCCCTATCGGAATGGGTTGTTTTCATTAATATAAATATACAAGGTTACAATGCAAATAAATCTTATAAGTGACACCGTAACAAAACCCACACCTGGTATGTTAGATGCTATGATGTCGGCGATTGTAGGTGATGATGTTTTTAAAGAAGATCCTACGGTAAATGCTTTAGAGGATAAAGTAGCCAAGCTTTTTGGTATGGAATCCGCTTTGTTTTTTCCAAGTGGTACAATGACAAACCAAACGGCTATTAAATTACATACACAGCCTGGTGAACAGCTTATTTGTGATAAATATGCCCATATCTATAATTATGAAGGTGGTGGTGTAAGCTTTAATAGTGGGGTTTCTTGCAGATTAGTAGATGGTAGTAGGGGCACTATGACAGCTGCTCAGGTAGAAGCGGTTATTAATCCCCCAGATTTTTATCATAGTCCGCTAACCACATTGGTGTGTGTTGAGAACACTGCCAATAAAGGCGGTGGAACATGTTGGGATTTTAAAGAACTTGAAAATATAAGAAAGGTTTGTGTCGAACACCATTTAGGATTTCATCTAGATGGTGCTCGTTTGTGGAACGCTTTGGTAGAAAAGAATGAGACGGCCTTGCAATATGGTCAATTATTCGATACTATTAGTGTATGTTTAAGCAAAGGTCTTGGCTGCCCGGTTGGATCAATTTTATTGGGCACCAGAGAGCAAATGGATAAGGCGATTCGAATTCGTAAAATTTTTGGTGGTGGAATGCGTCAATCAGGATTTTTAGCTGCTGCGGCTATTTATGCTTTAGATAATCATATTGAACGTTTAGCAGAAGATCATAAAAAAGCCGAGGAGATTGGGAAAGCATTGTCAGCAAAGTCATTTATAAAAAAGGTGGAGCCAATTGAAACTAATATTGTCATATTTGAAATAGACGAGTCTTTTATGACAAGTGATACTTTTGTGAATAAACTAAAGGAAAAAGATATTTTGATAATTGGAATGGGACAAGGGAAATTACGCATGGTAACCCATTTAGACTATACCGATGCCATGCATGATGAACTCATAAAACAATTAATGAACTTTTAAGGTTAATTCTAGGCCAGATTCAAGGCTGTTCTTAATGTTTAAAATTCCATTTTCCATACCAGCTTCAGAAGAATAAAGGCCACTCAATCCAATAATTTCGCCACCGGTATTTTTTAATTCTACCAAAAATTTACCATCTGTGTTAGTTCTTCGTTCAAATAGTTTAAAGTTAATGCCCTTGTTCTTTAGTGCTTTTAAGGAAGATTCCATTGAGTCTTTAGAAGGGAAAGGTATACTTCTTAAAAGAGTTTTACCTGTTTGTGATTTCAATAGAAAGCGGTAATTATCTTTTTTTGTCTGTTTAAATTCGATCATAGAAGAAATCTTTCTTCTAAAGATAAGAAATTCAAAAGAGAAATTTTTTACCGTTACATGTTGTTTATTTGAAAAGAGAATCCATACCAGGAATATTGGGCATTCCTTCTTTTGCAATAGCTGCTAATTCTGCTTCATTAACGTTAGTTGCGTTTTGGATAGCTTTATTAATGGTCATGATGAGGTAGTCTTCCAATTGTTCTTTATCTTCCAAAAGACTGTCATCTATTACTGTTTTTTTTATCTGTCTATTGGCTGTGATAGTTACCGATAATAGGCTATCATTTGATTTTTCTTCAATTATAACCGTGTCTAATCTTTTTTTTGTGGCTTCCACTTTTTGTTGGGTTTCTTTAAGTTTTCCCATCATTCCCATCATATCTCCGAACATAATTTAATTTTTAGATTTAGAGTGTAAAAATAATAAAAATGGAGCCCATTTTTTGTTTTTAAGTTTTCTAAAAGGGCATCTGCGAATTAGTCTTATTTTTACATGTTTATTAATTAATTAAATATGAGTCATAAGAATCCGCCAAAAGCGAAAAAAGTAAAAAAAGAATTAGTCATTCATGATGATGTTCGATTGGATAATTATTATTGGCTTAATGACAAGGAAGATGAAGAAGTTATTTCATATCTAGAGTCTGAAAATTCATACTATGAAACGCTAACGGCACATACCAAAGATTTTCAAGAGAATTTATTTCAAGAAATGAAAGGTAGAATTAAAGAGGATGATTCTTCTGTACCTTATAAATTGAATGATTATTGGTATAGTACTCGTTATGAAATAGGAGGGGAGTATCCACTTTATTCTAGATTTAAGCACAGTTTAGAAGCTATTGAGGAGATAATGTTCAATGGCAATGAAATGGCGAAGGGGCACGATTACTTTAGTCTTGGTGGTATTGCAATCAGTCCTGATAATAAATTGGCAGCTTTTGGTGTAGACACCATTTCAAGAAGACAATATACATTACAGATAAAAAATCTAGAAACTGGTGTCGTTTTAAAAGATAAAATAGAAAATACAACAGGCGATGGAGTATGGGCAAATGATAATAAGACCTTATTTTATACTAGAAAAGATCCAGTTACGCTTCGTTCCGATAAAATTTTTAAGCATAAGTTAGGTACGCCTACCTCTGAAGATGTTCTGATTTTTCATGAGGAAGATGATACATTTAGCACTTTTGTTTATAGAACAAAGTCGAAAAAATATTTTGTGATAGGTTCGTTCAGTACATTAACTTCTGAGTTTCAGATTTTACCTACCGATAACCCTGATGGGGAGTTTGTGGTTTTTTCACCAAGAAAAAGAGGTCTAGAATATACTATTTTTCATTATGCGAATTACTTCTATATTTTAACAAATAAGGATAAGGCTGAGAATTTTAAGTTAATGCGCTCTTCTGAATTAGAAACAACATCTAAGCATTGGCAGGAGTTTATTCCTCATCGCGAAGAAGTGTTATTAGAAGATATTGATATTTTTAAAGAATATTATGTGCTTTCAGAGCGTGAAAACGGACTTAATAAGATTCGCATAATTAAATGGGACGGTACAGAGGAATACTTTTTACCATTTCAAAGTGAAACTTATACAGCCTTTGTAGGTAGTAATCCTGATTTTGATACCGAAATTTTAAGGTATTCATATAATTCAATGTCAACACCAAGTTCGGTTATTGATTTTAATATGAGAACCAAAGAAAACGATGTTAAAAAAGAGCAGGAAGTACTTGGTGGTAAGTTTGATAAGGAAAACTATCTAGAACTTCGTTTGTGGGCTACAGCGCGCGATGGCGAAAAGATACCTATGTCATTAGTCTATCGAAAAGATACGGACTTAAATGAAAATACACCCGTATTACAATATGCATATGGTTCTTATGGTGCAACAATAGACCCTTATTTTTCTACCGTTCGTTTAAGTTTACTAGATCGTGGTTTTGTTTACGTCATTGCACATATAAGAGGTGGGGAGTATTTAGGGCGTAGATGGTATGATAATGGTAAACTATTGAAAAAGAAAAACACCTTTACCGATTTTATAGATTGTTCGAAATTTTTAATTGAACAGAAAATGACCAGTGCCCAGCATTTATATGCTATGGGTGGGTCGGCAGGTGGCTTGCTCATGGGAGCTATTATTAATATGCAACCCGATATTTATAAGGGTATAATTGCAGCGGTACCCTTTGTGGATGTAGTGACTACCATGCTAGATGACTCTATTCCTCTAACAACTGGTGAGTATGATGAATGGGGAAATCCGAATGAAAAAGAGTATTACGATTATATGAAGTCCTATTCGCCGTATGATAATGTTATTGAACAAGAATATCCAAATATGTTGGTAACTACTGGTTTGCATGATTCTCAAGTACAATATTTTGAGCCGGCTAAATGGGTAGCCAAATTAAGAGATTTGAAAACGGATAATCATCAATTACTTCTTAATACTAATATGGAAGCCGGCCATGGTGGTGCTTCTGGAAGGTTTGAGTCTTTACGTGAAGTAGCCAAAGAATATGCTTTTCTTTTAGATTTAGAAGGAAAAATCTCATAGTTGAAAAAAAATAGTAGATTTGCAACAGAAATTTTAACAAATTTCGTTTAAAGAAATAACCAAACATTGATCCTTCTTATGAAAAATGAGATCAGGGCTTACAACAATATTTTAGAACTAGTAGGTAATACACCACTTGTTAAGTTGAATAAAATTGCTAATGGTCTAACAGGAAGTTTTTACGCAAAAGTTGAGGCTTTTAATCCAGGTCATTCTTCTAAAGATAGAATTGCGATTCACATTATTGAGCAGGCTGAAAAAGCAGGTTTACTTACAGAAGGTAGCACTATAATTGAGACAACTTCAGGTAATACTGGTTTTAGTATTGCTATGGCAAGTATCATTAAAGGTTATGACTGCATTTTGGCTGTAAGTTCAAAGTCATCTCCAGATAAAATTGATATGCTTCGCTCTATGGGTGCGAAAGTATATGTTTGTCCTGCGCACGTAAGTGCTGATGATCCTAGATCTTATTACGAAGTTGCAAAAAGATTACATAAAGAAACAAAAGGTTCTATCTATATTAATCAGTATTTCAATAAACTGAATATGGAAGCGCATTATAAGTCTACAGGGCCTGAAATTTGGGAACAAACAGGTGGCCAAATAACCCATTTAATTGCATGTAGTGGAACAGGTGGTACTATTTCTGGTACAGCACGTTACCTTAAAGAACAAAATCCTAATATTAAAGTTATTGGTGTAGATGCTTTTGGTTCAGTTTTGAAAAAATATCATGAAACTGGAAAATTAGATACTAATGAAATTTATCCTTACCGTATTGAAGGGTTAGGGAAAAATTTGATTCCAGGAGCGACCGATTTTTCAGTTATAGATGAGTTTATAAAGGTTACTGATGCTGAAAGTGCCCATACGGCTAGAGAAATTTCTAGAACAGAAGGTATTTTTGTTGGTTATACAAGTGGTGCGGTAATGCAGGCAATTAAACAATTGAATGAATTAAATACATTCGATAAGAATAGTAATGTTGTTGCTATTTTCCCTGATCATGGTTCTCGATATATGAGTAAAATATATAGTGATCAATGGATGGAAGATCAAGGCTTCTTAAATACAAATACGGTAGAGGAAGCACAAGAGATTCAATTTATAAAATAATATGAAGTACATATTTTAGAAAAAGTGGGTTTATAGCCCACTTTTTTGCATTGTAAATAATTTATGTAACCTAATCAAAATTATTTACTTTTGCAGACAGAACTGAATTAAGCAATGAGAGACTTATTTGATAGAATTATAGAGAATAAAGGTCCTTTGGGTAAATGGGCTTCACAAGCTGAAGGATATTTCGTTTTCCCTAAATTAGAAGGCCCTATTTCTAATAGAATGAAATTTCAAGGTAAAGATGTAATCACTTGGAGTATCAATGATTATTTAGGCTTGGCAAATCTTCCTGAAGTAAAAAAGGTGGATGGTGAAGCTGCAGCAGAATATGGTGCTGCATACCCAATGGGTGCAAGAATGATGAGTGGTCATACTGAATTTCATGAACAATTAGAGCAAGAATGTGCGGCCTTTGTTGATAAGGAAGCTGCTTATTTATTAAATTTTGGTTATCAAGGTTTTATGTCTGTAATAGATGCACTTGTAACTAAAGACGATATTATTGTTTATGATGTAGATTGTCACGCTTGTATTATTGATGGTGTACGTTTACATATGGGTAAACGATTCACATTTGTTCATAACAACCCAGAAAGTCTTGAAAAGAACTTAGAGCGGGCCACCAAAATGGCAGAGCAAACCGGAGGAGGTATTTTAGTTATATCTGAAGGTGTTTTTGGAATGCGTGGAGAACAAGGTATTCTAAAAGAGATTGTTGCTTTAAAAGAGAAATTTAATTTCCGTTTATTAGTTGATGACGCTCATGGTTTTGGAACTTTAGGAAAGACAGGTGCTGGAGCAGGACAGGAGCAAGGTGTTCAAGATGGTATTGATGTTTATTTGGCAACTTTTGCTAAATCAATGGCTAGTATAGGAGCTTTCGTAGCTGCAGATCAAGGAATTATTGATTATTTGAAATATAATTTACGTTCACAAATGTTCGCTAAATCTTTACCTATGGTTTATGTGAAGGGAGCATTAAAACGTTTAGATATGTTACGTACGCAACCAGAGCTTAAAGCTAAGTTATGGGAGAACGTAAACGCACTACAAAATGGCTTAAAAGAAAACGGTTTCGATATAGGTACGACAACTAGTTGTGTTACCCCTGTATACTTAAATGGAAGTATACCTGAGGCGATGGCATTGGTGAAAGACTTACGTGAAAATCATGGTATTTTCTGTTCAATAGTAGTGTATCCAGTAATTCCAAAAGGACTTATTTTACTGCGTTTAATACCAACAGCTACACATACTTTACAAGATGTTGAAGAAACATTAACAGCTTTTTCTTCTATTCGTGAGCGTTTACAAAATGGAACGTACAAAAGACTTTCTGCTGCAGTCGCTGCGGCAATGGGAGAGTAATTTCAGTTCATTATAATTTATAAAGCCCAGATTCAAATTTGAATCTGGGCTTTTTTATTGTACTTAGCTTAGTGATTTCTTATATGTTCTTCTGCGTTTATAGATTACTGGGTCGAAATGTTTCCACATTTGTTTGATTGCTAAGTTTTCTTCAAGCTCAGGTGTTCTATAACACATGTCGATACCCTTATCGGTAAATGTTTTATGGTACTCATTGAAAATAACTGCCGTTACCCCTTTGTTTTGATATTCAGGGTCAATGCCCACCAGATAAAAGATAACATCTTTACTATTCTTTTTAGCTTTTAAAAGGTGATAAAAGCCATAGGGAAACAACTTACCCTTCGCTTTCTGTAGTGCTTCAGAAAATGAAGGCATTACAATGGCAAAAGCAATTAGTCTGTCTTCCTTGTCCTTAATGAACTTTATATATTCAGGATTAATGAAACTTATATATTTTTTCTTGAAATAAGCTTTTTGTATTTCGGTAATAGGCACGAATGATGAAAGACTGGCATAGGTTTTATTGAATAAGTCGAACATTTCGTCAGCTAAAGGCATAACCTCTTTGGTTTTTGTAAAGTTGACCTCTTTTAGTCCGTAGCGTCTTTTTATTAAGTCGTTCAGTTTTGAAAAAAGTTTCGGATCAGCATTTTTAGCTGGAAACTTATTTTCCATGTACTCCTTTTCTTTTACAAAACCTAAATTTTCATAATGGTCTTTGTAATAGGGATGGTTATACCAAGTAATCATGGTACCTATATGATCGAAACCTTCTACCAAAACACCTACTTTGTCTAAATTTGAAAAACCTACAGGGCCTTCCATATATTCTAAGCTGTGTTGATTACCAATTTCGGCCACCTTGTCTAAAAGTGCTTTTGATACTGCAGGGTCATCAACAAAATCGAACCATCCAAAACGCATTTTTTTAACATTCTGTTGATTCACCTCTAGTCGATTTATTACTGCGGAAACACGACCTACTAATTTATCGCCATCAAACGCAAGAAAAAACCAAGCATCGGCATCTTTAAAAACAGGGTTTTTATTTTTATCAAAACTTTCCAGCTCATCATTAATAATGGGTGGTACCCAATATTTGTTGTTTTTGTAAAGTGAAAAAGGAAAGGTTACAAAGCGTTTTAAGTCTTGCTTTGATTTTGCTTCATGTAGTGTAATCATTGAACTTCTTTAGAAGTATCAATATTAGGAATATTAATTAGAACTGAAAAGAGGTAAGTAATGAAAATCAAATAGAAATTAGTGGCTTAAAAGTCTATTTCGCCACTATTTTTCTTTTTATTCTTCTCTGCCTTCTTTAATTTTTTTAGTTGCTTTTTTGAAGGTCCAAGGTCAATATCTTCAGCTCCGATGCCATTACCTTGTTTCTTTTTCTTTTTTTGTTTTTTCATGGTATCCTTATCAATCGCACCACCATTTTGGTCAGCTTCTTGATCTTCAATTGCAATTAGACTGTCTTTGTGAAAATCCATTCTATATGAACCACCTAGACCAATGAAAATTCTAGAAGGTGTATTTTTTAAACTAGCCCCCATATTAAAATCTAATTGAAGGTTTTCCTTCAGCAAATGTGCAATACCTCCTCTAATTAATAAATCGGCATATCTATCACTTTGTATTCCTTGGTGTTCAACAAATACACTCCACTTAGGATTTCTAAAAGCGTGAGACAGGGAAATTAAATAGCTTAATTCTGGATCATCAGAACTAATACGGTCATAAGCAGTATTTGTAATAAGAACGAATCTTGGTGTAATTCGACTTTGAGTAGCAATCATACCTCGGTATGATAAGGTTGGTTCACCAACATAAAATGGGTTGTCACCTAGTACGAAATTGGCTCCGCCATATAGGGAAACAGCAGGTATTAAATTTTTAAATTGAAATTTATTATTTGCTCTCCAGCTATATAAATTTGGTTTATTCGCTTCTGGATTTTTAAATGGATCGTAAACTAAATACTTTAGCCCTAAACGATTTCTTGAAAAATCTCTTCGCTTAGCTAAGAGATTAAAATTTGTGTATGTGATATCTTGATCTTGAAAAGTACCTTCAAAATTGATCTCTAATCGTTCAAACAATAATCCGTAACGTAAAGAAATGTCACTAGCCCAAATATCAGATTGGGTGTTCAATAAAGTGTGGTCACGCTGTTCGTAGAATACTCCTAACTCGGCCTGGACAACATTTTTACCAACGGCGTATGCACTTACCGAAAGACCTGGTCTGTTAGAATTTATAACATCTGTATATTGTGAAATACCAACCAAAGGCAGTAATAGTAGAATACTTAATACGTATTGATATGATTTTGAGTAGACCAATAGACTATTCATGAACACGATTTTATATTTATTTTAATATTATGATTCTAGTTATACAACGTGATAATTGTATTTTTGATATACTTAAGCACTAATAAAATGGCTTTTTTTAAAACTTTATTGATAATTCTTTTGGTGTATTACTTACTAAAATTTTTAGTAAAGTTATTTGCGCCAAAAATTTTGAGCTACGCGGCAAAGAAAACTGAATCGCATTTTAAACAAGCATTTGATAATCAACATTCTTCAGAAGAGGATAATATTGGAGACGTTATTATAAATAAGAAGTCTTCAAAGAAAAAAGCCAATTCAGAAAAAGTAGGCGAATACATTGATTTTGAAGAGCTAGACTAGTTATCTTTGCTAAAACACTACTTATTTAGCACATGAAGCAAGGCTTAAAATTCTTTTTCATCCATTTTTTCGTAATCGTATTTTTTATCATTGCCGCATTGGCATACTTCAGCCCTGTGCTTCAAGGTAAGGTAATGTACCAGCACGATATTGTCCAATACACAGGGATGGCAAAGGAACAGAACGATTTCAGAAAATCGAAGGACCAAGAACCATATTGGACAAATAGCGCATTTGGTGGCATGCCCACGTATCAATTAGGTGCAAATTATCCTCATAATTATATTAAACAATTAGACCGATTAATTCGATTTTTACCAAGACCTGCCGATTATCTATTTTTATATTTGATAGGATTTTATATTCTTCTTTGTTGTTTGAAAGTTGATTATCGTTTAGCTATAGTAGGTGCTTTAGCTTTTGGTTTTTCAACATACCTTATAATTATATTAGGTGCGGGGCACAACGCAAAAGCTCATGCTATTGCCTACTTGCCTGTTCTCTTGGCAGGCATTGTTCTTGTCTTTAGGAAAAAATATCTTTGGGGTTTTGTTTTAACGGCTTTGGCAATGGCATTAGAAATCACAGCCAATCATTATCAAATGACCTATTACTTTATGCTACTTGTGCTTATTTTGGGCATAGTGTATTTGGTTTATGCAATTAAGGAAAAGCAAATCAAGCATTTTTTCATTTCTGTGGGTATCTTATTACTGGCAGTTACTCTAGGTATCGCGGCAAATGCTACTGGCTTAATGGCGACAAAAGAGTATGCGGATTGGAGTACACGTGGAAAAAGTGAATTGACCATAAACCCCGATGGTTCTGCAAAAGAAGATACGGGTGGTCTTAGTAAAGGATATATAACTCAATGGAGTTACGGTATTACAGAATCATTGAATTTGTTTGTGCCACGCCTTTTTGGTGGCGCAAGTCAAGAAAATTTAGGCGAAGATTCGAAGTCTTTTAATTATTTGATAGACAAAGGCTTGCCTAGATCAAGTGCTTTAGATTTTGTCAGTGGTTTGCCGTTATATTGGGGAAAGCAACCGATTACCTCTGGTCCAGCATATTTAGGGGCGGTACTATTTTTTCTTTTTGTTTTTGGTTTGTTCTTAGTAAAAGGAAAGCATAAATGGTGGCTTTTGATTGGTTCATTGGTATCGTTGATTTTGTCATGGGGTAAAAATTTCAGTACACTTACCGATTTCATGATCGACTATTTTCCATTATATGATAAGTTTAGGGCTGTTTCATCTATACAAATTGTATTAGAACTTTGTGTACCTATTTTGGCAATTATTGCTTTGAAAAAATTATTCATGGATAAAGTTCCGCAAGCGGATAAAATTAAATCTTTGACTTTTGCTACGGGTACTGTTTTTGGATTAGGTGTATTATTATTTGTATTTAAGGGAGCTTTTGATTTCGTTGGTGCAAACGATGATAATTTGAGAATGACAGGTTTAGAGGAGCTGCCTGAAATGTTGCGCTTGGATCGTAAAAGTGTTTATACAAGTGATTTATTGCGCTCGCTGGGGTATGTTTTGGTTACTGCAGTATTGCTATGGTTTTATTTGAAGGAGAAATTGAAAATGAATTTCATAATAATTGCTATTGGAGTTCTAGTTGTGGTTGATTTGGTCGGAGTTGATTTACGTTATGTAAACAACGATAATTTTGTGTCTAAACGTAAAATGTTAGAGCCTTTTCAAGAATCTACTGCAAACAAGCTGATTGCTCAAGACAATAGTGTGTTTCGTGTTTTTGACCAAACCGATGGTTTTGACTCAGCGAAAACTGCATATTTTCATCAGAGTATAACAGGCTACCATGCCGCGAAACCTGCTGGTATGCAAGATTTATTTAATTTTCATGTATACAATGGTAATCTGTCAGTTTTGAATATGTTGAATGTTAAATATGTAATTAGACAAGATGAAGATGGTAATTCTTTTCCAATCGAAAATCCGAATGGAAATGGTAATGCTTGGTTTGTAAAACAGCTTAAGCCTGTTGAAAATGCCAACGCCGAGATTATGGCGCTAGACAGTTTAGATACCAAGAATGTTGCGGTAGTAAATGCATCTACATTTAAGGATATAACGCAATTAGAATTTCAAATTGATTCTACAGCATCAATTTCTTTAATCGATTATGAACCAAATCATCTTACATACGAATCAAAGAATAGTAATGAAGGTGTAGCTGTTTTTTCAGAAATGTATTATAAGAAAGGATGGAATGCTTATATAGATGGTAAAGAGAGCGAATATTTTAAAGTTGATTATGTACTTAGAGCTTTAACAATTCCTTCAGGAGAGCATAAAATAGAATTTAAGTTTGAACCAGATGTTGTAGTACAGGGTAGTAAAATAACCTTGGCAAGCACAATATTGCTAGGTTTTGTAATTGTAGGTGGTATAGGTTTTACCTTTTGGAAGCCTAGAAGGAAGGAAACAGCGTAATGAGAAAAGTTCTGGTCATTACGTATTATTGGCCACCCGCTGGCGGACCTGGTGTGCAACGATGGCTAAAATTCGTAAAGTATCTTAGAGATTTTGATATTGAACCGGTATTATATATACCTGATAATCCACATTACCCCCTTACCGACAAAACATTTTTAAAGGACATTCCGAACGATTTAATTATCTACAAACATCCAATAAAGGAACCATATCGATTGGCTTCTTTATTTTCAAGTAAGAAGACTAAACGTATTAGTTCTGGTATTATTCAGTCTAAAAATCAGTCGTTTGTTGAAAAAGCTTTTTTATGGATTAGGGGTAATCTCTTTGTTCCTGATGCAAGAAAATATTGGATAAAACCATCGGTGAATTATTTGAAAGGTGTGTTAGAAAAAGAAGGGGTCGATACCATTATTACAACTGGACCGCCGCACAGTGTTCATCTTATTGGATATTATTTAAGGCAAACAAAACCTGTACGTTGGATTGCAGATTTCAGAGATCCTTGGACAAGTATAGGCTATCATAAAAAATTAAAGCTCACTTCTTCTGCGAAACGTAAGCATAAGGTGTTAGAATTTAACGTTCTAAATTCTGCCGATAAAATTATTGTAACAAGTGCCACTACAAGAGATGAGTTTCAGCAAATTACGAATCAGCCTATTCAAGTAATAACCAATGGCTTTGATGGTAGTATCTCAATGAATCAAAATCTTGATGAAAAATTTACTATTTCTCACATTGGGTCTATGCTTACAGGTCGTAATCCTATTAAATTATGGGAGGTTTTATCAGAATTGTCGAAACAAAATAGTGAATTTAAAAATGCCTTGCAGTTACAATTCATTGGTGTTATCAGTGATGATGTTTTACAGTCGTTGAATGATTTGGGTTTACAGAATCATATTAATGTTATTGGTTACGTTTCGCATGAAAGAGCGTTAGAATATCAAAAAAAATCGCAAATTTTGCTTTTGGTAGAAATCGATTCACAGGAAACTATTGGAATAATACCAGGAAAATTATTCGAATATATGGCGGCAAAACGACCTATTTTAGGGGTAGGTCCTGAAAATTGGGAAGTTGCTGATATGGTATCTCATACCAAATCAGGTCGCATATTTGAACATTCGGATGATATTGCCCTTAAAAGCTTACTTTTAGATTGGTTTGCTCAATTTCAGAAAGGAGAATTATCAGTAACCTCTAAAAATATAGAGCAATATAGCAGAAGGGAACTCACTCGAAAATTGGCTGAATATATTTAATGGGAATCGTACTAAAACAATCATTGAATAATACTATTGTTACCTACATTGGTTTTGCAATAGGAGCGGTCAATACCCTGTTTTTGTACACCAATTTTATGCAGCCCGATAATTATGGACTTATCCAAGTTATTTTATCGGTTTCTGCGGTGCTTATGCCGATTCTTGCATTTGGGGTACCCAATAGTTTGGTGAAATTCTATTCTAGTTTTAAGAACGATAGTGCTCAAGACGGCTTTTTGACCTTAATGTTGCTTCTTCCCTTAGTGCTCATAGTTCCTATAGGTATACTTAGTTATTTTGCAAATGAAACTATAGGTAACCTGCTCTCAAAAGAGAATAATATAGTAAGAGGTTATGTATGGCATATTTTCTTTGTAGGTATGGCTATGGCTTATTTCGAAGTGTTTTATGCTTGGGCAAGAATTCGAATGAAGTCTATGTTTGGCAATTTTATGAAAGAGGTTTTTTGTAGAGTTGCTCAATCTATTCTACTTATGCTATTATGGTTCAAGATTATTGATATTGAGTTCTTTATTAATGGCTTGGTTGGGTGCTACCTTGTAAGAACCATTATCATGAAATTGTATGCCTACCAACTGCGTAAACCTAAACTTAATTTTAACTTTCCAAAAAATTGGCAGGGCATTATAAAATATAGTGCTTTGATAATTTTAGGAGGTTCGACCGCCATTGTACTTATGGAGGTGGATAAGGTTATGTTGAATAATTATCTAAAGATTGAAAATGTAGCCTATTATGCTGTTGCTGGGTTTATTGCTTCGACAATTGCGGTTCCATCTAGAGCTATGCATCAAATAACGTATCCATTAACAGCAACATATTTAAATGATAAAAACAAGTCGGCTTTAAAAGAATTGTATCAAAAAAGTTCATTGACACTTTTCATAGTTTCAGGGCTACTTTTTCTTTTAATCCTTGTTAACCTAAGTGAATTATATGAATTGCTTCCTAAGAAATATTCAGGTGGTTTTATGATTGTTTTTTGGATAGGACTGGCAAAAGTTTACGATGCTCTTTTAGGTAATAATAATTCCATATTATTCAGTTCAGACTACTACAGGTCCATATTGTTGTTTGGAGTTTTATTGGCTGTCTTGGCCATAGTTTTTAATTTATGGCTTATACCGACTTATGGTATAGATGGTGCTGCAATAGCAAGTTTCACTGCGTTTTTTATATACAATACTTTGAAATTGGTTTATGTGAAAGCAAAGTTTAAAATTGTTCCTTTCACCCACGAAACTTGGAAAGTTTTTGCTTTATTGATTGTTGTCGGCGTATTATTCACCACGTTCTCTCTTCCTTTTCATTCCATCATAAATATTACAATCAAAAGCCTATTGATGATAATTACGTATCTAGGTATTCTGTACAGATTTAAGATATCTGAAGATGTATTTATTTTTTTGAGTAAATACTTAAGTAAATAATTATATTTTGGTTTCTACCTTTTTATGAGAGGTTTGTATACCGTATTGCTGCTTATAGATTTTTATTATAATTAAGAAAAACTTAGAATTAATGGGCCAAAAATAAGACCCACAAATCCGAACAAAGGAATACCGATCAATACGCCGATTAAAGTAATTAGTGGATGAGTACTATCTAGTTTTTTTATACAAATAGTCAATTAACATTATCTGTAATACCAACCATCAAAATTCTGTATAGTAATATCGCCCAAGCTTGAAAATCGTTTCCACTAGCCATGCTTAAAACAAATATCGAAAATATACCAATGAACGTTCCAATAAAAGGCATCATTGATTCAATGGTTACAATAACAAACCAGGATAACGGATTTTCAATACCGAAAATAAAAAGCCGATAAGGGCAATTATGCTTTTTGCCAATGCTACTAAAGGAATTGCAATTGCTTTTGAACGCACAACACTATCTATTTCCTTACCCAATATCAACAGTGTTTTATTGGTTAAGGAAATGTATTCCAAAAGTGAATCTTTCAATTGCTGCGGACTTTTTAACATATAGTTTAGTGAAATTAAAGGATGCCAAATGAAATGAACATATTGAATGTTCCGCTCGCGAAACCTTAAATATTTTCTGCTAACCAACCTGGTGCTTGCTCAGGATCTATGGTAGAGGAAACATCGTATTGCATATATTTTTCAAGTTGGAATATTTGCTCTTTAAGTGCTTTTGTTACTTGTTCAGATTTATCGGCTAAGTTTCCTAGTTTAGTACTTAGCATGAAATCAGCACCTGGTAAGGAAAAAAAATACCGATGACCGAAACAATAATAAGTAGTAAGGCCACCCATGTCCTTTTTAAACCTTTATTGATTAGTTTTAACATCCATTTTCTTAGAATTACATATAAAGTAAGTGCCCCAAAGAACCACAGAGATATAAGGAAGCATATATGTTATAATCAACCCACCTAGATATAGGATAAGCGATAGAATTATAAGCTGTCTAATAATCTTATGGTTAATTCTTTTCATTTTTGGGGATTTTCTTGAGAAAATAAAACACTGTGAAAGGTATATATAGAATACAACTTTAATTAACTCACATACTTAATTTTGTGATTCAAAAATTACTTAATAACCTTAGCGGAGATTATAATTACAGTACAGACAATTATATATGGGATTAGTAGAAACACATATTGCAGTAATTTCTTTAGAAGTAAAAAGATTGCAAGAATATGGGGTAGGGGTGTTCAAAAGAATTACCACAAAGTCTGCTTTAAAAAAGGCTATTAAAAAGAAAATGGTTTTTGTTGATGGTAAAGTTGCGTCTACTGCGACCTTTATAAAGGGAGGAGAAAGAATTGAATATCGATATACCGCAGATAATAGTTTGGAAACGCGTCTTAAATTAAATTTAAACGTTATTTATGAAGACGATCACTTAGCGGTAATCAATAAGCCAGCTGGTATATTGGTAAGTGGAAACGGCTTTAAGACAGTAGCAAAAGCTTTAAACCAAAACTTAAAGACAAGCCCTATTTTAGATCCGGTACAACCACAACCTGTTCATCGTTTAGATTATGCAACCACAGGTTGTCTTTTAGTAGGTAAAACGAGTACATCAATAATTGCATTGAATCAATTATTTGAGAGCAAGAAAATTCATAAAAACTATTATGCTGTCACTATTGGAAATATGAAACCTTCAGGTATTATTGTTGAACCTATAGATGGAAAACCCGCTATTTCAACTTTTCAAGTTATAGAAACGATTGTTTCCCATAGATTTAAATTTTTGAATTTGGTAAAATTAACTCCTAAAACAGGTCGTCGGCATCAGTTAAGAAAGCATATGTTAGCAATTGGAAATCCTATCCTAGGTGATGCATCATACTTTTTAAAAGATTTACTTTTAACAGGAAAGGGGCTTTATTTACATGCACATTCTATGGAATTTCTTCATCCTATTTATGAAGAGAGAATGTTTATAACAGCTTTAAGCCCTAAAAAAATTATTAAATTATTTCCAAACTACATTTCAGATACAAATGGTTCATAAAGAAAGCGCCGTAATGAACGTATTCATCACGGCGCTAAACAACTAACCAACCTAAAAACTATCTTAATTTCTTCTACTGCTTTTAGCTGTAGCCGATCTTGAAGTTGTGCTTCTTGAAGGAGCTTTACTTACTGATCTTGATGTTGTACTTCTACTTACTGTTTTTTGAGTTCTCGCAGGACTCTTGGTCAATGTTCTAGAAGCAGTGGTACTACGTTGAGTTCTTGACTCTGTACTTCTGGCTACAGGTTTTTTATACGTAGTAGTACTTCTTTTTACAGTTGTACTTCTAGGTGTGCTTGTTACCTCTCTATTGGTACCTGTTCTACCTTGACTACTACGTGCCGCAGAATTATTTGCTCTGTTCACTGTACCCTTATTTCTTGTAGATTTTGTATCCTCTCTTTTGGTCACTGTTCTATCTTGATTGCTACGTGATGTAGTAGATCTAGTTGATACAGCATCTCTATTAGTTGTAGTCTTATTATAAGCTAAAGATCTGTTAGTTCTTAAACCATTATCTCTTTTAGCTACATTTCCATTGCTTCTATAAGAATTATCTCTAACTGCAACTCGCTTGTCATTTCTGTAAACAGTAGTTCTTTCGTTTCTTACCTTGTTATATCTATGTTGCTTACCAATATTAACATAGGCTCTTCTATAATTATTTCTATAAGGACTGTAGTAAGAATATCGTACTGGCGTATAATATCTTCTATATGGACGGTTATATACTAAACTAAAACCAATTATTGGTCTTGAGAACCATCTGTGAAAAGGTTGATACACATAGTTTCTATTGTAAATATTGATATAGCCAGTGTGGTAATCATAAAAACCACGGTTGTTATAGTAAACATACATACCGCCAACTCTACGAACACGATTGTTAAGGTAATTGATATCTACTTCTCCAATTTGACTTACGCGACCATAATAATCATAATAAATTGGTACATTTTCAACTTGTATTACAGCGCCATAATCATCATATTGAGCATATGGACTATAGTCAAAACCAGAGTTAAAAGTTATGCCATCTCTTCTGCCTGATATTTGATTCTCTATATAAAAATCAAATTCTCCGTCAGGATATACAGAAAATGTAATTCCATTTTCAACAAAAATAAATGAGTTGTCGTATCTATAAGCATTGCTGGTAGCAACCTTATCTTCATTAATACCTGTGGCAAAAACACCTGTGGTGCCTAAAATCATCGCCGTAAAAAGGAGTACAAAGTTCTTCATGATATAAGGTTTTAAATTCTGAGTATAAATATTCATACTCGATTATCCTATTACAAACAGCGTGCCAAAAAAAAAGGTAATTAATTATTTAATTGACAATCAGTTACTTATATGTTGTTTTGCCTTTGAAGAACTAATGTAATTTTTCCATTAAGTAACCGGCTGTAAAAGATTTTTTGTTTTTAACTACCTCTTCTGGTGTACCTTCAGCCAATAATTGTCCACCATTTTCACCACCACCAGGACCAAGGTCAATAATATAGTCGGCACATTTTATTAAATCGATATTATGTTCGATCACCACAATTGAATGTCCTTTTTTAATAAGAGCATTAAATGATTTTAATAGTTTTTGAATATCATGGAAGTGTAAGCCTGTTGTAGGTTCATCGAAAATGAATAGCGCTTTATCCTTGGTGCTTCCCTTAATAAGGAAAGATGCTAATTTAATACGTTGAGCTTCGCCACCGGAAAGAGTAGAAGACGATTGTCCCAAAGTAACATAGCCAAGTCCTACATCTTGTAATGGTTTAAGTTTGGTAACAATTTTAGTCTGTTCTCCAGTTTCAAAAAATAGAATTGCATCGTCGATGGTCATATTAAGAATATCATCGATATTGGCATTGTTGAAGGTAACTTCTAGTACTTCTTTCTTAAAACGTTTACCGCTACATGTTTCACATTCTAAATGAACATCGGCCATAAACTGCATCTCTACAGTAATCTCACCCTCACCTTTACATTTTTCACAACGTCCGCCATCAACATTAAATGAAAAATGTTTGGCCTGATAATTCCTGATTTTGCTTAATTTTTGACTAGCATATAAATTTCTAATATCATCATATGCTTTAATGTACGTGACAGGATTAGAACGAGAAGACCTGCCGATTGGGTTTTGATCAACAAACTCTACATGCTTTATGTGTTTGTATTTACCTTCTATAGAAGTAAATTGACCCGATTTTTCACCATAGCCACCTACTTCTTTTAATATAATGGGATAAAGCAATTTTTTTACCAACGTACTTTTTCCGCTTCCAGAGACTCCAGTTACCACGGTGAGCATATCTAGTGGAAAGGTTACATCTATATTTTTAAGGTTATGTTCCCGTACACCTTTTATGGTGATATGGTTTTGAGAAGTTCTTCGTTCTTTAGGAACCCTAATTTCCATTTTTCCATTTAGATACTGAGCTGTAAGGGATTTAGATTTTAGTATCTCGTTCAGGGTACCTTGTGCGACAACCTTTCCGCCATGTGTTCCTGCTTCGGGTCCTATATCAATAACCATATCAGCGGCCTTCATGATATCTTCATCATGCTCAACAACGATTACCGTATTGCCTAAATTCCGTAGTGATATAAGAACTTCAATAAGGTTCTCAGTGTCTTTTGGGTGAAGCCCTATACTTGGCTCATCTAATATATACATTGATCCTACCAAGCTACTTCCTAATGATGTAGCAAGGTTTATTCGTTGACTTTCACCACCTGATAGCGTGTTCGATTTACGATTTATGGTAAGATAATCTAAGCCAACTTTTTCTAGAAAACCAAGTCGAGTATTTATTTCTATCAATAACCTAGCGGCAATCGTAGCATCATTATCATTTAGTTTTAGTTCATGAAAGAATACAATAAGTTTTTCTATAGATAACCCTACTAGCGATGAAATTGAAGCTCCACCAACTTTTACATAATCAGTCTCGGGCCGTAATCGCTTTCCATTACAGACATCGCATTTTGTTTTACCTCGATACCTAGATAACATTACCCTGTTCTGTATTTTATAACTTTTCTCCTCTAACATTCCAAAGAACTTGTGTAAACCTATAAAATGAGCATTGCCTTTCCATATAAGTTGTTGTTGTTCTTCTGTGAGTTCATACCAAGGTTTATGAATAGGGAAATCATATTTATAGGCAGAGTTAACTAATTGATCACGATACCAGTTCATGCTTTCACCACGCCACGGAAAAATTGCATTTTCATAAACAGATAATGCAGTGTTCGGTACTACTAAATCTTGGTCTATACCAATTACATCACCGTAGCCTTCACATTTCGGACATGCACCATAAGGATTGTTAAAACTAAACAAATGCACATTTGGCTCTAGAAAGGTTATTCCATCAAGCTCAAACTTATTACTAAATGGTGTTTGATTGCCATTGCTTAATTCTTCAACGATACAATTTCCCTTGCCTTCAAAAAATGCTGTATCCACGGCATTTGCTAATCGATTGTAAAAGTCTTCATCATCTTTGGTGATTATTCTATCAATAACAAGATCAAAGTTTTTACCTATATCTTTTGGAGCTTGGTCAATGCGTAAAACTTCATTTTTATATTTAATACGAGCATAGCCCTGTTTTGAAAATAACTCCAATGATTTAATTGCATCTCTATCATCACGAATGGTAATAGGGGCAAGAAGTAAAAGCTTAGTTTGTTCTTCAAAGGATCTAACATGATTGACAACATCTGTTACGGTATGCTTTTTTACTTCGTAACCAGAAATAGGAGAAAATGTTTTACCGATACGGGCATATAGAAGTTTTATATAATCATAAATTTCTGTAGTCGTGCCAACTGTTGATCTAGGGTTGGTTGAATTTACCTTTTGCTCAATAGCAATTGCGGGTGCAATACCTTTTATATAGTCAACTTTCGGTTTGTCGAGCTTACCCAAAAATTGTCTTGCATATGAAGAAAGGCTTTCTACATAACGTCTTTGACCTTCTGCATATAGTGTGTCAAAAGCTAAACTAGATTTACCAGAACCAGATAGTCCTGTAATTACAACCAGTTTGTTTCTAGGAATAACCACATCTATATTTTTAAGATTGTGCAGTTTGGCACCCTTAATTATGATGTTTTCTTTCGGATTTATTTGGGATAGTGTAGGCATACGAATTTCTAAGCTTACAAAGATACGCTTTGCCTTTTTTCTGAACTAAAAAATGCAGTTTATCTAAAATAACATAAGAAATTTTCACATTTCTATAAGAGTATCTATTTTTTTATATCTTTGGAATAATACAAATATTCAATTAGCCTATAAAGCAACATTACTTTTTAAAGTTAGAATTTAACCACTAGACCCTTATTCATTGAATTTGGGACTACATTTTAACCCCTAAAGTAAAGTTTATGGTAGTACAAATTGAAGATTCCCAATTAGTAAAGCAATATATTCAAGGAGATGAAAGAGCGATTGAAGCCCTTATCAATCGTCATAATTCTCGTCTTACCGGTTTTATCTATTCTAAAGTAGGTGACCGCGAATTAACCGAAGATATTTTTCAAGATACATTTATGAAAGTTATACGCACCTTAAAAAAGGGAGCATATAATGAAGAAGGTAAATTTTTACCTTGGGTTATGCGTATAGCACATAATTTGGTTATTGACCATTTTAGAAAGCATAATAGAATGCCAATGTATAATAGTAAAGAAAGCTATAATATATTTTCTTTATTAGGTGATGATAAATTAAATGCTGAAAAGCAATTGATTAAAGAGCAAATAGATTCAGACTTACTTAAGATGATTAAAGAACTGCCAGAAGACCAGCAAGAGGTTTTAGAAATGCGGATATATAAGGACATGAGTTTTAAAGAAATTTCTGATAATACTGGTGTCAGTATTAATACTGCATTAGGGAGAATGCGCTACGCTTTAATTAACCTTAGAAAGTTGGTAGAAGCAAATAGTATTGTTTTAACGAATTAATAGGTTAAAGGTCGAGTGGATCTACTATCTTCATTCATGTGTCGTTCTTTAGTTGAACCTAAACAACAAGTACCATGGAAAAAATTTACAAAGAGGATAATAATAATACTGCTTTAGTTAAAGCTAAACCTGAAACAATTCAGTTTTTACTATCATATTCTAAATCCTTAGAGATAACAGAAGTTAAAGGTTTACAATTTGAAAGTAACTTAAACTAACATTACCGATCAATTATATATAACCCTTAGGCTTTGCCTAGGGGTTTTTTAGTTTAAACCCATGATGAAAGGTGATTAGGTGCTCTTGTAACATGTTTGTAAGTAGATTTTACACACTTAGATTTTATAAAATAACATGTCTATTATATAGTAATTACTTGTTCTATTTATTTATGTTTAGAATTTCAGGCTTCTAAAATTGCACTCTGAACTTTCCAAAGTTGCTTTTATTGTATCGAAATATACGTTTTCGATGTTTCACATCAAAAATGCGTGGTTTGACAACATACTTTTTTGCACAGCACCCCTTTTCTCTAGTTTTATATCAGAAATAAGAAATAAACCATTTAACTAACAAGATTATCCTAACCTTAACCATTTAAAGAAAGTAACTCGTATGAAACTACAAATTGAAGACTCAGAATTAGTAAGGGATTACATCAGCGGTGATGAAGGTGCCTTAGAAGTTTTAATCAACAGACACAATCAGCGTATTACAAGTTTTATTTATTCTAAGGTTTTAGATAAGGATATCACCGAAGATATATTTCAAGATACCTTTATTAAGGTTATCAAAACTTTGAAAAGAGGTAAGTACAGCGAGGAAGGTAAATTTTTACCTTGGGTAATGAGAATATCTCACAACCTTATTATAGATCACTTCAGAAGAAATAAGAGAATGCCAATATTTGAAGGTAGCGATGACTTTAATATTTTCTCTGTAATAGGAGATGATAAGTTAAATGCTGAAAAACAATTAATAAAAAATCAAATCGACACCGATTTAAGACAATTGGTTGAAGAATTACCAGATGATCAAAAAGAAGTTCTTTTAATGCGTATCTATAAAGATATGAGTTTTAAAGAAATCTCAGAAAACACAGGTGTTAGCATCAATACGGCTTTAGGTAGAATGCGATATGCATTAATTAATCTTAGAAAAATCATTGAGAAAAATAATATAGTTCTTACTAATTAACAGTGGTATAAATTTAGAATAAACAATATTTCCAAATTTGCGTCGTTATTTTATTGTAACAACGTAGGAAGTATGGAAAAAATTTACTCTAATTACCAAGAACAGACCGAATTTAATAAAGTATGTCCCAAGACAATTAACTTTTTGTTAAGTTATTCACAGGCACTTTTTGAATTTGAGTACGAAGATTTAAGTTTCGAAACATTTTTAAATTAAGAAAAAGACCCGCTATAAGCGGGTCTTTTTCTTTTTATAGTATTCATTCAATACTTTTTTTCTCCCAATTGTCTTTGTGATAATGTCTTTATCCATATCCCAGCCTCTAGCAGGTGAGTATTCGCGCCCGTACCATATTATTTGTAGATGAAGATCATTCCATAGTTCTCTCGGAAATAATCTCTTTGCATCTTTTTCTGTCTGTACTACATTTTTACCATTAGTAAAGCCCCATCTATAAAGTAATCTATGAATATGTGTGTCTACAGGAAATGCAGGAATGCCAAATGCTTGGGATACCACTACGCTAGCAGTTTTATGACCAACAGCAGGAAGTTCTTCTAAATATTCTAGTTCTTGGGGTACAAAACCATTATGTTTATCAATCAAAATTCTTGAAAGTCCGTGTATACCTTTTGCCTTCATAGGAGATAATCCCACGGGTTTTATAATAGTCCTTATTTCATCTACAGTTAATTTTACCATATCATATGGGTTGTCAGCTTTTGCAAATAGAAGCGGAGTAATTTTATTTACGCGGACATCAGTACTTTGTGCAGACATTAAAACAGCAATGAGCAGGGTATAGGGGTCTTTATGGTCCAAGGGTACGGGTATTTCAGGATAAAGTTCCTGAAGTGTTGAAATTGTAAAAGCTATTTTTTCTGCCTTAGTCATTAATTGTTTAATTTTGAATGAAAATATTTAAACACAAATTTATAAAACTTCATTTATGAATACGTTAAAAATAGGCGATAAAGTACCTGCATTTACAGCTAAAGACCAAGATGGTAATACGATTAGTTTAGATGATTATAAAGGAAAAAAAATAATTGTATTTTTTTATCCAAAAGCCAGCACACCTGGTTGCACTGCCGAAGCATGTAATTTAAGGGATAATTATAAGGAATTACAAACCGAAGGTTATGAACTTTTAGGGGTAAGTGCAGATTCGGAGGCTAGACAAGCAAAGTTTAAGGAAAAATATAATTTTCCATTTCCATTATTGGCAGATGAAGACCATACGGTAATTAATGCTTTCGGGGTTTGGGGCCCAAAGAAGTTTATGGGTCGAGAATATGATGGTATTCATAGAAAAACATTTGTAGTCGATGGTAATGCTATTGTTACTAAGATAATTGACAAAGTAAAGACAAAAGACCACACTGCTCAATTATTAGAATAGAAGGTTATATGCTAAAATAAAAAGAGCGACCATTTTTAATGGTCGCTCTTTTAATGTTTTTTAGACTTTAACTCTTTGCGCTAAGTTTCTTCAGTGTCTATTTCAATCGTTTTTCTAACGAATAGATTTTTTTCCTTTATAATTTCTGCAATTCCTTCAGGTAACATTTTTTCCCATCCTTCTTCATTATTCATTAATTTCTTAAGTACATCTCTAGAGAAAATATGCATGACATCAGGTTCGTAATCTATGATATCCATAACCTTACCATTGTATTTGAAGAATTTATATAATTCTTTCATACGTGGATGAACCTTAACATTGTTGCTTGTCATTATTTGACCAGTATCGGGGTTCTTCATTGGATATAGATACACCTGTAAATCCTTAAAGAACAGTTTACCGAATGCTTCAAGTATACCTCCACTTAAATGGCGATAATATTTTTCATCGAATATGTCTACCAAGTTATTGACACCCATGGTAAGGCCTATTCTATTTTTGGTGAAATTATTAAAGTATTCAACTAGTTTATAATACTCTTGAAATTTAGAGATCATTACGGAATGGCCTAGAGAACATAACAGTTCTGCACGGTCCATAAAATCTTGCTCATCAATTTCTCCAGATGCTTTTAAGTTAGAAAGTGTGATTTCAAAAATTACGATGGTATTATTTTGGTCTACTTGGGGATCTCTTATGAATATGTCATAAGATTTCTCAAACATGTCTAAATTTACTTTAGTTACCGGCCTAAAACTACCGCGTAGTGCCAAAATATTTTTCTTGTAAAGCACAGCTGCAGGTAAAAGGTTATTACCATCAGGGCCGAACATTACTGCATCTGTCATGTCATTTTTAATAAGCTGTAAACTCATTAAACGGTTATCGACATCTTTAAAATTTGGGCCAGAAAAATTAACCATGTCAATTTCTAATGTATCCTTATCTATATGATCATATAAATATTTCAACATTTTCTTAGGTTTGTCATATTTATAAAAGGCACCATATATTAAATTAACCCCAAGAATACCAAGTGTTTCTTGTTGTAATCTTGCTTCGTTCTGCTTAAAACGAATGTGGAGTATAATTTCATCAAATTCCTTTTGCTTCGGGTCTAATTGATAACGAATACCAATCCAACCATGACCTTTATATCGTTTTGAGAAATCGATAGTAGCAACAGTATTGGCATATGAGAAGAATAACCTGTCAGGATGGTTTTTACGACTAATACGTTCTTCCATCAACTGCATTTCATGAGAAAGCATCGTTTTTAAACGTGCTTGTGTCACATATCTACCATCTTTCTCAATACCATAAATAGCGTCACTAAAATCTTTGTCATATGCGCTCATCGCTTTTGCGATGGTACCAGAGGCTCCACCGGATCTAAAGAAATGACGGGCAGTCTCTTGTCCTGCACCAATTTCTGCGAAAGTTCCGTATATATCTGGATTAAGATTAATACGTAAGGTCTTTGCTTTTATTGAAGGAATGTTTTCAAAGACACTATCTCTTTTTAATACCGATGCCATTTTTTACCTGTTTAACTTTTAACAAAGTTATAAAGAATGGTTGTGACAAAGGGCAATAGCCCGAAATAAATGGTATAAGATTTGCTTATTATTTCTAATGCAATTTAATTACAGGGATCTTCTTATTTTCAAACCTTTATTTTACTAAAAAGGAATTAAATTTGTAGTACATGATAGACGATTTACATGTTACTTTTTTAGGAACGGGAACTTCTCAAGGTATTCCAGTTATTGGTAGTACCCATCCTGTCTGTTTAAGTGATAATCCTAAAGACAAGCGTCTTAGAGTTTCTGTATTACTTTCATGGAAAGACTATAATTATGTGATTGATTGTGGTCCAGATTTTCGACAACAAATGCTACTACAGAATATAAATCACCTGAATGGTATTTTGTATACACATGAGCATTCGGATCATACTGCTGGCCTGGATGATATTCGACCTTTTTTCTTTAAACAAGGTGATATTCCCATTTATGCACATAAACGTGTAGTTAAATCATTGAAGAAACGGTTTGGCTATATTTTAAATGAGAAAGACAAATACCCTGGTGCACCTTCGGTTCATATTAATAAGGTGAAAAACAATGTACCGTTTTTTATAGGCGATTTAGAGGTAATACCTATAAATGTGCTGCATAACAAGCTTCAAGTCTTTGGATATAGGATAGGGGATTTTACATATCTTACAGATGTAAAAACAATGAAGGAAAAGGAAATTGAAAAAATTAAAGGCTCTAAAGTAGTTGTTGTAAACGCATTGCGATTAGAGCCACATTTATCTCACTTTAATTTAAAAGAAGCATTGGCTTTTATTGATAAGGTAAAGCCAGAGAAAGCTTATTTTACACATATAAGTCACCTACTAGGTTTTCATGATGAAGTAGAAAAAAGCTTACCTAAGAATGTACATTTGGCCTACGATAATTTAACTATTACCTTATAATTATGAAAAGTAAAATATTTCTATACCTGTTTTTATTTGTTTCTTTAATATGCCTATATCTATTTGTAAGTAGTGGTAATATGGCTGAGGCAAGTGGAAATAGAATTTCTAAATTGGAAAATGAAATAGAGTTACTTAAAGATTCAGTTCAGAAATCTAATTTGAAGGTGCTAGATATGCAGTATTTTTCATTGGAGAATAACGACGATGCCCTTGCTTATTTTGACCATCTTAAATTGGAGAATCCATCAGGATTTATTGCTGACAAGCTATTGGAAACCAATGAGCAAAAAGGAGATAATCCTTTAGTACCATATGAAGGTATGCAGAACGATTTTAAGATAAATAAAATTAAGGTATTGAACCACAAATGGATTCTAACCGATTTTTCTGATGGAAAATATTGGGGCGAATTATTAATTAAATATGAGTTAAAAGATGATTTAGGGGTAGATTTCACCCTAGTTGATCATTTATTATATACTCGTAGCAACTAAATTTTATCGGAAATCCATTTTTTAAATGAATAGAAGTTTTGAGGTAAGACACCATGTCCTGCAGGAAACTCTTCATATACATGTTTGATGTCTAGCTTTCTTAAAAATTCAGGAGATTTTCTTGCCCAGTCGATTGGTATAACTTGGTCCATGTCACCATGAGAGCAATAGAAATTTAGATTTTTAAAATTACTTTTTACATAGGAATCATTTAATATTTTTTCATTGATGTATCCACTTAAAGCAATAATATTTTTAATTTTTTCAGGGTATGATAGTGCTACGGCATAACTAAGAATGGTACCTTGACTAAACCCTAATAAATTTACATTCTGGTCATCTAACCCATAAGTAGAGCAAGCCTCATCAATAAAATTTATTATTTTTTCGCGAGATTCTATTGCTTGGTCATCATCGCTCCATTTTCCTTTTTCGGCATCAAAATTTATGGCATACCAAGCATATCCATAAGGTTGTAAAATGTAAGGTGCACGTATTGCAATTATGCACAATTCTTCTGGTAATTCTGGTGCAAAGGAAAATAAATCTTCTTCGTTACTTCCATAACCATGAAGCATAAAAAGCACTGGAGGTTTTTTATCGGTTAGGCTAGAAGGTCTAATAATATGTTCTAAAGATAGGGGAGCCGTTGTCATTTAATTATTGAATAAAAGTGAACCATTTTTGAAAGTATGGTCCAACAATTGGAACCTCTTGTTCTTTATCGCTTAGCGCTCCTAAAAAGCCATAAACCCAAAGAACTATGTAACATAGGTAAAGACCATAAAGTGCATATTGGTTGAACCAGACACTTGAAAATATGGCAAAACCATGAAACATTAAATGAAGCCCAAATGCTTGGCGTGTATGAAATCTTGCAAAACTATGTTTAGGTTCCATATTCATAGACATTGCTATGATGGCACCAATAATGGTTAAGTAAGCGATTACAGCTGTAGTTTTTCCGGGTATATTGTTCTTATTTTCCATCACTATTAATTGACCATTAATTGATTGTTTGCAATTGTACCTATTACCTTGCCCTTCATATTCTTACCTAATGCAATAGAGTTTTTACTACTGCTATAAATATTTTCCTCAGAAAATTTGTAGGTTTCTTCGGGAGTAAAAAGTGTTAAATTCGCTTTTTCGCCAACTTCAAGTTTAGGAGTTTCGATTCCGAAAATAGACCTTCCTTTGGTTAATAAAGCTATCGTTTCTTCAATGTCGAGTAATTCGTTTATCAATCCAAAAGAACTTTCAAGTCCAATAGAACCATAATCGGCATTGTCAAATTCAACATGTTTTAATTCAATGTTTAAAGGTGTATGATCAGAGGTTACTAAATCAATAGTACCGTTTTTTACTCCTTTTAGAAGCGCTTTAATATCTGATGAAGTTCTTAAAGGCGGCATTACTTTATACTGTGTATCAAAATCTTGAAGTTCATCATCTGTAATTAATAAATTATGAGCAGCAACACTGCAATAGACTTCTAAGCCTTTCTTCTTGGCTTCTGCTATTAACTTTACCGAATTTGCAGTTGATATTGTTGGTATGAATAATTTACCCCCTGTATATTCTAAAATAAATAAATCTCGCGCTATTTGTAATTCTTCCGACAATGTAGGAATACCTTTTAAACCTAGTTTTGTACTTGTAACTCCTTCATTTACAATTCCTTTTCCTGAGATACTTTTATCCATCGGAAAAGAAAAAACTAAACCATCAAAATTCTGAGCATATTGTAATGCAATTTTTAGAAGGTTGGCATTGCTAACCGGCTGTTTGTAATCATAAAAACCTAATGCACCTGAATTCTTCATGTCATAAAGCTCGGCAAGTGCAATACCATCACCATTAACGGTAAGGTTGCCTAAGGGATATAAACTTGTCAATTGGTCTTTGGCTGCATTTTTAAGATATACAATGTCTGAAGACGAATCTGGTGTTGGGTGACTACAAGTATTTAAAATAACATCTGTGAAGCCACTTTTAGCCGCAGTTAGCAAACCGTTTTCAATAGTTTCTCTTTCTTCATAACCTGGTTCGCCAAAGCAGATACCACTATCAAACCAACCGATAGAAACGTGTAGGTTCTTAACATCGATCACCTTTGTTTTACCTGTAGGTTCAATAGTGGTTTCAATGGCTTCAATTACTCCGTTTCTTATAAGAATATCTCTTTTTTTAAGATGCAGGTTCTTAGCGCTCCCATTTACTATCGTTACTGATTTTAAAAGTGTATTCATAGGGCAAAGGGTGGTTCAGTTATTACTTATTTTAAAAATCTTTGAAGTAATGTTTCTATAAGAACAAATGCTAATGCTAAAATAGCAAACCATTTCCAAAACTCATTTATGGAGTTATTCTTTTGACTTTCCATAAAGAAATTTGATAATGAGTTGTTGTTTTTTTCATCGGGTATTTGAGAATAGAGCAATTCACTTTCTTTTCTATTGTTATTAAAACTTATATGTCTTAAAATATTCTCGTTGTGCATAATTTTATAAATACCTGCTTCTTTAGGGTTTTCTATAAAATTGACTTTAACTTTTTTTGGTAATACGCGTTGCTGGGGAATGAAATCATTTTTTTCGTTTGATATTTTAATGACATCATCTTGTTGCAAAGTGATCGGTAATTCTATTTCAAACTTATTACCAAGGCTTGCGTATAAAGGAAGCAATTTTAAACTGTTTATTCCCATATTGTAGAATGTAGGAACTATTAAGGGTGAATTTTTAAAGTTAGAATTATCATTATTGATAGATGCAGTAAAGAAATAGGCATTATTAGTGCCTATTAAAAAGGGATCTTTATTCTGAAACAGAATCGCAATAGGTGCTTTTGAAGTCAATTTAAAACGTTCTTTAACTGTAGGGAATTGAAAATCTGTCACTTTTTTATCAAATACATTAGAAAAAAGCGGGTGCTCCGTTTTAATGGTAGAAATAGCCATATCCTGAACTATAGTATTTACATATCGACTATTGTTTGTAATGGCCAATTCGTTGTATGAATTTAAGTCCCCATCAATAGCGGGTATTAAAACATAGCTGCCACCATTTAAACTAAACGATTTTATGGCAGTAATAAGTGAATTAGGTAATTTTTGTATTTCGTTAAAGATTATCAAATTTTGATAATCGATAGCACTATAATTTAGTTGCTCTAATGTGCTAATTGTTAAAGTAAACTCATCATTTGAATAAATTCTATTTAAAAAATCTGCTGAGGTATTACTAATTACCAAGACCTTTATCTTAGACTTTTTATCCAGATTAAAATAAAACTGATTATCATATTCTAGCCCTGTATCGGTTAGTGCTACTTTTCCTAAAATTACGTCATTGGCATTTACAGTAAATCGTACTTCGGCATTTTTGTTGTCATCAAAGTTAGCGGCTGTTTTAGCGATAAGTACCTCTTTGTTAAATAGAGAAACAGGAACTGTCTGTTCAGAAGAATTAGTTGATAATTGTGCAACCAATTCTATAGTCTCATTAGTTTTGTTACCAATAAAAATAGAGTCTATAGAGGTATTGATAATTTTATGATCCGATGGTTTTACATAGGTGATAGTAACGTTGTTAATACTTTCTGTTTTTTTAATTGTGCCCATTCGCTGTTGAAAATCTGATATGAGGACTAAGTTTTTTTGAATACCACCCTTATTAGAAAAATAGGTGTTGCCCTTAAGTGTAATTTCGGAAATGCCAAGTTGTTCAGAGGTTACATTAAGGTTAAGTAGATCGTTCTGAATATCCTTGATTTCTACATCTTTAAAAACTTGATTATTTGTAAATAGGCTAAAATGCTGATCCTTTGGTATGGCTTTTATAAACTCTTGAATTGTATTTTTAAAAAGATTGCCGTTTTCAACTTGACCATTCATGCTAAAAGAATTATCTAAATAGAAAACAGTTTCTTTCTCTTGTAGGGCGGATTTTTTCGCAATGTAGGGTTGTGCAAAGGCAATTACTAGGGCCGCAAGTAAGCCTAAACGTGCAAGAAGTAACAACCATTTTTTTAAGGTGCTGCTTTTTCGTGATTCTGTAACCTCTTGTTTTAAGAATTTTACATTGGTAAAAGGTGTTTTCTTAAAACGACGTAATTGAAAAAGATGAATTAATATAGGAATAAGTAGTAGAAAAAGACCCCAAAGAATTTCTGGATATTTAAATTGCATTCCTGTTTTTGATTAGGTCAAAGATAATTATTTTGAATTTACGAGCTTATTAGATAACAACTATTATTTAAACATTTCAAAACTGATATTGTAAACCAAATATATCTAACAAAAGAAAAAATAATCTTTTGCAGGCTTTTGCTTTAAATTGCAGAAAAAGGATTGTATACTTATCTGTTCTTCCTCATTTGCTACGGTAATAATACTTTGAGAATTTTTAATGGTTTTCAGTTCAGAAAAGTGAATCAATTTTACTCCGTAAATATCTTTTCCGATTTTCTTCGGATTATCACATACCCACTTAAAATGTATGTTGTTTTCCGTGAGTAATTTGGCTATTGATTTCCCTTTCTTCCCAGCTCCCCATACTACAAGGGTTTTGTTGGGGTTGTATTCTAATTTTAGAAAATAATGAAGCTTAATTTCTAAAAAATAATTTTGAGCATAGTGCTCGCTGGTTCGTGAAGTTCGTGTATCATAATCGCGCCAATGGTGAATTACTTTGTTGCAAGGGATACAGGTAAGACCTTTTTCATAAAACCGAAATGCAAGATCATAATCTTCTGGATATCGGTTGTGTGCAAAAGCTCCGCATTTATCTAAATCCATTCTATGAACCATCCAGCAAGGGGAGGGAATAACACATTCTTTATAAATCTCTTCAAAGTTACTTCCGCCAGCAGTCAATTCGTTCAGCCATTTTGCATATCGGGCATAGCCGTCGTTTACTCCGTATTTAGCGAAGTACTTTACTTGTCCGATAGCCAACGAACCTTTTCCTTTTTCTTTCAAAGATACTAGCATGGTATTAATTCTGTCTTGGCTCATATAGTCGTCAGCATCCATTCGGGTTATAAATTCACCATCACTGTGCCTATATGCTTTTCGAAGAGCAGTTATAATACCCGATTCATCATTAGTGAATATTTTAAAACGATTATCTAATTTTGAAAAGCGTTCGGCTATTGCTAGGCTATTATCATCAGAATGGTCATTTATTGCAAGAACCTCCCATTTTTGGTAGGTTTGGTTGCGTATAGATTTTAAACATTCTTCAAAATATTCCTCAACATTCTTAAAAGGAATTAATATACTTACTAATGAATTTGTCATGTTGCCAAGTTACTTAAAAACTGAATCTCAGGCTTTTTACACTAAAATTAATTAAGTGAAAGTAATTAGGATGAAAATTAAATTAGAAAAGGCTTTATTAGATAAGAAATCATTTCTATATTTGCACCCGCATTCAGGGAATACCTGATGAGGCACTCAGGAGAAATGGCAGAGTGGTCGAATGCGGCAGTCTTGAAAACTGTTGAGGGTCACACCTCCGGGGGTTCGAATCCCTCTTTCTCCGCTTAGGAATTACCAAATTCCGCTAAAAGCCCGTAAACACTATGTTTTCGGGCTTTTTTGATTTTTTACAATATCATCCAAAACCATATAATATCAAATAAAAGGTGCGTGATTCGGTGCGTAAATATTTATACTAAAATACGCACCTAATAAGTCGTTAACTATTGATGTACAAGGATTTACGTGTAATTCGTATTTGTATTTTTTGTACCTTATGGTGCAGTAAAAACCACGCACCGATGAAAACTACTTTTTCAATCCTATTTTACCCAAGAGGTAATGACATCGACAAAAACGGTAATGCTCCCATTTACCTAAGAATAACGGTTAATGGAAAACGTAGCGAGTTAAGCATAAAACGAAAGGTGTTATTGAGTAGATGGAACTCTGAGGCTGGAAAGGTTCGCGGAACAACAACTGATGTTCGTGAGCTTAATAAGTATATGGACACTATTAAAGTTAAAATCTATAAGATTCAAGAAATGTTATCTGAGAATCAAGAGCTGGTCACAGCAGATATTATTAAGAATGTTTATTTAGGCAAAGGAATACATCATAAGATGCTACTCGAAATTTTCCAAAACCATAATGATAAAATAGAGCGTTTAGTAGGGAAAGAATTTGCTCCTGGAACTATAGAACGCTACAAAACAGCGAAGAAACACGTTTCGGACTATATAAATTTAGAATATAACCTTGAGGATATTCCTGTTAAAGATGTAGACCATAAATTTATATCTGGTTTAGAATATTACCTAAAAACAGAACGGAAGTGTGTACATAATACGGCTATCAAGTATGTCACTAATTTTAAAAAAATCATACGCATTGCTTTTGCTAACGATTGGATTCAAAAAGACCCATTTGCAAATTGGAAAGCTAAGCTTAAAATAGTTGAAAGAGAGTTTCTTACCGAAGAAGAGATTCAAAAGATGGTGGAAAAGGAATTACATACAGAACGTTTGGACCAAGTAAAAGACATATTTCTTTTTTCTTGCTTTACAGGACTTGCTTATGCAGATGTTAAAAAGCTTTCACGCAACGATATAGTAATTGGTATCGATGGTGATAAGTGGATTAAGATAAAACGTTCTAAAACCGATACTCGAAGTAGCATTCCACTATTACCGACTGCAATTGATATCCTAAAGAAGTATAACGACCATCCTGATGTTTCTAATAAAGGAAGATTACTTCCGGTATTAAGTAATCAAAAAATGAATGCCTATATCAAGGAAATAGCGATACTTTGTAAAATTAGAAAGAACCTTACTTTTCATTTGGCGAGACACACATTTGCCACTACAGTAACATTGTCAAACGGCGTACCTATTGAATCTGTAAGCAAAATGCTTGGTCACAAATCTTTACGAACTACACAACATTACGCTAAAATATTGGACAGAAAAGTGAGTGAAGATATGAAAGTGCTTAAGGCTAAAATGCAGGCATCAACCCAAGCAGCAGAAAGAAAGGTAAAATAGCCTTTTCAAAGAGGCATTCAATTGTCCCTATCCCCGTCGTTTCTTAGTTTTTCTACATAGCCAGAAATTGGACTCCTCATTTTAGGTGCTTTTAATTGAAAATCGTTTTTAGCAAAAATCCTTGCTATAGTTTGCCAATTGTCTGTTTTCCATTTTTTCGATTGAATAAAGGCGTGAAATTTTAGTGCTTCTATCTCTGGCCAACTATTTTGTTTAAAAAATGAAATGACTTCACTTTCATTAAAAATTAGGTCAGACTGTTTATTTAAGTTTTCTTTTGTTTTATGTTTATAAAAAGATACCAAATTTTGGCTATGTTTTGGAACGGAGTTGTCCAAATTTTGGACTAGCTGTGTACCAGAGGTTGTACCACTTTTGGGACAAGCTCTGGTCATCTTAATTTTAGAACCTATTGATGGATGATGCGATGGATAGTAGCTAAGATATCCCCAGGCATCTAAATCTCGTAAATGATTATGATACGTAGTTTTTGATTTAATCTTTGCTCGCTCCATTATGAGCTCCCGATTTATGGTTAAGGTCTCTTTGAAAAACTTTTTGTTCCATAAATAGAAGAAGGCAAGGTATAATGTGATATGACCTTGTTTAATACGTTCATCGTTATTGAATATTTCCAATATGGTATTGAGGTGAATAATGTAGTTTACACTTCTCATTATGCATCATCATTGTTATTCAAATATTTCTTTTCGCGAAAGCGAACCTCTTTCTCCAGATAAGGGTCATTTTTCTCCACCATTCGTACTTTTTTCTTTGGTTCGGCTTGTTCGAAAAGCGATTGTAGCATTGCTACTGTTGGTTTGGTTTGGTTCTTTTCGATATCTTTCATTATGGCAATCATTCCATTCATTCGTTTCTTAATGAGTAATGAAATGCGCTTTTCTAAGGTTTCCATATTTGGCCCTATTGACTCTACTGGGGAAATACTGTTTTCTTCAAAAAATTCAATCATCACTAATAATGTCATTGATTTTGAAAGTGACATTTCTTTACAAAATCCATTGAATTTTTCTGCTACTGAAGCTTTGATGCTTAGGCTCTTAAATTGTTCTTTTTCATATCCTTTATCCATTTTTCCGTGAAAAATTTATTGTTTTTATTGGGCTATGGGCGTTTTTCCGTGAAAAACAATGCTTCAATTTTTAAAACACAAAACAATCAATCGCTGTCAAGTGCTAATTTTACTGGTGTTTTGAAAAAACTGAATATCGTAACATCGCGCCAGCGTGTTACCCTCTTGCTATACAATCCCTCCATTTCATTTCGGGTTTGCAGTACTTTTTATCTAAAGCTAAAAAGCCTAAGAGTTGTTAAACTGCACCTTGCATTTTTTAAGAAAAATCTAATCAACTTTTTAAAGTATTCGTAATAAATACTGGAGACCATTGAAATTACTTAATAATGATTATGAGTATATTAGGTCAATAGTTAAGCCAATTATATATGGTTTAGATTGGTGTTAATTAATTGCCACAATGGCATTTATCTGCATACTTATTATATCTTGAGCGTTTTCCTTTTCTTTTAGCTCAAAAAGCAGGGATTTGATACGTTTTGCTATCTATTTATTAGGTAAGATTGAGATGAAAGTAGCCGATGATGATTTAATATCTACTTACTTCCCATAGCGCCATCGCCGTTACCTTTTCAGTAACCAACACTAAAATTTTGAGAGAATAAGAACTTATAAAAGTGAGTGCGCGAACGGTTATGCAGTTCGTTTCGGACAGAATTTTACAACTTTGTGAAGTGAAAGGTGTAAGTGAAATTAATTATCGGACTCTATTTCAAAGTTGATAGGGTTCTATTCAGATGTAGTTCGCTTGTTCGGCTTAATAGCGACTGAAAGTAATGATAGCTACTTTGAAATTGTGTCCAAGACTATTGTGAATGAAGCTCTTTTCCCGAAATGTAGCTTTTCGCCAAATGTAGGGAAATGTGCTGAGACGATATACTATTAATAATAAATCAAAATCAGGGACATCTTCTCGAAGAGTACGATATTTAAAATAAATTTTTAACTTACCACATATTACAAAATACCTGATTTTAAATTTTGATTACAACTTTATTTTCTGCTATACTTGCATCCATTCTCCACGTTATTTCAGGTCCTGACCATCTTGCTGCTGTTACACCACTTGCTATTTCTTCACAGAAAAAAGGATGGAAAGTAGGTCTCGTTTGGGGTTTTGGACATTTAATAGGAATGCTTCTTATAGGTGTACTGTTTTTACTATTTAAAGAGGTTATTCCTATTGAAACTATATCTGGTTATAGTGAGCAGCTTGTTGCTATTGTTTTAATTATTGTAGGTCTCTGGGCGTTCTACCGAATATTTAATGAAAAGAAAAAGTATTCCCAACCACACACACATTCTGACGGACACACACACATTCACAGCTATGAAAGTGATAGTGAACATCATTCCCATAAAAAGGAAATGAAACAGAATATTCTTTCTTCACTTAGTATAGGGTTTTTACACGGACTTGCTGGGGTAGCACATTTTATATTACTACTTCCTGTACTTGCTTTTGAAACAAAACTTGAAGGTGTTCAGTACATAATAGGATTCGCTATAGGTACAGTTTTAGCAATGACAGCTTATGCATTTATACTCGGTAATATTGCTAGATATTCTAAAAAAGCAAATGACCCAATATTCTTTAAAGGTATTCGATTTGCAGGCGGTTTATTTGCTATAGTTATTGGAATTTATTGGTTATACCTCACCTTTTAAATCACAAATAACCAATCTGTGGTTTCCTGTATCTGCAATAAATAAAGTGTCGCCTTCCGTAGTTATTGAAAATGGCCAATAGATAGCACTTTTAGTTCCGTGCATATTGCCTTTAAATTCGCTACTTGTAGTAAAATCTTTTCTGCCTATAACCGCTTTCGCGAAAGCGTTATTTTCAGTAGGTATGGTGTCAAACTTTAAAATGCGACTGTTCCCTGTGTCATTCACTAAGATGCCATCTTTATAAAAGCAAGCATCATACGTCCAATTCAGCGTATTTGCTTCTGGTGCTAGTCTAAACTGATTTTGCCCGCAGGCATCAAAATTATCTTGCCCAATAATAATATCAGCTGGTTTTGAAAGTGCGTCTTCTTTAGAATTCCAAAGAAGCACGCGATAAAACTGCGTATCGGCAACTGCCATTTGACCTTTACTATTTATTTTAATGGAATAGGGCCAAATAGGGTCGTCGTTATTATAATCTCGCGTCGTGGATGCAGGTTTCCCTATTACTTCATCTGCAGAAGCATAATTTTCTTTTGGAATATTTTTATAAACAAGTATGCGTCTATTTCCTGTATCTGCAATCCAGAGGCTTTTCCCATCAGAAAATAAGCCGTATGGCCAATTAAGTGTTTGAGCAGTTGGGTCACTTCCTATCCCTTTTACATTCGGTAAATTGGTATCAAAATTAGGCTGCCCTAAAACAACATCTGCTGGTTGTGCATTTGATGTAGGTATAGAATGCCATATAAGTACTCTGTGATTCCAAGCATCTGCAACAATTAGGGTTTCGCCATCGCTCCATAAACCAGAAGGATATTGCAGCGTACTAGCGTTTACATCGCCTCCTGAATTTCTTCCACTATCTTCAACTTCTAGTTGACCTAAAATAACATCAGGTTCTTGAAATTCTGTTGTTGGGATTGTATGCCAAATAAAGACACGATTCTGTCCTGTGTCTGAAACAAAAAGCATTTCTTTTGCTACAAAAACGCCTCTAGGTGCTAGAAATGGTTTTTGTTCTGAACCTCTAAAAATACGTCCATTAATGACTTGGTCGCCTAGTGTTTTAAAATCCATAGGCTAGCAGATTCTTGGTAACTGTTCTCCTGGTAACATACTTACCACACGCTTTCCACCTATGGCACTTTCCATAATCACTTGTTTGGGATGCTCTTCCGTAACAGTTCCAATAATTTTTGCATTTGCGCCATTTTCATCTTTATGTAGTGCTTCCAGAAAATCATCTACAATAGATACATCTACAAAAGCAATAAACAATCCTTCATTTGCCACATATATTGGGTCTAAACCTAATAATTCACAGGCACTAGCTACTTGATTATCAATAGGCAAATCTCTTTGTGCCATATCTATTCCTAAATTAATAGACTGTGCGGTTTCTTTGAGTACGGTTGCAATACCACCTCGTGTTGGGTCTGTGAGTAAGTGTATGTGTTCTCCAAAGCTATCTAGCAGACTACTTATGGTATGATTGAGGTTAATGGTATCACTTAAAATTTCAGAATCAAATTCAAGCCCTTCTCTAACAGACATAATAGCCATACCGTGAGATGCGATATTACCACTCACAATAACTTTATCACCTGCTTTTATATTTTTTGCTGAAATATTAGCTTTAGAATGAATGCTCCCAACTCCTGAAGTATTGATAAATATCTTATCGCCTTTTCCTTTTTCAACCACTTTCGTATCTCCCGTTACCACGTGAACGCCCGCTTCTTCACAAGCACTTTTTATAGCAATTAAAATGTCCCAAAACTCAGAAACTTTAAGTCCTTCCTCAATAATAAAACTAAGAGATAAATACTTTGGAATTGCCCCACACATAGCAAGGTCATTAACAGTACCGTTTACAGCTAATTCTCCAATATTTCCACCTGGAAAGAAGATAGGTGAGACTAGAAAACTATCTGTAGAGAAAGCCATCTTGCCTTCTAGTTGAAAGATTGCACCATCGTGACGTTCATCTAAGATAGGATTACTGAGTACATCAAAAACACCACTATCTAATAATTTGTTGGTAAGTACACCACCGCTTCCGTGACCAAGGGTAATTACGTCAAAGTCCAATTTAGGCATTGGGCATTGCAATTGCATTCGTATTTTTTTATCTGTCATTAAATAATTTAGATTTTAAGGCTATGCTTCTACCAGTCCAGAGAAATGATAGTATGCTGCACAAGCACCTTCGCTACTTACCATAGGTGCTCCTAATGGGTTTGTAGGCTTACATTTTTTGCCAAACTGTGAACATTCAAAAGGTTTCTTTAAGCCTTTCATAATTTGACCAGAAATACAATCTGGATTTTCTGGTGCTTCAGGTATTTCAATTTTAAATTTCCGCTTAGCATCAAAGTCAGCATATTCAGGACGTACTTGATAACCGCTATCTGGAATTTCTCCGATACCTCTCCATACTTGGTTTTTTATTTCAAATATCTGATGAATCATTTTCTGAGCTTCAGGATTTCCTTCTTCTTTAACGATTCTTGCATATTGATTTTCAACTTGCGCTTCGTTAGCTTCTAACTGTCTCACTACCATTAGGATTCCTTGTAATACATCTAACGGCTCAAAGCCAGTGACTACAATAGGTACTTCATAAGTTTTTGATAGTGGATGATATTCTGAGTTACCCATAATAGTACAGACGTGACCAGCTGCTAAAAAACCGTCTATCTTACTTTCTTCATCATCAATTACTGCTTTAATCACGGGAGGCACTAAAACGTGAGACGTGAGTATAGAATAGTTCTTTAATTCTTTACGATGTGCGTGAATTACTGATAGTGCATTTGCTGGCGCTGTGGTTTCAAAGCCTACTGCAAAAAATACGACCTCTTTCTCTGGATTGTCTTCGGCGATTCTCACTGCTTCTAATGGCGAATATAAAATGCGGATATCTGCACCTTCTGCTTTAGCTTCGAGTAAGTTTTTCTTAGAACCCGGAACACGAAGCATATCGCCAAAAGAGCATAAAATGACATTTTCCTCTAGCGCTAGATGAATCGCTTTGTCTATAATATTTAATGGTGTTACACAAACAGGACAACCTGGACCGTGAATCATTGTTACCGTCTTAGGCAACATCTCAATAATTCCGTTTTTTACTAGACTGTGTGTTTGTCCTCCACAAACCTCCATTATAGACCAAGGTTGTGTGACTGTCTTTTTTATTTCTTCAAGATATTTTTTTGCGAGTTCTGGGTCTCGATATTCTGACATATACTTCATAGCAAACTCTTATTTAGGTAAATATTCGTCTACATCTGTGAGTTCGCCTATTTCTCCTAATTCTTCGAGATATTTAAAAGTTTTATGCGCTTCTTCTTCATTTACTTTGCTAATGGCTACACCTACGTGTACTAAAACGTAGTCATCTACATCTGCATCTGGTAACATTTCTAAGCTGGCTTCTTTAGTAATCCCGCCAAAAGAAACTGTTGCCATCCGTACCGCACCACCATATTGTAATTCAATACTCTTTATTTTTCCTGGGATTGCTAAACACATATTCTAACTGGTATTAATTCTTAATATTCTGAAAATACATAAGCTGTCCAAACGAAATATTTTCATCATTTGCAGACAATTTACGATTAAATTTTAACTTTATTTTACTATTTAAACACAATCGAGCAAGTACCTGAATGAGAACACTATTTTGAAAAACACCTCCACTACAAGCTATCGTATGTGTGTTATGCTTTCGCGAAAGCGTAATAATACTTTTTGCAAGTGTGTAAATGAAACTGTATGCCAATCGCTCCTTGCAAAAGCCTTCATTATATGCTTTAAAAAGCTCATTTATGATTTGCTTTGATGGGATAGTGTCATAGGATACATTGTGTAAAAAATCTATGTAATAACTCTTTGAGTAGGTCTTGGCACAATTTTCAAGCAACATAGCCGCCTCTGCTTCAAAAGTGTTTGAGTCTTTTATGTCTAAAGCTGAAGCCACTGCATCGAACAATCTTCCCATCGATGATGTTTTTAAAACATTATTATCTAACATTTTTGTATAAATCTTCCATTCAGTGTCAGAGAACTTATCTGATATATCTCTCCTGTTTTCATTATTTAGCAGACTCAATAAAGCAATTCGTGGCTCTTTTGCCATCTTATCATTTGTTAACCAATCGTAGTATTCAAAATGACTAATGCGCTCCATTGTGTGATTTTCATAAATAAAAAACTCACCACCCCAAATAGCATTATCATCTCCATAACCAGTGCCATCCCAAACTACTCCTAATATTCGCTCTTCACTTTCAAAAAGTTGATGCTCTCCTAATACACTGGCGAAATGCGCTTTATGATGCTGAATTTTAAAAATTTGAGTATTGTACTCTTTTGCTATTGTCTCGCCAGCAATACTGCTTTGATAGGTGGGATGCGCATCTACAAGAACAGTTTTAGGACTACAACTAAAGACTCCTAACTGTTTTCCTATAGTATTTTTGTAGCGCTCTAGCACATCATAATTATCTAAATTTCCAAAATACTGACTCACATAAATATGCGTATTCGGCACTAAAGAAAAAGCGCTTTTTAAGTGTGCACCCATTGCCAAAACACCTGATTCCATTTTACTTCTTGGCATCAAATAGTTTGGCGCTAAACCACGTGAACGTCTTATAAAATGTTGCTTCCCATCTATTATTTTTACCACAGAATCATCTTGAGGAAAATGAATAGGCAAATTGTGATGAAGAAAATAGTGAGCAATTGTTTTTAAATGCTCTTGAGCAATTTCGTTTTCTGAAATTATTGGAGAACCGTGAATATTTCCACTAGTGCATACTATCGGTTTTTTAATGATATACATTAATAATTCCAAGAGCGAAGAGGAAGGTAAAAGTACACCTGTCTGGTTTAAACCTGGTGCAATAGTATGTGCTGCAATTTGCGTGTTCTTTGTATTCTCTAGTATTAATATAGGTGCAATGCTACTTGTGAGCAACTCTTTTTCTTGTTCTGATACTTCAAATTCTTTCTTTACAGTATCAATGCTATCGTACAATACCGCAAATGGCTTGTTAGGTCGTTTCTTTTTTTTACGTAGTTCTGCAATTGCCGATGGATTTGTAGCGTCACAACATAAGAGATAACCATTTGTGTTTTTTATAGCGACAATGTGTCCTTCTAGAATTAGTGCTGCCGTTTTCTCAACTATTTGATTTTTACTAACATTAAGTGTTTTCCCTTTACTATCAATGAGCTGTAATTGTATACCACAGTCAGAACAACTATTAGTTTGTGAATGAAACCTACGATTAGATGGGTCTGTATATTCGTTCTTGCACGCGGGACACATTTCAAAACCAGCAAGTGATGTATGCGCTCTTTCAAAAGGAAATTTTGTAGTAATAGCATATCTCGGGCCACAATTTACACAGGTAGTAAAAGGATATCCATAGCGCCTATTCTCTTTGTCTTTGACTTCCTTTTTACACGTCTCGCAAACCGCAAAATCAGGTGTTAAAGGTATATTTATAGATTGCTCTTTTTCTGAAGGAACAATGCTAAATTCTTTGAAATTCTCTTTTGTGGTTTTCTCTAGTTGGTAGGAGCTTATAACTGAAACAGGAGGTGGGCTTTCCAGGAGTGTTCTTAAAAAAGTATTTGCTCTTTCTTCGGTTGTATGGACTCTGATAATAACACCACTTCCATTGTTAGAAACGCTACCAACGAGCCCTTGTTCTCGAGCTAAATTAAATACAAAAGGACGAAATCCAACTCCTTGAACCCGTCCTTTTATTTGTATTTTAAATGTATGCTCTTGCAATCTTTTAGGCTTCTTTTTTAGCGTTTACTTTCTCTACTAACCAGTCACACCACGCATCAATACCTTCTCCACTCGTAGATGATATTTGTAGTACCTCTAACTCGTGATTTACTTCACGAGCATCCTTAGTTACTGCTTCTACAGAAAATGGAACATATGGCAATAAGTCTGCTTTTGAAACTAGCATCATATCACTGGTCAAAAACATTCTAGGATACTTCCTTGGTTTATCATCTCCTTCTGTAGTTGCCATAAGCGTAACACGATAGTCTTCTCCAAGGTCGAACGAAGCTGGACATACAAGATTGCCTACGTTTTCAATAAATAATAAATCAATATCATCTAGTTTGTATTCTGGTAATACCTGATGAATCATTTGAGCTTCAAGATGGCAAATTCCTCCAGTAACTATCTGCAAAGCTTGTATTCCTGTTTCTCTAATACGCTCTGCATCACGTTCGGTTTCTAAGTCACCCACCATTACAGCCATTTTGAGTTTGTCTTTAAGGCGTCTTGCTGTTTCTTGCATTAAAGTGGTCTTTCCGCTTCCAGCAGAAGATGTAATGTTTACCAAAAGTGTTTTAGATTTTACCATTTCTTGCTTAATGATATCTGCTACAAAATCATTAGCCTTTAATAGATTAATATTTGTGTTTTCACACTGTACGGTACCGCGAGCGGCTTTTGTTGATTTTTCTATACTCATAGTTATATTAATTTTTTTTGAGGTGTTTCTTTTAAAAAGTGATTATATGCAATTGTTAGTGCAAGTACGAATAAGCAAGCTACTACACCTATTCCTACATTATAATAAGTCTCTGCAGAGAGTGAAATACGGATTAGAATGGTTGCTAAAACAAATGCAGAATATCTAAATATGCGATAGTAATTAAGTGTGTATCGCAAGGCGATTAAAACGATAATTATATCACTAAAAATAAGAACAGTATAAAAGGTCTGAAACGAATGCAGGTAACTTCCTGTAGAAAATAATATTCTTAAATCATTAACTCCTACAGCAGCAAAAGCGACTAAAAGCAACAGTGCTAATAGTTTTTTTAGACGAATAAACTGTGTTTGGTCTTGTTCTGTGGATGTTAATTTATAGCGTTTTTGGAGTGACCCTGTAAAACTAATGAGAGCAAAAATGATGATTGCTCCAAAACCATATACTACCATAGGTATCAAAGAATCTTTCATTACACTCCATTCAAAATTAATTCCGATATGGCTGAACTCTTTAAAGCCATCCCTTAGAAAAATAAGTGAAAGCAACTCAAATTGTTTACTTACTGATTTAGCAACAGACTGAGGCAGTATAAAGATGAGTCCAAATAATTCAACGATTAAAAGTAGGGTAAACACAATCTCAATAGAAAAAAAAGGATTTTCAAATTTCTCTTGATAGTATCCTAAGTTAATATAGTCTGAAATCACTAAAACGCTTAATAACGAACAAACAATAAATACAGTAACAAGAACATAACTGGTAGCATAAAGACTGTTTTTACTTTCGTAAAAGTCTCTACTCCAATTAAAAATTGGTTCTGCATATGTCAGTGTTTTTTTAAGCATTTTTTAATCATCAAATTCTACTTTGTGAATTAGCATCTCTTCGCCTTGAATCACATTTTTACTGGGCTTCTCACACTTTTCACATATAAAGCGATAGTTCTTTACATCTGTTATATGATTACAACTTTCACATTGTATTTTTAGTTCTACCATCTCAATATGTAATTTTGAGTGATGATACTTGGGATTAGTCATATGAGAGGCTTCATAGGCATTTAGTAAAAGACGCGGTTCTATGTTAGAGAGGATACCCACTTTCACATAAATACCCGTCAATTTATTCAGCTTTTCTTCTTCAAACTCTTGTTCAAGGGTTCTAAATATTCCGTTGACTATTGAGGTTTCGTGCATCGTTAGTTTAAAATTGTTTTTAGGTTTTTAAGTTGGTTTAAATGCTGATTTGCTTGCGCTATTAAATTTTCATCATTAACAATCTTAGCAATAGATGTTGCTTTTTCAACCATTTGATTGTATTTCTTACGTTCAGAAGCTTCATCTTCATTATGCATTAACCAATATAATTCTAGCTGATTTAATAAAGTTAATGCTCTTTCAAAAGGATATTTTTTTTCGGTTCTAACAGTAAGTGCGTCTTCAAATAAACCAAAGGCTTTATCTAGATTGTTATGTAATTTGGCTTCAGGGAAATTCATCAAAGCTGTGGCATAATTGTGACTAGCCATTGCGTTTTCATAAGGATAGGCTTCCTTAGTATAAAAAGCTAATACCTCTTTAAATGAAGAAGCACAGAAGGCAGTCCAAATAGGTTTTTCTTCTGGCGACACAGGAATCTCTGAATAAATCAGCGCTAGATTATGATGTACATCTGCAAACTTCTGAGGATGTGTATCACGTTTAAACACTTTTAAAGTATCCTGAAATGCATTAATAGCAGGCTTGTAATATTGCGGGCTTCCATTTTTAGACCAGGTATATAATAATGTTGCTTTACGTAACCCTGCTTCTCCAAGAAATTCTTGAATATCTACTTCTTTAAAATATAAAATTGCTTTGTTGATATAATTTTTTGAAGCTATAAAATCCTCTTGAAAATTTGCGATTTCAGAAGCGTCTATTAATAACAAACCTGCATTTACTTTGAGTTCTTTTTCTTCATAAAAAGCAATACTTGCTTGCTGTAACTCTTGTACTTCTAGAAGCGCATTTTTGTCATAGGGCATTTTAATTTGCGCCATTAGCGCTGTAGACAGTAGAGTTCGCATTGCATTTTGAGCATCTGTAGAGATTGCTTTGGGCATTGCTATGCGTATCACTTTTTCAGCTTCATCATAAGCCTTTATGTCTAACAGAAAATTTACAAAATGTTTTATGGTAAATACGCGATACTCGTCATTAGGCGCACTGGCTATGGCTTCTGCATAACTCGCCTTCAATCTGTCACTATCTTTTTCTATTTGTCCTGCGCCGTATTGTTGTACAATACATCCATTATGTTGAGATTCCGCTTTCGCGAAAGCGTACATATCTTCATTAATGTCATAACCAAATTGCAAATGCGTAGCAATGAGTAAATGATTATAAAATGAGTTTTCTTGAGAAACAAACTCAAATGCTTTTTGATGGTTTCCTAATTTATAGAAAATCATCGCTAATAGGTTCTCTTGTGTAAACTCTAGTTCAGGAAAGAGATAGGGTGGCTCCGTATCATCCCAATCTAAATGTGAAGTAATTGAAGTATCTGTAACAACGATTATTTTATGGGTATTAGATAATTGGGTTTCGTCTTGCTCAACGGTCACAAGTTCGCTCAATCTCTCAATAGTCGCTATTGCTGCCAGTATTGCATCGTTTTTATTAGTTGTTGTTAAAATTGTAAGCACTTTTATCTACTTTTTGCGTTCCTCTTATATCTTTTGCTGCAGTCTTTTGCATATTACGTGCATAAATTTCAGCTAATTGTTTTGACCTGTAATCACCTATTTTTCTAACTAATAATTGATTTGGGTCTGTGGTATTTACAAATACCAATGATACTTCCCAACGCCCTTTGATTTCTTCAATTTTAGTACGCACTTCTGCATCTAATAACCAAGCATCTTTTGGGTCGTTTCTTCCTGCCATCACATTGATATTTTAATGAGGTTTGTTTTTTCTACAATCTCATATTCTAAATCTCTATCAGTTGTATCTAAATCATTGTCGATTAAAATTTCTCTAATCGCTAGGGTTCTATCTCCTTTGAGATTCCTTGACTTGAGTAAAAACTGAGTAGGTTCGTGCATTTTCACAAACCACTGGCTACTCACAGGTGTAATCAACATTTTTTTTTGTTCTGGCACATAGGTTACATAGGCATAATGAATGGTTTCAAAAATACGCTCAACAATAGCAGCGTTTAAATACACGTGCGATGATTTGAGTATAACCTTATCTTCTTCCATTATACATTAACAAACTTAATATCTTCTAAAATATGTTGTACCACTTTGTCACCCGCTTTTTTTACTGCGTCACTGATTTCAGTTTCTAGTTTTGTATTTTCTACCGCGATAAGATACACCTGTATGTCCTCTGGATATTCATCACCAAGTATTTTTTTTGCATAAGACAATGCTTGGTCCCACTTCATACCGTGTAAGAAAACCATAGGGTCGTCTTGAGGTGTTCTCAAAACCTCTTCGGCAGGAACTTTAAATAATGTTCCTACAGGTTCGTTAGTATTAATAACAGCATCTACCATTAAAATTTTAGAATGGCCTTTTAAGCCAAATAACACTTCAAAAGCAGCCGTTCCCATATCAAAAATGCTGATATCATCATTCTGACCTATAATTTTCTGTAACTTCTCAATTACGTACATTCCTATACCATCATCGCTTCGTACTGGGTTTCCGAAACCCATTATTGCTGTTTTCATTTTATATTCTTTTTTACACTTTACCGCTTTCGCGAAAGCGTAATTTGTTTTAAAAATTGCTGTTAAATAAAAACTTCCTCAAAACAAAGTCCTGAGAAAGTTTTCAATAATTGTTTGAATTTAAGACTTCTACAGCTTGAACCTAGATAGCTCAACACCCGAATTTTGGTCGTGTGCGTGTACCGTACATACGAGACAAGAGTCAAACGACCTTGCTACAATACCTACTTCTACTGGGTCACTAGGGTCTTCTATATCAATACCTTCAAGGGCAGCTTCAATAGGTCCAGGATTGCCATTTGCATCGTTAGGTCCTACATTCCACGTTGTAGGTGCCATTACCTGATAGTTTTTTATAACACCGTCTTTAATTTCTATCCAGTGTGCTAATGCGCCACGAGCCGCTTCTGTAGCTCCAAAACCTTTTCCATCTTTTTCTACAGGTTTTGTGTAGAAAGGGGCATCAAGGTCAATTTCAGAAAGCCACTGGTCTATAAATTTATATAAACGTGGTGCTTCGTGTACTCTAGCTAAAACTCTAGTAAATACACTTGGCCCCATCTTTTTCATTATATCCCCAAATAATGGGTCTTTAATTTGATGGTCTTTGTTATTAGGATTTGCATTCATAATGCAACGTGCTAATGGGCCAGCTTCTGCAGCTTGACCATCATAGCGCGGTGCTTTAGACCAACTGTATTGCCCATCAAAATCTGTATGGTGCAATGGTTGTGATTTAGCTGGTGTAGGAAGTGGCTCATCCCAAGGGTGTAAACCATCTGCTTGATTATCATACCAAGCGTGCTTAACGTGTTCGCTCACTTTCATATGGTCAAACTCGTGATAATTTTCTCCATCAAAAAATCCGCTAGAACTAATTAAGGCATCGTTTCTGCCTTCTATTGTTGGATTATTATATCGGTCTTTGTGTAGGTACGTTCCTGTGGCTATAAATTTACCAACACCTTGACCAAATTTATCTAAGCCAAACTCTATACCTGCTCTAATTAGTAGTCCTAAATCACTATTTTTTTGTGATTCATTTTCTTCAACCCACGCAAGCATATCATCCCAAGACTTAATCTCTAGATAGCGCTCAATGGAACAGCCTAACCATACTGGTTCTAACCAGTCATTTTTAAACTGTGTCATAATAGCGTGTGCTCTTGTAATATCTTTTAAAGTAGGCGCACACATTACTCCACCAGGTACCATATAACTTGAGTGTGGCCATTGACCGCCAAACAATGCATATACTTGTACTGGTAATCCACTAGCAGTTAAACCTATCTGAAAGGTTTCACCAACATAGGCAGACCATCTTTTTACGACCTCTTTATAAAGAGGTTGGTTTGCATATTTTTTATTTGCTAAATCTGTAGCAAAAATTGCATAAAACCATCTTGGTATACTTTGTATGGTTTCAGTAGCTTGACCTATAGCTCTTAGAAGAAGTGCATTAGGAGTTAATTTTGTTCCCCAAGCAGTATCTAGAGCAGAAGATGCACAATACAAGTGCGACCCTCCACAAATTCCGCAAATACGAGGTGTTACGATAAGCCCTGATTGTGGGTCTTTACCTTCCATTATTTTCTCAAACCCTCTAAACATTGCTGCTTGAGTATGAGCACGTGTCACTTTTCCGTCGTCGATGTAAACTTTCACATCTAAATCTCCTTCAACACGTCCTACAGGCGATATATTTAATTCTTTTACTGACATTTTCTTGTGTAGTTTATGATGCTTATTTAGAAGCTTCTGTTATTTTCCTATTAGTTGGTAATACTTTTTGGAATCCTGCTTCCATATAATATGCTAGCTTGCTTCTTCCTTCTGGAACTTCTTTAGGAAAAACCCCTAAATGCTTCATAGTCTTAAACACACTACCTTTCATCAAATCGTTATGAGGGAAACCAGGTTCTGTACATCCTAAACAAGGGTGATTAGAACGCGTTTTACTTGATTGACGATTCCAAAGAATGTTATTACAACTTGCTCTCGTCATTGGTCCACGACATCCTACTTCATAGAATAGACATCCACCACGTTTTCCGAAGTTTCCGTCTACTTTTTGGGCAAAGTTGGTCACGTTTGTACAGCCATCTTGAACGAAGTCTGTAAAGAATGTTTTTGGCCTGTGGTAATCATCAATTAAAACATCTCCTATTCTTCCTACAGAAATTGCTACTAGTATTTGAGTAATCCAATCTGGGTGTGCTGGACAACCGGGAATATTTATAACAGGCAATCCTCCTTTAGAGACATAATCGTGCCCTAGGAAACCACCTTTTTTCTTTTTATGGAATTGCAGTCCTGTAGATTCACTTGGATTGGGCGCTACCGCAGGAATTCCTCCCCAAGTTGCACAATCCCCAATAGCAACCACATAACCAGCTACCTCTGATAATTCTTTAATCCAGTCCATCATTGGTCTATCGGCAAAGTAATTCATAGTACCTGTGTTATTTGGACCTTGAATTAAAGAACCTTCATACACAAGAATATCCATTTGGACCTTTCCTGCTAGAATATCTTTAAGTAAGTCTTGAACTTGGTCTCCAATTTGCAAACCCGTAGTTGGGTGCCAGAGAATATTTAAACCGAAGTCTGTTATAAGTTCTACAACAGTTGGTTCTTCTGCGTTAAGAAAAGACATTGTGTTGCCACTGCAAGCCCCTCCTTGTAACCATAAAACATTTGCCATATTTTTAAATAAAAATTAGGATTAAGTTCTAAATATAAATAAAAAAAATAAATTGCTAAAATTTTGTCAATGTAATAATTTAAGGGTCAATTAAATTAGAAATTAATAACGGTTATAGAATTTTAAACTAGGTATCGGTTTTACTCGTATAAATTGACTTTGAGCTAAAATTTATTTATCAAAAGCAATGTCAATTCTGTACCTAAACTGTACCCAAGACAAAAAAGCCTCTCAGGAAACTGAGAGGCTTGATTTTACTAGTAGCCGGAACTGGACTCGAACCACTTACCTTCGGGTTATGATAGTCAGCTTAACGTTTCAATAAATTTGGTCAAAAACTCAGAAATATATTCTCCTATTATTTCGGAATTTACGGATAAAATTAATTTACTCCCGAACCTAGATAAAAACATTCGAACCCTCGGAGTAAAAGATTTTTAAATGTTAAAGTTTAAGAAAATGCAAAAATAATTTTGCGCCCAATTTGTTTCAAAATAATTTATTCATTTTTTGTAGCTAAAATAATATCACGTAAAAAATAAAATGTAAATCACTGTATTTCAAGTGGTTGAAAAATAGGTGCGTAGTTCGGTGCGTAATTATGGTTTTTGAAAAATCAACTACTTGATTATCAGCACCTTTAAATATAATGGATAGTTCCTCTTTCTCCGCAGAAAGTCCTATAAACGGCAACAAAAACCCTCTAAATCATTGATTTAGAGGGTTTTTCATTTTTATTGATTTCATTTAATATCAAATAATAGCAATCTAAAAGGGGCTAATTCGGTGTCACTTAAAAACTATCTAAAACTGACACCGAATAGATGTTAAATAATTGATATACAGTTGTTTAAAATAATACTGATTTGATTATTTTTTACTACATTGAAGTAAGTTTTAAATTCATTCGGTGTCAGTTCAGCTCTCCATATTATTTTATGTCAAAAAAAGTAAAGCTAATCTTCAGAGTTATACCAATATTTATCTGCGTATAACTATAGACGGTAAGCGGGCCGAGTGTAGTATTAATCGAAAAGTGCATACCGATTTATGGAATAGTAGATTACAGAAAGCATTAGGGAATTCGTCAGAGAATCAGGAAATAAATAGAGAAATTGACTTTATTAAAAATAAAATCTACACCATAGAACAAAAGTTTCAACGAGACGGAACAACGTATACTGCTGCTCAATTACTCGATGTATATGTAGGTAAAGACAAAACAAAAAAAATGCTTCTAGAAATATTACAAGAGCATAATGATAAAGTTGATAGCCTCATAGGAAAAGATTTTGCGGCTGGAACTGCTGAACGGTATCGCACATGCAAAAAACACGTAACAGATTTTATTAAGAAGAAATACAAGAAAAATGATGTTCCTGTAAAGGATGTAGATCATAAATTCATTACAGGATTGGAATACTACCTTAAAACAACTCGAAAATGTGCGCACAACTCTGCAATTAAATACATCACTAACTTTAAAAAGATTATCCGAATTGCGCACGCCAATGATTGGATTGATAAAGACCCATTCTTATATTGGAAAGCCAAACTAAAAATTGTTGAGCGTGAGTTCTTGAATGAAGAAGAAATTCAAAGAATTATCGAGATAGAACTCAAAATGGAACGACTCGACCAAGTACGAGATATTTTTATCTTTTGTTTGTTTCACGGGTCTGGCATATGCCGATGTCAAAAAATTGAATAAAGGTGACATCGTTTTAAGTGTGGATGGTGAAGAATGGGTTAAGACCAAACGCTCTAAAACCGATACCAGAAGCAATATCCCGATTTTACCCATTGCTCAAACAATAATTGAAAAGTACAAAGATAATGAGCTACTAAAAGAAAAAGACTTGGTTTTACCTGTTCTCAGTAATCAAAAAATGAATGCATATATAAAAGAGATTGCGACTTTAGCTGGTATTACTAAAAACCTAACCTTTCATTTAGCCAGACATACCTTTGCGACTACAGTTACGCTTACTAATGGGGTACCTATTGAATCCGTGAGTAAGATGCTTGGTCATACTAATTTGAAAACCACACAGCATTACGCTAAAATCTTAGATATGAAAGTAAGCAAGGATATGGAAATTTTGAGGAATAAGTTTAAATAATTCCATAGCGAATAACGCTTGTTTTTTTTCCACACTTGACTCATTCGATTTACGCAGCCAAAAATTGGTCAGCTCAAATCAGGGTTAAATTTTTTGGAAATCATTTTTCGAGAACTTTAGTGCAGCTATTTTCCAATCATCTATTTTCGAGCCATTTTCAATTTGATAGTTTTTGGATTTTAAGAATGTGTGAGATTTGATTCCTTCTATTTCTGGCCATCCATTTTTATTAAAAAAATTAATGACAGCCTCTTCATTTTTTGGCTTAGTCAGTTTATATAGTTTTTTATTGTTTTTATTTTTAAAGAGAGTACCAACTTTTGGCCTGGTTTCGGGATACTGTTGGCTAGATTCTGGTAAGGTAGGGTACAGAGCATGTTCGATACTTGTCCCAAATTTGGACATGTTGATTCTTGAACCTTTTCTCGGACCGAAAGATGGTTGGTATTTCAGATAACTCCACTCATACAGATCTCTGATATGATTGAGATGCGTTGTTTTTGATCTGAACTTTGCCATGTACATGATCTCATTTCGGTTGATCATAAATATCTTTTTAAAGAATGACCTATTCCATTTCTGGAACAGTGCCATATACAAAGCAATGTGACCCTGTCTAATACATTGGTCATTATTGAAACGCGTCAATACAGTATTTAAGTGGACTATATAATTGATCTTGTTACTTAGTAGGTTTGGTCTGCGACTTTTCGATATCTTTCATGATAGCGATCATGTCGTTCATTCGTTTCTTGATAAGTATGGAAATTCTGTTTTCCAAGGTTTCCATCCGAGGTCCTAAACGCTCCGTTGGTGAAATTCCATTTTCCTAAAAAAAAAAATTAACATTAAGAGCAATGTTATCGATTGAGATTTTGACAACATTTCACTAAATTTTCTAAATTGACCAGCTACTGAACTTTTGATTTTTAAAGTTTCAAATTCTTCTTTTTCGTATCCTTTATCCATGGTTTTTAGTAAAATAGATGCCTGCTTATGGCGAATAACAATTGTTTTTACTAAAAAGCAGTATATCACGTCAAATTCTTAAAAAAACAAAAACTTCACGAACCTCCTATAAATAAGGCTTTTTTAAAAAAATCTAATATTCGTAACGTGGCTTTGCCCGTTACCCTCTTGCTATTCGATTCCTTCATTTCAGGATTTTTATACTTTTTAACTAAGGCTGAAAAGCAATTTTAGGTGCTTTTAACATCATTGTTTTTTAGTGTTAAATGAAAGTTGTATAATTTAATTAATTGATGATCAAATATTTAATATAATTTATAAATCCATAATAGATGGTTTATATTGATGTAATTTGATATGCTTTTTCCTTTAAAATTACACTTATTATATCTTGAGCGTTTTCCTTTTCTTTTGATATTGAATTCTATGTTGCCATATAATTACCGATTTCATTTATAGCAAAATGATACAGATTAGGTTCAATTCAATTTCAATCACTTACTTCCCATAGCGCCATCGCCGTTACCTTTTCGGTAACCAACACTAAAATTGTGAACGAGTAAGAACTTATAAAAGTGATCTTGTCCTGAGCGCAGTCGAATGGGCTAGCGAACGGTTATGCAGTTCGTCTCGGGCAGAATTTTCTTTCTTGTGAAGAAAGGGTTGTGGTAATCTTTTTGCTAGGCGAACGCTGTCGCTTTTTCTGCGACTGGGTTCAAGATTTTTTAAGAAGCTCTTTTCTCAAAATGTAGCTTTTCGTGAAATGAAGGGGAAAGTGCTGATTGGCTTTAGATAATCTAATTTCAATTCAACTAAATAGATTTTAATGTTTGGGAGTTGACAAATCATACAAGTAATTCCAAAAAATACTTGAAGCTTTTGTATTCTAATCGGCTGACTTAGCTAATTCCCTTATGTTATTTTCAAAATGGATATGCTGATTAAAATCCAAGCCATAAGTAGTTTCACTAATGGTATTCCATCCAGTAAATGGTTTCTCTTCTATCTCTCCACTTGCCAATAAAGAAATTCCTATATGACGATTATCTGTTTTTATTTTCGCAAGCAAGTTTCTTATATCGGTTTCTTTTCCTTCTAACACTTGTATAAACACCTTATTACTAAAAACAATGTATCCTGTACTATCATTCAGTTTATTATAAACTTTAGATTTAGAGGTAATGTGGTTTATTTGCTCCTTATCGATAAGCGGATCTACAAAAGAGATATATCAATACAAACATTAAATACATTTTAAAAAAAACAATTAACGCTTATTGATTTACATTAATAATGATAATATCATAACTGATTTTTTTTGTTAAAGATTCATAATAACAATGAATTCATTTTGTTTAACATTAACTAAAAATAATTAAACATATCGTATCTTTGTGGGGTATTTTCTAGAAACCTATTTCTAGATATTATAAACAACAATATGTTCGGATTATTAAAAAAGAAATCAGAGAAAGAAAAATTACAAGCTCAGTATGAAAAGCTTTTAAGGGAAGCTCACAGTTTATCTACTACGAATAGAAAAATGAGCGATCAGAAAGCCTATGATGCAGAAGAAGTAATGAAACAACTAGAAAAACTGAGTTAATAAGCTTTGATTAAAAATGGCAGAAGATAAAAAACCAGATAATGTAGTTTTTGATAAAAAAACTCAAAAATATGATGCTGCAATAAAGACTTATGCTACTTCTGTTGGTGCGCCAGTAATAACTACTACAGATACAATTGCTTGGAAAAATGGAAGCATCTATAAAATAAACCACAAGGTTGAAACCAAATATTTAGAGCTTAAAGGTGAATACGAAAAAGTATTGCAGGAGTTTGAGTATAATAAACTCCTACTTAATGCAAAATTTACTTTTGAGCCCATCCTTGGCGAAGTATATCATTGGTACAAAAGAGAAAAAGTAGAATCCTTTCTTTCCATCATAGCGCCAGAACAATTAAGTTTCAATGCTCTTGGTAGTTTTTATTTGAACACAGACCAAATTTGGAAAAAAATATAGCTCTAGTATGGCAAACACAAAACAATTCACAGAGAGAGAACTAGACCGCATTATAGAAATGGCTTGGGAAGACCGAACTCCTTTTGAAGAGATTCTATTCCAGTTTGAATTACCTGAAAAAGAGGTTATTAAAGTGATGCGTAGCAATCTTAAAGCATCGAGTTTTAAGCTTTGGCGCAAGCGTATAAATAGCGGTGTTAGCCAAAAGCATTTAAAAAAGCGTAATCCTGATATCTCACGTTTTAAATGTTCTCGCCAAAAGGCAATTTCAGGGAATAAAATAAGTAAGCGTTAAATGGAATTATTTGAACATCAAGATTCCATATTTCCAACTTCTTATGCAGAAATTCTTCAGCGTGTTAGAAACATAGACCCGCTTAAATATGGTTCGACTCGCGATTATATAAATGGTTCAATCACTTATTTGTCCCCTTATATTTCTAGGGGCATTATCTCTACAAAATTTATACTTTCTGAAGTTCTTAACCGAGGTTATAAACCTACTCAAATTGAAAAATTTATTCAAGAATTGGCTTGGAGAGATTACTGGCAACAAATTTGGATAGCCAAAGGTGATGCCATAAACAATGATTTAAAACACGAACAAAAGCCTGTTTCTAATATGGCTGTTTCAAAGGCGATTGTTGATGCCAATACAGGAATTGAAGCTATAGACAGAGGCATTCAAGAATTTTATAAAACAGGATATATACACAACCACTTAAGAATGTACATAGCGTCCATAGCTTGTAATATGAGACAAAGCCATTGGAAAGTTCCTGCGCAATGGATGTACTACCATTTACTGGATGCAGATTGGGCGAGTAATGCCCTGAGTTGGCAATGGGTGGCCGGAGCCAATGCAAATAAAAAATATGTTGCCAATCAAGATAACATCAATAAATATTGTTTTACACAACAAAAAGGCACTTTTTTAGATGTACCCTATGAAGCTTTAACTTCTATTACGATTCCTGAGATTTTAAAGGATACACCTTTATTAAAATTAAAAACACCATTGCCTAAATTGGAGTCAATTGTAATTGATGAAACACTCCCTACCTGTATCTATAACTTTTACAATCTAGACCCACTTTGGAAAAAAGATATTTCAACAAATAGAATTCTACTATTAGAACCTTCGCATTTTAATCAATATCCTATTTCGCAAAAGACACTTGATTTTATCATTACTATTTCCGAAGAAAACATACCAAATATTCAAATTTATGTTGGAGAATTTAATGACCTTATTACAAGTCATAACTTTGGAAATATCTACTATAAGGAACATCCTTTAAATAAGTATTATGATGGTATTGAAGAACCGAGAGATTGGATGTTTACTGTACAAGGCTATTACCCTTCTTTCTTTTCCTTTTGGAAAAAGTGTAAAAAACAGCTAACCTATTGAAAAGGAAAGCTATACATATTGTTTGGTTAAAGCGTGATATACGTTCTCAAGACCACGAGCCTCTACTAAAGGCAGAACGTGCTGGTATTCCATATCGTATTATATATTTGTTTGAGCCTTCTCTTATTGCATATCCAGATACCAGTCCAAGACATTTACAGTTTATCTATCATTCTATTACAGCATTAAACAAGACACTATCGCCTTTTAATAGGGGTGTAGATGTATTTTATGGCGAGGCCATTGATGTATTTGAATACTTGCAATTATCTTATAATATAAAAACGCTATTTAGCTTTCGCGAAAGCGGAACCCAACTCACCTGGCAACGCGATAAAAAAATAAATTCGTTTTGTAAACAGCATAGTATCATTTGGGAAGAATCACAGCGAGATGGTATTCTAAGAGGTATTAAAAACAGAGATGCTTGGAACAAACACTGGCGCACTACAATGCATCATCCAGTGATTCAAAACGCTTATTCAGTTTCTAAGCAAGAAAGGCTTCAACACCCGTTTGTGTTTCCTGAAAAATTAGTGAATCAACTAAAAGAATACCAAAAACAGTTTCAACCTGCTGGTGAACAAAATGCGTGGCGGTATTTAAAATCGTTCACAGCCAAAAGAGGTTTTAATTACCAAAAGCATATTTCTAAACCAACTGAAAGCAGAACAGGGTGTAGCAGACTATCACCCTATTTGGCATGGGGAAATATAAGTGTAAAACAAGCTTTTCAATTTATAGGTACACATCCTAACGGAACCAAAAATAATAGAGCTTTCTCCGCTATGCTCACCAGATTGCATTGGCATTGTCATTTCATTCAAAAATTTGAAGTAGAATGCAGCTATGAGACAGATTGTATCAATAGAGGTTATGAACTATTACCTCATAAAAAAAATGAAAACTTTATTAAAGCTTGGAAAACGGGCACTACGGGCTATCCTCTAATTGATGCCTGTATGCGTGCTGTAGAACAAACAGGGTGGATTAATTTTAGAATGCGAGCAATGGTCGTTTCATTTTTAACTCTAAATCTTGACCAAGATTGGCGAGATGGTACCTACCATTTGGCGAGACAGTTTTTAGATTACGAACCAGGTATTCATTATCCGCAGTTTCAAATGCAAGCAGGTACAACTGGAATTAATACCGTACGTTTATACAACCCTGTAAAAAACTCACAAGAGCACGACCCACAAGGTATATTTATAAAAAAATGGATTCCAGAGCTTGCTACTATTCCTGTAACTCACATTCACGAGCCTTGGAAAATGACAAAAATGGAACAAACGTTTTGTGGTGTTACTATTGGTGAAGATTATCCATTACCCATTGTAGACTTGCAAGAAAGCGCACGGATCGCAAGAGATAAAATTTGGGGACATAAGAAGCATCCTGCTGTGCAAAAAGAGAAGAAACGACTTTTAAACACACACGTAAATAGAACACATAATGATTTACACTAAAAAAGATATAGAACAGTTAGACCGTATTACTCGATTAAAAATCATTAATTCGGTCACAGGCATAAAACCTGCAAATCTTATAGGTTCTATAGACAGTAAAGGACAAACTAATTTAGCTATCTTTAGCTCGGTAGTGCATTTAGGAAGTAATCCTGCACTTATTGGTTTTGTGTCTAGACCTCAAACTGCAGAAGTTGGTCATACGTATCGAAATATTCAAGAAAACGGAGTATACACGATTAACCATATTCATCCAGAGTTTGTTAAAAATGCTCACTATACTTCGGCAAAATTTGATGCGTCGGTTTCAGAATTTGAACGTTGTAATCTTTCCGAAGAAACTATCGAAAATTTTAAAGCTCCGTTTGTAAAAGAAAGCACATTTAAAATGGGAATGCGTTTTAAAGAAGCGCTTGATATTAAACAAAATGGGACCGTTTTAATTATTGGAGAAATAGAACACCTCATTTTTCCCGATACTTCATTGGTAGATGATGATATTGATTTGGAGGCTGCAAATAGTGTTGGTATTTCAGGCTTGAACAGTTATTATTCGTTGAGTAAAATTGAAAAACACCCCTTTGTGAGAGTAAATGCAGTACCTGAATTTTAATTATGAAAAAAGAACATCTCCCGCAAAAGATATGTATTGTTTGCCAACGTCCATTTGCGTGGCGTAAAAAATGGGAAAAGAATTGGGAAGAAGTTAAATGTTGTAGTGAACGCTGTAGAAGAAATAAATGAAACAGGTCAATCTTATATTTCCACATCAATTATTTCAAGAATCACCGATTTTTGAGGTAGATGCTCCTGTGTACTTAATTGAAGAATACTTATTCTTTAAGCAGTACCTATTCCACAAACAAAAAATAGGATTCCATAGAGCGACAATGAAACGCTATGCCCATTTTCTTCAGAACGGTAAAAACCTCGTTGTACATTATGTTGAAGCGATAGAAGAAATTTCAGATATCAGACTGCTTATTCCTGATTTAAAACGCCAAGGTATTGAACATATCAACTATATTGACCCAACAGATAACTGGCTTCAGAAACGTTTAGATATATGCTTTCGTGAAAGCGGAATAACATCCACTCAATATCATTCGCCTTTATTTTTAAATAAGAAGGAAGAGCTAACTACTTTTTTTAGAAGCGACAAAAAGAAATACCATCAAACCACCTTTTATACAGAACAGCGTAAAAAACGAAATATACTTATTGATTCTGATGGAAAACCGATAGGTGGAAAATGGACATTTGACACCGAGAATAGAAAGAAATACCCTCCTAAAAAGACACCACCATCTATACAATTTCCAGATGTAGATGATTTTTATGAAGAGGCGAAACAGTATGTTAAAAAACACTTTTCTAAACATTTAGGTAGTATTACAGAGCATTCATTATATCCAACCAGTTTTGAAGCAACTACCTCATGGCTCAATCAATTTTTTGAGCAACGCTTTATGGAGTTCGGTGTATATGAAGATGCCATTGTAGCTGAAAATTCGATACTAAATCATAGTGTATTAACCCCTATGCTCAATGTGGGTTTAATTACACCTAAAGAGATTATTGAGTCTTGTTTAGCGTATGCGGAAGGAAACAATGTACCTATTAATTCCATAGAAGGTTTTGTACGTCAAATTATAGGATGGCGAGAGTTTATAAGAGGTATCTATGAAGCTAGAGGAAGCGAAGAACGTACCACTAATTTCTGGAAGTTTAAAAAGAAAATTCCTGCTTCGTTTTATGTCGGTGCTACAGGTATTCCACCCATTGACCAAACCATTAAAAAAGTATTGAAAACGGGCTATTGTCATCACATAGAACGACTGATGGTTCTAGGCAATTTTATGATGCTCTGTGAGTTCGACCCAGACGAAGTTTATAAGTGGTTTATGGAACTCTTTATTGATTCTTATGATTGGGTAATGGTTACCAATATTTACGGAATGAGTCAATTTGCAGATGGTGGTTTAATGGCTAGTAAACCTTATATAAGTGGCAGTAACTATCTAATGAAAATGAGTAATTATAAAAATGGAGATTGGCAAGCGACTTGGGATGGTCTTTTTTGGCGATTTATGCATACACATCGTGATTTCTTTTTGTCAAATCCACGATTAGGAATGTTGGTGCGTATGTTTGACAAAATGCCTGCTGAGAAACAGCAAAAGCATTTTGAAAATGGAGAGACCTATTTACAAACTTTACAGTTATGAAATCGTTAATTGGTTAATAGCATCCTTTAAAAAACAATTATACAATATGAGTATCTTAAATATTACTGTGTTTTTATCAAGTAGTGCCTTCTTATTCTATGGTATTAATTGTTTAAGCTCGAAGAAAATGACTCAAGAGTTTATTCGATTTGGCCTTGATACACAAAAAAGATTATTAACGGGGTATTTTCAATTATTGGGTTCTTTGGGTTTGGTTTTTGGTTACTTTCTTTTACCAGATTTGGTCTTTATAGCGTCCGCAGGGTTAACACTTCTAATGCTTTTGGGATTTCTAGTAAGAATAAAAATAAGAGACAGTCTTTTACAATCATTACCATCACTCGTGTTTGCACTTATTAACCTATATATCTGTTTTGAATATTATGATAGACTTTCTTTAGTATAAAATTCAAACGAAAGCAATAAACAAGCACATAACTAAAAATAATGCTGCAGGAAAGGATTTAAGTAAAGGGTCTTTTATTTTGACATGCATTGCTATAGAGCCTAATAACAAAGTTGCTAAACCTAAAGCTGCTGGTTGCTTTAGCACAGGATACCATATCGAAGCGATAAGTGAAATAGCAAGGGTTACTTTTAAGAAGCCTGTAATATAGCATAGTGTCTTTGATATTCCATATTTTTCAAACTCTTCTAAAATCGTAGTAGCGCTTCCTCCTCGCCACCGTGTTGCTTTATTATTTTGTAAGAGCCATACATTTAAAATACTGATTCCGACAATAGCTTGAAAAGCGATAACTAAATAATTCATATTCTAAAATTACGGTTGATTCTTTAGTTTTTAAAACTTAATTCTACAAAAAAAGTTAAATAAAAAAATTCAATTATAAAAATACTAATTTTGTTTATTATTTTTAAATAATAATTAAACAAAAATCACAAAAGGTGTTTTTGTAAGTTTTAAAAATGGTAAACTAAAATCAAAAAAAATGTTATTTAATACCAGTTATACAAATGAAGATTATACGAAAGAGATCAAGAATATATTAGGTGAAGCTTTTTCTTTTTTATTAAAAAAAGATTAGTAAAAAGCAAAAATACGCAAAACGATTAAAACCGTTGCTATACAATGCTTTATAAAACAGTAGTCTTAGTTTGGAACTCGGTGTCTGATAGGTTTTGGGCTTGAAAATACAAGGTTAGGTTACTAATTCGTTACCGATTAACAAAGGTAAACACACAGCTTAACTGATTATATTTCAGTCTTTTGCACCCTTTTTTACATTCCCTTGTAACTCAATGTAATTTAATTTTAAACATTAAACATTTGAGTTATGGAACAGACAAAAAAGTCCACGTTCAAACTACTTTTCTATTTGAAAAAGAACGAACTGAAAAAGAATGGTAATGCCCCGATTATGGCACGTATTACCATTGATGGAACAGCTAAAACTTTCGGAACAAAGTTAGAAATAAACCCCAATAATTGGGATTTAAAGTACGGAAGAGTTGAAGGTAAAAGTGCAACAGCTTTAAGCATCAACCAAAAATTAGATAATATACGTGGGCGTATCGACAAGATTTATGAAGATATGCTGAAACACGAGGGCTTTGCTACCTCACAGAAAGTAAAGCTGTCCTTTTTGGGTGTTGGTGTAATGGATGATGCAATACTAAAAGTCTTCAACGACCAAAATGAGGATTTTAAAAAATTGGTCGAAAAGGAAGAACGTTCGCAAAGTACCTATAACAAGTATATCACAGTTTACAATCATCTTACCACCTTTATAAAAGAACGCTATCATCGTGATGATATGGCTTTTCGGGAATTGACTGCCGATTTTATCCGTGAATTTGATTTTTACCTCCGGTACGACTTACAGTCTGCGCATAATACGGTTTGGGTTTACACGATGCCTGTATTAAGTCTGGTGGAGCTGGCTATTAAGAAAGGCTTGATACGTGATAATCCGTTTCAGGATTACGAAATCAATATGGAAGAAACCGACAGGGGTTATATTCTTAAAGAAGACGTAGAAAAGCTGATGATGTGCGTACCATCGCACACACGGTATGAACTTGTAAAAGACCTTTTCATTTTCAGTTGTTTTACTGGACTTGCTTATGCGGATATAAAAAAACTGACAAGGAACAACATTCAATCTTTCTTTGACGGTCATCAGTGGATTATCAGCAGAAGAAAGAAATCAGATATTGCGTCCAATGTTCGATTAATGGAAATCCCTAAACGCATCATTGAGAAATATCAAGGTACGACAAGGAATGAATTTATCTTCCCGGTTCCGACCAATGTAACCTGCAATACTCACGTAGGTAAATTGATTGTCGAAGCGGAAATCATTACGGAGCAAAAGGTAACTTTTCACACGGCAAGGCATACTTTCGGAACAATGTTTTTGACCGAGGGCGTACCTCTTGAAAGCCTTAGCAAAATGATGGGACATAAAAACATTTCCACTACACAGATTTATGCTAAAATCACAAGCCAAAAAATAAGTAAGGATATGGATTTAGTTGCCCCAAAATTTCAGGCTATGGAAGAAGCATTTTTAGCAGCAATCTGATTAACTATTATTACTCCACAACAGAGCAGAACTTAACGGTTCTGCTTTTTTTGTGCCTATACTTTTCGTGTAGGCAAAGCACATTTACTTTCCTCTACTCAATCCAACACTGTAAAAGAGCTTATTACCTACTTCCGAAATAGAAAATTGAAAAACGAAATCCCCATCTATCACGCCCTGCTATTCCGTTTTTCAAATCTCAATTACAGGCTATCATAGCCTGGTCATTAATACCATAAAATTTAGAACAGAATATTTCCACAATCAACCGGTAAAAAGGCAGCTAAGTTATAGCGGGCAGCCACCGCACACACCCACCAATAAAAAAATGAATGAACGGTTTCCCCCTAAAGGAACCCCCATTAAATCATTTTTTTTCTTGGTTTTCGCTGTTTCCCGCTTGGATTATCTGCTTTCTTTTTTCCGGTTTTTCTTTTGGAAAAAATTATGCGAAGCGAAGCGGAGCAAACCACAACAGGAAGCAGGAAACGAGAAAAGCGAACGTAACAAAATGTAAAACTTTTAAAACAAGACGATTATGAACATCACAGGAAGACTGACAAGGGATGCGGAAGTACGCACAACGTCAAACGAAAAACAGGTAGTAAACTTTTCAGTAGCGACCAACGACAGCTACCGTAACAAGCAGGGCGAACGAGTAGAGCAAACAACCTACTTCGATTGTGCCTATTGGATTTCTGCAAAGGTGGCAAGGCTACTGACCAAAGGCACTTTGGTAGAACTCACAGGACGAGTAAGTACAAGGGCGTGGGTAAGCAAAGACGGAGAAGCAAGAGCAGGTCTGAATTTCCATACCTCAAACATCAAACTGCACGGAGGTAGCAGGAGAACCGAAACCACACAGGCTACTGCACAAGACGATAATAACAAGGTTACAGCACAGGGAACAGATGACGACCTCCCATTTTAACAACGAGTATTCAATCATTTTTTAACATCAAAATTTTAAGCATTATGGCACATAATATCAATTTCAACGAAAGAACAGGACGTTATTCATTTTTCAGCGTTCAGCAAAAGGCGTGGCACGGTTTAGGACAAATCGTGGAGCAATACCCAACGAGTGAAGAAGCTATCAGACACGCAGGATTAGATTACGAAGTCGTAAAATCCCCACTATTTACCAAAGGTTCGGGCATTATCGAAACCTCCAACGGCATAGAGATAGGTAGTAGCGAATTGGCAGTACCTAACTATTTCGCCAACATACGCACCGATAACAATGCAGTATTGGGCGTAGTTGGTAAGGATTACCATATCGTACAAAACCGTGAAGCCTTTAATTTCTTTGATGCTATTGTAGGCGGTGGCGAGGGTATTCTCTATGAAACCGCAGGAGCATTGGGAAATGGGGAACGTATTTTTATCACAGCCAAATTGCCCGACTATATCCGTGTAGGGAATGGCGATGATGTAACGGAAAAGTACATTTTCCTAACCACTTCGCACGATGGTAGCGGAAGTATCACAGCCGCATTTACTCCTATCCGTATCGTTTGCCAAAACACGCTGAACGCTTCGTTACGCAGTATGACCAATGTAGTTCGTATCAAACACACATCGGGAGCAAAAGGACGTATCGAGAATGCTCACAAGATTATGGGATTGGCGAATACTTTGAGTAACCAATTGGAGGGCATTTTCAACAATTGGGCAAAAGTAAAGGTAACAGACCGAGAAGTAAGAAAGTTAATCCAATTGGCACTTTGTCCGAACAAGGAAACCCTTGATTTAATTAAAAAAGGTGCGGAAGATGAAATTTCCACCGTGTTTAAAAATACCGTTGAGGATGCTTTTGCCTATGCGATGATAAGCGACACACAGCAAATGGACACCACCAAAGGCACATTGTTCGGAGCGTACAATGCTGTTACAGGCTACTATCAGAACGTAAGAAATTATAAGAACGATGAAGCCAAGTTACAGAGCATTGTATTGGGTGGTACTGCCCAACTCAAATCACAGAAAGCATTTGAATTGTGTAGTGGTTTTGCTTTGAACGGTGCAGAAATCCTAAACCTTAATTAATTAACAACAGGCTACCGCCTTAATCGGTGGTAGCCTATCAAAATATTCATTATGGCAAATTGGTGCAGTAATACGGTTGTATTCGAGGGAACTCCCGAAGCAATCACAGCGATACAGGAACTTTTTCAATCAATGAAAGAAAAGGAAGAAAAAACCGAGCAAGGGCAATTTCCCGAATTTATGGAAGATACCAACGGTGGGTATTTCTTCAATATCTATTGGCACGAGGGCGATGAAGGACAATTTCAATATGAAACAAAGTGGTCGCCAAATATTGAAGTGTTGCAGGGAATAGCAAGCCTCTATAAAGTGAATTTCGTACAGGACTATGAGGAAATGGGAAACCTTGTTTACGGCAGAGCAACTTATCGGGACGGCATACTCAGCGATATATTTTTGGGCGATGATGATTTTGAAGCCTACGAACAGAATGAAGAAACAGACCTCTACCACTTTGAGGGAGAAGAGTACGAAAGCGATTATGAGATATTGGAAACTCTTTTGGAACGCAAAATTGTAACACTATGAAAGTAACGGATTTGAACGGTTACGAAATTGAAGTAACCGACCTAAAAGAAGCTATCCGTATTGCCAAGCGAAATACAGGATATAGCCACGAGGACAAAAGTTTTTCAGACTTCGATAAAAGGCAAAATGCCTATT
>NZ_CAXBGF010000007.1:0-199716 GCF_963975365.1 uncultured Maribacter sp. | reverse complement strand
GTCAGTTTCGGGTTTCCCTTTCCAGGAAAACTGTTCTTGCCATAGGTGTCCGATGCTCTAATCCAGCGGCTCAACACCGATGTAGGGTTATGCAATTCCCTGTATTTCTCGACAACGCTACCACGTGCCTAACTAGATTCCTTGGCCTTTTCTTTGAACTCTACAGTGTAATTTCTTTTTTCTCTTGACATGTCTCAAAGTCAATTTAAACGGCCAACACGCTCTTAACTTGGTGTCCAGTTAAATATAGTAAGTCCAAAAAAAGCTTACAAAGTATTTAGAGCAAATGAAAAAAAAATTGAAAAAAAATTGTGTAGAACCGATCTTATCAAAATTGGAATCAAATTCTAGGCGTTAATGAGCCAAATCGTAAATAGTATAAATACCTTAATTGTTGTTTTCGAATATGAAAGCAAAAAATTGGCTGCTCAATATAACAATGTAATTTAGACTATTTTCGATGCACAAATAGCACCAAAATTAGAAGATGTAATCACATAAAAAATTCCGAAAGAAATTACTATCGAATTAGATTCCGTTGTAATTGACATTGGAACCATTAAAACACATGAATTTAATATTGAACTTGCGCTGCGTATCAAAAATGCATTTGAAATTGCCTTAGAAGCAAAATTGAGCATTTTACAAAACACCATAATCAACAACAACTTAAAAGCCGCTGATACCCCTTTTTATTAGCTGAAAGTTGCCCTTGAATTCTATATGCTTAATGGGTATTATGCCAATTTTAGGAACTTAACCATAAGGCCTTATGCTTTTGACAAAATAAAGAAATCAGGATAATAAAAAATCTTGGTTTTTTTTATTCTATCGCTTTTTCCCATTTGCCTACTACTGCGGTAGCAACGGAATTACCCAATACATTGGTTGCACTTCTAAACATATCACAAAAATGGTCTATTGGAAGAATAAGCGCTATTCCTTCTATTGGTATATCAAACATGCCACAAGTTGCTGCAACCACTACTAAACTTGCCCTAGGAACTCCTGCTACACCTTTACTCGTTAGCAACAATACAAATAGCATGGTCAATTGTGCCTCAAAATCCAATTGTATGCCATAAGCTTGGGCAATAAAAATGCTTGCGAAAGTCATATACATCATACTTCCATCCAGATTAAAAGAATACCCTAATGGCAGCATGAACGAGACAATTCGGTTTTTTACCCCAAAACGCTCTAATTCTTCTGTTAATTTAGGAAAAACCGCTTCGCTACTGGTTGTACCAAAAGCAATAATCAACGGACTAACAATGTGCTTTAGCAAAGTGGTCATTTGCTTTCTTAAAAAGATATAGCCGATTAATAAAAGTACCGCCCATAATGTTGTAATACCAATTAAAAAAGAACCAAAAAAATGCGCATAGGTAAGCAATAATTCATTGATGTCCCTAATGGCAAAAACTCCAGCAATTGCTCCAAAAACACCTAGGGGCGCAAACATCATTACATAATTTACCATTTTCAATATAATATGTGATGTTTTTTCCAATGCCAAAACCACAGGTTTAGTATAGTCACCTATAGAGGCTGCTGCCAATCCAAAAAATATGGAAAATATGACAATTTGCAATATCTCATTGGTAGCCATTGCTTCTATGATACTTCTAGGAATGATATGTTCGATAAATTCTTGGGCTGAAAAATGTTTGGTTTTATCGGTTATTGCATCTGCTGCGGTAACATCGACATCTGTAAGATTTAGTCCCACGCCGGGCTCTAACATATTCACATAAAACATACCTATGAAAAGTGAGATAAAAGATGCGGTAAAAAACCAGGCCATCGCCTTTCCTCCGATTCTTCCAACTGATTTGATATCTCCGAGTTTAGTGATTCCCACAACCAGCGTTGTAAATACCAATGGTGAGATGATCATTAGCACAAGCCTGATAAAAATCGTTGCCAGCATCTTAATATTACCACTAAATTTTATGGCACTGGTCACTTCGTAATTATTGTGTACATAAATACCAAGAAGTGCCCCCAATAGCATCGCTATCAAGATTTGAAACGTTAGATTTTTAAAAATGGAGGGTTTATTTTTGGGGTAAGTTTCCATAGACTAAGTTCATATGATTTCGTAGGGAAGATAAATTAATATTGGATAAGAAGGAACATAAGTTCCGAAAGGACATAGCTCATAGTTTTCTACCATAAAAAAAAAGACCATATCAAAGATAATCGGTTATCTGACGCTGTTTCATTAAAATACCATTTTCGGGTTTAATTATTCTACAATTTTTTAAATTCTAACGGTGTAGCGCTTGATTTGTGATTTATGCTTGAATGCTTCGACTTTTTCCGTATTGCCACGTTCCTTTTAAAATTAGATTTACCTTTGTATGCATCTAAACTTTGGAATTTGTTGGAAATATAATTTCTATCGAAATGGATTGGAATATATTACAATATAGTGGGTTGTAACTTACATTTGCTTATTCTTTTTGTCTGATTTGAAGAAAAAATTAAAAGCTCAAATAGTCTATAATGCTTAACTATGACCGTTACTAATGAACGAACTAATTGAGTTGATACTTCATACGGATGATGCCCTTTTGGCATTGGTATCGGAAAACGTCAACAAAGCCTACCTCATACTCTTTTTGATTATTTTGTTGGAAACGGGATTGATTTTCTTCCCCTTCCTACCTGGTGACGGACTTCTGTTTTCTGCGGGAGTAATCGCTGCGACAACCGAACTCGAGGTAACTGTCTTAATACCGCTTTTGATCATAGCCGCAATTGCGGGAAACCTCTTGAATTATTTTGTGGGTAGTACTTTAGGGGCAGCGTTAAGGGCAAGTAGAAATTCAATCGTTCAAAAATTCTTGAAGAAATACCTGCCAGCCGCCGAACATTACTACCAAAAGCATGGCAACCAAGCGGTTATCATTGGGCGTTTTTTTCCTATAATCAGAACATATATCCCATTTGTTGCTGGTCTGGCCAAAATGGATCAAAGGTTATTCTTCAAAAATACATTAATAGGGGCGTTTTTATGGATTTCTTTGTTTCTATTGACTGGATTCTTTTTAGGTGAAATACCCTGGGTAAAGAATAATTATGGCCTTATATTTTTAAGTCTAATTGCGATTTCTTTAATCCCCTTCTTTTGGGCTATCATTCGTAAAATGTTTTTTAGACAACAACGATAACTTGTTACTTCTTACCTTCAAATTTGTTAAAATTTCCGATTCAATCTACTATGTCTATACCCAAAAGCGAAGTAGACCACCACACCTATTACCATCCACATTACAAAACGAACCCAAGTAACGTAAGGGAGTGCGAGCATCAAGCCCAGACAGATTAAAACGCAAAGCGAACAGACAAGCTTAAAGGCCGGTGTCTTGAATTTTCTGGGCGAATCGGGTTGTTTTATGCGAAGCACCCAAATACCTATGGCAACCAGTACAAAAGCGAACAAGGTACCTATATTGGTAAGTTCTGCAGCCACGCCGATGTCGATAGTTCCGGCAAGAACTGCAACAAACAATCCCACGGCAACGGTTGCAAAAGAAGGCGTAAAAAAACGTTTATCCACATTGCTGAACCGATGGCCCAACAGCCCGTCCCTGCTCATGGCAAAAAGAATTCGTATTTGTCCCAATTGCATGACCAGTAGCACACTGGGCATTGTTATAGTGATGCCAATTGCGATGAGTAGGGCGATATTGTTCTCCCCCACCGAAATCAAGGCCTCGGCAACCGGTTTTTCATTGGCCAAAACATCCAAAGGGGCCATACCCGTTAAGGCCCCTGCCACCACAATGTAAAGAATAGTACAGGCTACAAGTGCAAAGATCATGGCACGGGGCAGATCACGTTGCGGGTTCTTGGCCTCTTCCGAGGTGGTGCTCACCGCATCGAACCCTACATAGGCGAAAAATACAAGGGCGGCTCCGGTCATAATACCTTTCCAACCGTTGGGCGCAAAAGGTTCCCAGTACACATCAGGATTGAAATGGGGCAGACCGAACCATAAAAATATCCCCACAAGAATCAATTTTATAATCACCAATGTGGCGTTTACCCTTGCGGATTCCTTAATGCCGATATAGAGCAATACGGTTACCAAAAGGGTAATTACAACTGCAGGCATATTCAGGAGGGCAGTACTGGTTGGAAATGTAGTAATTACATCGGCATATTTTACCTCGAGCGCGGGCGTCAAGGCCGTCCATGACCCTGATGGTAACTGTACCATTTGGGTACCTGTGGAGGCGGACATCCAGCCAGGAAGGTACCACCCGAAACCATCCAATAAATTCTTGAAATACCCGGACCAGCCTATGGCCACCGCCACATTGCCAACGGCATACTCCAGAATCAGATCCCAACCGATGATCCAGGCGATCAATTCCCCAAAAGAGTGGTACGAATAGGTGTAAGCACTCCCCGAAACGGGTATCATAGAGGCGAATTCGGCATAACATAGGGCGGCAAACAAACAGGCCAGACCCGTAATTACAAAAGAAAGGGTCAGGGCCGGTCCAGCACCAAGTGCGTGTTCCGTACCTGCTGCCGCTTCACCGGTGAGCACAAAAATACCAGTTCCTATTATAGCACCGATACCCAACATAGTCAGGTCAAAAACGCCCAACGACCGTTTTAAGGAAGACTCCTCAGATTCTTTCTGAAGGCTTTCCAATGATTTTTTTCTAAATAGTTTATCTAACATTTTGTATGAAATTTATTTTTTAAGGTATGCGTACAACTCTTATTTTCTCAATGGGTGCGACGTTTATCGGTATTTTCTCTTCAAGGGAATTGGTGGCGTCCAATCCAAAATCGTCCATGGCGGACAGCCCTGTCGCTTTTAAGAACCTATAGATGCGTACGGCAAATATTTCCAGAATAGAAAGTTGGTTATCCGTAGCCACTCGAGAATTAATCAGTACATATTTAAAGTCGGCTGGAATGTCCCTTACATCCGGAAAGAATATGTTTTCCCCATTGATCTCACCCGATTCGGTCAGATCATGATGAATTTTCCGTATCATGGTATCGATGAGGTGTGGCTCCTTAAAGCCCAAACGTAGCCTGACAAAGAAACTTTTTTGAGGAATGATGGTTTCCGTGCTATAGAAAACCCCATAGGGTTCATTCGTAACTTCAATGTGCGCAAACCAATAAACGGCTGCCTTTTTAGGCTGGGAACGGAACAACGAATGCGCGATGGTCACATCGATATAATTTGTTCTGGAAGATCGTGTCGGAAAGACAAGGTTCGTGGACAAGTATGGAATTCTGGTATCATTGATAACCTTCAATAGCAAGGGTTCAATTTCTTCCAGTTTTTGATATTCCGCTACCTTGCCGCGCAGTTTTCTCGCCTTATGGTAAAAAACCAACAAAATAAATAATAACGTTGCCAATAGTAATGTAAACCATCCACCATGAACTATTTTATTGAGATTCGAAACAAAAAAGACTCCCTCAACGATGAAAATGATAATGAAAGTAAATATGATAATCGTTTTCCTGTTTTTATAGGTTGCCAGTAACAGAAAGCCGAGCAACAAACTTGTCATCAACATATCGATGGTAATGGCCAAACCGTAGGCAGATTCCATATTGGTCGATTTTTTGAAAATAAAGACCACCAACAAACAACCGGCCAAAAGAAAGTAATTAATAAATGGTATATAGATTTGGCCTTTGTGGGTAGAAGTGTACTTGACCCGAAGGTTCGTCCATAATTTCAATTTGATCGCCTCGTTGACCAAAGTAAATATGCCCGTAATCAACGCTTGGCTGGCTATTACGGTAGCAACTGTGGCTATTCCTATGACATATGGTAAAAATCCGCTGGGCACAGTGGCATAAAAAACAGATTTAACGGAGGCTCCGCTTGCCAGTGATAAACAAAACGCAGCTTGCCCAAAGTAGTTGAGCAATAACATGGTCAAGACAAAAAGCCAGGTAATCCTAATGTTATTTTTTCCGCAGTGCCCTAAATCAGAATATAATGCTTCGGCACCGGTGGTACACAAAAAAACCGCCCCCAAAATCCAAAGCGCACTCGGATATTGCGTCAAAAAGTCAAATGCGAACATAGGGTTTATAGCCTTCAAAACTTCCGGATTGCCCACAAGTTGGTTGAAACCAAGAATGCCAAGGGTTGCAAACCACAAAAGCATGATAGGACCAAAAAGAATACCTATTTTTTTGGTGCCGAACTGTTGAATAAGGAAGAGGGCAATGAGGATACCACACACAATGGGCAAGGTAGGGATGCCTTCATACAGAATATCAAGACCTTCAATGGCCGAAGATATCGAAATCGCCGGTGTGATAAAACCATCGCTGATCAACGTAGCACAACCAATCAAGGCCGGATAAATTATCCATTTCGATTTTGTCTTGCGCAGTAGTGCATACAGAGCAAAAATTCCGCCTTCACCTTGGTTGTCAGCATTTAACGCCAGATAAATATACTTAAAGGTCGCAATGAGTATAAGAGTCCAAAAGATACAGGACATACCGCCCATGACCAATAACGGATCAAAATCCTTCCCTTGTGTTATGGCCGTAAAGACATAAAGGGGGGAAGTGCCGATGTCGCCAAAGACAATACCCAACGTCATAAGAAGGGATATAGCTGATATTTTATGTGTGGATGTCTTCATGTTTGTAATCATCTAAGCTTTAAACGCTTTGTTAAGGAGCTTTCAATTTTGTCAAGTTTATGGGATAAATCAAAAAAAGTGGCCTCCCTAAAATCTATTTTTGGAGTACCCCAGATACCTTCCTGTATAGGATAGATAAGGATAAAACCGTTATCCTTGAAAAAAGTGTCCAAAAAGGATGGTACGGTTTCCATACTTTTATGGTAAGAAGGTTCGTTCTTTCTACTTAGTACGAAGATGAAGTTGTCATACTTATCAAAATCATCTACCATGTTCCGCAGATCTAGCAAGTTAGCCAATTTTTTATATACAACATCCAAAGTATTTAATTGCACTTTTGCCTTTAGCACCCTTTCGGTCTCTTGCGATACGTAGAAAATTAGCTTTGCCCCGGTATTTGTCGAAAGGTTTAAAACCTTCTTCAACCATAAGGGAAAACCAATCTCCAACTCGGCCTTATCGGGTACAATGATGTTATATCTTTTTATCGAGGCCAATTGCTTAACCGGTTTATATATGAGTATAGTGGCATTGCATTTGAGCAGGATATTTTCCGTAAGGTTTCCCAAAAACGAGTCGGAGGTTCCCTGGTTAACATGAAGCCCCAAAATCAAATCTGTGATATTACGCTCTTTGACCACACTGGTAATTCCATTAAGAAGGTTAATATCGTAGCGAAGCAACTCTTGCAGAATATTGTCGGTTGCAGCGGCCGTTACGGCCGCTTTGGTCAAAATCTTTCTGGCTTTTGCCTCCTCAGAACCATCTATTGAAGTATTATCGATGACATTTAGCGCATATAGACCCAGATAGTTTTTCTTTGATTTAATTGCCACCCCCAAGGCAATAAGTTCATCAATGGTCTTTAGGTTGCTTACGGGAATTAAAATTTTCTCTTGATACGAAGGCTCTTCTCCAACATCAGCGTTATTTTGCAGTGCGATATTCTTGGCCCCTTTTTGTGCAACGAATGTAGCTAAGGTACAAGTAAACAGAATCATTAAAATAGTGCCGTTCAATACATTTTCGTTCAAAAGTCTAATAGGCTCGCCCGTAGGAGCTTCTCCAATAATTATAGCATAACCAACCAATACGGCAGCAAGTGTAGCTGCTGCCTGTGCATTGCTGAGCCCAAAAATTAATCTTCTCTGGTCTATGGAAAGTCCGTAGGTTTTTTGGGCAAGCCATGCAGCTATGAATTTTGCGGAAGTAGCGATGATGATCATTAACGTACCCACTTTGAACGTTTCCCAATCTTTGAAAAACGCCCGAAAATCAATGAGCATGCCTACGCTAATAAGGAAAAAAGGGATAAAAATGGCGTTACCAACAAATTCGACCCGATTCATCAGCGGCGATGTGGGGGGAATAAGCCTGTTCATCGCCAAACCGGACAAGAAGGCACCGATGATAGGTTCTATACCGGCCAGTTGCGCAATCGCCGCACCGAGAAACAGCATAAAAAGCACAAAAATATAATGCGAAATATGATCATCGAACCGCTTGAAAAACCAACTTCCCAATATAGGAAACAATAGCAATACAATGAGTCCGAAAAGAAGTATGGAGGCCGATAACCTTATCCAAAATTCAGTATTTACTTCGCCAGAGTTCATACCAACGATTACGGCCAGCACCAATAAGGCCAAGGTATCCGTTATAATTGTACCGCCCACCGTAATGTTGACCGCCAAGTTTTTGGAAACCCCCATCTTACTGATAAGTGGATACGCAATCAACGTATGTGAGGCGAACATACTGGCCAAAAGTACCGAGGTGGACATTGAAAAATTTAAAATGTAAAGCCCACCTAAAATACCCATTGTCATTGGCACCAAAAACGTATATAGGCCAAAAACCAAACTCTTTCTACTGTTCTTTTTAAAGTCGGCCAAATCAATTTCCAAACCTGCAAGAAACATAATGTAGAGCAGTCCGGCCGTACCTGAGAGAATGATGCCACTATCCCTTTCAATGAGGTTAAATCCTTTAGGGCCGACCAGGGCACCGGCCAAAATGAGGCCCAAAAGATGCGGAATTTTTAATTTGTTCAATAACAGTGGGGCAATAAGAATGATGGAAAGTATTAGTAGAAATTTTAATACTGGATCGGTCAATGGTAAAACTATACCCATCATTCCCATATTTTGATTGCTTTTTTGAAACTTACTATGTGAATAGGATAATCGCCGATATCATTTCTACCATTTATTGTGACCTTGTTCATTGGTTGAGCAATACATTAACCCCTACACCCGATATATAAACTAACAAGGCTAGTCTTGAGATACGTTTTACGTACCACAAGAAATCAATTTTAAGAATTCCCATGGCTATAGCACCAGCAGCGGAACCTATAACCAGCAAGCTTCCACCGGTACCGGCGCAGTATGCCAAGAATGTCCAGAACTGATGGTCTTGCAGATAGAGTTCCATACTATACATACCCATGGCACCGGCGACCAGAGGAACGTTGTCCACTATAGACGACAAAAGCCCTAAGAGTGTACCAACTACATGAAAATCGGCAAAGGCATTGTCCATGCCATTGCCTACAACCTTCAAGAAGCCGTTGGTCTGCATGGCGGCCACAGCCAACAAGATGCCCATAAAGAACAAAATGCTTGGCGAGTCTATTTTTTGAACGGTTACAGCCACTGAAAAAGGATGTTTTTCTGTCGTGGTTTTCTTCCTATGCATAATTTCTGTAATCATCCAAAAAAATAGATAGGCTAAATAACTTATCCATAAAAGGAACAGGATAGCGGTCAGTAACATTGGTTATTTTTGAACAGGTTCATAATATTTCATTTAAATTAAGCCGCTTTTTGCTTTATTGGCTTATCCAAAATGAAACTTTTTAATAGCGCATTCCATTTCTCGATTCTTCGAACTTCAAAATCTTCGCCTTGATCTTCGGAAATAGTGTAAAAATTCAATATATGCATATTTCCATTTTTCAGTAAAACCTGTAAATCCAATTGTTCCAAAACACGCTCTTTTCTGTTTTCAGTACTAATGACCTTTCTTTTTTCTAAAATTTGAAACTCATTCACGGCACTCAGATCTACTAGTTGAATGTTATTTTCGGTTGGATAAATTTTTACGAACAACAGTTTTTTCATGATTGGGTCTATTCCTATAGAAGTAATCCCCCAAGTTTCAGACTCGCTGATGTTGAGGTTATTTTTGGTAATTATTTCCTCAATTTTTTTTTTGAATTTTTTTCTTTCACTTTGCCCGGCGATATTGAACAGATAAAAAGGTATAAAAACACTGCCTGCTAATAAGAGGCTCACTATAATCATTGATATTTCCATTTGAATTTTCTTTAGAATTGTTAAAATTGACTTTGCTGATTTTTAATCGGGACTTTCATATTTGCTTGCCTTAAATTTGGGTAGGCGAAAATTTGGAAAAAGTTTTATTCCCAAAACAAAAGCGAAAGTTTAGTCGTCTAAAGGAAAGTATGAAAAGGATAGCTGATTGAATGACTTGGCAGCCTTAACCCGATGGCATGTACGTTTTTGGGGTATAAAACAAAAAACAGTTCGCAATCAATGATCTGTTGATTATCCTTAAGGTGATAAAAGAAATTTGAAGTGTCTTGTTTTTTTCTGAGATAATTCTGTGTAATGCTATTTATCTCAAAATTTAACAAACCAAAGGAATTTCGATTTTCTTCCTGAAAATTGTTACTTCCTAAATGGAAAATGTGTAGTTCGGAATCCTCAATAGGCAGAGTTGCGGCCGATGTTGTCAACCCGGCTAGCATCAAAACGAAAAGCCATAGAAGCCTTTGAGTTAACATAAACCTTACTTAATTCCTAATCAAATGTAAATCACTTTTACGTTAATATGATGTTAATTCTTAGGGTTTTTTATTTGCTATTCAATTTGTACTAATTTGGTGTAATTCTATAGTGCTATTAAAAACACAAAACAATGTAAATCAAATATTTACAAAATTTTAAAATGTATTAGCCAGGAGTGGCAGGATGACAAAATTAACACGTAATTAATTATATATCAATTAGTTACTAATTAAAAAATTTAACTGTTGACCGATTTGTTGACGTTTCTATTGGGATTAAATGATATGTTTTGATATCCCTAAAAACAAAAAAACCTGATAATCATACGATTAACAGGTTTTTGCTATAGATTGATACTATAATTTGTCGGGGTGGCAGAGTTAAAACCTCTAACCAATCTTCTTTAATATTGTGCACATTACAAATATTATTAGGAGAATTTATAGAAGTTCAATATTTTTATAAAGTAGACCGTATACGCTACCGTATACGGTTTACACTAAAACAGTAAAAATATATTTAATAACTATTTGTTTTTCAATAGGTTGTAAAACTAAAAAATAGCGGTTAAAGTTCATAACCCGGAGGTCGGGGGATCGTGCCCCCCTCTCGCTACTGATTAAACCGTTGATATTGAATGATTTACATTCAGTATTAACGGTTTATTTTTTTGGGACCCACCGTATACGGTAGCGTATGCGGTTATTAAATAAGTCATATAAAATACTGTTATTCTGAACTTTACAAATAGAAAACCGTCGGGTTTATAATTTATAAGTTAAATATAAATTTACCCTTATTGCCCTAATTTTGGACTATCTGTAAAACCGGATAAACATATACTAAATTAAGATCACACCAAATAGCTCGTGAAGGGACATGTCCCCCAACGAATATATCTAAATGATTGAAAATAGCCCCCATTCTCTAGCTATGACCGGTACCTAAATATGGGAGGAGGTCAACACCACTTGGTGTTGGTAATCACTTGCTAGCATGGGGAATTCCTAATTCTAAAATTACCGAAATGGACTGGTGGCAAGAAACTCAATTTGAAACCTTAAAATTAGTTTGTACACCTGCACAGCATTTCTCAGGTAGAAATATAAACAATAGTCAAACCACGTTGTGGTGTTTTTGGATAATTACATCTGAAAATGAAAACATTTACTTTAGCGGTGATAGCGGCTACTCCCCACACTTTGCTGAGATTGGTGAAAAATATGGCCCTTTCGACCTAGCATTGATGGAATGCGGTCAATACAATACAATACAATACAATACAATGTGGTCAGATATCCATATGATGCCTGAAGAAACTGCTCAAGCAGGTCTTGATGTTCGAGCATAAAAAATAATGCCGATACATTGGGGCGGATTTAAATTGGCGTTACACGATTGGAAAGACCCAATTGTGCGTGTAAAAGTAAAAGCTGATGAATTAAACATAGTGGTCATTGCACCACAAATTGGGCAAGAGATTATTGTAAAGGATTCTGTTACTTCATACCCTAACTGGTGGAAAGATTTGTAAACTCAATAAAGGATTTATGAGATTTAATTAAGTTATAGTTTTGTATTAGGCAATCTCATTTTTCATTAATTATGTTAAAATGCAACAATATATTTAACAGAAATTTAGACCATATTCCAAAAAGCAAACAATACCAGTGCATATGTAAATCGCGCTCATATTCGTACTTTTACATCTTTGCTATGAATACATGATTAATTTTGAAGAAAATATTGAGGTTAAAGGCGCCCGTGTTCATAACCTTAAAAATATTGATGTTACAATTCCCCGCGATAAACTGGTAGTTATTACCGGGTTATCGGGTAGTGGAAAATCTTCGTTGGCGTTTGATACGATATATGCTGAAGGTCAACGACGTTATATTGAAACGTTTTCTGCCTATGCAAGACAATTTTTAGGTGGCTTAGAACGACCTGACGTTGATAAGATTGATGGCCTATCGCCTGTTATTGCCATTGAACAAAAAACGACATCCAAGTCTCCTAGATCTACCGTTGGCACCATAACCGAAGTATACGATTTCTTAAGACTACTTTTCGCCCGAGCCGCCGATGCGCATAGTTATAATACTGGTGAAAAAATGGTTAGCTACAGCGATGAACAAATTAAAAATTTGATTATCGAATCGTATGATGATAAAAAAATAAACATACTAGCTCCCATAATTAAGTCAAGAAAAGGACATTACCGTGAACTTTTTGAGCAAATAGCCAAACAAGGCTTTGTAAAAGTAAGAGTAGACGGTGAGGTAAAGGATATTGTAAAGGGCATGAAAGTGGATCGTTACAAAACTCACGATATCGAGATTGTAATTGACCGTCTAAAAGTAATTGAGAGCGAAGATTTTCATAAGCGTTTAGCAGAAACCATAAATACAGCAATGTATAGCGGTAATAATGTGCTGATGGTGTTAGAAGAAGGCACTGATGTACCTAGGTATTTTAGTAGAGATCTTATGTGCCCAACTTCAGGTATCTCCTATCCTTCTCCTGAACCAAACACCTTCTCCTTTAATTCGCCAAAAGGAATGTGCCCCCATTGCAGTGGTTTGGGGCATGTTTATGAGGTAAATGAAAAAAAGATATTCCCAGATAAAAAACTTTCTATTAAAAGTGGTGGTATTGCACCACTCGGAGACTATAAAAAGTCTTGGGCTTTTAAGCAGATAGAAACGATAGCGGAGCGCTATAATTTTCAAATTACAGACCCAATTAAAGACATACCCAAAGAAGCTATTGAAATTTTATTAAATGGTGGTAAAGAAAGTTTTGAGGTAGACTCAAAATCTTTGGGCGTTAAAAGAACTTACAAAATAGATTATGAGGGTATTTCTAACTTCATAAAAAATCAGTTTGAAGAAGCTGCATCTACTTCTATAAGACGATGGGCAAAAGAATATATGGATAAAATCACTTGTCCTACATGCGATGGTTACCGATTAAAAAAAGAATCACTATATTTTAAAATTGAAGATAAAAATATTGCCGAATTAGCGAATTTGGATATTGTTGAATTGGCTAGCTTTTTTAAGGGACTTGATGAAAAATTGAAAGGCAATCAATTAAAGATAGCCGAAGAAATTATAAAAGAAATAAATACGCGTATTCAATTTCTGTTAGATGTTGGTTTAGATTACCTATCCTTAAATAGAAGCTCAAAATCGCTATCTGGAGGCGAAGCACAACGAATACGATTAGCTACTCAAATTGGTTCTCAACTTGTAGGTGTACTATATATTTTAGATGAACCAAGTATTGGTCTGCACCAACGAGATAATGAGCGGCTAATTAAATCTTTAGAATCACTAAGGGATATAGGCAACTCGGTAATTGTTGTAGAGCATGACCGTGATATGATAGAACGGGCAGACCATGTTATTGATATTGGGCCAAAAGCTGGTAAAAATGGCGGTGAAATTATCTCACAAGGAACTCCAGATCAACTAAAGAACTTCAACACTTTAACAGCGGATTATATGACCGGCGCTAAAAGAATTGAAGTCCCAAAAAAGAGAAGATCCGGCAATAGTCATGAGATTATATTATCTGGTTGTACCGGTAATAATTTAAAAAATATAACTGCCAAATTCCCATTAGGAAAAATGATTGGTGTAACAGGCGTATCTGGCAGTGGCAAATCGACCCTAATCAATGAAACGCTTTATCCGATTATGAATGCCCATTATTTTAACGGGGTAAAAAAACCTATGCCTTATAAAAAAATTACTGGCTTAGAACATATCGATAAAGTAATAGATATTAACCAATCTCCTATTGGCAGAACACCCAGGTCTAACCCTGCAACGTATACTGGTGTATTTAGTGAGATAAGGACATTATTCACTAAAACAACAGAAGCCTCAATTAGAGGTTACAAACCTGGCAGGTTTAGTTTCAATGTAAAAGGTGGTCGCTGCGAAACCTGTCAAGGTGGTGGTCTTCGAGTAATTGAAATGAATTTTTTACCAGATGTGTATGTTGAATGCGAAACCTGTAATGGCAAAAGATTTAACAGGGAAACTTTAGAAATAAGGTATAAAGGAAAATCAATTTCTGATGTTTTAGAAATGACCATAAATGAAGCTGTTTCTTTTTTTGAACTAATTCCTAAAATTCACCGTAAGTTAAAGACAATACAAGATGTTGGCTTAGGTTATATATCTTTAGGTCAACAATCAACAACACTTTCTGGTGGTGAAGCCCAACGTATAAAATTAGCAACAGAACTTTCAAAGAGAGATACGGGCAATACTTTCTATATTTTAGATGAACCCACAACCGGTCTTCATTTTGAAGACATAAGGGTATTAATGGAAGTTTTAAATAAATTGGCTGATAAAGGAAATACCGTTTTGGTCATAGAACATAATATGGATGTAATTAAAATGGTAGATTACATTATAGATATTGGCTATGAAGGAGGACGATTAGGAGGCAAATTAGTAGCAAAAGGAACCCCTGAAGAAGTTGCAAAAGACAAAAAAAGTTATACCGCAACCTTTTTAAAGCGAGAATTGGAATTTTAAAGGTAGTTTTTACAAACTACAAAGATTAGTATTAAAATATATGAGATCAGAAAAACATCATAAGGGTTGGAATGAAATAAAAACCAATGATTCTTGGGCCATTTTTAAAATTATGGGAGAATTTGTCAATGGTTTTGAACGCATGAGTAAAATTGGACCATGTGTATCTATTTTCGGATCTGCCAGAACAAAGGAGGAAGACCCATATTATAAATTGGCAGTCTCTATTTCAAAATCGATTTCCGAGGCAGGATATGGAATAATCACAGGTGGTGGCCCAGGCATCATGGAAGCAGGTAATAGAGGCGCAAATTTAGCCGGTGGCACTTCTGTTGGTTTGAATATAGACCTTCCTTTTGAGCAACATGACAATCCATATATTGATAATGATAAGAGTTTAGACTTTGACTATTTCTTCGTTAGAAAAGTTATGTTCGTAAAATATTCTCAAGGTTTTGTTGTGATGCCAGGTGGTTTTGGAACTTTAGATGAACTATTTGAAGCAATTACATTAATACAAACTCATAAAATCGGAAAATTTCCGATTATTTTGGTAGGTATCGAATTTTGGACAGGTCTTATGGATTGGGTTAAAACAACCATGCTTAAAATGGGGAATATTAGCCCAGAAGATTTAAACCTTATTAAAATTGTAGATACCGAAGAAGAAGTAGTAGAAATAATAGATACCTTTTACAAAGGGCATACGATGAGTCCTAATTTTTAATCAGAGCCTTGACCCGAAAATTCAATATTCTTTTTTGTTTAAGTTTAATTCTTTTGGTTTCTTTTATAACCAAGGGATATACTCAGTATAAAACCGAACTTACGGTGAGTTTAAATGAGTATACCAATGAGTTAGATATTCGTCAAGAATTCATGTATTATAACAACTCTAATTACAACCTTGGGGTAATTTATTTTAATGACTGGGCAAACGCTTATTCAGATAAAAATACAGGGTTAGCTAAACGATTCGCCCAAGAATTCAAAAAATCATTACACCTGGCAAAACCTGAAGAACGCGGAACTACCACAATTGTTAGTGTAGTTGATGACTCGTACAATGGCCTAGAATGGAGCCGTACCGAGGGAAAAGATATTCTGAAAGTTACTCTTGATAATATTCTACTCCCAAAAACGTCAAGAAAGATTTTTATCACTTACAAGGTAAAATTACCTCCCAACAAATTCACTCCATATGGTTATAATCAAAGAGGAGGTTATTATTTAAAAGATTGGTACTTAACACCAGCGGTATATGATGGTAAATGGCATCTTTACTCAAATAAAAATCTTGAAGACCTGTATACCAATGTTACTAATACGGTAATTAATTTTAAGTTTCCCGATAGTCTTTATATAGCTTCTAATTTTGATCTTTCTTCTTTATCACAATACCCTAATGGTCAATTTGCCCAATTAAAAGGAAATTTACAAAGAGGAGGTGAAATAATATTAAACCCTCAAGATGAATTTATAACACATGTGACTCCTCACATGAAATTTCTCACGAATATTAAGGCACCTCGTTATAGTCCAATCGGTCAAGGTCTTTCCATTAACAAAGTAGCTGATTTTATCTATGATAATTTGGGGGAATATCCTCATGACAAAATATTGGTAAGTGAATTAGATTATGATAAAGACCCTTTATATGGTTTAAATCAATTGCCATCATTTATAAGACCTTACGAAGAACAATTTCAATTTGAATTGAAATTCCTTAAAACTGCGATAAACAGTATTCTAAGGGAGACCATGTTTTTAAATCCGCGTAAAGAACAATGGCTAAATAATGCAATCGCTAATTATTTGATAATTGCTTATGTTGACGAATACTACCCAGACCAGAAACTTATGGGTAAGCTTTCAAAAATTTGGGGATTTAAAAGTTTCGAATTGGCTAAAATGGACTTTAATGATCAGTACTCATTTTTATACAACCTTACAGCACGTAAAAACCTTGATCAGGCACTAAAGACCTCTAACGATTCCCTTATTTGGTTCAATCAAAAAATTGCGAATAAGTATAAAGCAGGTTTGGGCCTTGCTTATTTAGCAGATTACATAGGTAAGGAACAAGTGGACGAAAGCATAAAAACATTTTTCAAGTATTATAAATTAAATACGGTTAAAGTCCTTGATTTTGAATCCATCCTAAAACGGTCGACCACCCAAGATATCGATTGGTTCTTTAGAGATTATGTCTCTACAGATCGTAAAATCGATTTTAAGATAAAAAAGGTAGAGAAAGCAGAAGATTCATTGTTAGTAACAATTAAAAATAAAGAAGGTACTAATGTGCCAATATCAGTCTTTGGCCTTAAAAAAGATTCTATAGTATCTGAATATTGGTTTAGTGATATTAAGTTCGAAGAGACTTTTACAATTCCTAATAATCAAGAAGATAAACTTGTACTTAATTATGACCAGAAAATTCCAGAATTTAATCAGAGAGATAACTGGAAATCTTTAAAAGGATTTTTATCGAGCAATAAGAAATTAAATTTTACTTTTTTCAAGGATGCAGAGAATCCTTATTTTAACCAAGTGTTTTATGTTCCGGTACTTAATTTTAATATATATGACGGTTGGGCACCTGGCATACGTCTTTACAATAAAACTCTTTTAGAACGACCCTTCGTTTACGATTTCGCGCCCTCCTACTCTTTTAAAGAACAGGCATTCGTTGGGTATGGTAAATTTACCTATAGAAAGTATTTAAGTAAAAGTGGTCTATATGTAGCCAATTATGGTATTGGAGCTTCAACATCTCACTTCAATGAGAATTCAAGATACACCTCAATAACCCCATCATTGAGCTTCGGTTTTAGACCTGAAGATTTATTATCTAATAAGCGAGAATTCATTTCTTTTAGATACGTTAATATTTTACGAGATTTCGACCCATCGCTGCAGAGTTTGGCCAATGATCCAGAAAATCCTGATTATAGTATTTTTAATGCTCGCTACATCAATAGAAATAATGGGATTTTAGATTATAATTCGTGGTTTGCTGATTTTCAATTAGCTGGTAATTTCAGTAAGGTATCTTTCGAATATGAATACCGTAAATTGTTTGAGAATAATAGACAATTGAACCTTAGATTTTTTGCTGGTAAATTTTTAAGTAACAAAACAAATACAGATTTTTTTAGCTTTGCTTTAGACAGACCTACAGATTATCTATTTGACTATGGCTATTTGGGCAGGTCTGAAGATTCTGGTATTTACAGTCAACAAATAATTATTGCTGAAGGCGGGTTCAAATCTTTCTTAGACCAACAATATCGATTTTCAAATAATTGGATGACTACTGTTAATGGTAGTTTCAATTTATGGAAATGGATAGAATTATATGGAGATGCTGGTTTAGTTAAAAATACAGGAGTAAATGAGAAATTCGTTTATGATTCTGGTGTTCGTTTAAATCTGGTAACCGATTACTTTGAACTTTATCTACCGGTTTTTTCAAACAATGGTTGGGAGGTTTCACAACCGAACTACGGTGAAAAAATTCGGTTTATTATTACTATAAGCCCTAAAACCCTCACAGGACTTTTCACCAGAAAATGGTTTTAAACAGTTGAAGTTTAAATCTGTTACTAATATTTGCCCTAATAAATTAGATATTTTCAATATTATCCCAAATTTGTTGAAAAATATGGAATAAATTAACCAGTTAAAGCGTTGCTAAAAAGTACATGTTTCGGTAATTTTGTGAAAACTCGTTTTATACATGGATGTTTCTTCGAAGACTAGTAACGACATTTCTTTTGATGATTTCAAAGAACAAATTGTAAGTGATTATGAAATAGCTTTTTTAAGCAGGACTTGTAGTTTGTTGGGGAGAAAAGAAGTCCTTACCGGAAAGGCCAAATTCGGCATCTTTGGAGACGGAAAAGAACTACCACAATTGGCGATGGCCAGATCATTTAAAAACGGTGATTTTAGAAGTGGATATTATCGAGATCAAACATTTATGATGGCCTTGGGGCTTTTAAAACCAAAAGACTTTTTTCACGCACTGTACGCCACAACCGATATTGAAAAAGAACCAATGAGTGCAGGTAGGCAAATGGGAGGTCATTTTTTAACTCACAGCCTTAATACAGATGGTAGCTGGAAAGATTTAACGAAGCAAAAAAATAGTAGTGCCGATATTTCATGTACCGCAGGGCAAATGCCACGTCTTTTAGGTTTAGCCCAGGCTTCTAAGGTATACCGAAATCAAAAAGGTCTGGATAGCGCTAAATTCTCTGTAAATGGTAATGAAATTGCTTGGGGCACTATTGGTAATGCGAGCACCAGTGAAGGCATGTTCTTTGAAACAATAAACGCTGCAGGTGTTCTTCAAGTACCCATGGTTATTAGTATTTGGGATGATGAATATGGTATTTCGGTACCTGCAAAATATCACACTACAAAAGAAGATATTTCAAAAGTACTTACAGGTTTTCAACGAACAGAAAGCGAGAAAGGATTTGAAATTCTTAAAGTAAATGGATGGGATTATACAGGATTAATGCATGCTTACGAGAATGCTGCAGATATTGCTAGACAAGAGCATGTACCAGTAATGATTCATGTTAAACAATTAACACAACCACAAGGTCATTCAACATCAGGATCTCATGAACGCTATAAAGATAATAAGCGTTTAGAATGGGAACGTGACTTTGATTGCAACAAGCGTTTTAAGGAATGGATTCTTGAATCTGGTATTGCCAATACCGAAGAATTGGAAACCATTGAAAAAAGAATCAAACGAACTGTTCGAGAAGCCAAAAAACAAGCATGGGAAGAATATTTACAAGGACTTTTATCCGATAAAAAAACATTGGTCGGTTTAATTGAACAAGCCTCAAGTAAAAGTCCCAACAAAAACTTTTTAAATAAAATAAAAAACGATTTAATTGCTATAGAAGAACCTATTAAAAAAGATTTAGCAATATCAGCCCGTAAATCGTTACGTTTTCTTTTAGGGGAATCATCAGCGGAAAAATCGACTTTAATAAGCTGGACTACAAAATTTCTACAGGAAGCTCAAGATATATATAATAAACACCTTTATAGTGAAAACGAAAATAAAGCTACTAATATACATGCGATAGCGCCTATTTTCAAAGATGACTCTGAACAAGTAGATGGCAGGGTAATTCTACGTGACAATTTTGATAAATTATTTGAAAAATATCCAAATACATTAATCTTCGGGGAAGATACTGGAGCCATTGGAGATGTAAACCAAGGCCTCGAGGGCATGCAAGAAAAATACGGTGCTATTCGCGTAGCCGATACAGGAATACGTGAAACGACCATTATCGGTCAAGGAATAGGTATGGCATTAAGAGGTCTTCGACCCATTGCTGAAATACAGTATTTAGATTATATTTTTTATGCTATGTCTACCCTAACCGACGATTTAGCATCTTTACTATACAGAACAGCTGGAAAACAAAAGGCGCCATTAATTATTAGAACTAGAGGGCACAGATTAGAAGGAATTTGGCATTCTGGTTCACAAATGGGCGGACTTATACATTTATTGAGAGGTATGTATATTTTAGCGCCTCGAAATATGACACAAGCCGCAGGATTTTACAATACACTTTTAAAAAGTGGTGAACCTGCCTTGGTTATCGAGAGTTTAAATGGTTATCGATTAAAAGAGAAAAAGCCAAATAATCTTGGTGAATTCTGCACACCAATAGGTAAAGTTGAAACAATTAAAGAAGGTAGCGATATAACCTTAGTTTCTTATGGGTCAACATTAAGAATTGTCGAAAAAGCCGCTAAAGAGCTTTTAGAAGTAGGTATCGATGCCGAAATTATTGATGCCCAAACCTTATTACCATTTGACATTGACAAAGATGTTGTGGAAAGTATAAAGAAAACAAACCGATTATTAGTTATTGATGAAGATGTACCTGGTGGTTGTTCTGCTTATCTACTAAATGAAATTATTGAAAAGCAGGGTGCCTTTCAATATTTAGATTGCGCACCGCAAACTTTGAGCGCAAAAGCACATAGACCCGCTTATGGTAGTGATGGAGACTATTTTTCAAAACCAAATAGAGAAGATATTTTTGAAAAAGTTTATGCTATTATGCATGAAGCAAGCCCCAATGATTATCCAAAACTTCAATAAATTATAAATAAAAAATTCCATTTAAAAATGGGATTTTTTTTAACAACAATTCTACTTTCAATTTTTGATTTCAGATTTAGCATCCTTAATAATTGGCTTTTTAGGATTACCATCAGCATCTATTTCTATAATAGCATCGAAGCCTAAACCATCTAATTTTTCAGCAATCTTAGCCCTATCCCCTACTACAAACCAATTAACAGCTTCTGGCTTAACAACTTTTTTACTTACTTCTTGCACTTCTTTTAAAGTAAGATTTCTAACATTGGCATCATAGCTTTGATAATAATTATCAGGCAAATCATATTTTACAATATTTACAATAGATTGGTTAACCGCACTATTAGTTTCCCATTGCCCAGGTAAACTTAAAATTTGATTTGTTTTTACTTTTTCTAATTCTTCTTGGGTAACTGGTCTCGTAGAAATAAACTCTGAAATTTCCTTTCTTAATTCTGTAACAGATTCAGAAGATTTATCTGTTTGCACAGGAGCATACATTATAAAAGGTCTCTCGGCCTTAGCCTCCATTACAAATCCGCTAGCACCATATGCCCAATGCTTATCTTCTCTTAGATTCATGTTTATTCTAGAGGTAAAATCGCCTCCTAAAACACTCACCATTTGTTCTAGGGCAATTTGAGAAACATCTCCATATTTTTCAGTAAGATGACCTGCTAATATAACCGACTGCTCAGATTCTGGCCGATCCATTAAGTAAAGGGTATTTTTTGAATTAACTTTTGGAGTAGAAAATGTAATGGTTGGTACCTCTGCCTTCTTCCATTTACCGAAAGCTTTTTCAAGCTTGGACTTCAACTCGTTCATTTCTAAATCACCACTCACTATTAGCGTTGCGTTATTTGGTCTTATCCACGTTGAATAAAATTTTTCTACATCTGCTTTCGTTAGTTTAGAAACAGTTTCAGCATAACCAGAACCGGAATAAGGGTTACTGTAAGGGTGTCCTTCGCCATAAAGGTATCTGTTCATTACTCTTAATGCCATAGAAACAGGTTCAGACTTTTCTTGCTGTATAGAATTCAACTGATCATTTTTTAATCTATCAAATTCTTTCTCAGGAAAAGCAGGATTTAATACTACATCTGCAAATAAATCTATACTGGCATCTAAACTAGGTTTTAGTGTATTTAAATATACATTAGAATTATCTTGACTAGAATAACTATATAAACTGGCCCCAAGTAATTGAAGCTTCTCATTAATTTGAAGTGAATTCAAATCTTTGGTACCCTCATCTAGCAAATCCATCGACAGTTGGGCCGTTCCTGGGCTAGACAGAAAATCTGTTTTATAGCCTGCATCGAACATTAAGTTCATTACTACTGTTGGTACGCCTGTTCTTTTTGCTAAAACTATATTTAATCCATTAGACAATTTATCTCTTTGTAATTCAGGAAAATTTGAGCTTTTTGCTTCTCCTACTGCAGGTAATTTGCTTCTATCAATTCTACTTTCAGTAACCGTATATTCAGGAAAGGGTTTACAAAGCAAAATATGCTTACCATTGGTGAGCCATTTTTTTGCAGTAGTCTGCACATCTAAAACAGTGGCATTTTCAACGTAATTTAAAACAGTCTTGTAATATGCGGCGTCATCAAAATATGTTTGATTAGAGGCTAAAATATCTGAAACTCCGCCAAAACCTCCTATACGTTCAAGACCTTTTATAAATCCTGAAAAATAAGCAGCTTTAACTCTTTTTAGCTCATTTTCCGTAGGTCCGTTCTTTATTAATCTAGCCAATTCTTCCTCCATTATTTGCTGAACTTTATCAACATCGCCACCAGGTTTAACATTTGCCCAGGTTATAAATTCACTAGCGATTTCATTAGATGCCTGAAAAGAAACAACAGAACTGGCCAGTTGATCATCATAAACTAGCCTTTTATACAACCTAGAATTTTTTCCACTGGTAAGAATAGAAGAAATTAAATCGAAGTGTATATCCTCTTTATTTCCAAATTCTGGGCTATTCCAGCTAAACAAAATACGTGCCTCAGGTACCCTATCTTCATAAACTTGATAGGTATCAGATGTCTTCGTTGGTATATTTATTTCTTGTCTCGCAACTGTCGGTCCTGAAGGTATATCACCAAAATAATCAAGAACTTTTTTATGAACCTCTTCTGGATTAATGTCACCAGCTACCGCAATAACGGCATTCGCAGTGCCATAATAAGACCTAAACCATTCCTTAACATCTTCAAGAGAAGCCGCGTTCAAATCTTCCATTTCCCCAATTACCGTCCATGAATAAGGATGCCCTTTTGGGTACATTTCTTTTGTTAATAAATCCCATTGTTTGCCATATGGCTGATTCTCACCTTGTCTTTTTTCATTTTGCACAACACCACGCTGTTCATCTAACTTTTCTTGATCAATTGCCCCTAATAAATGACCCATTCTGTCAGATTCTAGAAAAAGAACTTGGTCTAATGCAGAAACTGGCACATTCTGAAAATAATTGGTCCGATCTGTATTTGTAGTACCATTTAAATCGGTGCCTCCTATTCTTTCAAGGGCTTGAAAATAATCATCATTAAAATTTTCACTACCATTAAACATTAAATGTTCAAATAAATGGGCAAAACCACTTTTACCCGGTTTTTCATTTTTTGAACCTACATGATACCAAACATTAACAGCCACAATTGGGGCTTTGTGGTCTTCATGTACCAACAAGGTTAATCCATTTGGTAGTATGAAGCGCTCGTACTTTAAATCTATCTGATCTGATTTAAATTCAAAGTCCTGCGCATTTTGTTTGATTACAACAAAAACAGAAAGTAAAATAAAAAGAATTGTTTTTCTCATGATGAATATTATTTTTGATTCTAGTAAATATAATATTTTAATACATCAAGCAACAAGCAGTATCTTTCATTATTATACTAATATTCAGCTATTGACGAAGATATTATAGAAAAACCACCATTTACTTATGGATAAAAAATTACAGTTAGTTTCTATATTAAAAATACACTACAATATCAATGATCCTCTAATCACTAAATTAGAGGGCTATGATAGTACCAATTTTAAAATAGAAACCAAAGGCGAAATATATGTTCTAAAAGTATATGATAATTCTACCGAAATTTTAGAATTGATTACTGCTGAAAATAAGATTTTAATAGCGCTCAAAAATGAAGATGTCCATTGTTCAGAAATCATAGCGAACAACTCTGGTGATCATGAAATCATAACTGGCGATTACATTTTTCGTTTACTGACTTTTGTATCGGGCACCTTTCTAGCAGAATCGATACATACCACAACATTAATGGAATCCTTTGGTAAAACCTTAGCCGATATAGACCAAAGTTTATTTAACCTTAGCATTACTTCAATAAAAGCTAAGCAAACACAATGGGACCTTCAACACTTTCAAAAAAATTGGAAATATCTTTCAGACATTCCCGATGCTAGTGACCGAAGTTTGGTAGACTATTTTTGTTTACAATTCAATGAACATGTTCTACCTCTACGCTATGAATTTCGACAAAGCATTATTCATAACGATGCAAACGATTGGAATGTTTTAGCACAAAATGATGCCATAGCGGGTATTATAGATTTCGGAGACATGTGCTATTCCTGGCTCATAAATGAATTGGCCGTAGCACTCACCTATGTATTGATGGACAAAGAGAATCCATTAGAAATTGCCTGCCAAATTATTACAGCTTATACTACTAAATTACCATTACAAGAAAAAGAAGTAGATGCCCTTTACTATTTAATTGCTGCTAGATTATGTACCAGTGTTTTAAACTCGGCGCATTCTAAAAAGATAAAACCTGAATCTTCTTATATTACCATCAGCGAAAAATCTGCGTGGACACTACTACGAAAATGGGTAACTATTAACCCTATAAAAGCTAAAAATTCATTTAGAGGTGCTAGTGGCTTCTCAAAATTACCAAGCAAAAATTTAGAGGAACAACTCGGTAGACGCAATAAAAATATTAGCCAAGCACAATCTTTAAGCTATAAAGAGCCAATTCAAATGTCGGGTGCTGCCTTTCAATATATGTATGACAGTGAAGGCAACACCTTTTTAGATGCCTACAATAATATTATTCAAGTAGGCCATTGTCATCCTAAAGTGGTAAGAGCCGGTCAACGAACTATCGCTAAATTAAATACCAATACCCGTTATATCTATGAGGAACTTTTAACCTATACCGATAAGTTACTATCTAAATTCCCTTCCCATTTAAATAAAGTTTTTTTAGTTAATTCTGGTAGTGCAGCTTCAGATTTAGCTTTACGTATAGCTAAAACACATACAAAAAAAAATATGGTTATGGTGCTACAACATGGCTATCATGGTAATACCCAGAACGCTATTGATATTAGCCATTATAAATACAATCATAATGGTGGTACGGGTAAAAAAGATAATATTATTGAAACAGAAATGCCCAAGATTTTCGGTACAAGTATAGAATCTAAACAAGAAATTACTGAACATTATATTGCCTCGACAAATAAAAAAATTCAAAGTAATAATGGAAATATTGCTGCATTTATAGCAGAACCCATAATAGGTTGCGGTGGTCAAGTACCTTTACCAAAAACGTATTTAAAAAGTATATATCCTGAAATTCGCAAACAAGGCGGACTATGTATTAGTGATGAGGTGCAGGTTGGTTTTGGCCGATTGGGAGAATATTTTTGGGGTTATGAAATGTATGATGTTGTACCGGATATTGTCATACTCGGTAAACCGATAGGAAATGGTCATCCGTTAGCTGCCGTAGTCACTACCGAGGAAATTTCGCGCAGTTTTAACAACGGTATGGAATTTTTCAGTTCATTTGGGGGTAATCCTGTTTCATGCGCTATTGGCAATGCTGTATTGGAAGTAATAGAAGAAGAAGAATTACCTAAAAAAGCCCAACTCGTTGGCGATTATTTAAAGAAAGAATTAAAAACTTTACAAACTCAACATAAAGAGTTGGCCGATATACGTGGGGAAGGACTTTTTCTTGGGGTTGAAATTTTAGATTTAAATGGAAAACCTGGAACCAATCTAGCTTCGATTATAAAAAATGAACTTCGTTCTAAATTTATTTTAATTAGTACCGACGGCCCTTATGACAATGTACTTAAAATTAAGCCACCACTGTATTTTAGTAAAGAAAATACGAATAAATTAGTATATGAAATTGATGAAATTTTAAAAAAGACAAAAAAAATCAATACATTTAAAGTAAATAAATAAAACACATGAAAAGCCCCCTTTTAAAGGATATTGGTCTAGCCTTTTTTAGAATAGCCATTTCTGCAATGATGTTAACGCATGGCCTACCAAAATTTCAAAAATTAATTTCTGGAAATTTCGAATTTGGAGACCCTATTGGCATAGGTGCTGCGCCTTCTTTATTTTTAGCTGTTATAGGTGAGTTTATTTGCCCAATATTAATCATTATAGGTTTTAAAACCCGTTTATCAGCTGTACCGACTGCAATTACTATGGGCGTGGCTGTATTTATTGCTCATGCTGCAGATGATTTTGGCACAAAAGAAAAAGCGTTACTTTATTTAGTCTCTTTTATAACCATAATATTGGTCGGACCAGGAAAATTTGGTGTAGATAGAAAGTAAATTTTTATATAATTTTATATAAAAGTTCTTTCAGTAAATCTGAATCACTCATTGTTACGGCACCGACCCCTTTACCTTTTAAATCCATTTCTCGTAAGCTAGAGATAATCGTGCTTACTTTTTTCATTGGATAATTTCTGGCAGCTGCCTGTATTTCACTCACAAAATATGGATTAATACGTAATGCACTAGCAACATTTTTTGGTGAATGATCACTTAGACCATGATATTGTAATAACTGAGTAAAGAAAGAATTTAATAAGGTTATCGTTAATATGAACGGATTGTCTTTTGGGTTTTGAGCAAAATAAGTGATGATTTTGGTGGCCTTCAACATATCTCGTTCGCCAATAGCTCTTTTCAACTCAAAATTATTATAATCCTTACTTATACCTATATGTTCTTCAATATGCTCAGGAGTGATTTCTGTTTGTTGTGGTATGGCTAACCTTAACTTTTCAATTTCTTTGCTAATTTTACTTAAATCAGTACCCAAATACTCAACCAACAAAAGGGCGGCCTTATGAGATATAGTATAACCCCTGCTCAATAAATGCTTTCTAAGCCAATCGCTAACTTGATTCTCATAAAGCTTTTTACTTTCGAAAATAACCCCGTTCTTTTTAATAATTTTGAATAGCTTTTTACGCTTATCTAGTTTTTTATATTTATAACAAATAACAAGAACTGTGCTTTGTTGCGGGTTTTTTGCATAAGCACAAAGTTGCTCAATTGTTCTTGAAAGGTGCTGGGCCTCTTTAACTATAACAACCTGTCTTTCTGCCATCATAGGATACCTTTTCGCATTACCTACAATATCATCAATAGATACATCCCTTCCATAAAGAACCATTTGGTTAAAACCTTTCTCCTCCTCGGTTAAAACTTTATCCCCTATATAATCCGATATTTTATCAATAAAATAAGCCTCTTCCCCAAAAAGAAAATAGATAGGTCTAATTTGACCTTTCTTAATTTCATTGACTATTTGCACCGCTTCATCCATTCAGAAAAATTCATCAACTTTGTATAATGCAGCGACTCAATTTTCCATGCTACACTTTCAGAGTCAAAAATAGGGAAAATAGAACCTTAATATTTGACGAAATACGTAAAAAATTTGTGGTACTTACTCCAGAAGAATGGGTGAGACAACATGTAGTTCAATTCCTTATACAGGAAAAGAACTATCCGTTAAGTCATATTAATGTTGAAAAACAAATTACATTGAACGGCTTAAAAAAAAGGTATGATGTGGTCGTCTTTAAACCTGATGGTCGATTACACATTCTGGTAGAGTGCAAAGCACCAGAAGTTAACATCTCCCAATCTACCTTCGACCAAATAGCGCAATATAACTTCAAACTCAATGCTAATTACCTCATGGTGAGTAATGGAGTGACACATTTTTATTGCCAAACGGACTTGATGGCGGAAAAATATGAATTTATGCAAGAGATTCCTGAATTTAGCCGTTAATTTGCGATCGTTTTGAAGATAGCAATAGTCATATTAAACTGGAATGGTGAAGTCCTTTTACAAAGGTACCTGCCCTCAATTATCGAACATTCTAAAAATGCTGACATTTATGTCGCAGATAATGCTTCTACTGATGATTCGATTTCCTTTGTAACCAAAAATCACCCTACGGTTAAAATTATAAAGAATAAGGAAAACGGCGGTTTTGCTAAAGGATATAATGATGCATTAATACATGTTGATGCAGATATATATTGCCTTATAAATTCAGATGTAGAGGTTACTCCAAATTGGTTAACTCCAATAATTGATGCTTTTTCCAATATTCCAGACGTTGCAATTATTCAACCTAAAATTTTAGATTTACTAAAGAAAGACTATTTCGAATATGCAGGTGCTGGTGGTGGTTTCATTGACCAATTAGGTTATCCGTTTTGTAGAGGTCGAATTTTTCAGACCTTAGAACGTGACAATGGACAATATGATGACATCAAGGAAATATTCTGGGCAACAGGAGCCTGCATGTTTGTCAAAAAAAATGTATTCGAAGAATTAAATGGTTTCGATGCCGATTACTTTGCACATCAAGAAGAAGTTGATTTTTGTTGGCGCGCTAAAAACCATGGCTACAAAATTATGTATGTAGGTGCATCAAAAGTATATCACTTAGGTGGTTCTACTTTGAGCAATATGAATCCTAAGAAAACGTACTTAAACTTTAGAAACTCCTTATTTTCAATAACAAAAAATCTTCCAAGAAGAAAAGCCTTCGTAATTATTTTCTTACGCTTACTTTTAGATGGTATAGCAGCCTTACGGTTTTTATGGCAATTGAGGTTTAATCACTTTTTTGCTATTTTTAGGGCACATATAAGCTTTTATAGACAATTTAAAAAAATGTACAAAAAGCGAGAAAAAACCAAATTTCTAAAAAAATATTATCTTACGAAGTCCATAGTATGGTCTTACTTCGTACATAGGATACGAAATTTTAACATTTTAGTAAAAGATTAACTTACGTAGTATATAAGTGACTTTGTAATTATATAATTTTGGAGTCGCTTAGATGCGATATTAAAGTTAATAACTAAATTAGTATAATAGATTTAAATTATGAAGAAAATATTATTAGGATGTCTTGGAGTAACGCTTTTATTGTCTTCGTGTGTATCATCGAAGAAATATGCGGATCTTGAAGCAAAGCACAAAGGAACACAAGATTTATTAAATTCGGCAACTGTTAAATTAAACGATTGTTTAGAAGAGAAAGCCACCGCCTCCTCAAGATTACAGACCTTAGAAGATCAAAATGCTTTCTTAAAAGCTAACAATCAAGAGCTTATTAACAATATGGGTAACTTGACAACTTTGACTACCAAAGGTGCTGAGAACTTAGAGAAATCTCTAGAAAGTCTTCAAGAAAAAGATTTAACCATTCGTAAATTAAATGATGCTATTACACGTAGAGATTCTGTAAACCTTTCTTTGGTACAGAGCTTAAAAGGTGTTTTAGGAAACATGGATGATGAAGATATTGAAATAAGCGTTGAAAAAGGTGTTGTTTTTGTTTCTATATCAGACAAATTATTATTTAGCAGCGGTAGCTACAATATTACTAGTAGAGCAAAAGAAGTTCTTGGTAAGGTTGCTAAAGTTGTAAACAATAAACCTGATTTCGAATTTATGGTTGAAGGTCATACCGATAATGTACCTTACAGAGGTAACGGTTCATTGTTAGACAACTGGGATCTAAGTGTTAAACGTGCAACTGCTGTAGTTCGTATTCTACAAAATGATTTCAATGTTGATCCTAAGCGTATGACAGCTGCTGGTAGATCTGAATATATTCCAGTTTCTACAACTGAAAAATCAAAAAACAGAAGAACTCGTATTGTAGTTCTTCCTAAAATTGATCAGTTCTATAGTATGATTGAAGAAGGAATGAAAGATCCTGCTATCAATAAATAATAATACTGATTACATTATAAAATTAAAGCGGCCTACTTAGGCCGCTTTTTTTATAGGTTTATTTTTCAGGAAATGAAACTATATAATATTTAAGCTACCTTTTCCTTCACGAATAACTTCAGCATGCCCAGATGAAACATCTATTATAGTAGAACCTATATTACCACCATAACCACCATCGATTACAACATCAACGAGATTTTCCCATTTCTCAAAAATAAGTTCTGGATCGGTGGTATATTCTAAAACATCATCATCATCTCGAATTGATGTCGATACAATGGGGTTACCTAAACCTTCCACTAGGGCTTTCACAATATTATTATCTGGCACACGTATACCCACTGTCTTTTTTTTCTTGAACTCCTTAGGCAAATTATTATTACCCGGCAAAATAAACGTATAAGGCCCTGGTAATGCTCTCTTTAAAATTTTAAAAGTTGCAGTATCAATTTGTCGAACATAATCCGAAAGGTTACTTAAATCGGTACAAATAAATGACCAGTTGGCTTTTGCGAGTTTTATTCCTTTAATACGTGCAATTTTCTCTAATGCCTTAGTATTGGTAATATCACAACCTAAGCCATAAACGGTATCGGTAGGATAAATAACCAAGCCACCTTTACGCAACACGTCCACTACCCTTTTTATCTCCTTTGGACTCGGATTTTCTTCGTATATTTTTATAAATTCTGCCAACTTATATGATTCAATTTACTTGATATACTCTAATATAATCAACTTCCATAGTTGCAGGAAAAATTGACATATCAACTCCTTCCAGTCCACCCCAATTTCCACCTACAGCAATATTCATTAAAAAATAAAAATTATTTGAAAACGGCCAATTTTCTACAGTACTACTTGTAGGTCTTCTAAACATAAATTGAACATTCTCTATATCATCAATATAAAATTTGATATACTTTGAAGACCACAGAATTCCGAAATTATGAAATTCCTCTTCAATAGATTCCAAATCAACTGCGCCAGAAGTTATTTCTGTCCCATTCGTATGATTATTGGCGGTACTATGAATCGTAAAATGAGTTTTATTTGGTTTAAAACTCACATATTCCATCATGTCTATTTCGCCGCATGCAGGCCAACCTACATTTTGAATATTACTACCCAACATCCATAATGCTGGCCATGTACCATTTCCCTTATGTTCTGGTAATTTTGCTCTAATTTCCATTCTACCGAACTTGAAAGACTGTTTACTATTCAAACGAGCAGATGTAAATGCTCCTTCAATCGTATTATCTGTATTTCTTTTAGCTGTAATTTTCAAAGTACCATTACTTACCTCTGTATTACCTTCAGCTTGATAATTTTGAAGTTCATTGTTTCCCCATCCATTTCCACCAGTCTCTAAAATCCATTTTTCAGAAGATAATGAGTCACCATCAAATTCATCACTCCAAACTATCTCTGCATTATCCCAATAATCAAGATTATCTGGATCTTTTATATCATTTACTGTTTCTACCGGCTTGGGACCTGTCGATTGTATCACTTCTACTTCTTGTTCGTTCACATTAGAACTCGAACATGCAAAGACAAAAATGATTAGCGAAATTGAAATCAAACTACACTTTTTCATACTTTTTTCATCAATTTAAGCCAAAATTTTAAAAACCTCAAAATAATAACGCTACCCTACCACTTCTAATTTAGCAAATCGAAGTAATAATTTTTTAATATCCCCTTTATCGAACATTATTTCAGCTTTTCTATCATTTCCAGACCCTTCTAATTGAACAACTTTACCTCTACCAAATCGAGAATGGTTAACTAAAGAGCCTACTGCTAAATTTGGATCAATAGCGTTTGTATTGCCAACTGGTTCTGCTAATTGTGGTTTAAGTTTGCGTAATTTTTTCAACTGATTAGAATTTGGTTGGCCAACAATAGGTGGTGTTCCCCTAACCGGCTTATCTTGCCGTAGCCTACTTTTATCTACCTCACCAAAAATATCGGCATTTATAAGCGATTTATAGCGATAACCCCCATCAACGGGAGTTAAATTCTCAACATATTGTTCATCAATTTCCTCTAAAAACCGACTTGGTTCAGCATCTATCAATTTACCCCATCGATATCTATTTTGAGTATATGTTAGGTATGCCTGTTTCTCGGCACGTGTGAGCGCTACGTAGAAAAGTCTACGTTCTTCTTCCAGTTCGCTTCGTGTACTCATACTCATTCCAGATGGAAATAAATCTTCCTCCATTCCCACAATATATACATATGGAAATTCAAGTCCTTTAGCCAAGTGTATCGTCATAAGAGCAACTCTGTCATCATCACCGGTATCATTATCTAAATCGGTTGCAAGAGCCACATCTTCTAAAAATTCATTAATACTACCAGTTGCCCCATCTATCTCTTTCTGTCCTTCAACAAAATCTTTAATACCATTCAAAAGTTCCTCAATGTTCTCCATTTTACCGATACCTTCTGGAGTACCATCTTTTTTGAATTCTAAAAGAATACCAGTTTTTTTGGCAACATGTTCAGACAATGTAAAAGCATCCGTAGTTTCGTTCATGACCTGAAAACTCTTGATCATGGTCACAAAATCTTGAAGCTTTCGCTTAGTACCTGAGTTTATCTTTAAATCAATTTTATCAATATTCTCCATAACTTCAAATATGGAGCGGTTATAATGATTCGCAGCAACAACTAGCTTATCAATAGTAGTTCCACCAATTCCCCTTGCCGGAAAATTAATGACCCTTTTTAAAGCTTCTTCATCTTTCGGATTAATAACCATGCGTAAATACGATAGTACATCCTTTATCTCCTTACGTTGATAAAATGATAATCCACCATAAATTCTATATGGAATATCACGTTTACGTAAGGCATCTTCAATAGATCTAGATTGGGAATTTGTTCTATACAAAACAGCAAATTGACCATTGTTCATTTGCTCTTGCATTCTATGCTCCCATATAGAATTCGCAACAAAACGTCCTTCTTCGGCATCTGTGGGGCTTCTATGAATTTTAATAGCAGATCCATTATCATTTGCGGTCCAAACAACCTTTTCTATTTGGTTCTTGTTTTTACCAATAATAGAGTTGGCTGCATTTACAATATTTCTGGTTGATCGATAGTTCTGCTCTAATCGATACATACCTACGTTATCGTAATCTTTTTGAAAGTTCAAAATGTTGCTAATATTCGCTCCTCTAAAAGAGTATATACTTTGTGCATCATCACCTACTACACAAATATTCTGAAAACGATCAGCTAATGCCTTAACTATGAGATATTGTGAGTGGTTGGTATCTTGGTACTCATCTACTAAAATATACCTAAAACGGTCTTGATATTTCATCAAAACATCTGGGTAACGTGTTAGCAATTCATTGGTACGCAACAATAAATCATCAAAATCCATCGCACCAGCTTTAAAACAGCGATCGACATAATTTTCATATATATCTCCTGTTCTTGGTTTTTTAGCCATCGCATCTTGCTCTACCAAATCAGGATCATTGCGATATGCCTTAACTGTAATTAAACTATTCTTAAATGAAGAAATTCTATTTTGTATTTGTTTGTATTTATAGATATCCTTATCTAATCCCATTTCTTTTATTATCGATGACAATAAACGTTGAGAATCTTGAGTATCATAAATGGTAAAATTAGCTGGGTACCCAAGTTTATTACCATCTATACGTAATAGTTTAGCAAAAACGGAATGAAAAGTTCCCATCCAAAGATTTTTTGCATCGGTAGAACCAACAATATTAGCAATACGCACTTTCATTTCACGTGCCGCTTTATTGGTAAAGGTTAATGCCAAAATATTAAAAGAATCTACCCCTTGTGCCATAAGGTGGGCAATTCTATAAGTTAACACACGTGTTTTCCCAGAACCCGCTCCTGCAATTACCATAAGCGGCCCATCTTTATGCAAAACAGGAGCTTTTTGGGCATCGTTCAATTCATCTATAAATGAGCTCAAATTTTCTTTCTTTTAAAGGCGTGAATTTAGCCATTATATAGGGATAGTAAAAGTGATGTCATTTAGATTTATAAACAATGGATGGTATTTCTTTTCATTTTGAATATATTTAACCTTTATTGCCTCATATTGAGAATGCAAGTTAATGCTGAATATATTTCACCAGAAATAGTAACATAAAGAATATTATAAACATAAATACTGATTATGAGAAAACTAGGTTTTTTGACCTTCGTACTTTTCGGATTTTCCGTTCAAGCGCAAGTAGTAAATCTTGAAAAGGACTATACTGCTATAGAAGGTAAGGTTATTGAATGGCGTAGAGAAATTCACCAAAATCCAGAATTGGGTAATAGAGAATTTAAAACTGCTGAAAAAATTGCTAAGCATTTAAAATCTTTAGGAATTGAGATTGAAACCGGTGTTGCGTATACAGGTGTGGTTGGTATTTTAAAAGGTGACTTACCAGGTAAAGTAGTTGCATTAAGGGCAGATATTGATGCCTTACCGGTAACTGAAAGAAATGATTTACCATATAAATCCAACGTAACTTCTGAATTTATGGGTGAAAAAGTTGGCGTTATGCATGCGTGTGGTCATGATACCCATACTGCAATCTTAATGGGTGTAGCTGAAGTAATGTCTAAAAACAAGGATAAAATAAAAGGCACCGTGAAATTCATCTTTCAACCAGCAGAAGAAGGTCCACCACCAGGAGAAGAAGGTGGCGCATTATTAATGGTTAAAGAAGGAGTAATGAATAGCCCGAAGGTGGATGCTATTTTCGGTCTTCACATAAATTCACAAACACCTGTTGGAGTAATTAAATATAAGTCTGGTGGCACAATGGCTGCGGCCCAAAGTTTTACAATTAATGTAAAGGGAAAACAATCTCATGGTTCTCAACCATGGTCTGGTGTCGATCCAATTTTAATCAGTGCTAAAATAATTGACGGTCTACAAACAATTATAAGTAGAGAAACCGACCTTACCAATGAGGCAGCCGTAATTACCGTTGGAAAAATTAAGAGTGGTGTACGTTTCAATATCATACCAGAATCGGCAGAAATGATCGGTACTATTAGAACGTTAGATTATGACATGAAGGATAAGCTTAATAAACGTATGGTAGAAATGGTGAGTGCAATTGCAAAAGCATACGGTGGTGAAGCTACCTGCGAAATAAAAGACGCTACAGATATTACCTATAACAATCCTGAATTGGTAGAACAAATGTTACCTACCATAAAAAGAGTAGCTGGTGACGCCAATGTTCAATTTCAAAAAGCAATAACAGGCGCAGAAGATTTTTCATATTTTCAAAGAGAAGCTCCCGGGTTTTTCTTTTTCTTAGGAGGAATGACCCCTGGCAGTACAGAATCATACCCACATCATACGCCAGATTTTTTAATAGATGATAGTGGTCTTCTTTTAGGTGTACGTACCCTAACAGAAATGAGTCTAGATTATTTAAATAGTGATCAAACACCACTTTTAAACATTAAACCAAAAGGATAAGTTTAATGAATCAATTTTTAAATTCTATTCCAAGTCTACCATGGTGGGCTTGGATTTTTTTGTTTATTTTATTAATAGCTATCTGGGATATTTTTATTCAGAAACGCCACACTATTAAACATAATTTCCCCGTCATTGGGCATTTAAGGTATTGGCGAGAAAGTATAGGACCAGAAATGCGCCAATATTTTGTTGCAAACAATGGAAAAGAGCTTCCTTTTAATAGAATAGAAAGAGGCTGGATTTATGTTTCATCCAAAAAAGAGAATAACTATGAAGGTTTTGGTTCTGACCGAGATTTATATGCACATCAGCATATTTTCATAAAAAATAGAATGATGGCTTACGCGGTACCTAATGGTCATCCTAATGCAAGTGAGCCAACATTTATACCGTGCGCAAAAATAATGGGCTTACACAATAATCGTAAAAGTCCATACAGACTAGGTAGTGTAGTAAATGTTTCCGCTATGAGCTTTGGTTCACTTTCTGCTGCAGCCGTAGAAGCGATGAATAAAGGTGTAAAAAAGGCAAACGCCTATCATAATACTGGTGAAGGGGTACTATCACCTTTCCACCAACACGGTGGTGATATAATTTTTCATTTCGGGACCGGGTATTTCGGTGTAAGAACCGAAGATGGTAATTTCTCTATGGCGAAAATGAAAAAACTGGCTGAAGACAATCCGTGCATCAAAGCCATTGAAATTAAATTATCTCAAGAAGCAAAACCAGGTAAAGGCGGCGTATTACCAGCTGCTAAAATAACACCTGAACTTACCAAAATTAGAGGTCTTGAAGTTGGCAAGGATGTATTATTACCTGCTACACACAAAGCGTTTTCAAACGTTGAAGAATTGATAGTCTTAATAGAAGCTATTGCAAATGAAACTGGTTTACCTTTAGGAATTAAAGGTGCCATCGAAAAATTGGATCAATGGGAAGAATTGGTCGACATTATTCTAAAAACAGGTAAAGGTCCAGATTTCATAACCGTTGATGGTGGTGAAGGTGGCACAGGTGCTGCTCCCCCATCATTCGCAGACCTTGTTTCCTTACCAAGGATTTACTGATTTTCAAGTCTTTACAGGGTATTTTTAAATAGGAACCTTACCGACCGAATTGTATTTATAAGCTCAGGAGAGTTAGGTTTTCCTGCAAAAGCAGCCATGGCATTTGCTATGGGAGTTGACATTATAAATGTCGCTATAGAAGCAATGATGAGTATTGGTTGTACACAAGCACAAGTTTGTCATACCAACAGGTGCCCTACTGGCATTGCTACGCAAAATAAATGGTTGCAAAAAGGGATTGATATACCTTTAAAATCTGACCGGCTAGCACAGTACTTTAATACCTTTAGAAAAGAGTTTTTAGAAATAACACATGCTGCAGTTTATGAACACCCTTGTCAATTTACCATGGACGATGTTCAAGTAAACGTAGACGACAACTACTTAAATCGCAGTTTAGCATCTACTAATGGGTATAATAAAGCAAAAGTACCATTCACAGGAGCACAAGAATTAAAAGACTGTTCGTATCTTGGTGGCAAAATTTAGATAAACCTATTTAATGCATATTTAATATGATAAAATTTTTTTTATGTTCAGCTCTTTTAGTTGTTGGATTAAGCAATGTACAAGCTCAGAAAAAAAGCGAATTAATAGATCAGAATCAGGAACTAAAATATAAACTAGATTCCGTATCGAGAATAGTTAGTACTGCTCAGCGCAATGAAAAATTAGGATTACAACGTGCCGATGAACTTCAAGTACAGGTTACCGAATTACAAGATGCAAATGCTACTTTGATGAAAAATCTAAATAGCTTCGCAGCATTATCAAGTCAGAATTCAGAAAACATCAATAAAACCTTAGCTACCTTAGAAAGAAAAGAGAAACAGTTGAAAGGTATAACAGATGCCGTTGCCAGTAATGATTCTAACGCTGTAGTTGTCTTAACCAATACTAAACAAGTCTTAGGTGAGAATGCAAAAGTAGGTGTCTCTGACGGTTCGGTAATTATTTCAGAGAAATTAGATTTTTTCTTTACGGATGGTGTTGGTGTAAATCCTTCCAGTGAATCTAGAGGATGGATAGAAAATGTGGCAAAGGTGGCAAATGCCAATCCAAAAAGCATAATTACCATAGCGAGCTTAAATATAACAGGTGAAATGGATATTGCTATTCAACAAGCTACAGCTATTGCAAGCATTCTTATAAAAGATTTTGCTGTAAATGGCGAACGTATTACTGCTGTTGGTGCAGATGGTGGATTACGCGAATCGATTCAAATTAGAATTCAACCAGATTATAAAGCTTTTTATGATATGGCGAAGGGTGATGCTAAAAATTAAATTACTTGCATTTCATCGATGAACCATTATACTAATTGAATAAAATCATCGTTTTAAATTGATATAATTCAATAAATAATCTCAAAAATGACCTCAGACCAAATATTTCAACTTTTCGCTTATTTATTACCTTCGGTAGTTACAGGAGCTATTGCTTTCTATTTCTTTAGAATGCACACGAACAATGAAGAAGGTCGTAGACGTTTTCTTTTGCATAAAGATTCTCAAAAAGACACCTTACCAGTTCGTTTGCAAGCATATGAGCGTATGGCATTATTCTTAGAACGAATTGCAATTCCTAGTTTAGTAGTACGTGTTGGTCCACAATCTAAAGAAAAGGGCGCTTATGAAAGTTTATTGATTAAAAGCATAGAGACAGAATTTGATCATAATCTATCACAACAAATTTATATGTCCGACGAATGTTGGAACATTATTAAAGCTGCAAAAAGTGCAACAATACAAATGATTAGGAAAGCGGCAATGAGTGAAACAGATTCTGCCGATAAATTAAGAGAAGATATTCTTAATGAAACCATGGAAAAAACTTCTCCATCTGCTACTGCTCTGTCTTTTGTAAAAAAGGAAATTGGTGATTTGTGGTAGTAGTTTTTAAAGAAATACTCTTACTTGAATAAAAAAGCAAATGCTTTCATTATTGAAAGCATTTGCTTTTTTATAATTACACTTTTTTTGGGTTCCAACAGAGAATTATTCATGTTGATTTGGCTCAATAGGACTTGTTTCTTCGTTTTTATTTTTAGCGTACAAATAACCTCTTTTCCACCACAAGGTCATCTTTGTTTTATCAAATATTAATGAATTGGTCGTCAATATTGTTGGTGTATAGAACAGATTTATTATAGCATTATTTTGATTCGCAACCAATTTTCCTATTCTTATATTCTGATTTTCAATACGATCTAAAATGAAGCTCATCATTGTAGTAATCAGCTCGAACGGATTTCTAGATGCTACTCTATTCAAATAATTTACCTCGGTATGTAAAACAACCACATCTACTTCGGTCGCTCCTCTTTTAATCGCCTCTTCTATAGGTACAATACTTCCTAAACCACCATCTGCGTATTCACATCCATTTTTACGAACCAAACTCATGAATGGGGTATAATTAGCTGATATCCAAATCCAATCACAATAATCTTCGTAGGTACAATCTTTAATAGATTTATATTCTACCTGATTTAATGATAAATTAGAAACCGTGATAATTACATCAGAATCACCGTTCTTTAAAGTTTCGAATTCTTCAAGTGTTAAACTATTTTCAATTAGTTTTCTAAGATTCTCACTTTCACCAAAAGTCTTTTTCCCTACCAGAAAATTTCTAAGAACGTTCCAATGATTAATAGAAATCTCTTCATTACCGCGTATATTTTTCACCAAAAAAGGGCAATTATTAAATATGCTCTTTTGATTTACATTAGAATAGATTTCCTTGATTTTATCCAATTTACCTAGAGCTAAATGAGAAATTAATAGGCTTCCTGTAGAAGTTCCTACAAAAATATCATACTTTCTACCTTCTTCTTGAATTAGGTATTGGGCAACACCACCTGCAAAGGCTCCTTTACTACCGCCACCAGAAATAACTAATGCTTTCATTTAAAGTTTAATTTCGTTTTAAGATAACGCAAATCTGATGACTTTAGTTGATTCGCAACCTTTTCGATATTATTTTTCTGTACTTCATCTTTCAACAAAGCATCTAATAACTGCCTCGAATAGGCTCTAAATTGCCAAGAATGATGATTCGTTGCCTTTATCAAATTCACCAATGCATCACCTTTAATTGCCTGAATTTCAAATAGGTATTGAAAAGCAGTTTGGCGCACTTCAGGGTTATAAATTGGGCTTGTATATCCTAATAGTTCCTCATAATACCTACTATTTTCTGTAGTATTGTAATTGGGTGTTACCAAAGCAAGTGTAAGCCAAAGCAGACGAACATTTTTATTAGGAAGTCCGATAATATCTTTGGTTCTATCTAAAAAAACACTTCTGTCATAATCAAAACTAGTCCAAAGATTATACAGCATTAATTCATTAGTAATATAACTATCATCTAACAACAATGGCTCTGCGAACTCTCTTAAAAGTTCAGGCATTTTATCCATTTTCTTAGCGGCATATTGTCTTATTTTAATATCATTATTAGTAATTAAAGGCGAAAGTTCAAATACAGGAAAACTGTCTTTTTGTTTAAGTAATTCTAACTTTAATTGAATTGCTAGTTCTGAGTCCTTTAAAATATCGTTAGAAGTAAAAGTTTTCTCCTCATTATGTTTTAAAACATAATACATTCTTAAAGATGAACTATTTTTCATTAAATAGTCTTTGGCTTCCTCCATTGGAAACACAGTCCCTTCTAACCAAACCTCTTTAAATCTAACTAAATTTACTCCACTCGCCTCTTCCATTACCCTAATAAAATCAGCAACAGTTACATTTTGGAATTGGTATTTTTCAAGGTATCGTTTGATTCCTTTTTTAAAAGATACATCGCCTATTTCATCTTTAAGTATAGCCAAAGCCCATGCACCTTTTTCATAAAAAGTTAGGCTGCTTGCTTTCAAATTCAGCAAGCTCTCTCCTTCTCCTTTTTCAGAAGCATCGTTTAATGTATTAGCCGTGTCGAATAACTTCCAATAAAAATAATCATCTCCAAATACTTCTTTTTCAGCTAAATAAGCATAAAACGTAGCAAACCCCTCATGCAACCAATGATGTTCACTATTTTTTTCGGTAACTAAATTACCAAACCATTGATGTGCCAATTCATGTGCATTAATATTCACGTAATTTCTATCAATAAAAGCTGTTGAATCAATTACATAGGCATCAGAAAAAAAAGTGGCGCTTGTATTTTCCATACCAGCATACAAAAAATCATGAACAGGAACCTGCTTATAATTTTTCCAAGGATACATTACACCTATTTGATTTTCTAAAAAATCGAATATCTCCTCCGTATATCTATAGGTAGGTTCCACTTTAAGACTATCAGCGGGATAATAATAGTTTTCAATCGTAACCCCACTATCAGATTTCAACACTTGCTTTTCGTAATCACCAATCGCAAATGCCAACAAATAACTGCTCATAGGTTTATCCATATCAAAAACCCAAGTTTCAGATTCTTCGTTCTCTTTAGAAAACTTCGTAAGTAATTTACCATTTGCAATTACTTCATATCTCATATTAGCTTCAATGGTTAAATCGAATTCGATTTTCTCTTCCATGTCATCAAAACTAGGAAGCCAATGGCTCGTATATTTTCCTTGACCCTGTGTCCAAACTTGTTCATTGCCCACTATTTCGTCATCCCAACCAATAAAATAAACTGCTTGTTTTGGCTCGACAACATATTCGATTTTTAGCTTGTGAGATTGTCTTTTTTTGAATTTTTGCTTAATGGTAAGTGTTTTATCAGTCTTTAAAATATGAATGGGTTTACCATCTAATTCTACCCTAGTAAATGTCATATTCTTAGCATCAAGGAAAATAGAATCTACATTTTGTTTTACATTAAAACTATAAACAACACTACCTTTTAATTGTTTTTTCAAAGGTTCTGGCTTAATATATATGGTAGCCGTAGTAAAATCTACCCTATCTTGATGTTGACCGTAGGTAATACCTATTATAAAAAAAATAAGTAGGAAAAAAAAAATCTTCATTTAGATATTAAAACTATAGAAAATCAAATTTAATACTTTAGTTTGTCGCAATTCTACCTAAACCCTACTTTAGTAGTATGAATGCTAATTTCTTGCAGACTCCTGTGGTTTATCTAAAAGGTGTTGGTCCAAATCGGGCTGAAACTTTAAAGTCAGAATTGGGAGTGGACACTTACCAAGATTTGCTGAATCTTTTCCCCAATAGGTATATAGATAAAACCCAATATTATAAAATAGGTCAACTACAACGCAGTAGTGCCGATGTACAAATAATCGGAAAGATTGTTCATTTAAAGACTGTAGAACAAAAAAAAGGTTCTCGTTTAGTTGCCCGATTTATGGACGATACCGGCGAAATAGAACTGGTTTGGTTTAGAGGACAAAAATGGTTGAGAGAAAATCTTAAATTGAATATACCCTATGTAATTTTTGGTAAATGCAATTGGTACAATGGTACTTTTTCAATGCCACACCCAGAAATGGAGCCATTAAAAGCGCATGAACAAGGCACAAAGGTCTATATGCAACCTGTTTATCCATCAACTGAAAAATTAAGCAATAAAGGTGTTACCAATAAGGTCATTAGTAAATTAGTACAACAGCTTTTTATAGAAGTAAACGGCAAATTCTCTGAAAGCCTTTCAGACAAATTACTTTATGAACTCAAATTATTACCTAAACCTGAAGCGCTGTTCAACATTCATTTCCCAAAGAGCCAAGAGTTATTGGCAAAAGCACAGTTTAGATTAAAATTTGAAGAGCTGTTTTATGTACAATTGCAACTGATAGGCAAAAAGCTTTCAAGACAAAAAAAAATTAAAGGATTCCCTTTCAATGAAGTAGGTGAATATTTTAAGGACTTTTATTCGAATAAATTACCTTTTGAGCTTACGGGAGCACAAAAACGGGTAATAAAAGAAATACGTGCAGACCTGGGCAGTAATGCCCAAATGAACCGATTATTACAGGGTGATGTGGGTTCGGGCAAAACAATTGTTGCCATAATGACTATGCTTTTGGCGATTGATAACGGATTTCAAGCTTGCTTAATGGCACCTACAGAAATTCTTGCCAATCAACATTTTCAAGATATTTCAGAACTTTTGGAAGGAACAGAAATCACTTGTGCCTTACTTACGGGTTCAGTAAAAAAATCGGCACGTAAACCTATTCATGAACAGCTGGAAAGTGGAGCATTAAACATTCTTATTGGTACTCATGCTCTTTTAGAGGATAAGGTAAAATATAAAAATTTAGGTATTGCGATTATAGACGAACAACACAGATTTGGTGTTGCCCAACGCTCTAAATTGTGGCATAAAAATGAGTTTCCCCCACATATTCTTGTCATGACTGCCACTCCTATTCCAAGAACGTTGGCCATGAGTTTATATGGAGATTTAGATATTTCTGTAATAGATGAATTACCCCCTGGCCGAAAGCCAATTAAGACTGTTCATCGTTATGATGCAAATCGTTTAAAGGTTTTTCGGTTTATACGTGATGAGATTGAAAAAGGGCGACAGATTTATGTTGTATATCCCTTAATTCAGGAATCGGAAGCGATGGATTATAAGGATCTGATGGATGGCTATGAGAGTATAGTTCGTGATTTTCCGCAGCCAAAATATCAAATTTCTATTGTTCACGGTCAAATGAAACCGGCGGACAAAGAGTTTGAAATGAATCGGTTTGTAAATGGCGAAACCCAAATTATGGTCGCCACAACAGTTATTGAAGTTGGTGTTAACGTACCCAATGCATCGGTAATGATTATTGAAAGTGCAGAACGCTTCGGTTTGTCGCAATTACATCAATTGCGTGGGCGTGTTGGTCGTGGGGCGGATCAAAGTTTCTGTATATTGATGACGAGTCACAAATTATCTACAGAAGCAAAAACTCGGTTAGAAACCATGGTGGCCACTAATGATGGATTCGAAATTGCCGAAGTTGACCTAAAACTACGTGGACCAGGAGATGTAATGGGCACCCAACAAAGTGGATTATTAAATCTAAAGATTGCGGATATTGTTAAGGATAACGACATTCTTAAAACAGCACGTTATTATGCACTTCAGTTACTCAAAGAAGACCCTTCATTAAGTAAAACAGAAAATTTAATTATTAGACACATGTATGCCCAATTGGTAAAGCACAAAAATATCTGGACGTATATTAGCTAGTTTTATTTTTAACACATTTAGCGTTGAACATCGTAATTTAGAAGTGTGTTAATTTCCAAAAAACCCTTGTTTTTAATAGATTTGTGAACTTAGATTAGAAAGAATATGAGCGCAACAAAAACATTATTTGACAAGGTGTGGGATTCACACGTAGTACATAAAATACAAGATGGTCCAGATGTACTGTTCATTGACAGACACATGGTACATGAAGTAACTAGTCCTGTTGCTTTCTTAGGTATTAAGAACAGAAGTATTCCTGTAATGCATCCTGAGAAAACATTTGCAACGGCTGACCATAACACACCAACTATTAACCAACATTTGCCTGTTGCTGATCCACTTTCAGCAAACCAACTAAAAATGTTAGAAGAAAATGCCAATGAATATGGTATTTCGTATTGGGGATTAGGTCATGCAAAAAATGGTATTGTACACGTTGTAGGTCCTGAATATGGTATTACCCAGCCAGGTGCAACTATTGTTTGTGGAGATTCACATACATCTACGCACGGCGCTTTTGGTGCTATAGCTTTTGGCATTGGTACTTCTGAAGTTGAAATGGTATTGGCTACACAATGTATTATGCAGCCTAAGCCAAAGAGAATGCGTATTAATATAAATGGTAAAATGAGCAAAGGGGTTACTCCTAAAGATGTTGCTTTGTTCATCATTTCACAATTAACTACTTCTGGTGCTACCGGTTACTTTGTAGAGTATGCAGGTGAAATTTTTAGAGACATGAGTATGGAAGGTCGTATGACCGTTTGTAACCTAAGTATAGAAATGGGTGCCCGTGGTGGTATGATCGCTCCCGATGAAAAAACATTTGAATATGTGAAAGGCCGTGAGTTCACTCCAAAAGGTGCAGATTGGGATAAAGCAATGGCCTATTGGGAAACACTTTATACCGATGAAGATGCCATTTTCGATAAAGAATTAACTTTTGATGGTTCGTTGATTGAACCAATGATTACCTATGGCACCAACCCAGGTATGGGGATGGGAATTTCGAATGATATTCCTATGGCAAGTGCCGTACAAGGTGGGGCTACTACCTATCAGAAATCTTTAAAGTATATGGATTTCAATGAAGGTGATAGTATGATGGGTAAACCAATTGATTTTGTTTTCTTAGGAAGTTGTACCAATGGTCGTATTGAAGATTTTAGAGCTTTTGCCTCTATCGTAAAAGGAAGAAAGAAAGCTGACAATGTAACAGCATGGTTAGTTCCGGGATCTCATAAAGTAGAAACGGCAATCAAAGAAGAAGGAATTCTTGATATTTTAACCGAATCAGGATTTGAACTTCGAGAGCCTGGTTGTTCTGCATGTTTAGCAATGAACGATGATAAGGTTCCTGCTGGTAAATTAGCCGTAAGTACTTCAAACAGAAACTTTGAAGGAAGACAAGGTCCTGGTTCAAGAACCTTATTGGCTAGTCCGTTAGTTGCTGCTGCAGCTGCCGTAACCGGTAAAGTAACCGACCCAAGAGAACTAATGGTAGAACTTGTGTAACAAGTCTGCTTAGCTATAAGCCTTTGGCTTTTAGCAAAATAACAATGATAATAATTCAAGCTAATGGCTAAAACCCAGAAGCTAAAAGCTATAAAAAATGGCATACGATAAATTCAACATATTAACATCAACTGCAGTCCCGTTACCAATAGAGAATGTAGATACAGATCAAATAATTCCTGCACGATTTTTAAAAGCAACAGAACGTGTTGGTTTTGGCGATAACCTTTTTAGAGATTGGCGTTACAACCAAGACAATACATTAAAAGAAGATTTTGTACTTAACCAAGATAAATTCAGTGGCAAAATATTGGTTGGTGGAAAAAACTTTGGTTCTGGATCATCTCGTGAGCATGCAGCTTGGGCTGTTTATGATTACGGATTTAGATGTGTAGTTTCTAGTTTCTTTGCTGATATCTTTAGAGGTAACTGTTTAAATATTGGTGTATTACCGGTACAGGTGAGCGCTGAGTTTTTACAAAAAATATTCGATGCTGTCGAGTCACACCCTTCTGCTGAATTAGAAATAAATCTACCCGAGCAAAAAATCACATTATTGGCTACAGGAGAAAGCGAATCTTTTGAAATCAATGGTTATAAGAAAAACAATATGTTGAATGGTTTTGACGATATTGATTACTTATTGAATATTAAGAAAGATATTGAGACTTTCGCTGAAAGCACACCTCTGTAATTCAATTTTCAGATAACGGAAGAACACTAATGAAAAGAAAATTGGAAATAATGGATACTACCCTTCGGGATGGTGAACAAACCTCTGGGGTATCCTTTTCTGCATCAGAAAAATTAACTTTAGCAAAACTACTTTTAGATGAACTTAGGGTAGACCGTATCGAGGTTGCCTCAGCTCGTGTTTCTGATGGTGAGCTTGAAGCCGTTCAAAAAATTACCGAGTGGGCAGCTACTAAAGGATATTTAGAGCGTGTGGAAGTTCTAACTTTTGTTGATGGTGGTATCTCGTTGGATTGGATGCAAAAATCAGGGGCCATATCGCAAAATTTACTGACCAAAGGTTCAATGAATCATTTGGAACATCAACTAAAGAAAACCCCTGCTCAACATTTTTCAGAGATTTCTGAAATTTTTAAACAGGCCACAGAAAAAGGAATAATCAACAATATCTATTTAGAAGATTGGAGTAATGGTATGCGTAATTCAAAAGCGTATGTTTTCGAATTTTTAGAATTCCTTTCAACTCAACCCGTAAAAAGAATATTATTACCAGATACTTTAGGTATTTTAACCTATACCGAGACGTATGCGTACATTTCAGAGATTGTTCAAAAATTTCCTAATTTACATTTTGATTTTCATGGTCACAACGATTATGATTTAGGTGTTGCCAATGTAATGGAAGCTGTAAAAGCGGGTTGCCATGGTTTGCACTTAACTGTGAATGGAATGGGCGAACGTGCAGGTAACGCCCCAATGGCAAGTGCCGTAGCGGTTATAAACGATTTTTTACCAGAGGTAGAAATTAGTGTCAACGAAACCTCTTTATATAAGGTAAGTAAACTAGTTTCTGCATTTACAGGTTTCACAATACCTGCAAATAAACCTATAGTTGGCGATAATGTTTTTACACAAACCGCTGGCATACATGCCGATGGTGATAGCAAAAAGAACTTGTACTTCAGCGACCTTATGCCAGAACGTTTTGGCAGAAAGCGTAAATACGCTTTAGGCAAAATGTCTGGAAAAGCCAATATTCAGAAAAACTTACAAGAACTTGGTCTGACCCTGAACGAAGATGAATTAAAAAAAGTAACAGCAAGAATTATAGAATTAGGAGACAAAAAAGAGCGAGTTACTAAAGATGATTTACCTTTTATTATTTCAGATGTTCTAGATACCGCTGATTATAAGCAAAGAGTTTTTGTAAAGTCATACGTATTGACCCATGCAAAAGGTTTAATGCCCTCTACTACCCTATCTGTAGAAGTAGATGGTAAAATTTATGAAGCACACGCTCAAGGTGATGGACAATATGATGCGTTTATGAATGCATTGAAAAAAGTATATATTGCAAAGAATAAAACATTACCAAAGTTAACAGATTATGCGGTGAGGATACCACCAGGAAGTACTTCTGATGCCCTTTGTGAAACAGTTATTACTTGGGAAATGGATGGAAAAGAATTTACCTCAAGAGGGTTAGATTCAGACCAAACGGTAAGTGCCATCAAGGCCACCGAAAAAATGTTGAATATAATTTAAACTAATTGCTTTACATCTCGTAATATCGAATGTGGAGCAACATACAACCAAATAAAATGAAATTAAATATTGCCTTATTGGCCGGTGATGGTATCGGTCCAGAAGTTATTGATCAAGCAGTAAAGGTATGTGATGCCATTGCAAAAAAATATAACCATGACATCAATTGGAAACCTGCCTTAACTGGCGCTGCTGCCATTGATGCTGTTGGTGAGCCTTACCCAGATGAAACACATGAAATTTGCGCCAATGCAGATGCTGTTCTTTTCGGTGCTATTGGGCATCCACGATTTGACAATGACCCATCGGCAAAAGTACGTCCTGAACAAGGATTATTAAAGATGAGGCAAAAATTAGGTTTGTTCGCTAACGTACGACCAACCTTTACTTTCCCTTCTCTAATCGATAAATCCCCTTTAAAAAGAGATCGTATTGAAGGTACCGACTTAATCATCTTAAGAGAATTAACGGGCGGAATCTATTTTGGTGAACGTGGTAGAAAAGATGACGGTAATACAGCGTTTGACACCATGACTTACCAACGTTTCGAAATTGAACGTTTGGCTAAAAAAGGTTTTGAAATGGCCATGAAGCGTTCTAAAAAATTATGTTGCGTAGATAAGGCTAACGTATTAGAATCTTCGAGATTATGGAGAGAAACAGTACAGGCAATGGAAAAGGATTATCCTGAAGTTGAAGTTACGTATGAATTTATAGACGCTGTAGCAATGCGATTGATTCAATGGCCAAAAGGATACGATGTAATTATTACAGCAAACCTATTCGGAGATATTTTAACTGATGAAGCATCTGTTATTGCAGGTTCTATGGGGCTAATGCCTTCTTCATCAGTTGGCAGTAAAGTTTCTTTATATGAGCCAATTCATGGTTCTTACCCACAAGCAGCGGGTAAAGATATTGCTAACCCGTTAGCAACCGTACTTTCAGCAGCAATGTTGTTTGAAGATATGAACTTGACACAAGAAGCTGAAGAAATAAGAAATGTAGTAAATAAGTCTTTAGCTGAAGGATATGTAACAGAAGACCTTGCCGATGGTGGCAAAAGTTATAAAACTAGTGAAGTTGGCAATTGGTTGGCCAGCAATATTTAATAAATATATCTAAAGTAAAAAGTCCCTTTAATCATATGATTAAAGGGACTTTTTTATGAATTAAATTCTTGCTAATGAAACTTCTTAGAACTTTTATAAGCTTCGTTGTGTTGATATAACTTGTTCGTAAATACTTTTAACAATAGCATGAATATCCGGTATTACCGTTCTTGCTAATTTCGAATTTCCATTCAACAAAACACAAATACCTAAATCCGAATCTGGAAATAACGCAATTTCGTTTCTATAATTATTTACACTGCCACCATGATGCCAAACAGTTTTTTCTGCTGACTTTTCATTCTCTTTTAATGTGTGAATACGCCATCCAAATCCATATGAAGAAGTTAAATGTCCTGCCCATCTTTGATAATATTTACTACGCCCATTTAACGCAATATATGGTTTAAATACCTGTTCTACTGCATCCTTAGCCATTACTTCTGGATTATGTCCAAGTAAAAAACGCATCCATTTTGCCATATCTAGCGAACTAGCGTTGATACCACCCGCCGCAATAGCATTATAGTATTTATCAGTTAGAGATAAAGCTCTCCAATGACCGTTACTTTTGGCATGTGGCAAAGCAACATTATCAGAATTAATTAATGTTTGATGATCCATAGATACTGATTTCATATCCAATGGTTTAAAAAATTTATCGGCCAACAAAGTTTGAATATCCTTACCAGTAGCTTTCAGTATAATTTCTTGACTCAATGAAAACATGGCATTCTGGTAACTATATTGTTGACCAGGTTCTGCAATTGGTTGAATTTCATCAAAACGACCTGCAATTTTAGACATCGATAACCCAGCTTCTACTAAGTTGGTAAAACTATGATATGGTGTACCAGAGGTATGAGATAAAAGATGTGCTATTTCAATTTTTTCTGTATTAATTTTATTTCCAAATTTAAAATTCGGAATAAACTCTACCACTTTATCATTCCAATCTATTTTACCTTCACTTTCAAGATTGGCAGCTAATACACCTGTAAAGCCTTTAGATATTGAACCTAGTCTAAAAAGCGTTTCTCCATCTACAATTTCATTTCCCTTTACACTTCTTTTTCCAAATCCATTAGAAAGTATAACAGAATCGCCACTAACTATACTTACTCCGGCACCTACTATATCACCAGATTTAATAGCCTGGTCAAAATAAATAGTTAATGCCGATTTTAAAGCCTGTTGGCGTAAGGCATATAGCTTTATTTCACGTTTTTCCGCTAAAGTTTTAACAGGATTCGAATTAGAAATAATTGCCTTTGAATGTGCTGGTTTAAATGACGAAGCGGTGAGAACGAAAAGTAATAGAACCAATACTATAGTTCCTAGGAATAATTTAATACGTTGCACAATAAAGTAGGTTTAGGTTCTTTAATAACGCGATAAAATGCATTTAATTACGATGAAATACACAAATTACGAAATTTAACATGAAAATCGGATTATTCTCCTAAAACAATTGAATATATTGTTAAGCAATTTAATTAATAAGCATAAAAAAAGGAACCAAATACATAGGCTCCTTTTTGAATAACGTAAAAAACTCCTAACAACTAATTGCCATTTTCTTGTATTTAATTGCTCTTCTTTTTCGTACTATTAAAATAGCAACCGCTATTGATACTCCTGCAAAAGCCAAAATGGCACCTACCAAACTAGAGTAAATAATTCCGTATCCAAATGCTATTGGAAGGCCGGCTAAATATGCGCCAGAAGCATTTCCCATATTAAAGGCGCTTTGATTCATTGATGAACCCAACATTTCAGAACCTTTTGATGTATTAATTATTGCCATTTGTATAGGAGTAGAAACAGTAAAAGATATCACACCAATTATAAAAGTCATTCCCATTAATAAATAAGGATTAGTAGCGATAAACATATTTAATATTAAAATCGCCGACATCACCGACAGACTAATAATTACCGCTCTTAGCGGAGAGAACAAATCTGCCATTTTCGCACCCAAAAAATTACCGACAACCATACCTAACCCAGCTAACATCATAGCATAGCCAACAAAGTGATTAGGTAAACCCGCAACATCTGTAATTAGCGGAGCAACATAACTATACCAAGCAAAGAAACCTCCGGTACCTATTGTAGTTAAAGCAATCAATGCCCAAAGTTCAGTATTCTTCAAACCTTTTGTAACACTTACATTTTTTTCTGAAGCATCAATTTCAATTTTCGGCATCCACATATAAATACTAGCTAAAGCCAATAAGCCTACAAACCCTACAAGATAAAATGATACACTCCAGCTAAATTGTTGACCTAAATATGTTCCGATAGGAACACCAATAACATTGGCAACTGTTAATCCTGAAAACATAATAGCTATACCTTGAGCAGATTTTCCCTTCTTTGCCAATTTTGTTGCAACAACTGCTCCAATGCCAAAAAAGGCACCATGAGGTATTCCCGATAAAAAACGTAAAAACAACAAGCTGCTATACCCTGTCGCAAGTCCAGATAATGTATTGAAAACCGTAAACCATATCATTAGTAAAAACAACATTCTCTTTGGAGTAAGTTTAGACCCTAACCCTGTTAATAATGGAGCCCCTACTACTACACCTAAAGCATAGGCCGCAATAAAATGACCAGCTTGTGGAATGGTAACTCCTAAAGAACCGGACACTTCTGTCAAAATCCCCATAATAACAAACTCGGTTAGACCTATACCAAAACCTCCAATAGCTAAAGCAAATAATGCTTTCTTATTTGATGGATTAATTTTCATGATCAAATCATTTATTACCTTCCCTAATAATATTTTGAAAGATATTTTATTAATACAAAGTTATACTGCATAGACAAACATAATTTCAACAGTATTATCCATTATATATTCAATATTACCCCGAATGATGTATAAATTACTAAATGAAAGTTAAATAGGAGTATCTTTAACTAAAAATGCATCGAAATAAAATTTCAATGCATTTTAAGAAAGTGTAAATTTCGCTATAAAATATAATCTGTACTAACAAAATTTGAAAGTTTCACTTCTAACAATTGTTGTATAATTTCAGTATTCAACTCATTATCCTTAAAAGCCACAAAGGTTCGAATAGAAAAAGAGCGTAAAGCATCGTGAACACTTAAGGTTGCTTGCGCTGAATCTTTTCTTCCTGTAAACGGATATACATCTGGGCCTCTTTGACATGAGCTATTCAAATTCACACGACAAACCAAATTAACCAAGGTGTCAATTAATGGCGAAAGTGCGTATACATCTTTACCAAATAAACTTACTTGCTGACCATAATTACTTTCGGCCATATCATCTAAAGGTTCTTCAATATCTGTAAAAGGCACTATAGGTATTATTGGTCCGAATTGTTCTTCTTGATACACCCTCATATCTTTAGTCACAGGATACAAAACAGCTGGCCAGATAAAATTATCGAATTGTTTACCGCCTTTTGCATTTAATATTTTCGCTCCTTTTGCAAGTGCATCATCAATAAGTTCTTGAATATATTCTGGTTTTCCCGGTTCTGGTAACGGGGTTAATTTTACACCATCATCCCAAGGATTTCCAAATTTTAGTTCATCGACCTTTTTTGCGAAGCTTTCATTAAATTTCGACCTAATATCTTCATGAACATATACCACTTTTAATGCTGTACACCGTTGACCGTTAAAAGATAAGGTACCTGCCAAACATTCATTAATGGTCAAATCTAAATCTGCATCCGGTAAAATAATAGCTGGGTTTTTAGCTTCTAAACCTAAAACCAAACGTAAACGGTTACTCTTTGGATGTTGTTCCTGTAAAGCGTTGGCAGATTTACTATTTCCAATTAATGCAAGAACATCTACTTTTCCTGTCTGCATAATAGGAGCAGCAACTGTTCTTCCTCTACCAAAAACAACATTGACAACACCTTTTGGAAAACTTGTTTGAAATGCTTCTAATAAAGGTGTAATTAAAAGCACCCCATGTTTAGCTGGTTTAAAAATGGTGGTATTACCCATAATAATTGCAGGAATTAAAAGGGCAAAAGTTTCATTCAACGGATAATTATAAGGTCCTAAACATAAAACAACACCTAATGGCCCTCTTTTTATATGTGCATATACTCCGTCGTGCTTTTTAAACTTTGCAGCATCACGATCTAGTTGCTTATAGTCTTCAATGGTATCTTCGATGTATTCAACTGTACGGTCAAATTCCTTTTGAGAATCGGGTAACGATTTACCAATCTCCCACATTAATAATTTTACAACCTCTTCTCGTTTAGTCTTCATTTTTACCACGAAAACTTCCATGCATTCAATACGGTCTTTAACATGCATCGTTGGCCAAACACCTTGACCACGATTGTATGCCTTTAACGCACCATTCAAAGCATCTAATGCTTCTGTCTCTTTTAAATCAGGAATACTACCCAATAGCGTTGGCTTATATTCACTAGTTGAAGAAATAGTTGAATAAACATCCGTTGTTTCTCCATTCCATTCCTTTAGTTCACCATCAACTAAATAATGTCTTTGATCAATAGTTGATGTTATTTTATATTCTTCTGGTATTTTAAAATCGCTCATTATTTTTCTTCTATTAAAAATCTAATTGATAACTCATTGATTGATTTCTAAATCTTAATATAAATTTAATCGTATTATTTAAATATAGCTTAAACCAAATATTCAAACAAATCAGGTTTATCGTTTATATAATCCCCATAGAAATTGTTAGTCTTCATACGCTCTATTAATGGTTGTAAATCTTCAGGAGACTTAAGTTCAATACCTACCACTGCCGGAGCATTCTCTCTACTCGATTTCTTTGAGTATTCAAAATGTGTAATATCATCGGTTGGCCCTAAAATATCAACAACAAATTCTTTTAATGCACCGGGTCGTTGGGGAAATCTAATAATGAAATAGTGTTTAAGTTTACCATACAATAAAGCTCTCTCTTTTATTTCTGCAGTTCGGGTAATATCATTATTACTACCACTAATGATACAAACTACATTTTTACCTTTTATTTCATCTTTGTAATCATCTAAAGCTGATATTGTTAAAGCTCCTGCAGGCTCAACTACGATAGCATCTCTATTATAAAGTTCTAGGATTGTTTGACAGACCTTACCCTCATCAACAGTTATCATATTTTCTAAATAATAACTACAAATAGGAAACGTCAACTCACCTACCTTTTTAACAGCGGCCCCATCAATAAACTTATCGATTTGCTCAAGTGAAACAACCTTTCCTGATTCGATAGATGTTTTCATTGAAGGGGCACCTTTAGGTTCTACACCAATAATTTTGGTCTTTGGTGACAATTCACTAAAAACACTTATAAGTCCTGCTGCTAAACCACCACCACCAATACAAACGAAAAGATAATCGATGGGTGCCTTGGTTTGCTCTATTAACTCAAGCCCAACAGTAGCTTGACCTTCTATTATTTTAGGGTCATCAAAAGGATGTACAAATATTTTTCCAGTCTCATGGCCGTACTTCTGTGCAGCCATTGAAGCATCATCAAATGTATCACCTTCCAAAACAATTTCTACCCAATCGCCACCGAATAAATTCGTTTGTTCAACTTTTTGTTTTGGCGTAACCGATGGCATATAAATGGTGCCTTTTATCTTCAAATGAAAACATGCAAATGCTACACCCTGTGCATGATTACCAGCACTTGCACAAATAACACCTTTAGCCCTTTCTTCTTTAGAAAGAGAGCTTATTTTATTAAATGCGCCTCTAATTTTATAAGAACGAACCCTTTGTAAATCTTCGCGCTTTAAACGAACCTGACAATCATATTGTTTTGAAAGCCTAATACTTTCAGTCAAAGGGGTTACCTCTGAAATTTCAGAAATAATCTTTGCAGCATTTCTTACATCATCTAATTTTGGAAAATAAGTTGGCTTCTTCCCTTTCATATAATTTACTTTTTCCACTAAACTAAATCGTAAATAAAACGATAACCATCTCAAAAACTTAAATTGTCCGCCTAAGAACATTCGATTAATACTACAACACCAAAACGGATTGCAATTTTTCGAATGTACTCAACCGGACAATTGGTATGACTACGTTTGATTTAAAAAATCTAAACTATAGGCTTCATTGCAGTCATTGATTCACGTAAACGTGCACCAACGATTTCTACCGGATGCTGACGTAATGCTTTATTAACAGCAATTAATTTAGCATTATCTACTCCATTATCCATTCCTTCAGAGAAGTTTGTACCGATAACATCTGTGTCGATATTTTTCATGAAACCTGTTAAAAGTGGTTTACATGCATGATCAAAAAGATAACAACCATATTCAGCTGTATCAGAAATAACACGGTTCATTTCGAACAATTTTTTACGAGCGATTGTATTTGCTATTAATGGAGTTTCGTGCAATGATTCGTAATATGCAGATTCAGCTATAATACCTGATTCCGTCATCGCTTCAAACGCCAATTCAACACCAGCTCTTACCATTGCAATCATTAATACTCCATTGTCATAAAATTCTTGCTCAGTAATTTCTTGATTACCCGCAGGTGTTTTTTCAAAAGCAGTTTCACCTGTAGCCGCTCTCCAAGTTAAAAGATTTTTATCATCATTTGCCCAATCTTCCATCATTGTTTTGGAAAAATGACCTGTCATAATATCATCCATATGCTTTTGAAACAACGGACGCATAATATCCTTTAATTCTTCTGATAATTCAAATGCTTTTATTTTAGCAGGATTTGAAAGACGATCCATCATATGTGTGATTCCACCATACTTCATTCCTTCGGTAATCGTTTCCCAACCATATTGAATTAATCTAGAAGCATAACCTTCATCAATTCCTTTCGCGACCATTTTATCAAAGCAAAGAATAGAACCTGTTTGTAACAAACCACAAAGAATGGTTTGCTCACCCATTAAATCTGATTTTACTTCTGCAACGAATGAAGATTCCAATACACCAGCTTTATGACCACCTGTACCAGCAGCATAAGCTTTGGCTTGCTCTAATCCTTTTCCTTCTGGATCATTCTCTGGGTGTACCGCAATCAAAGTTGGTACACCAAAACCTCTTTTATATTCTTCACGCACTTCTGAGCCTGGACTCTTTGGAGCTACCATGATTACTGTCAAATCTTTACGAACTTGAGTACCTTCCTCAACAATATTAAAACCATGAGAATAAGAAAGTGTAGCACCTTTTTTCATTAAAGGCATAACTGCACCTACAACAGCAGTATGTTGCTTGTCTGGTGTTAAGTTGATTACCATATCTGCACTAGGTATCAATTCTTCATAAGTACCAACCGTAAAACCGTTTTCTGTAGCATTAATAAAAGACTGTCTTTTCTCTTTTATCGCAGCATCACGAAGCGTATAAGCGATATCTAAACCAGAATCTCTCATATTCAACCCCTGGTTAAGTCCTTGTGCACCACAACCTACGATAACAATTTTTTTGCCTTTTAAAGCATTTACACCATCTGCAAACTCAGACGAATCCATAAATCGACATTTTCCAAGTTGCGTTAATTTATCTCTTAATGATAGTGTATTAAAATAATTGGCCATTTTATATTTACTTTAATTAATTATTGATTTAATTCTTTTTAAAATTCTTTAAGTATTGCAGAAATTTCCATAACATCTTTAGTGACAGAAATTCGACCAGAACGTACAAATTGCATTATACCGTAAGGTTTCAATTGATCATGCATTTCATCAATTTCACTTCTTCTTCCACTTTTAGCGATCACAAAGAAATCTCTTGAAACTGTTACAATTTGAGCATTATTATCTTTAATTATATTTTGAATTTGACGTTCATCGAAAAGTAGACCAGATGCAATTTTAAACAAAGCTGATTCTTGATAAATTGTTTCATCATCGGTATGATAAAATGCTTTAATCACTTCTATTTGCTTTTCAATTTGACCTACAATGTTATGTACCCATTTTTCTGTAGTATTCACAACAATAGTAAATTTAGACACATCGTCTATCTCTGACTTAGAGACGTTTAAACTCTCTATATTAATATGTCTCTTTAAAAATATTCCTGAAATCCTATTTAGTAATCCAACATTATTTTCTGAATATACTGATATTGTAAACCATTTATTTTCCATAAGCCATTTTCCTTTTCTTTTATGCAAAAGAATTTTATGGGATCGTTTAATTAATTTTTATTTTTCTTTACTGCCATGATCAAACCAGTTGACCAATTCATTTTTGTTAACTGAAAATCATCACGCTTCTCTAAATAGGCTGTCAATTCAACTACATTAGCTTCATGTCCCTCAGGCCAGTTAGGTTGCTTTGTCATATCATCGATAATGTAAAAGCCACCAACTTTAACTAAGCCTAAAACTTCTTCGATCTCGCTATATTTTCCTGGCCATGCGTCTGCAAAAATTAAATCGAATTTTTCGCCAACATATTCTTTTATCCATTGTGATCCGTCCTTACAAATCAATTCGATTCTATCATCTTCACCGAAGTAACTATTTGCAATTTCTGTCAACTCTTTGTCATTATCTACCGATATCAACATAGAATCGCTATCCATACCTTCAATCATCCAAGAAAGACTTAAGCCTATGCCTGTTCCAATTTCCAAGAACCTTCCGTTAGGTTTCGAAGTTATTAGTGTTTTAAGAAAGCTACCTACATACAAATCAGAAGGCATAGTAAATCCTATTTCTTCAGATTTACGAACTATCTCCGTGTGTATTTTTGGAATATCCTGTATATTGGTGGCATTCATGACATTTGGTTATTTCAATCTAATTTCAGAAACCGAAGCACCCGAAGGAATCATTGGGAACACGTTATCTTCTTGTTCAACTTTCACTTCTAAAAAATATGGTTCTTTAGAAGCCATCATTTCTTGAATAGTCGATTTTAAATCTTTACGTTCAGAAACTCGCTTTGCTTCAATACTATACCCTTCCGCTATTTTAACAAAATCGGGGTTCACCATAACAGTAGAAGCGTATCTTTTTTCAAAGAAAAGCTCTTGCCATTGACGTACCATTCCTAAATGCTCATTGTTCAAAACAACAATCTTAACTGGAACTTTATGTTGAAAAATAACACCTAATTCTTGTATAGTCATTTGGTAACCACCATCGCCAATGATAGCAACCACTTCCCTTTCCATTGCTCCCATTTTAGCACCGATAGCAGCAGGTAGCGCAAAACCCATAGTTCCTAATCCTCCAGAAGTTATATTACTTTTTGTCTGTGAAAATTTAGCATATCTACAAGCAATCATTTGATGCTGACCTACATCAGAAACTATAACCGCCTTATTATTTGAGGCTAAATTAATCTCCTCGATTACCTCTCCCATGGTTAAACCCGGTTTCGTAGGGTGAATATCATTCGTTATAATCGTATCGAACTCAATCTGATATTTTTCTTTGAATTTATTGTGCCAAGCCTCGTGCTTATTTTCTTTTATCAGTGGAAGAAGTAAGTCTAAAGTTTCTTTAGAATTACCTAACACCGCTACATCGGCACGTACATTTTTATTAATTTCCGCTGGGTCTATTTCAAAGTGAACCACTTTTGCCTGAGTTGCATAATCTGCCAATCTGCCTGTTACACGATCGTCAAAACGCATTCCTATAGCCAACAAAACATCACATTCGTTGGTCATTAAATTAGGGGCATAATTACCATGCATTCCTACCATACCAACATTTAATGGATGGTCTGAATCTAAAGCAGAAACACCCATAATAGTCCATGCTGCTGGTATACCAGCTTTCTCCACCAATTGTTTAAGCTCATTTTCAGCTTGACCAAGTATTACACCTTGACCCCATACAATGAATGGTTTTTTAGCATTATTGATTAAATCAGCAGCAGCCTCAATAGCACTCATTTCTGGTTTCGGCACCGGCTTGTAACTTCGTACGCCCGTACACTTCTTATATGAGAAATCAAATTGTTCAATTTGGGCGTTCTTGGTAATATCTATTAAAACCGGACCTGGTCTTCCCGACTTGGCAATATAAAATGCCTTCGCCATAACCTCAGGTATTTCTGAAGCTTCGGTTATTTGATAATTCCATTTAGTCACAGGAGTTGAAATACCAATAATATCAGTTTCCTGAAAAGCATCGGTACCCAATAACCCTCTTGTAACTTGCCCAGTTATACAAACCATTGGGGTAGAATCTATCTGCGCATCTGCAAGACCTGTCACTAAATTGGTTGCACCAGGGCCAGAAGTTGCAATTGCAACACCTACCTTTCCTGAAACGCGAGCGTACCCTTGAGCAGCGTGCGTTGCACCCTGTTCGTGTCTTGTAAGTATATGTGTTAATTTATCTTGAAATTTGTATAATTCATCATACACGGGCATAATTGCACCACCTGGGTAACCGTACATTGTTTCCACACCTTCTGCCAACAAACAATGAATCAATGCCTCTGCTCCAGAAATCTTTATAGCTTTCTTAGAATCTGTACTTTTTTTCTTCTCTTTTACTGTTTCCATAATTAATGTTCAAATTCAAGTAATGTATCAAAACCTACACCTACCCGACATTATATTGCACCTAGCACTAATTAAAAGTATATTACTTACTACCTAAAATTCATCTGTAACACAGCCTTGTGAAGCCGATGATACCGTTCGAGCGTATTTATATAAGCTACCTCTTTTCACTTTCAAATCCGGCTGTACCCAAGCTTTTCGTCTTGCTGTTATTTCTGCATCTGTAAGATTGACCGAAATCTCATTTTTATCAGCATCGATTGTAATAATATCACCATCTTTTAACAATCCTATAGTTCCACCATCTTGAGCTTCTGGAGATACATGCCCTACAACAAAACCGTGTGTGCCGCCAGAAAAACGACCATCTGTTATCAAAGCCACATCCTTACCGAGTCCGGCACCCATAATAGCTGCAGTTGGTTTCAGCATTTCTGGCATACCAGGTCCACCTTTGGGACCTTCATAGCGAATAACGACTACATCACCTTTTTTAACTTCTCCTTTACCAATACCTGCATTTGCAAAAAATTCGTCATTGTACACTTTTGCCGGTCCAGAGAAATACAATCCTTCTTTACCTGTAATTTTAGCAACCGAACCTTCAGTCGCCAAGTTTCCGTAAAGTATTCTTAAGTGCCCAGTAGCCTTAATCGGATTGCTTAAAGGTCTTATTACTTGTTGATGTTCCAATAAACCTGGAACCTCAGCTAAATTCTCAGCAACAGTTTTACCTGTAACTGTTAAACAATCGCCATGTAACATTCCGTTTTCAAGCATAAACTTCATAACAGCAGGCACCCCACCTACACGGTGAACATCTTCCATAAGAAATTTACCACTTGGCTTTAAATCAGCCAAAAATGGTGTTGTATCACTTATTTTTTGAAAATCATCTAAAGTAAACTCAACATCAGCAGCCTTAGCTATTGCCAAGAAATGTAATACTGCATTAGTTGAACCACCCAACAATGTCAACAAACGCACTGCATTTTCGAATGATTTGCGCGTAATAATATCACTAGGCTTAATATCTTTTTCCAATAAGTTTTTTAAAGCCTTACCAGATTCAATCGCATCATTTTGTTTTTGTTTTCCTATTGCAGGATTTGAAGAATTATAAGGCATTGCCATACCTAATGCTTCGATCGCAGAAGCCATGGTATTTGCGGTATACATACCTCCACAAGCGCCAGCACCTGGGCATGCATTTTGGATTACCCCTTTATAATCCTCTTCATTCATGGTACCTGCTACCTTTTCCCCCCAAGCCTCAAAAGCAGAAACAACATCTAGCTTTTTATCTTTGTAGCATCCAGATGCTATAGTGCCACCATACACCAATACAGAAGGCCTATTCAATCGAATCATTGCCATTAGTGCACCTGGCATGTTTTTATCACAACCAACAACAGTAACCAATCCATCATAATTCATAGCTTGAACTACTGTTTCCATAGAATCGGCAATGATATCCCTAGAAGGTAAGGAATAACGCATACCATAAGTACCCATAGAAATACCGTCACTAACACCAATAGTATTGAACACTAGACCTACTAAACCACTTTCATTAACCCCTGTTTTAACCTCTTGTGCCAAATCATTCAAGTGCATGTTACAAGGGTTACCTTCATAACCAGTACTACCAATCCCAATTAATGGTTTTTTTAAATCATCTTCGGTTAAACCTATGGCATATAACATTGCTTGAGCTGCCGGTTGCGTTGGATCCTGGGTAACATTCTTACTATGTTTGTTCAATTCCATAATATAATTCTAGTATGCTTATCTTGATTACTTAATTGTATTAAACCAAAGATAAAAGTTTATAAAAAATTCTAATTTTAACAATATTTGACAATACAAATTCATTTCCCATAAAAATCAATTAAACTATTGATTTACAATTACTTAGATTGCTATTGTATACCATATTCAATACTTCAAAACTATTTGATATTATTTTTAAACTATAAAAAAACCTGTATCAAAATAGTTTTGATACAGGTTTTTCTAAACAATGAAAAGCTATATCATCCCAAACTTGGAATGACTATGACCACATTGCTATTTAAAAAAGATAATTTCATATTACAATAGTACATAAAATACATTTACTAAAAAAGTATGATAACAAATGAAATCAAAACTATTCCATAAGCAGTAATACACAACTTACATTAATTATAAATTTTACGAGAATTGAAAATATTATATCATTTTAAAATTCACTTTATCTCCGCCTCTTTTTTGTGCCAAAACACATATAGCCTTATCCGTTAACTGAAATACTCTTGGGTAACCACCGGTAGTTTGCCCATCTTTCATCAAAATAATTAATTTGCCCGTTGGGGTAAGTTGCACAGTACCTGGTAATGTTGCCGATGTTAACATTGACATTTCATGCGAAGAAATATTTTCTTTAATTTGATATGCCATTCTATTGTTCTCATGAGCAACTGTAAATGACCTGGAAAAAATCTCTTCTAAATGTCTATCGGTCAATAAATTAAATTCAGGACCTTTACTCACTTCTAATTTATGATCATCTAAAAAACAATCAACTTTAATTTCTGAAATTTTAGGTTGAAACAATTTATTATAAACAAAAGGAACGACATCATTGTCGCGTAGTCTATTCTCTTTGGTAATAGGCTTATAAAACGACCTACTACCTAATATCTCTTTACAAGTAAATCCTCCTCTAACTCCTAAATACGACCTAAACCCTCTATCTAATCGGCCGAATGATAGAATATCCCCAACTTCAATCTGGTATACTTTATAATTCCGAATAGGTGAATTATTTAAGGTAGCTGACATCTCTGCACCGCCTAATGCCATATATGTTTCCTCTTCAAACATGAGAGTTGGCCCGGTCATGGTAATCTCTAAAACCGCAGAAGAAATTTCATTTTCCAACAATGAATTTACTTTAAATACAGTCATCTCATCCATTACACCAGAAACTGGAACACCTTTATTTCTATAATGAAATCTACCTGAATCTTGAACTGTAGAATAAAATCCTGCTTTTAGTACTTTAAGCATTTAACTTGATTTTTTCCGGTTTATAAATACCAACTTCGGCCTCTATCTTATGTAAATCATACTCTGCTCTAGAAATTTCATAAAACTCAATTTTATCACCCACATTAACAAAACAAGGATTTTCTTTTGTAGCATCGAAAATTGGAACAGAACAATTGCCAATAATATTCCATCCACCAGGCGATTCTTGAGGATAAATACCTGTTTGCTTACCAGCAATACCAACAGCACCTTTAACAACCTTTGGTCTTGGAGTTGCTTTTCTAGGTACTTCTAAATCTTTCAACAAACCGCCTAAATACATAAACCCAGGTAAAAAACCTATACTATATACCGTATATGTTGTTCCCGTGTGCATTGCTATAATCTCGGAAATAGACTTGTTAAGTTTTTTTGCAACCTCTTCAAGGTCTAAGCCAAAATCTAAATCGTATGAAACAGGTAATCTCCATAAATACCGAACTGGTTTTTTGATCTCTTTTAACTGGGAATATCCGACGTTTATATCCTTTGAGGTATTCTCAAAATCAATCGTCCTTTTTCTATTTACTAGTAGAAGAGAATTGTAGGAAGGTACCATTTCCCAATCCTTATCGGTTAAGATGTTTGACCTTATGTAGGTTTGAAAACATATTATAGTTTCTAAGATATGTTCACTTACCTCATTGGGCCATTCAATTAGAACAGAATGTACACCAAAGGGCTTTATATTTATTTCAGGGGAATTCACGGTATAGTTGTAGATTATATTCTGGTAAATGCTCTGTAATATACGTCAAAATTTGAAAAGCTGATGGGGTATCGCCATGAATACAAAAGGTATCTGCCTGAATCGGAATTTTTTCACCGGTGACCGTTCGAACCAGATATTCATTACACATCAGAACCAAATGCTGTAAAACCTCTTTTCCATTTGTTATTAATGCCTTGTCCTGTTTTCTGGAAACTAAACTTAAATCATTATTGTAGTTTCTATCGGCGAAGGCCTCTTTCATTATATTGAAATTTTTAGCTTGTGCTAATGCTTCAATTACACTACCATAGGGTACATACAAAATAACATTACTCCTATAAGATGAAATGGCGGTTAGAAATACATTAGCTAAATGCTCGTTTTTGATAATATCATTATAAAGTGCACCATGAGGTTTAATATGATGAAGTTTCACCTCAAGTTCATTACACTCGCTTATAAATAATTTCAATTGATTTTCAATACTCTTAATTAAATCATTATCGGATATACTCATAGAAACTCGCCCAAAATTATCTCTATCAGGATATGAAGGATGCGCACCAATTCTAACATTGAATTTCTCTGCTAATTTCAAACACTGCCTAATGGTTACTTTTGAACCTGCGTGACCCCCGCAAGCTATATTACAAGAACTTATCATTGGAAATAAATCGGCCTCATTACCGACACCTTCACCAACATCACAATTGATATCAATTATTTTATTAACCATTTAAAATAATCCTAGAACAGTTAAAATACTTTTAGCGCCCAATAAAATTGAAAGCAGAATAATAGCCAACCCTAAACAATTTTGCATTAAGGTGTTTTTATATTGCCCCATAACACCAACCCCATTTACTACCCACAATAAAAATATAGCGATGATGGGTAAAAGTAATCCGTTCGTGATTTGAGCAAATTTTATTATTTCTATCGGTTTAATATCAAAGGATAGAAAAACTACGCCTAATACTAAAATCATTATCCATATTGATCGAAACCTGGCGTCTTTAAAATTAGCCTTCCATCCAAAACAACTATTGGCGACATATGCAGCAGCTAAGGGAGCTGTAATTGCAGAAGTAATACCGGCTGCCAATAAACCAATTCCCATAAAATAGAGCGCTGCAGAACCGTAAAGCGGCTCTAATGCTTTTGCCATGTCCAAGACATTGTTAACTTCTGTACTTTTTATAGCAGCAGCAGATATTATTATACTTATAGATACAAGTCCGCCTAATATAATAGAGACCAACGTATCTCTCTTAGCAAGTTTTAAATCTTTTTCTGATTTCCACTTCTCACTCACCAAGGCGGCATGTAAAAAAAGATTATATGGTACTACAGTAGTACCCACCAAAGCTATAATGGTCAAAATACCGCCCTCTGGGATTGCTGGCACTAACAATCCCTTAACTAATTGCCAAAGGTTAGGTTGTGTTAATACTGCAGTCATTACAAAAGACAAGCTCATTATTAGAACCAAAAATAAAAACACCTTCTCTAAGGCTTTATAACTTCCAAAATAGAGCAGCAAAAAAGCTAAAAATCCCAATATTACTGGATATAATTTACTGTAGTCTAAGCCAAAAAGGGCTTCCATACCCAAAGTCGCCCCACCGATATTGCCAGCTTCATATGATGCATTCCCTATTATTATAGCAGAAAATATAAGTGCAATTACACTATTTCTTATCCAAGGATTTTTAAGCTCTTGTTTAATAACATCGGCCAGTCCCTTTTGTGTTATAATACCCAACCTTGCAGACATCTCTTGAAGTACATAGGTCGCAATTATAGATAAAATCATGGCCCAAAGCAAACTAAACCCAAAAACTACTCCTGCAAGAGTACATGCGGTCACTGTTCCCGGACCAATAAATGCTGCTGCAACGAGAACACCTGGTCCTAATTTCTTAAACATGAATTAAAATTATCATTAATGTAAATATAATCTCAAAATATGAATTGGCTCACCATAGATTGAATCAATTTCACCACAATTTTAACATTTCAAAATGCAGTTCGTCTAAAAGTTAGACGTCATTCATCGAGGTTACATACTATTCTTAAAAAATTGAGGTTATTAATATCCCCGAACCTTAAACTTAACCTATTAATGATTTGTTTAGAATGTAAAAAAGAACTTAGTTATTTAGATCATAAAAACGCCATGGAAAGTGCTGGTGTAGAACTCTGCCTCAAGCATCATGAGCGTATTGAAAAATTAATCAAGAAAAATGACACACCATTAGAAGCTATTCAACTTTACTATGCGCTTAAAGAAGCTGGCGTAAACTCGATGCTTGAATGGTGGGATGGTAAGAAATCAATAGATATCGCTATTTCTCGTGTAAAACTCAATATTGAAATTGACTCACAATATGATAAACTGACAGAACATGAAGCTATTAATAATTTAGAAGAAGCAATGCACGCTTTTAAGAATGGCTTTACAACTATTCGAATTCCTCATATTGTAGTACGGTACTACTTAAACGAAACCGTAAACAATATCATTGGGATTATGGAGGGTCTAAAAGCAAATATCAAGGTAATTAATTAAAAAATATGGACGTGGAAAAATCTAAAAAAGCATTTAAAAATCCGATTCGGGCAGCCTTAGCCACCCTTTTAATAGGTATGCTAATGCAGGTTCTTCACTGGCCATATTCAGCGGGTATTGTATTTATTTCATTTACCGCAATACTAGTATTATATACCCTTCGTTTTTTTAGAAAGACCGAAAAACTAACCATAGACATTATAAAAATGGCCTTAGTTCTATTTTGGACAACCAATGGTATATTAACCATTTTAGCTTTTCCATACACTCTAATTTTCCAAGTCGGCACAGCACTTACATTTATCGTATGGTTTGCCATGGAGGGTACTGCCTACTTTATGGATAAAAAAAGTAATTCAAGAAATAGTATTACTGAAATAATATGGAATTTTGTAATGGTCATTGGTGTAATCACCATTATTTCTGGTGGCATTATGCACCTTCTAAATTGGGATTATTCGACACCTATTTTAACTACAGGCCTTACTATAGCAACTAGTTTTATACTTAAGGATATTTTTACAGCGCCTAAAAAACAAGAAGATGATGTTAATAATGAGGAGTTATATTCCTAATTATCCGTTCCTCAAATTAAAATTTTTATAGGCAATTTTTGTATCTTTTACCCAAAGGGTATACATATGAACACTATTGACCGACGACAATGGCTTAAAACCGCTGGACTTTCTAGTGGTTTTACTTTTTTAGGTGGATTTGGAGCTTTCGCCTCACAAATCGAAAAATCTAATTATTTCGAAAAATCAAGTATTGCAAAATTAAATTCTAATGAAAATCCGTACGGACCATCAAAAGCAGTACGAGAGGTAATTAAAAATTCACTAGATATTGCATGCAGATACCCCTCAATGGTTCTACATTCATTGGTAGAACAAATAGCCCAGAAAGAAGGTGTGACTAAAGACCATATTGTCATAACTGGCGGTTCTACAGAAGGTTTAAAGGCTGCCGGCTTAACTTACGGAATTAATGGTGGTGAAATTATTGCTGCTGACCCTACCTTTCAATCACTCATGACTTATGCAGAGAATTTTGGTGCTACTGTACATCGAGTTCCTGTAGATAAAAACATGGGGCACGATTTAAATGAAATGGAGAAAAGAATAACAGCTAAAACAGGTTTGATCTTTATCTGCAACCCTAACAACCCTACAGGAACACTGCTTGATAAAAATAAATTAAGAGATTTTTGCGCTACCGTTAGTCGTAGAACAATGGTTTTTAGTGATGAAGCGTATTATGATTTTATTACCGAACCCGATTACCCTTCAATGATTGAATTAGTGAAGGAAAGTATGAATGTTATCGTCTCAAAAACATTCTCAAAAGTTTATGGCCTTGCAGGACTTCGGATTGGGTACTTAGTCGCTAGACCAGATATTGCTACTAGACTGAAAAAAAACATTATGGCTATGTCAAATGTTTTAGCGATTGAAGCTGCTAAGGAGGCACTAAGAGATGATGAGTTTTACAAATTTAGCATTACTAAAAATGTGGAAGCTAAAAATCAAATCTATAAAACATTAAATGATTTAAACTTAGAACATCAAAAATCGCATACTAATTTTGTTTTTTTTAAAACAGGACGGCACATTTCTGAAATGATTGTAGCAATGGAAAAAGAAAATGTTCTAATAGGAAGACCTTTCCCTCCTTTTACTGATTGGGCACGTATTAGCACAGGAACGATTGAAGAAGTACACCTGTTTGATAAAGCACTTAGAAAGGTGATGGAATAAAAATTCATTAACCAACGCTATCAATAAAGCTGGTTAACGAATAACAATAAATAAAATATTCTAGCAATTAGTTTTCAACTAATTGCTCCTTAAAATCATCCATATCCATATTAAGTAAATTAGTTGGATATTTTGAATAAAATGTATTTGATTTTAATTTCATAACAACTAACAATGAGTCTCGCATAGCTTTATAATGAAATATGGTATCCCTAAGATATGGGCTGCCTTTATAACTAACAATTGCGCTACCCGTATAATTCTTTTTTGCGTAGTCCAAATAATTATGGTAAGCAAATTTAAACTCCTCAAATTCTTGACTTTTAAATGCTTGAGAACGTATGTATTCAGTTTCAGTAACTACTACATTCTTAGCACATGAAAGTAAGACAATACTTAAAATAGAGGTTAAAAGTAGATGTTTCATAACATATGAATTTTAAATATTACCCCTTTGGTTAGGGGCAATGTAAGTTATCTATTTTCCTTTCTTAATAAACTTCTTAGTTGCTCAAAATTCATATTTTCCGCTACAGCTGGAAATTTATTTAAGAATACATCACGTTTCTTCTTTACCTCAAACATTTTTTGAGTTATTTTCTGAACGTATGCTTCTTGTCTAGAATCCAACTCTGACTTTGACAATTTTGATGTTAATGACTTATCGAATACTTCTGTAATAGAAGATTCTATTTCCACATATTCATCATATGATGACTGCAAAGATTTAAATTCATAGCTTTCAAAAGCTTCGGAATTATACTCCTCCGGACTATTAATAGTAGTTTCTTCACTGCAAGAAAACAATAGAAAGCTGAAAATAGTGGTAAATAAGATTTTCTTCATTATGATAATCTTATAAGGTCATTCCCACAATTTAACTAAAAAAAAAACATTCCTACAAGTATATTTAAGATAAATTGCCATAATTGACTTCTTCCATCATAAAATAATATTCTCAAATTACTAATATTAAGTTAGTTATAAAAAATGAAATATTTCTATATAATTACTATGTAAAATATATAATTAGAAATTTCTTACAAAATAATGATGTTTAATATGCAATTTTTGGCCATATAAGGGTTTAAACTACGCTGATCACTCGCTCCCACCAGCTTGCTAGCAGCGGCATTCAGAGTAAGCAGAAAAAAAATCTTAAAAAAATTAACACCTGCCGTCTCCAGTTCACATCTCTCAACCCTACAAGCAATCTACACTTACCCCAACCAACCTTCTCTATCTAAACTTCTGTATTGGATAGCTTCAGAAATGTGATCACCGTTTAAATCTGTATCTCCGCCAAGGTCAGCTATGGTCCTCGCTACTTTGAGAATTCTGTCATATGCTCGTGCAGAAAGATTCAATCGCTCCATCGCATTTTTAAGAAGTGATTTTGATTTTTCATCTAATTTGCAGTATAAACGAATTTGTTTAGTATTCATCTGAGCATTATAATGCACATTCTCTAATTCGGTAAAACGTAATGTTTGTATTTCCCTTGCCGAAGTAACTCGTTTTCTTATTTCAACACTCCCCTCACCCTTTCGTTCTTCCGATAGTTTTTCGAAAGGTACAGGAGTTACTTCGATATGAATATCGATACGATCCAATAACGGGCCAGAAATTTTACTTAAATACCGTTGCATTTCCGCAGGGGAGGATGTTACCGGCGCATCAGGGTCGTTAAAATAACCACCCGGACTGGGATTCATACTGGCCACTAACATAAAACTACTGGGGTAGGTTACTGTAAATCTTGCTCTCGATATCGTTACTTCCCTATCTTCTAATGGTTGTCTCAGCACCTCTAAAACGCCTCGTTTAAACTCTGGCAATTCATCTAAGAATAAAACACCATTATGTGAAAGGGAAATTTCACCTGGTTGTGGATATGAACCGCCACCGACTAAAGCTACGTCAGAAATTGTATGATGTGGACTTCGAAAAGGCCGTTGACTCATTAACCCCATGTTCTTAATCTTACCGACCACACTATGAATTTTTGTCGTTTCCAATGCTTCATGTAATGTCATGGGTGGTAAAATAGAAGGTAATCGTTTCGCTAGCATAGTTTTACCAGCTCCTGGCGGTCCAATCAATATTACATTATGCCCGCCTGCTGCTGCAATCTCCATACAGCGCTTTATACTTTCCTGTCCCTTAACATCTGAAAAATCAAATTCAGGAAAATCAAGATTTTTATAAAACTCTTCTCGCGTATCTATAATGGTTTGCTCTAAAGGTGTACCCTTATCAAAGTAATCTAAGACTTGTTTAATATTATCAATTCCGTATACTTTTAAATCACCCACGATTGCTGCTTCCTTTGCATTTGCAGTTGGCAGCATAAAACCGGTAAAACCTTCCTCTTGAGCTTTAATCGCAATAGGCAATGCTCCTTTTATGGGTTGCAGTCCGCCATCTAGGGAAAGTTCTCCCATTATAATATACTTCTCAATATTCTCAGATTGTATTTGATTAGACGCTGCTAGAATACCTATAGCTAGTGTAAGATCATAAGCAGACCCTTCTTTACGAAGATCTGCAGGAGCCATATTAATAGTGATTTTTTTACCCGGAATTTTATAGCCGTTATTTTGTAACGCGGCAGCAATTCTATAATTACTTTCTTTAATTGCATTATCGGGCAGGCCTACTAAATGATATCCAATACCCTTATCGATATTTACCTCAACAACTATGGTTGTAGCCTCTACGCCAAAAACTGCACTTCCATAAACTTTTGTAAGCATTATTAGTGTTTAACATTAAAAATAGTACTTTTTAATTTTAAGTAGCAATTGATGTGAAAAAGTATCAAACTATTCTATAGTAATTGTTTTTTTTACGGTTATAGGTTTACCGTAGGTCGTAAAACCTTCTAACAGTATTTCATATTCACCAGAAATATCGGAGGTATAAAACTCATATTTTTTTTCGTTACTATTTTGATCAATAAGAATGGTAGGGTTCCAATATAATTGACTACGAAAATCTGGTATGTTTTTAAATTTCTCCACATTTTCTGCTGCATAAGACTGATTAAAATAATTCTTTAAACTAGTGGGCATTTCTAAATCGTTAATGGCCATATTATGATCTACTATTCTATTTAAGTAATCACCTTCAATAGTTTCTATAACCACCATACCCAAATACTTTTTATCACCAAGTACTAAGGGATCTCTAAGAATACTAATTCTATCTACTAGTCGAGCATTAAAATCCAATATAGACGAATGGTTTTGCACAAATACCCCATCTACCAAAACCAAAGGAGGGTCTGATTCAAATTCTATTTCATATTTTTCCAATTTTTCCCTAACCCAAAATGTGTAATCTCCAGTATCAAGTCTTTTCACCCAAACATTAGGCACTAGCTCAACCAATGTTTCACGTATTGTAGGAAACCTTGTAAATTCATCTAGTTTAATGATTTCCGGACTGCCCCCATCAAAAGGATCAATTATTGCATTAGATAAAATCGAATCGGGCTTAACACTATAAAATGCATTTTCAATTTGGTTGTAAACACTTCGCTCTACAATTGCTTTTTCCATTTTACTGTTAAGTGTAAAATCGTTAAATTCAAGAGTACCATATGCTATATCAGGCTTATCTATTAGTTTAACCATTTTCTTAGCATCATTATCAATCGCTTGGGCTATAATAGTCGAAGCAGTATACGGCTTATTGACATAGGTGTAAAAACTACCGGATTTATCAGTAATGGCTGATTTTAACTGAAAATCCTCACCAGGAATGGAAATTATTACAGTTTCATTTAGAACAGGATTATCATCTTTATCTAGAACCCTTCCATAAAATAATTCACCCCGTTGTTCTGGTAAATATATAGAATCATTAATATTTTTAGGTAATATTTTGGTGCTACTCAGATACTTATTGCCAAAAAACGTAGCGTGCATAGCTGGCTTTACATCCAAATTATTTTTAAGACGCACACTTATAGAATAATTTCCATAGCCTAATGAACCTTTGTAATTTCTTGGAACGAGAGAAACCTTTTCACGTTTACTAAAAATATTTTTCCCTATTTGCAGCTCAATAGATTTGTCTTCTAACTGCATATCTGCACTATTTTCTTGAACAATATTCAATTCAATAGATTCCTCTTTTTTATTACGTAAATTTTCTTGATCTATTTGATAAGGGTTAATTACTACAATATCATCTTGATAGAACTGAGATAATCCCGCATTCCTCATCCAATGGGTATAGGCAATCAACTTATAGTTGCCTGAGGGCAAGGTAACTGGGATGAAAAAATCACCCTGACCCTTACCCTTCACTAAAGCTACTTTTTGTTTAACTATACTTTTGTGATTTTTATCAATTAATTCTATATATCCTATCCTACTTATTGTACTTAACCTATTGGACATAGCATTTATACAATTCATACTAAAATACAGGTATTCACCAGGGAAAATCAATGAAGTATTAGCATGTACATATACCTTTTCTAAAGGCAGTTTCTTAAGTGTTTCTAGCTCTTCACTATCTTCAATAACATATTGTGCATGAATTAAACCAAAGTGAGCCAAAAACAAACAAAGAATAATAATTTTGTTTCTCATATATATTAAATTATTCCTCCCAAAAATCAGGCATTGTAGAATTACCTAGCACGGTACAGTCGCTACATGCCCTAAAAGTGATTAAATATGGTCCCGGACAGGCTCCAATACCTTCTTCATTTTCACCATAATATGCAAATAAATTTATATTTACACCCTCTAAAATTGATATCGGACAAGGCCAATTAAGCTCCCCTTCATAGCAATATGATGGATGTTCTAATGGTGGTGAAGATGGAAAACAGTTAACGGCATAATCTGGCAAGGGTTCCTCTGGAAATAAATCCTCGTAATTAAAATAAGCTCTTTTCTCAGTCACAGATGCAACTTCAAAATACCCTACAACTTGGTCATCGCCATCATTTTCAGCTTTAATATTACCTATCAAAAGCCCTGGCTGAATAGAGGAAAAAATATTTTCTGAAGAACCAAAACTTTCCAACGTTCGGTAAAAATTATAAGCATCTATAGATTGCAAATATTGTTTAACAAGAATGCTGTAACGGTGTGAAATGATATAATTGTTTCTATTTAAAAAACGAACGGGGAAACCAACGGCCCTATTATCCTGTAAAGCGACAGTACTATTTTGGATAATCGAATTCGAATAATCAGTTTTGTAACATACTTTTCCTTCTTCATTTTCCCTTTTAACAATTTCAAGATCATAAGTGACCGTAGGTAATGCACACGGATCATAATTTGTAAGAACAAAATCCTCTTCACGCCATTCTGGTGCAATAATCTTATAGGATTCCTCATAGGTATACCTATAATATTGGTCAGATGTACTTGTACTACCACCATCCAAATAAATAAATACACCCTCATCTCCCTCAACATTGAAATCTCGTTCTATATACAAATCCTCTATTTGCCCAACTGAACCAAAGCTTTCCGCACTGGAAACATAGCTTGTACCTTTATCCGTTATAACATTTAAGGTATACTCCACATCTTTTTCTGCTGCAAAATTATCATTGGAAAGATAGGTTCCTGGAGATGTTTCAACGAACTGGTATTCGTTGCCTTTATTATCTACAACACTTACTTGTGCATTTCTTTCATAACTAAAACCTGGTTCTTTAGGAATTTCAGGAAACCTAGGGTCGTAAATACTATCTAAATCATTAACCACTTCAAAATTAGAAGGTCTACTCAACAATATTTTTTGTCGTTTTATTTCATTTGTTATTGTAGCTTCCACTATAAGGGTTGAAGCTAAAACTGTTTCATCTACTTCACTAGGAATATCAAATTTTTCTATGCAATTCGTAAAAAAGAATACAGAAAACACAAGGAAAAAGATTGTTTTAGTTGGTACAACTCCAATTAATATCTTGCCATATAATTTAGTCAATCGCCTTTTAAAATTTAAATATTTTTTTAGCATTGTTAATAGTTAAAATTTAAAATTATACGTAATAGAAGGTATTGGAATAGAAAAAATAGAGCTTTGTAAAGCTTTTACTCCACCGTCCTCTGTTACGAAAAACACGGAATACGGATTGTTTCTTCCTAAAACGTTATAAACCGAGATGGTCCAAAAACTATGTGCAAATTTCTTGATTTTGTGATTACCTTCAATATTGATACCTAAATCTAACCTGTAGTAATCTGGGATTCTAAATTCATTGCGGTCACTATAATAGACATACTCTGCATTATTAAATTGATAAGTGCCAATTGGATATGTTATTGGACGACCCGTTTGATAAACAAAATTGGCCGAAATGCTATAGCGTCTTGTAAATTTATAGTTGGTAATTAGGCTTATATCATGAGGCTTGTCATAATTTGAAGGGAAAAACTCTCCATTATTGATACGCTCCTCGCTAAATTCACTATCGAATTTTATCAAAGACCGAGAATAGGTATAAGCTAGCCAACCATTTAATCGTCCTTTATTTTTACGCAATAATAATTCTACCCCATATGATTTTCCATCTCCCTGTAAAACCTCTGTTTCAATAGTTTCATTTAATAAAATTTGTGCACCTGTTTTAAAATCTAGCACATCTTTTGAAGATTTGTAATATCCTTCTAAACTTAATTCATATTCATTTTCTTTTAGGTTTTGATATAAACCCAATGAAAATTGATTACCACGCTGGGGTTTAATATTGGTATCCGATAATTTCCATGTATCTATTGGTGATACTGTAGTGTTATTGGAAAGTGTGTGTATAAACTGATAACCGTTATTGAAACTAGCCTTTAACGAAAGATTTGGTTTCAAAAAATAACGTGCTGATGCACGTAATTCCGGCCCACCATACGTTTTAATAATTTCGCTGTTCCCATATTGTACCGTATCAATTCTACTTCCTTCATTTCGCGGTACGCTATCTTCATAAATACGTTGTTCAGATTTACCAATGGCTGCGAAGAAGGAATAGCGAAGGCCAACATCAACCAAAAGTTTGTCGGTTATTTTAAATTCGTCTGAAATAAAGAGAGCAGATTCCAGTGCTTTTTCTTTTGAAATAGATAAAGGTTGAATTGCAGATTCATTTCCTTCTGGAAAAATAAAACCTGGATTTACACCATACAACTTACTCGCAATTCCATAACTAACAGAATGTTTATTATTTATAAAATAATTAAACCTTAGCTTAATTTCTGTTTCATCCATACTATAGCCCAAACGAAAGTCATCATTAGATTCCCCGTCATAATCAATATTAAATTTATATTGACTATTGGCAAGAATGAGACTACCTGTATTTCTATTATTAAACTTATGATCCCATTTTACCGAAAAACCGCGATTACTATAGTTGTAAATAGAATCAGAAGTGATACTAAAGGCGTCTTTACTAAAATAACCTGTTGCACGAATATCGTTGCTCTCATTTATCTTGTTATTGTATTTAACAATACCATCAAAAAAGGATGCTGTACTACTATTTAAAGATTCCTCATTTAATGATTTCAAAATCCAATCTGAATATGCTGCACGTGCCCCAAGTACCAAAGATGATTTTTCTTTAGTCAGTGGTATTTCCATAGCAAGATTTGCAGTGACAGGTCCAACAGAAGCTTCACCAGAAAACTTTTCTAGATTCCCATCTTTGGTTTCGATATCAAAGACAGAGGATAATCTCCCCCCATACTCGGCAGGAATATTACCTTTAAATATTTCGACTCCTTTTGTAGTAAAAGGGTTTAAAGCTTGAAATATTCCGAAAAAATGTGATGGATTATAAATAACCGCATCATCTAATAGAATTAAATTTTGGTCTGTCTTTCCTCCTCGTACATTAAACCCGGTGGCCCCCTCTCCTGCCGAAGAAATTCCTGGTAAGGCCTTGGCCACTTGCAAAATATCTCGCTCTCCTAAAACTAGCGGAATATTTTTTGATTCCTCAGTATCAATTTGAGTTGTACCAGTGGTTGCATCTTCCACATTTTTTGCTGCATCGGCCTCCACTATCACCTCTTCAAGCATCTCAAGACTTTCTTCCAATTCAAAATCCAAAGTGCCGTTATTAAAAACTAAAATCTGTCTTTCAGATCCTTTAATTCCCATTGAACTGGTCTTCAACATATTTTGACCAACAGGTAATCGAATACTATAATATCCTTCCGCATCCGTAACGGCGCCTATTCCCTTTTCCTTTGAAACAATAGACAAATCTGGAATTGGTTCACCCGTCTTTTTAATTCTTACCTGACCTTGAATTACAAAAAATTGTGCTGCAGTATTTGAGTCTGATTTTCCTATTCTTACTGTCTCAAGAATTGTTTTATTTTGTATTTTACTATCAGCATAAAAAACAGGAGGGGAAATATGTTTGGTAATGGCAATGCTTATGGTGTCTTTATTATCAACCTCTCCAAAGAACCCGGTTGGAAGTACATTATAAATAATACCATTCTGTGTAAAGATTATCTTCTTATCATCAAAAAAATAAAAATTAACTTGCGTGTTTTTACATAATTGGTTTAAAATTTCTTCAATAGATTCATTGTTAAAATTCTTAGTTATAGTTTTATCACCAAACCAATTCTCTAAGTAATAAAATCGATAATTAGTTTTTGATTCTATTGAATCTAAAGCAGATTTAAGTTTAGATTCAGAAAAAGAAATAGATAATTTGGTTGGATTATTTTGACCATAACAGTAAAAATTAGATAGAATAAAAAATACCATAAATAGTTTACATGCAAATTGATAAACTATCGATGACCCAAGTAAAGATTTATTCATCTAACATATAAAAATAAAGACATATTCTTTAATTCGACATAACAAACCGAAAATATGCAATTTTCACAAGCTTTAAAAGCATATACCAATTAAAATCAATCGTTTAAAAAATATGGTCAACAAAAGAAATAACCATAATTATAGGCCTTCATTCCACCCATTTATTTAACTGGAGGAATTAGCATCAAAGTAGATTCTGCATTCTTTTTAATTTCATCTTCATTCATCATCATTTTACGAAATTCACCTTTTACATACATTTCTGCCTGATCTTTATAATGCTTACTAAAAGGATTACCTGATTGTCCAGTAGGTAAAATACTTATGCTGTTCTCAACATCTGAGAAATCAACGATTCTTCTGGTTGATGGCCCTGAACTGGTTTTATAAAAACCAGTTTCATCATATAGAAACCCCTGATTATTGATAACCTCCCTACCGCCCTCTAAAGGATAAGGACCTACATTAAAAAATGAACGTAGTGCAGCAATTTGCCCTATTGGATGCCCATGTTCTATAGTATGAACATTCTTCCATTGCCAGTTTTCACTATTCTTTCCAAAATCATTTTCCAATGAAACAATTGCTTCGTCAAAAGATTTATTTACAATATCCTGCATGTTTTCGGTAACATTAGTGGTTGACACATCATCCCACCAGACCGAACTTTCATTTTTCGATAAAGGTGCAATAAGCCGTTTCATAAAATGGGTGTTTAAAAACTGGGTAAACAATTCATCTCCTAATTCGTCTTTAAACGTATTTTTTAAATAATAATAAATCCAACGATTATAAACTGTCGCATCTATAGATTTAAGATTGTAGTTACCGTTCCACATTTTTAAACTGTCCATAACTTTCAATTCCGTCTCACTCAACAAATTAATATCAATAAATTTGGCTAAATCTGTTATTATTGCTGGATCTACTGATGACCTAACATCGGTAATCATTTCACTTGTAGATTCTTTATCCCAGTCATTTTTAGGCTCTAATAACTCGACAATTCTCTTTGCCCTATTTTCTGGCAAGTAATACCCTGGATAAAGCATGCCTGCAATAGAATCAGGTTGGTTATTAGCAGAATACACGTAATTATTTGGCGGATTTATCGCCTGCGGATTTTCATTAAAGCTAATAAATTCCTTTTTTAAAGGAAGCCCTTCTCCTACCTCATAAATTAATTTAGTATTAACAGAATCGGGGATATTGTATAGTTGTGCAGTTGCAAACCAAGCTACATTATCCTCTGCATCTCCATACATTATATTTAATCCTGGTGCATGAATATTCGGTAATGCAATCTTAAATTCTTTGAGGTTGTTAGAATGACTTAATCTAAATAATGCATCTATTACCTTATTATCCATTTGGGTATAAATCCATGACATGGCTATTGGCCTATCTCCTTTTATCTGGTCTGCAATACCGTTCAAAATAGGTCCGTGTATAGATTTCTTATAAGTGAATTTTATATCCGTTGAATCTTTTACTTTTATGGTTTTATTTACAAGCTCATACTCTACGTACCCATTAGCAGTAAGGTATTCCTTATCATTATCTGGATTGTTCTGCTCGTAATAAAAATCGACATCATCATTCTCGAACATAGTAATACCATAAGCCGATTTCCTATTATGACCTAAAAGTGGAAAAGGTATACCAGCAATATGATAACCATATTTAGAGTAGTTAGGTGTTTCAATATGTGCTTCATACCAAACAGATGGTTGGGCAAAACCAATATGAGGGTCATTGGCTAAAATGACTTTTCGGTTCTTTGTCTTTTCTGGAGCAATGACCCAACTATTACTGCCTTCAAATAATGGAACATTCAAAACACTTAAAGCCTTATTAACCGAGGCAGTTAGATTGTTCTGAATGGAATCATTCTGAGAAGGTTTAAAATTTTTGATCCGTTCTGTAGTAATATCAGAACCTATATGTAAGTCTTTTAAATAATTAGGGCCTAATTTAGAATTTATGGTCATTAAAAGCGGGTCGGTTTTATGTGCCATGGCGAAACTGAATGCCATATACCCTATGGTATTATACACATCTTCTAAAACGAATTCTTCTTTTTCTATACCAGTTAAGTAAAATTCAATAGGTGTAGGGCCTTCAGCTATAAATTGGTTGATGCCATCCAAATAAGCCTTGGCCAATATAACACCTTCACTTTCTTCATCAACATTGGCAACAGTAATTTTTGAAGCATCTGCAATACCTAATGAGAGAAAGAACTTATCGGTACCCGCTAAATCTTTACCAAAAACTTCAGATAAGCCACCACTTGCAATTCTTCGAAGTAACTCCATTTGCCATAAACGGTCTTGTGCGTGAACGTAACCTAATGCCCTAAAAGCATCTTTTTCGTTCTGTCCATATATATGTGGTATACCATAATTATCATAATACACACCAACCTCGTTCTGAAGATGAACTAGCTCATGTTTACCAGAATAGTCTGGTTTTAGCGTATAAATAAATATTCCAATTCCTATTGCAAATAAGATAAGAATTACCAATAGAATTTTTCCGATTTTTTTTAATGTTCTCATATTTTACGGGGGAAATAAATTCTAAGTTAGGGTTATTTTTAACATTAAAGACCTCGCAGTACTGCTTTTTATTGACAAGCAGTCAACATCTTAGCAGCTCATGAACATTAATTATTATTACTAAGCCCCTCTAACAACCAATTTTTGTATGTAGGAATATCAGAATTTTGAATAGTTGTATTAAGCACTTTTAAATCTGGAGACAACAACACATAAAATGGTTGAGAGATAGAATTAAAGTTTATATCTTGAAAAGTTCCCCATTTTTGAGCAATGTTATTAATCTCTTTTACGCGACCACTATCGAATTGAAAATTAAACTTTTCAGATTCAGGAAGTTCTTCCCTATCATCTGTATATAATGATATGAGAACGTAATTATTCTTTATGATAGGAAACACATTAGGATCACTCCATACATTCTCCTCCATCTTCCTACAATTCACGCATGCCCAACCGGTAAAATCTAAAAGAATTGGTTTGTTCATTTCTTTAGCAAAAGCCAAACCTTCATTAAAATCTTTAAAACAATCAATCCCAAGCGGACAATCGCTTTCTTGTTCAAATACGCTGTAAAACTCTGGTGGCGGAAAACCACTCAATAATTTTAAGTTAGTTATTTTGGTAACGCCCAGTATCAAGTAAACCGTAAATGCTAAACTAAAAAAGGCTGTTAATTTGCGACCTCGAGATAATTTTTTCACAGGCCCATCGTGCGGAAATTTATATAGTCCGAATAGGTAAAGAGTCATCGCTATTCCTAAAACAATCCATATTCCTAAAAATATTTCGCGCTTTAGTATTCCCCAATGCCCTACCATATCTGCATTAGATAAGAATTTTAAAGCCAATCCAATTTCTAAAAACCCTAGTACCACTTTTACAGTAGTCATCCATCCACCAGATTTAGGAAGCGAATTCAACCATGCCGGAAATAATGCAAAAAGAGCAAATGGTAATGCCAACGCAGCCCCAAAACCGGTCATCCCAGCAGTGAGGTTTGTTGCAACTTCCCCTTCGGCCAATGTAGTACCACCTAGCAAACCTCCTAATATCGGTCCTGTACAAGAAAATGATACTATAGCCAAAGTTACCGCCATGAAAAAGATACCTATAACTCCACCCACTTTAGATGAAGCTGCATCCATTTTATTTGCCCATGAACTTGGTAAGGTTAGTTCATAGTATCCAAAAAAGGAAAAAGCAAAAAATAGAAATATGAAAAAGAATAAAAGGTTTAACCACACATTGGTCGCAATAGAATTGAGTATCTGCGAATCGACCGAATCAAATAAATGAAATGGCAGACTTAATAAAAAATAGATGAGAACAATAAAAAACCCATATAGAAGAGCATTTATAATTCCTTTCGATTTTTTCTGCGAGTGTTTTGTAAAGAATGAAACCGTTAAAGGTATCATTGGGAATACACATGGTGTTAATAACGCGATGAGCCCCCCAAGAAAACCCAAGCCAAAAATGACCCAAATATTTGTGCTTTCTGCAATAGTATCTTGACCTTGAGTAAGGAGTTCTTTATTTTTCAAGTCTAATCGCAATTGCTGCCCTAGCACTAAACTTCTATCATCTACATTTAATACTGTTTCTTTAGCTTCCGAACCATCTAAAGTGAAAACAAATGTTTTATCCATTGGAATACAAACATCTTTGCACACCTGATATTCCGAATAAACTTCGATTTGATTAATCGTTGAATCTAAAATTTTAATACGCTGAGTTAATGTGGCGTTTTCTTTAAAAAAGGTTTCATCAACCTCAAATATATCGCTATATTCAGTAAAAGTTTCACTCTCTTTCGTACCCTCGACTAATACATATTTTTCATTGGCACCTTTATATTCCAAAATAATAGGTAAAGCTCCAAATTCAGAAGTAAATTGCGAATATAAATGCCAACCTTCGTGAATTTCGGCCTGCATTATCAGTTCGTACTCAGTATCTGAAATCTTTTTTGCTTTATGTTCCCAAACCACCGGGTTATCATCCGTTTGGGTATATGCACCAATGGGCAACATTACCATAAAAAGCAGTAAAGCAATAATTCTCATCATGTCATTTCTATTTTTAAAATCTCTTGAGTACCATCCTCAACCCTAAATCGATGGTCTGCACGCATACCTATAACCCATACAATTTGTTCATTAGAACATAGTAACCATATCTCTTCTTTTGAAAGAATATCAACCTTTTCATCTTTAAAAAACTTTGAAAGTTTCTTTTTACGATTTAAGCCAATAGGGTAAAAATAGTCGCCCTTTTTCCATTTCCTTATCACCAAAGGATACTTTAACGTATTTTTTTGAACGAATATCTCCTTTGCTAAATTATTACAACGTTCCGGTACTACCGAAAATTTTAACGATAATGGATGATTTAATTCCACCAGATTTTCATTTATAAAAAACTCCCGTTCTTCTTCTTCTTCTTCCTTATTTTTAATAGGCGATAATAACAATACGTTACGATTCTTTACCAAAATATGAGTAGAAGACACTAATTGTTTTCCGCTCAGCCCGTCTAACAAAGCCTCTAAATTCTCTAATTCTTTAAATCCAAATTCATTAAAGAGCCCAAACAAATAGGTCGGCAAAGGCCTTAATTCTTTTAACTTCTGGATTGAAATTTCATACTTTTCATCATGCCTTTTAAAAAGCTCCATTTTCAACTTTCTAAGATAAGCGGAGGCTATTTCTTCGGTCTGATTTAAATGATGTAGTGTACTTTTGAAGTTGTCAGAAAAAGTAGGATGTAGCTCATTCAATTTCGGAATAATCTCTAACCGTATTTTATTTCTTAAATACTTCGTATCAGTATTGCTAGCATCTTCTCGCCAGTTCATTTTTTGCTCCTCAGCATACAATGCCAACTGCTGTCGAGGGAAAGGTAACAAAGGTCTTCTTAAAAAAGCTGTTTTAGGGGGTATCCCGGTTAATCCGTCAATACCAGTACCTCTAGAAAGATTAATAAGAAAAGTCTCCATATTATCATTGGCATGGTGCGCAGTTAATAAATATGGAATTTTATGTTGTGCCAATAATTGCTCAAACCAAGTGTAGCGAAGTTCGCGAGCTGCCATTTGTACTGATACTTTATTCTGATTTACATAACCCATAGTATCGAAATGGGTAACATAGATAGTTCTATTTAATTTTCTCGCATAATCCTTTAAAAAATCCTCATCATCCTGACTTTCTTGCCCTCGCAAGCCAAAATTACAATGCGCCATTGAAAACTGCAGACCAGCTTCTTTACAAAGTTTAGTTAACACCATACTATCCAATCCACCACTACATGCAATAATGAAGTGATTATCTAGCAGCTCTGGAAAAGAATCTTCAATATGATTTTTAAACGCTATTAACACGGTATAAAGGTAACTAAGTATCTATAATCATTTAGAATATCCTCGAGTTTTATCCATTAAATGATCGTCTTAGATTAAAGAAATTGATTTAACGAAAGAAGCAACTTTATCAGCATGAATTTTGGCAAAATCCGAATTGGTAATTCCTTTTTCTTCATCGAAATTTTCACCATATTTTGACAGCGAAAAGGTTTCGACAACTTCACCTTTAAAACGAGTCAGCATTTTTTCGGCGTCCTCTAATGCTCCTTTAGCACCGCGGCCACCATTTGAAGTTGACATTAACAATATCTTCTTATCAACCAAAAACTGAGAGTCTAACCTAGAAAGCCAATCAATTACGTTTTTAAAATAAGCAGACGGGTAGCTATTATGTTCATTTACAGATATTATCAAACCTATGGCATTTCTTATTTCATTCTTAAATTCAACAAGTGAATTTGAGAATCCACTTTCCTTTTCAACATCTTCGCTATACATAGGAAATGGATAATTAGCCATATCACGCAACCGTACTTCATGACCATTTATTAAAGAGGACGTATACTTCACCAATTGATAATTGATAGAAACCGAAGAATTACTACCTGCAAACGCTAAAATATAACGCATAAACCTATTTTTTTTTTTAATGTTTACGAATTTAATTCAATTAGAATAAACCTTAATTTATTTTATCTAATTTTGTCACCTTAAACATCCAAACATACTGTTTTATAAGTATATAGGATATAATTACTTTAATGAGCAACTCTAAGTCAAGATTGTTTTTTTTAGATGCCATAAGAGCTTGGGCCATCTTAATGATGTTACAAGGTCATTTTATTGATGGATTACTCGATAATGTCTTTCGTGATAATTCTAATTTTCTGTTCAGCACATGGAAATATTTTAGAGGAATTACAGCACCTGTATTCTTTACCGTATCTGGCTTCATCTTTACCTTTTTATTAATAAAATCTTCACAAACCGGTTGGGACAATCCTCGTGTTAAAAAAGGACTTAAAAGAGGATTAGAACTTTTAGCCATAGGATACATTTTAAGAATGAACTTGTTCGGTATTTTTAAAGGGGAGATTTACGACTCTTTTTACCTTATAGATGTATTACATTGTATAGGAATATCATTATTGTTTATCACAGGTTTTTACTTACTTACCTTTGCAAAACAAAAATGGATATTCCCAACTATACTCTTATTTACAACATTATTATTATTCATATTTGAACCTACATATAAAGCATCTAATTTTGAATATTTACCTCAATTTATTGGAAATTACCTTACAAAATCAAATGGGTCTGTATTTACAATAATACCATGGTTGGGCTATGCTACCATCGGTAGTTTCATGTCTGTTCTTTTCTCCAAATATCAAGACAACAAAAATTTATATTTCTACATCGTTCCTATTTATATATTTACCGGATTGGTTTTAATCCTTTTTTCTTCAGATTTTTTCTATTCTATTTATGAAGTAACAGGAATACAATTATTTCAATCAATTTATTATAACAACTATTTATTTATACGCTTGGGTGATGTTCTTATCGTTTTTGCAACATTTATCATTCTACGAAAATTTTTAATGAATAGTACTTGGTTGAAAATAGGACAAAGTACTTTATCGATTTACATCATTCATTTTATTATTCTTTACGGAAGTTTTACAGGTATTGGATTATATAGCTTTTTCCATCATTCTTTAAATCCGTGGGTAGCCGTATTTGGTGCAATACTATTTATTATTTCAAGTACATTTTTAGCTTTAAAATATGAAAAACATAAGGCGGAAATTAAAACTGTTGTAATTTCATTTTCAACTACTACGAAAATGTATTTAGAACAAGCTGCACTTATCGCTTTTGAAATCTTAAGAACGCTAACCGAAAAACTACTCAGGGTTTTAGGCTTAATAAAAAATTAATGAACTTTCTTTCTCTTAAACTTTAAGTGAAAATTATTAAAACAAAAAAAGCAGCCCTTTTGGCTGCTTTTTTAATAAACACTATTTACATTTTTAAATATGTAAAGCTCGATCATCTGTAGCTGCCAATGCAGCTTCTTTAACAGCTTCAGCATATGTTGGGTGAGCATGGCTCATTCGAGAAATATCCTCAGCAGACGCTCTAAATTCCATTGCCGTTACTGCTTCAGTAATTAAATCGGCACAACGGGCACCAATCATATGCACCCCTAAGACTTCATCAGTCTTTTTATCTGCCAATATTTTTACGAAACCGTCAGTATCCATACTTGCTCGTGCGCGCCCTAATGCACGCATTGGAAACTGCCCCACTTTATAATCAACACCAGCCTCTTTAAGCTCTTCTTCTGTTTTACCAACAGCAGCAACTTCTGGCCAAGTGTAAACAACACCTGGTATCAAATTATAATCGATATGTGGTTTTTGACCTGCAATAAGTTCAGCAACCAAAGTACCTTCCTCTTCTGCTTTATGAGCCAACATAGCTCCTTTTATTACATCGCCAATAGCGTAGATGTTACTAACATTTGTCTTTAAATGCTCATCTACGATTACTTTACCTCTCTCATCTAATTTTACACCTGCAGCATCAACATTCAATCCATCTGTATAAGGCCTTCTACCTACGGCAACTAAACAATAATCACCTTCAAAAACAACTTCCTGACCCTTTTTATCGTCCGCCTTTACAATTATAGTATTGCCTTTTCTTTCTACTGATTTTACTTTGTGTGATAATGCAAATTTTACTTTTTGCTTTTTCATCACCTTGGTCAATTCTTTTGAAAGCGCAGCATCCATACCAGGAATAATACGGTCCAAGAATTCAACAACAGTTACATCAGCGCCAAGTCTTTTATATACTTGACCCAATTCTAAACCAATAACACCTCCACCAATAACTATCATATGTTTTGGTACTTCTTTAAGCTCTAAAGCTTCAGTAGATGTTATTATACGTTCTTTATCAATTTTTATAAATGGTAAGGTAGAAGGTTTAGATCCTGTAGCGATAATTATATTTTTCGCCCCTATTTCTTCTGTTTTACCATCATTCTTTTTAATACTTACATGTGTGGCATCTTTAAAGCTTCCAAGTCCTTCAAAAACAGTAATTTTATTTTTATCCATTAAAAATTGAATACCCTTGGTAGTTTGGTCTACAACGCTTTGCTTACGACCAATCATTTTTTCCAAATTCACCTTTATCTCACCAGGAATTTCAATCCCATGTTCCTCAAAATGATTAATGGCATCTTCATAATGATGAGAAGAATCTAGCAATGCCTTTGATGGTATACACCCAACATTTAAACAGGTTCCACCTAAAGTAGAATATTTTTCAATTATTGCTGTTTTCATTCCTAGTTGTGCACAACGTATGGCTGCTACGTATCCTCCAGGTCCTGAGCCAATTATGGCTACATCATATTGATCCATAAAATATTTGTTTTCTAATGTGGTACAAAATTAATACTATTTTTAGTTTTAAAGGGGAATAGCGGTAGAATGCTTGACCTCTTTTATCGTAAAAGAACTTTGCGTGCTACCAATATGATTCATAGCAGTTAGTTTGTTGACCATAAAATTACGGTACGCCTCCATGTCTTGAACATGAATTTTCAATAAGTAATCATAATCTCCACTTAGGTGATGACATTCCACTACTTCTTGTAAAAGTAAAACCTGTGCTTCAAATTGGGCTATATTTTCCTTTACATGTTGCACTAATTTTACGTGACAAAAAACCGTAAAATTCCTGTCAACGACCGACTTATCTACCAAAGCAACATAATTTCTTATGACACCAGTTCTTTCCAACCTTTTTATACGCTCATAAATAGCCGTTGTAGACAAACCAAGTTTTAAGGCATATTCCTTTGTTGTTTTTTTACTATCTGCCTGTAAAAGCCCTAGTAAATTAATATCCGTTTCGTCAAGTTTCATAGTGAATATGATTCTAAATAGTTAACCAAATTTAATTATTTATAGAAAATAAATCTATTTAACTTAAAATATTAGTTTAAAAAACTAAATAATAAAGTTTTCATTGACAATTACTCTATCAAAAATTAGATTTGCTTAAAATCACAACCCATGAGCCAAAAAACTAGCAACGATTTACAAGACTTACAATATTTCGGAGAATATGGAGGTGTTAACCCGTCCATTTCAGATTCCTCTACCTATACTTTTATATCGGCAAAAACTATGTTCGATACTTTTGAGGGTAACACAGAAGGCTGCTATCTATATAGCCGACATTCTTCACCTTCCAATTTATATTTAGGTGAAGCTCTTGCTGCATTAGAAGGTACCGAAAGTGCAAACGTAACAGCTAGTGGCATGGGAGCTATTACAGCAGTTATACTTCAACTATGCAATGCAGGTGACCACCTTATTAGCAGTAGAACAATTTATGGTGGCACCTATGCTTTTATGAAGAATTTTTTGATAAAATTCGGAATAAAGACAACCTTTTTGGATATCACAGACCTCGATGCTGTATCTAATGCAATCACATCAAAGACAAAAATGATTTATTGCGAAAGTGTTAGTAACCCTTTATTAGAGGTAGCGGATATTTCCGCCCTTTCACGCATAGCTAAAACCAATGAACTTCCTTTGGTGGTTGATAATACATTTTCACCTCTTTCCGTAACGCCTGCTAAATTAGGTGCTGATATTGTTATTCACAGTCTTACCAAATTTATAAACGGAACCAGTGATTGTGTTGCCGGTGTAGTTTGTGGTACATCAGAATTTTGTCTTAGCCTAAAAGATGTGAATAATGGTGCTGGTATGTTACTGGGCAGTACTTTAGATAGTTTGCGCGCAGCTTCAATCTTAAAGAACATGCGCACGCTACACATTCGTATGAAAAAGCATAGCGAGAATGCCATGTTCTTAGCTGAGAATTTTGAAAAGGATGGACTACGAATAGTATACCCGGGACTTTCCTCCCATCCTGGTCATTTGATTATGGAAGATCAAATGAATCCTGAATATGGGTATGGAGGTTTGGTTACTATGGATGTAGGGACATTAGAAAATGCCAATGCGCTAATGGAATTAATGCAAGAGAGAAAGTTGGGATACTTAGCAGTTAGCCTAGGTTTCTATAAAACTCTTTTCAGCGCGCCAGGAAGCTCTACTTCCTCTGAAATTCCTTTAGATGAGCAAAAAGAAATGGGCTTAGGTAACGGCCTAATTCGTTTCTCAATTGGATTAGATGACGATATTCAAAGAACTTATTCTTTAATGAAACAATGCCTAATAGACCTTAAAATACTGGATATCATTGACGTAAACCCATAATATTCAAATTAAGAAACAGCTTGCACATCCGTAGCATAAATCGTAATATTACGTAATAACCAAACGCATTGTACATGTCAAACCAGAATTCGAATGAGCACAGGGAAAACGAACATATCGTAGCCAACAAAGAACTTAATCTTCTAGAAGCCCTTATTCCTGTCGTGCTTTTGATGGCAATGTTGGCTTACAACATATTCTTGGTGGATGGAGAATGGTTTGGCGAATACTCCAATCAAATCATATTACTTATTGGAGGTGTTTTTGCCGCTATAGTTGGTTTTTTCAATAAAACTACATTTGAAACCATGGTTAAGGAAATATATGAGAACCTAAAAAGTGTTTTCATTCCTATCATGATATTATTTTTGGTTGGCGCATTAGCGGGCACCTGGTTAGTGAGCGGAATTATTCCCGCTATGGTTTATTACGGGCTAAAAGTGTTGAGTCCATCTATATTTCTACCTGCTTCAATTGTAATTGCCGCTATCATATCTATAGCCACCGGTAGTTCATGGACAACATCGGCTACCGTAGGTATTGCTTTAGTAGGCATAGGAACGGCGTTGGGCATACCCACAGGCATGATTGCAGGTGCAGTAATTTCAGGAGCATATTTTGGAGATAAAATGTCACCTTTAAGCGATACAACAAACTTAGCGCCAGCTATGGCAGGAACAGACTTATTTACACATATTAAATACATGTTCTACACTACTGGCCCTACCATATTAATTACAGTTATTGCCTTTTCAATTATCAGTTTAAATATTGACACTACAGGTAATGCAGATGTAACAGGATTGCTAAAAACAATTGCTCAGACATTTAATATAACACCTTATTTATTTATAGTTCCAGTCACTGTAATAGCACTGATCTTATTGAAAACCAAGCCACTAATAGCACTTGGCACGGGAGTTCTTTTGGCAGCAATTTTTTCATTTATTTTTCAACCAGAAATTTTATCGAACCTTTCAGATTCAAAATTCAGCTCACTTATTAATTCAATATTGACCGATACCGCTATAGTAACTGAAAATGAAAAATTGAATGAGCTTTTTAGTTCAGGCGGAATGAACGGTATGCTTTGGACCATATATCTTATCTGCTGTGCCATGGTTTTTGGTGGCATAATGGATGGTATTGGTGCATTAGCAAGAATTACGCAATCATTATTAGCCGTAGCAAAAAGTGTATTCGGACTTTTCACCAGTACCGTTCTTAGTTGTATCGGTTTAAATGTAATTGCCAGTGATCAATACTTGGCTATAGTAATCCCAGGGAAAATGTTCAAAAAAGCATATCAAGATAGAGGGCTTGCACCCGAAAATTTAAGTAGATCTTTAGAAGATTCAGGTACTGTTACTTCTGTACTAATACCTTGGAATACTTGTGGAGCATATCAATCTGGAGTACTCGGTGTAAGTGTTTCTGAATATTTCGCATACGCCATATTTAATTGGTTGAGTCCTATAATGACGTTAATATTTGCCGCTTTCAATATTAAAATTAGACAGCTCATTAAAAAAGAAGCTTAATTTCTTTTTTTATCAATACTAAGATACTGATCACATGAACATGACAGGTTCACAATAATCCTTATTATATTTTATGCTATTCGCATTTAATTAGGTATATTTTTTTGACTATTCAGAATAGTTATTCTTCTATTGAAAATTCTAATTTAGAAAGTCTTCTAACCCTCTTTCAAGTCTTAATTTTGTTTTATAATTAATTATAAAACAAAGACATATTATGGCGTTTGTAGGAAAAAAATTCCCAAATCTTAGTGTTAATGCAATGAATGAAATGGGCGATACTTTTAAACTTAATGTTTTAGAAGAAGCTCAAAAAAATAATAAAAAAGTGGTTCTATTCTGGTATCCAAAAGATTTTACTTTTGTATGCCCTACTGAACTTCATGCATTTCAAGCAGCAATTGGCGAATTTGAAAAAAGAAATACTTTAGTAATTGGCGCTTCATGCGATACCCCTGAAGTACATTTTGCTTGGTTGAGCACTAATAAAGATAACGGTGGAATTGAAGGCGTTACGTACCCTATTTTAGCGGATAGCAATAGAAACTTAGCATCAACCTTAGGTATTTTAGATATTACGAATGAAAAGTATGATGAGGAGAATGATGTTGTAACCGTTGAAGGCGATAATGTTACATATCGTGCAACATATTTAATTGATGAAGAAGGTACAGTTTTTCATGAAGGAATTAATCACATGCCCTTAGGAAGAAATGTTAACGAATACCTTCGTTTAATTGATGCTTTTACTCACGTACAAGAAAAAGGTGAAGTATGTCCTGCTAATTGGGAAGAAGGTAAAGATGCAATGTCTGCCAATAGAGACGGTGTAGCAAGCTATCTTTCTGCACACGCCAATTAATTCAAAACCAAAGATCAAGAACATGAAGTATTCTACTTCATGTTCTTCTAAATAATATTTAAACAATTACAGTTATGTTATTGGAATTAGAACAAGATAATTTACAAGAAATCATTGATAATAATACCAACGTAATAGTTCAATACTCAGCAACTTGGTGTGGCAATTGTCGTATTATGAAGCCTAAATTCAAAAAAGAAGCTTCAGAAAATGAAAATGTAACATTTGTAATAGCTGATGCAGAAAAATTTCCTGAATCAAGAAAGCTAGCTAATGTAAATAACCTGCCAACTTTTGCATCATTCGAGCAAGGTAAATTCAAAAATCAAGTGCAGACCAATAAGTATGACCTACTAAAAGATTTGATCAGTGAGGTTACCAATAATTAAGCTACTTACAGAGTTCATTGAACAAAAAGACAGTGATTATATTTTAGAGACTATTGAGACTTTAGAAGCATTGACCGAATTACCTTCTTTGAAAGATGACGAACTTGATGTGATCGGAGAACTTATTTCGAATATGTACGGAGCATTAGATGTAGCAAAAAGCATACAACAAGGCACACCTAAAAAAGATGCTTTAAACCAGTTCATGCAACGCGTTATGGGTTCAATAGATAAATAAATTTTACAGCACAGCTAAAAAAGTCCTTTCGATTATGAAAGGACTTTTTTTTATCATATATCCTCACGTTTCATCTTAATATTTTATAATTTCACGCTTTCAATTATATAAACACTAAGGTTATGGCTTCGGTTACATTAAAAGGAAATGCAACACACACTTTAGGTACTTTACCAGCAACTGGTGGCAAAGCACCTGAATTTCAGCTAACAAAAAATGACTTATCTACTGTAAAACTTTCAGATTATGAAGGCTCAAGAGTGGTTTTAAATATATTCCCAAGTGTGGACACAGGTACATGTGCACAATCGGTTAGACAATTTAATAAAGAGGCTGCAGAATTAGTTAACACCATCGTACTTTGTGTATCTAAAGACCTTCCTTTTGCGCAAGCGAGATTTTGTGGAGCAGAAGGTATCGAAAACGTTGAAATGCTTTCTGATTTTAGAGATGGTAATTTCGGAAAATCGTACCATGTTGATTTTTCTGATGGACCATTAGCTCCATTACATTCAAGAGCAGTAGTGGTTGTTGATGAAAAAGGAAATATTTTATACACCGAGCAAGTAGCCGAAATTACTGCAGAGCCAAATTACAAAGCTGCTCTAGAGGCGTTAATGAACTAATAATAAACGACACTCATGCCCAAAGAAACTTTTTTGGTCAATCGTATTAAAAGTATTGGTTTTGCCTTAAAAGGCGCCTTTTTGCTGATACGTAGTGAAGCAAGCATAAAAATCCAGGTTTTCATTGCTTTAATCATGACTGCTGCAGGTTTTTATTTTGAAATATCAAAAACAGAATGGATATTTCAAATATTTGCCATAGCATTGGTACTCGGTATTGAAGGCATGAATACTGCTGTTGAAAAAATATCTGATTTCGTACAACCAGAATTTGATGAGAAAATCGGTTTTATTAAGGATATTTCTGCTGGGGCCGTTATGCTGGTTTCGATAGCAGCAACCATTATTGGTTTAATCATTTACTTACCTAAAATTATTTAGATCTCTTCATTGCTTCCTATAGCTCATCGTAAATTTGTAATTTAGCACCAGAATTAATTTTTAATGGCAAAGAAGGCAACTAAATCAAAGCCAAAACCTACTAAAAAAGGATCACCGTTTAAATTATCCAAACAGAATAAAATTATTTTGGGTAGTTTGCTGATGCTTTTTAGTATTGCATTGTTCTTTTCATTTATATCGTTTTATTTTAATTGGCAAGATGACCAAAGTCTTCTTACAGAATTCAAAGATCGAAATGAGCTAGCTAAAAACTTATTAAACAAATTCGGCGCAAGCATTAGTCACATTTTCATGTACAAGGGCTTTGGCTTAGCCACACTAATTCTTCCTTTTTTAATTTGTATCACAGGAATATATTTGTTTTTAGGACTTCCTTTAAAAGCATTATTTAAAAAATGGATTTGGGGCTTACTTTTCATTATATGGATTTCTATCACCTTAGGATTTTTCGCAACTAGCAGTCCGCTATTAGGCGGATTAATAGGTTTTGAAATGAATGATTTTCTACAAGACTATGCCGGTAAAATTGGTGTACTGCTATTACTAGTTTTTGGACTCATATTCATTTTAGTACGATTATTTAAAATTACACCTGAAGGAATTTCATCCTTTATTAAATCAAGAAAGGAAGCCATTTCAACAGAATTTAAAGCAACTAAAGAACGTAAATCAAGTAAGGCCGATGATATATTAACCACTTCTTTTGACGAGGACATACCTGTTATTATAGACACTTACACCCATAAAACAGAAATTCCGCATTTAAATAAGGAAGACAACCTAAATGATTTTGAAATAAATACTCCAGAGCAGGAGGAAACTCTTGCTATGGAAGTCGAACAAGTAATTGAGGAACTTGAAGAAATCGACATCCTAGCAAATAAATTGGTAGATGATTTTGGAGAGTTCGATCCTACCTTAGAATTGGGCAACTACAAATTCCCGACAATAGAACTATTAGACCAACATGGTGTTACCGGTGGTATTACTATAAATCAAGAAGAATTAGAGGAAAACAAGAATAAGATTGTTGATACCCTTAAAAATTATAAAATTGGTATTGCCCAAATTAAAGCTACTATTGGCCCTACCGTTACCTTATATGAGATTGTACCTGATGCTGGTATAAGAATATCTAAAATCAAAAACCTAGAAGATGATATTGCTCTATCTTTAGCAGCTTTAGGTATTCGTATTATCGCGCCAATTCCTGGTAAAGGTACTATAGGTATAGAAGTACCAAACAAAAATGCCACTATAGTTTCGATGCGTTCGGTAATTGCATCGAGCAAATTTCAGAAAGCAGAAATGGAATTACCAATAGCTTTCGGTAAAACTATTAGCAATGAAACCTTTGTTGTCGATTTAGCTAAAATGCCCCACCTTTTAATGGCAGGTGCAACAGGTCAAGGTAAATCTGTAGGTTTAAATGCCGTATTAACTTCCTTATTATATAAAAAGCATCCTGCGGAAGTGAAATTTATATTAGTAGATCCAAAGAAAGTTGAATTAACGCTTTACAATAAAATTGAACGCCATTTCTTGGCTAAACTTCCTGATTCTGCAGAAGCTATTATAACTGATAACACAAAGGTAATTCATACCCTTAATTCACTTTGTATTGAAATGGATGATCGTTATGAACTTTTGAAATTAGCAATGGTTCGTAATTTAAAGGAATACAACACAAAATTTAAGGCTCGTAAATTGAATCCGAATGACGGACATAAATTTTTACCATACATTGTACTGGTAATTGATGAGTTTGCTGATTTAATTATGACTGCCGGTAAAGAAGTAGAAACACCAGTAGCAAGACTTGCACAATTGGCTAGAGCCATTGGCATTCACTTAATAATTGCAACACAGCGACCATCTGTTAACGTAATTACGGGTATAATTAAAGCCAACTTCCCAGCGAGACTTGCTTTTCGAGTTACCTCTAAAATAGATTCTAGAACAATATTAGACACTTCTGGAGCCGACCAATTAATTGGTCGAGGAGATATGTTATTTACACAAGGAAATGATGTTACCAGAATTCAATGCGCATTTGTTGACACACCTGAAGTTGCAAAAATCGTTGAATATATTGGTAGTCAGCGTGCATACCCAGATGCCTATGAACTTCCTGAATATAGCGGAGAAGATTCTGGCACGAGTGTTGATTATAATGTTTCAGATAGGGACCAAAAATTCCGCGAAGCTGCTGAAGTAATTGTCATTGCACAACAAGGTTCAGCATCTTTAATTCAAAGAAAACTAAAATTAGGGTACAATCGCGCTGGTAGAATAATCGATCAATTGGAAGCAGCAGGAATTGTAGGTCCCTTTGAAGGCAGTAAAGCAAGACAGGTATATATATCCGACATGGTTGCCCTTCAACAATTATTGGATAATGAATAATATAAAAAAAGAGATGAAGAAAATTATTATTGTATTAACGATTATGTTTGCAGCAACTTTTGCCCATGCTCAAAGTTCTGACAAGGCTAAGGACTTACTTGATGAAGTATATAAAAAAGTGCAAAGTTATGACAACATTTTTGTTGACTTCAAATTCGATTTAAAAAACGTGGAAGCTGGCATTAACCAAGAAACTAGAGGTGATGTTACACTCGCAGGCAATAAATACATTTTCAATTACCTAGGTTCTCAACAACTGTACGATGGCAAGAAAGTATATACTATTGTACCTGAAAATGAAGAAGTCACTATCGAAGATAAATCTGATGATAAAAATGCAATGACACCTTCAAAAATGTTGACTTTTTACAAAGAAGGTCATAATTATGCCTGGGACATTTTACAAGATGTACAAGGAAGAAAAATTCAATATGTAAAATTGACACCTATTGATTCAGATACGGAAATAAAATCGAGATTATTAGGTATAGATATGGGTACAATGCATATTTATAAATTAATTGAAACAGGCAAGAACGGTACAAAGACTACAATCACTGTTAATTCTTTTAAAACAGACGAAGTATTGTCCAGAACCTTATTTACTTTTGATGAAGCTAAATATAAGGATGAAGGCTATTTCATTCTAAGAAATTAGAACTATTGAGAATACTAGACCGTTATATCCTATCAAGGTTCGTCTTTAATTTTGTCAGTTCGTTTGTAATATTGATGTTCATCTTCATATTCCAAACGATTTGGCTTTTTATTGATGATCTAGCCGGTAAAGGTTTAGATATTGTAATTATTGGTAAGTTCCTATTCTATTTAATGCCAGATCTTACTGAAAAAGTATTGCCCTTAACCGTACTTTTATCATCTATTTTAACTTTCGGATCCATAGCAGAGAACTATGAATTTGCTGCGATGAAAGCTTCAGGCATTTCGTTACAGCGATCAATGTTTAGTTTAATAGTGTTTGTAACTATACTTGGGGGTGTAACGTTCTTCTTTGCCAATAACGTTATCCCATTATCTCAAAGGAAAATATATAATCTTAGAAGAAATATTGCCAAGGTAAAGCCTGCTGCAGTTGTATCGGAGGGTGTATTTAGCGATTTTGAGGGAATGAATATTAAGGTTGATGAAAAGTATGGTGAGAATGATCGTTTTTTAAGAAACGTAATAATACACCGTAAATCAAAAGCAAATTTAAATATTGAAGTAATCAAAGCAGAATCAGGTGAACTAATTAGTAGTAATGATTCTGATCTCATTCAATTAGTATTAAAGAACGGTAATTTTTATCGTGATGTTGATGGTGAAAAGAACAACAAAATGCAGTTTCCTTTCGCTCATGCTGATTTTGATACGTATACAATGAATATTGAAATCCCTGATATAAATAATGACGAATTAGAAGAAGAACGAGATATAAGTACGGACAAGATGAAAAATATCTCACGTTTAACCAAAGATATTGACTCTTTACGCGGAGATAATTATAATATCGTTCGTGCATTTTCGAAAAATATTGAAAATAGAAGCGGCATATTTGTTCCCTTAATAACAAAGAATACTGATTCTACGAAAGCTGACATGGTATCAAAAAAAGATTCAATCTCAGCCGTTAAAGCAATTAAGGCTAAGGCAAATATTGCTTTGCAAGATTCAATAAAGGAGAATTTTCTTATTCTTTTCCCAGAATGGCAGCAGATACAGATATTAACTACCGCCAAAAATGGTACTAGTAGTATTCTAGGCACTGTTAGCGGTAAAAAAGAAGAAATGCAAAAAAGATATAAAATCTACAACATGCATATTCTATCGCTTCATAATAAATATGCATTGGCCTTTTCGTGTATTATATTATTTTTTGTTGGAGCTCCCCTTGGTGCCATTATTAGAAAAGGTGGATTGGGATTACCAATGATCATTGCGATAGTACTTTTCTTAATCTATTATTTCATCGGGGTTTTTGCAAGTAATTATGCTAAAGAAAGTAACATTCATCCAATTTTAGGCGCTTGGCTTTCTACTCTTATTATGCTACCATTAGGTGTTTTTCTCACCAAAAGAGCAACCGAGGACAAGGGAATGGTGAATTTTGGATTTATTTCAGATTTCTTCAAAAAAATATTTAAGAAAAAAGATAAAAACTGATTGTTTAAACATGACTGATTTTAAAAAAATACAATTGAACACTATTGAAGAAGCAATTGAAGACATTCGCTTAGGAAAAGTAATTATTGTTGTTGATGATGAAAATCGTGAGAATGAGGGTGATTTTTTAGCTGCTGCAGAATTGGCTACCCCAGAAACCGTCAATTTTATGGCCACTTATGGTAGAGGACTTATTTGCGCACCTTTAACTGAAGGTCGATGTAAAGAATTAGGATTACATATGATGGTCAGTAACAATACTGATCCTTTAGAAACAGCTTTCACCGTTTCAGTTGATTTAAGAGGAAAGGGTGTTAGCACAGGTATTTCAGCTGGTGATAGGTCTAAAACTGTTATCGCTTTAACTGATACGGACACAAAACCTCAGGATTTAGCCAGACCTGGACATATTTTTCCATTGATAGCTAAAGAAGGTGGAGTTTTAAGACGAACAGGGCATACAGAAGCTGCTATTGATTTTGCAAGATTAGCAGGATTACAACCTGCAGGAATTATTGTAGAAATCATGAATGAAGATGGGAGTATGGCACGACTTCCACAATTAGTAAATGTAGCTAAGAAGTTCAATTTAAAAATTGTTTCTATTGAAGATTTGGTTGCTTATAGAATGGAGCATGATAGTTTAATTCAAAAAGAAACAGATTTTGAAATTGTCACAAGATTTGGAGACTTTAGATTAAGAGCCTACAAACAAACTACAAATAACCATGTACATATTGCCCTTACCAAAGGTTCATGGTCTTCTGAAGATAAAATTTTAACTCGTATTAACTCTACATTAATTAATAACGACATACTAGGAACCTTAACACATAACCCTGACGAGAAATTAGAGGATATGTTTAAAAAAATAAATCAAGAAGGCAAAGGTGCTATTGTTTTTATAAATCAAGATTCTGAATCACTTAATTTACTTTCCAGATTAAAAGAACTTAAAGAGCTACAAAAACAAGGTATTACCAAAGCTCCTAAAATAGAAATGGATAATCGAGACTTTGGTATTGGAGCACAAATACTACATGATTTAGGTATACACAAAGTGAAGCTAATGACCAATAGCACCCAAGCTAAACGTGTGGGAATTGTAGGTTATGGATTAGAAATTGTAGAAAATGTCGCCTATTAAAATTCTAGGTGAATTTTGCTAAAACCTCTTTCATTTTATTAGCTCGTTCAGAAACTTGTTCATCAGTCCAACTTAATTTTATTAAACATGAAATGGTTCTACCTAGCCATATATCAGATTTAGAGAAATCTGATTTTGAATAATCTGGCAACTGGTTTACTACTTCCTTTGGAAGTTTTCCTAAGGATTGCATATTTGTCAAATGCTCCCATTTTTTATAGTAATGCCAATTGTTATCATACCAATAAAAACAAGCATCTACACCCGCTTCACCTAAAGACGTATGGGCTTTTTTTGCTAAATCTTCTGTAGGTAAGAAAAACGATAAAAATGAATAATTCTCAACACCTCCTTCAGGCACTCTTCTAAAAGTAACATTAGAAAGTGAATGAATAGTATTTCTTAATATGGAATAATGTTTTTTCTGAATCGACACAAAATCATCTAATCGTTTAATTTGGGCACAACCGACCGCAGCATTCAATTCAGATATTCTAAAATTATATCCTAAAAACGGATGAGTTTCCGCACCCCTATTGTCCCCTGCATGATCGTGTCCATGATCAGAATAATGATCTGCATTTATTTTAAATTTTTCATTGTTCGTAATAATTGCCCCACCTTCGCCACAGGTAATGGTTTTTACATAATCAAAAGAAAAACATCCTAAATCACCATAACTGCCCAAAGGTTTTCCATCATAACTACCTCCAATTGCTTGGCAGGCATCTTCTAATAACAAAAGGCCATATTTATCACATATTTCTTCCAAAGCCCTAAGGTCTGCCATAGAACCACACATATGAACCGGCATTACAACTTTGGTTTTATTCGTGATTGCTTTTTCTACTGCAGAAGGTTCTAGTGTTAATGTATCATCTATGTCAACTAAAATTGGTACGGCGCCAATTGCCAAAATAGATTCAAAACTTGCCACGAATGTAAATGTTGGCATAATAACTTCATCACCTGCCCCTACTCCTGCACTTACCAATGCTACTGTAAGTGCTGCAGTACCGCTACTCACCACTTGTGCATATTTAGTCTCCATTCTATTTGCCAACCCTTTTTCAAGCTCTAAGGCCTTCCAATGGTTATTTCGCATACCGTCAAAACCATAACGCATTAGCACTCCAGAATCTAATACATCTTGTACTTGTTTTTTTTCACTTTCACCAAATAATTCAAATCCTGGCATTCTTGTTTATTTTAAGAGTTATACAAATCTTGTTTAATTTATCGGTAAAACCAAAGTTTTATAGCCAGTATCGAAACCATAACAATAAGAAACTTTTTCACAAAACTATCTCCCCTTTTTACTGAAGCTCGACTTGCAACCCAAGCACCACTTCCATTACCTATAGCCAATATTAATCCAACTTTCCAATTTACCAGGTCATTCCAAGCAAAAACTACCAAAGCAGATACCATATACATAAAAACAACAGCTACTTTGGTAGCATTAGAACGTACTAACGTCATCTTATTTATATAATGAAGAAATAGAATAATAATAAACCCTACACCTGCATTTATAAAACCACCATAAATTCCAAAAAAGAAAAACGTAATAATACCTAACCACAAATATTTTCCCGTTAATCGCTCCTGTACTTCGTTGATGCTAATTTTTGGGCCAAATGCTATAATGAGCACGATACAAATCATAACAACGGCCAATATTCGATTAAATAGTGGACCACTAATATCAACTGCTAAATTGGCACCAATTATGGAGCCAATAAAAGCAGAGCTACCCAAATACAAATTAAATGGAAACGTTGAAACTCCTTTACTTTTAAAACCAGCAGTCGCTATTGCAGTTTGAAATATGACGGCTACCCTATTAGTACCATTTGCTAAGGTTGATGGTAATCCGAGAAAAATTAAAAAAGGTAATGAAAGTAAAGAACCGCCACCTGCAACTGTATTAATAAAACCAACAATAAAGCCAACGACAATCAATAAAGGATAGGCATACCATTCTTCCATAAAACAAAGGTAAACCGAATTTCACTATTGAAATATTACAAAATTCAGTTCTGCAAACACCAGTAGAACAAAGATCAATTTTCAATACATTTACCTAAGACCTTGATATCCAAAAGATTCCATTTGCTCAAATACCTCATCCACTGTTTTAACTGGTAACTTACAGGTGTTATTCTGACAAACATAAATGAATGTCCCATCTTTATGGTAACGATCTTTAAAAAGAGATATGTTACTAGACACAGAACTACCGACAAGCAGTGTATTCACTAAATAAGTGGAATTTATTTTAGTGATAAGACCTTCTGCATTACTACCAACTATAGCTATTTCATAATAAGGATATGCTTGTTGCAAAAACAAATAACCCCATGTACCATAACTTACAGCGTAATTTTCAAAATCACTCACCAGTAACGAACCCATCACCTCGGCTTTCTTTAAATATTCGGTATTATATTCCAAATGACCAATTCTGAAAAGATTCTGCGCCATAATTCCATTAGCGGATGGTACTACTCCATCAGATGTGCTTATTATTTTTGGCACCAATTCACTCGACACATTGTAATAAAACAATTCTGATTGGCTTCTATATTTTACAATTGCCTTACTCATTAATTCCTTTGAAATTTCTAGATAAGAAAGGTCTAATGTAACCTCAAACAAAGCAAATGCACTTTTGGCTAAAAATGCATAATCTTCTAAAAAAACTTCTTTCTGCTTACTATCTGTCGTAAATGAATGAACTAATACCTCATTCTTATAGTTATTGGCTTTAATATATTCAAAGATTGATTTTGCCTCAGCTAAGTATTTTTCATCACCAAAGGCCTTATAAGCCTCTAACAACCCATCAATTAAAAGTGCATTCCAAGAAGTAATAATCTTGTAATCTTTAGAAGGTTTAGCTCTTTTTTGTCGGGCCATATATAGAATGTCTTTCCAATGTTTGATTTTATTATGTAGTTCATTCAAAGCCAAGTTATACTCCTTAGAAAAATCTTCTTTAGAAATAGTGTTGTTCAGCACAAAGTTTTCATTTTCCCAAACCTCCTTATCTTGAATACCATAATATTTTGAAAACAGTTTGAAATCGTCAGCTAGCAACTCTTGTAATTCCTTCCGTGTCCAGACATAATAAACTCCTTCTTCACCATTGGTATCTGCATCCATTGCGCTGAAATACCCTCCCCTTTCATTACGCATTTCAGTTTTCAAAAACTTAATAGTTTCGTTAACCACAGTAGCATACTCTTCATTACCCGTCAGCTTATAAGCCTTTGACAATAAGTATATCATTTGTGCATTATCATACAGCATTTTTTCAAAATGCGGTACTTTCCATGTATTATCCGTGCTATATCTAAAAAAACCGCCATCTATATGATCGTAAATTCCGCCATGTGATACTTTTTCTAACGTGTTTAAAACATGATTTTCAGCATCGGCATCTTGTTGTAAAACAGCATAATCTAACAACATATTCAAATTCGTTGGCAAAATAAATTTTTGTTGCCCTTTATTGCCACCCCATTCTACATCCCACAACAAAGACCATTCTTTTATACCATTTTTAACCTTATCTGGTGTGATAACGTTCTCCATTTGTTTTGCTGGTTGTTCGTATATCTCTTGTACTCCATTGGCCAGCATGGTGGCGTATTCCCTAATTTTCTCTGGGTTATTTTCAAATTCATTGCTGAATTTGGCAAGAATTGATTTCCATTCTTCCTTTTCATGATACGTCCCTAAATAAATAGGGCTTCCATCGGGGAGTATTATAGCGTTCATAGGCCAACCACCAGTACCATTCACCAATTGTAATGCCGTTTGGTACACCATATCTAAATCTGGTCGCTCTTCCCTATCTACCTTAATGTTGATAAATTTTTCATTCATCAAATTGGCCACTTCTATATCTTCAAAAGATTCCTCTTCCATTACATGGCACCAATGACAAGTAGAATACCCAACGCTTAAAACAACTAAGCGATTCTCTTTATTCGCTAACTCAAAAGCACTTTCTGACCATGGCTTCCAATCAACAGGGTTATGTGCGTGTTGTAGTAGGTAAGGACTGGTTTCATGAATTAGTTCATTCGTAAACTCAAAATCTCCAATCTCAAGATTTTCTTGTCTAGATTTTTCATTCTTGTCAGTGCTTACATTTTTACAAGAACCAATTATAATTATAAAAACAATGAGTAATGATCGTTTAGAGATGTTCATATGATAAAGAGGAAATAATTACAAATAGATTTGTCAAAGATAATTTTATTTTAAACCTATAACGAACATGGTTTTATTTGATATTAAATATTGTAAAATCATTTAACAAAAGGGCTCTCTCGATACAATTAAAAATATCGAGAAGATATTTCTGATGTTAGCCAGCTTATCATGTATCTTGAAAATAGGAATGTTGAATTTGAAATCATTATGGCCAATAATATTGGGTTATTTTTTCTTAGCAATCTGAAAGACATGGTACTTATAAGAAAGGTAAAAACGAATTTTTTTTGTTGTAAAATAAAATAATGAATTTATACCATCTATAAATTGATTTTAACGAAAGGGTTTTAGTAACCAAAAATGCTATTCATCATTTTAAAAGTAAAGAGCTATAGACCACGTAAATATTGTATTTAAGGGTAATTTAAAAGTTTAGTCCTATTTCTCTTTAAATTATTATTGGCTAGTACATTACTTTAAATACACACTTTTCAATATAATTCTCCTATTTTTAAAGATGAAGTGCTTGCAAAAAACCTCTACATGAAACATATAAACATATTCATAATCTTATTTCTACCATTAGCTACTATGCTACACAGTCAGCAGGTAGATGGCTATAAGCTTTGGTTAAATTATGATAAAATAGAAAATACTGAACTAAGTAACGAGTATACTAAAATAGTTAGTTCCATATATTTTTTAGATAATAGCGATGTCTTAAAAAATGCAAAGAAAGAGTTTTCCCTTGCGTTACCTCAAATGCTGAATAAGCAAGTACAATACTCAAACATCTTAATTTCAGACAACTCCCTAATTGTTGATAAATACGAAAACTTACCGAATGATTTAAAAGGTTTGGTTGCTAAGGATATTACGGTATTGTCCGATGAAGGATTCTTAATCAAAACATTGACCTACAAAAAGAAATCGATTACAATTATAAGTGCAAGAAAAGATATCGGAATACTTTATGCTACGTTTCGGTTTTTACATTTAATGCAAACACATAAAAAATTAAATTCTATTAATTTAGTAGACAGTCCTAAAATAGATTTAAGAATGTTGAATCATTGGGATAATCTTGATCGCACTGTAGAACGTGGTTATGCAGGTTTCTCATTATGGAATTGGCAAAAATTACCAGAATATATTGATCAACGTTATATTGATTATGCAAGGGCTAATGCATCTCTTGGTATTAATTCAACAGTTATTACAAATGTAAACGCAAATGCTTTAGTGCTCACCCCTATGTATTTAGAAAAAGTTGAAGCGCTGGCGAATGTATTTAGAGGATTTGGAATCAAGGTTTATTTAACCGCACGCTTTTCTGCACCAATCGAAATTGGCAAATTAGAAACTGCCGACCCACTAAATACAGAGGTACAAAAATGGTGGTCAGATAAAGCAGCTGAAATATATAAGCGAATTCCCGATTTTGGCGGATTTTTGGTTAAAGCAAATTCAGAAGGTCAACCAGGACCACAAAACTACGGTCGCAATCATGTAGATGGGGCTAATATGATGGCTACTGCATTAAAACCATTTGGCGGTAATGTTATATGGAGAGCTTTCGTTTATTCCGAACACGACGATACCGATAGGGCAAAACAAGCCTATGATGAATTCTTACCTTATGATGGCACTTTTAAGGACAATGTTTTAGTTCAGGTGAAAAACGGAACAATAGATTTTCAGCCTCGAGAACCATTTCACCCCATGTTTGGAGCAATGAAAAAAACTCCTTTAGTAATGGAATTTCAAATTACACAAGAGTATTTAGGTTTTAGTAGCCATTTGGTCTTCTTGCCGAAACTTTTTGAAGAAGTCTTAGATGCAGATACGTATCAGAAAGGCAAAGGTTCCACGGTAGCAAAAGTTATTGATGGAAGTTTGTATGGTAACACTTTAACAGGAATAGCAGGTGTTGCCAATATTGGCACTGATCTAAATTGGACGGGACATCCTTTTGCTCAAGCTAATTGGTACGGCTTTGGTCGTTTAGCATGGGATCCTTATTTAAGTTCTGAAAAAATTGCTGAAGAATGGTTAAGAGCTACCTATAGCAATAAACAAGAATTCATTGAACAGGTACAAAAATTAATGCTTACTTCTCGAGAGGCCGTCGTCAATTATATGAATCCGTTAGGCTTACATCATATTTTTGACACCGGACACCATTACGGTCCTGGCCCATGGGTCGATAATTTAAGCAGACCAGATTGGAATCCTGTTTACTATCATAAAGCAGATACAAACGGCATTGGTTTTGACCGTACACCCTCAGGTAGTAATGCTACTGAGCAATACGCTTCATTTTTAGAGGATACATTTAATGACGTAAACAATATTCCCGAAGAATATCTCCTTTGGTTTCATCATTTGTCATGGGACTTTAAATTACAGGACGGAAACACCTTATGGGATGGTATAGCTTTAAAATACCAAGAAGGTGTCGACCAAGTAAATGACATGATTCATACTTGGGATAACGCAAAATCTTATGTAACCGAAAGTGAGCACAACGAAGTAAAAATGCTTTTACAAATACAATTAAAGGAAGCCAAGTGGTGGCGAGATGCATGCTTATTATATTTTCAAACATATTCACAAAAAGAATTGCCCGAAGGTGTTGAAAAACCGGCACAAAGCTTAGAGTTCTACAAATCACTAAAATTTCCATTTGCTCCCGGTATTCGTCCACAATGGGATTAATCAACCATTAAAATCTATTTAAAAAATAGCAATTGTTTTATCTTGACAGCAGTCTATATAAAGGAATTACACATTTACGCTCAATAAAAATGGCTGAAATTGAGCATCAAGAAGATGGGTATATAAAAACTTTAACCCTCTACCGCTCATAACTTAAGATAGCTAATAGAGTATTTTCAATATGATAATATGATTCCAATTCGATTTCATTTCATCATGTTTTTCCGTTGTGGCTTATAGTAATTTTGATCTAATCCATAAGGCTAGAGATCCTTCAGAAATGACTATCCAGATATTTTGTTAAAGTGTTATTGTTTTAAACAGTAATTTCATCCTTTGAAACATATCAATTTGTAACCTCTAAGGGTTTTAAAATAAAATTTACGCATATAAGAATGTCGAATAAAAAATACACAGTTTTAGGTGAAACTATTGAAAAAGGAAAAGGAGCCCAACTAAATTTAGATATTGCCAAACTGCACACCAGAACTAAAATAGAAGTACCAGTAATTGTACAACGTGGCAAAAAAGATGGCCCCACCCTTTTAATAACCGGTGGAATTCACGGCAATGAAATTAACGGTGTAGAAATAGTACGCCAATTGGTATCTAAAAAGTATAACCAACCAGAATGCGGGATGGTTATTTGTATTCCTGTGGTAAACATCTTTGGGTTCCTAAATCAAACAAGGCAATTTCCCGATGGTAGAGATTTAAACCGTGTTTTCCCAGGAAGCTTACGTGGTTCTTTGGCAAGTAGGTTCGCTTATCACTTAGTGAAAGATATCGCACCGGTTATCGACTATTGTATAGATTATCATACGGGTGGTGATAGCCGTTTTAATGCACCGCAAATTAGAATAGACAAAAATGATTCAGATGGCCTTGCCCTAGCCAAAGTTTTTGGTGCAGAGTTCATTGTAAAATCTGCTGGAAGAGAAAAATCGTTTAGAGAGACCTTACATCAACTTAACAAGAAAGTATTATTATATGAGGGTGGAAAATCACTTCAGATTAATGGTGATATTACAGATACTGGCATTACTGGTGCATTACGCTTAATGCATCATTTAGGAATGCGCAACTTCGATAAAGAACTAAAACATATGAATCCTAAGCCCATTACACCAAAATTAGTGAATGCATCTAAATGGTTACGAGCGAAACACTCCGGCATGTTTCACCCTATCGTAAAAGTGGGTCAAAAAGTGGAAAAAGGTACTGAATTAGGTAATATTTCAGGACCATTCGGATATTTTGAACGCAAAATGAAGGCCAGCGATTCTGGGTATATAATATGCATCAATGAGTCGCCTATTGTAAATCAAGGTGATGCTATTTTTCATATTGCACATGATATAGAATAAACCTTTAGTCTTCCGAGCAACGACTAATTAACATCAATAAAAATTAAAAATTACCTGCAATTAAAGCTAGCTATTACACTGATTAAATAATCTTTATTACATTAACAAAATCTATTTCAAAATCGCCAAACAAGAGATGAAAATATAATAAACAGTATGTTAAAATAGAAAAAACTGAGCAATAATAACATGGTCTACCTAATACCCTACCAAGACCATTAACAAATCTATCTAACAATAATTTTATATTTCCATCACCTAAAGTAAAATTTCAGCTACTTTTTCTCCACTAATTTTTATTACTCAATATTAAAGATCTCTTCAAGTTGAAATCTATTATAACATTGATTACTTTAGTATTAAGGCCGTTTTAAACCTATTATTTCAATGAGCGAGATAGAGAAAACATTAGATAACAAAAGCATACGACCTACAGCGATGCGCATTCTTATCTATAAATTTATGGCCGGTAAAAAAACTGCTGTAGCCTTGACGGATATTGAGAATGCTTTTGAAAAAGCCGAACGCACTACCTTATATCGTACCCTTAAGACATTCGAAGAAAAAGGTATTGTTCATCAAATTGATGACGGTACCAATATATCTAAATTTGCCCTATGCGAACCTGGTTGTAATTGTGAAATCGACCAGGATCTTCACTTACATTTTCACTGTAGCTATTGCGACAAAACAGTATGCTTGACCGAACATAAAATACCACATATTAATTTACCTACCGGGTATATTGCCGAAAACGCAAATTTGGTCATAAAGGGCATCTGCGATACCTGCAGCCAACATTAAATGCACTACAGTTGCATTCATAATTTTTCGAACTTACAAGAATTATGAAGAAGAAAAAAGTAAACCTCAGAGACCTTAAAACAACACAGCATTCAGACGGGCATAGCCATGATGATGGCCATAACCATGATCACCCAGTTAATACATCAGATATAAAAACGTACCTCCCTGCCATATGCAGTTTTATAATGTTAATGGTAGGCATTACAATGGATTATTCTGAAACCCCTATATTCTTTAAAGGATGGATACGCATTATTTGGTATATAGCCGCTTACATTCCCGTAGGATTCCCTGTGATAAAAGAAGGCTGGGAAAGTATTAAAAAAGGAGATTTCTTTACCGAGTTCTTTTTAATGGGTATTGCTACCATAGGAGCCTTGGCAATAGGTGAATATCCTGAAGGGGTTACCGTGATGTTGTTTTATACTATGGGTGAACTTTTTCAAAGTGCTGCAGTTAAGCGGGCTAAAGGAAATATTAAAGCTTTATTAGATGTACGGCCAAATGAAGCATTGGTCTTTCGCAATAACCATTTTATTTTGTCAAATCCAGAATCGGTTGAAATAGGTGAAAAAATTAAAGTTCGGGTTGGTGAAAAAGTACCGTTAGATGGTATATTATTGTCTAATAAAGGTTCTTTTAACACCGCAGCATTAACTGGAGAAAGTAAACCGGTTACACTTAAAAAAGGGGAATCTGTATTTGCCGGAAGTATAAATTTAGAAGGTGTTATTGAGGTAGAAACTACAAAAGAATTCAAGAATAGCTCTATTGCCCGTATTCTAGATTTGGTCCAAAATGCTACAGTTAGAAAATCAAAAACTGAGCTGTTTATTCGCAAGTTTGCCCGTATATACACGCCTATAGTAGTATATCTTGCCATAGGACTGACACTACTTCCCTACTTTTTTGTGGATGATTATATTTTTAGGGACTGGCTGTATCGAGCACTGATATTTCTAGTAATTTCTTGCCCATGTGCCTTGGTTATTTCTATTCCATTAGGCTATTTTGGTGGATTGGGAGCTGCATCGCGAAACGGAATACTGTTTAAAGGAGCATCATTCTTAGATACCATGACCAAGGTAAACACGGTGGTCATGGATAAGACAGGCACCGTCACCAAAGGTGTTTTTAAGATTCATGATCTTGTTACAGATCAAATCATTACCGAGAGTGAATTCATGAAGTACTTAATCGCTATTGAAGAGCAATCTACCCACCCAATCGCAAAAGCAATATTAGAATACAAGATGGAAGATGAGGGTTTTAAGGCGACGGATGTTTCGGAAATTGCAGGAAAAGGATTAAAAGGCATCGTAAACGGTAAAACTGTTTTAGCAGGTAACAAAGCCTTATTAATATCGAACAAAATAAAAGTTCCATCAAATACGGATAACATTGTAGAATCTATTGTTTTAGTTGCCATAGATGGAAAATTTGCTGGATACGTAACAATTGCAGATGAACTAAAAAATGATGCTTACCAAGCTATAAAGGAAATACGGGCTGCGGGAATTACAAAAATTATTATGCTCTCTGGCGACAAAGATTCCATAACACAAAAAGTTGCAAAACAACTGGGCATTGACTGGGCAAAGGGAGGCTTGTTGCCTGAAGAAAAGCTAAATGAAGTTGAAAAATTGAAAAAACAATCTAGCATCAAAGTAGCCTTTATTGGCGACGGCATAAATGATGCGCCTGTCCTCGCAGTTAGTGACGTTGGTATTGCAATGGGTGGTCTAGGCAGTGATGTAGCTATTGAAACCGCTGATGTAGTTATACATACGGATCAACTTTCTAAAATTGCCAAAGGGATTAAGATTGGTAAATCTACCCGAAGCATAGTATGGCAAAATATAGGCCTTGCATTCGGAGTTAAAATTATCGTTTTAATGTTAGGAGCAGGCGGATTAGCAACTATGTGGGAAGCTGTATTTGCCGACGTCGGTGTAGCATTACTTGCCATTTTAAATGCTGTGCGATTACAAAGAATGAATTGGGATTAAAATAATTATGTTGAGATTAATAACAATCTATTTCATTTATCCATTTTTCTCAAATTCATAAAAGCAATCATTCCATTTCCCTGTGGTAATTTCTCCAAAACATCTAAAAAAATAATGCTTCAGGGCTAACGAACCACATATCAATAGAGTTCTTCAGTCGTTATTAGAAGGCCAATCTATAATATATAGGCCTTCTAATTTCTTTAATACCTTCAACCATTACTATATATTAATAAAACTTTCATTAAACATGTAATTATCATTTTCTATTTAACCAATTATTACATTTACTCCATTTAAGTGAGAACCTTAAAAATCATTACCATAATTATTTACTTTAATTAATAATAATTACAGTTTTATATGAGAAGACTACTAATTATCCTTTCCGTTGTCTTACTTGGTTGCACTAATCAATATAGCAACCAATCCACTATAGATACTACAGCCAAAGAATCAACAAAAACAGATAAAATTCAAGTATTAAATGTCGGCTTTTTTCATTTTGGCTCCACTAGCGATGCCAGTAAGGTAGATTTTGACGAAAACAATGCTAAAGAGCAAGGAAAAGTTCGTCAACTGTCTACGCTATTGGCGAAATTCAAACCTACTATCATATGCCTAGAATACCTACCTAAGTTAGATGGTGAAATAAATAAAGCATATCAAGAATTTTTAAAAAATCCCAGTGAGCTTAACATCCAATATGGCGAATTGAGCATGGTTGGTTTTGATGTTGCTAGATTGAGCGGACTCCATAAAGTGTATGGCATTGATAATCATATAGGCTACAATTATAGTGTGGGAGATTTTATAGAAAATAGCCCAGAATTAACAAATGCTATTGACCCAGTAACCTATTTAGAAATTACCCACAATCCATTAAAGGCATATCCAGAATTGGAAAAGCGAAACAACAATTTTGATAATTTATCTCTTTTAGAAAAGTTAGCATTAATTAACGAACCAATAATGTTAGATTATTCCTTAAACGCAAATGCCGACAAACTTTTTTATGTGGGTATAGATGATAATTTTGTAGGAGCTGACCAAGCGGCCTTATTTTACCATCGCAACATGAAAATTTACTCCAACCTTAACCGAATTAAAATGAACAAGAACGATAGGGTTCTTATTTTAATGGGTTCTGCACATACGGCAATGTTACGGGAGTTTATGCAGAGAAGTCCGAAATTTGAAATGGTCAATACTCTCTCTTATTTAAAATAAAATAAACACTTTTTAATCATCCTTTTAATTTTTAAAGAAAGAAAAAGCGCCTGTAGACAAGGCTAACTTTGTTCATTTATACCCTCTACTCCTATTTGCAGACTTCGAATCATCATATAAATAGAATTAGTATATTACTGATATAAATTGCAACAGGCCGAAAAATATGAACAAAGTTTACACAATTATATTTATAGGAATACTTCTAATTGGATGAAAGGGAATTTCAAAAAAACAAGAAGAAGAGAAAAGCAATGCAGAATATGACAAAGTACTCGCTAATGAACTCCTAAGAATGATGGAGGTAGACCAAATTTCGGCTAGTGTTCCCTCTGGAAAATACAAAGAATTGCCTCTAGAGGAATGGAAAAAAATTAAGGATAGTGTTTTCAGGACTCACGAAAAACGACTACAACAAATCTTTAAAAATATAGGATTTGCTGGATACGATTTAGTTGGCGAAGAAGGTTCAAGGAATTTTTTTTTAATGGTTCAACATTCAGACCATAATCCTGTATTTCAAAACAGAGTGTTAGAAAAAATGAAAATAGAAGTTGATAAAAGTAATGCTAGCTCTAGTAGTTATGGGCTACTTGTTGACCGAGTAAATTTGAATACTGGAAAAGCGCAAATCTATGGAACTCAAGTAACATATAACATGAATACTGGACAAGCATATCCTAAAAAAATGGAAGACAGCGTAAATGTCAATGAAAGAAGAATATCAATAGGTTTAGAGCCCATTGAAGATTATTTGAACGATATGTCGGAGATGCATTTTGAAATGAATAAAGAAAAATATTTAAACATGGGAATTACTGAACCGTATTCATATAAAACGGAGTAAATGTCAGTTGCCAACAAACCTTTAAACAATTTGGGATTCAGGCTTATATGCTGGGTTTACTTATTTTTATAAAGACCGCCAAATCTTTTGTATTTGGCTTATAAAATGAAAAAAAATGGCTATGAAAACAGGAGAAAGCAAATGCTAATATGCTACCGCACTGCTGATAACTAACCATTGTATGTATTAACAACTGAACACAATAAATAACAGATATTATGAACTATTTTTTAACATATTTAGTAGTTGTTTTTTGTATAAATGTCTCCTTTGCTCAAAAAACGAACCCAAATTATGATGCGGAATTAGCAACTAAATTAGATGCTGACGATTACGGAATGAAAAATTTTGTATTTGTTATTCTGAAAACTGGAACTAATGAATCAACCAATAAAACATTTAAAGACAGTTGTTTTACGGGTCATATGAACAATATTAATCGGTTAGTCAAAGAAAAGAAATTAATTGTGGCGGGACCTATGGCTAAAAATGAAAAATCATATAGAGGGATTTTTATTTTGGATGTAGCGACTATTGAAGAAGCAAATACTTTACTTCAAACTGACCCAGCAATAAAGGCAAAGTTTTTAGAACCTGAACTATATGTATGGTATGGTTCAGCTGCATTACCAGAATACCTCGAAGCTTCTGATAAAGTATGGAAAATTGGGTTTTAAGCAAATTGATTTAGAGAAATCATAACAATAAAAAGGATTTGTATAAAATGAAAAAAGGCAAATAACTACACACAACATTGTTAACCGTTATTAAAACCTTTAATTAAGACAAAATCTATCAACATAAGGCACTTTAAAAGACTTTTTCCCGTACTAACTCAGAAATATGAAAGCTATTTTTGAGGTTTATGGAAACACCAAGAAAGCACTTTATTCAATCTTTTACAGCCTTTATTGATAGATTTAACGAAAAATGGGTTTAACTATGATGAACAAGATTGCAATAGAAACTGAAAGAATACGATTACGATTGACAGACTTAACTGACTTAGCATCAATCCATGCGCTGCATTCTTTACCCGAAACTGACCAATACAATATATTGGGTATTCCGAGTAGTATGGAAGAAACCAAATCTATAATCAAACCTTGGATTAAGGAGAATAAGTCACAAGAACTTAAAAATTACACTTTTGCAATTGACAATAAATCGAATGGAAAATTCATGGGTCTATTCGGGCTAAAAATTGGTCAGCAAAAATATAAAAGAGCTGAAGTTTGGTATAAAATACATTCAGATTATTGGAGAAAAGGATATGCTACTGAAGCTCTGAAAGCTATAATAGATTTTGGTTTTGATGCACTCAAACTACACCGTATTGAAGCTGGATGTGCTGTAGAGAATATTGGCTCAATTAAGGTTTTAGAGAAATCAGGAATGCTACGAGAAGGTCGCCTTAGGCAAATACTACCGTTGAAAACTGGCTGGTCAGACAATTTTCAATATTCGATTCTTGAAACTGACAAAAGAAGTAAGTAAATGTTATAATACCTTCACACTCTAATTTGACTCACTAAAGATCAATAGTATCTTCTAACTTTAAACAAACAAATCTCAACTTTAATTTGAATTTTAATTTCTTTAATCGTAACATTGCGATTAATTAATATAAAACAACATGGGACTAGCTAAATCTGAAATGTTTACAGACCAACAAAACGAAATTGCGCTTTTCGCAAAAGTATTTGGGCACCCAGCAAGAGTTTCCATTTTACAGTATTTATTTAAGATAAACGCATGTGTTTGTGGAGATTTGGTCAACGAAATCGGATTGGCACAACCCACCATATCACAACATTTAAAAGAATTAAGACATTTAGGTTTAATTAAAGGAAACGTAGAAGGAACAAGTGTTTGCTACTGTATACATGCTGAAAATTGGACAAAAATGAAAGAAACCATGTTAGCATTTCTTAACCAAGATGTAGCTGAGAATGAAAATTGTTGTTAATAATTCATTATATAAATCACACTAAACCATTACAAAATATGGCCACAACCAAAACGACATTATTTACAGAAATCGAAAAGGTAATTAGCACATTAAACATTGATACCATTACTGATGAACGAAAAGAAATATTACAACCATTAATTGATTTCATACAATTAAAAGCTACTTCAAGCCAAGAAATACGCATCAATTTTATCTGTACTCATAATTCACGAAGAAGTCATTTATCGCAAGTTTGGTCTCAAACTATGGCTCATTATTTCGATATTAAAAATGTCTTTTGCTATTCTGGAGGTACCGAAGCTACCGCACTTTTTCCCATGGCAGCAGAAACGCTACGGAATTCAGGCTTTCAGATAAAAACTATTTCAAAAAATGAGAATCCTGTATACAGTATTAAATATGCTGATAACGAGCATCCAATTATAGGATTTTCAAAAAAATTAGATGATGACTTTAATCCAAAATCTGAGTTTGCAGCGATTATGACTTGCGATTCGGCAAATGAAGCGTGCCCATTTGTACCAGGTGCTGAAAAACGGATTCCGATAACTTTTGAAGATCCTAAAGCTTTTGACAACACACCACAACAAGCTGAAAAATATAAAGAAAGAAGTCTACAAATTGCAACTGAATTATTCTTCGTTTTCTCTCAAATAAACTCTTAAAAATGGCATCAAAAAAATTAAGCTTTCTTGATAAGAATCTAACATTATGGATATTTATAGCCATGGTATTTGGTGTTGCGCTTGGCTATTTTACGCCAACATTCCCAGACTTTATTAATTCATTCAGTAGCGGAACCACAAACATTCCTATTGCTATTGGTTTAATCTTAATGATGTACCCACCTTTGGCAAAAGTCAATTATTCGCTACTGCCAAAAGTATTTAGGAACACCAAAATTCTTTCTATTTCCCTTATCCTAAATTGGATAATCGGTCCTGTTCTAATGTTCATTTTAGCCATTACATTTTTACGTGATTACCCAGAATATATGGTTGGTCTAATTTTAATTGGCCTAGCACGATGTATTGCGATGGTCTTGGTATGGAACGATCTTGCCGAAGGCAGTAGTGAATATGGCGCAGGCTTGGTAGCCTTGAATAGTATATTTCAGGTCTTTGCCTATAGTTTTTATGCATGGCTATTTATCACCGTGCTTCCACCCTACTTAGGCTTTGAAGGTGCAATTGTAGATATATCTATTGGTACTATCGCAGAAAGTGTCGTCATCTATTTAGGTATTCCGTTCATATTGGGAATATTGAGTAGACTAATTTTAGTTAAAGTAAAAGGTGAAGATTGGTATACCAACAAATTTATACCTTCCATTTCGCCAATAACATTGATTGCGCTATTATTTACGATTGTAGTGATGTTTTCACTAAAAGGAGAATTAATAGTCCAAATACCTATGGACGTTTTAATAATTGCAGTGCCTTTACTTATCTATTTTTCCTTAATGTTCGTCATTGGATTTTTCTTCACTAAAGCGACCGGTGCCTCATACGACAAAACCGCATCAGTGGCCTTTACGGCAGCAGGTAATAATTTCGAATTGGCCATTGCAGTTGCCATAGCAGTTTTCGGATTAAACTCAGGGCAGGCCTTTGCAGGAGTTATTGGTCCGTTAGTAGAAGTACCCGCATTAATATTGTTGGTTCGAGTTTCATTTTGGTTAAAGAAAAAATATTACGATAAGATAAGTGATTAGATATACAAAGTAAATTCTTTTCTGTTTTTTCATGAAGACACAATATAAGATAGCTTTTAAATTGCGATTTTACGTGATGTCATAAAAAAATAGCTTTTGTAAAATGCCTAGAGGAATATAAATAGCATTTTACACTCCTATATTTCTTATCTTAACAATGAAACATTTAAAATTCAGAAACCATGAAACATATTCTTCTAGCATTCATTTTCACCACAATTCTGATTTCTTGTAACACGTCAGACAAAACAAAAATTGCCACAGAAGAATTCTCAACAACAGAATCTAATACGGAAAGTGGATCAAAAGACATCAATAAAAATTTAAAAGCGATTGAAACCGTTGATGACTTAATTGCTACTGCCTTAATGGCCGCACCAGAGAAAAGCAGGTCTACTTCTAAAGTAATCGGCTATAATATGGCGGGTGAATTTGTGACATTGCGAGAAGGAGATAATGAATTTATTGTTCTTACAGATGATCCAACGAGAGATGGCTTTAATGCTGCCTGCTATCATAAAGACCTTGAACCTTTTATGGCGAGAGGAAGAGCATTAAGAGCAGAGGGTAAATCAGCCGATGAAATCTTTGCGATACGTGAGGAAGAAATGAAATCAGGAAAACTTAAAATAACTCCCGGTTCAACCCTACATATATACTATGGTCCAAATACAATGTACGACCCTGAAAATGGGGCTGTTGATGGCGCACAATTACGTTATGTAACATATATTCCTTGGGCGACTTCAGAAACTATTGGTTTACCAGAAGCACCGACAGCATCAAATCATCCTTGGCTTATGAATGCTGGGACACATAGAGCACATATTATGATTTCGCCTTTACCAAAAGAAAAAGGATAATTGTAAAGTGAAGATTGAAAAATGATCACAATGAAAAATTAACCGTCTATTTTTTTAAGGCAACTTGTACCTATAAATAGCTGAGAATTTAGGTCACTTTAAGTTGGACGAATTACCTTTAGCTTTACAAATTCTATTTTAGCATATATGAATACAATTGATATTAGAACAGTAGATGTTGTTCAATATTTACAACCGTTACGAGAAGGAGGTTCTATGCCTGCCATTGTAAAAGCTGACGATGACTTTTTATATGTATTAAAATTTAGAGGTTCTGGCCAAGGCAAAAAATCTCTTATTGCTGAATTTATTGGTGGAGAATTAGCTCGTGCCATTGGATTAAAAGTTCCTGAGTTAGTTTTTATGAATCTAGATGATTCGTTTCGCAATACAGAACCCGATGAAGAAATTCAAGACTTGCTTAAGTTTAGTGTCGGTTTAAATTTAGGATTACATTTTTTATCCGGTGCTATTACGTTCGACCCTATAATTTCGACAATAAACCCCCTATCGGCTTCTAAAATTGTACTATTAGATAGTCTTATCAGTAATATTGACCGAACAGCCAAAAATGCTAATTTACTGTACTGGCATAATGAACTTTGGGTAATTGACAATGGAGCTAGTTTCTATTTTCACCATAACTGGGAAACTTGGGAGAGTCACCTTACAAGAACATTCCCTTTTATAAAAGACCATATACTATTGCAACAATCAACTGCCCTACCCGATGCAGCAAAAGAAATTCATAATTTAATTACACAAGAAAAGATTTTTGAGATTGTCTCAAAAATTCCCGAAGACTGGCTTATGAGTGAATCGGATGTTTTGAATGCAGATGAAAAAAGAGCGGCGTATATTCAATTTATAACAACCAAATTATCTATGATCGATATACTAGTTAAAGAAGCTGAAGATGCAAGATAGATACACCTTTAAGTATGCGATAATTAGGCTTGTACCAAAAGTAGAGCGTGAAGAATTCTTTAATGTGGGGGTTATTCTTTTTTGCAAACGAATTAAATTTCTTGATATAAAATATCATATTGACCAAGATAAATTGAAGGCCTTTGCCCCAGAAATTGAGGAAGATATCCTTAATAATTATTTAAAAGCCTGGAAATTAATTTGCGACGGAAACACTTCTGGCGGACCTATAGGTAAGCTAGATTTACCTGACCGTTTTGGGTGGTTAACAGCCTGTAGAAGTACAATTATACAGAGTTCGGTTACACGTTCTGGCTTAAGCTTTAATCCCAAACAAGAATTGGAAGATATTTTTGAGAATTATGTTTTATAATAAACATTAAACTTAAAAATAAAGTGATTATTTCCTCATAGATGAGCCATTAATAATATTTGTGAATTATATTCAATCATTACTTAACCATTCTTTATTACCTTAATTTCTATATACTTCATACGTCCATTATAGTTAAACAGGAAAGATAGATAACGAGACCAACAAAACAGGACAAAACAATATAATCGTTAATGAAAAAGGTTCAGACCTAAGACAAAAAGATGCTATAATAGGCAGAGCCAAGCGAAAAACCATTACTCAGATAATAGTGCTAAACCTTATAACAATAGCCCAGGAAAATGGAGAAAAAGTATTAGAAAAATCAATTGAATTATACGATATGATTAATGAGCTTGAGGAATATTATAACAAAAATCCTTTAACTGTCAAGTAGATTATCGACCACAAAAACAAAACCCCGTAAACATTGCGTTTACGGCGCTTTTCTGCGGAGAAAGAGGAACTATCCAAATGCTCATTTTTCTAACGATTACAGGGGCTAAAACAAACTTGGAAATTTAGTGACACCTAATTAGCCTCTTTTTAACAAAAGTTTGGGAATTGTGGGTTCTTTTCCTTCAATTTACCTCCAAATTAGCTCATTTGATAACAAACCAATGAGCATCATTCAATATTGACCACACATATGGTGTGTTTTCAATCGATGACAGGAAGTTTTCAAACTCAGATATAAATTTGAAATTGATGCTTAAAGGTTCTGTTCAAAAGATAATGTTTAGACTATATTTATTTCAAGGACCGAACAAATACTTTCAAATGAAAGTTGTTTGGTTTTTGATAGTCTAGCTATGTTTTGAATAAGAATTGAATAGTTCGTTTTAAAATGATAGTTTAAAATTTTACTAGCCTTTATTTGAACTTTACTTCAGTTGTTTAGGAAAGTCCATCTTACCGCCAAGCACTCTAACTATGAAAATACACTTAGCATCTATGTAATAAAAAACTACGTGTGATTTGTACCTATACCTTAAAAGCATTTGGTTCTTAACAGCAACATATCTTCTACCCATATCTGGGTTATTTGATAGTTCTCCCAAAATATCCTTTAAACCTTTCGCATATTTTAAAGATTGACTTGTACCAAACTCCTTTATGGTGTATTTGGCAATGGACTTAATATCACTCTTTGCCTTAACACTTAGTATGTAACTATTCTCCGGCATTATATTCATTTATGGCCTCTTCCCAAATACTATCTATAGTAGCATTAGAAGGACCACTTTCCATTCCTTCGATAAGAGCTTCATTTAAATCTACAATACGTTTTCTTCGTTCCTGATCCCTACGAATAATATCTCTTACATATTCGCTATCGTTGGTATAGAAACCTTGTTCGATTAGGCTTTTAACATAAGCCTCCTGTTGTTGGGTAAATGTGATTGATTTTCTAATTACAGCCATAATGAACCAATATTATTAATAATGGTTCAATTTAAGAATAATTTTTGATGTAGTCTACAATCCATAAAAATTAACACATGTTTTGCGAACTAATCTTTTTATCCACTTTACCAATTACGACATAGTGTCCTAACTTATCCTTTATTTGAACTTTTCTGAAGATATAATCTTGAAATTCTTGATTGTACCAAATATGGGAAAGGATTACGTCACAGACGAGTTCCAGCATGGGCCTTACGCCCATAATTTTCTAGTTAGAACGCCAAAATTAAACCCGATAATAATCTCCTTTCCAACTTTTGATACTCGATTTAATTTCTTTGGCAGAGAGTTTATCTTTCAAAGCTTTTTCCATCAAGGGTAAAAACTCATCATCGCTCGCGAAACGTAAGGCAATTATTTGCGACATTCTCAAATCTGAAGGAAGTAGTTTTCCGGTCATCATATAATGTCTCATATTCTCTTCAGCTCTAATAGCTCTATCTTGTGCTTTTAAAGGGAATGTTCTTACATACCAAGCCATCACAATCAAGATAATGGAAATTAACACCATTAAAGATGCTAAATACAAATTTTCTGATGTGGTTCTAAAAAGATGATATACCGATCCAACTAATAATGCAATTAAGGCGACAAATAACACGCCGTGAAACCCTGGTACTAGTTTTGCGTGATTTTTGAAATTCTGATCTTTCATTTTATGATTTTTGATAAAGATACTTGTATAAATACGATTTTTCTCAAGTTTTTAGTAAGGGTAGATAGAACGGACATGGTATGCCACCCCCATCGGATTAAAGTGAGCATAGCAATAATTATTGTAAACCCTTTTATAGCACAATCTGAAATGGTTTTTTAGATGGCTCGAAGAATTCTGTTTTCAGTGGTTCACTTTGACCGCTTTTTTTCACTGTACGTCTAACATTCCTATTTCCTTCTTTTGAACTACCGAGTATTTCTCGGTAGTTACTTTTTTATCCAATTCCTTGGTTTTGAAGATATTTTTTAAATGTAGACCTATTGTATCACTATCCTTATCGAACAATTCTGCCATTTGCCTTTGATTCAACCAAATAGTGTCATTGTCCAAGCGTATTTCTATACTTGGCTTATCGTCGTACAATATAATAGTTCCCCTATTCATCCTATTTTAGCCTAAAGGTAAGGAATCAAAAAAATAACAAAATTGTCATGCCCTTTATATCGCTTTTCTATACTTTCGCTGGTCTTCGATTGCAGTGCAGTGGTTCAAGGCGCTTCACTTTCCATTTAGCTGTTAATTCCATTTGTTGTAATTAATTTCTAATCACCACACGACTGCATTACCTCTGGCCAATATCGTGGATGGGCTTTATTCTTCATATTCAATTGCTTTGTTAATGTAGTCAACGAGTGGCTTTGTTGTTTTGAAACTTTGAATAATGGTCTGTATACAATCTTTACTTGTTAGAATTTTGTCACTTAATGGTTCTTTGGTACAAAAACCTTTCATTTTAAGAAATTCACTTGCTGGATTAGTCTCGTCATAGCCGACTGGCATTTTTTTTAGTTTTCCAACACCTTGTAGTCCGTTTGGAAATGTTTTTTGAAATTTCGGGGTGGTTATGATTTTATTGAAGTCAGTAAATGAATAATCAATCTCTTGACGAATTTTCTTCAAATACTCAGGTGATGTCTGCCAAACTCCACCGCCAACCGAACAAATATCAGGTTCAATATGAATAAAATACCCTGCTTTGTTTGGCTGTGGATAATTCTTATTAAAAACAACTAAGACATAATTTTTGTACGGTGTTTTATCTTTTGAAAATCTTAAATCTCGGTTTACTCTCGTCAAGCATTTTTTAGGGTCTAAGTTGGCTTGTAAAATTGCGTGGTCAATCTTTGACAATTCTTTCAAAAGATTTTCAGTCAATTGAAGTATGTCGCTTCTATAATTTTCGTATAAATCCCTGTTTTGTTCAAACCATTCCCTTGAATTGTTTAGCTTGAGTTTTGAAAGGAAATCAAAAGAAGTCTGCTTAATCATTGTTTTTACTTAATTGGTCAATATATTTCAAAATCATTTTAACTTGCTTGTCTTCCGACTTTAGAGAGGTGATTTTTTCGATAATTTCATTTTGCCCGTCTTTCGTTAGTTTTTTAAACGCTTTTAATACCCCTGAGTCTTTGAATGTCTCTAAAACTTCCTTATCAGTGATTTGCTCCTTTAAAGTCAATAAATAAAGTGATACAGTTACTGTGTCGCCGCCACTTTTGCTAATTGCTTTTCTAATATTGGCATTTATAGAAATCAGTTTGTCCTGGTCTCCTAGTTTGGCGAGGTTGATACGTTCTATTTTATAGTTGTCAATAGTGCCTGAAACTTTCATCGAACCCCATTTCCCAACTAGGTGTTTCGTGTTGGGGATTTGAATATGGTAAGTCCAAGCACCTTTGCCTGGTTCATATTTTAATTCAAGTTTCTCGTCTTTGACTAAGTATTCCATTTTGTTATGGTTTGTTTTTTATCCTGTTCGCTAACGCGTGTATAAATAAGTTGTGGGGTGCTTCTACACGAACCTTTATAGATAAAACTGGCTTTGTAAAATACGGAGGATTTTCCAACTAAGCCAGAACGGGCCATAGATTATAGCATCAATGAAAAAGTAGTAAATCAAAGATCCTTTATTTAAACTTTTGTTTATAATGTAACACCCTTAGTATATAAACGGCATCATTATGAATAATAAAATGGATTGAATATTTAAAAGTATTAAAATGAGCCCTTCGAACATTTCGATAGTAAACCTGATAAAGAAATGGGTTGGCTTTTAAATATGCTATTTGGCTTTTAAAATCATTATCAAATGTATCCTCTAAACGAGATACTTTATAATGACACTTTGCAGTTAAGAGATCTTTCTCGGCATCTTTTGATACATTAATATTATATACCATTCCTATTCATTACTTCTTCAATAGAGGAAAATTCTATTTCATTTTTATCAAATTTATTCAATAAATCATCCATCATATCGGTATACTCCTTTGATGGAACTTCTAGCTTTTTAGCCTGCTCTATAGCTAAAAACTCTAAGTAGTTTTTAAGGCTGCGATTTTGCCTCTTTGCTTCCGCTTCCAAAGCAGAGATTATTGTTTCATCTAAGTGTAATTCTTTACGTACCATAATAAAAATCTAATTATACGTACAAGTTACGTATAAATATCGAATATAAAACAATTTTATCCTTTAGTTGAACTTTACACGATAGGCCTTTATTTACCAATCAAAAATAAATTTATAGTTTAACTGATATTTTAGGCCGACAAACCGTGATTTATTTCTCCAACTTCGTAATCCTTTATCAATATATCAGCTGGCACGTGTAATCTTTTATTTATAGCCCTAATATGGTTTAGGGTCAATTTTCTAGTTCCACTGAAAAGTTCGGACACCCGAGACCTACTATTTATAATTTTACCTAAATCACCTTCACTGATTCCATTCTGCTCCATCATAAATCTGATTGCCTCCAAAGGATGTGGCTCTTCTATATGGTAATGTTCATTCTCATATTTTTCAATTACTAATGCCAATAAGTCGAACTCATCAGATTCAGGTGTTCCTTCTTCTGCATCGAATATTTTATTGAATCGTTCCAAATACTGTCTGTACTGATTTTCTGATTTGATAATTTTGATTTCCATAACTCTAACAGTCTTTTGTTATAGCTTGAACTATAAAGGTTATTATTTAACTAAAGGCTTTCTATGTCCAATTTATCATACTCTTTATGTGTGCCAATAAACCTTATAAAGGCCGCATGTTTTTGATAATTGAATTTAACGATCAATCTAAAATCGTTACGACAAATATTGAATATTATTTTACCATCCTTAACCACATCTGCAGTGTTGAACAATGCTGTCACCTCGTTAGAATTTTTAAACTCAGTGTTCTTGATAATACTGTAAAAAGCCCTTAACTGTTTTTCCGCTTTTGGGTTCTTTTTCCAGAATTCAATTAAAGTGCTTTTCGAATATATTCTCATGATTAAGATGAATACCTTGATACAAATATATTTATTATTTCCCGTTATGGGAAATAATAATTGTTAAAATTTCCCTAAATGGGAAATCGGCTTAAATCATCAACTGGCTCATTATTTAATTCAACTCAAGGAATTACTCATAATGCCCTAATTAATCCTTTATTTGAATTTTGAGGCCTCAGTTCTTTGTTATGCCTTCGCCTTTTTTTAGTTGAATTCTAGTTTTATAAATGTCAAAACATTTTTTTCATTATTCTATAATTGTCGGCTCATCCAGCTCTAGGCGTTACTTTAACTATTGGAGAAGCTAACGTTGTTTTTAAATCTAATGTTGCTTGTGCCGCTGAAATAATTGCCGGTGGTATTTTACTATTCGTTTTTAAGGTTTCGGCGGCAAATTCTTTCCCAATCAGACTTTCAACTTTGTCATTATGCTCTTGAAATATATCCAATAGCATTTTTTTTTAATTCTTACTACGTAATATATCCCTAAATATTAGACATCTTATAAACAAATTCAAACATTCTGCTAGATGTTTCTAGTCTATTCTCAAGGAAAATACCGCTAAAGAATGGTGTAAAGAAGTCTTCTACCATTTTAAAAGAAGAACCCAAATCCATCAAATATGACAATGTAGATTGTTCATTTTCTGAAAACATATCCGACACTGTTTTTTCCTTTAATCTCCTGTTTAGTTTCGATACTTTAATTTTATCTGAAAATTTTCCTATCCCAGAAAATAATGTTGAGAACAGTAAGGAGGTATCTCTTAAAGGGTCTCCTATGGTTATCTTTTTGCCATTTTTAAAAATAGTAGCACCGGATAAGAATCTTTGCAATTCTAAAGATTTAAAATCAAGATATTTTTAACCCGCTGGATATGTGGTAAGTAATACTTGGAAACCATGGTCTAGCTGATAGCAATCTACAATATCTGTTTTTACACTTCTTCCAACACTATCGGTAGGTTCAATAATAACAGGAGAGTATCCATTTTGCTCAAGAACAGTCGCAGCTATTATACCACTAATTCCGGCTCCTATGTTATGTATTTTATAATTAGAATTTCCCATTTCGTCTAGTTGGTAAACCAATTGTTTGGAATACAAAGTTATGAGTTTTAATTTTTGTTTAACAAAATTTATTAAATATTAAACAAAAATTAAAATACTTTTGATTTCAGCATATTTTTTGCAAAAAAACAATACTCAGAATAAATGAACAGGATAGCCATTGTTAGGTGTGAGCACTTTAATGCAGCACACAGATTACATAATAAAAATTGGAGTGATGAAAAGAACAAAGAAGTTTTCGGAAAATGTAATAACCCCAATTATCACGGTCATAATTACGAATTAGAAGTAAAAGTTATTGGTTTTTGTGACTCGGAGACTGGCTATGTAATAGATACAAAAATTTTATCCAACTTAATAAAAGAAAAAATTCTGAATAAGTTTGACCATAAAAACCTTAACCTAGATACCCAAGAATTTATAGACTTGAACCCCACTGCTGAGAATATTGCGATAGTTATATACGACTTGTTAAGACCAGAGATTGAATCAAAACTTGAATTAAAGATTAAACTTTATGAAACACCAAGAAACTATGTTGAATACCCTCATTAAAGAAAACGAACTCAACGGATTTTCGGACGAAGAAATAGGCGACGACCATATTTATACAGGACTTGAAACTCCAATGAAAGTCAATGCTTTTGAAATGTCTGATGATGAAAAAAAAGACAAAATATCTGGTCTATTTGCACAAATAATGGACGTTATGGGGTTAGACCTTGACGACGATTCTTTAAAAGGAACTCCCAATCGTGTTGCAAAAATGTATATAGATGAGATTTTTTCAGGTTTAAATCCTGCTAACAAGCCTAAAGTCGCCTTATTTGACAATAAATATCAATACAACCAAATGTTGGTTGAAAAGAACATTACATTTTATTCTAATTGCGAGCATCACTTTGTCCCTATCATAGGAAAGGCCCATATAGCATATATTTCTTCTGGTAAAGTGATTGGGCTTTCTAAGCTGAATAGAATAGTACAATTTTATGCTAAAAGGCCCCAAGTACAGGAGCGACTTACTAATCAGATAGCTACTGAACTTACTAAAATATTAGACACCAAAGATGTTGCGGTAATTATAGATGCAAAACACTTATGCGTTTCTTCTCGTGGAATTAAAGATGACACTTCTGCCACTGTAACCTCTTTTTATGGAGGTGTGTTTAATGAACCAAACAAAATCACTGAATTACAGAACTATTTGAATTAACAGGGAGATCATAACAATGAAGACAATAATAGTAATAGGCGGCAGTAAAGGTATCGGTAAAAGCATAGTAAATATTATGCTAGAAGATCATAGAGTAATTAACATCAGTAGAACGCCTCCTCAGACACAACATGCTAATTTAGTACATTACAAATGTGACATACTTGCTGATGAATTACCTGATTTAGATAATGCTGATAGCCTAGTTTACTGCCCGGGAAGTATAAATCTTAAACCTGTATCGAGATTAAGTCTGGATGATTTTAGGGCAGACTTTGAAATAAATGTCTTAGGTGCAGTAAAGTCTATACAAAAGTATTTACCACAGATAAAGAAGGGTGACAACCCCTCTATTTTACTTTTTAGTACAGTGGCCTCTAAGTTGGGGATGCCTTTTCACGCAAGCATCGCTACATCAAAATCTGGTGTAGAAGGCTTGGTGAAATCATTAGGTGCCGAGCTTGCGCCAACAGTACGCGTTAATGCCATTGCACCTACGGTTACCGAGACACAGCTAGCATCGAAATTATTGCGCAATGAGAAGATGATTGAAAATATTACCGAACGGCATCCTTTAAAAAAGTTTTTGAACCCTGAAGAAGTTGCCTCAACAGCAGCTTTTCTATTATCAGATAAAGCAGCTTCTTTTTCCGGGCAAATTTTTGAAATGGATTGTGGTATAGTATCCTTTAAAATATAGTTGGATATCGATGTGTCAATTAATTAATAGATGAACTTACTTAACATACTATGTAATATTTTTCTTTTAGAAAACACTCAAAACGTATAGAAAGAATTATACTCTATGTTGCTCTGCTAAGTTTTTTTATTCACTTCATAATAATATACTTATCAAAATTTAACGTCATCAATTTTTTGACAGAATCGGAATTACTAAAAAATCCAATATCTGCAATTTATACACCTTTATCATTTATTCTAATCTATGAAGTATACTTACTTATATATTATCTACCAAAATCATTTACAACTTACCTAACCAAACAATCAAAAATTTTTACGCTAATGATCATTCGTAAAGTGTTTACAGATTTGTCAACTTTAGAACTATTTACCCGTTGGTTTGACATAAAAGGAGATATATAGTTTACATATGACATTTTAGCATCACTTGTCCTTTTTTATCTAATGTATCAATTTCAAAAACAAGGAAGACGAAAACCAATTCAACAGAATAATATTAAAGGTACTATTGAAAAATTTATTATCAGGAAAAAAATAATTGCCGTTATCTTGGTTACTTTATTTTTCGTAATGGCGGCGGTAACACTATTTAATTGGAGACGCGGAATATTACTTTCTTCAAATGAATTGACATCATTTGAAGGCATAAACAATCTCTTTTTTGATGAATTTTTTATAGTATTAATTTTAATAGACGTCGTTCTACTCTTAATTTCCTTCTTTTATACCGATAAATTTCATAAAATCATTCGAAATTCAGGGTTTGTAGTTTCAACAATTTTAATTCGTATGTCCTTTGGGGTAACTGGATTAATTGGTACTATTTTAATTGTGGTCGCTGTACTTTTCGGACTAGCAATAATTATGATTCATCACAAGTATGAAGAAACTACTTTGCCGAACGACGTTTACAGTTAATGGCTCGATCTATATGTACTCTGCAAATTATAAGGATTTCCCTACGGTCTTTTCATATTTACTAACTTAATCACTTATACACACACAACTAATTATAAATAAATACGTTATGAATAAACTCAATAAAGTAAAATTAGTATCCAATGCTGTTAAAAAAATAAAAAGAGCATCCATTTATGAAATTGAAATTAGTGCCTTAGATGGCAGGCCTGTTTCACTTTCTCAACATAAAGGAAAGCATATCCTTTTTGTTAATGTTGCTTCTGAGTGTGGGTTTACCAAACAATATAAGGAGTTACAAGCTTTGAGTGACAAGTATAAAGAAGAGCTTGTTGTTATTGGTTCGCCCTGTAACCAATTTGGAAAACAAGAACCTGGTGATGCTTCTCAAATTCAAACATTTTGTGAACGTAATTTTGGCGTTACATTTTTACTTACCGAAAAGATTGACGTAAAAGGAAGCAAGCAACACCCTTTATATAAATGGCTGACATCTAAAGACCTGAACGGCGAAAAGAGTTCCAGTGTAAAATGGAATTTTCAAAAGTATTTAGTCGATGAGAAAGGTAATCTTATTGATCACTACTTTTCAATTACAAAACCGATGAGTTCAAAAATAACGAAGCATTTATAATGTCTTTGGAGATCATTCGGCTTTTACTAGATTTTGGATTAGTGGTGTTGATTTGGATGATACAAGGTATCGTATATCCTAGTTTTCTTGATTACAACACCGAAAACTTGGCTGTTTGGCATAGAAAATATATGAACCGTTTAAACCGATAGTTATACCATTAATGTTTGGACAGCTTGGTATTACTATTTATCAAATAGCCAAATCCTTTAATTTATATACGGTTTTTAGCCTCGTAATTATAGTCCTTATTTGGGTATCTACTTTTCTGCAGTTTGTACCTATCCATTCAAATATTTCAAAGGGAAGAGTGAGTGAAATGATGCTAAAAGAATTAGTTAGAAAAAATTGGACTAGAACTTTTTTATGGATTCTATTATTTCTATCAAGACTATATTGGTGTTCGATTTCTTGATATAATAAACAAAATACAGAGCTTATCTTTATTTTAAAACAATAGAATCAATTTCTAACTTAAAAGCCTCTGCTTTTTTATTACCAATTAAAAATGCTATTTCTTCGATACTCTCATCATCATAATTCGATTTATTGAGTTTACGACCTCTAAATGCTGGGTACATATCTGATAAAGATAACTCGATAGTTTCCCAATCTTTTGTGGTATTAAAATAAGCGATATACGAGTAATAATCCGATGACTTACTTTTTACTCTAAATTGATAGGTTTCACCATCACCTTTAACTTTCAAAATAATTTTTGAATACTGTTTTGTACTTGTTTGATTAAAACGATATCTCAACGAAGAGAAACCACTATTGCTTTCTAATGAAATACGACCTTTAAAAATACCATTTCCTTCTTTATCTAAGTGAAATTTTCCTGATGACCTACCACCCATTACAACGTCATCTACAATTTTCCAAATGCTGACATTGCTTGTTTTATTAAAATCAAAAATAGTTGCTGATTGCATCGTAGTTGCTAGAATAAAAAGTAAAATTATAGGTTTCATAATCCTTTTTTAAATAGAATTACGCATCATAATATCCTAAGTTCAAAAATTTATTTTTGGAATCAATCATCTTATCGATAAATTTTTTATTGTCTAGATAGTTCTTGTTTTTATTAAATTTTATAAAATGTCCGTTGGAGTGAATACTGAATGTTTGGGTACTATAAGTAACTAAACGGTAATAGGGTATTATCCAAGAATATCGGTCTAGCCTATTGGTGAAGTGTATGATAATGCCTTTAGGCCTTAATTCAATGTTTGCATAATTAATGGCTGATGATTGCATATTTTTTGGTTGTAGTTTAGTGCTTAATTCTTCTATAACGAACCTACTGGAACCAATACCACCAATTTTTATTTTTTAATAAAAAGATTAATTTAACCTAAATCGGCTAATAAAGAGTAGTTTACAAGTACCGGAAGTACTATCGGTAACGATTTAGTAATGGTGCTTACTGCACTTGTTTTCATTTGATTACCTTGTAAATCATTACTGCAAATTTATAAAAAATAAAGGTAAAGCCGTGAAACTTTACCTTTATTTTTCGTCTTGTTCGTCCATCCTTTTAATGAGCGCATCCCGAAGACTATCGAGGAACTTTGTGCGGTTCATCTTTCTGGCTTTCAATTCCAGATAGGAATGATAGAAATCCCCTAAGTCAATATTAAACATATTTTCAAAGGTTTTGGCTATGATTTTAATGTCTGCATTACCGTTGTCAATCGAACCTTGCGAATGCAGCGAATATATCAACTCGATGAGTGAGGTCTTGCTGCCCGTCCAGTTTAAAGGCGGGTTTTCCCAAATTCTTTTCTGACTGTTGTTATTCAACTGGTCTTCGAGATAAACCTGTATCAAATCATTGGCAATAATCTTGGCTACTTTGTAATCGTGTGAGGTTGTAAAATTGTGGTCTGCCTCAAAATAATAGGTGTCTAAACTTAGCTTAATATCGTGTTTGCCACGTACAAAGTATTTGTTATCAAGATGGGTGCTGTTGGTTCTGTAATACTTGTAAAATTCCAGATTGGCATCGAAGTACCGCTTGATTTTGGAAAGCTCAATATTGAGGTATTTCCTGATAATTTTATCCCCTCCACGTGGTCTTTTTGTTTCAATTTTATAAATCGAATTGAAGAAGATAAGTTTTGAAACTAACTGCGGCTTTAGCTGCTTGAAAAACAATATTTCTTCTTCCGCATCTTTAAATCCCTTTTCTTGAATGTGCTTCTTTACCTCTTCAATCTTCTGCAATACCAGCACAATAGCATTTTCATACGATACCAATGAATTATTCTGCTCGTAGGTCAATTCACTTATTCTATCGTCTAATTCGTTTATTATAGTATGGCAATAATCTGTCATTGAAAGCGGAATTTTAAGTATGATACCAATAAAAAGGATAAAATGAGGCAGTAATTGCAGGTATCCTACAATAAATTACCTCATTTCAATATGTTTGTTATAGTATGCTTATAGGAAAGCCATATCCGCTTTCACTTTTGAAACTGAATAGGGCTTGTGTATTAAACCATTAAAGGTTCTGCTTTAAAGCCTTTTTTCTTAACGATGGCAACTATTTCATCTTCTGTAATTCCCTCTGATTTTACGGTTAGAATTTTGTCATTGTTAGCTGTATCTACATTCCATTCGCAGATACCGTCCGCTCCGTCCAAATCAGCTTTTACTTTTGATACGCATCCACCACAATTAAGGTTGGTTTTGAATTGAAATTCTCTATTTTCCATTTTTTTGAAATTTATTTATAATGTTTTGTACTGTTGCAAAATTCAGCATAATTCCAAAGCCTTCTATTGTGATATTTCTTGTTTGATTTGTGACTTTTACTGATTTAGCCCGTATTATAAAAAGCAAAAAGGTCATAGCAACGCTACAACCTTTCCCAATCTTGTATTGAAATGCTTTAGTAGATGAGCGAAAGCCCTACACCAAAGCCCATATCACTATCATAGTGTGTTCTGATACCGATATGCCTTGTCAGGATATACCGCAGGTCTGCCATATATTCCAAATCGGTATTGACCATAAATCCGGCTCTTAGTCTTCGGGAGATAGGTATATCCTCACGCATTAACGATACACGAAAAATCCCATCGTGATATACTTCTGCCTGTACATTAACGAGCATTGGCAGGGTGTACATTACACCCAAGCTGACTGCTGCCCGGTTGTCCTTTTTATTGACCTGTCCGAACAGGTTTTGCTCGTGTTCGTCCATTCCCATTTTGCGGTATCGCCAATCGAAACCGATAAACGGCATCAGCCATTGCATTTTACCGATGTAACGTCCTAAATGGGTTTCTACTTCGTAGCCGTGCATATCGTTGTAGCCTAAACGCCATTCTGTACCCAAACTGTAACGGGCGTTCATCAGCATAGCTTCCCCGTCTATACCGTTGATGGCAAAGTCGCTCTGTGCCATTAAGTGTGGCATATTGCTTTCCCGCTGTAACATTTTATAGGCTTTTTCCTTGTTGGGCAATTCGGGATTTTTATAATCGTCCACTGCAAAAACCCTGTTCATTCCTGCCATCATATGGTACAGGATATGGCAATGGAAAAACCAATCGCCCTCGGTATTGGCAAGAAACTCGATGGTATCGGTTTCCATCGGCATAATGTCGATTATATTTTTCATCGGTGCATTTTCGCCGTGCTCATTCAGCACCCTGAAATCAAAACCGTGCAGGTGTATCGGGTGGCGCATCATTGAGTTGTTGTGAATGGTAATCCTCAAAATCTCGCCTTTCTTTACAGGTATTTTGTCGCTTTCTGCCAAGACCTTATTATCCATACTCCAAACGTAACGGTTCATATTTCCGGTAAGGGTAAATTTCAGTTCTTTTACCGGAGCATCTTTTGGCAATGTGGTATTGTGTGGCGATTTCAGCATTGCGTAATTGAGCGTTACTATATTGCTCAACGCATTGGCATTATAACGGTTGGGGTCTTCGTCCGTATTCATTTTATGGTTTTCCCCGTGATGCTCCATTGGCTGCCCATTGTCCTTAGCTTTCTTGCCCTTTTCTTCGCCTGTAATTTCAGGATACATTACTACGTTCATATCCATTTGGTTAAGGCTCATATTCATTCCCATATCGTCAAGGTCGCCGTTCATCTTCATCATATCATTCATCATCTTCATACCCTCAAAATATTTCAGGCGTGGCATTTCCCCAACATATTGTTTTGTACCGCTGCCAATAAAATAGCTTGTGGATTGGGTACGGTCTTCGGTAGTTGCCATAAATTCAAAGGCTTTACCGTCTTCGGGAATGGTAACGACTACATCGTAAGTTTCAGATACAGCGATAATCAGCCTGTCCACATCCACAGGTTGCACATCGTTGCCGTCGCTTGCCACTACGGACATTTTACCGCCTGCGTAGCGAAGCCAAAAGTAAGAGGATGCACCGCCATTAGAAATCCGCAAACGCACTTTGTCGCCTGCTTTTAACGGCTTGCCGTCAATGCTTTTCAGGTCTGTATGATGATTGCCGTTCATCAGCACACGTTCGTAATATACATCGCTCACGTCCATAGCCAACATACGTTTCCATTCGTTGGTCAGCTTGGTTTTGAATTTACCGCTTTGGATGGCTTCGGCATAGCTTTGTGTTGCGCCTTTTCTTATGGCAAACCAATCGCTTGCATTGTGCAGCATACGGTGTACATTGTTGGGATTGAGGTTCGTCCATTCGCTTAGCATTATGGGAATTTCCGGCAAATCGTCAATGCCTTTCCTGAATGTTTTGTCATCAGCCCTTTTGTGCATTATAAAGCTGCCGTACATACCAATCTGCTCCTGCAAGCCCGAATGTGAATGATACCAGTGCGTTCCGGTCTGAATAATCGGGAAACGGTAAGTATAGGTTGTGCCGGGTTCTATGGGCATTTGCGTTAAGAAAGGTACACCGTCTTCTTTATTGGGCAGGAATAGCCCGTGCCAATGCAGGGATGTACTTTCTTTCAACTGGTTATGGACAACAATTTCTGCCGTGTCGCCCTCTGTAAATTCAAGCGTGGGCATTGGGATTTGCCCGTTTACAGCGATTGCCCTTTTTTCTTTGCCTGCGTAGTTTACAACCGTATCTCTTACATACAGGTCGTAATGGACTACTTTTTGGGCAATGCTGACTTGTGATATAAAGAGTGCCAACAGGGTTAGCGGCAACAGCTTTTTGTGAAGAAATTTTTGATTATCCATTTTAAAAATAGCATTGGTTATAAAGATTAAAAGGCATTGCCTAATGAGCAATGCCTTAATGGGTATTATTTAGTTTCTGCAACTTTACCACACGTAAGCATAGATGAACCGTAGTAAGGATTTTTGATGTCCTTTTCTTTGCTCAACCAATATGCTTTTTTCATCGGGCAATACTGGTAGTAAACTGGTTGGTTTACTTTGTCGGATGGTTTTACCAGTTTCCACATTATGGTAGATACATCATTGAAAGCGGCTCTTTGCTTTTCAATGTTGTTGCCTGCCTTGCTTAATTTCTCGGTGGCTTTCTGCAATTCTGCTTTCTGTGCAAAATTGTCTTCGCTCTTTACGGCTTCGTTCAGTGCGGAAATAGCGGTGTTTGCCGCCTTGCTGTCACTGCTTACCAAAGCATTTTTTACGCTGATATAATTGTTCAGCAGGTTGCCTGTATTTTGTGCAAAAGCAGAAAATCCAAACATCATTACGGTTATTGCAACTATTAACTTTTTCATTTTTTGTTCCTTTTAAAGATTAGTGAATTGCTGATGGTATTATGCTGAAACAGGTTCAGCTTTAAAACCTTTTTTCCTGATGATTGCGACAACCTCGTCTTCGGTAATGCCCTCTGCTTTTACAGTCAGTATTTTATCGCTGTTTGTGGTGTCAACGTTCCATTCGCAGATACCGTCTGCGTTATCTAAATCTGCCTGCACTTTTGATACACAGTTACCACAGTTAAGGTTTGTCTTGAATTGAAGATTTTTACTTTCCATTGTATTGAACTTTTAATTGTTTTTGTTGGTACAAAATTCGGAACATAATGCGCTATGCTGTTTGCGATATTCCTTGTTTGATTTATGATATTTACTGATTATACCTCAAAAACGGTTCCGCTTGTAATATTTCGGTTTTGTTTTGTGACTTTTACTGATTATGGTGTTGGTTCTGAATAAGCGGAATACATTTACCGCTTAATAACGCTAACTGATTATAAAATGTCTATCAAAACCTTTCTCTCGGTTTTGCATCGGGCGATGTTGTAGCTCGGGTTCAGGAACTAAAACACTATTGCACAATCCCACTTGTGCAAAAACCTTTATTGCAAAATCACACATAACATAATTTTTAAAAATCATTATAATGACAAACGATTTGAAAAACGTTGAATACGGCTTGGATAAAATATTCGAAGGTGCACAGGACTTTTTACCGATTTTAGGAACCGACTATGTAGAGTTTTATGTAGGCAATGCGAAGCAGGCTGCCCATTATTATAAGTCCGCTTTCGGATTTCGGTCAGAGGCTTATGCCGGACTGGAAACGGGAATGAAAGACAGGGCATCTTACGTGGTAAAACAGGATAAAGTACGGTTGGTCTTAACTACCGGAATGCGGTCTAATTCTGAAATCAACGAACACGTTAAAAAACACGGCGATGGCATCAAAGTGGTTGGTCTTTGGGTGGAAGATGCCCGCAAAGTCTTTGAAGAAACCACATCGAGAGGTGCAAAAGCATTTATGGAACCTACCGTAACCACAGATAAAAACGGCGAAGTGGTACAATCGGGTATCTATGCGTATGGCGAAACCATTTTTATGTTTACCGAACGCAAAAACTACAACGGTATTTTTATGCCAGGTTATGAAAAATGGGAAACCGAATATAATCCTGCTCCTGCCGGACTGAAATATATTGACCATATGGTGGGCAATGTGGACTGGAACCAAATGGACACCTGGGTAAAATGGTTTGAGGATGTAATGGGATTTGAAAACTTTCTGTCTTTTGATGATAAGCAGGTTTCAACCGAATATTCTGCCCTGATGTCAAAAGTAATGGCAAATGGTAACGGCAGAATTAAGTTCCCGATTAACGAACCCGCAGAGGGCAAAAAGAAATCGCAGATTGAAGAGTACCTTGAATTTTATGAGGGCGAGGGTGTTCAGCATATTGCGGTAACTACGGACGATATTGTAAAGACGGTAAACGACCTTAAATCAAGAGGTGTTGAATTTCTATCAAGACCGCCACAAGCGTATTATGATGCTATTCCAGACCGTTTAAAAGCGCATATGCACCGATTTAAAGAGGATATAAAGGAATTACAGGAATTGGGTATTTTGATTGATGCAGACGAAGAGGGCTATTTATTGCAAATCTTTACAAGACCTGTGGAAGACCGCCCTACATTCTTCTTTGAGGTTATCCAAAGAATGGGTGCAAGAGGTTTTGGCGCAGGAAATTTTAAGGCTTTGTTCCAGTCTATCGAAAGAGAGCAGGAACGCAGAGGTACGTTATAATTCTATAATTTTCTTTTAATGCGAAGAGGCTGTTTCCAATATTGAAACAGCCTCTTTTTGTGTGCATTTATTTTTGGTATAGTTTACAATTTGGTTAATGTTTGTGTTCAATGTTGTTTTTGACAATTAATAAGCGATGCCTGTGATTGATGTTTTGCCATCTTCCTTTTTGGTTTAGGTCAAAAAAAACTGCCGCAGAATATTTTCGGCGGCAGTCAAATCCAACAATTAAAACTTCATTTTCTGTATTCGCACCGCATTTAGAATTGCTAATAATGCCACACCTACATCGGCAAATACGGCTTCCCACATTGTAGCCAGTCCGCCTGCTCCGAGTATCAGTACAATTGCTTTCACACCGAACGCCAAAACAATATTCTGATAAACAATTTTCTTCGTCTGTTTCCCGATATTGATAGCCATCGGGATTTTAGACGGCATATCGTCCTGTATAACCACATCGGCAGTTTCAATGGCGGCATCACTTCCTAAACCACCCATTGCGATACCCGCATCACTCAATGCAATTACAGGAGCATCGTTTACACCGTCCCCGATAAAGGCTACGCTTCCATTACGGGATTTGATTTCTTTTACTTTATTTACTTTGTCTTCGGGCAATAAATCTCCGTATGCACTGTCAATTCCTAACTGATTTGAAACGTATTGTACCACGGTATTTTTGTCCCCGCTTAACATTGTGGTTCTAACACCCATTTTACGCAGTTTGTCAACGGCGGCTTTCGCATCTACTTTAATGCTGTCAGAAATGGTTATATATCCGGCAAACTTACCACCATAAGCGATTGCTATCACGGTATAAACAATGTTTGCCGTGTCTGCATCGTGGCTGATATTGAACTTGTCAAGCAATTTGAAATTACCTACCAACAGCTCTTTACCGTTGACAGTGGTTTTTAGCCCGTGTCCGGCAATTTCTTCCGTATTTTCAAGTTTCACTGTGGTATCTACTTCTCCCCAGTAATTGTGGATTGCGGTTGCCACAGGGTGCGTACTTTGGCTTTCTAAAACATTGACAAGGTTCAGGATTTCATCTTTGTTGAACTCCGGTTTTATGAATACTTCCTGTACTTTGAAAACGCCCTCGGTCATCGTTCCTGTTTTGTCCATTACTACGTTTTCAACTTTGGCAAGAATATCAAGGAAGTTGGAACCTTTGAACAAGATACCGTTCCGGCTCGCTGCTCCAATACCACCGAAGTAACCTAACGGAATGGAAATTACCAACGCACAAGGACAAGAGATAACCAAAAATACCAATGCTCTGTACAGCCATTCGCTGAATACATAGTTATCTACAAAGAGTGCAGGCAGCAAAGTAATGGCTATTGACAGGTACACTACGATTGGCGTATAAACTTTGGAGAATTTACGGATAAATAATTCGGTGGGTGCTTTTTGAGAAGTTGCATCCTGTACCAATTCCAGAATTTTGCTCAATTTACTATCAGCGTAGTCGGTAGTAACTTTTATCTGACTTACGGTATTCAGGTTAATCATACCTGCCAGTACAGTGTCGCCTTTACCTTTGGTGTCGGGTTTACTTTCTCCTGTGAGTGCTGCTGTATTGAATGAAGCACTATCCGAAACTAATTCGCCGTCCAAGCCTAATTTTTCGCCCGGTTTCAATTGGATAATATCGCCAATGTTAGCATCTTCGGCTTTTATCACAACCGCTTTGCCTGCCCTAAGAACCGTAACTTCATCAGGACGTTGGTCTAACAGGGCTTTAATATTTCCTTTGGCTCTTGATACTGCAATGGTCTGAAAAACTTCTCCTACGGAATAAAACAACATAACGGCTACTGCTTCGGGATATTCGCCTATGGCAAATGCTCCTATTGTAGCAATACCCATTAAGAAGAACTCTGAAAAGAAATCTTTATACCGGATACTTTCTATTGCTTCTTTAATTACGGGTAGTCCGACAGGGATATAGGCAATTACATACCAAGCAATTCGTACCCATCCGGTAAACCAATCCTGTGGAAAGTAATTATCTAACCCGATGGCGATAAGCAATAAAATTAATGAGATACCCGCAGGCATAAAAAGCTGAAACGCTGTTTTGCCCTCTATGTCGTGGCTGTGGTCGTGGTCATCCCCGTGGCTGTGCCCGTGTCCGTGACTATGGTCGTGTCCGTGGTCGTGGTTATGACCACCTTTTTTGTTATGGCTGTGTTTATGACCGTGGTCGTGATGGTGGTGGCTGTGGTCGTGATGGTCTTCCTCATCATCACAATGTCCGGCATCGTCTTCACTGCAACTGCTGCCGTCAGTGTGTCCGTGTCCGTCATCTTTATGATTGGCATCTTTTAGCAAATCTGCTGCTCCTGCTTTTTCATAAATTTTCTCTGTTCTTACACAGCACAACTGATTACCCTGCGTATCATATTTGTGTTTGTGTTCCTTTTTTTTTACAAGGTTCAGATTGTTATCTGTACTGCAACATAGTTTTGACATATCTATTAATTGTTTTTAATTTCCATTTATAAGGCAAAATTACTATGGGGTTTTGGGAACTTAGTTGCAAAAGCAACACGGCTATTTTGGAGTATATAAAATTTGCCTTTTGGAAAGGAGCGGTTGCTATGCTGTGGTTTCGGTAATGAAAAAACAGCCTGTGTACCTGTCGTCAATCATTACAATAACCACCTTTTCGTTTACGTGGTCTAAACTTTCATCGTAATAGAAGTCATAAGATTTCATCCAGGCTATATTGCCGATGATGACTTCGTGTCCGTCCACAAAACCTTTAATGCCGCAGCCGGGTATCTTTTCAAATTTATCAACCGTATAATCTGATAAAGTGATTGGCGGAAGTGCTTTGAGAATAGCTTTTGCTATGGGATGCTCTGCTTTGGATTGCAGTGCTGCCGTGTATGCCATCATCGTGTCTTTTTCGGGAACGGCACATTCAAACCTGATGACTTTAAAATTATTGTTGTAGCCTACATCTGTATCTTGGGTAGGGATATATTTATCTGCCATAGTAATATTTGATTTAATTACACAGCAAAACTACCCGTTGGTTTTGGGAACTTGGTTGCAAATGAAAAGCAGCCATATCCTGAAATATGACTGCTTTTGATTAACCGATTGGGATAAAAATTATTTTTTCTTAACGAACCTCGAACATTCGTTACACATTCCTTTCATCACGAAATTGACACTTTCCAACAGAAATTTATCGGGAAGCTGAATGGGCGGTATGGAAATGCTTTCAAGGCAAAAGGTATTTTTACAACGGTTACAGTTAAAATGTACGTGCAGCTCGCCAACGGTACACATACAGGTATCACTGCAAATGGAATACTTCATTGAGCCGGAACCGTCATCAATCGTATGGATGAGCAGGTTGTCGTGAAAAAGGCTCAACGTTCTGAAAATGGTCGATTTATTGACAGTTTCCAATTCGGTTTCCAAATCGGTAAGGCTGAACGCTTTTTTAAAGTCAGACATTGTTTTAAAAATTAACAGCCTAACTGATGTTGGTTTTATACTCCTGTTCAATAATTTTTGTTCCAAGCGTTCCATTTTTAGTATTTTATATGCTGTCCGTAGCTAAGGTGATTACACAAAAATAGACAACCTTGCTGCCGACAATTTTACGATATTCTTTGTTTGATTTATGATATTTACTGTTTAGGTTTTTACAGGTAATGTATGTAGCCGATTTCGGGCAAATACATACAGTCATCGCAATTGTCGTATTCTACGGTTGCTTTTTCGGGTTGGTCGAAATTGGCTTGTAAAAAAGCATCAGAAAACAAGGCATAAGGCGGATGTTCGGCAATATGATTTTTCAGCATCTTGTGTGCTTCTACCACAGGTGCGCCGTAGAGCTTCTCGAATTTCCCGATTTTGTATTTGGTAAATTCTCCATAGTGTACGATTATCTTCAGCGAAAGCGGAATTTCGATTGCCAGTTGCATTGCCAGGCGTTTGAGTTCCTTTTGAAAATCGTTGTACATCTGTTCTATCTGCATCAGGGTTTCTTCAAAAGTGGGCAGGTTATGGTGCTTGTAAAATAGTATGGCATCGCCCTCTATTTCCGAAATTTCAAGGCAAAGGATATTGCTGTCCATTATTGATTTGAGCAGGCTTTCGGTTATATATTTACCAACAAACATATTGGATTTGATAACGAAATCTGTAAAACCTGAAATGTCGGGTATCATTACCATTCCTTTTTTATTATCGGCGGTATGTTCTTGCATTATTCCATCGTATTATTAATTAAAAATGCAGGGGCGTATGACTGCCCCTGCATTTTGAGTATATCAGTGCCGTAGCATTAACTCCATTTCAACAAAAGCTATTTTATCTGCCCGATGGCTTTGCGGTACACTGCTTCGGCAATTTTGTACCGTACTTTTGCATCTAACATATTGCTGTATGCTCTCTGCCAAAGTGTTTCTGCTATCAGCACATCTTCTCCGGTAATAGTTCCGGCTTTAAAGCGGTCATTACTCAATTTAAGGTTCTCGTCAGCTTCGGTTAATGATGCCTGCATCAAATCAATATTTTTTGTCTGTAATTGCAGGTTAAGTGTTGCCTGCTCAACCTCCACATTGATTTGGCTTTTCAGTTCTTTCAAACCGTATTCAGCCGAACGGATTGTCGCTTCCTGTTGTTTTACTTTTTCCCGTTTGCTTCCCCAGTCGAAAACAGGGATATTCACGCTTAGCATACCGAAGTAGGTCAGCATATGTTTTTTGGTCGGGTCGCCAAAGTTGATGCCCTCTTTTCCAAAGGCAGCCACTCCGTTAAGTGCTAAACCAACGGTTGGTTTCAGGTCGGCTTTGAGCATACTTTTTGTTAGTTCGCCTATTTTAACGGCATTGGCAGCCAAATCAATTTCCGGTCGCACGGCATCGGTGTTTTGCAAAATGCCCTGATTTGAAAAGTCGCCCGTACTCAATGTATCAGCTACGTCTATCACTGTGGGGTCTTCCATTCCGATTAACTGGCTCCATCTTCTTTTTGCCAAAATGAGCTTGTTTTCCGCTGCCTGTAAGCGGGCTTCGTTTTCGTTTTGAAGCACCTTTGCCCGCAACACATCGTTTTTGTAAATCAATCCTGCTTCAAACTGATTGTTCAGGAAAGTGTAATGCGAAGCCAGTTGCTTTTTAACCTGCTGTTCCAGTTTTATTTCTTCCTTTGCCTGCACTACAAGCCAGTAAGCGGTTTCGGTAGCCAATAATACTTCATCTTCGACCAATCTTTGTTGAGCGTTGCTCATCTGTATATTGGTTTCCGCCATTTGCTTACCGTACTTAATTTTACCTCCGGTATAAATCGGCTGTGTAACGCTGACCATTGGTGCAAGACCATATTCGGGAAGCATTGTGTTTAACGGTTCGCCAAAGTAAAAGGCGGTTGCCGAAGCATCCAGTTTCGGTCTGCCTGCCACATCAGCAATCCGCTTGTCGGATTGGGTGGCAATTACGTCTTCTTTAGCTTTGCCTATTCTGTTATTGTTTTTTAATGCCAGTTCTTTGCTTTCCGCAAGGGTTAGCTGCTGTTGTGCAAAGAGGTTGTTTGTTCCCTGCAAAAGAACGAAACCGCATATAAAAACCTTTATGACTGTTTTATATCTTTTCTGTAACATCATCCCTTTTTATGATAAATATTTTTGGTGGTGAACATCGGTATCGGTATTGCGCTCGTGCTGTTCATCCGATTGTTTGTTTTTAGGTGGTTTTACGAACCTGTAATACAGTACCGGAACGATAAATAATGTGGTAATCATTGATACCAGAATACCGATTGAAATGGTACTTGAAATCGGTCCCCATTCCGGCGAGCCACTCGCCATTAACGGTATCAAACCGATTGCTGCCGCCATTGAGGTAAGGAAGATTGGTCGCATTCTTCGTTTAGCTGCAAACAGGGCTGCTTCTCTAATCGTATGACCGTGCTCCCTTACCAGTTCATCTGCATAGTCCACGAGGATAATCCCGTTACGGACTACGATACCCAGTAAGGCGGTAATACCGATGATTGCCATAAACCCGAACTCGTACCCTGTAAGGAACAAGCCCAACATTGCGCCCAGTAAACTCAACGGGAACGAAGCCAGTACAATGAATACTTTACCCACACGCTTGAACTGGAATAACAGCACAAGGAAGATGAGAACGAAACTTATCATAAAAGCCTTTCCCATTTTGGGACCGCTTTCCAGTCCATCCTCATACTCGCCGCCGTAGGCAATCTTAATGCCTTTCGGCAGTTTCAGGCTGTCAATTTTAGGCTGTACTTCTGCAAATACTTCTGCGGGTTTTCTGCCCAACTGCGCTTCGGAAGAAACGGTCAGGGTTCTTAACCCGTTACGGTGTACAATAGCCCCAGTATGCCACGACGGTTGTAAATCTACCACCTGCTTTAGAGGAACCTTAGCACCGAATGTTGAATTGATGTACATATTGCCCAAAGCATCCAGATTTTCCCTGTCGCTTTCGTCTGTACGCAATACAATGTCGATGGCTTTATTGCCCTCCCACATCTGCGATACCGGGTATCCTTTTATCTTTGCACCCAATGCCTGTGCTATCTGCGCTTTGGTAACGCCCAAACGCAAGGCTACATCTTCTTTAACCACGGCTTTCAGCCCTACATAATCATTCTGATAATCGGTGCGCACCCAGTTAGAACCTTTAGTGTTTTCCAGTAATGCTGCAACCTGCTTGGCTACTTTTTTCTGCTCGGTCATATCCTTGCCAATCACACGGATTTCAATCGGTGCGGGCTGCTGCTTCTTGCTTAGCTGCCTAACCCGCACATAACCGTTCGGCAGGTAGTTGTTGAATTTCTGTACATACTCGTCTATCATTTCTGCCGTTGCATCTTTGCTTGTGGTATTGATGAATACCTGCGCAAAGTTTTCCCGTGGGTGCTCCGGTGCATAGGTAGAGTAGAAACGTGGCGAGCTTGTACCGATAAAACTTGCTGTGTTTACAATGCGCTTATCGCCTGCAATTTCCTTTTCTATCTTCTTAACGGCTGCTTCGGTTTCGTGGATATTCGTACCGTTATCCATCCACAATTCAAGGTTGAACTGGTTTCTTTCTACGATAGGGAAAAACTCGGTTTTTACCTGACTGCCTACCACGAACGAAAGTAAAAAGATGAATATTCCTGCTACCAATGTGGTTTTCTGCCATTTCATACAGAACTCGATAGCTCTGTCAAAGCCTGCCTGCATTCTGTCTAAGAAATTGCGTTTCTTCGGCTTTTGGGCATCGTGGCTTTTCAATCCTTTTTTCAGGAAGTGGTAACACAAGTAAGGTGTAAGGAACAAGGCTACCAAGAACGAAACTGCTAAGGCAATAGTTACGGTAATCGGTATCCATTGCACAAACTCCCTTGTTAATCCGGTAAGCGTAAATGCCAACGGCAGGAACGAAAGGACAATGGTAAGCGTTGCCGTGAAAATGGGAACCATTAGCTGTGTGGCACTCTGCCAGGCGGCAGTCCACGACGGTATTTTTTCGTCCACTTTCTCGATGTAATTATCCACTACGATAATGGCATCATCGACCACCATCCCCAGTACGATAATCATTGCCGCCAAACTAACCTGGTGCATTTCGATACCCAACAAATTGAGGATAGCAAATGTTACGGCAATGGTAACGGGTGCTGCAATGGCTGAAATGGTGGCAACCCTGAACGGCAGCAGGAGCATTACGACCAAGATAACGGCTGCAATGGCGATACCGAACTCGATAAAGAAATGCCCCAAATTCATATCAACCACTTCGGGTTGGTCAACAATGGTGCTGACCTGCACATCTGATGGCAGGATTTCTTTTACTTCAGCAACTTTCTGTGTCAGCGCATTACCCAAATCGACAATGTTCTGTCCGGGCTGCATTTCTACGGTCAGCATCATTACATCGTTTCCTGAAACGGTAATTTTGCTTTTCAGGTCTTCATATCTTCTCTCGATGTTGGCTATATCCCGCAAACGGATATTGCCGCCCTGCGGGGAACTATATACAATCAGGTTCCCGATTTCATTTTCATTCTGATACTGCGCATCCGTGAAAATAAGGAAACGGTTTTTGTCAATTTCAATATCGCCACTCGGAATAGTTACATTCTGTTGGCTTAATGTGTTTGTGATTTCGTTGATACCGAAACCGTATTGCTTCAATACATCTTCTCGCAGGGTAATAAATACCTGCTGCTTCTGTCCGCCGTAACGCTTGATTTTGGAAACGGACGGTATCGTCTTAATGCCGTCTTCCAGTTCATCCAAATAGTTTTCCAACTGGGCGTAAGAACGACCGGGGGCTGATACGGCAATCATCTGAACAACCACATCGCCGAAGTCGCTGTTCACATACGGTCCCTGTACGCCTCGTGGCAATATCAAGGGCATATTGGCATCCAAACCGTGTTGTAAGGTGTTCCAGAATTTTTTGGTGTCTTTTACATAGTCCTGCAATTCTACCGTTACAACTACCTGTCCGGGCTTACTTTCCGAATGGGTTTTATCTTTTTTGATTTCCTCAAAACCGAACAGGTATTGTTCCAGTTTATCGGTAACTTCTTTTTCCATCTGTACTTCGTCGCTTCCGGGATAGAAAGCCACGACAAGCCCCGTTCTGACTGTCACACGGGGGTCTTCACTTCTCGGCATCGTCATTAATGAAATCAGTCCTGCAAGCACCATAATAACGGTAATCGCTATCGGTACTTGCGGAAATTTCATTGCCGCTTCAATGATGTTTATTTTCCTTTTCATAAATTATTCAGTTTTTGGAGCGGAGGTTGTTACCGATGCTGTTTCTGCTTTTACTTTTTGCCCGTCTTTGACGTTTTTTTGTCCGGCAAGGATAATGGTTTGGTTTTCTTCAAGCCCATTGGTAATAATGACTTCATCGCCTACGATTTTGCCAACGGTTACCCTTGTCAGCTTGGCGTTGTTGTTCTTATCTACCACGTACACGTGAGGGATTTTATCAACGTTGTTCACGATAGCGGTAAGCGGTACACGTACCTGCTTAACCTTAACTGGAACGCCTGCAAGCACTTGGGTAATCATTCCCGGCATCAGCACACCACCGGGATTGTCAAGGCGTACTTTCAGTGTATATGCTTTGGAAATTTCATCAGCCACGGGATTGATGATTGTGATTTTGCCCGTGAAATTGCGTTGCAATGTAGGTATGTGCATATCCACCTGCATCCCTTGTTTAAAGTTCCCGATTTCGCTTTCGGGTACTGCGAACTGCGCATATACCATATCCGTTTTTACGATGGTAAAGGCAGGTACTCCCGGTGCTGCGATACCGCCCACCTCGGCGGCTTTCACGGTTATAATTCCGTTGGTAGGCGAATGCAGGCGGCTGTCGGAAATGCGCTTGCGGTTAATCTTTTTGTTTGCCTGCGCCTGTGCTACTTTGGTTTTGATGTCGATGTAATCCTTTTCGGGGAAGCTCCCTTTTTTGTACAGTTCATCAAATCTTCTGAACGCATCCTCGCTCTGTTCAAGGCTTGCATTGGCAATCTGCAATGCGGCTTCGTACTCGGTGGCATCAATGCTTGCAAGGAATTGTCCTTTGCTTACACGTTGTCCCTCATTTACGCCCACACTGTTAATTGTTCCGCTTACGGCAAAACTTACGGTAGTCATATTATCGGGTACAATAGAACCCGAATAGGAAACGGATTGCTCGGTTTCCGAACTGTTGATAGTGGCTACGGTTACTACCGGAGGCTCATCTTTTAACTGTTTTTCTTCTTTTTGTTTGCAACTCTGTATCAATCCGGCTCCGATAAGGAAGAGGGATAACAAACCAATTTTACTTGTTCTCATCTTACATTTATTTTGTTACGCTTCTTTGTTTAGTTAAACTTTGAAAATTTTAAATACAGGGGCAAAGGTCGGGTTACAGCTAAGGTGCAGCTATACGAAATGACGGGTAAAAGTTGTGAAATTTACTTTTTTGATTTGGTGGTATCTGCCTGAAACAAACAGAGCTACTGATGTTTCAGTAGCTCCGATGCCTGCATTAAAAAAATAGCAAAATGCTTGGGGGATGGATTGGAAAACCCTTAATGCGGGGGTTGCGCTTCGTCCATCTGCATAGTAACGGCTTCCCCGTGTTCCTGCTTTACCTGCTTGAAATAGCTTGATGTAAAGCCCGTGTGTTTTTTCAACTGGTTGGAAAGGTATGCCTGACTGCTGTACCCCAGTACGTGGGCAATCTCGGTCAGCGACATTTCGGTATGTACCAAAAGGTCTTTTACCTTTTCAATCTTCCGACGAATGATGTACTTTTCGAGTGTAATTCCCTCCACTGAAGAGAATAAGGCACTCAATGTATCGTAGTTCTTGTGCAGCTTGCCACTGATTAAGGTTGTGAATTTGGTAGGTGTGCCGCTTTGCAGTTGCAACGTGATACCTTTCTCCACCAACTCTTTTATCCTGTTTATTGTCTTTTGGTTTTTGTCATACATCAGTTCCAAGCCGATGCCTTTCAGCATCGTTTTGATTACTCCCAACTTCTGCGAAAAGTCTGTCGTATCCTTTATGATGGCTTGCCCCAGTTTTATATCCAAAACCTCAAAACCCAAAGCTGTCAATTCCTGTTCAAGAACATAGGTACATCTATTGCACACCATTCCTTTTATTAATAGTGTCATAGCTTCTAAAAATTGTATTAATCCCTTTATTCAGGGGTCAAAATTCTGCATTTGCTACCTACAAAGTGTTATGATATTCCGGTTTTGTTTTGTGAAATTTTATGAAAATCGGTGCAGTAACATTAAATATTATAAACTTACTTGTGTGCGGTATTACTGTACCGTAACACAAACATCCGCATTCATCGGGTAGCTTTGGCAAAGCAAAATTATTCCCTCTGCAATATCCTGTTCGGTCAATGCGGCATTGTTTAGCATCCGAACTTCTCCGTCTGTCTTTACAGCCCAACAAGCTCCGCAGGTTCCGTTCTTACAAGAACTCGGCACATTGATATGATGGGCTTTCATCGCATCCAAAAGCGACTGCTTCGGCTGAACCTCAATGAGCGATGTACATTCAAAAGTCTGCGTTTCATCATTAATGTAATTTTCCTCGTAGTAGTTTACAATCACATCTTTGGCATTGCCGTCCGTTTCCATATTGCCCGCATCTATCGGTATGGGGTCGAAGTATTCCAAATGGATATGCGTTTCGGGAATGTTCAAGCCCGTTAAGGCATCCCTGTACAAATCCATCAGCCCATTGGGTCCGCAGATGTAATAATGGGCTTCGGCAACCTCGCCAACCAGTCTTTTGATGACGGAACGCAAAACAAGCAAATTGAACCTGCCTGCAACGTGGTTGATTTTGGTTGAAACAAATTCGGGTGCGGTAAAGGAATAGCAGATGTTCAGCTTTTCATCCGCCTGCATCGCTTCCAGTTCATTCCAGAATATAGTATCTTCCGGCGATTTGTTGCTGTACACCAGTAAGGGAATTGGATTGGTGCTTTCAATGCTTTTCAGCATTGCGTATAACGGCGAAATACCGCTGCCGCCTGCCAATAGTACGATTTGGGATTGTTCTGCTATCGGTTTTTCCAAAACAAAGTTTCCAAAGGGTGCTTCTATTTCCCAGTTTTCGATATGGTCTGCATTATCCAAAATGTAATTGCTCATTTTTCCGCCTGTGACCCTTTTAATGGTAACGGCGGGAAATTCTTCAGACGGCTTAGAACTGAACGAATACGAACGTATGAGCAGTTCGCCGTTTACCGTAAGCCTGATATTAAGGTATTGACCGGGCAGATAGGTAAATGCCTGCTGCGCTGTGTCAAAGTATATGGTAATGGTGTCTTCGGTTTCCTTTATAATTTTGTGTGTCTGCCACGTGTATTTCTTCATCTCTCGGTAGTTTCCTGTCTTCCATTGCTTATAAAAAGAAAACCTCTGCTTTAGTACACAAAGAGAGGTTAATGAAGACTTTTATTTAAAAGTTTGCTGTTCTGACATTATAATTTGTTTTGTCTATCCTGCTGTCTTTTGATGATTTCGAGCTTGTTTTTTCGTATTTGCTTAAAATGTGCAGACGTTAATCCTGTATAGGTTATTAACTGACCCGATAGTTCAGTCGGCTTTTGGTAGCCTAATGCTTTTGCTATCTGCGATATGGATTGTTCGGTGTACACCAGTAATTCTTTTACCTTTTCGATAATACGCTTTATAAAAATAATTTCAAGGGTGATATTGCATTTAACAAGGAGCAGGTTATTCAACTGCTGGTAATCCGTTTGTAGCTCGTTAGTAATTTGGACGGTAAATGGTGCGGATGTACCTGTATCCAATCGTGTCTGAATATTCAGGTCTGCTACCCCGCAAACTTTCGTCATTATTTCCGAACAGTCGCCTGAATTTTGTTTATGTGACATAGCTTCTTATTTATGGAACAACGTTCTAAAGTGTTTCATATTTTCTTTGAAATAGTTTCGAGAAAAAAATCCCGGAGACGCACTTTCATACATTCCCGGGATTGCCCAAATTTAATTGCAGCATCCGGTTGAGCAACTTGAAGCCTCATTGCTGTCGCCGCCAACTTTGTAGCCTGCTTTTTCAATCGCCTCAACCAGCTCTTCTTTTACTTCATCGCTTTCAACTGAAACAGCCAATTTTCCTGCTTCTAATTTTTCGATTTTGATGCCGTCTATGTCTTTGATAGCACCGTTTACTCTTGCCTGGCAGTGTGCACTTTGCATATCTGGTATGCTTAATTCTACATTTTTCATTTTGAACTTGTTTTTTTATTGTTCTACAAATTTCCGTATTTAACGGTGAGTTACTATTATGCTATTCCTTGTAAGATTTGTGATTTTTACTGATTTAGAAATTGCCGTATTATTCTACAATGAACTTGCCTTTCATATAGATGTAATGACCAGGAAACGAGCATAGGAAATCATACGAACCTTTTGCCGGAGCAGCAAAGGTGATTTCGGCGGTTTGCCCGCCGCCAATCATATCGGTTTTGGCAATAATGGAGTTTTCCATTCCCTTTGGAATGTAGCCGTTCTCCTTAGCATCTATTGATGCATTGGCAAAGGCGTTAAAGTCTGTCCCTTGTGCAAGAATGACAACATTGTGCCCCATAGCTTCAATCGGTGCTTTGCCGATGTGCTTCAGAATGAGCTTTACAGTTTGTCCCTCTTTGGCTTTAAGTTCGGTCTTGTCGAATTTCATATCATCTCCGCCATTAATGGTAATTACGGCTTCGTTACCAGTTTCTGCTGGTGCAACCGTTTCTTCTGTTTCGGGATAAAGGCTTTCCTTTGCCTTTTCTTCTTTTGGTGTATTGTTACAGGCAGTAAAAGCGATTACCGACAATGCTAACACTAACTTTTTCATTTCTATTTGAGATTTTATTTGTTTTCTGATATTGCAAATTTCAGCACATTACGGCAGTTCCTTATTACGCTTTTCCCTGATAGATTTGTGATATTTACTGATTTGGAAGTGCATAAAAAAACGGCAGTTCCTGTTGAATGGAACTACCGTTAAGCAAACGCAATAAAGCTAAATTCGATGATTATTTTTTCAGTTTATCCGCAGGTGGGTTGTAGTCTGCCAAAGCAGTTACCCTTACCGTATCTACTCCTGTAATATCCCAAGTGATAGGTATCATTACCATATATTCGCACTTCGGGCACATATCGCCCTGCGAACCTATCATTTCTTTATGCCCCGGACAACCCGTAATCAGGTGTCCTGACGCATCAACTAATTCGCCTTTTTCATTTCTGTTTTTTGCGGTTGTTTTTTCGGCAGGTTTTTCAACCTGTTCCGTAGCGTGGTCGTGTCCATCGCCCGCTGTGTGTACGTGTCCGTCCTTTGCTGTTTTGGTATCGCCACCGCAAGATGCCAAGAGGATAGTTAACGAGGCGAATGCGCCTATCAATAATTTGCTCACTTTCATTTCTATTTCCTTTTTAGAGATTAAAACTTGTTTTTAAATAGTATTCAACTGAATTAATGATGATGATGGTCGTGTCCTGATGGGTCTGCCTTTACATTGCACAATACTGAATTATCGTGTGTATGGGCAGGTGTTTCTAACTGAATAGTTACGTGATGAATGTTCAGGTGTTCCAAATCGTGCTCTATTTTACGAAGCATTACTTCACTTTCTCCAATCGTCATTTTTTCATCAACTACGGCGTGGCAGGTAAGGGCGTTCAAACCGCTTGTAATCGTCCAGATATGCAGGTCGTGAATGCCGCTGATACCGTTGGTGTTCAGGATTTTTCCAGTTACCTTTTCAACCTCAACATTCTCCGGTGTGCCCTCCATTAATACGTGTACCGATGATTTGGTTACTAAATAACCGCTTCTCAATACCAGTATGGAAACGATAACACTTGCCAATGGGTCTGCCCATCCCCAACCAAAGAACATAATGAGCAAGGCTGCGATGATAGCACCAACCGAACCAAGCATATCGCTGATTACGTGCAGGTATGCGCCACGCATATTGAGGTTTTCTTTTACGTCAGCCCCACGCATCATTATCCAGGCTACAAGCACATTAACGAGTAAGCCGATGAATGCCACGATGAGCATACCGCTTGATTGAATTTCCGGCGGGTTTTGGAAGCGTTCTATCGCTTCGTAAATGATATAAGCTGAAATCAAAATCAGCGTTGCGCCGTTGATAACCGCCGCCAGTATTTCAAATCTTTTGTAGCCGTAGGTCTTGCCGTAGTCGGCTACCTTGCTGCTGAACTTAAATGCCATCAATGCAATGAACAATGATACCGCATCGCTCAACATATGTCCGGCATCTGCTAATAATGCAAGGCTGTTTGTCAGTAATCCGCCGATTACCTCTACTGCCATATACAACGTAATGATAACCAAGCTAATGGTTAAGGTCTTTTTATTCGCACTGTGCGAGTGGCTGTGCCCGTGGTCGTGTCCCATATTCTTTCTTAATTATTCGTTGCCTAATTGTGGAACTTCCATTCCAAAACCTTTGTACAATCTTGTATAATAATCTGAAAATGCGTTTAAGTGGGATAAGGCAATTTTTGCCGTAAGAATAGGGTCATTACCTGTTACATTGGTTGCCTCATCTTGCAAGCCGTGTTCCAGTTCCACTTCAAGCCCTACACGAAACTCATTTAATGGAATTTTATTCCAGTCAATATTCAACTGGTCGCCAATAGATTTGGCTTGCTCTGCCGTAAAATGTGTTTTCTTTTCCATTGTCTTTAATTTTTTAGAAGTTATTTTTTCCATTTTAAACGTAAACTATTGCTTACCACACTCACACTGCTTAATGCCATTGCCGCTCCTGCAATCATCGGGTTTAATAAGAAGCCGTTGATTGGGTAAAGAATACCTGCTGCAATAGGAATACCGATAAGGTTGTAGATGAATGCCCAGAACAGGTTTTGCTTAATGGTAGCAACGGTCTGCTTTGATAATCTTATTGCCTGTGGTATTTTGGTAAGGTCTGATGAAATGATGGTCATTTTAGCTACGTCCATTGCGATATCCGAACCTTTACCCATTGCGATACTGACATCGGCTGTTGCTAAAGCTGTACTGTCATTGATACCATCGCCAACCATCGCTACCACTTTGCCTTGTTGTTGCAGTTCTTTTACAAAGTCGGCTTTGTGCTGTGGCAATACTTCCGCTTTGTAATGCTTGATACCTGTTTGTTGTGCAATGGCTTTGGCAGTTGCTTCGTTATCTCCGGTCAGCATATACAGGTCAATGCCCATATCCTGCATTTCTTTGATAGCTGCTACCGATGTTTCTTTGATTTTATCGGAAATAGCCACTACCGAAAGTGCCTGTTTGCTGTTTGCAAACCAAATAACGGTTTTGGACTGTTTGCCCCATTCATCGGCTTGCAGTTGCAGTTGCTCCCCAATGGTAATCTTGTTTTCAGCTAAGAGCTTTTTATTACCTACAAAATAGGTTTCGTTATTGTGATTGGCTTTTGCTCCTTTACCTGTAATACTGTCGAAGTTTGATAACGTAGTGGTAGAAACTCCGTCCAGATGTTTAACAACGGCTTCCGCCAACGGGTGTTCCGATTGTTTTTCGATGCTCAATAAAATATCTTTGGTCGCATCGTCATTGTTCAGCCATTGGATGCCTGTAACCTGTGGTCTTCCCTCGGTAATGGTTCCGGTTTTGTCTAAAACGATAGCGTTTACTTTTTTAGCCAATTCCAGACTTTCCGCATCTTTAATCAAAATACCGTTTTCAGCACCTTTACCAACGCCCACCATAATAGCGGTTGGTGTTGCCAAGCCCAAAGCACAAGGACAAGCAATAACCAATACGGTAACGGCTGCCAATAATCCCTGTACTACACCGTTATCGCCACCCAAAATGAACCATAGTACAAATGTCAGGATAGCAATACCCATTACTACCGGAACGAAAATACCTGCGATTTTATCGACCAATTTCTGTACCGGAGCTTTGCTTCCCTGTGCATCCTGTACCATTTTGATGATTTGGGCAAGCATTGTTTCTTTGCCCACTTTAACCGCCTTGAACTGGAAGCTGCCTTTTTGGTTGATTGTACCTGCAAATACCTTTTCGTTTTCTTTTTTCAGTACAGGTACAGGCTCGCCGCTTAGCATACTTTCATCTACATACGAATTGCCCGATACCACCATACCATCTACCGCAATTTTTTCGCCTGGCTTAACTAAGATAATATCGCCTGCGTTCACATCTTCGATGGCTTTTTGTCTTTCCGTACCGTCAGCTTCTATCACGATAACCGTTTTCGGCTGTAAGCCCATCAGTTTTTTAATAGCTGATGAGGTGTTTCCTTTGGCTTTTTCTTCCAGCAGCTTACCTAACAGAATGAATGCGATAATAACGGCGGCTGCTTCAAAATACACGTGAGCGTGTAAGCCTCTCTGATGCCAAAAGTCCATAAACAGCATATTGAATACACTGAATATATAAGCAATACCTGTACTCAATGCTACGAGGGTATCCATATTGGCAGAACGGTGTTTTGCCTGTTTCCACGCATTAATAAAGAAGTCTTTACCTAACCAAAGGACTACCGGAGTGGAGAATGCCCACATTATCTCATTACCGTAAGGCATATCCATAAAGAACATACCGATAATGACTACCGGAAGCGATAGGATTACCGCCCAAATGGTTTTGTTTTTAAGTTTTCTGAATTTTTCGGCGTGGATAGCTTCTAATGTTTCCTGCTGCTTGTTTTCGTCTTCAAGCAGTAAGTCATAACCGCCATCCTGTACCGCCTTTCTGATTTGCTCGGAATTGGTCATATTCGGCAGGAACTCCACGGTAAGGTTGCCCGTACCAAAGTTTACCGAAGCATCTACCACGCCCGGAGCGTATTTTACCATACTCTCGGCACTGCCCGCACAAGATGCGCAGGTCATACCCAATACGGGATATGTATGTTTAACGGTTGGAACGCCGTAGCCTAAATCTTTAATCGCTTTTACAGCTTCTCCTACTACCTCGTTATCATTTACGGTAATAGCCGCCCTGCGGTTATTTAGCTCTACTTTGTGGGTTTCTACGCCTTTTACCTGTGCCAGTCCTTTTTCGACTATCAATGCACAGTGTTCGCTTTCTACATCCTCTAAAGGAATGTAAACTGTTTCTTTATTTGTTGCCATATTTCGATTGCTTTGTTTTCACATTGCAAAGTTGGCAACAATAAGGGGGAGTTCTATTGTGAAATTATGGGTTTGATTTGTAAGATTTACTTAAACCTTATCCAAAGGCTTGCGCTTGTCTTCCCGTATCTGCTTGAAATGGCTTGGTGTAAGTCCGGTTACTTTCTTGAACTGGTTGCTCAAATACGCCACGCTCGAATAATTCATACGGTCGGCAATTTCGCTTAAAGACAGCTCATCATATACCAAAAGCTCTTTTACCTTTTCTACTTTCTGTGCGATAAAATATTTCTCAATGGTCGTGCCCTCAATATCGGAAAACAGGTTGGAAAGATAGTTGTAGTCGTTGTGCAGCGCATCGCTCAATACATCCGAAAGATTGGTTTTGGCATCATTGTCCTGATGGTGCACCAAATCAATGATAACATTTTTTATCTTCTCAATCATCCGGCTCTTTTTGTCGTCAATGACCTGAAAGCCCAAAGGGTCTAAAACATTTTCCAATGCTTCACGCTCTTTTGTGGTTAAATCTTTTTTAAGGGTTATTTCGCCCAACTTTATATTGTTAGCCTCTATACCGAGCTTGTCGAGTTCGTTTTGAACTACGAGAATACAACGGTTGCAGACCATATTTTTGATAAATAATTTGCTCATATTTCCCTAAATCACTGTTCATATTATTGCATAAATACGCAAAGACAAATTTAGGATTAAAATTTAAGTATTTATTGATTGTGAGCGACTAAGTGATACGGGTAAGGTTTTTTACAGGAGAAAACAGGCATAAATGGTTCAAAATCTTCCCCATTGTAGGGGCATATTGGCAGTTAAATCCCTGTTTATTAATAACATTTGTGCAGGTACACTGTATCAGTAACAAAGTATCAGTAACAAAATCCTCCCTACTATGAGAAAATCATTAGGCAATATTGTTAGCGAAATTCAGGAGAAGGAACGGAAACTATCACTTACGTGCTCGGGGCTGATTGAAGAGGCTTTTCAAATGACGGTTTATCTTCAGGAGCTACTGGTTTCGTCAAAAGAATGTGTTTTAAATTCGGGCTTTGTCAATGAGGCAAAAGAGATTGAGTTTTTCAAAATGGTTAAACCCCAAATCCTGGGCAAACTCATCTACTACAATAAGCTCTACCGGATAGAAACCGCTTGCCCGGTTAATAACGGGAAAATGTATCATACTTATTTCGCTAACCATTTACAGGAGTTAAAGATTGAATTTAGGGAACATATCTGCAACTCCCATTTTTATAGGTACTACCGTTCGGGCAGGGTGGATAAGGATAACGAATACTTTAAGCGAGGGCAGATAAATTACCTCGATGGGCTTAACAGTTACGTCTTTGAAATCGACCCGCAATTCTCTACCTATTACGATTACAAAGTAGCCCGCATCATCGCTAATGACCTATTATACGCCTACCTCTTAACCAAAATCAACCCCGAAGATAATCTCGATGTATATTTTCAGAACGCAGAAGGTATCAAAGAACTTTCTTGGACGGACAGCAAAAACGCACTGGTTGAGCTGATGTATGCCCTGTACGCATCGGGCGCTATTTCAGGTGGTAAAATCGGCATCCGAAAGCTCACTGCCATTTCGCAGGTCTTATTCCGAATTTCACTGACCGATGTGCATCACGCATTCCATAGAATGAAAACCCGTGCAGGCTCACGGACATTATTTTTAGACCAGTTGAAACAGGCTCTTGAAGAATATATGGATAAGGATTTATAAATAGTCCGTCCGTAAAGGGTTTGAAAGCAATACACATTCCGTATTGCTTTTTTTTGTGCCTGCACTTACCCATATATGCCAATTGGCAAATGGACTTATTTCCATAACCGAAAAATGGGAAAATCTACCGAAACTCTTATTTAATAAGGGTTTACGACAAATTGTAAAATTTTCAAAAAAACGCTTTTTCAATTGGCAAGCATTGGCAGACAAACACTGCCACAGTTCTGAATTTTGTCCTGTGAACATTAAACAGCAGTGCTATGAACATTATAACAGTTGACGAAGAAGTGTGGAAGCACCTCAATGAACGGTTGAAAGCCATAAGCGAATATATCCTCAAACTTGAAGATACAAGTTACGATAGCTTATGGCTCAACAATCACGAAGTCTGCCAGTATCTCCACATCAGCGAAAAAACATTGTGGCGTATGCGTACCAACGGGCAGATTGCTTTTTCAAAAATGTATGGACAGTATTACTATACGATTGGTGCTATCAAGGAAATGCTCAACGCAAACGCTGTGCAGACCACCAATGAATATGTAGAAGAGCTTATGGCGAAAGGCAAAAGCTATATCGAAAAAGGCAGAAAGCTGAAATCAGGTAATAATTAAAGGCGTACTCGTATGAATATCGACAAAATGGAATTTGTGGCGTGGATGGAACGCATAATGGATAGGCTTGACATTCTCGGCAACCACATAGACGATTTACAAAAGAAGCGCAACAGCATAGACGGCGAGGAATTACTGGATAATCAGGATTTATTGCAAATGTTGAAAATAAGTAACCGTTCCCTGCAACGGTATCGCTCCATCGGCAAGCTCCCTTATTATACCATTAGCGGAAAACTGTATTACAAGCTGTCCGATGTGCATCAGTTCATCAGGGAAAGTTTTAACCCTCCCTTGCCCAAACTGGATGCCAATAAGTGACAAACACTGCCTTTGACTGCCACATAATGCAAATCAGTGAAGGCTTCCTTTACATTCGACAGTGAATTTTTAAAATTTTCAGATTATGAGCGAAGAAACAACTAATAAACAGGATATGCCTGAACAGCTATCGGACATATTACTGGTGCTGGATAAAGAGAAAATGAAAATCCAAGCCGTAAAGAGTATTGACGAAAACGGGAAAATGGAAACCGTAGAACCCACAAAGAAGAACCAAAACCAGTTTATGCGTGTGGACAAAAGCGGTGATTTCTTTTCCAACTTCTTTTCCAATTTTTTCAGTCAGTTAAAGAACCCTACCAATTTTTCATTCTTCAAAGTGCCTGCACCTCTTGCTATTGATAAAGCACAGGAGTTGCAAAAGCAGGTAGATAAGCCTACTCCCGAGGGCGAAAAAGTGATGAAAGAATACGAAGTGAAGACAGAACCACAGCAGGATAAAAAACAAGAAAATCAAAATAATATGGCAACAGCACAAACAACACCGGAAGTAAGCGAATATCGCTACAAGCCGGAACAGATTGATTGGGACACAATGAAAAATCTCGGGTTAAGCAAGGAATATCTTGAAAAAAGAAACCTGCTTGACCCTTTGCTACGAGGTTACAAAACCAATGAACTTTTACCGATTGGCGTTAATTTCGGAGGTTCTGTTCTTCGCACAGATGCCCGCCTGTCTTTACAGCAAGCCGAAGATGGAAATGTTATCGTAGCAATACACGGTATCAAAAAAGAGCCTAACCTCCACTTCGAGTTTTTTGGTCACAAGTTTACCGATGAAGACAAGAAAAACCTGCTCGAAACGGGCAATATGGGGCGTGTCGTTAATTTGGTAAATTCCAAAACAGGCGAATTGATGCCGTCTATTATCAGTATTGACAGGCTGACAAACGATGTAATTGCATTACGGACAGAGTTCATAAAAATTCCCGATGAAATTAAGGGCGTAAAGCTGAATGAGGAACAAAAGCAAACTTTAATGGAGGGTAAACCGCTAAAGTTAGAGGGTATGATTTCCACCAAAGGAACGGAGTTCTCGGCAACAGTACAGTTCAATGCAGACAAGCGTTATGTGGAGTTCCTGTTTGACCGCAATAATTCCAACAGGCAAACCCAAAGCAACGGTCAAGCCCAAAGCAAAGGACAAAATAATCAGCAAAGCCAACCGCAGGAAGCTCCAAAAACATTTAGGGGCAAAGAGCTGACCGATGAGCAACATAAGGATTTCAAAGCAGGTCAAACCATCTACATTGATGGATTAAAAGATAAAAAAGGGCAACCTTATCAGGGCTATATCACTTTCAATAAGGATACAGGAAAAACCGGGTTCGAGTTTCCCAATCAGTATAAGGAAAGAGTAAAACCCACCGAAGCCCACAAAACGCAGACTGCCGTCAATTCGGAGGGCAAAACCAACGAAGCGACCAAAAACGTCCAAGAGCCTTTAAAGTCCGGGCAGCAAAGTCCAAAAAACAAGCAGCAGCAGGAACAACAGGAAAAGCCCGAAACCCCTGCAAAATCCAAAGGCAGAAAAATGTAGTACGATATGAAAACAATTATTGCAGAAAAACCAAGCGTAGCAAGGGAAATAGCCGGACTTGTGGGAGCATCCGATAAAAAGGACGGCTACCTGACAGGTAACGGCTATTTTGTTACGTGGGCATTCGGTCATTTAATAGGACTGGGAATGCCCGAAGATTATGGCATTTCGGGATTTGATAAAGCATCCCTGCCGATATTGCCCAACCCGTTTTTATTGACCGTCCGCAAGGTCAAAAAAGATAAAGGGTACACCGCCGATACTGGCGCATTAAAGCAATTGAAAGTCATTGAGCAACTTTTTAAGCAAAGCAACAGCATCATCGTTGCTACCGATGCAGGTCGTGAGGGCGAACTCATTTTCAGGTACATTTATGAGTACCTGAAATGCAACAAGCCTTTTGAACGCCTTTGGATAAGTTCACTTACCGAAAAGGCAATAAAGCAGGGTTTTGACAACCTGAAAGACGGGGCAGCATTTGACGGATTGTACCAGGCTGCGCAAGGCAGAAGCCGTGCCGACTGGCTTGTAGGCATCAATGCTACACAGGCATTGAGTATAGCCGCAGGTAACGGTATCTATTCGCTCGGAAGAGTGCAAACACCCACACTGGCTTTGATATGCAAACGCTACCTTGACAATAAGAATTTCACGGTAAAGAAATACTGGCAGATACAGTTGATGCACAACAAAACGCAGGTTGATTTCAAAAGTATTTCCGCTACCAAATGGGAAGAAAAGCAACTTGCCGATGATACCCTTAGAGCTATTCAGCGTGGCACAACGGCAACTGTTACCTCGGTAGAAACCAAAAGCGTTACAGAACAACCGCCCTTGCTTTTTGATTTGACAGGCTTACAAAAGGAAGCTAACAAAAGACTGAAATTATCTGCTGAAGCAACGCTTAATATCGCACAAAGCCTGTACGAAAAGAAATTTATCACGTACCCACGTACCGGAAGCAAATACATTCCTGAAGATATGTGGGCTGAAATTCCAAACCTTGTGCGGGCATTGCAGAACCGTGAAGATTGCAAGCAAGCCCTTACCAAAATCAAATGGGGACGGTTCAACAAACGTATCGTGAATGACCTCCGTGTAACGGACCATCACGGTTTGTTGATTACGGATAAAGTGCCGTCCGTACTCAATGCAGACGAAAACAAGATTTACAATATGATTGCGCTTCGGTTGCTCGAAGCCATATCACAAGCCTGTGTCAAAGAAATAACCGATGTATCATTACAGGTATTGCATTACGACTTTACGGCAAAAGGCTGTAAAATTCAGGAAGCGGGTTGGCGTTCCATCAAAGGAAGTTTTACCGATGATGGCGAAGAGCCGGTACAGGAACTACCTGAACTGAATAAAGGCGATGAACTCAAAATAAAGGAAGCCGCCGTTTTGGAAAAGCAGACCAAACCGCCAGTGCTTTACACCGAAGCCGGGCTTTTGTCGGCTATGGAAACCGCAGGGAAAGAAATCGAGAACGAGGAAGAGCGCAAAGCCCTCAAAAATATCGGTATCGGTACTCCGGCTACAAGAGCCGCCATTATCGAAACCCTGTTTACCCGCAATTATATCCAAAGGGATAAACGTTCATTAATCCCTACGGAAAAAGGATTGCAGGTGTACGGGCTTGTCAAAGACCGAAAAATTGCGGATGTGGCAATGACCGCCGAATGGGAATTGGCATTGCAGAAAATCGAGAACAACGAAGCGGATGCCGGAACATTTCAAAAGGAAATGGAAACCTATGCCAAATCCATTACCGATGAATTGCTGCAAACTTCTATTGCTCAAAACAACCTACCGAAGTTGGTTTGCCCTAAATGCAAAAGCCAGCAACTCATTATCCGTGATAAAATTGTGAAGTGTCCCGATGAGGTTTGTAGTTGGGTACAGTTCCGTATCGTCTGCGGTGTGCAAATCAGTATCGAAAATGTAACAAGCCTTGTCAATAAAGGCAAAACCTCTTTAATCAAAGGAATGACAAGCAAAGCAGGTAAGAAATTCGATGCGTATATCGTGTTGAATGCCGATTGTAGTACCTCTTTTGAGTTTGAGAAAAACAAAAGCAGTAAACGCAATGGAAAATAAACCGTCAATCGTACCCAAAGAAATCAGGAACCTGATTTATACTATCCGGGGCAAACAGGTAATGTTGGATAGTGACCTCGCTGCCTTATATCAGGTAGAAACAAAGAACCTGAACAAAGCCGTTAAAAGAAATATTGAGCGATTTCCTGTATCATTCTGCTTTCAACTGACCGAAGAGGAAGTTGAAAACTTGAGGTTCCAAATTGGAACCTCAAGTTTGAGCTACGGCGGCAGACGTTATTTACCCTATGTTTTTACCGAACAAGGCGTTGCAATGGCATCTGCCATACTCCGTTCAGACATAGCCGTTAAAATGAGTGTTGAAATAATGGAAGCCTTTGTAGAAATGCGGCGTATGCTTATTAGCAATGCTTCTTTGTTTCATCGTTTGGATAATATCGAGTTAAAGCAACTGGAAGCCGACCAAAAATTTGAAGAGATTTTTAAGGCTTTGGAAAGTGATAAGCTGCACAGCGAAAAAGGCATTTTCTATAACGGGCAGGTTTTTGATGCCTATGCCTTTGTTTCCGATATTATCCGCAATGCCACAAGTTCCATTATCCTGCTTGATAATTATGTGGATGATACCGTGCTTACGTTATTGGGGAAACGCAAAGACAATGTAACAGCCACAATCCTTACTAAAAATATCAGTAATCAATTACGGTTGGATTTACAACGCTACAATAGCCAATATCCTCCGGTAGATATTGAGCTTTTCTCCGATGCCCACGACCGTTTCTTGATTATTGACCATACAGAACTCTACCACATCGGGGCATCACTCAAAGACCTGGGCAAAAAATGGTTTGCCTTTTCAAGAATGGATATTGAAGTCGGCAGGATGCTTCAAATCTTGAATAAGCCATAAAAATGAACCTCCGAATTATCGGAGGTTTTTTGTTGCCTATTACGCCAAATCCTGCCTTTCAAAGCCAAACCCTGCAACATTCTCATAGGCATTTGCTCCTGCTTCTAATTTTAGGATTTAAGTAAAATTCTAAAACAAAATATAGTATGGATGTACAGCAAAAAGACCTATCGTATTTCAGATTACGACTGCAAGAACTGTTAAACAGTAGCTTCCCCGAAAAGGCACACGACCAAAAATTTATCGACCAGCGTTCTTCGTGGGCTTCCAATGCTTATGAGGGTGCTTTCAGGGCGGGAAACCCCATTGAGCAATGCAATGAAATAGCCAACTACATACTTTTTGAGGGCTTACACTTCTCCAAATTCGACACTGTTTTTCAGGTGGTATGCAATGAGTTTGATACCGTAATGGCAGATGAGGAACTGCGACCGTTTGCCCTTAAAATGTTCCCTGTCTGTGAGGCTGTTCTCGCAGGATATGAATTAACCGATGATTTCGCCTACGGTTATGAGTTTGATTTACTCTATACCGAACTGACTGGAACCATCGCAATATGGATAGAGGAAAATGGGCTTCAGTAAGAAGCAACATCTCCAACAGAATATTGATGCCCTGCGAATTGCTTTTAAACTGGAAAAGGAGAAACGGCAAGCCACCGTAGGCGAAAGACTGCTAATGATGCAATACAGCGGATTTGGCGGTCTTAAATTCGTGCTGAACCCCATAGCCAACGAAATAGACATCAATCATTGGAGAAAAACCGAACACGACCTTTTCCCTATTACGCAGGAACTCCACCAACTGCTCAAAGAAAATTCCGAAGACGATAAGCAATACCGCAGGTATGTGGACAGTATGAAAAGTTCCGTACTGACAGCTTTTTATACACCGCCACAGGTAATAGATGCGATTTCCGCAACCTTGCGTGAAAGAGGTCTGAACATTGATAAATTCCTTGAACCGTCCGCAGGTATCGGCTCATTCGTACAGTCCTTTTCGGAAAACCAACAAAGTATTACCGCTTATGAAAAAGACTTGCTCACAGGCAAGATTTTAAAACAGCTTTACCCCGAAAGCAATATCCGTGTAAGTGGTTTTGAAGAAATTCTCGAAAAGGAACAAAACAGCTATGATGTAATTGCCAGCAATATACCATTTGGCGATACTTCCGTTTTCGACCTTTCCTATTCCCGTAGCAGGGACAGTGCAAAAGTACAGGCAGCCCGAAGCATACACAATTACTTTTTTCTGAAAGGTGCTGATATGCTCCGTGAGGGCGGTTTGTTGGTTTACATTACTTCACAGGGCATTCTGAACAGCCCTAAGAACGAACCCATACGCAAGGCGTTAATGCAGGATAATAATCTGGTTTCGGTTGTTCGCTTACCCAACAATCTTTTTACAGAATATGCAGGTACAGAAGTCGGAAGCGACCTGATTATCCTGCAAAAGAATACGGCAAAACAAAATCTGACCGAAAGGGAAGATCTGTTTTGCCAAAGCAGGCAAACAGAATACAATACACCTGGTAATGCACTCTTTCAGGACAACACAAGGATTGTGCATACCGAACGTAAATTAGATACCGACCCATACGGACAACCTGCATTAATCTATACGCATAAAGACGGCGTTGAGGGAATTGCCAAAGATTTAAAACAAATGCTTTCCGAAGATTTTGGCAAGCACCTGAATATAGGTTTGTACAAAGGCGAACGGAACGATGAACCTATAATACAAATTCCGATTGAACCAACGGTTACACCTCCGGTTATTGAGCCTGTAATCATTCAGCCAAAACCGCAACCTGTACCCACGCCTGTAACCCATCGGGAAAGCCCACAGGAATTAAAGCAACTAAGCATCTTCGACCTGTTTGAAAATGCGGACGAACCTGTAATGGTTGCTGCTCCGCCCAAAAGAACCACGCAAGCCAAAAGGCAAAGCACTAAAACAAACCGCCGTGCAATAGGTCGCCAAACCGACCTGTTCAGTGCGATGCAACAACCTTATACGCCTCCTGTTACTAATAGACCTACCAATGGAAATACATCAGCCAACGGCAAAAAACAGGAAGTTATCGGCGACCTGTTTTCAAGTATCAATGAGAATGGCCAAGCTGATAAGCCAGCTATTCCCGATACCATTCCCGAACCTGCTCCGTACAGTGGCAAACTGCAATCGTTCCATCGCAACGATTGCCTTGTGGTGGATAATGGTTGGGTCGGTCATCTGCAAGATGTAGATATAGCAGACGGTACGGCTGTATTCCACCCTTTACAGTTACCGACCTTACAGAAAGCAAGAGCCGAAGCGTATATCGGGGTGCGTGATGTTTACCAACAGCTTTACACAAAAGAGGCACAGCATCAGACCGAATACAAAGAAGAAAGGGAAAACCTTAATCGCCTTTACGATGCCTTTATTAAAAGGTACGGCAACCTCAACAGTGCCGATAATATCAAGCTCATCAAAACGGATAGTTCCGGTAAGGAAATCCCTTATTTGGAACGTGTTATTGGTGGCGTGGTACACAAAGCCGATATATTCAGCAGACCTGTTAGTTTTTCTACTATAACCATAGCAACGGATAATCCCGAAGAAGCGTTATCAGCTTCGTTGAACAAGTACGGAAGCGTGGATTTGGACTTTATGTCCGAAATCAGCGGTATGCCTGACGATGCTTTGAAAGAAGCCTTACACGGTCGTATCTACTACAATCCACTTCAAAAGGAATATGAAATAGCCGAACGCTGGATTGCAGGGAACGTAGTGGAAAAAGCGGAGAAAGTCAGAGCCTATCTCGAAAGCAATCCCGATGATACACAAGCCAAAGAAAGCCTTACCGTATTAGAGGAAGCAAGACCAATACGAATTGAATTTGAAGAACTCGATTTTAATCTGGGCGAACGCTGGATACCCACAGGTATTTATGCCCGGTTTGCATCGCACCTGTTCGATGCAGAAGTCCGTGTCCATTATTCCGACAGTGCCGATGACTTTTCCGTAACCTGCAAACAGAAGAACGTACACATTTGGGAGAAATACGCCGTCAAAGCCCAAAGCCGGACGTATGATGGGATTGCCCTGCTCAAACACGCCCTTGTCAATACCACGCCCGATATTTCAAAAACAATAACGGTTGAAGGCAAAGATGTCAAAGTGCGGGATATGGAAGCCATACAAATGGCGAATACTAAGATTGATGAAATCCGCAACGCCTTTACCGATTGGCTTCACGCCCAAAACGATGAGTTCAAAACAAGGCTGACCGACCAATATAATGATACGTTTAACTGTTTCGTCCGCCCTAACTACGACGGCACACATCAGGAGTTTCCGGGATTAGACTGCAAGGGCTTAGGCATTAATGACCTGTATTCGAGCCAAAAGGATGCCGTTTGGATGATAAAGCTCAACAACGGGGCAATTTGCGACCACGAAGTAGGTGCAGGAAAAACGTTGGTAATGTGTACGGCTGCACAGGAAATGAAGCGTTTGGGGTTAGCCCATAAGCCTATGATTATCGGGCTGAAAAGCAATGTTCACGAAATTGCCGAAGCCTACCGCACGGCTTACCCACACGCAAAAATTCTGTTTCCTGGCAAGGAAGATTTTACGCCCCAAAAACGCCTGCGGATTTTTGGCGACATTAAAAACAACGATTGGGATTGTGTGATACTGACACACGACCAATTCGGAATGATACCGCAATCGCCCGAAATTCAAAAAGAAATACTCCAAATAGAATTAGACAGCGTAGAGCGTAACCTCGATGCCCTGCAATCGCAAGGCAAGGAAGTTACCAGAGGGATGCTTGCCGGAGTAATCAAGCGGAAAGAAAACCTCGAAGTCAAGCTCAAAACCCTGCAACACGATATTGAAAACCGAAAAGATGATGTGGTGGATTTTAAGATGATGGGCATTGACCACTTGTTCGTTGATGAAAGCCACCAATTCAAAAACCTGATGTTCAACACAAGGCATACAAGGGTTGCCGGATTGGGCAATGTGGACGGAAGCCAAAAAGCATTGAACCTGCTCTTTGCTATCCGTACTATTCAGGAGCGTACCAATGCGGATATGGGAGCAACCTTTCTTTCAGGAACTACCATCAGCAACTCATTAACGGAACTATATCTGCTGTTCAAATACCTGCGACCACGGGCATTGGAAAAACAGGGCATTCATTCTTTTGATGCGTGGGCAGCTATCTATGCAAGGAAAACGACCGATTATGAATTTTCTGTTGCTAACAACATTGTAGCTAAAGAACGTTTCCGATACTTTATCAAAGTGCCGGAACTGGCACAATTCTACTCCGAAATTACGGATTACCGAACGGCAAAAGATATAGGAATTGACCGCCCCAATAAGAACGAGGTGTTGTACAATATACCGCCTACTCCCGACCAGGAAGAATTTATCCAAAGTCTGATGGAATTTGCAAAAACAGGAAAAGGAGAACTACTCGGAAGAGCACCTTTATCTCCATCGGAAGAAAAAGCAAAGATGCTCATCGCAACGGACTACGCCCGTAAAATGTCTTTGGATATGCGGATGGTAAGCGGTGCGTATGATGACCACCCCGATAACAAGGCTTCGCATTGTGCGGCAAACATTACCAAGTATTACAACCAATACAACGCACAGAAAGGAACACAGTTCGTTTTCTCCGATTTGGGAACCTACAAGCCGGGCGAATGGAATGTGTACTCCGAAATCAAACGCAAGCTCGTGGAAGACCACGGCATACCTGCAAACGAAATCCGTTTTATACAGGAAGGCAAAAATGATAAGCAACGTAAGGAACTTATCAAAGGAATGAACGAGGGCAAAATCCGTGTGTTGTTCGGTTCCACAAGTATGCTCGGAACTGGCGTGAACGCACAGAAAAGAGCCGTTGCCGTTCATCATCTCGATACGCCGTGGCGACCAAGCGACCTTGCTCAAAGGGACGGCAGAGCCGTTCGAAAAGGTAATGAGATTGCCAAATTCTTTGCCGATAACAAAGTAGATGTGATTATCTATGCCGTAGAAAAATCATTGGATAGTTACAAGTTCAATCTGTTGTACAATAAGCAACTTTTTATAGACCAATTAAAAAACAATAACCTCGGCAAACGTACTATTGACGAGGGCAGTATGGACGAAAAATCGGGAATGAATTTTTCGGAATACGTGGCTATCCTATCAGGAAATACAGACCTGTTGGATAAAGCCAAATTGGAAAAACAGATTGCCGGGTTGGAAAGCGAAAAACAGGCGTTCAACCGTTCAAAGTATAGTGCGAAGTACAAATTGGAAGATTATACGGAAATGTTGCAAAGCACTCAATCTCGTTTAAACCGTATGAGCCTTGATTGGAATAATCTGCAAGAGCGTATCCAAAAACGGTCAGACGGTACAATCGTAAATCCTGTACAGTTGGATGGCTTACCGCCCAATGCCGATATTAAACAAATCGGTGCAAAACTCAACCAGATTGCGGACAAAGCCCGAACCGGAGGTCAGTATGAAGAAATCGGTACGTTATACGGATTTACGCTTTTGGTAAAAACGGAAATGTCCGAAAAAGAGGGTGTGGATATAAGGGTAAACCGTTTTTTGGTACAGGGCGAGGGCAATATCAAATATACCTACAACAACGGTGTGATTGCTAAAGATGAAAAGCTGGCTGCTACGAACTTCCTTAATGCACTGGAGAAATTGCCCGGCTATATCGAGCAGGAGCACAAGAAAATTACGGAGATACAAAAAGACCTGCCCATTCTTCAGGAAGTGGTTAACGGTACTTGGTCGAAAGAAAGTAAACTGGGCGAACTCAAAACGGAACTGGCTGCCGTAGAAAGAAAGATACAGCTATCTATTACACCAGAAACCAAACAAGATGCTCCGGAGCAGGCAGAAAAGCAGAAAGAAGCTCCAAAGGTTCAGGAAAGCATTATACGGACAAAAGGTATTCATTTGCCTCGTGGCGTATTGTAAAACCTGAACGGGCAGGCAATAAAAAAGGGAGGTCATTTAAGCCTCCCTTTTAAATTATCCGTCCTGTACCAAATGCTGCAAGTTCGGGTCATTCTTGATACGCTCCATTTCGCTAACAACAATATTCAGGATGTCTTTTTTTATCTGTTTGTAATTGCTTTCAATTTCCTGCTTCATTTTATCCTCGCCCTGCTCATTTACAAAAGATAAGATTTGGGGTATCTTTTGGTAGGCTTTGGTTTCGGCGGCTACCTTTTCATTATCTACCACGATTTCGGCGTGAAATATCTTTTGCTCGATACGTTCATCAAAGTTATCCGATACAGAACCGACAAACATACCCTGTGTAAGCGTTGAAATTTTGGAAGCCGGAATAAGGCTGTCTAACTGTGTGGAAATAGAGGTGGATTTATCATTGCGGTTAATGGTCATACTCTGACGTTTCTGTAATACTTTACCGAAACGCTCCGAAAGACTTTTTGCCGTTTCTCCAACCACCTGACCACTGAATATATTACCTACCGTATTCTGTATTACCTTGCTTTCCTTGTCGCCGTAATCCCTCGTTAATTGCGAAAAATCCTGGAAGCCCAAACATACTGCCACCTTATTACTTCTCGCAGTTGCAATAAGATTATCCAGTCCTCTGAAGTAAATCGTGGGTAACTCATCTATGATAACCGAACTCTTTAATTGTCCTTTTTTGTTGATGAGCTTGACAATTCGGGAATTGTACAACCCTAATGCTGCTGAATAAATATTTTGGCGGTCGGGATTGTTACCCACGCACAAAATCTTCGGCTCGTTCGGGTTATTGATGTCGAGTGTAAAATCATCCCCGGTCATTACCCAGTACAACTGCGGGCTAATCATTCTTGACAAAGGTATTTTTGCCGATGCTATCTGCCCTTGTAACTGGTCTTGTGCGCCACCTTGCCACGCATCCATAAAGGGCGACAAATAGTTTTCCAAATCGGGGTATGAGGTTAAAATCGTGAATACGTCCGAATACTTTTTGTTCAGCAATTCAATGGCGTGTGGGAACGTACAATACTTGCCATCCTCATAGATTTTCAGATACCAAATAATAGCAGCTAAAAGAATAATTGGGCTTTCCACGAAAAAATCGCCTTGCTTCTGTATCCACGACCTGTTGAGGTTTAGCATTATGGTATAAGCCGCTTCGTAAGCATCAGAAATGTCGGTCATAAAATCGGGATTGAGTGGATTACAACGGTGGCTCTTGCGTGGGTCGTCGAAATTTATCACGTAAAATTTCGGCTGTACCTTGTATTTATCCCGGTGCTTTAGTAAATGATTGTAGGCGATAGTCGAAAGGTCGTCAAACTTGAAATCGTAGATGTACATACTAAAGCCTTTTTCTATCTGCTGCTTGATGTAGTTGTTTACGATGGCATAAGATTTACCGGAACCCGGAGTACCCAACACGATTGATGCCCTGAAAGGATTTACAATGTTTATCCAACCGTTGTTCCATTTGCCTTTGTAGTAAAATTTGGTGGGCAGGTTGACGGAATACTCGTTTTCCATCAGCTTGGTTTCCTGTTGAAAGCTCTCGTTTTCGTTATTGAAAACATCGTCCATTAGGTTGGTACGGAGCAATCGGCTCATCCATACGCCTGCCATCAGCAAGGCGATATAACCTAACGAGATAGTAAGAATATACAGAAATGTGCTTGTTGCGGGGGATAGCTTTAGCAATGGTGTGTTCAGGAAGAACAGCGCAAAGCCAATGCCCAACGCCACATAAATTTTAGACCAGGTTATCTTCTCATTCTTTACACCCTTTGTCCCTAAGCAACTCAAAGCCAGTAAAACCAAAGCGAATGCTTTTGTATAAAGGGTATGTGAAAACAAGCCCGCCGTACGGTCGAAATTGCCTAACATCTTGTTGATTACTTCCAACGTCCAGCCACGTTCTAAAAAGAAACCGTAGCAGAACCAATAAAGGTGCATCAGCACCAAAAGAATACTGACTGCCCGCATAAAAGCCATTATTTTGGCAAGCCCTCTTAAATCGTCTTCTCCCTGCATTATTTTAAGTTTTAATGTTCGGGCGTGAATTTAAAGGCTGTTGCTGTCGGCTCTTAAAATATGGCAGTAAGTGGCGTTGTGTGGCAGTATTTGGCAGATTAGTATAAAATGAAAAAGGTAGCAAATCGCTACCTTTTCAACCTTATTGTAAAATTGATTTTGTCCTTATTCTTTCTCAAAAGTAACGGCTTCGTCCATCTCGCCCCTTGTGAGGCTCAATTTAATTTACAAAATCCTCTCTTCTAATTTTAATTTCATCATTATATCGGTTTGTTCATCATCGCCTAATTTGAAAATATGCTTGTCAAATTCAACAAAACCATTTTTCTTATAAAAGCTGATTGCCCGAGGATTTTCTTCCCAAACACCTAACCAAACGTAGTGTGCATTTTTCTGTTTGGCAATTTCAATAGCTTTTTCATAAAGCACTTGTCCGACTTTTTTACCGTGAAATTCCTTTAAAACATAAATGCGTTCAATTTCAAGTGCTGTGTCGTCTTGCAATTCTGTTTGCGATTGCCCGAAATTGATTTTCAAATAACCAACTAATTCGTTTTCAGATAAGGCAAAATAAAACTCGGAACTTTCATTGTTCAATTCTTCTATTAGCTTTTCATTGGAAAATCCCTCCTCTAAATATGTTGTCATATTCTCTTCTGTATTACTCGAAGAAAATGTTTCTGAAAATGTTTGTCTGCCTATCTGTTGCAGTTGTTCAATATCGTTTAATGTTACTTTTCTTATTTCCATTGGTTCCATCTATTTTAAATTCCATTCGTAGTTAAGCCATTCGGTATTTTCTCTTGCTCCTAATCGTTCATAAAATTTCACTCCTACTTTATTCCACGGTGCAACCGTCCATTTTATTTGACTGCAATTATTTTGTTCTGCTTCAGTTTTTAACGCATTCATTAGTTGTTCGCCAATTTTCTGACCACGATAATTTTCGTCCACATAGAGCTCTTTCATATAAATAGCAGGACGGTTTTGGGCTGTATAAGGAAGAAAATAATAAACCAACATTCCTGCGATTTTATCATTATCTTCTGCCACAAGGCAATAAAAATCGGGTGGGTTTTTCTTAAATCCGCTGTTTCTGACAATTTCGGGTGTAATGGCAAAACTGTCAATGTATTTTTCAAAAACAGCCAATTCTTTCATTAAATGCCAAACTTTCTCGCTGTCCTTTTCTTCGGCTTTTCTTATTGTTATATTCATTTTTTTAAAACATTATTTAATGAGCTGATACGGCTTTCAGCCCGACAATCGAGCCTATTAAAGTGATAAGAAAAAGTATTCGCAGAAATGTTGCAGGCTCTTTAAATACAAGAATACCGACTAAAACTGTTCCGACTGCTCCGATACCTGTCCATACGGCATAAGCCGTTCCGATGGGCAAAGTTTGGGTTGCTTTAATCAAAAGTCCCATACTCATAGTAAGGGTAACGAGAAAACCTGCATACCACAAATACATTTCATTTCCTGTTGTTTCTTTTGCTTTTCCCAAACAGAATGCAAAAGCCACTTCAAACAACCCTGCTACAACTAAAATTATCCAATTCATTTCCTTTGTTCTTTATCTGCAAAGGTCGGAAACGGAATTGAGGTGAAATTTTACAAATGATAAAAAATGAGCCGTTCACTTTATTTCTGCCCTAATTCTGCTCAAACTGACTTGTGTTATACCTAAATAAGAAGCAATGTGTCCTAATTGCACTCGCTGGACTATATCGGGACTGTTTTTCAAAAGTTCCTTATATCGTTCGGTAGCTGTTCGGACTTGTCGAGAAATAAGCCTTTCTTCTGTTTTTATAAGTTCTTTTTCGGCAAATCTTCGCCCCCAATTTGCAATATGTATATCATTCTCAAAAAGTCTTTGTAAGACTGTTGTTTTCAGTTTATATAATTCGCAATCTTCCAACAACTCTACATTTTCATATCCTTTCTGATTGGCTATATAGCTTTTCATTGAAATAATAGTATCGCCCTCTTTGCCAAACCAAAAAGTGATTTCATCATTATCTTTATATGAATATGCTCTTGCTACACCTTTCTTTATAAAGTAGATGTTCTTTTCAATTTTATCAGCTCTCAAAAGAATATGCCCTTTTTTATATTTAACCTCTGTAATTGATTTCTTGAGCAATTCTTTTGAAGTATCTGGAAGCGGATATATATTCTCAAGTAAAAGGTCTATGTTCATTAATCCAATGCTGATTTGTTGTAACAAAATTACAAAATAAAAAAATGAGCTTCGTTATATGTGGTGTGAAGACTGAAGCTGTACAACCTTAAAAATGAAACATATATTTCAATCAATAGATATTTTTTACAACCTACTACCTTTCTTCTTTTTCTTCTTCATTTTATTGGCAAAATCCTGTTCCTCGTAATCTTCGCCCTGGGCTTCGGGCAATAAGCCTCCCAGTGCTTCAATCAAACCATCTTCGTGTTTACCAGTAGTTAAGAAGTCGAACAAATGGTGTGGTTCTTCCGCAGGAAGATCCGCATCATTTGATGTAGATATTTTCGGTTGTAATTCAACTGGCTCTTTAATCTCCGGTTTGATATTATTGTTCCAATAATCATTAAAGGCATTGGCAGAAAGTTCCTTGCTCAAACGTGAACCGTTCCAAACCGCTTTAGAATTGTGGTCTATAAATGTCATTCCGTAAATACGCCCTGTATCATTCCTCCGCACCACTACGTTAATTCCCTGCTCGGCTAATTGCTTCTTAAAGCCCATTTCATCAGTTGTTGATTTCAAGGCAATGGTAACGGCTGATTGTAAGGTCTGCTTGGTTGGACTATCTTTTAAATCCGTTTTGCATTTCGCAAAATACAGTTCCAAAGCCGGAAGCCCTGCATCTTTACCAAACAAAGAAGCCTTGAACGGATGCCCGGCTCTTTCGCCTTTCTCGTTTAAAGGAATGTATAATAAACCCTGCCGTAGCTGCCCCTGCAATTCGCCCTCTACTTTTTCGGTGGTAATATTGAACAGGGAAAGCAAGGCATTGTATTCGCCCAAAGTCTGAAACTTATAGTAATTTGGTAAGTGGCGAACTACTGAAGCGATTTGACTTTTCACATCTCCAGCTTTGTAGTTTACCGGGCGGAAAACCTTGTCGTTCTGCCGATGCTCCTTATCAGTTGCGGGTATCAATCCGTGTTTTCTTTCCAACTCACGGCACACATTCATAGACCGCATTTTCTCGAACTTGTCCGAAATCTTTTTACCCTCTTCGTCCACGCAAACCGATACAATGTGTATATGGCTGCGGTCAATATCCGTGTGTTTGAACACCACAAAAGGCTGTTCTCCGTAACCCATTTCCCGCATATACTGTTCTGCCATCTCCCTAAACTTATCATCGCTTACTTTATCATTCGGGTCAGGATTGAGCGAAATATGCAACGTATGTTTTTCGGTATTGCGGTTGGCTATCAGGTAAGGCGCAAAAGACTGGGCTAATTGTGCAACGGAATAATGCCCGTTAGCGGTTTCAATCATCTTATTGGCAAACAAAATCTGTCCGTTTTCATTCTCCACTTTGAGCTGATTGTACGCCAATGCTCCGTATAAATTTCCGCTTCTACCGATTTTCGCTATCATTTCTAAGGCTGTTTTTTCAGGTACTTTGCTTCAAATTCCTCGGTTAGCTGAATAATTTTTTGGCATAGCATCGCCATTTCAGCCGTCTGTTTTTCCAATTTGTAGAGGAACGCTGCCGCTTTTTTCTCGGAAAAATGCTTGTACAACAGCTTTACAATCTGGTTATAATTTACACCTATGGAACGGAACTGGCTGTGAAAAGAGGTTAGCCGCATATAAAAATCAACCGTTCCTTTGTCAATCTGAATGGTCTTTATGGTCTTGTCAAAGATGCAGGACGTTATGAAATGCGCCTTTACCTGCATACCTGATTTATCAAACAGGGTAAGAAAACGGGCGTGTTCCTGCTCGTTAAAGGAAATCGTATAGCGGATGGTCGCCGGGTCTTCTTTTGGGCGGCGTCCGGTCTTTTTCAATTGCTTTTTGTTGTTATCGTTCATCACTAATCCATTTTAAAATCCATACAAAACCCTGACTTCGGAAGGTGTTTTCTGCCCCCTGCAAAGGGCAAGTTGTTTTGAGCATCGGAAATCATTCCGAGATGCTCAAAACACAACTTGCCGTGTTCTGTTGAACACAAAAATCCGCCCTGCGGGACGGATTAAATGTAACAGGGAAAAACAGATCGAAGCCGTTCCCGTTACTCTCCATTTTGTCAAAAGACTTTTGCATAAATCCGTTAATAAAAATCATTTTACAAAGTAAAGACCTGTTTACGAAAGCAGTGTATTGTATAGCAGTGCCAAACACTGCCTTTGAATGCCAAACACTGCCACAGCTCAATCAGCGGTTAAATCAATCGCTTTATTTGCCGTATAATTTTAGTGCAGGTAGTAAAAAAAGTATTTCAACAAAGAAGAAAATCAGGTTTGCAAACAGGCAGTTTGGAATAAAAGCATAAGGTTTTAAAAGCATAAAACAATAAAACAATAAAAGTGTAAAAGCATAAAAGCGGTAAAGCAATTTACCTGTTGCAAGTTTTGCCACTTGCCAAAGAATGTACCTGACAAGGCAAAAATGAAAGCAAATACCTGTGCAGGAAAGTACCCAAAAGGGAATGCAGGAATATAGGAATGAGGTAATAATCAGATAAACCAATATTCAATCCTGCAAAACAAATAAAGTGTGTAACAATAAATTTTTAAATAATGGAAACAAGAAAAGAAACTTTAAAAATCAGTTTCTCCACCCAAAAAGGTGGTGTGGGAAAATCTACGATGACCACCTTGCTGGCAAGTGTACTTCACTACCGATTAGGTTTTAATGTACTGGTAATGGATTGCGACTTTCCGCAGCACAGTTTGACTAATATGCGAGAGCGGGATAAGAGAACCATAATGCAGAACGACTACCATAAAAAAGCGGCAATGAAGCAGTTTCAAGCCATCAACAAAAAAGCATACCCGATTATTAAATGCAAAGCTGAAACAGCTTTGGAGAAAGCATCGGAATACAGAAGCCAGTCGGTGGTTGTACCGGATGTTATCTTTTTCGATCTGCCGGGGACTGCCAACACCAAAGGTGTCTTGACTACATTAAAGACAATGGATTTTATCTTTTCGCCCATTACCGCAGACCGCTTGGTCGTAGAAAGTACATTGGGCTTTACCAAAGCCTTTCTTCAACTTCCGAAAACTACTGAGGGCAACGAGAAACAAGAACTTTGGTTGTTCTGGAACCAAGTGGACGGCAGAGAAAAAACAGGTATATACGATGCCTATCAAAGTGTCATCAAAGAACTCAACCTGCCAATAATGGGAACAAGGATTATGGACAGTAAGCGTTTCCGAAAAGAAACAGATGACACTGCCGGTTATGTATTCAGGTCAAGTTTACTTCCTGCCGAAACACAGCTAATGAAAATAACCAAAATGGATTTATTTGTCGAAGAATTTTTGAAAATCACACAACTATAAAATCATTAGACTATGGCTAAGGATAACAAAAACAACGCTTTTGAAAAGCCTGACGTTGATGAGGATTATTTGATGAATATCATAAGTGGGGACGAGCCTATTTCTCCACCCATAAACAAACCTCAAGAGGAAGAAACAAAGGAAATTAAAACCAAACCGAAAGAAAAAGTGCGAAGCAGTTCATCAAAAAAAGTGGACTATGAGGAAACTTTTTTGGTCAATCGGTTTCCCTCAGGTCGTAACGGTAAGGTCGTTTACATTCGCCCCGAATACCACGAAAGATTGCTCCGCATCGTTCAACTGACAAGGGAAGAAAGAACAACGCTCTACTCTTATATTGATAACATTCTTGAACACCACTTCAGAGAGTACGGGGACGATATCACAGATTATTTCAATGAACATTTTAAACCCATTTTGTAATGAAGAAAAACAAAAAGAAAAGGAATGTCGTTGCAACCAACGACAACTCCAGCATAGCAACTAATACAGCGAAAGTATCCTATGAAAAAGCATTTATGCAAATGAATAAAATGCAGAAAAGAGGCAATAAAAGTATATACCTAAGCCCTGAATATCATGAACGTTTAACCCGTATCGTTCAGATTATAGGCGATGATAAAATACCCTTGTTCGCCTATCTCAATAATATTCTGGAATATCATTTTAAAGTATTTGAAGACATGATTACAAAGGAGTTCAACGAAAAATACAAGGGTTTATTTTAAAAACTAACATTATGGAAGTAGTAATTGTGATTTGCCTTCTGATAATTATTATCCTGCTTTTACAGGATAAGATTGTCATTACGAAAAGGGAGAAACCAGATCCAAAGCCAGAAAAGGTCAACCCTGATTTACCTGATATTATGGGGCAACCCAAACCTGTAAGAAGCCTTACAGTGCCAAACATTACCACTAAACGCCAAATTGAGGAACCAGAGATAAACCCTGATAACTTAGACATTGAATACGACGAAAATGAAAACGTAAGTGTTCAAATTCCGCAGGAAGAGCTGGACGAAGTTTTCAGAAATATACCTGATTTGGAGGAGGAGGAAGAAGAATGGAACAGGTACGGAATATCCGGTGGCGATGACGGTTTTGCCCAAGGGGTTACCTTTGAAGAACTAAGCTCCGTGGGGGTGTTACTCCAAAAAGAAGAATTGGAACCAGCCCAAAAGGAAACAGCGATAGCGATAGTTCAAAAAATACAGGGAACCGAATTATTCAGCCTATTGGAAAATTCTATGGAAGATGCTTCCCGAAGAATAGCCGAGCTTTTGGATAGTACCCTTTCATCTGAAACGGAAGACAGTTCTTCCACTTTGCGGAAAAGTGATTTGAGTGATTTTGACATTGGGGAGTTTGTATGAGCAAACTCCCTATTGTTTTTTTAAGAATAAGGTTAACTAATATCAATTACATTGTCCTCTCCAAACCATACTTTGGCTTTCGCTATTACGTCTGCATCAGGATTGTGAAAAAAAACTGCTAAGTTCTCTTTTGCCCTTGTACAACAAACGTAAAATATTTTTTGAGTTCTATCCAATACACTTGCAGAACCTGTACCTAAGAATAGATTTCCAAAGTTATAATTGTTCCAACCACCATTATCAAGTATAACCAAAACATTATCAAATTCTGTTCCTTTGGTTTTGTGCTGTGTTGAAAATGGTGTTTGTCCTTCAAGGTATTCATATAGTTTTTGAAATTCACTAAACTTAACATCCTTCACTCGATTATACAAATACTCTTTGTTCTCTTTAAAGGCAATTAGCTTATCATCAATCAAACAAATTCTCTTTTCGTTAGCATCATTAATGACTTGTTCAATTGTATTATCTCCAACATTCACAAGGCTTTCAATATTTTCTTTTAAGGCTTTTTTGCTTGCGATACTTGTTATTTTAAAATGATAATCTGTGGCTCTTAAAAACTCATTGTACTTTTTATTTTGATACAGAGAAATATTATTCTGAATTTTAAATAAGTGTTTTACAAGATTATCTCTTTTTGAACCTTTCTTGTTTTCATCATCTTTGTCTTGCTTTTTATCATCAAGTAATTGGTCTTTGTCAACATACATTTTGGAAAATTCAGAGTATTTTAATGATTTCGCATAATTATACAATTCAGCATTACCATCAATAAAAACCTGCATTGTATTTGTAGGACGAACTGCGTTTAACTCTCTACCACTTTTTCCTTGCTGTAATGCTTCAATTACTTCTCCAAATGTATTTTCTGAAAAGTCAGCAGCAACATTGTTATCTTTAATATACTTCTTAATTCTATCTTTAAAACTTAATATGTGGTCTTTATCATAAATATCCATCAAATTTCTAAAACCCGCTTTACCTGCTATTAAATTATGAGTAAGATTAAGTTCTTTAGTTTCCTTTGAATTATTAAAATCCCAAGCATAATTAGCTTCTAAAAATGCCTCAACCTTATTGATGTATCCATCAGTGGAATGTAGAAATAAAACAGTTCCTTGCTTTATTACACCACCAACCATATTAGGGGCTTTCGGGTCGGCAGATGGTTCTTGAATTATGCCATCAGTACGAAGTTTGTTCGCCAAGTCAATTACAAGTTGCGGATTTCTTCTATTTTGTTTCTTTGGAATTTCGTTTACTTTTTCTGCATCATCTCCTTTATAATCGTCTAAGTTGCCAATGCCATCTTCATAAATTGATTGCATAGCATCTCCAAAAAAGCCTATGATATTCGTTCTTTTACTTTTCTTAAAATGTGTAAGAAATGTTTCTACAACAGCTTTACTTGTATCCTGGTATTCATCAATGAATATGAATTTATATTTATCTTTTACGATGCTGCTAAGCTTGGGATATTTTTCAAAAAGATAGTTGGCTACTATGAGTAATTCATCGTGAGATATAATTCCTTCACGTATTCTAACAAACTCTTTGTACTGTACACCATCAGGTAAAACAGCATAATAATTTTCCGGTACAGGATTGACTTCTTCAATGGAAATTCTGGTTACCTCCTCATTGTTTGCTAAGGCAATAAGTGCTTCTTTAAGCTCTTTTTGAAAATGTTTAATACTATCCCATAAGAAATCGTGTATCGTAGATACATTAAGATTTTTATGGTTTACCCTTTCTTCAATTTCTTTTACTGCTGCATTAGTATAAGTCATACAAGCAACCTTAGCCGTTGGATTTTCAGCTATTGCCTGCCTAATTACTTTTACCAAGGAGTAAGTCTTTCCACTGCCTGCACCCCCGCTTAATAAAAAGTTTCTGCCATTATCAATAGATTGAAAAACTTCCCGTACTTCTGGTTCTAAATTTAATCTTCCTTCAACCATAACAAACCATTTTTAATGTAAGCCGGAATATTCCAATTACTAAACTTTTCATTACTGTGGTATAAGATATCCAAGGCAAAATGAGTTTTCTTCTTAACACAATTCGCTGCTAAAACATAAGGACTTTTCGCATCATCATCAAAATCAGTAGCATTTTTTATCCCTTGGAAAGTATCTTTATTTTCTTTTACGAATGCTCTATTTAGGTGTATAAAGGCATCTTCAAAACTTCTTGCGTGATAGGTGCTTTCTTCCTGTTGGTAACATATACAAACTGTGGAACTCCCGACAATAATCGTTCTATTAGCAAGAGGTAAGGATTTTAAATCGTCCCAAGTTACAGCATTCAAGAAATGATTAATTGCTGAGTTACTTGTTTTAGTGCCTTCATTTACAGGACACGCTCCCCATTCGTCTTGCCCTTTTGCATTTTGACCTGTTACCTTTATAGCATCTATATCTGTTAATATCACTGATTTAATACCCAAGAAGTCAATAAATTTCTCAAAGATTTGAGAATATGCCCCAACTTCGATAATTGATATATTTTGTGATAGAAGCGGTAAGAAGGTATCTTCATTTCCTTCAGCTTCTAAACGTGAAGCCTCTTCCAAATCAACTTTTCGCATAAAAGTTGGTATCAAAATTCTTTCTGTATCTCCTTCAATAAGAACTGCTTTATCAGCAAAAAAGATTTCAGCTCTGCTAATCGTTAGATATTGTTTTAAGAATTGATACTGTTTTGGGTCAGCATCATATTGAGTTCTTAAATCTTTCAGATTTTTCGCAGTTACGTTATTCTTTGCTATTGCTTTCAAATATTTAATATCATCGAAATCGCTATCTGCGACAATGTGTGATGAATGCGTTGTGATTATGTACTGTAATGGTCTGTTTATACCATCATCTCTTTTGATGCCTTCTCCAAGCAGTTTTTTTATATTTTTTATAAAGACATATTGCATTTGGGGATGGGTATGAGCTTCCGGTTCTTCTATAATAAGCAAATTAATATCTGCGGGCTTTTTATCTTTATCTTTTTTGAAATCCTGTACCAAAATTTCAATTTCAAAAATCATACTTATTAGGTTCATATAACCCAAACCGTTATAATGCTCTGGTAACTTGTGGTCATCGTGAGTGTACACCACTGTAGTATTCCCTTCAAGCAATTCTCGGTGTTGCAGTGTTGAAATAATTGCTATATCAGTGTCATTCAGCTTAACGCCACCAAAATCCTGTACTTTTTTTATTACATCTTTAAATAAGTCTTTATAGATGTCGCTTAATGTACTGTCGGTTTCTGAAAGCTGGTCTTTAAAATCTTCTGTAGCTTGGGTCTTATCGCTACTATCTTCTTTCTTTTTATAAAGGCTTGAAGTTTGTTTTGAGAGCGTATTTTCCTTTTCCTTATTTGTCACATCCCTTCTTGCACTTATGTACTTGAAGCTGATGATGTCTTTTAAATTAATATTTTCACTAATAAGGTCAATAGGTTTAGTTTCGGTAATGTCGCTTGTAGCTGTATCATATTCGAAAGAGAATTTATGAATTTTAAAATAAGTTTCTAAGTTTTGCTTTAAAAAATCTCTTAGTTCCCTTGGCTTGTATTCTTTCTTCTTAACATTTTTGGCATTTTCACTGGCTGCGAAGACTGCATAGTCAGCTTTAATTTTTAAAAAATCATCATAGATTACAGTGTACTCAAAACCTAAAACAATATTATTATTATCAGGGTCTAAATCCATTAATACTCTGCTAACATTAGATAAGTCATCTGTATCGTTATATTCAATATAAATTTTCAGTTTAATGCCTTTGGGTAGGAATTCGTCGGGAACATCAGCCGACTTAATTAAATCTTCAAATTCGTTTTTAAAATCAATATTAAAGTCATCATAAGAAAATTTGCTTTTCTCATTTATAAATTTATCAAGAACTGACAGAATAGAAGTCTTTCCTGTATTGTTTTTCCCGATAACAAGAGAAAGTTCATTTTCAAGATCCATTGAGAAAGTCTTCAGTAATCGAAAATTTTCAACTTCTATTTTTTTTATCTTCATAATAGTGGTTATAGTATTTGATTAGTTTATATTCTCATCTCCTTACTCTGATGCTTGCCCTTTATTATTTTTTTTTCCTCTATTTAACCTACGTTTAGACAATTTTTTCCAAATACTATGAGCCAAATCAATTTCCTTTTGCGTCAAGCCGTAATGCTGTTTTAAGATTACTTCATTAGTTATTTTTAATACCTCTTCAATGTCTGTTTTGTCTCGGATTAATTCATCAATTCTTGACAACATTTCTGCATTGTCTTTATGATATGGAAGTAATATTTTCTCTGCTTCATTGGGCATTAATTCTAATACGCCTCCTCCGTGGCTTCGTCCTGAAACTTCTGTAAATGCTAATGAAAGCGAATTGTAATAACTTGCAGTCAATGCCTTAATATCGGTGTCAGGCTTTACAAAAACACGATGCATAGTATCAGTTGTGTAGGCTTCTGCTTCATTTATGATTAACCTTGGATAAAGGTTGTTTCGCCTGATAAACAAAGCATCGGAAATTTTTAAGGACGGCACTACAAACCAATTATTTCTAATCCCTGTTTTATAACCTTTATGGATATTCAAACTTTCTCCGTGAGCAATATATTTCACTGCTCCGTTGTTTTGGTCAAGGTTTTGCCTGTCAGGAAACGCTAACAAATGTGCTTTGGCTTTGGAAAATTTGTTCTTTTCCCAATCTTCTTTTGTGAAAATAACACTATTTACTTGCACACTTCTCCCCACCATCGGTTTGGCATAGTCGTAAAGATTATATTCTTCAACGGTAGTAAGCGGAACTGTAAAATAATTGTTTGCTCCTGTAGTAATACCGACTTCAACGTTTGCGTACTTTCCAAGTGTTGCAATGTTTCTTTTCTTCGCAATGGTTTCTAAAAAGTCAATTTCTTCCTGTTCTAAAAAATAGAAAGTCCATTTGTTGGATTTGAAATCAATTTTCTTTTGAGGACTTTTTAATCTTGCTGTGTCAAGCGTTTTTAATTCGTTTGCATCTTTTAATTCGATGTGTTCAATGTTGTGTTCCTGTGTTCCGTTCTTTTCGCAAAGCAATAAAACAACTTCTTGCTGAATATCAGGGAAAACTAATTTTTCAAAAGAAATGATATTGATTTTGTTGTAGAAATGAGCAAGGAATTTTCGCAATTGCAAAGCAAAGGAAACCTGTAAGATTTCTGCTGGTAAAACAAAGCCGATTTTTCCACCTTTGTCTTTCAACAAAAGGGATGAACCAACCACGAATGAAACCCAAGCGTTGGTCAATTTGGAATATTTTAATTCTGCTCTAACAAAAATATTTTCTGCTTCTGCTTGCTGATTTCTGTCGAAAAACTGAAAGCGGATATAAGGTGGATTACCCACCACTAAATCAAAACGCTTTTCTGTGTTATTGCAGTAGGTATGAAAATCATCATTGATTACCTGCTTGTTTTTAAGTTCAATTTTATCGGCTTTTTTTGCTTCTACTTCGTCAAACTCAATGGCTGTAATGGAATTGTATTTTGATTTTAAATTCTTTAATTGTTCCAAGAATACACCATCGCCACAACTCGGTTCAAGTATGTCAAAATTGTTACTACCATTAGTACCCCAACGCAAAATAAACTCCGCAATGGGTTCAGGTGTATAAAATCCACCCCTTAATTTTTCGGCTGTTGCGTTCTCAATTAGTTTCATACAAATCTTTGATTAAAGGGATTAATAAATCGTCATCGCCTAAATCATATAATTTGGCTAACAGCTTTTCTAAATTTGCTTTTTCTCTTGTAAATTGTCCCTGTAGTGGTGTCAAAGTCCTTTTGTTTCCTACATTCACGTCTATTTGGTCTTGTATGCGGATAAGTTCTTTTTGTGTTTCAACAATTTTGTCGTGAAGTGCTTTTTCTGTCGCATTCGCAAAGTCAATGATGCGAATAGGCAAATTGTTGAGGACTTTAGTGCCTCTTGCAAAATAACTTCCTCTAAATACTTCGCCTGTTAAGATTACAAACCACTCAACATATTTTGAGTTTAGTATTGCCTGAATGTAATATGTGGAATAATCGAAATTATCAGGCATTGTAATTGCACAGTAGCCTGCTGTTCCGCCCGATGTAAAAAGCGTTCCGTAATTATCTATTGCATATTTGTCGCCACTCGACAATACACCAAGTATTATCTTTTCTTTTTTATCCGAAATGCTTAGTCCTTGTTGTCTTCCGAAACGGTGCCATTCGTTTGCTGTTGTAGGTTCTGGTTTAATATCTCTTTTCGGATTGTTCAGATTTGCTTTATGTTTCTGTAAATAGCCAAAAGCAAGCGGATATTTCATTTGAATTTCTGTTAGTGGAATTACATCAATACCTTTTTTCGTGTTTTGGTAAGGATAAACAACTCTCGCATTTGGCTTGAAAGTTCTGTAGGTATATAGGTTGTCTTCTCCTGATGATGTTTGAAAATAAGGTTTGGTAATCGCCTTTTCAATTTTGTAATCAACTCCCTTTTTGGAAAAATAATAATGCTTCGCATCTTCTTTCGTTGGAATGAAGATGTAAATGTCATTAGCACTTGTTTGGATACCATTAAAAATATTTTCGCTACCAACTAAAGCAATCAGTTTGGAACTTTGGGCAATGATGTTGTTGTAAGCATTGGTTAATTCGGGTGGAACTAAAACCCAGACTTCATTGTCTAATTCTTCAGTTTTCTTAGAAGTATATTTTACAGCTTCTGGTTCACGAACTTTCCAGCTTTTCAGGCTTTTTACTTCTGCATATTGAAAAGTTTTTTGCGGTGTTTTGTTTAAAATCAGCAAACAAGTATAAGTTGTTTTGTCTGCAAAAACCTGATTAGCACCAAACGAAACGATTGAATGCAAATAACCTTTTGTTGAAAGCTCTTCTCTCAATTTTTTACCTGCACCAACTTTAGTAAACTTACTTGGAACAATATAACCTAAAACACCATCATTATTTAACAAGTTTATACCTTGTTCAAGGAACAAAAAGTATTTGTCAAACTGCTTGTAAGCAGACGTATAATTTGCTTTGTAAAGCGGTAATTCAAGCGGTGTAATATTTTTCATATCCTCCGACTTCATATAAGGCGGATTACCAATAATTACATCAAAACGAAGTTTTGAAAAATCAAACGGATTGATGATTGTTTGGTTTTTCTTTTCAACTTGTGTTGGATTTAATAAACTATTTCCGAAGAAAATATTAATTGATAAATCAGGTAAAACTGGTTTGCTTGTGTTGGTCGATGATGTATTTTCATCTTCCAATAATTTGAGTAATAAGCCAAATTTTGCAGCTTCTACTGCATTGTAATCCTTATCAACTCCGTAAACACAATTCAATAATAGTTCTCTCTTTATTTTGAAAGGAAGTTTGTAAGTGTTGATATTGGTTTGAATAAGTTTTGTTTTGTCTGCTTTTAAATAGTAGTCAATTAAAATATCATTCAACAACTGAAAAAGTTCCAATAAGAATGCACCTGAACCGCAAGCGATGTCTGCAAATTTCAGTTTCAGAATTTCTTTGTCGGTCTTGTCCTTACATTTTGGTAAAACCGTATTCCGCAAAATATCATTGATGATAAATGTTGGCGTAGTTACAATATCTCTATCCACATTTTCAGGCTTCTTTACCAATTCAACTATTCCGTTTTGTACAGTCAGTTTTTCAGATAAGAAAATCTCATAAATGCTACCTAAGATATCGGATGAAAATACACTAAATGAGTAAGGGCTTTCTGGATAATACAATTGCTTAATAATTGTCCAAAATGCAGAGCTAATATTTTCTACAATTTTATCTTTAAGTAACTGGTCAAATAATCCTGAATTATAGCGTTTGTCAGCTTGTTCAAATTTTTTGATTAATGCTTTAAAATCACTTGTGTTGGCAAAGGCTAAAAGCGTTTGATAATCTTCTAAATTTCTGTCTTCACAAACACGCAAGAACAAAATCCTATTCAAATAGCTTTGAACAATATCGTTTAATTCCTGCTCTTTTATTTTAGGGTCGTGTTTATATATCTCACTTCCTAATAACTTTCTCCATTCGTTAAATTGTTGTAGAAAAAGTGTATCAATTGAATATTGATTTAGTTTGTTTTCAATAGTTTGCCATTCGGTATCGAACGCACCTGAATACACAGCGTCCTTACCCAATAGCTTTTTGATTTCTTCAAACTTACTTTCATATTCGGTATAATGATATTTTTTGATTAATGCCTTATTGTAATTGTCGGTTTCATCGACTTTTACCGAAGTGTCGTAAATGATTAAGTATTCAAAGTTTGAAAGAACGGAAATTTTCAATTTGGCTGTAAAGCCGTACCGCCTTACTTGTTTAGCTGTGTCGTTACTTGCTTCAATTGCTACGCAAGGTTTTTTTGCTTCCAAAAAGAATTTTCTTTCAGAAAACAAGCGGAAAGTATAATCTGGTTTTTTTGAATGCTCGGAAACATTTGCTTTTAATGCTTCTTCTAAAATTACTTCTCTTTCGTTGGTTGATTTTCCTGAATTATTTTTAATATCCCAGCCCAACAACTCGAAAAATGGGTCTAAGAAATCACTGCGAAGCAGTGTTTCGTTATACTTGTTTGTTAAGTAATATTTTCTGTTAGCAGAATATTTTTCTATGAGTTGCTTTATTGTCATTTCTTCTTATTCTGTTTTATATATTTTGCTCTTTCCTCTGCCACTTTCAGTGCTTTCATACCCAAATCTTCATCTTGAATTTCATATAGAATTTTGTCGCTTAGGAATGAAACCATAAGTTCATCTGAGTTACAGTGATATATATCTGCAAGTTTCAGTATTATCTCCTTTGTTATTTTCCGTTCCCCTCGTTCCATTTTACTTAAAATAGCAACATCAATATCCAGTAAGGCTGCAACTTTCCGCAGAGGTAGTTCCCTTTCCTCTCGAATGTGTCTTAATTTTTCTCCTATTGTTTCTGTTGACATAACTTCCGTTGACATATTGTGTCAAATTTATGCAAATATTTCATAGCAATCCAAATTGTGGAAAAACTTTATTGCGAAGTAATTCGAATTAAACCAATAAAGCCACTCACAGCCAAACACTTCCTCTGACTGCCACTTTGTTAGACCGCCTCATTTTCTGAAACACCTTTGTCCCGAAAGACCGCAAGGTGCGGGATAACAGTAACAAATTAATGTGTTTCAATTATGAAAAAACAGAGAAAAAAAGTTTTGCTGGCAGCCGTGGCTATGCTGTCAGGAATTGGTGCGTTCGCACAGGGAAACGGTTCGGCAGGTATCAACGAGGCTACCCAAATGGTAACGTCTTATTTCGACCCCGCAACCCAATTAATTTACGCCATCGGTGCGGTGGTCGGGCTAATCGGAGGTGTTAAGGTGTACAACAAATTCAGTTCGGGCGACCCCGATACATCGAAAACTGCGGCTTCGTGGTTCGGTGCGTGTATCTTCTTAATCGTGGCAGCTACCATCCTGCGTTCATTCTTCCTTTAATCCTTTGCTTTATGAACAATTACAACATAAACAAAGGCATCGGAAGAACGGTGGAATTTAAAGGTTTGAAAGCGCAATACCTTTTCATCTTCGCTGGCGGACTACTCGGTACGCTCATCTTCGTGATGATACTGTATATGGCAGGCGTAAACTCTTACATCTGCCTGTTTCTCGGAGCAGGCGGTGCTTCACTCATTGTGTGGCAGACCTTTTCGCTGAACAGAAAATATGGCGAACACGGATTAATGAAGATAGCGGCTAATAAAAGGCATCCCCGCCATATTATCTGTCGCAAGCCTGTACACCGCTATTTAAAATTCACTCTTAAATCGAATGCCCTATGAGAAACGTTGCAAAGACAACAACGCTGGAAAACAAATTTCCTTTGTTGGCAGTAGAAAACAACTGCATCCTTTCCAAAGATGCAGACATTACCGCCTGCTTTGAAGTGCGTTTGCCGGAACTGTTTACCGTAGCTTCTGCGGAATATGAAGCTATTCACTCCGCCTGGCATAAGGCAATTAAGACGTTGCCGGATTTTACGGTCATCCACAAACAGGATTGGTACATCAAAGAAAGCTATGCACCCGATTTAGCAGAAGACAACCAAAGTTTTTTGGCAAAATCCTATCAACGCCATTTCAACGAGCGACCGTTCTTAAACCATTACTGCTACCTCTTTTTAACCAAGACAACCAAAGAGCGTATGCGTATGCAAAGTAATTTTTCATCACTTTGTAAAGGTTCGCTGATACCAAAGGAAATCAGGAACAAGGAAACGATACACCGCTTTATGGAAGCGGTGGCACAGTTTGAACGTATCGTAAACGATAGCGGTTTTATAACCCTGCAACGCCTTACCGAAGACGACATTATCGGAACGGGCGAAAAGCAGGGATTACTGGAACAATACCTTACGCTATCGAGGGATGCGGGAACACCGATGCAGGACATCGCACTCGGAACAGAAGAAGTCCGTATCGGGAACAAAAGGTTAAGCCTGCACACGCTTTCGGACACGGACGACCTACCCGGAACGGTATCGGCAGATACCCGTTTTGAAAAGCTATCTACCGACCGTAGCGACTGCCGTCTGTCATTCGCCGCACCTGTGGGCTTGTTGTTAAGCTGCAACCATATCTACAATCAGTATTTGTTTATAGACAACAGCGAAGACAACCTGCAAAAGTTTGAGAAGTCCGCAAGGAATATGCACTCACTGGCTCGTTACAGCCGTGCCAATCAAATCAACAAAGAGTGGATAGAAAAGTACCTGAACGAAGCACATTCGTTCGGTCTTTCTTCCGTAAGGGCACACTTCAACATTATGGCGTGGTCGGAAGACCCTGCGGAACTCAAACAGCTAAAGAACGATTGCGGTAGTGCGTTGGCATTGATGGAATGCAAGCCAAGACACAACACGACGGACGTGGCTACTTTGTATTGGGCAGGAATGCCCGGTAATGCAGGTGATTTTCCGAGTGAGGAAAGTTTTTATACGTTCATTGAGCCTGCGTTGTGCTTCTTCACGGAAGAAACCAACTACCACAATTCGCCCTCTCCGTTCGGTATCAAGATGGCTGACCGCCTGACGGGGAAACCTATCCATTTGGATATTTCCGACCTGCCTATGAAGCGTGGCATTATCACGAACCGGAACAAGTTTATACTTGGTCCGTCAGGTTCGGGAAAATCGTTCTTCACAAATCATATGGTAAGGCAATACTACGAACAGGGCGCACACGTACTGTTGGTAGATACGGGTAATTCTTATCAGGGCTTATGCGAACTCATCAAAGGAAAGACCAAAGGTGAAGACGGTGTTTACTTCACATACACCGAAGACAACCCAATTGCCTTTAACCCTTTCTATACCGATGACGGCGTTTTCGACATTGAAAAGAGAGAAAGTGTCAAGACTTTGATACTCACACTCTGGAAACGTGATGATGAACCGCCAACCCGTTCAGAAGAAGTGGCTTTATCCAATGCGGTAAGTGGATATATCGAAAGAATAAAATCGGAAGATGTTTACCCATCATTCAACGGCTTCTATGAGTATGTAAAAGGCGACTACCGCAAGGTATTGGAGGAAAAGCAGGTAAGGGAAAAGGACTTTGACATTGCCAATTTTCTCAACGTACTCGAACCTTACTACAAAGGTGGCGAGTATGATTATTTGCTGAACTCCGATAAGCAGTTAGACCTGCTTTCCAAACGTTTTATCGTGTTTGAAATTGATGCGATTAAAGACCACAAAATCCTCTTTCCCATAGTTACGATTATCATTATGGAGGTGTTCATCAACAAAATGCGCCGACTGAAAGGTATTCGCAAACTCATCCTGATTGAAGAAGCGTGGAAAGCGATTGCCAAAGAAGGAATGGCGGAATATATAAAATATTTATTTAAAACCGTCCGCAAATTCTTCGGAGAGGCGATTGTCGTTACGCAAGAGGTAGATGATATTATCCAGTCGCCCATTGTAAAAGAAAGTATCATCAACAATTCCGACTGTAAAATCCTCTTAGACCAGCGTAAGTATATGAATAAATTCGATGACATACAGGCAATGTTGGGGCTTACAGATAAGGAAAAAGGTCAGGTACTTTCTATCAATATGAACAACGATGCAAGCCGACTGTACAAAGAGGTTTGGATTGGCTTAGGTGGTACGAACTCGGCAGTCTATGCCACCGAAGTTAGTTTGGAGGAATACCTCGCATACACCACCGAAGAAACCGAAAAAATGGAGGTAATGCAATTAGCTTCCGAATTGGACGGTAACGTAGAACTCGCCATTAAGCATATCGCAATGCAAAGGCGTGACAAAGCAAATCAATAGTCATTAACATTTTAAAATTCATAAAAATGAAAAAGTTCCTTTTTATGGTGTGTACGGCACTAATGCTCGCCGTAGCACCGTCCGCAAAAGCACAATGGGTAGTAACCGACCCCACAAATCTGGCATCGGGTATTCTCAACAGTGCGAATGAAATCGTACAGACTTCTTCCACGGTATCCAATGTAATTAAAAATTTCAAGGAAGTGGAAAAGGTGTATAAACAGGGTAAGGAGTATTACGACAAGCTACAAGCTGTAAATAATCTTGTAAAAGATGCACGTAAGGTACAGCAGACTGTATTGCTTGTCGGTGACGTATCCGAAATGTATGTTACCAACTTCGGTAAGATGATGAACGACCCGAATTTTTCTGCACAGGAATTGGCAGCTATCAGCAATGGTTATTCGGCATTGCTGAATGAAAGTACCGAACTGCTGAAAGAACTCAAACAGATTGTAACCTCATCAAGCCTTTCGCTGAACGACAAAGAGCGTATGGATATTATTGATAGAGTGTACAAAGAAGTAAAGGAATACCACAGCTTGGTACGCTACTATACCAATAAGAATATCTCTGTAAGTATTCTAAGAGCAAAAAAGCAGAACAATACCAAAAGAGTGCTTGACCTCTATGGAACTCCTAACCAAAAATACTGGTAGTTATGGAATTTCAAAATCTTCACGAAGTCCTACGCTCATTATATGATGAGATGCTCCCACTGTCCGCCGATATGGCGGCAGTGGCTAAAGGGATAGCCGGATTGGGGGCTTTGTTCTATGTTGCCATAAAAGTATGGCAGGCTTTGAGCAGGGCTGAACCCATTGATATGTACCCTTTGCTTCGTCCTTTCGCTTTGGGGCTTTGCATTATGTTTTTCCCAACTATCGTATTGGGAACAATCAATGCCGTGTTAAGTCCGGTGGTACAGGGTACTCACACAATCCTCGAAAATCAGGTGCTTGACCTCAACAATTTGCAGGCGAAAAAAGACCTGCTCGAACGGGAAGCTATGCTACGAAATCCTGAAACAGCCTATCTCGTATCAAATGAGGAATTTGATAAAAAGCTCGAAGAATTGGGCTGGTCGCCCGGCGATTTGATTACGATGTCGGGAATGTATATGGATAGGTTTGCCTACCAAACCGAACAAGCTATTAAGAATTGGTTTCGCAATCTGTTAGAGGTACTGTTTCAGGCGGCAGCTTTGGTTATTGATACCATAAGGACGTTCTTTCTCATTGTCCTGTCCATACTCGGGCCGATAGCCTTTGCGATAAGCGTGTGGGACGGTTTTCAGTCCACGCTCACGCAATGGCTGACCCGATACGTCAGCGTTTACCTGTGGTTGCCTGTGGCAGACCTGTTCAGCTCTATGCTTGCCAAAATACAATCCCTCATTATCGAAAAGGATATAGCAATGCTTGCCGACCCGACTTACATTCCTGATACCTCAAATACCGTGTACATCATCTTTATGATAATCGGTATCGTGGGCTACTTCACTATCCCAACGGTAACAGGCTGGATTATTCAGGCAGGCGGTGCAGGGAACTTTACCCGTAACGTAAACCAAGCCGCAATGAAAACCGGAAATATCGCCGGAGCAGGAACAGGTTCGGCAGTTGGAAATATCGGTGGCAAGTTAATGGGGAAATAAAAACAATCAAATCATTTAAAAATGGAATTTAAAACATTAAGAAATATCGAAAACAGTTTTAGGCAAATACGGCTGTATGCCATTGTATTTGCCGTTCTCTGCCTAAGCGTGGTAGGATTTTCACTTTGGAAATCTTACAGCTTTGCAGACGAACAACGCCAAAAAATCTATGTGCTGGATAATGGAAAATCGTTGATGCTTGCCTTATCGCAAGATGCAAGTATCAACCGACCTGTGGAAGCAAGGGAACACGTCAGGCGTTTTCACGAACTCTTTTTTACGCTTGCTCCCGACAAGAACGCTATCGAAAGCAATATGAGCAGGGCATTCAACCTTGCCGATAAAAGTGCTTTTGATTACTACAAAGACTTGTCGGAAAAGGGTTATTACAGCCGTATCATTTCGGGGAATGTGCAGCAACGTATAGAGGTGGATAGTGTCGTGTGCAATTTCGACACTTACCCGTATGCGGTACGAACCTACGCCAAACAATTCATTATCCGTTCGAGCAATGTAACAAGACGTAACCTGATTACTTCCTGCTATCTCGTAAACTCTGTTCGTTCCGACAATAACCCGCAAGGCTTCAACATTGAAAAGTTTGCAGTGGTTGAAAACAGGGACATAGAAGTTATAGAACGCTAAAAAACAATCTTATGGAAGCATTATCAGATTTAAACACGTTTGCGAAAATCCTTACAGACAAAGGATATAATGGTTATTTCCATACGCAGGGAGCGTATGCTGGAAAGTTGAAGGAAAGTATCGGCGAATACCTCGAAAACTGCCAAAAAGGTACAGATAGTTTGCCTAAACAGGACTTGTTGCTGACGGGCTACCTGCAATGGTCGGGCGAAGACAAGCCAAGTGTAGAATGCAGTATGTGGGTAAAATACCTGAACGGCAAATTCTCGCTTAACAGAATGGAGGTTGCAAGGAAAGACCAATTTGGGCAACTGCTGAAAAAATCGGAACTGACAAACCTGTCAGTCATATCCGCACCCAAAGCGGTTGAGGCAGTCGCTTTGGTCAATGAAGAACCGAAGCAAAAGGCAGGTCAAAGTCCTAAGCGTTTCAAGCTATAACAACAGAAATAGTAAGGTTATGAAAAAACTAAGAGCAAATATGGACAGGTACTTTGACAAGCTGGACGAACGCTGGCGGGCATTGCCCTTGCGGAAACAGCACCAATACACACTTTACTTTTTTGTGGGGTATCTACTGCTTACGGCAGGTGTCATTTGCAAAGTATGGTACGATACCTCAAAGTCGGGTAACGATATGGTCATTGAGCATATCGAAAACCCTGTCCTCAAAAAAAGTGAAAGTCCTGCAAGATTGCAGGACACATTATCAACAATTCTAAAAAACAAGATTTATGAAAGAAAATGAGAACAAAAAGTCGGTTGTTCGGGTAACGGAAGGGAACCAGGCAGCAACCACTGATGTACTGCAAGACGGTACACAGAACAAAGCCGAAAAGCTCAAAAAGCCACTCATATTTGGCTTAATGGGAATTGTCTTCGTAGGTTGTATGTACCTCATATTTAAACCATCCGCAGACAAAAAGGAAATTGAGAACATCGGGCTGAACGATGCAGTACCGGAGGCTACCGGAGCAGGAATGCCTGCCGACAAAGGCAAGGCTTACGAGTTGGAAATGCTGGAACGCAAAGAGCAAGAAAAACGCAATGCACTTACCACGCTTTCTGACTATTGGAATACTGAAGACAAAAAAGAGCCTAATGATGAATTTCCCGAAGAAGACGAAAACAGCAGCTATGGCGTTGGCAGAGGTTCGGGAAGAAACGGCAATCCTGCATTGAGCAGTTACCGCAATGCACAAAGCACATTGGGTTCATTTTATCAGGATAACAACTCTGAAACAACAGAACTCCGCAGGCAATTGGACGAACTAAAAGAACAATTAGCCGAGAAAGATGTACCTAAATCTGTAACCGTTGATGACCAGCTTGCCATAATGGAGAAATCCTACCAGATGGCGGCAAAGTATCTGCCAACAGGTACAAATTCGACAGAAGCCCCACCTGCTAAGGATGCAGGTACGGCTACCGCAGGTTCAACTCAAAAGGAGCATTTTGTGGCATTCACACCTACAAGAAAGAACACCGTTTCCGCTTTGTATCGTGAGCCTACGGACAGTGCCTTTTTAGCCGATTGGAGCGAAACAAGAAACCGGGGCTTTTATACCGCAGGTTCTATTGAGCAAACGGCACAACCGAAAAACAGTATCAAAGCCTGTGTACACGATGCGCAAACGGTTATTGGCGAAACAGGGGTACGATTGCGATTGTTAGAGCCAGCCCAAACGCCTCAACGTACCATTCCGAAAGGAACGATTGTAACAGCTAATGCCAAATTTCAGGGAGGTCGATTGCAGCTAAAGATTACCTCCGTAGAATTAGAGGGCAACATCATTCCGGTTGATATTACTATTTACGATTTGGACGGACAGCAAGGCTTGTACGTTCCGTATTCGCCCGAAATGAACGCCCTTACCGAAATGGCGGGCAATATGAGCCAGACTTCGGGAACAAGCATAATGCTCACGCAGAATGCAGGACAACAGGTTGCTGCTGATTTAAGCCGTGGCGTGGTACAGGGTGTTTCGGGCTATTTCGCCAAAAAGGTAAGAACCCCAAAGGTTACGCTAAAAGCAGGGCATCAGGTCTTCCTTGTATCTAAAAAATAATGTTGAACTCAAATAATTTAAACAATGAAAAATCATTTAAAAACCTTTTGGGCATTTGCCCTGATACTCGGCTTTGCCGTACAATCTTACGCACAGGATAGTGCAAAAACTCCGCTTGCATTAGGCAAGATAGAACCGTATAGAATGGAAGTTACCTACGATAAAACTTCACATCTTATTTTTCCGACCGCCATCCGTTATGTGGATTTGGGAAGCGAATACCTGATTGCTGGAAAAGCGGAAGATGCGGAAAATGTATTGCGTGTAAAAGCATCGGTAAGGGAATTTGAAGCGGAAACCAATTTTTCAGTTATCACAAATGACGGGCGTTTTTACAGTTTCAATGTGTATTACAGTCCCTATCCCGAAGCGTTGAGCTATGACCTCTTGACAATGCAAAAGGCGGTTGATAAAGCCAACGGAAACGATGTGCTTTTTGAAGAATTGGGCAACAATTCGCCATCATTGGCAGGCTTGCTTTTGGAAACCATTTACAAAAAGGACAAACGTATTGTAAAGCATATCGGGGCTAAGAGTTTCGGTATTCAGTTTATCCTCAAAGGTATCTACATACACAACGGCAAATACTATTTCCATACGGAATTGAGAAACCGTACCAATGTGCCGTTTCAGATTGATTTTGTGAATTTCAAAGTGGTGGATAAAAAGGTAGCCAAACGTACCGTAGTGCAGGAACGCCCGATGATACCGCTTAGGACTTACAAACCATTGGATGAGATTGGCGGAAAAACGACCGAGCAAAACGTGTTCCTGTTAGACCAATTTACCATTGCCGATGACAAGGTACTACTTATTGAGATTTTCGAGAAAAACGGTGGCAGGCATCAGACACTCCAGATAGAAAATTCCGACTTAATCAAAGCTCGTTTGATTAACGATATGCACCTGAAATTTTAATAACCTTTTAAAGTAAATAATATGAAAAAGTATATCTATACCGTGATGCTCATCTTTATGGCCATCACGGTCACACAGGCACAAAGAATGTTACCTAAACAGAAAGGATTGGAAGTGAGTACGGGTGTGCTGTCCGATGATAAAATCGGTAACGATTATTACATCAATGTAGCAATGACCGTAAACGGCAAAAATGGTAACTACCAGCTTTGGGCGTTGGAATATACACACCAATACCACGATTATAAAGACCTCCGCATACCGCAGGAAACTTATACCGCAGAGGGCGGTTACAGTTTCTTCCTGTTGGGCGATGTTCGTAAGAACATCACGCTGAACTTTGGAATAACAGGCGTAGTCGGTTACGAAAGCATCAACCGTGGCGAAGCAATGTTGTATGACGGAGCGAAGATACTGAGCGAAGACAATTTTGTTTACGGAGCAGGCGGACGGCTCACATTTGAAACGTACCTGTCCGACCGTTTTGTGTTAGTCCTGCAAGGGCGTACAAAGGTTTTGTGGGGTACAGACTTGGAACAATTCCGACCGTCCGCAGGCGTGGGATTAAGGTTTAATTTTTAAAATGTAAAATGATGATAGCAATATTCAATAAATTCAGGATAGGATTAAGCTCAATATATATACTCTTGGCAATCCTCACGGCTTCGGTTACGTTGGTATCTTGTAGCAAAGACGATGAACTCGAAATACAGAACGATTTCCCTTTTGAGGTCAAAGTAATGCCTGTACCCAAAGATATTGCCAGTGGGCAGACCGTAGAGATACGGATTACCATACAGCGAACAGGCAATTACAGCAACACGCAATATTTTCTCCGCTACTTTCAATTTGACGGTCAAGGCACATTGCGGTATTATGACGAACCACCGTATTTGCCAAACGATTTGTATTCGTTGCCAACGGAGCAGTTCCGGTTGTATTACACTTCGGCATCTACCGTATCACAATCCTTTGAGGTTTGGATTTCCGATAACTTCGGTAACGAAAAGCAGTTGAGCTTTCAGTTCAACAGTAGTGATTAATGCTACTTATATAAAAGCAAAACCGACTGTTACAGGTCGGTTTATTGCTTTTCAGCTTTCGGTGTACGTTGTTTTTTGTTTAAATTTACTTGAATTATAATCTTAACGGGTATGGATACAGTTACGGCTCAATTGGTGTTTGGTATTATTGTTATCGTTATTGCGATAGTGCTTATTTATTGGATAAACCGCAGGAAATTTTATAGGCGTAATGGTATGGGTGCAGAGGGATTTTCGAGTTTTGAAGCATCTGTATTTACCCGTTTTATAGAACGTGTCGGCAAATGGATTGCATACGCTTTGATAATTCTCGGTATTGTCTGTATATGGACTTATAGCCAAATGAAAAAGGACAAAGAGAAGCAACAAGTGGAGATACCTAACTCGAAATAAGTATTTTTATGGAAATTTAGATTATATGATTTAGTATTCATAATAAAGAGGAAAATTATAAAATGACAAAATCCTTTGATGACATAACCCTACGAAATATATCTGATATTATATCAAATATACTGACACATACGAAAATTACAGAACATTTATCAGGTGCTGGTATTTCTCAATCTCAATATGGCACAAATAAAACAGACAGATTGTTTTATGCTTTAAAAGAAAGACAAGCACAAGACAGATGTGGAAATAATGTATTGGCATTTGTTGTTAGATTATTAAATCCTAAAAGATATAATTCCGAAGATGAATTTGAAAAAGATAGAACAACTATCAATGAGAAACTTGTTTATGAAGGGATAGAAATTGATAAAAGTGGACAGCCCCGACAAGTTGATAAGGCGAAAACTATTTCGGAAGCAAAAAGCAGGTCACTAAAAATCAAAGAAAAAGTACACGGAATTGGAGTTCATTCAGAAATTTTGCCTTATTGTGAAGCTGAATGGTTAAAGGAAAATTATTTTCACGCTATACTTGAAATTACGAAAAGTGTAGCAGAGAGGCTTAGGCAAAAAAGTGGCTATACTTCAGACGGAGCAGATTTAGTTGATGATTGTTTTGCGTTGGGAAAGGACAAAAGACCTATGCTTGCTTTCAATACTCTGAAAAATCAAAGCGAAGAAAGTGAACACAAAGGTTTTGGAAATTTCTGCAAAGGATTTTTTTCTATGTACAGAAATCCAAAAGCACACAACCCCAAAATATTGGAAGATACCCAACTTTCACAAATGACAGAAGTTTTGGTTGTAGCAACAATTATTCACAACAAACTTGATAACACTTATAAAACGGGGCTTAAATAAAAAAAATCGGATAGCTCAAAAGGTTATCCGATTTTTCGTTTATGGCAAAAGTAAAAAGCCAAACACTGCCTTTCAACGCCAATCAATGCAACCTTTCCCAATCCTGCAATAAGCCTTTATAAATTCGACTTCCACAGAAAAAATGAGCAAACAATGGAAGTTATTGCAATACAAAAAACCGCATTGGACGGAATGAAGAATGACCTAAGGGAACTTTTGGAAATGACCGAAAATGCCACACGAAAATATACCCCGATTTTCAAAGAGGAGCAATGGCTCGATAACCAGGAAGTGTGTTTGATGATGAACATTACCAAACGGACTTTGCAGACCTACAAGGACAAAGGCTTATTACCATATTCCAAACTGAACCGCAAGAATTATTATAAACGCTCGGACGTACAGGCTTTACTCGAAGCCGGACAGCCGTACAATACCAACGACAATGGATTTACTGACGAATGAAACGGAAGAAATCATCGCCCATCAGGAAATGATAATGCAGTTGAGAAACCGTATTGAAGAAATATTAAAAAATTACCGTCCTGTAATGAACGGAGAAATATACTTGTCGGGCGAAGATGTGTGTAGGCTGTTACATATCAGTAAACGGACTTTACAGCAATACCGTGACGATAATATCCTGCCGTATATACAAATTGGGGGTAAGATTATTTATAAGGAAACGGATATTCTGACCGTCTTAGAACAGAACTATATAACCAATGACAGACATTGCTTCTAATTAATTTGGTTCTGACTATGTTTCAACGGAAGGACTTTAGTATATTTGCTATGTAAAATATAACAATACTTAAAGTGTTTTTGCTTTAGGTCTTGGTACTGAAAACTGGTAATTTTTTGTATCCCCAAGACAATAAGTAAGAACGCTCACGTCATAGGCGTGGGCGCTCGCTTATTCGGGGATTAAGGCGTACCGGTGCCTCAGTATCGGTAAGTGTGGTTGCCTGCGCTTCTTTTTTTTGTGCAGGGCTACATCAACTCAAAAAAGTAATGATATGGAAACTGGTACAGCACAACAAAAAATTGCCCTCGCCTTTATCAATGATAAAAGCCCGATTTTGGATTTGACCTGCAACGACCTCGTTGCTTCAGGAATTGAAGTATTGTTCCGTTCTGAAAACATTGAAGACGGACTATCTCAATTACCAGCATTAAAAACACTTCCCAACATTTGTATTATTGACCTTGATTTTTACAATAAGAATGTGCTGGCACAGCTTCAAGAATTGAGAACACAATATCCAACCATTAACCTGATTGCACATAATGATATTGATGCAGAAAAAGCCGTAAAACCTCTTTTGGAAATTGGTTTTACAGGTTATTTGCTCATTGGTAGCGATACGGACGATTTTAAAAAAGCTATTGATGTTGTTACCAATGGCGGTAGATATTTTAGTGTGGGAGTAGCGGAAATTGCACAGGAATATTTTGACAGTAATTAAGCTAATTTCAGCTTCATCATTATATCTGTCTGCTCGTCATCGCCCAATTTAAAAATGTGTTTATCAAATTCAACGAAGCCGTTTTTCTTATAAAAACTGATTGCTCTGGGGTTTTCTTCCCAAACACCTAACCAAACGTAGTTGGCATTTTTCTGATTGGCAATTTCAATGGCTTTGTCGTATAGAATTTGTCCCACTTTTTTACCGTGAAATTCTTTTAAAACATAAATACGTTCAATTTCAAGTGCGGTGTCGTCCTGCAATTCTGTTTGTGATTGCCCGAAATTGAGTTTCAGATAACCGATTACCATATTGTCAAGTGTTGCAAAATAAAATTCAGCATTTTTGTCGCTTAATTCAATCGTTAATTTTTCTATGGAAAATTCCTCATTTAAATAATTGGTCATATTTTCTTCGGTGTTTCCTGCCGAAAAAGTTTCATAGAAAGTCTGTCTGCCTATTTGTTGCAGTTGCTCAATATCATTTAATGTTATTCCTTTTATTTGTATTGTTTCCATTTGCTTGACCTTATCAATTAGCCACAAAATTACTGAATATAACTTTTCTTTGACAAGCATTAGGACAAAATCCAATGGTAATAAAACGACGTTCTTTTGCTTCTTTTCTTTGGTCGCCGTGTGAAAAGAAAAGAAGTCATTATCAAAACCAATCATTGGGATACTGAATATCCCACGCAAAAACTCGCAACTTGTTTGGTAAAATGTAAGGAAAGGGAATGTGCGGAGCGGTGCATTTTGACAAAGGGGTTGCACCTGTTTAATGCAAAAAGACTGCCCCGACCATCGGGAGGATCTGTCTTTTTGCCGCCCGACTTTTCGGGTCAGGCGACTTTTATGGGGTGGGTGCGGAAATCTTTCAGATTGTGAAAAAATCCTTTGTATTCGGTCATTCCCCTGCGAAATAAGTTCCACAGCAAAGAACAACCCATTTGGGTTAATGAGGAATTGATAAACAAGTCCTGGTGTTCCAATGCTTCGGCAAGTGAGCAACTTGGAGTGTTGTCCTCTTGTTCGGATTGCTTCAGTAATTCGCCAAATTCATCGGTAACAAATGGCAGGCTTGCCACCGTTTGGTATTTCTCTGAATTGGGTTGCTTTATCTCTCCGATGGTAGATAGTAATACTTGTCCTGTATACTGGCTGTTGCCAAAATCCAACCAATATTTTGGCTCATCTTGATAGTGTCTGCGGTAGCTTGTTTCTTTAAGAATTTCAGCAACGCCAAACCTCGCCTGTACATTATCCACACAAGTAATGGTAATGGTTGCCCTTGCTTTTTCGGGAGGTCTTCCAAAATTGTCCTTTTCAAATTTTACCGTTTCGGCTTTCCAATTTGTTCCTGCCCAGCGGTTGCAACGATTGATTAAAGCAACGGATTTGTATAATCCTGTTTCACTTTCTGCAAAACGTTGTCTGCCCAAATTGGCACTTGTGATAATATCATCATCCCAAAGGCGGACTTGTAACCCTGCGTGTCCCAACGCAATCAAACTTTCGTTTATTTCCATTAAGGCGGTCAATACTTTTGACCCTGTACCACCTGCTCCGATAAGGTTTACCGAAATCGGATTGGTGGGATTGAGCAGATAATTATCCGTAAAATGGATTGCTGTTTTTGCTGTATTCATCACAATAGATTTTTAAGGGTTTTGTTATTCTTTTTTAATGCTTCTTTCGGAAAGGGTTTATCTGTGCCAATAAGGTCTTTCCAAAGGTTTACAATGTTTTTTTTCGTCAAGTTTTCACATAATGAATGGCTGAAATAGGAATTGAAAAAATAATGTTCCCACGCCTGTATAAATTCCTCAACCGAAGCCGAATTTTTAATGTCAATACTTACCGTACCCATACATACATTCCCTTTTTCGTAGATATTGAAGAAAGGTGCGTAATGCAATGGCGTTTTCTCGGTTGGTCTTCTGTCGTTTGCCAAAGCAAATACCGTAAGACTGCTTTTGCTCGCTAACCAAAGCATTGGGGGTACTTGTGCCTTGCCATTGGGTATGCCCAAACTTTCCACAAAATACAGTTGCCTTTGCTTTGATTTGGTGTACCAAAGTACTGTACCTTTTTCAGCATTCGGATTGATGTGCAGAATATTGGTCGGCAAAATTCCCTTTGATTTTAAAAAGGCGTTGCTCTTTTCGTCTTCGGTCTGTAAAGCCTTTGCCAATACATTGGCTTCCCTTACAGTCAATGGATGAGCGTTGATAGGCGTTCCGTTGCTGTCCATATCGAAATGCTCCACATACATATCGGTTTCAATTCCTTTGGTTTCATAGAAAACCAAAGCGGATTTAGGATAGTATAATGTGCCGAAATCTTGGGTTAAGTCGTTTACGGTGTTCATTTTTCTGTTGTTTTATAGTCATACAATAGGGTACAGAGGTCGTCCAATAGGGCAAACAGGCGGTTTTCAAAATCAAGGTTATTTGTCTTTATTTTACTTCCGTCAAAGGATTTGCAAATGGTCGGTTCCTGCATTGCTCCGTATTCGTTAAACTCGTTATTGATGCTGTCTGCCATACTTTCATATAACCAACCTTTTGTATCTGCGACAAATGAGATATACTTTTCCATTCCGATTGCTTCGGTTTCGTAATCATCATTATATGGGTCTTGTTCGGGCAATGGTGCGTTTCTGAAAATGCTTGCGTTCGGATATTCAGTACAAAGGGCAAACGCATTACAAGCTACCTGCCAACATTCCCTGTCGAATGTATCAAGGCTTTTAAATCGGCTCAAACGCTGTTCAAATACCTTTAAATTGATACGGTTAAATAGCTTTTGTTCTATATTGTCGCCAATATATTCGGCATTTCTCAACTCACTTTTATACGTTTCGGTTTCGTCTGTTTCATCATCCTGTTCTACCCAATCTTTGTGCGTTTCATACAACCAATACAAATAGCTGTCTTCCTGCCTGTAATACGGCACATCGGCAATATGATACAGATAACTGCATACCGATATAAGTAGCTGTGCGGTCTTTTTACGCTTCGGGTCTTTGAGCATTTTAAAGAGTGGTGCAATAGGAACATAATACAAGGTTGTATCTGTATTGTATCGTTCCTCACTTGTGAAGTAGGTTTTCTTACTATCCTGTACCAATTTAAAACTATCCCAATTGATATTGGTACGTTTTACTTTGGTTTCCATATCCCACATAGACAATGTTATATTGTAGGGAAACTCAAAATCTTTGGTCTGCATTGGCTCAATGCTGTAATGCTTGGCAAGTCGGGAAAGGGACTTGTAAAAATCCCTCTCCGTTTTCTGACAAGCCTGTACGGATTGTGCTGTTTTCAGTTTAGGCAGAAACGTACACTTTAAAAGACCATTGGTAGCATTGCTATTGGTACGGATTTCTGCTTGTCTTTTTGCACTTGGCTTGCGTCCTTTGGTCTTTGTAGCCAATTTGCGAACTCGCCCAACTGTCGGTGTAGCTGCTGTTGTCTTTTCTGTTCGGGTATGCTGATAACTCCCGATATGATGTTGCGTTGCATAATTCATCGTTTTAAAATTTTGGTTCAACCTTTCGTACCCATTACGCTCTCAAATTTGTACTCGATTGCATCGTCTTTTATCTGCGGTGCTGATGCTTTTGCAGTCGTCAAAATGGGGTACATATTGGCGTAATAATTCATCACCGCTTCCACACTCCAACGTGGCTCTGGGTCGGTCAGTCTGATGTCCTGTCCTTTATCTTTGAGTATAAAAACTCGTTCTAATTGCGTTGCTAATAACATAACTTTCTAATTTTGGGGTTAACACTTTTATTCTTCCTCGTCCGCTTCATCAATAGGATAATCGGCAGTAACTTCTGCCACCTGTGGCTGTTCAGGTGCTGTTTCTTCCGTTGTTCCGAAAAGGCTCGGTGTTGCAAACTTGTCGGATAATGAGGTTTTGCGTTTGCGTATCTCGTCCGCTTTTTCGGGAAACTCCGTTAAATCGGGAACTTTCATCCACGCTTCACGGAACTTGCCCTCTTTCTCCAACTCGTCCACCTTGTCCATAGCCTGTTTGAACTTCTTGTCTTTGGCTTCCTGTTCCTTTTTCTCTTTTTCGGCTTTTGCTTTCTCGATTGCCGATTGTGCTTTGGCTTCATCAAGTTGCTTTTGGAATTTCTCCATATCCACCATTAAACCCGATACCTTTTGTACAGGTGTGGTTATTTGCTCAAAAAATCCCTCGTCAAACTCTTGGGGTGTGGCGTTAAATGTCAATGGGGGAATAAGGTTTTTCGCACTATCTCCGCATTGTTCGTTATGGAGCAATACCGATACGATTAGATTGCTTTCTGCTCCTTTGGTTATCGTCAGTTGTAAATTGCCTGTAAAGTCCAACTGCTGTATCTGATTGAAAAAATTTGTGTTCATCGTTCTTAAATTTTAATTGTTGTTTAACTGTTCTTTGATTGCTGTCAATTTCTTGTGTATATCTGTCCAATAGGCATTTTGCCTTTTATCGAAGTCTGAAAAACTTTTGTCCTCGTGGCTATA
>NZ_CAXBGF010000006.1:0-206701 GCF_963975365.1 uncultured Maribacter sp. | reverse complement strand
GCCGAGGGTACGCTGGCTACAAACCTAACGAGCGAAGCAACAACAAGAGCTGCGGCGGACACCAAACTGACCAATGACCTGGCAGATGAAGTAACCCGAGCAACGACGGCCGAAGGAACTTTAGCAACGGACTTAGCCAATGAAGCAACCAGAGCAACGAATGCGGAAGGCACGTTGACAACGAATTTGGCAACGGAGGTTACCAATAGGACGAATGCGGATCTGTTAAAGGAAAACCTATCCAATAAAAGTGTGAGCCTAACAACGGACGGTGACTCCGACACGAAGTACCCAAGTGTGAAATCGGTAAAAACCTATGTGGATGCCAGCACCACAGCGGCAACGACGGATTTAAATGCAGAAATCACGAGAGCTTCCGCTGCGGAAAAAGTCTTAACGGATAATCTAGCCTTGGAAACCACCAGGGCAACAACCGCCGAAGGCGTAAACGCCACGGCAATAGCCACGGAAAAAACAAGAGCGGAGACCGCCGAGGGTACGCTGGCTACAAACCTAACGAGCGAAGCAACAACAAGAGCTGCGGATGACCTTACTTTGACCAATGCTATAACGGCAGAAGAAACGAGGGCTAAAGGCGTAGAGAACACGAATGCTACAGCTATAGTTACAGAAAGAACCCGAGCATTGGCCGCAGAAGGCACCAAAGAAAATACTGCGAACAAAAGTACGGATGGGACTTTATCGGGGAATTCAGATGTAAACTTTCCAACGGAGAAAGCCGTAAAAATATATGTAGATGCTGCTACAGCTGGCATTACTGATGCTGCGGGTTTGATAACAGAAGAAACTTTAAGGGCTACTAGTGCGGAAACGACTATAGCTTCGAATTTAAACACTGAAAAATCGAATAGAATTCTTGCTGACAACACTTTAACAACAAATTTACAGACTGAAGTGGATCGTGCCATATCCGCTGATGCTACCAAAGAAGATTTAATTAATAAAAGTACAAGTATTTCGGTTGATGAAACGTCAAATGATAAATACCCTAGTGTAAAAGCCGTAAAAACGTATGTGGATGCTAAAATTACAGCGACTAGTGATGCTAGTACAACAGCCTTGAATACATTGCAAGGTGATGTGGACCAAAATGAATCGGATAGTGATACGGCTGATACAACGTTACAAACTAACATCAATACATTAACAGCTACAGTGGCAACAAATGCGACAACCGCAGTAAATGCAACGGCTTTAAAAGAAGATGCAGCAAACAAATCTACAGATATCACTACTGATAGTGCTTCTGATGTGAAGTTTCCAACGGTGAAATCTGTAAAAACCTATGTTGATGCTGAAATTACAGCGACTAGTAGTACTAGCGCTACAGCGTTAGCAGCATTGCAAGCTGATGTAGACCAAAATGAAACGGATAGTGATGCTGCTGAAACAACCTTACAAACCAATATCAATACCTTAAGTACTGCCACCACAGCAGGTCTTGCTTTAAAAGAAGATGCGGCAAACAAATCTACTGATGTCACTACGGATGGTGCTTCTGATGTGAAGTTCCCAACGGTGAAATCGGTAAAAACCTATGTTGATGCTGAGATTACAGCAACTAATGGTACTAGCGCTACAGCGTTAGCAGCGTTGCAAGCGGATGTAGACCAAAATGAAACCGATAGTAATACGGCCGAAGCTACATTACAGACTAATCTTGCTTTAAAAGCAAATATCGCTTCGCCAACCTTTACAGGTACGCCTTTAGCACCAACTGCTTCAGCTGGAACGAATACAACACAATTAGCAACAACTGCATTTGTTTCTGAAGCTTTTGATACGGTGATTTCTGATGGTGTAGCGGCTCAGACGCTAACTATAGGTGACTTTGTTGGAGGTGGTGTTGTGTTTTGGGTAGATCCAGCGGATAACTCAAAAGGTCTAGTTAGTTCTATTGAAGACCAAAGCGATGGAATACAATGGTACAACGGCTCATATTTAACTACTGGAGCAACCGGAACAGCCGTAGAAACTGGTGCAAGTAACACAGATGCCATCATAGCCGTTCAAGGTGCTACAGAAACGAATTATGCTGCTGGCATAGCAAGAGCATACAATGGAGGTGGCTTTACCGACTGGTATCTCCCCTCAAAAGACGAATTATATCAGATGAGTATAAACAGAGGAGTTATTAATGGAATCGCCACGACAAATGGAGGCGTCAGTTTTGGTGGGGGCTCTAGAGCCTATTGGAGTTCTTCGGAGTCAGGTTCCGGTGCATCAGCATTGTTTTTTGGCAATAACTTTCAGCAGGTTTTAAATAAAAATACTATCAGAATGGTTCGTGCGGTTAGGGCTGTAGGTTTTCCAGCTATAAGTTCTTTAACTACAATTACGGAGGAACAAGCAACTCAAAATACAGCTATAGCTTTAAAAGAAGATGCCGCTAATAAATCTACAGATATCACTACAGATGGTGCTTCTGATGTGAAGTTTCCAACAGTGAAGTCAGTAAAAACTTATGTAGATGCTATTGATGCGGCAAGTGATATAGCCGATAATACGTTGCAAACAGAATTAAATGCCACACAAGCTGGTGCCGGGTTAGGAACTGATGGAGCTTATACTGCAAATAGTAGTGCGAACTATATCAGTACTTCCACATCTCTTGTTGATGCTACCGAAGATTTAGATGCACAAGTGAAAACGAATGCGGATGCTTTAAATTTAAAAGCAAATATTGCTTCGCCAACTTTTACCGGTACGCCTTTAGCACCAACCGCTACAGCAGGAACGAGTACAACACAACTCGCAACTACTGCTTTTGTAACCAATGCTGTGAGTACATCAGCTAATGACTTTGTCAAGCTAACCACCAACCAAACCATTGCAGGTACTAAAACCTTTAACTCTAATATACTTGTAAATGGTGTAACCGTTGGCGGCTCTTCAAATGCAACTTTTGTTGGCGCAAATACTTTAGCATCAGGAAGTATTGCTACTGCATTTGGTAAAGACACTAAAGCAACAGCAAGCGAAACTGTGGCAATTGGTAATTCATCTGAAGCTTCAGCAATAAAAGCAACATCATTAGGAAGCAATACCATAGCTTCTGGTACAAATTCTACAGCCCTAGGCCAAGGTGCTACTGTAGTAACAAACAACACAATTCAACTAGGAAATAGCGATGTTACCGATGTAAAAACAAGTGGAAAATTAACTACGGGCACTGTTACTTACCCAAATATACACAATGCAACTGCCGGTCAAGTACTAACTACCAATGCATCTGGTGTTGCCACTTGGGCAAATCTTGCACCAGCAACGTCTTATAGTGGTATTTTACCAGTTGCCAATGGTGGTACAGGTTCTGCCACGCAAAACTTTGTAGAATTAACAACCGCACAAACCATTGCAGGTGTTAAAACATTTAGTAGCAATGGGAGTTTTAATAGCGTAACCATTGGAAAAGGAAATGCTAGTGGTGCTTCCAACATAGCAATTGGTAATGGGGCATTAAATGCCGTAAGTACAGGACAAAGAAATACAGCTATTGGACAATCTTCGTTAAAAAGTTATGTTGGAACTTCAATTGACCAAAATACGAGTGTTGGGTACAACAACCTTCCAGAATTAACAACAGGAGGAGGAAACACATCTGTTGGAGCAGAATCTATGTTGGCTCTTTTAACAGGAACTAATAACACCTCAATAGGAAATCAATCTCTTATAAATGTGACTGGCAATGAGAATGTAGGAGTTGGTAAACGATCTGGTGACGTAGTAACTAGTGGTTCAAATAATACTTTTATTGGAACCAATGCTAATGCAACAGCTGGTAATGGTACTCAAGTTAATTCCACAGCTATAGGAAGCGGAGCAATTGTTTCAGCAAGCAACACCATTCAATTAGGGAATACAGCCATTACCAATGTAAAAACCAGCGGTACCCTAACAGCAGGAACGGTAACTTATCCAAAAGCACACGGTACAAGCGGACAAGTATTATCTACCACGGGAAGTGGCGCATTGACTTGGTCAACTCCAAGCACCACAGCTACGTCTTATAGTGGTATTTTGCCAGTTGCCAATGGAGGTACAGGTTCTGCCACGCAAAATTTTGTAGATTTAACCACCAACCAAACCATTGCAGGCAATAAAACATTCGCAGGAGACCTTAAGGTTGGAACTTATATGACCCTTGGTAAGGGAGGAGGAAACAATACGTATAATACTGCCTTTGGCGAAAGCGCCTTATCACAAAACACGACGGGTAGACTTAATACCTCTATTGGTTTTGAAACGCAAAAGATTAATATAACCGGAGAACAAAATACAGCTCTCGGGGCTTATGCACTAAAAGAAAATACAGCTTCCTATAATACCGCCTCAGGAAGTTACGCGTTACAATTAAATACCACAGGGCAATATAATGTGGCATTTGGTAGAGAATCATTGAAAGCCAATACTACAGGAAGCAAAAATACAGCGATAGGCCATAATGCAAATGTTTCTTTAAATAATTTAGAGAATGCAACAGCTATAGGTTATAATGCACAAGTAACTAACAGCAACACCATACAATTAGGCAATACTAATATCACCAATGTAAAAACAAGTGGTACTATTACCGCTGGCACCATTACGATACCAAATACAGATGGTACAAATGGACAAGTATTAAAAACTAATGGTTCTGGTGTTTTGGCTTGGTCAACCCCATCAGTAGCTGATAGTAGTACTTTTGTAGATTTAACAACGGCTCAAACCATTGCAGGAACAAAAACCTTTAGTAGCGACGCTTCCATTAATGGGATAAACATCGGTAGAGGTGGCGGAAATTTTAATACTAATTCAGCTATAGGGCTTCAAGCTTTAGCTGCCAATACATCAGGACAATATAATACCGCAACTGGTCTTCAAGCTCTAAGTAGGGTTAGTACAAGTAATAGCAATTCAGCTTACGGTTATAGGGCATTGGCTATTCATTTAGGGAGCAGTAGTTCAGCTTTTGGAATGAAGGCCCTTGAGGGTAACACAACTGGCAACTACAATACAGCAGTTGGTGAAGCAGCGCTCAAAAGCAACACTACAGCTTCAAATAACACCGCAGTTGGACAACAGAGTCTTTGGAGCAACATCACCGGAGCTGGGAATACGGCTCTTGGAAGACTTGCTCTTAAAAACAATTTAAATAATAATAATACGGCTGTTGGTTTGTCAGCACTTGTAACGAATACAACAGGCTATGAAAATACAGCTTTGGGTTCCCAAGCTGATGTAACTGTAGCCAACATAACAAATGCTACAGCTATTGGCTTTAAAGCGAAAGTAGCCAACACCAACACCATACAATTAGGAAATACAGCTGTTACCGATGTAAAAACAAGTGGAAAATTAACTACGGGCACTGTTACTTACCCAAATATACACAATGCAACTGCCGGTCAAGTACTAACTACCAATGCATCTGGTGTTGCCACTTGGGCAAATCTTGCACCAGCAACGTCTTATAGTGGTGTTTTGCCAGTTGCCAATGGAGGTACAGGTTCTGCCACGCAAAACTTTGTAGATGTAACAACCGCACAAACCATTGCAGGTACTAAAACCTTTAATTCAGATATTATGATAAGTACTTTAACTATTGGAAAAGGTAGCGGAGGCGATTATACCAGTGTGGCTATTGGTACAGATGCCTTAGACGTAAATACTACCGGCACAAGGAATACAGCTATTGGAACTTATGCTCTACTAAATACTACGGGTGGGAATAATACAGCAAACGGATATTATGCACTACAAACAAATACAACAGGATCTAATAATACAAGTATTGGTTCTTTCTCTGGTCCTGATGTTGGTAATTTAGTGAACAGTACAGCCATTGGCTTTGAAGCCAGAGTAACCAACAGCAACACCATACAATTAGGAAATACAGCTGTTACAGAAGTACGAACAAGTGGTTTGGTAAAAGGTAAGGCTTTTCATGCAACGGGACCTAATTACACAGGTTTAGAAGGTGGCTATTTAGTTTGGAACTTGTTACAACCAGGAAGTTCTAATTTTAGAGACGGCTACACTTCTTTTGTTAACAATAAAGGTGAAGGTGCTGGTGGTTTTAGATTTTATAATGTTTCAACTACCGTAGAACCTTCTATCGCACCTATAGTAGAAATTAATGCTAGTGGAGCTGTTACCGCAAACGGATTCATGAAATCTGGAGGAACTGCAAGTCAGTTTTTAATGGCCGATGGATCGGTTTCTACAGGCGCTGTAGCCGTTAGGGAAGTTGCAGATGAATTTACAGCAATCTTAGACCAAACCAGTTTTACGCTAACCCAAACGCCTTCTGAAAATAGCATGGTTAAAATGTATGTAAATGGTATTCGTATTAGTAACTCAGCCTATTCATGGGATGGTGCTACTTTAACATATACACCAGCTAGTAATGGAGGTTATTCAATAACTGCAGGCGACAGAATACAGTTTGATTTTTATTATTAATAGTTGTCTACTTTTTAGAAATAAAAAACATTATGGAATAATAATAAATATAGCTTAAAATGAAAAAAAGAAAAATTATTTTATTGATAACTTTGGTTTTAATTAAGTTTCAATTGAATGCACAAGTAGTAAATAAAAATGGACAACAAGTTTTAGAAAATGTACAAAACACAACAGATTTAAATAAGCCTATATCTACTGCAACCCAAACAGTCATTAATTTAAAAGCAAATTTGGCTTCACCTACCTTTACGGGAACTCCAACTGCTCCAACTGCAACTTTAGCAACGAATTCCACACAAATTGCTACTACCGAATATGTAGATTTATCTGTATCGACAGCTTTTTCTAATACAGGAATTCAAGCTGTTTATCCTGTGGGTTCTATTTATATTAGTACAATAAGTTCTAATCCTTCAACATCTCTTGGATTTGGAACTTGGGTAGCTTTTGGACAAGGCCGCGTATTAGTTGGTAGTGGTAATGGGTTCACAGGAGGCTCTACTGGTGGTTCAGCAGATGCTGTAATTGTGTCACACGGCCACGCATTTACAGGCAATGAGCTAGCACCCCATAATCACCAAATGTATCGTTCAAATAGTGGTTACAGTGGTGGAGGTGCTGATGCACCAATTGCCGACCCATCAACAGGAAACACGTCAAATTCACTTGTTACAACTGCAAGTGTAGCTAAATCAGCAGGAACGCCGAGTGGTACATTAAGTACAGAAGGTGTAAGCGGTACAAATGCTAATTTACAACCATATATAGTTATTTATATGTGGAATCGCACTAATTAATACGATTCAACTTTTAAGAATAAGCATTTTTGCTTATTCGGTTTTGAACCACGTTAACATATAATCCATCAAATAATGGAGGTTATGCATTATCTGCATCTGATAGAATACAGTTTGACTACTATTATTAAAATAAATTAGTATAGATGACAGTCCGTTTATTTTTTTAGGAATAGATTCATTTAATAAAAAGTTTATGAAACGCATTTTACAAATAAAGTCCTTGATTAAAAACTTGTTCCACCAATTACTTGGTTTTACCTATTTAATTTGTCCATAAGAATTCACAAATAGACAAGAACCATTAGTTGTAAGTTTATATCTTACACAGATGTATTCAACTTGATTCTTTTACATGAAATCTAAAGTTGTTCATCATTATCCTTTAAAATGGCTCTATGCTTTATATTTTCCTTGTCTTTAACTTCGTACGGAATTTTATTCAATATGTGTTCTAAAGCCGTAATTCTTGCAGATGTTTTCCTGTTCGCTTTAATAATTTTCCAAGGCACATATTTTTGAGTGTTCTTAAACATTAACTCTTTATATGACGTGTATTCATCCCATAAGGCCAAAGCCTTTCTGTCTACATCGCTATATTTCCACTTTTTAATAGGGCTAGATGTAATATCCTTAAAGCGACGCGCTTGCTCATTTTTAGAAATAGAAAAGTAAAGTTTCACTAGATGAATATCAGAAAGTAACATCATCCGTTCCACATCATTCACCGAATCCATGAAATTTTGATATTGTTTTCTCGTACAAAAGTTGTTCACTGGTTCTACCACGGCACGGTTATACCAGCTTCTGTCAAAGAATACCATTTCACCTTCACGTGGAAAACGATTAATGTAGCGTTGAAAATACCATTGACCTTCTTCTATCTCATCAGGTTTCGGCAAGGCTACTACCCGTACTTCTCTTGGCGGTAAATGTTCGGTAATACGCCTAATCGCACCTCCTTTACCAGCAGCATCACGACCTTCGAAAATAATCACCACCTTTTTGTTGTTTTTTACTACCCATTGCTGTAATACAAGTAATTCTTCTTGTAGTTTAGCCAAGCGTTTTTCATATTTGAGTGCATGTATAGCTTTTTTGGGGTCTAAAGAAGATTGTCTTAATAAGGCTAATAATCCCTTCTTGGAATTGATTGATTGCAGTTCTTTTTCTTTTAAAGGCTTTTGTACTTTACTCATATAACTAACTTAAAATAATTACTGCCTATATTTTTATCTGTTGTCTAAAAAACCGATGCACAATATTAGGGTCGGGTAATAGGTCTGGGCAATTAGAGCCCTTGCCATCATAATCGAATTGTGAAAGAACAAATTTGATGCTTTCTACACGCGCCAACCTTTTATTATCACTTTTTACAATAATCCAAGGGCAGAATGAGATGTGGGTACGAGCGAACATTTGATTTTTATAATAACTATAATCTTCCCAAAGATCCTGACCTTTTTGGTCGACCGGACTAAATTTCCATTTTTTTAAAGGATTTCCCAATCTATTATCAAATCGCTTTTTCTGTTCATCGATAGACACTGAAAACCAAAATTTAATAATCTTGGTGTCAGATTCATAGAGCATATGTTCAAATTCTGGCACTTGTACCATAAAACGTTCATATTGTTCTTTAGTACAAAAGTCCATTACCGGTTCTACAACGGCCCGGTTGTACCAACTACGGTCAAAAAAAACGATTTCACCTGCATTTGGAAGTTCCTTTATATAGCGGTTAAAATACCATTGTTTACGTTCGATCTCAGTAGGTTTATTGAGTGCTACGATTCGCATGGCACGCGGATTCAAATGCTCTGCAAAACGGCGTATAGTGCCACCTTTGCCTGAAGCATCCCGGCCTTCAAAGATGATGGCTATTTTTTTATCCTCTTTTTGAACCCATTTTTGAAAATCAACTAACTCAGCCTGTAATTGTAATAAAAGACGTTCATAATAATATTTGTCTAACACATCGGTGTAGAGGGGTATGCCGCTTTTAGATTGTTCTAGATACTCTAGTAAATCGGACTTGGATTTAAATTTTGCAAGTAGCGAATTATCGATCATTGGCTATGATTAAGACATAAAAATAAGGGGGAAAGTAGTTTAAAAACATGACAAAAGTCAATTGGTTATACCGTAAAACTACTGCTAAGTATTCAGTGTTTTCCAATTTTTAAGAAAATAGGTGCTAATTATTTTGTTTTCAATAATCACAAAATAATTGTTCGTGGCATAAGTACAATAGTCTATTATTTATATCATATAACTATTTAGGCTGATAATCATCATGTTTTTTATTCATATAGTCAATTAACTTCGACCATATGAAAAACTCACCACTCTTAATATTCACCATAAGTTTTATCATTTTCATAATGCCTATGGCAACAACTTATAGTCAACATGTTATTTCAGCAACGGAAATTGTTAAGAGGGCAGATGAAAACATGCGCGGTAATACTTCAGAGGCAGATATCACCATTAAAATAATCAGACCTACATGGAGCAGAGAAATGAATATGAAGGCTTGGTCTAAGGGTGATGATTATTCTATGATTTTGATTACTTCTCCGGCAAAAGAAAAAGGCACAGTGTTTTTAAAGCGAGATAAAGAAGTATGGAACTGGATTCCTTCCATAGAACGTAACATTAAACTTCCCCCCTCTATGATGTCCCAAAGTTGGATGGGAACGGACTTTACCAATGACGATTTGGTTAAAGAAGCATCTTCGATAACGGATTATGACCACAAACTTTTGGGGAAAGAGACCATCTCAAAAAAGGACTGTTATAAAATTGAAATGATACCCAAACCTTCGGCAGCCATCGTTTGGGAAAAAGTTATTGTATGGATAGATGTCAAGGAATTTTTACAGTTAAAAGCTGAATTCTATGATGAGGATGGTGAATTGGTAAATACTATGAATTCTAGCGAGGTCCAAGAAATTGGTGGCAGAAAAATAACTTCAAAAATTGAAATGTTTCCGGTTGATAAAGAAGGAAATAGTACCGTGATAATGTATAATGATATCATTTTTGACAAACCTATTCAGGATAATTTTTTCACTACCCGAAATATGAAACAATTGAAATAATGCTATTAAAATTGGCTTGGTTAAATATATGGCGCAATAAGCGTAGAACATTCATTACTGCCACCTCTGTGTTTTTTGCAGTGGTATTGGCTATCGTTTTTCGCTCGTTAACCGATGGTATTTATGATAATATGATTCATAATATGGTAAGTTATTCCTCCGGTTATCTACAAGTTCATCAGAAAGGATATTGGGATGAGCAATCCATAGACAATACATTTGAAGAAGATGAACAACTCTATCAAGAATTATTTGAAAACCCGAATGTTATACACCTAATGCCGCGTTTGCAGACATTTGCCCTAGCATCGTATACGAATAGAACAAAGGGTGTACTTGTTTTAGGAATAGATCCAGTTAAAGAAAAGGCAGTCAATAATCTTCATAAAAAAATCATAGACGGACACTATATTGAAACAGTTAATGATGATGCTGTGGTATTGGGTGAAGGTTTAGCATCACAACTTAAATTAAAAGTAAATGACACTTTAGTGCTTTTAGGACAAGGCTATCACGCAAGTAGTGCTGCAGCCAAGTATAGAATGAAAGGTATTATAAAATTAGGAGCCATAGAATTGAATAACAACGTCGTGTATATGCCTTTGCAACAAGCCCAATATATGCACGGAGCAGAAAACAGGTTATCCTCTATGTCTGTAATGCTAAATAATACAACCGATTTGGATAAGCTAAAACAGTCTCTGCTGGAATCTATAAATCCTAATAAATATGAAGTGATGACTTGGAAAGAAATGATGCCCGAAATGGATCAGTTTATTGAAGCGGATAGCACAGGTCATTACATCATTATAGGTATTCTCTATTTTATTATTTCGTTTGGTTTATTTGGAACCTTATTGATGATGATTTTTGAACGAAAACATGAATTGGGAATTCTTATTGCCATAGGAATGAAAAAACACTTACTAGGCTTGATCCTTTTACTGGAATCAATCATGATTTCGTTGATAGGGTGTCTTACCGGTGTTATTGTAGGTATTCTTGTTATAAAATGGTTTACAAGGTATCCTATTCATTTGACTGGAGAGTTGAAAGAAGTTTATGAAGATTGGGGTATTGAATCGATCATATACTTTTCCAGCAATGAGAAAATCTTTATTACCCAAACATTAATTGTTTTAATATTATCGACTCTACTGGCTTTATATCCTGGATATAAAGTGTTGAAATTAAAACCTATAGAAGCTATAAATAGTTAGTTATGATGTTTCAAATTGCTTGGCGGAATATCTGGCGGAACAGATCAAGAAGTCTGGTGGTAATAAGCTCAATTATTATTGGTGTGTGGGCTGGAATTTTCATTCTATCTTTTTCTTGGGGAATGTATAAAAATAACATCAACGAATCTGTTTATAAACAATTATCCCATCTACAGATACATCATCCAAAGTTTCAAAATGAGAACGATTCAAAATTCACTATAGCAAATAGTGATCAAGTAATGAGGCAATTTCAAAAAGATGCTCGCATAGCATCGGTAAGCTCGCGAGTCATTACCACAGGTATGATAACCTCGCCAACAACAGCAAGCGGTGTAAAAATTTATGGTATTGAACCAGCTTTAGAAATTCCTCAAATAAGATTGAATGAAAGTGTCATTCAAGGGGATTATTTTAATTCAGGAAAAGATAATGAGATGCTTATTGGCGAAAAATTAGCCAGAAAACTTAAAGTTAAGCTTAAAAGTAAAGTGGTATTGACCTTTACCAATACAAATACAGAAATTGTTTCTGCCGCTTTTAGGATAGGTGGGCTTTACAGATCAAAAAATAGTTCATTAGATGAAGTCAATGTTTATGTGCAACAAGAGGATTTAAGGGATTTATTGGGATTAAAGACTTCCGAAAGTAATGAAATAGCCATATTGATAAAAGATGAAACGCAACTGGATACAATTAAAAACTACAGTAGTAATTTGGTTAAAAAAGTGAAAATTGAAGATTGGAAGGAGTTATCACCGGAACTAGGTATGATTATAGAATCCTTTAACCTTTATACCTATATCATAAGTGGCATTATTTTATTGGCCTTAACATTTGGCATTATTAACACCATGTTAATGTCTGTATTAGAGCGAATTAGAGAACTAGGCATGTTGATGGCCATTGGACTGAATAAGCGCAAAATATTCATTATGGTTATGTTGGAGACCATTTATTTAACTGTATTAGGTAGTCCAATAGGCCTGTTTCTGGGATGGCTAACCGTTACACTCTTAGGAGAAACGGGTATTAACATTTCTATGTTTTCAGAGGGTTTAGCGTCCTACGGATTTAGTTCTATGATTTATCCGGCCTTAGATCAAGAGAAATATATAATTATCGTAACCATGTGTATTGTTACGGCAATTCTATCGGCTATTTATCCCGCTTATAAAGCTTTACAATTAAATCCTTCGGAAGCAATACGTAAAATTTAGAATTATGGCAAAAACGATTATAGATGCACATAATGTAAGTAAAACCTTCAATCCAAAGACAATTCCGGTCCATGCGGTGCAAAATGTTCATTTGCATATAGAAGAAGGAGAGTTTGTTGCGTTGGTTGGTCCTTCCGGCTCTGGGAAATCTACCTTGTTGAATATGATGGGCGGATTAGATGAGCCCACAATAGGCACTGTATTTATTGATGGCGTAGAAATAACAAAGCTATCGGAAAACAAGTTGATAGATTTTAGATTACACAATATTGGGTTTGTATTTCAGTCTTTTAATTTGATACCTGTACTTACTGCAAAAGAAAATGTTGGTTTCGTATTACAGCTGCAACATATGCCAAAAAATGAAAGGGTACAGCGTGTGTTGACCTTGTTGAAAGAGGTAGGTCTAGAAGATAAGATACACAGCAGACCAGGCGAACTATCAGGCGGACAACAACAACGTGTTGCCGTAGCAAGGGCCTTGGCCTCAAAACCAAAAATTATACTGGCAGATGAACCTACGGCTAATTTAGATTCAAAATCAGCAGCCAACTTACTGGATATTATGGCAAAATTGAACAAGGAAGAGAAGATCACTTTTTTATTCTCAACACACGATCAGCGGGTCATAAAAAAAGCTAGGCGCGTCATTACCTTGGTAGATGGTAAAGTAGCATCAGATGTGCAACAAACACCAACTTAAAACTAATGAAAGCTATATGTTTCACATATCTAATGGTGTTTATAAGCTATAGCCTATTTGCTCAAGAAGATAAGCAACAACAATTGATTGTTGCTGGTTATGTTAAAAATCTTCATGAATTTAGTTTAATCGACAATTTGGATACGTTGCAATGGACAACTTTTTTACATAATCGTTTCAATTTCAAATATATCCCTTCAGATAAAATTACGGTAAGACTAGAATTGAGAAGTAGATTGTTTTATGGCGATAATGTCAAGAACTTTAATGGGTTTTCAAATTTTATTTCACAAGATATTGGCATGGTCGACCTATCCTGGAATGTCATCGATACTAAAAATATACTTTTTAACTCAACGATTGATAGGGTATTGGTAAATTATACAAACGGTGATTGGGATTTTACTTTGGGTAGACAACGCATTAATTGGGGAATGAATTTAGCATGGAATCCAAATGATATTTTCAATACGTACAATCTATTCGATTTTGATTATGAAGAACGACCGGGGAGTGATGCCATTCGTGTTCAATATTATCTAGGTGATTTCAGTAAGGTAGAAATAGCGACAAAAAAGGGTAGGGATAAGGATGATTTCATTTTAGCCGGCATGTACAAACTCAATAAAGGCTCTTATGATATTCAATTCATATCTGGAATCTACCAAAAAGATTGGGTCATTGGTGCTGGTTGGGCTGGAAATCTAAAAAACACAGGATTTAAAGGAGAGCTTACTTACTTTGTTCCGTATGAAAGTTATTTTAATTCTAAAAATGTGTTGAGTACTTCTGTTTCTGTTGACTATGGATTTAAAAAAGGTCTCTATATAAACGGTTCAGTTTTATATACTAGTTCTAATAATAAAGCAACTAATAATTTGGGGACATTGGTTTACACCAATTTAAGTGCGAAAAACTTAATGCCTTTTGAATTTTCAGGATTTTTACAATTGGCCAAAGAATTCACTCCTATTTTTAAAGGAACTTTAAGTACCATTTATTCACCTAATAATCATTCGGTAATTGTAATTCCCAGTATTGGGTATTCTATAGTTACCAATTTGGAAGTGGATGTTACGGGACAATCCTTTTTTGAATTTGAAAATTATAAAACTTTAGGGAATAGTATGTTCGTACGATTACGTTGGAGTTTTTGAGTGTATTATGAAATAAAATCTTGATATTTTGTTTCATACTTATTTCATCATTATGTAGTTATTAAAATTTAGATACGATAGACAATACCCTACAATGCCAATAATGTCGTGTGCTGAACTTACCACGACTACTATTAACATGTTCAAATTTTTTAGTATGTTGCATCAATACATTTCACAGTTGCCTTAACTTTTAATCAGGAAATTAAGTTGGTGATTGTGTTACCTTTGTAGTTGTATCAGCAGGTCTAAATATACTGCCCTATAGTTGCTACAAGGTTAGTTAGGCCAATTTTAAATCGTCAATGCAAGCTTTAGATATGAAAATAATCCCATCAAGAATATTGCTAAAGAAAACCATTACGTGGATTGCATGTAAAGTTCTAATAGGCCTTATGTTTATGGGTTGTTCTTCGATAAAAAAAAATAAGCAGAAAACAATCCATAAGAATTCCAATCAAAATACTACTCAAGTATATAATAATGGCAATACAGCTACGGCAACACATCATTATGATTTTGATGATCATGAATTTATAAGTCTAATACCGGCGCTAAAAAAAGTAAAAACATCCAATGCAATAGATTCTTTGTCACAAAATGGTTCTAGTACATCGTACAACGAATATGAATCAGCAACTATTTTAAAAAGAAATAGCCCAGTGGGCGATAAAATAGTAGAGAATTATACCAATAGTGATAATAAAGAGCCAAATGGTCATTGCCTTTCCGTAAGTAAAGGCCGATTTGAACAAGCCTTTAAAGAGGTTCATGGTCATTCGTTCTATCAAGATTTACCTGCTAATATGGCCACAAAATCATACACACCCAAACAGGTGTTTAATCTGATATACGATTCAGCTTCAGACACACGAGAAGGATGGCGAAGCCTACCAGAAACATATAGGGGTAAGGGAAATGCTGGTGCTATTGCCTATGCCGGAATGGGTACTTTGGTTGATTCAACCGGAATTTGGAGTGGCCAATTACAACCCGGTGCACTCATGCAAGTATGGCGGTTTAAAGACGATTATGAAAAAGTAGTGCAAGGCGTAAATGTTAAAAATCTGGATCCTTATGGACATTCCTTCATTTTCATAAGCTATGTGCGCGATGATAAAAAAACTATTATAGGCCTTAAAATTGCCGATCAAGGTTTTCAAAGTTACAGACCTCTTGTACCAAGAGATTATGAAGTATGGTGGGCCGTAAATCTAAGTATTTAGAAGACAGTTGAAAAGTAAAATTTAAGTTTAACATTTTTAATATAATTTCTTCTTAGCGAATACGTTACAATGACAGTTCCTTATTCCTAAATCTAAAAAAATGCTATTATTTTCGTTACTACTTTCATTAGGCTTTACAAACGAAATACCACATAAAATAGAAGAGGTAGCAGTACCTTATTTGGCTACTGAAAAGCCCTTACCTGTATTAAAACCTTGGGATTTTACTGAAGAGTTAAACCTTGATTTTAAAACAGATTTAGATAGCATTGCTGAATCTTATGCCAATACCAAAGTAAATACTAGTGAACTTCGTTTGCGTTTAAAAGAAGGTCTTCAATCGGGTACTATTTCTTTTGACCATATTAAAACAGAATTTACAAACCAATTAGTAAATAAGATTATACCTCACTGGTATGGTACTCCATGGAGTTTTGGTGGTCATACTACCATACCTAATCAAGGTAAAATAGCTTGTGGTTATTTTATCTCAACCACCTTGCGCGATATGGGTCTAAAACTTAATAGATATACATTAGCTCAAAAATCACCTTTAGATGAAGCTAAAATGATCAGTTGCGGCTCAGAAATCAATAAGGTGGTTCAAGATACACCTGAAAAAGCCTTTGAAGAGATTGATGGCTTAACCAAAGAAGGACTCTATTTTATAGGTTTTGATGAGGGACATGTGGGCTATCTTTTAAAGCGTAAAGGCCAACTATTTCTAATTCATTCCAACTATCTTAATCCAGTGTCGGTTTGTATAGAAACCCTTAAAGAATCACGTGTTTTTAAGCGTTTTAACAAATTTCATCTGGTAGACATTTCTCATAACGATACGCTTTTGCAACGTTGGTTAGACAATGGTACCGTTTTGTGATTTTATGGCAATACCAGTAGAAAAAACCTAATAATTATCGTTCAACCTCCCTATATTTCAGCAGCTAATCTACTTGCTTGATTTATTGCACGTTTTGCGTCTAACTCAGATGCAAAATCTGCACCACCAACAACATGTACTTTAATACCTGCTTCTTCTAATGGTGCGAATAGTTCTTTATTGGGTAATTGACCTGCGCAAATGATTATAGTATCAACTGCCAACACTTTTTGTTCTTCCTTTTGCATATAATGCAAGCCTTGGTCATCAATTTTGGTATACTTTACATTGTTAATAAACTGTACATTTTTCTTTTTCAAAGTAGAACGATGTATCCAACCTGTGGTCTTGCCTAAATTGGCACCAAATTTACCTTTGCTACGTTTGAACATAAAAATTTCTCGTGGTGATGGATGAACCACTGCTTCAACCCCTTCAATTCCACTTCTTGCGGTCATGGTTTTATCTATTCCCCATTCTTTTAACCAAGCATCAATATTCAAGGAAGTGCTTTCACCCTCATGTGTTATGTATTCTGATACATCAAAACCAATGCCTCCTGCACCAATAACGGCAACCCTTTTACCAACCGGATTTTTTAACTTTAGAACATCTATATAGTTTACCACTTTAGGATGGTCAATGCCTTCGATTTTCGGAGTTCTTGGTTGAATTCCGGTTGCTAATATCACTTCATCAAAATTGCCATTTTTTAAATCTTCTACCTGTACCCGAGTGTTTAGTTTTAGGGTTACCTTATGCAATGCGATTTGGGTATTGAAATAACGAATGGTTTCGTAAAATTCTTCTTTGCCAGGAATTTGCTTCGCCATATTAAATTGTCCGCCAATCTCTTTATCAGCTTCAAAAAGGGTAACGTCATGGCCGCGTTGTGCGGCAATGGTAGATGCGGCTAATCCTGCAGGACCAGCACCTACTACGGCAATCTTTTTCTTTTTCTCGGTAGGAAAATAATTTAATTCCGTTTCATGACATGCCCTCGGGTTTACCAGACAACTCGCTACTTTTTGTTGAAAAACATGGTCTAAACAAGCTTGATTACAACCAATACACGTATTTATTTCATCTGCTTTATTTGCTGCTGCTTTATTTACCCATTCTGGATCCGCTAAAAATGGTCGAGCCATCGATATTAAATCTGCATGACCCTCTGTCAATACCTTTTCGGCCGTTTCTGGCATGTTAATTCTATTCGATGTCACTAACGGAATAGTTAGTTCTTCTTTCATCTTTTTAGTTACCCAAGTAAATGCAGCCCTGGGTACCGACGTTGCAATGGTGGGTATACGTGCCTCGTGCCAACCGATGCCTGTATTTATTATCGTAGCACCGGCTTTTTCAATTTCCTTGCCTAATGTAACTACTTCTTGCCAAGAGCTTCCTTTTTCCACTAAATCTAACATCGATAACCGATAGATGATTATAAAATTGGTTCCTACAGCTTCACGTGTTTGTTTTACTAGTTCTATGGGTAAACGCATACGGTTCTCATAATTTCCGCCATACGAATCTGTCCGTTTGTTTGTTCTTTCTGTAATAAATTGATTGACTAAATACCCTTCAGAACCCATAATTTCTACACCGTCATACCCTGCTAATTTTGCAAGTTTGGCAGAATTTACAAAGTCACGAATGGTTCGCTTAATACCTGATTGCTTTAGTTTAAAAGGTTTAAAAGGACTAATAGGTGATTTTAATGCAGTAGGGGCAACCACTAAGGGATGATAGCCGTACCGCCCAGAGTGCAAAATTTGCATACATATTTTACCCCCTTCATTATGTACGGCATCTGTAATGACTTTGTGGTGTTTTGCGTGTTTTTTTGTACTCATACAGGCCGAAAATGGAGCGGTCCAGCCTTGTATATTAGGCGAAATTCCGCCGGTAACTATTAAACCAGCGCCACCTTTTGCACGTTCTGCATAATAGGTGGCTATTTTTTCTAAACCATTTTTTTTCTCCTCTAAGCCGGTATGCATAGAACCCATTATAATACGGTTTTTAAGGGTAGTAAAGCCTAAATCTAAGGGTTCGAATATATGGGTGTACTTGGTCATTTTCTTTATGGTTTGATAATTACTATGCACGCATAATAAGTGGTAAGTTACGTTTTTTTATTCTGAATAAGCTTTATATGCATGCGCATCTAAGGTTTTAAATGCCGTATTATTTTGCTAATATATGTATCATAAAAACCTTTTCTCACTACGTATTAAAACAATAGGTTTTCAAAGACATTATTATATTGAGGTGCCTTTTGGTAAAAGGAAATAAATCGCAATTAATTATTAGCTAGCAAGACAAAGCTTTTAATTTAACCTAAGGGAGGTACAATGCGATTTTTCAGAATAAGAAAGATTCGGATTCCATTATATAGGGTTTCAAGACATTTAAATAAAGTAATTTATATATTCATTGTCAAAAAACTTCCAATTTTTAAAATCTAATTTTCGAGGAAAAAATTTATTTTCTAAGGATAATTTTTCAATCTTTAAAAAGTTCGGAAACCTTATATTTGAATTAATTATTTAAAAGAGTGCTAGTATGAAATGGCAAGGTAGACGTCAAAGTTCAAATGTAGAAGATCAAAGGGGTAAGTCTAGTTCAAATAGGGGTTATGGTGGGTTTAGTCCTACGTTGCTAACTCCTTTGCTAAAGTTACTTTTTTCAAAAGTAGGTTTGATCATTGTAGGGTTGTTCCTGGTATTCTCTTTTGTTACCGGTAATAACCCAATTACCTTGATTAGCAATTTATTTTTAGGCGGGGGCGGACAATCCGTTCCATCCGGAAATTATAAAGGTACGGCGGAGGAAAATAAATTGGCCGACTTCAGTGCTATCATCTTGGCCAGTACAGAGGATGTATGGAACAATACCCTCCAAAATTATAGGGAACCAACCCTAGTTTTATTTTCAGGGTATGTGAATTCCGCTTGTGGTTCCGCTTCAAGTGCTACAGGCCCTTTTTACTGTCCTGGTGACGAAAAACTGTATTTGGACCTAAGCTTTTTCAAGGATATGGAAAAACGGATGAATGCCCCAGGCGATTTTGCCCAGGCGTATGTTATTGCTCATGAAGTTGGGCACCATATTCAAAAACTCATGGGCACCATGGCCAAATTAGATAAACTTCGTGGTCAATTAAGTGAGACCGAATTTAATAAGTATTCTGTGCGCTTAGAACTTCAAGCAGATTTCTTGGCAGGTGTTTGGGCAAAACGTTCCCAGCAGATGACCCAAATGATGGAGAATGGCGACCTACAGGAAGCTTTGAATGCTGCAAACGCCATTGGTGATGACCGTTTACAGAAACAATCCACCGGTAGGGTAGTACCAGATTCCTTTACCCACGGTACTTCTGAACAGCGGATGCGCTGGTTTAAAAAAGGTTTTGATACTGGTGATATTTCTCAAGGTGATACGTTTAACGCGCAATCCCTTTAATGTGAGTATGAGCGATTGTTAAATGCTTTAATATTAAAATTACTACCCTAAGAAAATAACTATGCCCAAATTAAGGGCTAGCTTTTAAATGGCATTGACAAGTGGTGGTTGAAAATGGTACTTAAAATACGATGTAAAAAGTAAATATCCAGTAGCGGTATCGAAGTTTTGGTTTTGGAATTAACGGTAATGACCACTTCAAATAAGCAGGTCGCTGATATAAAAAAGGGATTGGTACCATTAAAACAAACTACAATTACAGTCTTATTTTTCACCACAAAATTGATTGTAGTAGGCAACCACGTCCAAAGGGTTTTTAATGCTATTGTTATTTATTTTTTTAACTAGGTTGGGGCAATCAAAAAAATAACGGGTAAGTCTTTTCTTCTTTAGGCCAAAAAATCCTTGTGTAGCGCGTTCAAACGTATTTTCCCCATATCGTTTAAAAAGTTCAAAATAGTCTACATAAAAATTATCATCCTGAATGTATTCCTTGGCATAGCAACTTAATTTCCCCTTTACCATCACTTTTAAAAAGATTTTTTCGCCATACCCGTCATGATTACTATAATCAAACTTTAAAAATTCTGTTTCTTCCTTATACCAAAATGATTCAAAACTATTTATCCCTTTTTTGTACGCTTTAATATCATATGCGCTGTACCGGCTGGTCTTTTTATTTTTTCTAAATCTTATTTTATGGTATAATTTGTCATCAGTTCTATCTTTAATTTTTCCATAAATCGTATCGTTATTATTTAAAATAATATATCCAGGTTCATATTCATTTTGTGCATTTGTAGTAGTTGTGAGGAAAAACAATAGTAATCCAAAATAAGATGGCCATTTTATTTTTACTGTGTTGATCATATTATTTTTGTTTTAAGGATTTCAACATACGGCTCAAAATATATTCCAAAGTAGAACTGAGCCATTTTTATTCGTTAAATGGTTCTCTTTAAAGAGTATTATACCTTGTCTAATAAGTATTACCGTTGTATCATCATGTTCTGCGTTAGGTAACTTGAGTTTGAGTAAAAACGAATGTCGTTACTAATGTTTCTCAAAAATTTTCATGCTAAATAGTTTCTTATTCGATGTTAATCGAACACTTAATATGCGACTAGTCTGCACTGAGGGCAGTCGAAGTGTAGGAGGGAAGTAAAATGTGTGTGGAATAATATTTACGATAGAATATCAAAGTACTACGCTATTTTAGATCTGAGTTATATATAATAATGGGTAAAAAAAATTTTGTCGATAACATTGTGGGTTAGAACGAATTTTTAAATTAGTTGTGAGTCAATACTCCTGTACTTCAATACATTTATATACTAAATCGACCAAAACAAAACCTAAATGAAATTCAAGTATGCCCTTGGAATGCTTTTCCTTCTATTACAAATAGGTACTATTATATATGCCCGATTTGTTCCGGAACGATATTTTTGCTGGGCACCGTATGATGAACATACCAAATATGCCATTTCTATAAAAATAAATGGTGAATTACTTTCAAAGCAACATATAAAAAAAAGATACCATTACCAAGCAGTTGGTTGGGAACCAAGAGCAATAGAAAATGTTTTCAATTTAATATGGGAATATGAGACGACCTATGGAATAGACGATAATGCGCAGGTACAAGTGCACTACAGTACTAATGGTCATGAAGAAAAGGTATGGAAATTTCCAAAATAATGAACAGTCTTATAACGCAACGATTCTTTCCATTCAGAGTTACGAATACCGCTATGCTGCCCAATATTCTTTTATTGTGCAAGCTTGCTTTTATCATGCTTTGCCTATATGGTTTTGTGGGTGACATCAATGATCCTCATGTCCCATTTATTAAGGTTCTTGACCAATTTCACAAAATTTCAAATGTATTTAAAGTCGTTTGCAGAGTCACGTTTGTGACAGCAGGCGTGTTATTGTTGTTTAATGTTAGGGTGAGAGCTATGGCTTTTTTAATGGGAATAACAATAGTATTGGTTTTACTTTCTTCAAAACCAATGTTTAGAAATCATCTTTTCATATTAGGTTGTTTTTTTTTATTAGCAGGATTATCAGATAGGAAGCACAGTCCTTGGTTATTATATGTTCAGTTTGCACTAATATATTTTGGGGCGGTAATAAATAAAGCACCTCAAATGGATTGGTGGACCGGACAATTTATGGACAATTGGTTACGGAATGCCCGCGAGAACCAGACTTATATTACTATTGCTTCAAGCCTTCCAGATATGATGTTTGCAAAGCTTTTATCATGGAGTTCTATGTTCATTGAATTTGCCATAGCCCTATTAATATTAAATAAGAAAACACAAAAAATTGCAGTTTGGACCATTCTTATTTTCCACACTTTACTCTATACCTTAACTATTGATCGATTTGGTCATTTTTATGAAGATATTGTCTTAGGATTACTCATTTTTTTAAATTGGCCTAAGGAAAAGCTTTGGGTAGCGATAGATGACAAAAGATATATGAAATTAAAAAAGGTACTTGTTAGCCTAAATTTTAATGATCACATAATCTGGAGTAAAGCTAGCCCCAAATTGGAATCTAATTGGTTTGAAATATGTACTACTGAAAAAGTAGCTTTTAATTGGAGCGGTATTCGCTTATTTTTAATGTACAGCAGTAATTTTTATATATTTCTATTTGGGTTAGATTTTCTTGACCGTTTCACCACTCGCTTTCTTTTTAACAATGAAGTCATGAATATGATACAGGTTACCATGACCTGGGCAGTTCTACTATTTTTCTTTCCGATGATTTGGAAAAACAAAAAATTAAAGGTTACAAATGAAAAATAAAAAGTGTATATCGATATTGATTCCTGATGGTCAAGACTTTTTAGCAGTACCTGTCATAAATTGTTTAGCATCTTCATATCAGTTCAAAATATATCTGCTTTCCAATCTAAAATACACGCCTTTGCGTTTTTCAAGGTTTGTGGATCACTTCTTATTTTCTCCAAAAACTGAAAATGATGAAGATTGGATCAATACGATTGACAAAATAGTTGAAAATCATGATATTGATTTCATTTTGCCCGTATCTGAGGATAGTATTCGAAAACTAATACTACACAAGAGCAAATTAAAAGCGGCAAAAAAGTTAATGCTATTACCTGAGCTTGACAATTTTGATACCGCTAATGATAAAGCACTACTGTCTCAGCATTTACATACGTACGACATTCCACATCCTAAAGGATGCTTAGTATCAAATATGGCGGAATTGAACAAAATAGCAACATTAAATTTTCCTGTAATAAGTAAGCCTACAATAGGGTATGGTGGGGGTAAGCATATCCATCTTTTTAAAAACATGGATACGCTTAAAACCCATTTTAAAAATAATAATTTTTTAGGGATACACATTATTCAAGAATATATAGAAGGGTACGATATTGATTGTAGCGTATTGTGTAAAGCAGGTGAAATTTTAGCTTACACCATTCAAAAAGGTATTGTTAGTGACGCCTCTGGTTTTTCACCTTCTAATGCACATGTCTTTGTTCAAGAACCCAAGTTGTTCTCCGTGGTAGAAAAGCTCATAAAAACGCTTAATTGGTCCGGTATTGCACACATTGATTTGAGATTTGACGAGAATGCACAACAATTCAAGGTTATTGAGATTAACCCTAGATTTTGGTTATCGGTCGAGGCATCCTTAAATGCTGGGTTCAATTTCCCAGAATTATCTCATAAAATTAGTATGGGCCATACTTTTGAGAGGCCAAAAGTAAATGAATGTACCTACTGGAGCCTAAGGGGCCTAAAATTAAAAGTAAAACAAGAAAAGAAAGTTTTACTTAGGTGGAAATTTATGTTGACACATACCGGTTTAAAGTTTGTCATTAAAGACCCTGTTCCAATAATTTACAGGTTTTTTGCCCTAAGATTCGGGAAAATAAAATCAGTACATGAATTCCCTAATTGATTGCTATCTTTAATATACTATAATCTCCTGCGTTAGGTAACTTGAGCTTTGGTTACAACACAAAAAGAAAGAGTTACCTCTTTATTTTTTGAGCGCGATGGTGAGAGGGTTAAGTTGTTACCATCTTCCTGGATCTTTTTCTTTATAAAAATTTTCTTCCGTTAAGGTAATGACATTGGAGCAGGAGATGCATAAACACCTTTAAAACAACAAAACCTTGTGGATTAACAATAATTATGCGAGTCGACGATAGGAGAAGAGTGATATATGTGTGTGAAATGGTTTTTAATTATAATCACATTATACAATAATAAATCAATTCATCCATAATATAGTACGGTTCGGTAATTCACAATTTATTTTAATGTAGATCTTAAACATATTTGTATCATCTATAAAAACCAACAGGAATTATAATATTTTAGATTAATGAATACAAACAGGAAAAGAACAAGCAATAGCAAACAAATCTTTAGAATTGTATTATTTGTAGGTACGTTCATTTCATTATGGTTTGTCCCATGGATCTTAGTAAAAGCCTGGATAGTACCACTACCGGGTTCGGTTCAAGAACAAGTAGACCAAACCTTAAGTTATGGTTTTGACGGGGTCATTGTATATGTAGATGAAGTAGGTAAGCCACCAGCATTCTACACGGCTGGTTATCATAACCGAGAACAAAAAATCCCTGCCAACCCAAATGCGTTATTTAAAATCGCAAGTATAAGCAAGCTATATGTTGCAGTTGCTATCACAAAACTAGCTCATGACAAGCATATATCTTTGGATGAAAAACTCTCTGATTATTTTCCCGAACTTTTGGGAAGGATTGAAAATTCAGATAAAATTACTTTGAGAATGATGGTACAACACCGAAGTGGCATTCCTAATTTCACGGACAATCCTGATTTTTGGAAAAATCAACCAAACACCGATGTAGATGTACTTCAATATGCAATCGACTTGCCAGCTGACTTTGAACCAAACAAAGATTATGGGTATTCAAATACCAATTATTTGTTGCTATCTAGAATAATTGAGAATGTGGTAGGTTATAGCCGTCAGCAATATTTCAAGGAGAAAATTTTAATACCACTAGGATTAAAAAATACTTTTGGTTCAATTGATGAAGTAAATCTAGACGATGTTATGAGTGGTTATTATGTTGGTATTGATAAAGACTTCAAAAGCGAAAATAATGGAATGATGCTAGCTACAGCAGAAGATGTTGGCATCTTTTTAAGAGCATTAAACGATGGATCATTACTAAATGAAGAAGAAATGGAAATCTATGCGTCTCTATATGAGTTTAATCATGGAGGTTTGGCTCCAGGTTACCAATGTATAGCAGAATACCATAAAGATATTGATGCCGTGGTTGTTCAATTTATGAACACCACTGATTTTGAAGGTTACCAATGGAATTTGCTACAAATAACGCACAGTCGTGTTGTGAAAATCTTACGTAAGGCAAAGAAATTGTAAAGCATTATTAATAATAATGTAACAAGTTTTACACTATCTCGTCATTATTACAACCAACAGATTATGACTGATTCAATCAAAACTAACAATAAAACCTGGAAAACAATAGCCTTATTTTTAGCTGTTCTTACCATGCTTAGCAGCATTTGCTACTATACCATATTAAAATTAAATCCGACAAGCATCTATATTGGTGCCTTAATGATGTCTCCTGCTATAGCGTCATTTATTACTTTAAAACTAATGGGGCGCTCCATCGTAAGCTTACCGTGGAGTTTAAAAAATACAACGTATTTAAAGCTATCGTATGCATTACCTGTATGTTACACTACCATTTCCTATATATTAATTTGGGTACTTGGCTTCGGCGATATTGGAAATCAAAATACCATTACAGCATGGGCAGAAGAATTAGGAATGACAGCATTCAGCACACCAATGGTTGTGTCCAGTATGATATTGCTGTTAGCTATTGTCGGAGTCGTTAAGAATATTGGTTCCACTTTAGGAGAAGAGATTGGTTGGCGTGGTTTTTTTGTTTTTGAACTTAGAAAGGTAGTATCATTTAAAGGAACATCAATACTTAGTGGATTTATTTGGTCCATTTGGCATTGGCCAATAATTTGGTTAATTTATAATGGAAGTGGAAATTTTATCTTTCATATTGTAGCATTTACCATAATGATTGTGGCTATTTCTATTATCATGACCTATTATACCTTTAAATCCAATAGCCTGTGGCCAGCAGCATTATTTCATTCCGTGCATAATATTTTCATTCAAAAGGTATTTACTCCCATAACAGCCACCAATGAAAGCAGTGCGTTTTGGATAGATGAATACGGTTTTATGATTCCAATTGTCGCGAGTGTTTTTGCCATTGTATTTTTAATAAAGGCTAGAAAAGAAAATTTATAGAATTCAAATTAACAATCAATAATTCATTGTAAACAAAACAGTATGACAGTTTTAGTAGTAGGGGCAAGTGGAGCAACGGGTAGCCAATTGGTTGAGCAACTTCTAATTCAAAAACATAAAGTAAAAATAATTGTAAGATCACCTGAAAAGTTGCCAGAATCATGGAAAACCAATGATAATCTGCAAATTATTTCTGCTAGCCTATTGGCATTAAGCGATAACGAGATGAGTGAAATTGTTAATGATTGTAATGCAGTTGCTTCTTGTCTTGGTCATAATTTAACTTGGAAAGGAGTTTATGGAAAGCCACGCAGACTGGTTACAGATGCTACCCGACGATTATGCGAAGCTATAAAATCAAATAATCTCGAGAGCGTAACAAAGTTTGTTTTAATGAACACTACAGGCAATCGTAATCGCGATCTAAACGAACCTATATCTTTTGCTCAAAAATGTGTTATTGGACTTCTTCGTTTATTATTACCACCTCATGTAGATAATGAAAAAGCCGCAGAATATTTACGAATTCAAATCGGCCAAAACAATACTTCTATTGAATGGGTTGCCGTTAGACCCGATGGTTTAATTAACGAGGACGAAGTTACCGATTATGAGATACATCCTTCACCAACACGAAGTGCAATTTTTAATGCAGGTAAAGTGAGCCGTATTAATGTGGCTCATTTTATGGCTAGCTTAATCACTGACAACACCTTATGGGCTAAATGGAAAGGGCAAATGCCTGTAATCTATAGTAAATCACATCTTCTTTAGCATGTTGACAACAAAAGAATTATAAATCATATATATGATAAATTTGATTAAAATTATTGAGAACAATATATCAGGAAAGAAAGTTTTTTGGCTTTTCATGGTAACCAATCTAGTTTATGGTTTTATGCTAATGGTCACAATTCCGAAAACAATGGCGTTTTCTAACGGAATGAAGTTATTAGATATGATGCCAACAGGCTATAATTTCCTTTATGTAAACAAATTGTTCGGTTCTCTTGGCGACGTAGGACGTGAAACGTATCTAACCAGCCAAATTCCTGTAGATATGTTTTATCCATTACTCTTTAGTGTTTCCTATTGCTTAGTAATGGCATATTTTCTAAAGAAAATAAACAAATTGCATACACCATTTATGTATCTATGCCTCTTACCCGTTATTGCCGGAATTGCAGATTATCTCGAAAATATCGGTATTATTTCTATGCTTAACAACTATCCAGATATCACTGAAACTGCAGTTCAAACAACCAGTATCTTTTCTGTAATAAAAAGCATTTCAACTAGTATATATTTTATAACCTTAATAGCGCTTTTACTACTGTTTGGTATTAAAATAGTAAAAAAAACAAGTAGTACTATTTAAACGGAACGAAGCCCACAGAAATATAATTACTCCAAATTTGAAAACCAGCTGTAGATGGGATCGTAAGGTGTTTGGAAGGGAATTTTATAACAAACGCTAAAAACAATAAAGGAGTTATAGTAGTTTTGTGGCTCATATAATTTAAGGATCTTGCTAGAGAAAAGACACCAATTACCCCAAAATCAATCTATAGATGCAGGCTATTTCATTTATTGTTTAGAAGGGGTTGATGAAATAGAAACGGACAAGGTTACCGAAGCTCAAGAAAACTTGGAACAATTGGCCATGAAATATGGAATAGCAAGTATTTATAAAACATGCGATACCATTGAAGGACTAGAAGATAGCTTAAATGCACTGGTCTTGGATGATCATAATTTCAAAGACTACGAAATCATCTACTTGGTTATGAAAGGTGAAGCAAATAGTATTTGCTTAAATGACTACTACTATAGTTTACAAGAAATTGCAGAACTATTTGAAGGAAGGTTGAAAGGAAAGATCTTACATTTTTCCAATGCAAAAATCCTAGATTTAGACGAAGAGGAAGCGCAATATTTTTTAGATATTACTGGCGCAAAAGCAGTTTCTGGCTATGGTAATAAGTATAATGGAATAAGTAGCTCAAACCTTGACAAAGCATTCTTTAACTTGTTTAAAGAAGATGATAACATGTTAGCTATTGTAGAAGAGCTACACCAAAGACACTACAATGTCTGTAAATTACTTGATTTTAGATTATATTATTAAACCCAGACAAATTTTAGTTGTTACGATAATCTGAAAAGAAGTCTGTTTGATTTTAAATTGTTTCTAATGTGACAATTTAAACCATTTGTATACTAATTATATAAACAACACTTTTTGTACTAAGATGAATACAACTAAAGTAACCCGTTTACAAAAAATACTTGTCAATTTTTACAGATGCGAATTACGAACTTTTAAACGCATTCTTGGCTTAAAGTAAAGATTCGATATCATTTTATACGGCTAAAATATTATCATTAGGTATTACCTTAAAATACTAATAACTTATGGCTATTTGATATAACGTCAAATTATGATTCTTTTTCTGAATCATAATGTTCTTGCGTTATGTAACTTGAGCTTTGGATAAAAGCGAAAGTTGTTACTCAAGTTTTTTGAAAAAATTTCATCCCAAAAGTTTCTTCTACGATGTTAATGGAACACTCTTTTTACGTAACGACGATAGGAGAGAAGTGAATTGTGTGTGGAATGGGATAAAATCACGATTTCTTTTTATAACTCCAATTAGCCAAATTATTCGCAGAACTTCTACAAAGTCTCTTCTTAATTCGGATTGTTTTGACACAATTTATTCACTTCAGTTAAAACACGTTTTATCCTCACTTCTGAAATTCCGATGTTTTTCATTGTTTTAGTCGCATTAGTTAACTCTTTAACTAACACAATATTTTTTTCAATAAGTTGGTGTTTTTCTCTTTTAGTTAGTGTTGTTAAAGTGGTAACAGGATATAAAGCCAATGTATCAATGTTTGCTTTTAGTCCATTATTTTTTGGGTAATCCCAACTCAACAAGGTTAACCCTACACATTTACCATAATTAACAGCGTCTTCTGTAAACCTGGTATTTGATACCAACCAACCTTGTTTTAAATGTGATTTGTTATTTGAATTTGTATTCCATTGTTTCTGAACATCTAAAAATCGAGAATTTATGTACAAAGGAACTTTGACGTTACTTGTTGCTTTAGCATCTGAATGAAACTTACATTCTATAGCATATGTATTTCCCTCTTTTTCAGCCAAGACATCAATTTCATGAGTGACACATTCACCATTTAAAATAACACTCACTTTGGTTTTATATCCTTTTTCTTTTAATAAAGCACCAACCAACCTCTCAAACGGAAAACCTGTAGGACCTAAATCAAAAAGAGCACGTTTTAAACTGTAGCGTGAAGCAGAAACATTATTGTGCTTTTTTAATAAGGAATAGGCCTTTTTATAGATTTCGTTAGAAGAAATACCATCATAAATATAGGGTTGCATTTTGTTTATAATGGTTTCTAATTCTTTTTTAGATGCACCACAATTATAAAGTGATTGTTCTAATTTTTTAATTGAAAAAAGTTCGATTTCTTCAGTGCTTTTCTTTACAAAGAGTTGCTTTCCATTCATGATTTGTTAATTTTAAAAACGTAATATTTCGGTCATAATTCCAAAACGGATAATTGATAATTGGTGTTCAAAATAAATATTATAATAGTCCATTCCTTGATAAAATTGAACAAACAATCCTATATCTTCTAAAAACTTTGGATGGTAATAAAAAGTAAGACTTGCATTGAATCTATCTAAATCAAAAACTTTCAAGTCATTATAACTATCGAGCATAAGGGTTGTTTCAACTTTTAAAGAAAAATTAGCTCTTTCATTTTCATCATCCTTTAATGGAAACTTAAACGACGTAAATGAGTTATGCCATCTTAAACCACTATACTTACCATGTAATTCTTGAAGCATCCAACTTTTTGGGTTAACTTCTATAGAGCTTTTTATGGTTTTAATTGCTTTCAGCTTGTTACTATATGCTGTTTTAAGAAAACCTAATTCAAAAAAATTAGTCGCAAAATTCCCTGTTAGTAAATTGATTGTGTTGTCTTCATTATAAAAATCACCATCTTGCCCATTAGAATGATGCACTATTTTCCCGAATAAAATCAAGCAATTCAAAGCCTCTTTTTTATTTGCTTTATAATAAAACGAAACCTGTGGGATATAACTTGGTGTTCGTACAGGATAGGAATTTTCACTATACATCCTGATTGTTATTTGTGGTGTTAACACAGCCAAAAGTTTAGAATCTTTTCGTTGCCTGATAACAAATGATGGATTAACATTTGCTTCAAACATAAGAGGTTCTATGTTCCCAATATCTGTTGGAAAAGTTATGTAGCTATCGGTTTGATTGATTAATGTTATTTTGTATAAATCAAGCTGTGGAAGAGTATCTGCTTTCTTTTGTGAAAAAATAAAATGTGTTGTAAATAAAATTAATATGTATACTATATTCTTCATGAATCATTTTTTTCACGTTCTCCTAACCACCATTTTGGTTCGACTTGTTTTTTTACCAATCCGAATTTTTTAATGGAATACGTTTCAATATGTGTAATTAAATCTTCTACAGAATCAGTTACAAAAAGTAGTTTCATATCTTCAGGACTGATGCTTTCATTTTCTGCCATTAAATTAATATGTTGGCATAGTTCTTTATGATATTCCTTATCGAAAATAACCACTGGAAAATCTTGAATTACTTTGGTTTGAATAAGGGTTAATGCTTCAAACAGTTCGTCTAAAGTGCCAATACCACCAGGCATCACAACAAAAGCAAACGAATATTTTACAAGAATAACTTTACGTAAAAAAAAGTATGGAATATTAATCCACTTATGTAAATATGGATTTGGTTTTTGTTCAAACGGTAATATAATATTGCAACCAACCGAGTTTCCACCAGCTTCAAAAGCACCTTTATTGGCAGCTTCCATAATTCCAGGTCCACCACCTGTCATTACTGTAAATCCTGTTTTTGCTAAAGCAGCACCAATTTTTTCGGCATTTTTATAATGATCAGAATCTTTTGTAAATCTTGCAGAACCAAATACAGTAATACATGGTCCAATAAAATGCATTTTCCGAAAGGCTTTTATAAAATTAAAAAGCACTTTAAAAGCAAAGGATAATTCCTTAAAACGTGAGAGAGGACCTCTAACAAACAAAGATTCATCTTTAGATAACTTTATTTTTTTATCAGTCTTCATATTTACTGTTTTTTAGGTCGTTTTTTTGTAACTCCAAACTGCTAATCCGTTCATTATGAATGCATATAGCAATGTTTTTAATAGTTGTGGAAGAATATCCATAAACCCAGAACCTTTAAGCATAACCATACGCATGACTTCAACAAAGTATTTTATTGGATTAAATTCTGTGAGAATTTGAGCCCATTCTGGCATACTTTCAATAGGCGTGAACAAGCCACTCATTAAAATAAAAATAACGGTAAAAAACCAGGCAATAAACATGGCTTGCTGTTGTGTGTCTGTAAAATTTGAAATAAATAAACCTATTCCTAAAATGACCAAAATATAAATGGATGTATAGAAATACATAAGTACTAAACTACCAACCATTGGAACATCAAAAATTAGTTTGGCAATAATTAATCCTATAGTTAATAAGCCAATCCCAATCACCCAAAAGGGAAATAGCTTCCCAATAATAAACTGACTTTTTTTAATTGGTGTAACGTTAATTTGCTCTAAAGTGCCTATTTCTTTTTCCCTTACGATGTTCATTCCTGATAAGAATAAGGTAATCATAGTTACCAGCAAAACCAGTATTCCTGGAACCATAAAAGTTTTATAATTTAAGGTTTCATTATACCAGAATAGCGGAATAGTTTCGATAGTAATTGGTTGTATTTGTTTGTCTGAAACCTGTAATAAATCGACTTTTAAATTTTGATTAAAATTCTGTACAATTTGTGTCACATAAACATTTTCTACTCCAGCTGCTGCGCCATCAATAGCATTGATTGTTATACCTAAGCTGTTATATTTTTCTTTTTGTAAATCACGTTCAAAGTATTGCGGAATTTCCAAAACTACATCTACTTCGCCGTTTAACATGGATGAACTTGCTAATCCTTCAGATGGAAAATCTGTTAATACATCAAAATATGTAGATGCATTAAATTTTTCTACTAACGCTCGCGATGTTGATGTGTGGTCGTTATCTATATAGCCAAATTTGATGTTTTTAACTTCAAAAGTTGCAGCATTAGATAATATTACTAGTTGCAATAATGGCAAAACAAAAATGATAGGAAGCATTCCTTTATTTCTAAAGATTTGCTTGAACTCTTTTTGTATGATGTAAAGAATTATTTTCATTATTCTAATCTGATTTTATATTTCTTTACACTCAATGCAATAAAAAACACAGTCATTCCTAAAAGAATCAAGGTTTCTTTCCATACAAATTGCAATCCAACACCTTTGAGCATGATGCCTTTAATGATTATGATGAACCATTTGGCAGGAATAATATTACTAATCATTTGTAGAGGTAAAGGCATACTTGAAATAGGAAAAATAAAACCTGATAATAATATTACAGGAAGCATTAATCCCATTAAAGAAATCATCATGGCAGTTTGTTGTGTTGCTGAAATTGTTGATATTAAAATCCCTAAAGCTAAAGCTGAAATGATAAATAGAATGCTCTCTAGAGCCAGTAAAAACAAGCTGCCTTGAACAGGCATTTTGAAAATGAAAATACTCAACATTACAATGACTACTGCATTGATTATCGATAGAAAAATATAAGGAAACACTTTTCCAACAATCACCTGAAATGGCTTTAATGGAGAAACTAAGAGGATTTCCATTGTGCCCAATTCTTTTTCTCTTGTAATTGAAATAGAAGTCATCATTGCAGAAACTAACATTAAAATAATGGTCATTACTCCAGGCACAAACATGTACACGCTTTTTAATTCTGGATTGTAAACCATTCGTGTTTCTGGAACTATTTGATAAGTAATAGTGATGTCTTTGTTTAATTCTTTTTGGTACTGTAATAGTATAGCATTGATGTAATTACTTATTGTATTGGCTGTGTTTGGGTCTGTTGCATCTGTAATAATTTGAACCGATGCTTTGTGTTCTTTAATTAGGTTTTTACTGAAATCTTTTTCAAAGTTTAAAACCGCTTTCACATGACCTTTTTGAAAAACGGAAGCAATATCTGCTTCACGAGTTACTATTTGTTTGATACTGAAATATTTTGATGCAGAAATTTTATTAATGATTTCTTTTGTAGTTGCATCTTTTGAATGGTCTAAAATAGCAATATCAACATTGTTGATTTCATTGGTAATAGCGAAACCAAACAATAAAATTTGGGCAATTGGCATACCGAAGAGAATAAACAATGAGCGTCTATCTCTAAAAATATGGTAGAATTCTTTTTTTATAAAGCCTATAAAACGTTTCATCCTCTTGCTAGTTTTAAGAACACATCATTCATATTTGCAGCTTTGAACTTCTCTTTTAGTTTTTTTGGTGTATCTAAAGCTTCTATTTTTCCATTTACCATAATAGATACGCGATCACAATATTCAGCTTCATCCATATAATGTGTGGTCACGAAAACGGTTGTTCCTTGGTTAGCTGCTTTGTAAATCATTTCCCAAAACTGTCGTCTGGTAATTGGGTCAACGCCTCCTGTTGGCTCATCTAAAAACACAATTTTAGGATCATGTATTAAAGACACTGAAAAGGATAATTTTTGCTTCCAACCTAAAGGCAAAGATCCAACCAATGTATTGGCTACTTTCTCTAATCCTAATTCTTGAATCAATATTTCTGATTTTTCTTTGATACGTTTTATTGACAAGCCATAAATACCTCCAAAAAACGTAATATTTTCTTTTACTGTTAAATCGTCGTACAAAGCAAATTTCTGACTCATATAGCCAATGTTCTTCTTGATATCCTCAGCATTTGTAAACACATTAAATCCTGCAACATTGGCTTTTCCTGACGTAGGATTAGAAATACCAATTAGCATTTTCATGGCTGTCGTTTTTCCTGCACCATTGGCTCCTAAAAATCCAAATATTTCACCTTTTTCAATGTCGAATGTAATGGCGTTTACAGCTGTGAAATCACCGAACATTTTGGTTAATCCTTCTACTTGTATGACTTTGTTATGATTCATTATTTTGCTAATTCCATAAAGGTATCTTCAATTGTAGCTATTGTTTTTTCAATTTCAATATCAGTTAAGTTTTTTGTTTCTAAATACATCTTTAATTCTTTCTGATTAAAATCTGCTCTCTTATCTGTATAATGAACGAACTCACCAAATGGATATACACTATGGTTATATTCATAATCATTTAAACTATTAATTAGCTGATACATATTATTTGCACGTACGTTATAAATTGGTTTGGAATAGTGTTTTACAATCGCTTTTGGTGTATCAATTTCTAGAATTTTGCCATCTTGAATAAGTGCAATTCTATCACACAAAGCCGCTTCGTCCATATAAGGCGTTGATACTAATATGGTAATTCCTTTTTGTTGCAAACGTTTCAACATGTCCCAAAATTCTTTTCGGGAAACTGGGTCAACTCCAGTTGTAGGTTCATCTAAAAACAACACTTTTGGTTTATGAATTAACGCACAACACAACGCTAATTTTTGCTTCATTCCTCCAGATAATTTACCTGCACGACGATCTTTAAAGGGTTCAATCTGTACGTAAATGTCTTTTATTAAATCGTAGTTTTCTTCGATTGTAGTTCCGAAAATAGTTGCGAAAAAGTTTAAGTTTTCTTCAACAGTTAAGTCATGATACAATGAGAATTTCCCTGGCATGTAACCAACACTATTTCTAATCATTTTATAGTCTGAAATCACATCAAAACCTGCAACTGTTGCAGTACCTTCATTTGCTATTAAAAGCGTAGTCAGAATTCTAAATAATGTTGTTTTTCCTGCTCCATCAGGACCAATCAATCCAAAAAGTTCATTTTCTTTTACTTCAAAAGAAATATCTTGTAAAGCTTTTACGTTTTTATAGGATTTTGATATGTTGGAAATTGTAATACTCATTTATTCAAAATAATCAGAATATGCATTCAAATTTTCAACTATACTTTGCTTTATTTTTGAAGCATCACTAATATCATTGGTTTCTGTTAAAGCAGTAACTTTTTCTATGAGTGGATACAACCAAATGTGTAAATTATCATGAGAAGCACCTTTCATTGTGCACTCTTTTACTACTTTGTTTTTCATTGCGTTTAGTTTGTTTGCTAAGAGATGATATTCTTCAATAGTTGTAGTTGCTTGTGTTTTTAATAACTTTTGCATTTTAATGACACCTTCAGTAGTTTCAATGTTTGCTTCCCATTTTGAACCATCATTTAATTGAATATCATTCATCCATTGCGTGCTTAAAATGGCATCTACTTGTTCTTGTACAGGTTCTTCAGAATTACTGTTTTTCTCTTTCTTTTCTGTGTTTTTACAACTTGCAACTACTGTTGTAATTATTAAGATAATGAATACTGACTTTTTCATAATTATATAATTAATTGTTATTAGAATTTTCGATCCATAGTTCTGCTGGCATACCAATTTTTAAGCTTCCATCATTGGTAACATCTATTTTCACAGCATAAACCAAAGCCACACGTTCTTCTTTAGTTTGAATAATTTTTGGCGTGAATTCGGCTTCTGAAGCGATCCAACTCACAACACCTTTGTACGATTTTATTTCGTCTGCATCATCAATTTTCACAGTAACTTCTTGACCTATTTTTAAGTCTGCTAATTGCGTTTCGCTAATGTAGACTCGTAATTGCATTGTGTTTAAATCGGCAATTTTATAGAGTGGTTTTCCAAAAGAGGTAATCTCATTTGGTTCGGCATATTTGGTTAAAACTGTGCCGTTTATTGGATTTTTAATTTTACTTTTTTCAATTTGGTCATCAATTTGTTTTAGCTGAACATCAATTGATTTCAATTCGTTAACAACAGGAGCATTCTGGATTTCTACACTTCTTATTTGATTTTTAATCACATCAATTTCTCCAGTAACATCATCTAATTGTTTTTGTGTGCCTGCATTATCTTTAATGAGATTTTCAGTTCTTGCTTTATTCGTGTTTGCCGTTTTCAATTTGGAATTTAAAACAGCTATTTGTGAGAGTACACCTTTAGATTTTGAACTAATTACAGCTTTTGAAACTTCTAATTGCTCTTGTTTTAATGCTAATGGAATCGTATCGATATAACCAATAAATTGTTCTTTTTGAAGAACGTCACCTTCATTAACATCAAACTGCATTAATTTTCCATTATTTTCTGCTGAAATAGTGATTTCTGTAGCTTCAAAATTTCCGTAACCATCTGCTTTTTTGTTATCGTTTCCGCAGGAAAACAAGCTAAAAGTTATGATGCTTAATCCTAATATATAGTTGTGTTTTTTCATTTTAATAAATTTACTGTCCTTTTATGACGTTGTAATTTACTTTAGCAAGTTGTAACTGAATTTGATGTTTTACCAAGGTGTTCTCATCTTCGTATAAGTTGGTGAGTTCTGTAATATATGCAGAAGACGTAATGACTCCATTTTTAAGCTGTGAATCTGCAATTTGTAAGACTTCTTTTCTAAGATTAATAATCTGAGTATCTGATGCAATAATGGTCTTCATTTTATCAATTTCTTTTTGTTGTTGATTCAATTTAATATTGGTATTTAGTTTGAAAGTTTCAGTTTCAGTATCTATAACGTCTTTGTTAATTGTTAATGATTTGCGCTGTTTTTTGTTAGAATTCCAATCGAAAACATTCCAATTCAATTTAACACCAACTGTATAAAATGTTTGAAATGAATTATCAAGCATATTTAATCCTGGGTTACCATAACCACCTACTGCAAAACCTTGAAATTTTGGAGCATTTTGTTTAGACATCAAGTTTTCTGAATTTTCAATTTCTTCTTTTTTAAGTTGAAATAATTCCAGTTCAGGTCTTTTTAGTTCCGTTTGCAATTGCGTTTCTATAAGAGGATTTTGAAATAGGGTAGAAGTACCCAATGGTTTACTTATTAAACTTGAAAGCGTTTCTATGAGTACTATTTTATTGCTTTCCAATTCTTGAAATTGTTGACTTATTTTCAATAATTCAGCTTCCAAAATTTTATCAGAAGAAGGTGAAATAACACCAAATTTAATACCAGATTGAACTTCTTTAAGTTTAGCTTTTAATTGTGTTTCTTTAGCGTTCAATAATAACTCAGATTCCTGAGACAATAGAATAGAAAAATAAAGTTGGTTAATTTGCTGTTTGAGTTGGTACAAACTCACTTCAACTTGTTTCTGCTTGGATTTTAACTGCGTAGATTTTACCTTTATTGAAGCATCGACTAAACCTCCATTATAAATCAACTGATTTACAGAAACTGTTGCACGATATTGGTCTTTGTTTAACGTTTCTATGTCAACATTTGGAATTGGAATTTCAATAACATCAGATTGATACGTTGCTTGAGCATCTAAACTAAATTGAGGCAGTTTTGTATTGGAAATAATTTCTGAATCTAATTTGTTTTGTACTTCAAAGAGATGTGATTGTTTTGCTAATGGATAATTTTGAGCCATTAAACTGTAACATTCTTCTAATGTGATGCTTTGTTGCGCCACACTTGTTAGTGTTGTTAGGATTGATATAATAATTATAAAGCGTTTCATTTTATGTGTTCTTTATAGAATTGATGATAAAGTTTGAAACTTCAGTTTTTCGATCAATCATAAGTTGTTTAAAAGCTTTTTTATTAGTGTTTGTAAACGCTAAAATTAAAGGCTTCGCAACAAACGGAAATATGTTAAGCGCTAGAATATTGATAAATAATTGTTCAGCACTTATTGGTTTAATAATGCCTTTTTCAACTTCAATAGCAACTTGTTTTTTAAATTTTTCTAGATTTGGAAACCCTTTGTTTTCTTTTAATTTTAAAATGAAATCGGGTTTTCTATTTAATTCCTGAATAATAAAATTGGGTAAATAAGGATGCTTAACAATAAACGATATATAGCTTGCTGTAAAATGTTTAATTTTGTTTTCAATTGAAGAATCGTCATTTAAAATAGCATTTAATTGAGGTGCTAACAATGAAAATGCATTTTTAAAAACAGCTTCAAAAAGTAATTGTTTGCTTCTATAATAATAATGTAGCATTGCTTTATTAATTCCAGCATTATCTGCTATTTCTTGCATACGCGCGCCTTCCATTCCTTTGGTTTGAAAGACGTTTTTTGCTGCATCCAATATTTGCTCTTCGGTATTTTCGTCTTTTGTTTGTTTCATAATTAACTATACGGTTTAACCATTTGGTTAACAAATATATCATGTTTTTTAAATTTATTATATGATAAATGTCATTTAAAATCAATTTTTAACTTGGCCTCATAAAATTTTGGTTAAAACAATAGGCGAAAAGAGCGTACATATTTTAGGGAGTTAGTAATACAGTTTTTCTAGGTTTTCAATTATACAAGGGATTTCAAAGCAATCTTAAGCAGTTACAATCTTTCCTAAAATATAGCGAATGAGCCGTTAATTGTTTCCAAAATTATATGCAGCCTTGAATTTTTGTTTCTTTTGTTTCAAGACAAAAGACAATGAAACTTTAAAAGAAAACTTCAATTAAAAGACTAAATATAACAAGTGTATGGAAATTTGCTCGCAGAGAAATTTTATACTCTTGTGGCAAGTTGACGAGAATCGCTTAAAATTTTTTATTGCTTACATTTTGTCGAATACGCGATTTTTAAAACATAGCAAAAAGGTTAGCTTTTATAATGCGCTGGCAAGCGGCTGGAAATTGCGTATAAAATAAATTACAATAGTAATTTGATTTTATCAAAGCAATCAACGTTGGCAGCGGATATTTTACATAACGTCAAATTATAGTTACATTTTAATTGCCTAAATGCTAATCGCTGAGAATCGCTTAAAAAATATAATCTTGATAATTGTACAGAATATTCAAGTTTACGAGAAGCTCTATTTTACATAGTATCATTATAGCTACATTAAATACGAACATTAATTGCCAACGCACCATCTGTGTTATAAATTGCTTCATCCACAGGATAAACCAATATTATAAAATGTACTATAATTTATATTATGTAAAATAGAATATTTAAGGTAGCCTCTCAATCATTCCGTAATTAACCATAGTAGTATACTTCTATAGTTTTACAAATAAGTCATACCGCAGCAGCTCACCATACTTTTTATATCCAATTTTAAAATAAAAACCTCAATAATTAGGATCACATAAAAAAATATTTTATTTTTATTTAATAAAATAATCAATTTGAACGATAGCCAAAATTTTGTTCTCCTTTCTGAAGACAATACCTATTACGTGGAGTATCTTATTGGACACCTCGTTTTAGCAAATAGCATTACCGAAGCCGTCATTTTTGATTCTCAGGTTCAGGCTATAAAATTTCAAAAATACCTTTACAAACACTGTAGCATTAAGTTTTCAGTGAACACCTTTATCCAATAACATCTTTCCATTTCATTTAATGGTTAATAGAACTTAAAATTATAGTCAGCTATTTAACTAGATGATATCTTCACCAAAAAATAATTATGAAATACGCTGTATTCCTTTTTCTTATGACCTTAATGGTGTCATGTAATTCCAATGATTCTAATGCTCCGCTTCAAGAACCTTTCGATTATTCTGAGATTAATGAGCAAGATATCAATGCCTACCTCACTGCCAATGATTTAGTTTCCGTAAAAACGGCATCTGGATTACACTACATCATTGAAAATCAAGGAGATGGAGAAAAACCAAATACCTCTTCTAATGTAACGGTTGCCTACAAAGGATATTTTCTAAATGGTACTGTTTTTGACCAAAGTGCTGGTGAAGGTCTAAGTTTTGGACTTAACCAGGTTATTGAAGGTTGGACAGAAGGAATCCCCTATTTTAATGAAGGTGGCAACGGTGTATTGTTAGTGCCTGCACACTTAGGCTATGGCAGTTTCGATTATAGCACCATACCTGGCGGTTCTGTTTTGGTTTTTGATATCAACCTTATTTCAGTTAATTAAACGTAAATGCGCCTACTGGCATCTTTGCTGTTTGTATTTTAGACGTTGATGCCGATTGCTCCGTCCAAGCAAAATAAAGGGTTTCTTCAACAATTTCCATTTGGGGAAATCCTGATTTTCGAGAACCATCCAGTTCTGCAATAACTTGTTTACTAGACATGGTGCCTTCTTTTGAAACAACCATCGCATTAAAAATGGCCAGTTTGCCTTTCGATTCCACCCAACTTACGACGACCTTATCTTCATCCATCCAAAGTACATCTACCCTGCCCATAACCATGCCTTCTGTGATGAGTATTGGTTCTTGAAAATTCGCTCCACCATCGGTTGAAAATACCAGCTTTACTTTTGGGTCATTTTCAGCACCTGTAAACCAAGCAACTGCGACCTCGTTACCCAAAACCGCTACTTTTGGTCCGTTTACCGGGCATCCTTTTATTTGCCAATTATCTTCATGTATTACTTTAGGTGCTGTAAAGCTTCCATCTACCCACCGAACAATACTAATATCACGAATTTCCTCTTCCGAGCGACTGCGATAAATAACGATTGGTCCATTATCGGTTATGGCCGATGTAGTCTGGCAACAATCGCAGGTACGCGTATCTAATTCATACTCTTGCAATAGCTCACCTGTGGTCGATACGACCCCTGCCCTTAGTGTCATCGCTCCGCGCTCCCCTACTTCATTTTCTTGGGTATTTCGACCATCGAGCCAATTCACAAAGAAGTTGTTGTTATAGGGTTCTATACTTACAAAACCATGCTCTGTTGGTGTACCATCGGTATGTAATAGCATATCGGTTTTCCATACTGTAGCGCCCTTTGGCTTTACGTTCATCTTAATATCATAGGAATACGTGCCTGCGGTAGATTTCTTTAATACATGCGACCATAAACTGCCGTTATTCTCACTAATCATTGGGTAATCGGCCCAATTCACGAACCAATCGCTACCACTTAGAATTGTCTGCGGTTTTTGCCATACGCCATCGACCAATTCTGCATAATACATGGTATGTAATGTGTCGCCTACGGTTTCTACCCAAGAAAGTAGCGAAACGTCTTTATTCGACATTAAGTGCGGTAAAGAGCTCGATTCGCCCGCTGGAGAAATCATTTCTTGAACTACCGAAACTTTTGCTTCTGGTATTTCTTGCTTTGTTTCCTGTTTTGCTTCTTGTTTTGCTTCTTGTTTACAACCGATAAGGGTTAATGCTATAATTAGTGTATAGAAATATGAAGTTGTACGCATTATTGTATTTTTCTTAGTTGTTCTATCATTTCTGGACTATCCCACGTCATTCCGCCATCAAATCGTGATACCTGCTCCCCTGCTTCGTTATATATCAACGTAACGGGTAAGGCACTTATTTTTTGTTCGGCATATACTCCGTTGTACTTAATGTATTTAAAATCGAATCCTCGAGCTTCCTTAAAATCTGATATTTTCTTCAACGATTGGTCTGAAGCGAATAGAAAAACATAGTTCTCTTGTTCTAAAATACCTTGTAATTTTAATAAAGCCGGCATTTCTTCAATACAGGGTCTGCACCACGTTGCCCAATAATTTAAAAGTATCCGTTTTCCTTTATAATCGGTCAATTCAACAGGGGTACCGGCTAAATCTTCATATACCGATGTTGACGTTTTTTCTTTGTCAACCGTTATCGCTTCTGGTGCTACGTTCTGTTTTTCCTTTACCTCTCTGCAGCCTAAAAATAGTATGCTCAAGACTAAAAAAAGTAGGATTGGTTTCTGCATTGTTTTTGGTGATTTTTCTATTCGTAAATACATGTGCTATTATCTGCTTTTACATAGTAAGACTTATAATTTTTGGCTTTTTCGTCCATACAACCACAAAGATTCAATACTTCTATACTTTTAAAATCAATGGGATGCGATTCTGCCTGAATAGATATATAGCCTTCTTTTAACGGTTTTCCTACCTCATATACACTTTCGTTATACCCAGAGATATTACCCCCACCAATGGTTGGTGATTTAAATTCTAAAACAACTTCACCTTCCATAATATGCTGTACTAAAGAATCACCAAGAACCAAAGCTTCAGCAGTCACCCATTGGTCGCCGTGATAGGTTTTTGAGGTAGCGTTGACACAGTGTGGGGTAAACAGGCTATCATTCATTACCACATTCGTGCCCGGTGTGCACAAATTGGCCGTGGTACGTTCATGGATACCATCGCCTCCCAAAAGTTGATACTCTAAAGAAATTGGAAAATCTTGGTCTAAACCCAATGTTGCAGGCTCTTGACAATGTAACATAAGTCCATTATTTCGAAAAGCCCAAGCAGGCCCATTTGTCATTTGCTCCCCAACAAACCGATAGGTTGCGCGCAGTTTGTAATGCGAGAATTTTTGTTTGTAGAATAAGTGCCCAAAATTACCATTAAAAGTATCTGTTTTAGCGTACCTGACGCTTAAAAGACTATCCTGATACACAAACCTGTTGTTATGGTTAATACCAAGTTCATATCCCGCAAATTTTGGTGTCCAGTCGTCATAATTGGCCCCATTGAACAAAGCCACCCATTCTTCATGTTCAGGTTCTTCTGCGCAAGATATAACCACTAGAAACATTGAAAATAGTGCCACAAAGGGCATACAAACCCTAAAAGTGTAGTAGGTATTTTTTAGAATGTTCATAACACTAATATTCTTGTAAGCGTTTTTAAAAATAAGCCTTGTTAACCATGTAATAATATAAGAAATATAAAGGGTTATCCTCTTATTAATATCAAGGTACGAACATACTTCAAATCACCTATCAAAACAAAAAAAACCACCCTTAATAGGGCGGTTTTTTTATAAAACGAATTTTATTTATTTAATTTCAACCAACTCTAACTCGAAAGTTAAATCTTCGCCGGCCAAAGGATGATTTGCATCTACTACAATTTCATCTTCCAATACTTCAGCAACACGTAGTTGTTTTTCGCTTCCATCAGCATTTGTAGCCATAAGCGCCATATCGACCTCTACTTTCAAATCTTCCGGTAAATCTGATTTTTTTACCGATTGAAAAAGTTCCTTACGCTTTTCACCATATGCTTCTTCCTTAGCAATAACGATAGTCTTTTTCTCGTTCGGTTGCATATCGATCAATCCTTTTTCAAAACCAGGTATTAAACTACCTTGCCCTAATTTTACCTCTAAAGGCTCTCTATTTACAGAACTATCAAACACTTGACCATCACTCAATTTACCTGTGTAATGTACACTTACTAACGAATCTGCTTTTACTTTACTCATACTATTAAATTCTACTATTTAACTTTATTGAGCCGCAAAGGTATTGTTCTCAATACCCAATAACGAATAATAGAACAAAACCTTCTCCTGTTAGGCTTCCTTTAACTTAAAACAGAGTGATACGGTAATAAAAACAGCAATTAATAATCAATTTCGACTACGTAGTAAGTTGCCTTCTTATGATTTCATAAAGATCTATATGACTAAGCAAAAGAATTATAGAGTATATTTAAATACAGTTACCAACAATAACAACTACGCATCATGAAATTACGTTCATTTACCCTATCCTTTCTATTTGTATGTATCACGACCACTTTTCAAGCACAATATAGAATCGGAATTTTCGATGGCAATACTGCTATCGGGAATCCAAAAGTAAAGGGTTCTGCAACTTTCGATGCTTTAAACCAAGCATATACCTTAACAGGTGCAGGTACTAATATGTGGTTTGGTACCGATGAATTTCAATATTTATGGACGACCATACAAGGTGATTTTATTCTTCGTGCGACGGTAAATTTTAACGGAAAAGGAAACGACCCTCACCGTAAAGCAGGGTGGATAATCAAAAACAGTCTTGATGCTAATTCTAATCATGTAAATGCCAGTACCCATGGTGACGGACTCACCTCTTTACAGTACCGGAAAACGGTTGGCGGACTTACCGAAGAGCTAAAATCTAACGACCAGTCCCCTACTATCATACAATTAGAAAGGCGGGGCACAACCTATATCATGTCTACCACAAAATTCGGAAAGGAGTTTACAAGTGTTGAGCTGGTAAATAATGAGAGCCTCGATAATGAAGTTTATGTGGGCTTGTATGTATGTTCTCATAACCCAGACATATTGGAAAGTGCCACTTTTAGTAATGTACGCATCATTAAACCTGTAGCTGAAGATTATACCCCCTACAGAGATTATATTGGCAGTAATCTAGAATTGATGGATGTAGAAACCGGACATAGAAAAATCATTCATCATTCCGCACACTCCATACAAGCACCTAATTGGACGGTCGATGGTAAAAATTTGATTTACAATTCTAAAGGTCATCTGTACAATTATGAGTTAGAAACAAATGCCATTACTCCACTAAATACTGGTTTTGCTGTTAACAACAATAATGATCACGTGCTTACTTTTGATGGTCAATTACTAGGTATTAGCAATCATAACCAAAAAGATAATGGCACTTCTGCACTTTATTACTTACCTACAGAGGGTGATTCATTACCTAAAATGGTTACCAAGCCAGGTGTTGGTGCCTCTTACTTTCATGGTTGGTCTCCAAACAATAAGGAGATGCTGTTTACAGGTAACAGAAATGGAGCTTATAATATATTTTCGGTCAATGTTAAATCGGGAAAGGAGGAGCAACTCACCGATTTACCGACCCTAGATGATGGCCCGGAATTTAGTGAGAATGGAAAATTCATCTACTTCAATTCGGTTCGCTCGGGTACCATGCAGCTCTATCGAATGAAAGCAAATGGCAAGAAACAAGAACAATTGACCTTTGATGAATATAACAATTGGTTCCCCCATGTAAGTCCTGATCAAAAATGGATAGTCTTTATTTCCTTTCCGAAAGATATAAACCCTAGCGAACATCCATTTTACAAGCATTGTATGTTACGTATTATGCCATTTAAAGGAGGAGAACCCAAAGTACTTGCCCATATTTATGGAGGTCAAGGAACTATAAATGTACCGAGTTGGTCACCAGATAGTAAAAGAATTGCTTTTGTAACCAATACAGATAGTTACTAGAAAAAGAATAAAATTCGTTTACTGCTTAGTGTTGCCTGCCAATGCTTTAATTGCGCCTTCATAACGAATAGAATTTCGATTACTGAGACTTATCGATACACTTGATGTTTTATTTGGATAGATGGCCATTATAACAAAATAACTATCAGACTTTTCACTGATATTGAAGGTGATGTTGTATTTACCTTTATCTGGATCGAAAGTCTGGCTATAAGTTGTAGGAATTCCATTAAACTCAATTCCGGTTGCTGAACCATAGCCCCCACCTAATTGCCGTTCTCCATAATATGGCAAATTAGCGGTTACGCTATCGCCATTTACTTTGATAAAATTAGGATTTCCTACTAAATTAATACGGGATACATTACTTCCATGTGGTATAAGTCCAGAATTCGCTACAGCATTCATACTTTGAGTAACCATAGGGTTAGCCCAATCAGCAGTAAACTCAAAAGATTTTGATGAAATTAATGAATGAATTGGGTGGGTATCGCTTATACTGTTTTTAGTAGAAGTACAACTAAACAATAAACTAAGGACCATAAAAGAAGTAACTATTGTTTTCATAGGTTATATTCCATTAACTATATTTAAATCCACTAAATCTATGCCAAAGACTCAAAATAATTATCCTCAAATTCGGAATTCACCAAGAAATCACCAAATTCAAATACTAATAGAATGTTGAACATATTTTCTAGATTTTTGGGTAAATTCAATTACATCAATTTCTAGATCTGCTGTTTCCTTAATGTGAAAGTTTACAGATTGGTACTGATCTGGCAATAGCTCATTGGTAAGTTTCATATAGTCTAAAAGGTTTTCGTTTACCGCTGCCAACTTCCTTATTTTATCTTTGAGATATGCTTTAGTATCAAAAAGAGCCATCGTCGAAGGTTCATATAAATATGAATCTATAAGAGTTCTAAAATATTGAAGCGTATTGTAGCAACGTTCCAATTTACCTAAACATTTAAATTTATCCAGTTCATTTTCCATAGCGTAAAGTTTTAAAATGAAAATGTGGGGAATTTGATTCAAATTAAGGTAAGAAGTTTGAATATCAACTATGTTTGTAATAGTTTAACTATACTTTAAAAATTAAAAACTTTCGTTAACGATTTAGAAACAAAACGATTAGCTATTGTTAACTCAAAAGTCCGGTTATTAAAGCTTTTTTTAGTTGCCAAGAAGATTTGAATTGAGTATCTTAATCTAAACTTTGAACCTATGAATATCAATTTTGAATACGACGATGTGAAAGCCAGTAACCGATTGGAAATTATGGCTGCCCAAAAATTAGAAAAATTATTGGATAAGTTTGATTTTATAGTTAGATCCGATGTTTTTTTCAAGAAAGAGAATACTTCATCACCAGATACCGGTATGGTATGTAATATACGTTTGAGCGCCCCTGGACCTCGTTTGTTCGCTCAATCGTCGACAGGAAGTTTTGAAGCTTCTATAGCTTCTTCGGTAGAAGACTTACAAAGACAGTTAGAGAAACGAAAAGCTAAAATGCAATCTCATTAAACTGTATTTTAACGAGGTTTAATCTTCAGAATTATCCTCGGATTTAGTTTCACTTGTGATAACATTTTGAATTTTATCGGAAAATGGATTGCGCTTTAATTCTTGAATTAGGCGCTTTCTTTTTTTATCGGAAATATTAAGTGAATCCAATATCTGTTTAGTTCGATATTGAAATGCAATTCTACTTTGCTTTAACGCAATACGTTCAGAAACAGATAGTACATAATCAGACTCGAATTGGTTAAGTAGAGTTCTCTTGTTTATTTTAGCATTAATCGATGCAACATCTTGTGCGAAAGTAGTGTTTACACCTAAAAGTAGGTATATGAAAACACCACCCAATAACGTTAGTTTTTTCATTTCAATTATTGTTCTATGAGAAATGTAGTACTATATTTTTGAACAATCGATTTATATGTTGGTAAGTTGCTATTAATCGATAGAACCGCACAGGTTATCCCCTTAAATAATTTACAATCTTTCTAAATATTCTTTCCATAAAATCACTCTTAAATTAGATTTTATCTATACCATTAGTTTGATAAACCAATTTATTAAAAGGCAAAACTTATTTTCTAAATTATCATGTTATTGGTTTATAAGTAACTACAATAATTAGGTGCTATCGTACAATCATAAGTGAAATTCATCAGATAATAGGAAACCTAAAATCTTGATTATCAATCCGTAAACATTTAAATAAAATAAAATTCCAAATGTCAAAATTTAATATCTTTGCATGTTGAAAAAAATGATATGATAGTCTGGATTGTTTTTATTGTATTTGTACTTATTTTTCTTGCTTTAGACCTTGGTGTATTCCATAAAAACGATCATGTTATAAAATCAAAAGAAGCAGGTATTTGGACTGCAATTTGGGTTACTGTAGCTTTTAGTTTTAGTGGTGTTATCTATTGGCTGTTCAATTCTGGAATGATTGATAACCCTACCGGACTAACACCTAACAATGCTGTTTTAAAATACATTACAGGGTATTTAATAGAACTTTCTTTAAGTGTAGACAATATTTTTGTCATCGCAGTAATCTTCAGTTCATTCAAGATTCCTCCTTTATACCAGCATAGGGTATTATTCTGGGGAATTTTAGGGGCAATTGTTTTTAGAGCTTTAATGATTTTCTTCGGGGTTGCATTGATCACTAAGTTTGAATGGATTATTTACATTTTCGGTATCTTTTTATTGTATACCGCTTTTAATATGCTAAAGGGTGATGATGACGATTTTGACCCTAAGAAGTCATTTGTTTTTAAAATGATCAAAAAAATCTACCCTGTAACATCAAAAATGAACGGTCATGCTTTTTTCGTAAAAAGGATGGGGGTAAATGCTGCTACTCCCCTATTCGTTGCACTTATAGTAATAGAACTAACCGATATTCTATTTGCTTTAGATAGTATACCGGCCATTTTAGCAATTACGGCAGACCCTTTTATTGTATTTACTTCTAATATTTTGGCAATTTTAGGGTTACGATCAATGTATTTCTTGATTTCACGAATGTTGGAAAAATTTAGATACATTAACTATAGCCTCGTTGTGATACTCGCTTTTGTGGGATTAAAAATGCTTTTCTCCCATTATATAGAGTTACCAGAATGGGTTTCTCTTACTGTAATATCAGTAGCTTTGGCATCAGGGGTCTTAGCTTCCATGTTTATTAAAGAAAGAGAATAAGGAAGCGATTATTTACTTTTCAGTTTAGTATCGATAATTGCCATCGCATCATTCACGGTTTGCATATGATCCATATCATCGTTTTCTAATCGAATATCAAAAGCATCCTCAACATCTAGTACAATGTCTACTAGGTTAGCGGAATTAATATTTAAATCATTCATAAAATGACTATTCTTTTCTATGTCTGCAATTGTAACGTCTTCAGGTAGATATATTTTTATAATATCCTTTAATTTTTGATATTTTTCTTCTTCTAGCATTGTTGTATTTTTTATACCAAAAAGTATATTTTATTGTTTTTTATTAGCGTGCTACTAAACTTTAATTAGAATAGGCTTTAAAAATAACACATGCATTAACATCGCCAAAGCCAAAACTTGCTTTGGCAATTATTTTAGGATTATGGCCCATTGTTTTTCTCGGAATACGATCTTCTGAAATTAATGACTGTATTTCAGTATGAATATCGTCACAATTTATATTCTTAAACACAACCTTTTCTTGAAATTGTAAAATAGTCGCTACACTCTCTATACTTCCGGCTGCGGCTAAACAATGTCCAACAGTCCCTTTAAAGGAATTGATATATGGAAAATCTTTTCCCGAACGATTCAAGGCCTTACTCCAATTCTCAATTTCTAAAGCGTCTTTAGATGTAGCAGTTAAATGCCCATTAATCACATCTACGTCAGATGCTTCAATTCCTGAATTGTACATTGCCTGACGAATACAACGCTGAACGGCAATACTGTTGGGTGCCGTCATAGAACCTTCTCCTAATTGGCCGCCACTATTAATTTCTCCACCTAAAACTTCAGCATATATATGCGCACCTCTTTTTTGTGCACTTTCCAAAGATTCTAAAACTAGAGCCCCTGCCCCACTACCAGGAACAAATCCGCTAGCCGAAGCACTCATTGGTCTACTTGCTTGTGAAGGATTATTATTATAGTCTCTTGGTAAAATACGCATTGCATCAAACCCACCCCATACATACGGACCGCTATCACTACAGCTCCCCGTTAATATTATTTCTGCTTTTCCTAAACTAATGCGTTCAAATGCCATTATAATACCTTCCGTACCCGTTGTACAAGCAGCAGAATTAGTTGTTACTTGGTTCCCACAACCTAACAAGCCGCCTAAATAAGCGCTAATACCACTGGCCATTGTTTGTATAACAGAGGTACTGCCCAATCTTCGCACGCTACCATCATCAATAAGGTGAATGGCTTCTCTAAATTTATCTACGCCCAATATACCAGTACCGAATAGTATACCTCGTTCCCAGCTAGGCTCTTCTGTCTTGTTCTTTTCTAAACCAGCATTTTTCCAAGCATCTACACCGGCTATTACACCGTAAACTATTCCTGTTGCATTTAAACCCCTTCTTTCTAACGGTGTAAAGTAATTATCTATAAAATTATCTTTCACCAAAGGTTCGCCTGCAATTTGACAACCAAATCCTAATTTTTCTAAAATAGGCTGATGTCGAATACCACTTTTACCGTCTAACAGCGATTGGGTAAAATCGGAAAGACCCACACCATTTGGCGCACAAACCCCTAACCCCGTAACAACAACACGTCTACTCATTATTTATAACCATCATGCCCGCCAACGTACCTTTACAGACCAATTTATCTTTTTCATTAAACATTTTAACATTGCACTTTAATTTATGAAACCTATAGTAAATAAGTTCTGAGGTAACCCGAACCCTTTCTCCTGGAAAAACTGGTAGTAAAAATTCCATTTGAGAACTACTCATTCCTATTTTTAAGTCTTCTATGTTATTTTCTTCCCCCAAAAGATAAATTCCCAAACATACTAGACCTATTTGTGCACAGCACTCTGTTAAGAGTACTCCTGGGGTAACTGGGTTATCCTTAAAATGTCCATTATAAAATGTAGCCTCAGGCTTAAATCTATATGTTCCTTCTACACTTTTCTCACTTACATTTAAAATTTCATCAACAAACAGAAAAGACTCCGAGTAAGGCAATTTATTCACTAAGCATTGATATGTATTCTTGGTCATTTATTTAATCTTAAATCAGACTTTCACCGCCATCTACTTTAATCACTGTTCCGGTAATCCATTTTGCTTCATCGGTAGTCAGCAAATAAACAGCATTAGCTACATCATCAGGCGTTGTTAATCGATTATTCGGATTCCGTTTCAATGCATTTGCTTTAATCTCCTCATAACCCGGAATCATAGATAATGATTTGGTCATCGTTATACCGGCTTGTATACAATTCGCCTTTATACCGATTGGTGCAAATTCTAATGCAATACTTCGTGTTAATGCCTCTAAAGCCACTTTTGCTACAGAAACGGCACTATAGTTAAGTAAAGCTTTGGTATTCCCCTCACTTGTAAACGAAATTATTCTAGTATCTGAGGCAAATAGCTTTGTAGCGACCAATGCCTTTGTCCAATCATAGAGACTCAATGCCATCGCATCGAAGGTAATTCTGAAATCTGTATCGGTAAGGGTTGATTTACTTATTGAGTACATAGGCTTCAATGTTCCTTTTGCCACACTATGCACAAGCACTTTAATTTGATGTCCTTCGGGTAATTGGTGTTCTATATCGGAAATAATTACTGCACGCTTTTCGATATTTAAAGCATCGGCATTCAATGCAATCAATTGATTGCCGAACGCTCTTATTTCATTAAATGATGTTTCTATATCATCCATATCAGAACGCCTATCTCTATGTACGATTATAATGTGATAACCTTGACTTGCTAATTTCTTTGCCGTAGCTAAACCAAGTCCGCTACTACCACCTAAAATCAATGCCCAAAAATTAGTTTTCATCTTTCTAATTACTTTTATAAACTACCATTCGATAAGAACTCGCTGTGCCGAAAAACCAGGACCAAAACTTAAAATGAGTCCTTGTTCTCCTTTTCGTATCTCTTTTTCTAAAAAACGCTCTAAAACGTAAAGAACAGTAGCACTGCTCATATTACCATACAGTCTTAAAACTTCCCGTGTATCATCAATATTCTTTCCTAAAGCACCGAATAACGATTCTACGGTCTGTACTATTTTTTTACCGCCGGGATGAAAAATTAAGTGGTCTACTTTCTGTATATCACTTCCATATTTTTCCAGAAAAGGATGAACAATATCCGAGAAATGGTTGGATATTGTTTCTGGGACCGCTGGATCTAGAATCATTTTTAATCCGTAGTTGGTTAAGTCAAAACCCATCATATGTGTAGCATCTTTAAAATGGTACATATCTTCCCCAATAATTTTAGGCCCTACAGCGCCTTCCTCCGATGACAACAATACGCAAGCCGCACCATCACCGAATATTGCTGCACTTACCATATTGGCCATGGAATAATCATTTAGTTGAAAAGTTGCAGTCGGACTCTCCACTGACACCAAGGCAATACGTTTCCCAGGATTAGATTTAAGGAAGTTATGGGCATAAATAAGTCCCGATACTCCTGCAGCACAACCCATTTCAGTTACAGGAAGCCGAACAATATCTTGACGCATACCTAGCTCATTGATTAAATAGGCATCTAGTGATGGAATCATAATACCCGTACAACTTACCGTTATGATATAATCGACGGAACCTGCTTGCCAGCTAGTTTTATGCAGAGCATTTCGAAGCACATTGGCTCCCATACGCTTTGCCTCTCTAACGTAAATTTTATTTTTATCTTCAAAAGAAGTGGCTACAAATACCTCTTCTGGAGGCATTATGGAATATCGCTTGTCGACCGCAGCACCTTCAAAAATTTTAACGACCTTACGTGTAAATCGTTCTTCCTGACCGCTTAGCCAAAATTCAACTAACGGTAGAATATCCTTGGTATATCTAAAATACTCAGGTAATTCTTTGGTAACACTAACAATTCTTGTTGGATTCATAGTTGTTCTTAGTCTTCAATCTACTACTTCTTTTTTAAAACCCATACATATCTAAAGGCCCATTTCCATTCAATTTGGTGAGATGCATTTTTTACTTGAGTAGCATACCCCATTAAGTCTTTCTTTTTAAATGCTCTTCGTATCGATAATAGCCCATCTTTTTTAGCAATTACTGTTCTAATAAAAAAGAAACTAAATGCCTTGAACAAATAGAAAGCTACCGGGTTACGATCTAAATCATTGATAACAACTCCTAAAGATGCAAGTGAATTAAACTTATTTACGAATTGAACTACACCTTTATTTGTGAAATGATGCATTGTTAACGTGGTCATCACAACATCAATATTATAAGTAGAGAAATCAGCAGTTAAAATATCTGCTTCCAAATATGTTATTTCGGGATAATCGACCGAATAATATCTTGCTAGTTCTATCCCTTGTTTGTTTAGGTCCACACCTATAAATTTGAGAGAAATATTTCGTTTTCTAGCTTCTTTGGCCAGCTTTCTGAGCATGGTACCTTCTGCACAACCCATATCTAAAATCGTATACGATTCTTTATTTTCTAACGTAAGTAATTTAAAAACAGCATTTAAAGTAACACTATAACCGCCTAGTAGTCTATTTACCCTATTAATATCTTGTAATATGGTATACAGTTCTTTGGTAGTACCAGTATAAGTATCCATAATCTCAATTTCAGTACTTCGCTGTGTTAAATCTACCATTAGGATATCATTTCTCCGTGTGTCTTCGTTATAATATATTTTAGCAATGTTTTCCATTTTCCTACGGTAAGGATTCCTATTGAAACCATTGTTTTATTCATTAAGATACGCTGCAATCGTCTACCGAACCATAATCGCTTGCTAAATGATTTGGTCCATATTTTTTTATAATCCCGCTCTAACTGATTTCGCTCGTATTTTGAATCATAAAAATACTGCAATACCAATTCAGAGGCAATTTTAGCACTATGTATTGCCATTGCCATTCCATTGCCACAAAGAGGATGTATTAAACCCGCTGTATCACCACACATGAGCATATGATCAACCACTGTATCTTTCTTATCAAAGGAAATCTGGGCAATGGTCATAGGTTGTTTGAATAATGGTTTGGCATTTGATAAAAACGAATTTAAAAAAGGGTTTTTCGCCACTACTTCGTTATTAAAAGCGGTGATGTCTTTATATTTTTTAAAAGTTTTATAATGAACTAGATAACAGAAATTGATTGCGCCAGATTCCGTTGTGGAGAGTCCGCCGTATCCACCATTAAAATTATGCAAACCAACTAATTCATTGGGGAAATCGGGCATTTGATAATGTGCTTTAACAGCCAGCCAAGAGTTCTTTTTAAGACTAAATTCCCTATCCATATTTTTATCTAATATAGAACGCTTACCATAAGCCCCTAAAACGATTTTGGAAGTGTAGGTATTAATTGCTGTAGTAATCGTAAAAGTATCATCCTTAAATACTGTTTTAATTACTTTTTCGAAATAAAAAATCACTCCCAGTTCCTTGGTACGATTATAAAGTAAATTATCTAAAGCATATCTACTTATCCCAAAACCACCGAGCGGCAATTCTGTTTCTACCGAATAGCCTTTGTGATTAGAAATTTGAAACTGTGTAATATCAACCGCTCCAACCGACCTAGGAAAAATCCCCAATCTATTAAAATAGGGCAATATTTCTTTAGACACGTATTCACCACATACCTTATGATGCGGGTATTCATTTATCTCAAAAACACCAACATGCTTACCTTCCAAAGCCAAATGAATAGCCGCAGTAAGCCCTGCAAGTCCTCCCCCTAGAATAAGTACATCGTATTTTTTCACCATCGGGAAGTTACATCAAAAACAAAAAGCCCTGCAAATGCAGGGCTTTTATTTTAACTCAAAACCAATACAAGTTACTCTTAATTGGTTTGTGTTTTTGCTTCTTGTTTTAAAGCCTCACTAGCAACGATTGCTAGTTCAACTCTTCTGTTCTTTGCTTTACCTTCTGCAGTTGTATTATCGCCAACAGGTTGAGTTTCACCGTACCATTTTGTATCGAAACGACTTGCATCAACTCCTTTGCTAATTAAGTAATTGGTTACCGATTCTGCTCTTTGTTTAGATAAGTTCATGTTATACTCATCAGCACCTGCGCTATCTGTATGGCCTTCAACCAAAACATTAGAATTAGGATATTCGTTAAAAATACCAGCTAATTTATCTAATGTTGTAGCAGAAGTTCCTTGAACGTTCGACTTATTGGTTGCGAAGTATACACCTGCATCTTCATTGAAAGTAACATTAATACCTTCACCAACTCTCTTCACTTCTGCACCAGGAATTTCTTCTTCTATACGCTCTGCTTGTCGGTCCATTCGATTTCCGATATATCCACCAGCTGCACCACCAATGGCAGCACCTAAAATTGCTCCAAGAGCTGTATTGTTACCACTACCAACATTATTACCCAAAACGCCACCAATAACTGCACCACCTGCAGCACCTATAACAGCTCCTTTTTGAGTTTTATTTGCGTTTTTAACCGTACTACAGCTTATTACCATTGTAAGAGCGAATATGTAGCTTGTTTTACGTATTATCATTGTTTTCATATGCTTAAATTTAATTTTAAAGTAGGTTTATTATTTTTTTGTGAACTCATAAACTACGTTTATCGCAGTACCATCTACCATAACGTTAGATTTCAAAATCATTGCATACTCAGTCAAAGTTTCAATATTTAAACGGTAACCAGCTCCACCAGAAATATCCTTATTTTTTTCATTAATGAATTTGAACTGCAACTGACTGGTATAATTTTCTTCACGCTCAACAACAGACCATCTTATATAACGGTCTCCACCATTACATAGAGTTGACGGACTAATAGTATATCTACCAGTACTGTTATTGTCGCGAAAGAACCACTCACTACCTTCAAGACAAATATCTTCTACATCATTAAATAAGACTGCTTTCATGTTACCGGTATTGCCTTCAAAAGCGATATTGTTCAATGTCCATGTTCCACTTAATAAGTTTCTTTTTCCACGTGCATCTTTTGATATAGAGCAAGAAGATACTAAAAGAACAATACTAAATAGCCAAATCATTTTTTTCATAAGTAAATTTATTAGGTTTGATTCTATATACGTTAATTCTTACTTTTTGGATGGATTACTATCCTTTATATTTCAATCTATAACGCAAATATCCACCCAAAGTATATGCCACTTTAGCCCTTTTAATAATAATGTTAACCGATATACTTAATAAGCTATAAGTTCAAGCAAAGCAGACTCAAATCTAGATTTGGCAAGGTATTGTTGTTCTAATTTTGCGTCAAATGGAATTGGAGTCTCCAAACTACCAACTCTTCGAATGGGCCCGTCTAAATATTCAAAACAATTTTCCATTACTAAAGCTGAAATATCGCTTGCAATACCTCCAAATAAACTATCTTCTTGTAGTATGATAAGTTTACCCGTTTTTTTAACGGAATCATAAATAGCATTTATATCTAAAGGCTGCAAGGTTCGTAGGTCTAATAAGTCGGCCTGAATTTCCATATTATTATCTAAACACTCTAAAGCCCAATGCACTCCAGCACCATAAGTAACAATAGTAATCGAAGAACCTTCTCTAAGGAGACTAGCTTTACCAAAGGGTAATGTATAATAATTAACGGGTACTTCTTGATACATACTTCTATACAAGCCTTTATGCTCAAAGAACAATACAGGGTTAGGGTCCTCAATAGCAGTTGCCAATAAGCCTTTAGCATCATAAGGAAATGCAGGATACACCACTTTAAGCCCTGGCGTCTTGGTAAACCAAGCTTCATTGGTTTGAGAATGAAACGGACCAGCAGCTACTCCACCACCACAGGGCATACGTATAACCACATCAGCTTTTTCACCCCATCGATAAAAACTCTTGGCTAAATAATTTACAATAGGATTGAATCCGGTACTGGCAAAGTCGGCAAATTGCATTTCCATTACCGCTTTTGCCCCATTGATGGACAAGCCCATAGCGGCTGATACTATTGCCGATTCACAAATTGGTGTATTGCGTACGCGTTCCTTTCCAAAATCTTCAACAAAGCCATCTGTAATTTTAAACACACCGCCATATTCAGCAACATCTTGCCCCATGATAACTAGGTTATCGAACTTTTTCATCGATGCCCTTAATCCATCAGAAATCGCATCAATCAAACGTATGTTCTTAGTATGTATACTAGGAGTACTATCTTTAAAATCAAAGTTTTGATATACCTCACTTAATTCTTTACTTTCATTAGGAGTTATCGATTCTTCGACGTATGCTTTTTGCAAATGCTCATCAATTTCGGCTTGAATTTCAGTTCTAATACGGTCAATTAATTCAACTGTAAGTATTTTTTCTTTCTTTAAAAAAGAGGTGAAATTCTCCAACGGATCTTTCTCTGCCCAGGTATCTAAAAGCTCTTGTGGAACATATTTTGTACCACTGGCTTCTTCATGCCCTCGCATACGAAAAGTTTTAAATTCCAGTAAAACGGGTCGTGGATTATTTCTCATATCCTCCATCAATTCCGATACTTTAGAATAGACCTCTAAGATGTTATTACCATCAATAATATGAGATTCCATTCCGTAGCCAATTCCTTTATCGGCTAGGTTTTCACATCTGAATTGTTCGTTGGTAGGTGTTGATAATCCATATCCATTGTTTTCAACACAAAACAAAACAGGCAACTCCCAAACGGCAGCAACATTTAAAGCCTCATGAAAATCACCTTCACTGGTAGCTCCTTCCCCCGTAAATACTGCGGTTACTCTTTTTTCATTTCGCAATTTATGCGCAAGGGCAATACCATCTGCAACACCTAACTGCGGTCCCAAATGAGAAATCATCCCTATTATCTTAAATTCTTGTGTACCAAAATGAAAACTACGGTCACGCCCTTGGGTAAAGCCACTTGCCTTACCTTGCCATTGTGTAAAAAGTCTGTATAATGGTATTTCTCTAGTGGTAAACACCCCTAAATTCCTATGCATCGGTAAAATATACTCATCATTATTTAATGCGCTGGTAACCCCTACCGAAATAGCTTCTTGCCCAATACCACTAAACCATTTAGAGACTTTGCCCTGTCGCAAAAGAATTAGCATTTTCTCCTCTATCATTCGTGGCTTAAGCATTGATTTAAAAAGGGTTAACTTAATATCGTCAGCTACTTGAAAATGATTATAATTCATAAAGGGTATATAAGTTGATAATAAAATATAAATGTAACAAAAATGAGTTCAACTACTAACATTTATAACACTGCTTATTAATCCACAATAATTATTAATTTTACATTAAATCCATAAAAATATGAGTTTGGTACCTAGTGTTGATTTGTCAGATTTTCTTTCGGAAGATCCAAAAAGAAAACAAAAGTTTATTAATGAAATTGGTAAGGCCTTTGAAGAAATTGGTTTCGTTGCTTTAGGCGGACATTTTCTTTCGGACGAATTGGTTGATTCATTATATTCAGAAATTAAAAAATTTTTCAATTTACCTGAAGAGATAAAAGATGGGTATCAAATAGAAGGTATTGGTGGTCAACGTGGATATACTTCATTTGGAAAAGAACACGCCAAAGGCAGAAAAGAAGGAGATTTAAAAGAATTCTGGCATTTCGGACAGTATGTTGAGGATAATGACGCATTAGAAAAAGAATACCCAGACAATGTTATAGTCAAAGAACTTCCAAAATTTAACCAAGTAGGTAAAGAAACCTACAAAATGTTGGAAAAAACAGCAAAATACGTTTTACGAGCACTGGCATTGCATTTAAAATTGGATGAATTCTATTTTGATGATTTTATAAAAAATGGAAATTCAATCTTACGACCTATACACTACCCACCTATTATATCAGAACCTAAAAATGCAGTTAGGGCGGCAGCACATGGCGACATCAATTTAATAACTTTATTAATGGGTGCTCATGGTAAAGGACTACAAGTAAGGAACCATGATGGAGAATGGGTAGATGCCATTGCCAAACCTGATCAATTAATGATCAATGTAGGCGATATGCTTTCGCGTTTAACCAACAATAAGTTATTATCTACCATACATCAAGTGGTAAACCCTCCTAGAGAGCTTTGGGGCACTTCTAGATATTCCGTGCCATTTTTTATGCATCCGGTTAGTGAAATGCCACTTAACTGTTTAGAGAATTGTATTGATAAAGATCATCCTAAGTTATATACCGACATTACTGCAGGTGAATTTTTACATGAGCGATTAATTGAATTAGGATTGATAAAAGGATAGAAAATGGACTTACAAGATCAACTAAAAAATCTTTTTCCCAATCATGAACCGCAAGATGTTCCAACCGAAATGGAGAAAGATGAAAATAACATTTGGCTTCAAGACGACCCTATTATCTGCAAGTATGAAAAGCGTAAGGGAAAACCAATTACAATCTTAGAAGGATACACCGGTGCTGATGAAGATTTTAAGAAGTTGGCTAAAGAAATAAAGATGAAATTAAGTGTTGGTGGTAGTTTTAAAGATGATAAAATTATTATTCAAGGGGATTATCGCGATAAAATCATGACAATTTTAAAAGATAAAGGCTTCAAAGTTAAGCGTGTGGGTGGATAAAAAATTCTTTTAATTTATATGTTAACTTCTATTTGTTTTCTGTTAAATTATTTTATAACGTTGTTATAAATCTTATTTTTAATACAATCAAACTAAATCAGGCCGGTATGAGTTCTCTTTTACACATTACCAATGGTGATAATTTTACCCAACGTCTTCAAAAATTAAACCTCGATGGCGATGTAATCACATGGAACGAAATGCTATGTGAAGGTAGGACTCTACCAACCGTTGGGACAGAAACGTTTTGGAAAGCAAGATTCGACTTCCTTCATAAAAACTATAAAGTTTCAAAATCTTGGTTTATTGAAAAAACCTTAAAAGAATATAGGTCTTTGTGCAGTCATAAACAGCAAGACCATATTATTTTATGGTTTGAGTACGACCTTTTTTGTCAGGTAAACATGCTTGCCGTAATCAGTTGGTTATTAACGCATCGTAAATATGCTCAAATTTCCCTAGTTTGTAGCGGAAAAGAAGATGATTCAGATAAAATGTATAGTCTAAATGAGCTTACCGACGAACAATTATTGAATTTATACAAGAATAAAAAAGAATTAACACAAGATGATGCTGAATATGCCGACTATGTTTGGCAATTGTACTGCAGTAATAATCCTATACGTTTAGAGAATTTAACCGATTTTAAAGATTATCAGTTCGATTATTTAGGAGAAGCCGTAAAGTCGCATTTAAAAAGGTTTCCTAGCATTAGCAATGGTTTAAATGATATGGAAAATACCATTTTACGTTTGGCTCTTAACGAAAAGCCTAAGTCAAAAACAGAGTTCATGCAGATTATGTTAAAAAATCAAGGGAACTTAGGTTTTGGCGACACACAGTATGATAGGGCAATTACTCGTTTAAAGCCTTTAATAACTAGCTTTAATCCTGTCCGGTTGTCTAAAAAAGGAAAAGATATTTTAGAAGGTAAAACAAGTTATTATTCATGTATTCAAGATAATGATGTGTATTTAGGAGGTGCTTTGAAGTATAGTTTCCTTTATAACACCGATACGAACCGAATTTTAAAGCTATAGCATGCAATTAAGGCCTGCTGAGCTTATCATAAATGAAGATGGTAGCATATACCATCTTAACTTACTCCCACAAGACTTAGCCACTACCATTATTACTGTCGGTGATCCCGATAGGGTTAGCCAGGTTTCTGGTCATTTTGATAGTGTAGAAGTAAAAAAAGGCAAACGAGAATTTGTTACCCATACCGGACATAAGAACGGAAAAAGAATTTCGGTTATTTCTACTGGTATTGGGACTGATAATATCGATATCGTTTTAAATGAACTTGACGCTTTGGTCAATATTGATTTCAAGACCAGAACACTAAAAAAAAATCATACTCCATTAAAAATTGTTCGAATTGGTACGAGTGGTGCCATTCAAAAAGATATTCCGGTAGATTCATTTTTAATGAGCGAATATGCAATGGGTTTCGACGGACTTTTGCATTTCTATGAACATGAGAATATTAACAATGTTCAAATTGAAGATGCCTTTATTGCATATACTTCTTGGGATAAGAACAAAGCGAGGCCATATGTGACTTATTATTCTGAAAAATTAGGGAAAAAATTTAAAAACAATCGTATACGATTAGGCTTCACCGCAACAAACACAGGCTTCTACGGACCACAGCAGCGTCAATTAAGACTAAGGCCTAGTCAAATGGAATTGATGGAAAAATTATCGTCATTTAGTTTTGACGGTCTGTGTTTAACTAATTTAGAGATGGAAACGTCTGGTATATACGCCCTTTCTCAGCTATTAGGTCATGAGGCAGTTTCTATGAATTGTATTTTAGCCAATAGATCAACCGGTGAATTTTCAAATAATCCGACAAAGTCAGTCGACGAACTAATTAAATTCTGTCTAGATCGGTTGACTTAGTATGTTTTAAAAGTTAGTTTACCAGTCCATATGTTTACGGGAAGTACTATTAAAAAATAAAAGCTTTAGATTTGAATTCATCAAATAGAAAAGCGAACCCCAATAAAGAAATTACTCCAATTCAAAAACAATATATCTTTTACAACCACGATTAAAAAATAGTACATGAAAACCGTTAAAATTATTGGGGTCCCCGAACATTTCAATTTACCTTGGCATTTAGCCATAGAAGAAGGTGCTTTTGAAGAAAGAGGAATTGATTTAACTTGGACAGACATACCTGAAGGAACCGGTAAAATGTGTGAGCTTTTAAAAAGTCAAGAAACCGATTTAGCTATTATTCTTACCGAAGGAATTGTCAAAAGTATTACGGAAGGAAATAAAGTTAAAATTATTCAGGAATATATTGCTTCTCCCCTACTTTGGGGTATTCATGTAGACGCCAATAGCACCTATAAAACGCTTGAAGAACTAAAGGACACTACGGCAGCCATTAGTCGTTTTGGTAGCGGAAGTCACCTTATGGCTTATGTACAGGCGAAACAAATGGGTTGGAATACGGAAAAGTTGAAGTTCAATTTAGTAAACAACCTAAATGGAGCAATAGAAAGTCTAACCACCTCTAAATCAGACTATTTCATGTGGGAACGTTTTACGACTAAACCATTGGTTGATAGCGGCATATTTAGACATCTTGGAAATTGCCCAACACCATGGCCTTGCTTTGTATTGGTCGGAACCAATGATTTTCTATTCAAAAATAGAAGTTTAGTGAAGCATATTCAAGAGGTCATTAATACGTATACTGTAGAATTCAAACAAATACCTAGTATAGACCGCACATTGGCAAATCGTTATAAACAAAAATTAGAAGATATTCAAGAATGGTTACATTTAACACAATGGAGCCAACAACAGCTACTTGAGCATAAATTGGTTAAAGTTCAGGACACACTAAAAGAATTGAACTTGATTAATGGCTCTATTAAAACGACCGAAATATTATATTGATCTAATTTTAATCTAAACTAAAGTGCTTTTGAATCAACTCTTTAAAAGTATCATCTGATAAAGGTTTCTGCGAAAAGTCTGCTATAAATGGATTAGTAATGGCACGATCTTTATCATCTTGATTATCACTAATCGTAACAAGTACAATTGTAATTTGGTCTTTTAGTTTTTTTGGAACAAGGTCTTCATAGGCTTCAATAAATTGCCATCCATCCATAATCGGCATTCTTAAATCAAGCATAACCATACATGGCAATTCTAATTCTTCTTGACCTTTACCCAATATAAAATCTAATGCTTCCTGACCATTTAAGGCAGAATTTAAATTGACATCTAAATCAAGTTTATTTATGAAGATGGAATGCAGAAAGTTGCTTGCCTCATCGTCATCTACTAGTAAAATAGAATTCAACCTACTTAAATTGCTCATTTGTTTATTCTTAGTTATGATCGCTTTTAAAATGCTCAAATAAATTATACGCTAAAATTAGAGAAAAATTAAGTATTTAACTTACCAAATAATAGATTTATTGCCTGAACCATTCAATATTTTATTACAATTTGAAAAATGCTTGTTATTGAACCAATATCCACGGTTAGCACTTAAAGGCGAAGGATGCCCTGATGTTAAAATGTGATGTTTGTTTGAATCTATTAATTTTTCCTTTTTCTTAGCGAAACCTCCCCATAACATAAACACAATGTCTGTCCTTTTTTCAGATAATTTTGAAATAACTACATCTGTAAACTTCTCCCATCCTTTCTTTTGATGACTTCCTGGCTCATTCTCTCTAACCGTAAGTGTAGCATTTAACAAAAGTACGCCTTGGTCAGCCCATCTTTTTAAGTTTCCACTTTCGGGATAAGCAGCACCGATGTCGGACTGAATCTCCTTAAAAATATTGATTAATGAAGGTGGGTGCTTTATACCTTCTTGAACTGAAAAGCATAGACCATTAGCTTGGGTAGCACCATGGTATGGGTCTTGGCCTATAATAACCACCTTAGTTTTGTCAAAAGTGCTATGGTTAAAAGCAGAAAAAATATTTGAATAACTTGGGTAACACCTATGCTGTGCGTATTCTTGATTTACAAATTCAGTTAGTTTTATTATATATGGCTTATCAAATTCTTCCTGTAAATGTTGCTTCCAGCTAGGATGAATGTCTGTAGTCATAAAAATGATGATTTATGTTGAACATCACAAAACTACCAATTACTATCCTATTTGTTCATACTAAACCTTCTTTGGAAAATAAAAAGTTTCTAGTTTAAATAGAAATTACTTGTTTATAACATTGTCATGATTTCATATAATGTAGGCAATCTCGTTTTCCGCATATCGCAGCCAATCCGTACCTTTGCCGCTTATTTTAACAGAACGTGGCGAACATACACTACAAAACATTACAAGACCTTGAATTTCCTTCTGTATTAAAGCAAGTTTCTGCTCGCTGCCATACCGAGTTGGGAAAGGAAGCCGCATTAGAAATTGCTCCACTAATCAAAGAAGAACATATTAGATTAGAATTGGGCAAAACTGCTGAATATCTTTCATCACTTATCAGTGAGAATCGTATTCCAAATCATGGTTTTGACAGTATCAATGGCGACCTAAAGCTACTGAAAATTGAAAATACCACATTAGAACTTCAAGGCTTCAAACGTATTGCCAACATCTGTACGACCGTAGTGCAGCATCAAAAATTCTTTAAGAAATTCAAAGAATATTATCCATTGTTTTATGAATTTGCTTCCACTCTAGAACCTAATTCTGAAATACCAGATTTAATCAATAATGTAATTGACCGATTTGGTGAAGTAAAAGACAATGCTTCAGATAATCTATTTACCATTCGTCGACAGATAAATTTGGTGCGTGGAAAAATTAGTCAGAGTTTCGGTGCGGCTTTGAATACCTATCAAGCTTCCGATTATTTGGATGAAATTAGGGAGTCAGTAGTTGAAAACAGAAGGGTACTTGCAGTTAAGGCCATGTATCGTAAAAAGGTCAAAGGATCTGTGATGGGTACTTCAAAAACTGGCAGTATCGTTTACATTGAACCAGAAGCCGCTTTGAAGTATAGCCGTGAACTAAACAATTTGGAGTTCGATGAGAAAGAGGAAGTTCAACGAATACTAAAACAACTCACAAATCAAATTAGGCCATTTAGAAGCCTCTTAAGGGATTATCAAGATTATTTGACCCAAGTAGACATTACAGCGGCGAAAGCAAAATATGCGGAGGATATTGATGCTCTACTACCTAAAATCAACAACAACAGTAGACTTTATTTACGAGATGCCTACCACCCACTTCTATTTTTAAATAATAAGCGAAAGGGAGAAAAAACCTTCCCGCAGACTATAGAATTGCATCCAGAAAATAGGATTATTGTTATTTCCGGACCAAATGCAGGAGGTAAAAGTATTACCCTTAAAACAATAGGTCTTCTACAAGTCATGTTGCAAAGCGGGCTTTTAATTCCTGTTCACGAACGTAGCGAAGTATGTTTCTTTAAAAGGATTTTAACTGATATTGGTGATAATCAAAGTATTGAAAATCATTTAAGTACGTATAGTTATCGATTGAAGAACATGAACCAATTTTTAAAACGATGTGATGATCAAACATTGTTTTTAATTGATGAATTTGGCACCGGTAGTGACCCAGAATTAGGAGGCGCATTGGCCGAAGCTTTTTTAGAAGTATTTTATGAGCGAGGTTCTTATGGCGTAATTACTACCCACTATGCGAATCTTAAAGCACTTGCTAATGAGTTACCTCATGTAACCAATGCAAATATGCTTTTTGATGGAAAAACTCTTGAACCTACCTTTCAATTAATTCTAGGGCAAGCAGGTAGTTCCTTTACTTTTGAAGTTGCACAGAAGAATGGCATTCCCTACTCGCTTATTAATAAAGCCAAGAAGAAGATTGAACGCGGCAAAGTTCGTTTTGACGCTACGATAGCCAAATTGCAAAAAGAACGTAGCAAAATGGCGGAAACCGGTTCTAGATTGAAAGAAGAAGAGGATAAGGCTCGTGAAGAAGCTTCCCGTTTAGAAAAATTAAACGCGAAAGTCAAGTCGAAATTAGAGAATTACCAAGAATTGTACGACCACGACCAACGCATGATTCAATTAGGCAACAAAGTAAATGTTGTGGCAGATAAGTATTTTCAGGACAATAAGAAACGACCTCTGGTTTCGGAATTATTACGAATTGTTGAAACGGAAAATAGTAAACGAAAAAAGAAAACAGCTCATCAAGCGAAAGCTGAACGCACTAAAAAAGTTCAAGTAGCAAAAGAAGTTCAAAAAGAGGTAGCGGTAATTCGAGAAAAGAAAAAAGTCGAAAAGAAAAAAGCCATTTATAAAGAAAAGAATAAACCTCGACCCGTTTTTAACATCGGAGACCGTGTTCGTATGCTAGATGGTAAAGCTGTCGGTAGCATAGATTCTCTTGAAAAGGGTAAGGCGATTGTTAATTATGGAATCTTTACAACCAATGTAAGTGTCGACCAGTTAGAAATGGTAGAAAAAAAGAAATAACCTCATTAAGCTATTGATAAAAAGCTAATTACATGTAATCGTATACGATAATTACCAATATTAAACACTATATACTTATACTCTTTCATTCATCGAGAACCAATTTTTTTTTATAAAAACAGCCGGCATCAAGTTGTTGAACCCAACCTGAGCGGCCAGCTGCCATACACTAACTCCTACTTTATCTTTTTAATTACAAGAGACTGGGGTCAAATATATGCGGAATCCTTGCAAAATGCCATCATTGGTAATTTCAAAACATTTCTGTGAGCTTATATAGCCGTAACTTTTAGTATCTCCAAATTTGGTCCATACAAAAGCATCTTGAAACTGAAATTCCACCTTTACATCATGGGCTCCGTTTGGTGGGCTTATTACCTTTCGTTGCCCATTATTAACGGTTATATACCCTCCAACGGTAGTGTTATTACCGTTTTGGCTTTTGTAGATAAATCGAAATCTAACGTCAAAAATAGAATTATTATCTACATCTAAACTTTCATGATCATATGCATAGGTACTACAAGTCTCCAATCTATAATCGGTATTATACCCCATCTTTGCAATCCTATTGTCTTTCAAATATTTAACGGTATATGCTATAGGGGCACCAGGGTTTTCCCTACTGTACAAAGCCCCTTCTGATATAACATAATTGAGTCCCCCAGATTCAGCAACATCACTACCAGTAATTACTTTTGAAGCGATTTCGGCATTGCCACCAATAGTAACAACGTTTATCGTCGATTTCTCCAAGATAGATTTATACTTCGCTTCAACAGAAGCCTCAACATCTTTGCCAATACTTGCATACTCCAACGCCGCATCTAATTCTACACTAGTTTCTGTGCTAGTGGTTTCCATACGCACCATGATTATTCTACCATATTGCACAGAACTAACGTAGGCAGGCGGTATCGATGAGTTCATAGCAGATTTTACTTTAGACAAATCTACCTGTGCTCCAAAAACCTCTGCAGGTGTTTCTGGGGTTTCCATAACTATTTCATAAAAAACTTGACGATATAAAATAGCGGCGACTCTCTTGGTTGTGGTATTATCATAACTGAACTGAGATTCAAAAGAAGAACCTGATGCCCATTCAACACCCACTCCCAAATCCAAACTCATTTGCTGTGAAGAATAGGCTGTCGTAGATTCATAAAATGCATTGGAGGCTATTTCATACCCTTGTGGAGCTATTTCTTGGTTCCAATATTCCAATCCATCATCTATCGCCGTTTGTACATTAGTGAATGTAGGATTGTCCACCATTAAAGTTCCTCTTTCCCCAATTCCTGGAAGGTCTAAACGTAATTTCATAGGCGCTCTCTGAATCTGTAATGGTTCTGGAGCACCATCTAACATTTCCGTATTTCCAATAACTAAAGCTCCGGGGTAGACCACACCCAAAGTCGGATCAAAAATTGCCACATCTTCAAAATTAGAACGGATACTATAATCGTTCGTTCTACATTCCTCAACAGATCCCAAATCTGTGTCTTTCACAGGATTTCCTTCTTTAACATTCTTTCCAGTATTTGATTGGACGTTCAATAAATTGTCAGGATCATAGGAAAGGTTGGTCAAGTAGGTATTAATACTATCTGCTTCTACCCCTGTTATCGATTTGTTGTCCAAAACAGGATCAATACTATCCTTTCCACAAGAAGCCATTAGTACAGTTATGATTAGAGCATAACCCGTTTTTGATAAATTAATTTTTTGCATGAATGTTTTCATAATTTCTTGGTTTTATAGATTCAACACTTTAAAACTATCTAGCAATCAACTGCTTATCAAATTTTGTCCATGGACAAACTATGGACAAGTACATCAAAATTCCTAACATTTAGAAATGGACAATACTATTATTTATACATACACTAAATCTCGGTAAGACCAATTAGAATGGGACTTCCCTTCATTTTTGCATAAACAAAAGCGTTCAAGATATTATGGACTTGGTATGGACAACAAGGTTTTAGTTCAATTCTTACCTTTTTTAAAAAATGCATAATCCTTATCTTGAGTTAGTTATCTAAATCAAGTTTTATGAAACCAACCCAATTCACCATATTATTACTAGTATTTTCTGGTATATGGTTACAAGCTCAGGATAGACAAAAAGAGCTAGATAGTCTAATTCAACATGCCGCATCGCTACCTGAAAATACCATGAAAGCTAAAGTGTTATCTAGAATACATGAGAGAATGATGTTTATGGATAATGAAAAAGCTTTCATTTACGCCAAACAAGCTCAAAATCTATCGCGAAAAATCGGATATAAAAAAGGGGTAGCTAATGGTTACTTACAGTTCGGAAATTATTACTACAACCAATCTAAAAATGATTCAGCATCATTTTATCACAACCTAGCACTCAAAGAATTTAGGAGTTTAAATTCTGTCAAAGGCCAAATATTTGCACTACACTCACTGAGTACCATTGAAAGGGAAAAAGGTGAATATGATAATGCTATCCGCCTAACCAATTCCATTTTGGACATGTATACCGATGAAAATCGAAAAAATTCAGATTTAAGAGATTTTGACCTAAGAGGCTCTGAGTATGAAGTATTGGGAGGTATATATTTTGAAAAAGGAAATTATAGGATTTCCCTAGAAAATACGTTAAAAGCTTTGCGCTTTTTTGAAGATATTGGCGATATGGTTAGAAAGGGAGATGCATTAAAGCAATTGGCCGATATTGAATATCAATTAGGAAATTATAAAACGAGCCTCGATTATGCTCTGGGGGCTAAAGCAATTTATAAAGAAAATAATGACAAAATTTATTCTAGTTATGCTGCTAACGCTGCCGGTTTAGCGGCTGAGCAGATGAACAATTTAACTCTTGCTCGCAACTTGCTAAAAGAATCGATTCAATTAGCAAGAGAAATGAATATACGTTCTATGATTTCCCAAAATCTCAATGCATTAGCCAGACTCGATTATAACGAAAATAATTTTAAAAGCGCAGAAATCTATTTAGTAGAGTCTATACAAATAGCCAAAACGGAGGACATAAAGTTTGATTTAACCGAAGCTCTTAAGGAAATGGCAAACCTGAATACAGCCAAAAATAATTTCACTGTTGCATTAAAGAATATTAATGATGTTATACAAATTGCAAGGAATATAGAGGCAGTGCCGACATTGAGGGATGCTCTAATGATTAGAGCAACCATTAGAAATAAGTTAAATTATGGTGATTTAGCTTATCAGGATTTAAAGGAATTTCAAACACTTCATGACAGTTTATTTAATGAGAAAAAGACACAACAAATTGAAGAGCTAAAAACAATCTACGAAATTGAAAAAAAAGAAGCCGAAATTACCTTGCAACAAGAGGAAATTAAAACTTTAAATGAAAAGGCCAAAGTAGACAAATTGACCAAATGGCTTTATGCTGGTGGTATGGTCTCAGCACTTACCTTGTTTGTGCTTTCTGTTTTTGGATTTCGTCAGCGAATGAAGAAGAATCGTATCGCTAGGGAAAAACAAGAGGAAATCTACAAGCAGAAAATTGAACATAAACAAAAGGAACTTGCAAGTCAGACACTCCATCTAGTACAGAAAAACACCTTTATCCAAGAACTGATGGAAAATTTGGAAAACATTAAAAACTCGCCTGAGAAGTTTAAAATGGAATTTCGTCGTATTGTAATGCTCTTGAAAAAGGAAAATGCCTCAGATAAGGATTGGGAAATTTTTAAAACATACTTTGCCGATGTTCATAACGACTTCGATCAAAAATTAAAAACGTTGTATGCAGATATCTCAGAAAAAGAGATAAGGTTGGCGGCGTTTTTACGTATGCATTTGACCACCAAAGAAATAGCTGCGACATTAAATGTTTTACCTGATAGTATTCTTAAGTCTAAATATCGTCTAAAGAAGAAATTAGGTCTAGATAAAGAGACTGATTTAACCAGTTTCTTAAATACATTATAAAATTGCAAGTTTTAATTCAGACCCATTGTATCTTTAATCCGTGGAAAACTATAAGAAAATAATTCTTTTTGATGGCGTTTGTAATCTATGCAACACTTCTGTTCAATTTGTCATTAAAAAAGATAAAGAAGATTTATTTCGATTTACTGCCTTACAAAGTGACACCGGTAAAAAGCTTCTAACCGAAAGAAATATTGACATAGCAAATATTGATTCCATAATTTTGATAGAGCCCAATGTTGCTTATTACACCAAATCTACCGCTGCCTTAGAAATAGGTAAAAATTTAAAAGGCCTAAAGACTCTCTCCTCTATTTTATTATGGCTCCCAGAGTCCATAAGAGATATCGTATACGATTTTGTGGCGAAGAACCGCTATAAATGGTATGGTAAAAAAGATTCTTGCATGATACCTACCGAAGAATTAAAAAATAAATTTATTTAAGATTGCCGAAGTATTGTGTTTGTGTATTTATTTTAACACAATACTTAATACTTTTATCGCTAAGCATCATTACACCTTTTAACATAAAATTAATGGTATATATTATCAACTAGTACCTCTTAAACGTTGAATAATATAGACCAAAAATTCAGGAAACTTGCTGTTTTAAGATATACTTCTAAAGGTATAGTTTATACCCTAACCGGTTTTTTAGCCTTTTTTAGCACCTTTAATATGGGTGGACAAAAAGCAGGTAAATTAGAAGTTATAGATTATTTGGAAAATCAACCACTAGGTAATATTTTAGTTTTTACTTTAGGAATTGGACTTATCCGCTATTTCGATTTGAAAAATATTTGAGAGCTCAAAGGATTCAGACAAGGTTGGTAATGACGGAAAAGGGACAATCAAAAGAATCGGTTTTTTTATAGGCGGTTGTGTTTATGGATTTATTGGATTGATGTCTATTATCGATGTCTTGAACTTAATTACATTATTTAAGTCAGGCAACAGCACCACCAATTCCTTATTGACAAGAACCACCGGAACACTAATATTCATTGTGATAGGTATTAGACTGGCTGGAAAAGGAATCTATCAATTTATAAAGGTTTACCAAGGTGATTTTCTCCAAAAGTTTAATATAAAATCCAAGGCAACTATAGCCAACAGAAAATATATCGAACGAATAGAATATTCAAGTTTAATTTCACGAGGGCTCGTTACTACTATTATTTCATACTTTTTCCTCTCTGCAGGGCTAACCTTAAATAAAGCAACGTCATCATCAAACAATATAAAAGGAACAGCTGAGGCCTTTTCATTCATTCAAGAAACAGCAGATTATTAAGCCTTGTAGCCACTGGTTTAATCTGCTATGGCCTTTTTATGTTTACCACTGCAGCATACCGAAAATTTGAAACTTAGCCTTAAGTAATATTTTAAAATAGGTTTAAACCAGTAATTAGATTCATTTCTTAAAAATGAATCTAAAACCCCTATTACTAGGCTGACTTATTATAATTATCATCCCAATTCTTTACTTTGGGAATCCCCAACTTACCAACAGATTTAGCCACCATCATAGAAACTGTAGCATCTCCCGAAACATTAATTACGGTACGACACATATCCAATGGTCTGTCAACGGCAAAAATCAATGCCAATCCTGCTTCCGGAATTCCTGCTTGCGCTAGCACTATCACCAACATAACCATTCCAGCACCGGGCACTGCAGCACTACCAATAGATGCTAAAGTTGCTGTTACAATTATCCCCAATTGGGCAGATAAACTTAAATCCATTCCAAAAGCTTGCGCAATAAAAACTGCAGCAACCGCTTGGTATAAGCTGGTACCGTCCATATTTATGGTAGCACCAATTGGAAGCACAAAACTTGTCACCTCTTCGTCTACACCTAAATGCTCTTCTACCCGCTCCATAGTAACCGGAAGCGTTGCTGCACTTGAACTTGTTGAGAAAGCAAGTAATTGAGCTGGAGACATCCCTTTCATAAATGTGTTAGGCGAGGTTTTTGTAAAAACCCAAACCAACAATAGATACACTCCTAACATTAAAGTCAAGCCAAGAATTACACAGAAAGCATACCAAGCCAAAGCTTTGAATAAATCTAAACTTGGAGATTCTACCACCAATGCAGCCAATAAAGCAAATACACCAAAAGGAGCTGCCAACATTATAAGGTCGATGAGTTTTAAAATAACTTCATTAAAACCATCAAAAAATTTCTTAACTGGCGAAGCTTGTTCTTCCGATATGAGAATTAGACCAATACCAAAAAATATAGCAAAAAAGATTACCTGCAGCATATTTCCATTGTCTGAAGCTGCCTGAAAAATATTACTAGGCACTAAATCTTCCAACGCCTGCAACGGTCCAGATTCCTTTTGTTTATCAGCTTTAGATTTTATCGCTTCGGCATCACCCTTATAATTTTCTACTAATTCGGTTCGGGTTTCTTCACTTATTGAAGCACCTGGCTTAACTATATTTACAACTCCCAACCCAATGGTAACTGCAACTACGGTTGTAGCTATATAAATCCCAATGGTACGACCACCCATTTTAGAAAGCTTTGAAATGTCCTTTAAATCAGATACTCCTTTTATCAAGGAGGCCAATATCAATGGAACGGCAATAAGTTTTAAGGAGTTAATGAAAATATTGCCAAAAGGCTTGATCCAATCAGAAATAAATTTAGGACCCCATTCTAGTTGAACCATCGCCATAGCAAATAGAACACCTGCCAACATACCAATTAGAATTTGCCAATGCAACTCAAGCTTCCTCATATAACATATAGTTTAGGGAAGTAAGATAGTATTTTGATAGGAAAAGTACTAGGAAGAAACCTTATAATTTAATGGTTCTATTTAATAAGGCGTAGTCCGCCAAAACCATAGCGGTCATTGCTTCTACGATAGGCACAGCTCTTGGCACCACACATGGATCATGCCTACCCTTACCTTGAGCCTGAACTTTATTACCTTCTTTATCTATGGTTTCATAACCTTGTATGACAGTAGCTACAGGTTTAAACGCAACATTGAAATAGATATCCATTCCATTACTTATACCGCCTTGTATTCCTCCGCTGTAGTTGGTTTTAGTAGAACCGTCGCTATTAAATTGGTCATTATGGTCACTGCCTTTCATTTTCACACCCTCGAATCCACTGCCATATTCAAAACCCTTGACTGCATTTATAGATAGCATTGCTTTTCCCAATTCGGCATGAAGTTTATCGAATACAGGCTCTCCTAAACCAATTGGTACATTTTTGGCAACACACGTAATAATACCTCCAATAGTATCACCTTCTTTTTTGATAGACTTAATATATTCCTCCATCTTCATCGCCATTTCTGGGTCGGGACACCGAACTGCATTCGTTTCCGTTAAGCTCAAATCTAAATCCTTATAATTTATATCTAGCTTCATATTTCCAACTTGAGATACAAATGCTTGTATTTCGATACCTTTTAAAAACTGCTTTGCAATGGCACCGGCTACAACCCTACTAGCTGTTTCTCTTGCTGAACTCCTACCCCCACCACGATAATCTCTAAAACCATACTTTTGGTCATAAACATAATCGGCATGAGAAGGTCTATAAGAATCTTTAATATGACCATAATCTTTAGATTTTTGATTGGTATTATGTATGGCGAATCCAATAGGAGTACCTGTTGTCTTGCCCTCAAAGATCCCAGAGAAAAATTCAACTTCATCAGGTTCCTTTCGTTGCGTAACAATTGCTGATTGGCCTGGCTTACGACGATCTAAATCGTGTTGAATGGCTTCTAAGTCCAAATCAATTCCCGACGGACAACCGTCAATCACTCCACCAATTGCCTTTCCGTGAGATTCTCCAAAAGTGCTTACTCTAAATATGGTTCCAAAGGTATTTCCGGCCATTATATGTACTTTCTTAATTAGTTGTTACTGCTTGCAATACTTATTTTATAGCAGGATTCAAAGGTAAATGTTAAATGCATGAAAGAAAAATTTTAAAAGTGCTTAATATGCTGATAACCTTTAACAATTGTGATAATACTAAATTAACCTAATGATGATGGATTATTGACCTCAATATTAAGTGATAAATCATTTGCTAGATTTAATTTTGTCTCAAAATCACGCCTTTGAAAAAACGCCGTCTTGAAATTGTAGTCCTTTCTGATGTGCATTTAGGCTCTTATGCCTGTCATGCAGAAGAACTACTTACCTATTTATCTAGTATCGACCCAAAAATCTTAATTCTAAATGGCGACATACTTGATTCAAAAAAGATGCGTAATAATTACTTTCCTCCATCACATTTAAAAGTGGTCAAGAAAATTTTTGATATCGCTTCAAAAGGCACCATAGTTCACTTTATTACAGGTAACCGTGATGAACCTTTTCGTAAAATTGACAGCATTTATATGGGGGCAATTAATATTTCCAATCGCCTTATCTTAAAACTAAACGGAAAGAACACCTTATTTTTTCATGGAGACATTTTTGATTTCTCATTTCGACACTCACATTGGCTTCTAAATCTTGGTAGCCCAGGGTTCGATGCGCTACTTAGGCTTTCTAAACTAAAAACAAAAACACTTGGTATATTTGGAAAGAAAAACAAACCTTTTGCAAATTCTCAATTAGAGCACGGAGAACGTGACCCGATACAGATTGCTCGATTTGAACAAAATGTTGCCAAAATGGCTATAGCACAGCATTACGACCATGTGGTATGCGGACACAGCCATTACCCGAACAAACAAGTTATTGCAACCAAAAAAGGTGAATGCCTTTATTTAAACTCTGGTGATTGGGTAAAACATATGACGGCTTTAGAATATTCTTTTAAACGTTGGAAACTCTATCGATACGAAAATGATAAGCTAGCTTCATTTTACATGGATGAAGATCTTAAATCAATGGATATGAATGAGCTCATTGCTTCAATTACATATCGAAAATCTAAAGAAACACAAGATGAAGGTGAAGCCGATATTTAATTTATCAATGCTTCTTTTAAAATACTTACCGGATGTTTTGCTATTCTTTTTGTACCATCGAATATTTGATGTCTACAACTTGTACCGTTTGCAGCGATTATAGTTGTGGAGGCAGATTTTGAAACAGCCGGAAACAATTTTAATTCTCCTATTTTCATACTTGTTTCATAATGCTCTTCTTCATAACCAAAAGATCCTGCCATGCCACAACATCCAGAAGGAATTATGGATACCTTATAATTTACAGGAAGATTTAAAACATCAAAAGTTACTTTTTGATTACTCAATGCTTTTTGATGACAGTGATTATGAATTTTTATTTCCTTAGTCTCATTGGTAAATTCTGTTGCACTCAAACGTCCTTCTAAGATTTCCTTTGCCAAAAACTCTTCAATTAAAAATGAATGGTCTGCAATTTTTTGAGCTATCTCTTTATCTGCTGTCATACGTTTGTATTCATCCCTAAACGAAAGAATCGCTGACGGCTCTAAACCTAAAATTGGCAATCCCAAGTCAGCAAATTTCTTTAACTCTTTCGTGTTCTTAACTGCCAACTTCTGCGCTTGTTTCAAAAACCCTTTAGAAAGAAATGTTCGTCCACTTTCAGCAAAATATAATTCAACTTCATAACCCAAAGAAACCAATAATTCTATAGCATCTTTACCAACTTCTACATCTAAATATCTTGTAAATTCATCAATAAACAAAACCACCTTATTTTTTTTCTTAATATCCTTATTATAAGAATTATGAAGGTGCTTATTGAAATTAAAGCTATAAACCTTAGGTAAACTTCTTTCTTTAGCTACTCCGCTTGCTTTTTTTAGCAAACCACCTAATAATTTAGATTCATAAACGGCATTGGTAAGACCAGAAACTTTACTGCCTAATCCATTTAGCTTGGTGTTATAAGCAAATAATTTTCCTCGTAATGGGTACCCGTTCGTTTCTTGGTATTGATATAAAAATTCAGCTTTTAAAGTTGCTACATCTACATTACTAGGGCATTCGCTAGCACATGCTTTACAGCTAAGACATAAATCAAACGCCTCTTTTATTTCCGGGCTATCGAATTCGTTTTTCGAGATACTTATAGGGTTCGTTAAAAATTCTCGTAATGCGTTCGCTCGACCACGTGTGGTATCTTTTTCGTTTTTTGTGGCATGGTAACTTGGACACATGCCACCACTCATATGGTGTGTTTTTCTACAATCGCCACTTCCATTGCACTTTTCAGCCGCTTTTAAAATCCCTTCACTGTCAGAAAAATCTAAAAATGTTTTTATCTCTGGTTCTACGCGGTCAACTTCATATCTAAACGACTTATCCATTGGGTAAGCATCTACAATTTTACCTGGGTTGAAAATACCTTGTGGGTCAAAGTAAGATTTAATTCTTCTTAGAAGTTGATAGTTCTTATCCCCTATCATTAATGGAATAAATTCCGCACGAACAATACCATCACCATGTTCACCACTAAAAGAGCCTCTATATTTTTTTGTAAGTTTAGCTACATCAGTGGTAATGTTCCTAAATAAAGCGACATCAGAAGATTTTTTTAGATTAAGTATAGGTCTCAAATGCAATTCACCGGCACCAGCGTGCGCGTAATACACAGCCTTTTGGTCATACCCCTTCATGATTAAGGTAAACTCAGCAATAAACTCCTTTAAATCGGTTAATGCCACCGCAGTATCTTCTATGCATGCTACTGCTTTCATATCACCAACAATATTCCCCAAAAGTCCTAATCCGGCTTTACGAAGCTCAATGGCTTTAGCAATGTCATCACCTACCAAAGTTGCATTTGCATAGCTTAAACCAGAATCTTCAACTGTATTAATTAATGAAGCAATTTCCTTTTCCAGTTCCTTCTCGCTATGTGCGTTAATTTGCAGCATCAATAAAGCCTCTGGATCACCTTCTACGAAAAAGCGATTAGCCATTTGCGCTCTGTTATTCTTAGTACAATCTAGAATTACCTTATCCATCATTTCACACAATTGCAGAGGATGTTCCATTACAGGAACAACATCCATCAAACAATCTTCCAACGAAGTATAATGAGTGACCACCATTGCAGAATATACAGGTGGTAATTCATCTAATTGTAGGGTAATTTCTGTCGTGAATGCTAAAGTGCCTTCGCTACCACACAGCAATTCTGCCATGTTAAAATATGGTTGTTCCCCTCCAAAAAGTTCAGCTTTCAACAATTCGTCAACCGCATAACCAGTATTTCTTCTATGTATTTCTGGCTTAGGGAAATTATCAGTAATTTCTTTAGCTATCTCTTTATTATTTAATTCTTTATAAACACTATTATAAAGTGATGATTCAAATGTATTATCCTGTTGTTTTTGTTGGAATTGTTCTTTAGAAACACGACCAAATTCGGCCTCACTACCATCTGCCAAAATTGTTTTAAGCGAAATAACTTTATCCCTGGTTACCCCATATTGTATCGATGTAGTTCCGGAAGAATTATTACCCACCATACCACCAATCATACATCTATTTGAAGTTGACGTATTAGGACCGAAAAACAATCCGAAAGGTTTTAAATATTGATTCAGTTCATCTCTAATTACACCTGGCTGCACTGTTACCTGCTTCTTTACTTCATCTATACTAATAATTTCAGTAAAGTGCTTAGAAACATCCACAACCAAACCATCACCTACGCACTGCCCCGCTAATGATGTACCGGCTGTTCTTGGTATCAATCCTATTTGATGCTCTTTAGCAAATAGGACGATTTTTTTTATATCAAATACTGTTTTCGGAAAAGCCACACCAACAGGTATTTTTCGATAAACGGAAGCATCTGTAGCGTAGAGTCCCTTTGTTAGATCATCATATTGTAATTCCCCTTCTAAATCTTGTTGTAACTTTGACAGTAAATTATTTTTCAATGTAGCACAATTTTGACCGCTAATTTAAGTTTTATTGTGTGAGCTACATTACAAATAAGCTCATTTTTCATCACAAAAATCATGAACTATATGAAGATTTTAAAAGGTATTTCAGTTTTATTATTTATGGCTACCTGCTCTCTATCAGCACAGGAAATAGCCGATCATGCATTAGGATTACGTTTAGGGGATAGTGACGGATTTGGCGCTGAAATCAGTTACCAAAAATCACTAAGCCAGAGCAATAGGTTGGAATTCGACCTAGGTTGGCGCGATAGTAGAAATTTCAACGCCTTTAAAATTGCTGGCCTTTACCAATGGGTACGCCCAATTGAAGGTGACTTTCAATGGTACTACGGTGTCGGAGGAGGTTTAGGAAGTGTAGATTTTCCAAATAACCCAAATACCAATAACGATGGAGGCTTATTCGTTTTTGCCGCTGGTGATATAGGAATAGAATATAATTTTGATATTCCTTTAATTCTTTCGTTGGATTTTAGACCCGAATTAGGGGTTGTTGGATATGACGGATTTTCTGATAATTTCGATTTTGATATAGGTCTTGGTATTCGTTACCAGTTTTAATCACTAGATTAAAACTAATTTAAAGACCTCTGACCATTGCGTTAGGGGTCTTTTTTTATATCTCATATATAAGTACATTTGCAACTTAAACTAAGTGAATTTTATGAAAAATAGCATTGTAATTTTACTAACTGGAATTTTAATGTTCAGTTGCAACACAAATCCAGAAGGCTTTACACTTAATGGAAAATTAAGAGGTGAAATTCCTGATGGAACAAAAGTATTTCTTAAAAAGATAGGCGAAAACAATCAACCTGTAGAGGTAGATACAGCAATAACTACCAATGGTGATTTTAAATTTACTGGTATAGCTGATATACCTGAACTGCATTATATTTTTGTTGAACAATTACCTGGCTATACTGCAGTGATTTTAGAAAACGGAGATATTCTATTTAATGCCGAAAGAGATAGCATGGGCTTTGCTGACATAAGCGGGACTTTTCAAAACGATGCTTTTGCTGATTATATGGAGCAATCAAGAGAAATTTCAATGCAAGCCCAATCTATACAACAAGACATGAAAGCTGCCTCTGGCGAAGCGGCCTTGGCTTTGCAAGATGAAATGAATGAATTACAGGATAAGTATAAGACTTTTGAATTGGACTATGTGAAAGCCAACCCAAAAGCATTAATATCTGCGTTAGTTCTCGACAGAGCAATTGCAACAAAAGCAGTTTCTTTATCAGAAATTGAAGGTATATACGATACCATGTCAGAGGAAATTAAAAACTCACCAGCTGGAAAAAAGGTTTTAGAAGGTATTGAGAAACTTAAAAAATCTGAAGAAGCTGGCAAGAGCACAAGTATCGGTGCAATTGCACCTGATTTTTCAGGTCCAAATCCTGAGGGTGAAACAATAGCTTTAAAAGATGTAATGGGTAAGGTAACCTTAATTGATTTCTGGGCAGGATGGTGTAGACCATGTAGGGCTGAAAATCCTAATATTGTTACTGTCTATAAAAAATATCATGATAAAGGCTTAAACGTTTTAGGTGTTTCCTTAGATAGAACAGAGGAAGCTTGGAAAAAAGCGATTACTGAAGATGGTTTGGAATGGAACCACATCTCTAACATTGCTTATTTCGACGATCAAATTGCAAAACTATATAATGTAGAAGCAATTCCTGCAGCATTCTTAATAGATGAAAACGGAGTAATAGTGGCTAAAAATTTAAGAGGTCCAGCACTTGAAGAAAAGGTAGCCGAACTATTAAACTAGTACTTTCCTTTAAATAAAAAAGCCCCAAGGTTTTCACCTTGGGGCTTTTTTATTTATTGCTTGATATGTTAAAATTTATTGAAATAATCATTAAAAGTACCTGTTACAGTAGCACTATTTGCCTTGGTTACTTTACCCCAAATAACTGCTATTGTACTTTCGCCTAAAAATTCTATTGTAGCACCATCTTCTAGTATTAAATCGCCATAAATTGACATACTACCTTCGATACGAAGGGTAGCTCCGGCTTTTACAACAATATCTCGTGATCTATTTGCCCTACCAACAACAATAGTTCCGTTCATTTCAAAAACACCGTTCTCATTAATAGTAATATCATCTCTAACGGTCCATGAACCACAAAGCAATAGAGTACCATCAACATTTAAAGAATTGAAACGTTTTGACCCTGAATAAGCTTGATCTTCACCAACGGGAACTGTATATCTTGAATTTCCGTTGAATGAAACCAAATTTTCACAACTACTTACCAAACTCTGAGTAGGTCTGTTCAATTTTATTATTTGAAATCCTGATTTACCTGAAGCCGCAAAAATATAATCTCCTTTAGATGCTACATAATTAATAGAACCTGTTAACTCTATAACACCAACACCTTGAGTATTATCCGTTGCATTCTCATTAAGACTAAGTCCTCCTGCACCATTTGCCATTAGCAAAACACCTTCATTCACTGCAACACCATATGTTACAATATCACCTTGTTCTGCGTTTTCAGGACTTGTTAGAATAGGCAAATACTCAACAAAGCTACCTGAAGTTGCATTATATATACCAGCGCCTTTAGAACCTTCTGCCACAACTATGTTATCGTTAGAAAAATCTAATGTACGCTTAGCATCTATTCCAAAATCTGATTCAATACTTATACTTCTAGTCACATTAAGACTTTGGTCTAAAAAACTAACACCTTGTGCTGCATCTAATACAGCTATTTCGTTTCCATTATAAGTAACGGAACGTAAATCTGCGAAAGCAACTTCATTCAAAATACTCATTTCATTCTTATCATAAATAACAACAAAACCATCTTGACCACTAGTAGCAATTACATTATTGTTCATAATACTTACATCTGTAGCGTTAAAACCTTCTTGAAATCCGAAAGTAATGTCCGAGGTATTAAGCCTACCACCACTTACTGCTATTTTTATTACTACTGAGTTCGCGGTAGCGGTTACAGATTTTTCAGCATCTACACCACCAGCTACATAAACATAGCCTTCGTCATAAGCAATTGAATTTAGGTCTGCGTTTGTAAAATATACTCTAGATGTAACTCTTGGATTATTAGGATCGCTTATATCAATGACATCGACGGCACCTACATAATCTTGACCAACAGTATTATAAGATACAAAGCCATAATCACCATTTAAGGCTACATGCGTAGCAGTTAAATTTTCTCCATTTTCAAATGAAGGAGGTGCAATTTGCGCAACCAAAGTAAGCGGATAATCACCAGCTTGTTCTACTTTACCAGTCGTATTGTATCTTTTTGCGCTTGAAATTGGATCCTCGTAAATATCTAGAACACCAGCACGGTCGAAACTCACACTATTGTCTAATTTTAACTGATTGATTTCCTTTATTAAATTATCTTCAGGGTTTTCAAAAATTTTAGTTTTAGCACTACAATTTAACACTAAGAAAAGTAGTAGATATGGCAATTAACCATATTTTTCTAAAAGATAGGGTTGAAATCATTTTTAATTCGGGTTTTTCCAATAACGACTTGTAGTGCCCAATTAATCTATTTCTATAGAGAAATCCGATGAATTACATCCCTTTTTAGTTCAAACAATCAAACGGAATACTTAAAACACAAAATCTTTTAAATCTTACCCATCTTCTCAAGAGCGAACAGCAAGATAATTGGGAGCGCTAATAAGCCAACCATTAGAGTTTCAGTTTGTAACAAACTTGGCATAAGCAATAACGTACAAGCATAACCTCCTATCGCACCACCAAAATGTGCCGTATGACCAATATTACCCAAACGTTTTTTCATTCCGTAGATAGAATAGAGTAAATACCCTATGCCAACTACATATGCTGGCACAGGAATAGGAATAAACATAATACCTAGCTGCATAGTTGGCTGCAAAAGTATTGCCGTATACAAAATACCGGTAACCGCACCACTAGCACCAACAGCAGAATAGTAGGGTTCGTCTTTATGAAAGCTTAACGCCAATAGACTACCCGCCAGAAGACTTACAGCATAAATTATAAAAAATTGAACAGGACCGAACCAATTGATTACAACACCCGCAAAAAAATAAAGGGTAAGCATGTTAAACAATAAATGCGAAATATCTACATGTAAAAACCCAGAAGTCGCCATACGTTCCTTCTGCCCTGCTTTTATAGCTCCAATACTGAATTTATAACGCTCAAAGAAAAAGGTATCATTGAAACCTTTAAGTGAAACCAATATGTTTGCCGCGATTATTGCTATTGTAGCTATATCAATGTTGTACATTATCTACTATTTATTTGGCGTCAAATATAACTATATTTGCCCATAATTTTTTGAGAATGCAACTATTGGCCTTTGTTTTAATCTACCCATTTCTATGGGTTATTTCCATTTTGCCACATCGATTATTTTATGGTATTTCTGATATCGCTTTTTTCTTTGTTTACCATATTTTTGGCTACAGACGCAAAGTTGTTCAAAACAATCTGAATTTGGTATTTCCAGATAAGCCGATGGAAGAAATAAATCGCATTGAAAAAGAATTTTACAAACATCTTTGCGACACCTTTTTAGAAATGGTAAAAACCATGAACTTAAGTAAAAAGGCGGTAGCCAAAAAATACCGAGTTGTAAATCCTGAGGTTTTACTTGAAATTGAAAAAGAAAGAAGTATTATAATTCTTTGTGCACACTATGCTAATTGGGAATGGAATGTTAGCATCAATAATTATGTAAATTCTAAAGGATACGCCGTTTACCAACAAGTTAATAATTCTTATTTTGATAATTTCATAAGAAAAACTAGAGCTCGATGGAATACTACCTTAATAACACAAGGCCAGACAGCAAAAACGATTATTCAAAATTTCAGAAATAATGTTCGCGCTACCTACGGTATGGTTAGCGACCAATCACCACAAGCACATAGAGCACACTACTGGACAGATTTCATGGGCATAAAAGTCCCGATTTTTAATGGCGGTGAAGCATTGGCTCGCAAAACAGGACTAGCTACCGTTTTTTTAAAGGTAAGCAAAGTAAAACGAGGTTATTATAAAGCTGAGTTTATTCCTATAGCACTAAATGGTAAAGAAACCGAAGAACATGAAATAACTAATAAGTTTCTACGATTAACAGAGGAACAAATACATGAAAAACCTGAGTACTATTTATGGACACATAAACGTTGGAAACACAGGGATAAGAAACCCGCAAACTTCGCGGAAATCGTATAATATTTTGAAGTATTAAAAAGCCGGAAGTAACTATTTGCTTCCGGCTTTTGGTATTTTATAAGCCCGCTACGGTTTTTATTTCACCAATAATACGATCGGCTAATTTATCGGCCTCTTCCTGGCTTTTAGCTTCTGTATAAATCCTAATGATAGGTTCTGTGTTCGACTTACGAAGATGAACCCAATTCTCGAAAAAATCTATTTTTACACCATCTATAGTAGACAATTCCTCATTGGCATATTTTTCAGCCATTGATTTTAAAATACCGTCTACATCTAAACCTGGTGTCAATTCAATTTTCTTCTTGCTCATGAAATAACTAGGGTAACTTGCCCTAAGATCTGCAACCGTACCACCTTTTTCTGCCATCAGCATTAAAAATAATGCTGTACCTACTAAAGAATCACGACCATAATGACTTTCTGGGTAAATGATACCTCCATTCCCCTCTCCACCAATTATTGCCTTGTTAGCTTTCATTGTAGTCACTACATTTACTTCACCAACTGCGGCAGCTTCATAAGTACCTCCATGTTTTTGAGTAATATCACGTAAAGCACGTGAAGAAGAAAGGTTGGACACTGTATTACCTTTTGATTTACCAAGCACATAGTCTGCACAAGCGACCAAAGTATATTCTTCACCAAACATTTCACCATCATTACTTATAAATGCCAAACGGTCTACATCTGGATCTACAACGATTCCGAAATCGGCCTTTTCTTTTACTACTAAATCACAGATATCTTTTAAGTGTTCTTTTAAAGGTTCAGGGTTATGTGGAAAATGTCCTGTTGGTTTACAATACAGTTCCACCACCTCTACTCCAAATTCTTTCAAAAGTTTAGGTATAGCGATTCCACCCGTGGAGTTAACACCATCTACAACAACTTTGAACTTGGCTTTTTTCACCACTTCAGCATCAACCAAAGAAAGATTTAAAACTTCATCGATATGAATATCAATATAGCTATCGTTCCTAGTAATTTTACCTAATTCATCAATATTAGAAAAATTAAAATCTTCCTTTTCTGCAATCTCTAAGATTTTTGCGCCTTGATCCGCATCTAAGAATTCACCCTTTTCATTTAATAATTTAAGAGCGTTCCACTGTTTTGGATTATGGCTTGCAGTTAATATTATTCCACCATCAGCTTTCTCCATAGGAACAGCGATTTCAACTGTTGGTGTTGTAGAAAGGTCTAAATCAATAACATCTATACCCAAACCTATTAAGGTAGAAACCACAAGATTCTGAATCATTTCTCCAGATAAACGTGCATCACGACCTATAACCACTTTTAATTTATCCTTTTTAGAATAGTCCTTTAGCCAAATACCATAAGATGCGGCAAACTTAACTGCATCTATCGGGGTAAGATTATCCCCTGGCTTTCCTCCAATAGTTCCTCGTATTCCTGAAATAGATTTTATTAGTGTCATATATTCTTAATAAGTTTTTGCAAATATAAAGGGTTAGTACTTACCTCTATGGTCCTTCTTTGTAAATTCGATTTAAGAAGTATAAATTAGGCGAATGAACTTTTTAGCACATATATATCTATCTTTTAATGATAAAGAAATTACAATAGGCAATTTCATCGCCGACAGTATTCGTGGTAATAAATTTGAACATTTACCCATAAGAATTCAAAAAGGAATAAAATTGCATCGTTTTATTGACACCTATACCGATACTCACGATATACCTAAAATTAGCAGTAAACGATTACATGCCAATTATAGTCATTATAGCAGGGTAATTGTGGATATTTATTACGACCATTTTTTGGCAAAGAATTGGTCAAAATATTCAGACACACCCTTAGACATTTTTGTGGATAATTTTTATGACCTTTTAGAGGATAATTATAAGATATTGCCTGATGGGGTGAAACGAATGATGCCGTATATGATTGCCGACAATTGGATTTATAACTATTCTAAAATGGACGGTATAGCGCGCGTGCTAAATGGCATGAATCGTAGAACTAAAAATAAATCTAAAATGAATTTTGCTATTTTAGACCTTGAAGAACATTACGATGCCTTTGAAGAAGAATTTTCCGATTTTTTCGAAGAGCTAATTACTTTCTCCAAGCATAAATTGATTTCATTGGAAATTAAAAATAACAAATAACACCTCTATTACAATAAAATACCCTCATTTATATAAACTAATAATTCAACTAACTATGAATCAACTAAAATTTATACTGACACTTACTGTAATTGTAATACTTAGCAGTTGTAAAGAGAATCCTGCCAGCCCAACGGGAACTGTTACCGATAAAGCCATGGTCGTTTCTGCACGAGAAGAAGCCTCAAAAATAGGCAGTGATATCATGCAAAAAGGAGGCAATGCTTTTGATGCTATGATTGGTACACAGTTAGCCCTTGCTGTCGCATATCCACGCGCAGGAAATATTAGCGGTGGCGGATTCATGGTATACAGAAGTGCAAATGGCGAAATTGGCTCTTTGGATTTTAGGGAAAAAGCACCTAAATCCGCCCATAGAGATATGTATTTAGACTCTTTAGGCAATGTAATTCCCAATATGAGCACATTAGGCGCTACCTCTGTTGGTGTACCCGGTTCGGTAGCAGGTATCATAGAAGTCCATCAAAAATTCGGAAAACTACCCTTAAAAGATATTTTCGATCCTGTAATTGCCTTAGCGGAAAATGGGGTTATTGTTACGGCTAAACAAGCCGAAATGCTTGATAATTACCGAGAAGTTTTCATTAAAGTGAATGGCGACAGTACTAAATTCGCTTCAGTTTATAAAGAGGGTGAACTTATAAAGTATCCTAAACTCGCAAAAACGTTACGTACGATAGCTGAAAAGGGAAGAGATGGGTTTTACAAAGGCGAAGTAGCTCAAAAACTAGCAAGTTTTATTCAGGCAAATGGTGGATTTGTAACCGAAGAAGATTTAGCAAATTACCAAGCTGTTTGGAGAAAACCAATTACGTTTAAATACAGAGATTTAAACATCATTTCTATGGGTCCACCAAGTAGTGGAGGTGTTACCATGAATCAAATTTTTGAAATGATTGAACCTTATGATATCGCATCGTTCGGACATAATTCAGAGAAAACCATTCAACTATTCACTGAAGCCTCGCGCCGTGCCTATGCCGACAGAAATTTCTATTTAGGTGATCCTGATTTTGTCGAAATTCCTTTAGTTGAATTACTTAAAGACGACTACATAAAAGAACGAATGTCTAATTTTTCATTTGAAAAAGCCACAAAGTCAGAGGATGTTTCTCAAGGTATGGTGGAAATTGCAGAAAGCATGGAAACAACCCACTACTCTATAGTTGATACAGATGGTAACGCGGTTTCAGTAACCACGACCTTAAATGGCAATTTCGGATCGAAATTATATTCTGATGAACTTGGCTTCTTCTTAAATAATGAAATGGATGATTTCAGCTCCAAAGCAGGTGTCCCCAATATGTTCGGACTGGTTGGTGCAGAAGCAAATGGAATAGAAGCTGAAAAAAGAATGCTTAGTAGTATGACCCCTACTATTGTTGAGCGCGATGGCAAACTATGGATGGTTGTTGGCACCCCAGGTGGGTCTACTATTATTACCGCTGTTGCACAAACCATATTAAATGGATATGAATTTAAAATGAGCATGCAAGATGCCGTAAACGCTCCGCGTTTTCATCATCAATGGCTACCAGATATGGTCATCTTTGAACCAAACGGATTTTCACCTACATTAATGGAACATTTAAAATCTAAAGGCTATTTAATTAATGAAGAACGCACTCCAATAATAGGTAAGGTTGATGCCATTAGAGTTTTATCAAATGGTAAATTAGAAGGTGGGGCAGATAAGCGTGGAGATGATGCTGCAATTGGGTTTTAGATGAGTCTAAACTTTTGAACTCACCATTATAAAATATCACTTAATTAATTGTAAATGAATTATTTAAATAACCCATGTTAAATAAATTATTTAAAATATTAGCGCTTCTGATTTTGTTAGTTACCATAGGTTTTGGTGTTCTATATTATCTCTACAACAAGCCTTTACCAACTGGCGAATTAGGGCCGGAAGCTGATGCTTTAGCCTACAGAATGCTTGATGCCCTACATTATAAGAATTTTAATAACACAAAGATTATTGAGTGGTCTTTTAGAGGAGATCACTCCTATAAATGGAATCGAGAAAAAGCTATGGTAAAAGTTTCTTGGGGAGATAATGTTGTTGAACTAGATTTAATAACTCCCCACTCAAGCAAGGCATATGTAAATAATGAGGCCGCTTCATATGAAACTACCCAAAATCTTATTGAAGTTGCACAGCGTTACTTCAACAATGATTCTTTTTGGCTTGTTGCTCCTTATAAGATTTTCGACCGAGGCACGGAACGTTATTTGGTAGATATGGAAGATGGTTCTGAAGCCCTACTAGTAACCTATACACAAGGTGGTGATACACCGGGAGATTCTTATTTATGGATTATTGAACCTAACGGAATGCCGAAAAGTTTTAAGCTTTGGACCAAAATAATACCTATAGGTGGCTTAGAAGCTACTTGGGAAGGTTGGATAGAAACTGAAAGTGGTGCTTTACTACCTGCCTATCACAAATTTGGTCCAATATCAATATCTATGGGAGAAGTGAAAGCATATAATTAATTACATGGCTTTTCAGCTTATTTTCTGAATTTTAGAAATTAACCTTAAATCAAAGTCATATAATTTTCGAATTCAGATTTAATATGATATCCATTTTTGAAAAAAGGATTAAAAGTAAGCCATAAAGCCAACAATCTAACTGACCACATATGCAAGATTATAAATTTCCACTTGATTTTACTTTTCACATAGGCACCTTATCCAATGACTTTACTGCTGTTGATGCCGATAAGAAAACAGTGGCTTATGTTAAACAAAAGCTTTTTAAATTCAAAGAAGATGTTGGGGTTTATGAAAATGAAAGCAAAACCAAGCTACTTTACACCATTAAAGCAGATCGGTGGATCGATTTCTCTGCCTGCTATTCGTTTTCAGACCCTATGGGACAAGAATTCGGTAAAATAGGCCGCAAAGGTTGGGCTTCTATTTGGAAAGCACATTATGAGATTTTCGACAAGAACAAGCAATTAAAGTACACCATACGAGAAGAAAATGCTTGGGTTAAAGTTCTAGACGGCCTAGTTGGTCAAATACCTCTTATTAATTTGTTTACCGGCCTATTTCTAAACCCTGCCTATTTAGTCATTAACGGCAATAATGAAACCGTGGTTAGACTTTCTAAAGAAAAATCTTTGGTCGGTCGTCGTTTTAAGGTTAGTGAATTAATAAAATTGAATGGAAACGATGATGATATCATTATACTCGGACTAATGATGATGGTTTTACTAGAAAGGCATAAAGGCTAGTGAATACTATTTAGCACTATATAAATTATATACTATTTATGACTATTCAACTACTAACTAAAAATGAAGTAACAGCTGCATTGCAATTACAGCTTACTGAGCTATACAAGCAACTTAATGCAGAATTAACCCAGTTGGACCTATCCACTGTTTTGTCGGATTACAAAACAACCGATGTAGTAATCTGTATGGACGGAAACGTTTTAACGGGAATAGCAATGATGGCAAAATATAAAGTGGTTTCAGGCCACAAGGGAATGATAGAAGATGTAGTTGTATCCTCTGAATACCGTGGAAAAGGTATTGGAAGAAAGCTAATGGAAAAACTTTTAGAACAAGCTGAAAAAGAAAATTTAAACGATGTACTCTTATTCAGTGGACACCATAGAACCGCGGCAATCGCTCTATATAAAAGCTTAGGATTCAAGTTGAAGAATAGTGGGTTATATATTAAACAATTCTAAAGCAAAACTTTAATTAACCTTCTTAACATGCTGTAATTGATTCTTTAACTCTTGCATAGACTCCTGTAGTTGGCGAAGTAATCCACTATCTGTTGTTGCATCTACATTAAAGGTTATTTTACTACTAACTTCCCAAATTTCCTGTATTTGAAAAGGTTTAATATCGTAAGGCGGGTAAGTTTCATTTAATGAAATCAAAGTTACATCATTTGAATTAGGTCGTTTCTCAATTTTCTTAACCATGATAGAATCTTGTAAAACCACCACATACATTTTATTCGCACTTATATAATCGATATGCTCAATTGCTCTTGCCAACACCCATTCACCAGGGTGCAGATTAGGCAACATACTATCACCCTCTACCTGAAACCCACGATAAGTTGCATTTCTGAACTCCGGAATGGGCAAATCAAATGCAGGAAGTTGTTGATACCAACTGGTATCTGAAATATTTTGAGGATAACCTGCGGCAGCTTTTGCATTTACAAGTACCATGTTGTCCCTATTCGCAGAATCAACAGTTACAACTTTAGGGATTACACTAGTTCTAGAAGTTTCTAAATATTGTTCTTCACTTTCCCCGAAAAGCCAAAGCGGATTAATCTTAAACTGTTTCAATAACTCTAAGATCACTTTACCAGAAAGTTTAGTTCGGCCTCGTTCTATATCAGCAGTTGTATTAGAGACACCAATAAGTGCCGCAAAATCTGCTTGCGTATATCCTAATTCTCTTCGTAAATCTGTAAATCGCTTTAAAGTCAGTTCGTTTTCCATGGCCTTGAAATATTCTGTAGAGACAATCCAAATCTCAATCTTCATCAAATATAATGATTATGGATTATTTCCAAAATATAATTTGGATTATTTCCATAATTAGGAATATATCCATATTTTTGGATTAATTACGTATTGCTATGGATTTTGATAGAATTAAAGAAAAATTGAGCATTTTGGCAGATGCGGCCAAATACGATGTATTATGCTCTAGTAGTGGTAGTAATCGAAAAAATAAGGACAATGGACTTGGCGATACAGGTAATGGCATTTGCCTTACGTATACCGAAGATGGTCGTTGTGTTTCACTCTTGAAAATTCTACTAACCAATCATTGCATATTTGATTGCGCCTATTGCGTTACGCGTAAGAGTAATGATATTAAAAGAGCCGCCTTTAAAATTCAGCAGATGGTTGATTTAACCATAAACTTTTATAGAAGAAATTATATTGAAGGTCTTTTTTTGAGTTCTGGTATCTTTAAAAGTGCCGACCATACGATGGAACGCCTTATTGCTGTGGCAAAAAAAATTCGAGAAGAAGAAAATTTTAATGGCTACATCCATATAAAATCTATACCTGGTACAAGTGATGAATTAATGTATGAGGCCGGATTATATGCAGACCGGTTATCGGTGAATATAGAAATCCCCACAATATCCGGCCTTAAATTACTTGCTCCAGATAAAAAACATGAAGATTTCATAAAACCAATGTTTAAGGTAAAAAATGAAATAATACGATATCATGAAGAACGTAAAATAATACAAAGCACAGCTAAATATGCTCCGGCAGGACAAAGCACACAAATGATTATTGGTGCTACTGGGGAAAGCGATAAGGACATTATGTATGCTGCCTCTCATTTTTACAAAAATCATAAAATGAAACGGGTATATTATTCTGGTTATGTTCCAATATCTACTGATAGCCGGTTACCATCCTTAGGAGCAGAGGTTCCTATGTTACGCGAAAATAGATTATACCAGACCGATTGGCTTTTACGCTTTTATGGTTTCAGTGTGAAGGAAATTTTAGATACCGATAATCCGAATCTTGAAATGGATATAGATTCCAAATTAATGTGGGCTTTACGAAACTTAAATTATTTTCCTGTAGATATAAATAAAGCAGAAAATCACATATTAGCCCGTATACCGGGAATCGGCATGAGCTCTGTGCAAAAAATCATTAATGGAAGAAAATACAGAAACCTAAGTTGGGACCATTTAAAGAAAATGGGCGTTGCCCTTAATCGAGCCAAGTATTTTATCATTTGTAATTCTAACGATTGGGAACGAAGAGATTTAGATGCATTTAAAATAAAAGGAATGATATTACAAACTCAAAATAGTAAATTCAAAAAACACTATAGCAATGAATTATCTATATTTAATTAAAGTTATACTTTATTAATTTCAATCATCATGGAAAATTTAAATACCGCTTTAAATGCACGTAAGTATAAAAACTCTAGTTCTATTTTAGCACGAAGTCAGGTACAAATTTTAGCCGTAGGCTACCAAGTGGTTATGCTAAAAAGCAAGCTCAAAAAACAGCTTAAAATTTTTATCAACGCCTTTTTATTCAACTTCTAAATTTGCTCTAATGAATACTACAAAAACCTTAATTTATGATGGTAGTTTTAATGGTTTTCTAACTGCCGTTTTTATCGGATTCGAACAAAAAATACCTCATGCCGACATTCAACGACAAGGACAAATACAAAGTGGTCTATTTGCCGAAACAGAAATCATCTTCACTAACGTTGAAAAAGCACAACGGGTTTGGAATGGTATACGTAATAAAAGTAATAGCGCTATAAAAAATATTTACTTCGCATTCTTAAGCGAACAAAATAATATAGAAGCCCTCCTCTACCATTATATACAAAAATTAATGGGTAGTAAATATAAAAGCACTAACGATTATAGCGATGATTGTATTTTAAAAATTAATCAACTAGCACATAAAGTAGGAAGAGAAAAACACCGTATGGAGGCTTTTGTACGTTTTCAATTAACCAAAGACGATGTGTACCTCGCCAACATAGAACCTGATTTTGACGTTCTTCCTTTAATATCTAAACATTTTAGAAACCGTTACACAGACCAACAATGGATTATTTATGACGTAAAGCGTACATATGGTTTATTTTATGATTTGCAAAGAGTCGAAATAATATCTCTAGATCTTTCTGATATTCACACTAACCAAATTGGAAAAAGCGCTGTTTTTACTGATACGGAATATGATTACCAAAATCTTTGGAACAATTACTTTCAAAGTACAACCATCAGATCTCGTATTAATACTAAACTACATGTACAACATGTACCAAAAAGATACTGGAAATATCTTTCAGAGAAAAAGGAGGCCGTTTAAAAAGCTATTTTTCAAAATAGTCCTATATCACATTAGCAATTCTAAAATAATGTAAATAGATAATGGGTATACTCTAAGCATTCTATATGGTATTTTACATAATTTTCATGTACTAGTTTCTATTTGGTAAAAAGCTCTCTTCAATAATAATAATGAATGTAGAAAATAGAATCATTAAAAATTTAAACCTGATTTTCACCAGTAAAAACCTACAATAATTCAAATATATTTCCACCAAAAAGCACAAAAAAAACAATTCATTAGGCGGTTAGTCTTTTGAATATTTTAAAATACTTGTTCTTACCCTTTTAGGTAATTATTTACCACCATCTAATTTATCTTGTAGTTTTTTTTAGTTCGTCCCATTTGTCTGCACTCGCCAATTTTGCCTGTTTTGGCCAAGAGTTCGGTTTATGCATTGCATAGCGAGAACCCGCTTCTTTAAGAATACCCTCTAATACTTTAACAGATGCTTTACTTAGTTTTTCAAAAGTTTCTAATCCGTTTTCAGTTAAGATAGTCGCGATTTTAGGTCCAATGCCCTCAATTTTTTTTAAATCATCCTTTTTAGACTTTTTAACCGTTTTTGCTATCGGTTTTGCTGAGGCTTTCTTAATTGTTTTTTTTAACGGCTTCTCTTTTAGAGGTATTTTACTCAAATCAACAACACTGTTTTGAATACCAGTATAAGGTGAAGGTACATAATCATCGGCTGCATGATCATTGAACCAACCTTTGTCATCACTTAAATATCGAAACTCATAACGCTTACCATTTTCAAGCCTTATACTTTTTACATACGTGTTGCCTTTCTTTTCCATTTGAAAAGTACTGTCATTACTTTGCCAATTATTAAAATCACCCAACAACAAAACATTTGATGAGCTAGGAGCCTCGTTTTCACCAATTGAAAAGGTTACTAAAGTATTTGCCCCTTTATCTTTTATTTGTTTTTTCAGTGCCATGTTTATTGATTTTATATAGGTTATAAATGTAAATTAGAATTTACTCATTTTCAATGAGTTTACCTTAAAAAATTAGTTAATTATACACTATTAAGTAATCTCGGACAATCCATTAACCTCTTTAGATTTAGGGTTATTTTTACATTTACCTTTTTAGGTTTCTTTTGACAACAATAATTGATTAAAATTCAAGTCTACTATGAAAGCATTTCCTGTCATAGCTTCTATCCTATCAGCAAAAGAATTGGGTGAGTTTGTAAAAGAAAAATACGGCCTACATGAAAATTACCAGTGTAGCTTAATTAGGACTGGAATGAATCATACCTACTTTCTTTCTAACCATGAAGCAAAATTTGTCTTAAGGGTATACAGCCACAATTGGAGGTCGAAAAATGAAATCAATGAAGAATTAGGACTTCTAAAATTTCTCAAAGAAAATGCATTGAGTGTTTCGGTACCAATTCATGATTGCGAAGAAAATTATATTCAAGAAATAACTGCTCCTGAAGGTATACGTTATGTTGTTCTTTTCTCTTTTTCTAAAGGTGATAAAATAAGATTCATGAATCATGAGACACTATTCAATATTGGCAGCAATATGGGTAAAATGCACCAACTAACTTTTAACAAAAAGATTGAACGTCTTAATTATGCCAAACAATCACTTATAGAACTCCCCTATCAACAATTAACACATTTCTTCTCAGAATCATTACCTGAAATGAAATACTTAAAAGAATTGGGTGAATCTTTTAATGATGAAGACTTTTTCGACAAAAACAATGGTGTTGTTCATATGGATATATGGTATGATAATATGTCTGTTTTAAATGACAATGAAATCACTTTATTCGATTTTGATTTTTGCGGAAACGGTTCACAAATTTTAGATATTGCCTATTTCTGCAAACAATTATTCTTCATTGAAACCGACAAAGAGCAATACCAACTTAAAGTTAAGAGTTTCTTAAACGGATATCAAAAAACTAGAGTATTAACCAACCAAGAAATCAACGTATTACCAATCGCTGGTGCCGCAACTTTTATGTTTTATTTAGGTGTACAAGCAAAAAGATTTGATTGGTCTAATGTATTTTTAACAGAGAACTATCTTAAAATGTTTGTTGGGAGAATTAAGCTTTGGATGGAATATCATAAAAACAAAGAAAAGCTTTACCAATGAAATTCAATGTGGCTTCCAAATTTATTGCTTAAATAACAAGCTATCTATCTTAAATCAATTCCTATTTACATTGTTATGCTTCTGGGTAGTTTGAAGTTTACCAATTATATATTAAGTTATGTAAACAAAGCTTAGCTAGCCCTCTGAATTGAAATAGATAAATATCTATGTAACTCATTCATTCATCGAATTAATTAATAGAATCTATTATAGGCGCATGAAAGTTAACTCTCTTTTTTTATATTTTTTATTTTGATCATGTTTACCTTATTTGGCCAAAGCAATATTTTAAAAGAACATTTTTTGCCTATCGGTGATATTGAACAATGAATTACAATTAAGGTATATTACCAACCCTGTTATTCTTTTTATTCATGGTGGGCCAGACAATACTATGAGTCAGTATAAAGATGATATTTATGACAGTTGGTCTAAAGAGTTTATATGGGACCAAAAGGGAGCTGAAAAAACCTTTGGTAACAACATTCCAAAAGAAATAAATAAAGATTTCTATATGAATAACCCTTTAACTATTGAACAAATGACGAATGATGGTATTGAACTAACCCAATACCTGCTTAAATATCTAAATAAAAGAAAAGTTATTCTTGTTGGCACATCTTGGGGGTCAATTTTGGCAACTTAAATGGTTTTATACCAACCAGATTTATTCCATACTTATATAGGCCATGAACAGTTTGTGAATTTTTCGAACAGTATAAAGAATGCTTATATTGAAGTTTACAAAATGGCAAGTAATGCAAAAAATACAATAGCCATAGAAAACATAGAAACTTTAGGGCCACCACTATATACTAAAGCTAAAAATCATGGACAACTATTACGTATTGTGAAGCAATTTGAGAATGAGAATTCAACTTACGCACCTTCTTCCTGGTGGAAAATAGCCCCGTCTTGTGATAATATTAAAGATAATAATGACAGATATAATGGTGATGATTATTCATTTTTAAATTTGGTAGGCGATAAAAATATCGGAGTTACTTCAATGGTACAGGATATTGACTTTGAGAAAACCGGTATGGTTTTTCATTTGCCAATATTTTTAATACAAGGTTCGAACGACATCTTAGCTTCAAAGAACTTGAACAAGTTTTATTTTGAAAGAATAAAGGCTCCTAGAAAAGGATATTTTTTTTGGTTTCAGATGCTGCTCATAGTTTAAATCAATCCGTTATCAATAAAAAATACGAGGTTATAAAATCACTTCATGTTCAAAAATAACATGACAAGTAGTAGCTTTTTGACTCATTTATCACTAACTCTTCTCCCCCACAAAATGGTCGCTTTTATTCTTAAAAAGCACATTGAATGTTGTTAAACTTCCATAGATTCGAGTTATATATTGTTGTAAATCAACCTTTTCTTGGTCATCTAAATTCTTACTAGAGTTTATTTTCTGTTCCATAACTCGAATACGGTCTCTCACCATCACTATTTTATGAAAAAAGGTGTTAATAGGAATTTCCTTGTTACTTATACCAGCTTCGCCTGGTTCTAAAACAAGATTACCACCTTTCCACTTATCGGCAATTGCAACCCGCTGAGTTACATCGCTCCATTTTTGAAGAATTTCGACCAGGGAACTTTCTACATCAAAAAAACTAACCGTATCAACTTCATTGCTTATCGCTTCTATAACTTCAAAATCGGCATCGATTTCAATCGTTTCCAATCCCTTATCCATGAATGTCACCCAATATTGGTTTGAAGACACATTGGTAACCACCCCTTTACCGAAATCTGCATGTAAAATCCTTGACCCTATTCCTAGTATTTTCATTGTATTCATTTTTAATTAAGTTGCTAATGTATATCCAACTTTAATCATCCACAAAAAGTTTACGATTATTCATTAGAAAAACTGTCGAACGATATTGGTTTTGTTATCTTATATACTTCATGTACATTTAAAGTCAAATAATTATTTTATCCTTTTCAACTATAATATCACTCTCATGAAAAAACTGATGGCACTTTTAATATTTTGTTTAGTACTAATTTCTTGTGGAGAGAAAAAAAAAGAAGTTATAGAACAACCTCCAACAAAGCTTAAAGCATTAATTATCGATGGTCAAAACAATCACTATGTTTGGCCTAAGACCACTATGATGATGAAAGATTATTTAGAAGAGACAAATCTCTTCACAGTTGATATTCATCGAATGGATTCAGTATGGCTGGGTATTAAATATAATCAAACAAGACCAGAAGGGTATAGTTCTTTTATTGAATCACACCCATTAACAGATAAAACCTATAACATATCTGACAGCCCAATAAAAACATCTAATTTCACTCTTAATTTTAATGATTACAATGTTATTATTTCAAATTTGGGAGCAGAATCTCCTCTATGGCCAGAAAACACCAGAAAAGATTTTGAATCTTATATGGCAAATGGCGGTGGTTTTGTTGTTATTCATGCTGCTAATAATGCATGGGGAGAATGGGAAGAATTCAATAAAATGATTGGCTTAGGTGCTTGGGGAGGTCGCGACGAAAAATCAGGCCCTTACGTTTATTATAACGATGCTGGTGAAATTGTAAAAGATTCTACCGAGGGAGTATGTGGTTCTCATGGGCCTGAATATGAATTTCAATTAACTACCAGAGCATTAGAACATCCAATAATGAATGGTTTACCTAGCAATTGGTTACATACGCCAGATGAATTGTACGAACGTATGAGAGGACCTTTTGAGAATGCCATAATTTTAGCAACTGCCTTTGCCGATGTAGAGAAAAATGCACCACCATGGGATCCAACAGTAAAAGGTCTAGGTCAAAATGTTCCACAACTAATGGCCATCAACTATGGTAAAGGCCGTGTATTTCATTCTACTTTAGGTCATTTCGATTATTCAATGGAATGTGTAGGGTTTATAACCACATTGCAACGTGGCACTGAATGGGCAGCCACAGGTACAGTAACCCAAGAAATACCTAAAGATTTTCCAACTGCCGATAGTACCACATCAAGAGCGTGGAAATAATATAAATGAAATTCTATTCTGATAAAACTGAACAATCACTTTTTCTACGGGTATCTATTAAGTAAATTATTTTCCAAGTATTTTCTTCCCTAAAAAGTTGAAAAGAGTTTACTCCGCAATGATGGAATTCACTGTTAATCCAAAATTGGTAGGGTGTCCAGGCATTTGCCATATTTCCATCAATTTGAATAGAATAACTCATTATTCGTTCTTGAAAGTTTGTAGAATCTGGTATACTAGTGATTGATTTCACTAAATCGTCAAAATTTTCAGTTTTCAAAATAGGTTTCCCTTCTTTATCAACTCCAATTGTTTGTAATAGTATTGTTGGGTAAACCGTTTGCTTTATAGCAATTGAATCTTGGGCATGAAATGCATCGAAAAATTCAACGATGGTTTTCTTCACTTGTAATTCCTCTTCAGTCTGAGCAAACACAATCAAATTCATCAAACCAAAAATAAAAATTAAAGGTATTTTCATAGAAATAGTTTTTAATACTTACGTAATTTAATACAATTTGACCATAAACTAGCTTAAACCGTTATGGGTATTTCATCTATATTCTCATTAAAACTCCTTACTTTTATGGCGCTTAAACGAAAAAACAACTATGTCTACTGCTAAAAAAGAATATAAAAGAGTTACAGTGAAATCATTGGTAGATATGAAGAAGAACGGAGAAAAAATCTCTATGCTTACTTCATACGACTACTCTATGGCCAAAATTGTAGATGCCGCCAAAGTAGATGTCATCTTAGTAGGTGATTCTGCAAGTAATGTAATGGCAGGTCATGAAACTACATTGCCAATTACATTAGACCAAATGATATACCATGCCTCCTCTGTCATAAGAGCGGTCGAACGCGCATTGGTCGTGGTTGACTTACCATTTGGGAGCTATCAAAGTGACCCTAAAGAGGCCTTACGCTCTGCAATTCGAATTATGAAAGAAAGTGGTGCACATGCAGTAAAATTAGAAGGTGGCGCAGAAATAAAAGAATCGGTTAAAAGAATTTTAGCTGCTGGTATTCCAGTGATGGGTCATTTAGGATTAACCCCACAGTCTATTTATAAATTTGGAACTTATACAGTAAGGGCAAAAGAAGATGAAGAAGCCAGACAATTGATGGAAGATGCCCTATTACTTGAAAAATTAGGCTGTTTTGGTATCGTATTAGAAAAAATACCGGCAGAATTGACCAAAAAAGTTTCTGAAAGTCTCACTATACCTACAATTGGTATCGGTGGAGGAAAATATGCAGACGGACAAGTACTGGTAGTTCACGACCTTTTAGGAATGACTCACGAATTTAACCCACGTTTTTTACGAAGATATATGAATTTATATGAAGAAATGGGAAATGCCATTTCGAATTACGTAAGTGATGTAAAGAGTCAAGATTTTCCTAATGATGAAGAGCAGTACTAATTTCTATATTTATGAAAAGCACTAAAAACTTTTCTAAATTTTGGGTCCTAATAATTGTTTTGCTGATCGTTGGTTGTGACCAAGTATCGAAAGAATTAACCCGAAAAAAAGTGGAGCCTAGAGCATATATTTCGGTTATTGGAGAACATTTTATTCTAACCAATGTTGAAAATACCGGTGCAATGTTAGGCTTTGGACAGCACTTCCCTCCTATTGTAAAACGATTATTTTTACAAGGATTACCATTGCTAGTACTGCTAATACTACTATATAGAATCTTGAGTAAACCAAATTTAAACTTATTATTACTGATAGCCTTCGCATTGGTTATTGGTGGTGGTATAGGAAATCTAATAGACCGAATAGCACATGGTTCTGTTACCGATTTTTTTCAGATTAGATTAGGTTTCTTTCGAACAGGAATTTTTAATATTGCAGATGTAGCAGTAACAACTGGAGTTTTTATTCTTCTTTTTCTAATAGTAAGAGGAAAAAAGTTAACATTCTAGAAATATTCAATTCATTCAGCAATCAAATAACTCGAAAATATATTGTCAAATAAAGAACATTCTACAATAGATAATTTACAAGTACTTTTTGAGGATAATCATTTGATAATCATCAATAAACGACCTGGTGATATTGTGCAGGGAGACAAAACCGGCGATAAACCACTTAGCGATACCGTTAAGGCTTATTTAAAGAAGAAATACAACAAACCCGGCAATGTTTATTTAGGGGTTGTACACCGTTTAGACCGCCCAACATCGGGTATTGTGGTGTTTGCAAAAACTTCTAAAGCATTGCCTAGATTAAATAAAATGTTTGCAGAAAAAGAAGCTAAAAAAACGTACTGGGCCATCGTAAAAAATAGACCCGATGAACCAGAGAAAAGGCTGGTACATTGGATGAAGCGAAATACCAAACAAAATAAGTCTTATGCAAACAGTAAAGAAGTAAACGATAGTAAGAAAGCGATTTTAACCTACAGATCAATTAAGAAACTTGATAACTATTTCCTTTTAGAAATAGATCTTGAGACCGGAAGACACCATCAAATACGATCACAGTTAACCGCAATAGGTTGCCCTATAAAAGGTGATCTTAAATACGGATTCGATAGAAGTAACGAAAATGGCAGTATTCATTTACATGCCCGTAAATTAAAATTGATGCATCCGGTAAAAAAAGAATTGGTTGAAATTATTGCTCCTTTACCAAATGACCCTATATGGAATGCATGTCTTTAATTTCAATTTTAAACACCAAGCACATTGAAAATAATACGAAATTTTATTACCCTAAGCCTTTTACTTGTACTAAGTTCTTGTGGCAGCTACAATTCTATTGATACATTTTATAACGCACATTAGAATGATAATCAAGTTACTGCCGTTAGGGTACCTCAATTTATGCTCAGCATGATTAGTGAAATTTCACCTGAAATGCAGGCTCTAGTCGGCACAACTAAGGATTTGAGATACATGCAGTTTCCAAGTGTAACAGCAAGTAGAACTCAATTTCTGAACCAATAAATGAATGGTATTACCGAAAATTCATTTATTGACGTTTTTAGAAAAAATGACGAATTAAAACGCAATGTTGTTTCAATTCGTGAGAAAAAGAATTCAGTAAGAGAAATACTGATTTACAACAATGATAACCAAACTGGTTCATTTTTATATTTCAATGGTGATTTTGACCCCGTAAAGGTTCGTGAAATGGCTAAAGATGAGCAATTCACTGAATTTGGCAATAACATTATATTACATTTTGGAGCAAGTACACCAGGGATTAATAACTAAGATATTTTAGGTTGCTTATTAGAACGAACACTTTCTATAACTACGGAACTCAAAATTAGAATCCCACCTAAAATCGTGGTTCCTTTTGGTATTTCTGAAAGAAAAATAACTCCTATCAGAATTCCATAAACAGGTTGTATACCGCTGATTATACTTACGGTTGTTATTGTAAAATGTTTAAAAGTCATTAAGAATAAGGTATGCCCTATCGCTGTTGTTAATACTGCCAATGCCAACAATACTTGCCACTGACTTAAAATAACTTCAAAAGAAGTAGTAAAAAGAAAGGGTAAAAGTAAAATACCTGCGATTGCTGTTTGATATACCATGAGCATAGTTCCATTATATTTGGATACCTTTTTCTTTAAAATAATATTTCTAATAGCATAGGCCAACGCAGAAAGAAGTCCGAATGCTATCGCAATTGTATGTGAATTTTGAAAATCTAAATTCGGACTCAAAAAATACATACCTGTAAGTACTAAAAAAGCCAACAGCAAATGAATACGTTGAAATTTTGTCCCCAACATCAATGGCTCTAAAAATGCAGTAATTACGGGGTACGTGAACAAAGACAACATACCTATAGCTACACTAGAAAGTTTTAATGCATAAAAATAAGCGACCCAATGAACACACATTAAAAATCCGCTCAACAAGATTACTGGTATATCTATTCTCTTAATTTTAAAGGATATGTTTCTCCACCAGCAAAATAAAATCAAAACTAAAAAAGCCAATATAGCCCGCGCTCCAATAGTTATGGTAACAGGTAGTTGTACATATCTTCCCAAAGCACCCGAAGTAGCTATGAAGAAAACAGCTAAATTAATTTCTAATAAATGTTGAATGTGATTACTTTTCATTAATTAAGAACTTTCCTTAGCGTGATTTTGCCAAAGCCTTTTCCCTCATAATCTGAGAAACTGGCTTATTTTGCAAATGACTTTCTAACCAAGAAATAATATCTAAATATAAAAATGCCCTTTTCTCATAAGGATGATTTTCATATTTCTTCAATTCAACATATAACTTTTGAAACTCGGCCTTTAGTTGATTTGGATATATTCCACCAAGACTTCTTAAAAACTTGATCATTTCTTTTTGAACCGCATGCATATCGTCCATTTTCAAAAGAAACTTATACGTGCTTTTTAATTGAATCTCTAAATGATAGTCCATACCTGCTTCGTAATGGGCAACAAGACTTAAAACTCGCGCAAAACACATAAGGTCTTCGCGCATTTTCAGATTCTTATTCTCTATAATTTTCTTAAGATATTGAATACATGTTTTGTTATCGCCTACTCCAAAATAAAGACAAGCAATTTTGTAGTACAACACCATAATGTGATGTATATCAATTCTATCGCGATGTTTGTTAATACCATATTCTATGATTTTCACTAAATATAAACCCTTCTCAAATGTACCCTCCAGAAAATGCAAATTCAGTTTATTTGCATTGATATACATAAAGACTAAAGAATTAATATTGTCGTTATCAGGAAACTCTTTCTCCTTAATGGTATTCTCTAATCGCTCTAATACTTCCTTAAATTGAGAGCTATATTGAACAAAAAATAAAGACTCTAATAAATAGTGATTTCCCTTTAAAAAGAATACCGGGTTAAGGTATATCATTTCTTTATGCTCATAAAAAAGATCAACCCATTTACTCGCATATTTAAAACAAGACAAAAAATCTTGGGTTAAAAAACTATACCATAAGTATGCCTTATACAACCATAATTTCTCACGGAAGCCTAAATCTTCTATATTATAAAGTGGTAAATGGTCATTAAAGTAGGTTTTTACTTTTTGATAGTCTTCATCGCTACGTACGTAACCAACCTTCAACATCATTCCATATAACTGTAAAGAAAGGTTAGAAAGTTTGCTTGTCATTACATTATGGCCCGAAAGTTCTTTCGCTTGTAACGCAAGTTCATTTGCCCTATCAGGAATACTCCTTGTAATGTATTGTGTTTCAATTATTTTCTCTAACTCAACAATCTCATAAGCGATATTCTTTTCTTCATTTTCAATAGCCGTGGTTTTTACTTTATCTAGAATTTTTAAACTTTGTTTATATAATCCTTTTTGATAAAGAATTGTTGCAAAATCTAATTGCTCCCTTATTTGAACACGAATATTCTGGTTTACAGGGTTAAGACGTAAACTCACCAAAATCTGTTTGTAGAGGTGTGCTTTAAGGTTTGATAGTTGCGCTTTCTTAACTATCCCACTTTCTAGTATTATTTTCTCATCATAATGCTTAATTTTATCCAATAAATTAAATAGGGCTAAAAATTTAGCATCGGTATTCACTCCTAATCTGCCAACATAAAGCTTAAATTGACGTTTCTCAGATTTCGATAGTGATTTAACCAAAACGAATAAAGAATCTTTATGCGCATTTGTCATCGTAAAAAAAAGAGTTTAAATAATTCTAATTCAGTGTTTTATATACCTAAAAAAGTGTATTAACGTTGTAAATGACATAACGAAAATTATAGTTTTTGTGAATTAGGCAATATATTCGTTCTACGAGTAAAACTACGTAAATATAATGAGTAAAGATATAGTTCAAATATTTGACACGACCTTAAGAGATGGAGAGCAAGTTCCTGGCTGTAAATTAGACATGGAGCAAAAATTAGTTATTGCTGAACGTTTAGATCTACTGGGTGTAAATATCATTGAAGCTGGCTTTCCTGTTTCTAGTCCTGGTGACTTCAAATCTGTCGAAGCCATTGCTAAACTCGTTAAAAATGCTACAGTTTGTGGATTAACCCGTGCAGTGCGAAAAGATATTGAAGTAGCTGCTGAAGCATTGAAGTATGCTAAAATGCCAAGAATACACACAGGTATTGGTACTTCTGATTCTCATATAAAGTATAAATTCAATTCTAACAGAGATGCAATCGTTGAACGTGCTATTGCCGCAGTAAGTTATGCCAAAACCTTTGTAGAGGATGTTGAATTTTATGCTGAGGATGCAGGCCGTACAGATAATGAGTTTTTGGCTCGAGTATGCGAGGCTGTCATTAAAGCTGGTGCTACCGTCTTAAATATTCCTGACACAACTGGTTACTGCCTGCCAGATGAGTATGGAGCTAAAATGAAATATTTACGTGAAAATGTAAAAGGTATCGATAAAGCGATACTTTCCTGTCATTGTCATAATGATTTAGGATTAGCTACCGCAAATTCTATCGCAGGTGTTTTAAATGGTGCCAGACAAATAGAATGTACTATAAATGGAATCGGTGAACGAGCAGGAAATACTGCTTTAGAAGAAGTGGTCATGATTTTACGCCAACACCCAGACCTAAACTTAGATACTACTATTAATAGTAAACTACTTTATGATACAAGTCTAATGGTATCTCATAAAATGGGCATGATGGTACAGCCTAACAAAGCTATTGTTGGCGCAAATGCCTTCGCCCATAGTTCTGGTATTCATCAAGATGGTGTAATAAAAAATAGAGAAACTTACGAAATCATAGATCCGGCTGATGTTGGTGTAACCGAATCATCGATCGTATTGACAGCACGTAGTGGAAGAGCTGCTTTAGCATATCGCGCCAAAATTGTTGGTTATGAACTTACCAAAACACAATTAGATTTAGTTTACGAAGAGTTTTTACAGTATGCAGATTCTAGAAAAGAAGTGAAAGACAATGATATTCATCAAATTATTGAAGCATCGAATATTGATATACAAAGTATTAGCTAATTAAATTATGCATTTAAATATTGCTGTTTTAGAAGGAGACGGAATTGGACCAGAAGTTGTTGCACAATCTATTAAGTGCCTTCGTTCTGTAGAAGAAACCTTTGGTCATAGCTTTACCTTCAAAAAAGGCTTAATTGGTGCTTCAGCAATTAAAAAAACTGGAAATCCTCTTCCAAAAGAAACGTTAGATCTTTGCAAAAAAGCGGATGCAATACTTTTTGGAGCTTTAGGATTACCCGAATTTGATGATAACCCTAAGTCTAAAGTTTGGCCTGAACAAGGATTATTAAGATTACGAAAAGAGCTAGGCCTTTTTGCTAATATTAGACCGGTAAAAGTCTTTCCATCATTAGTAAAACAATCTCCATTACCTAAAGCTAGTGTTCAAAACACAGATTTGGTTATTTTCAGAGAATTGTCTGGTGGCATATATTACGGTGATAAATCTATTAGTGAGGACCAAAGCTCCGCTACCGATACATGTACATATACTGAAGCGGAAATAAGTAGAATTACTCACTTAGCTTTTAAATCGGCCAGATCTAGAAAAAAGAAAGTTACGCTAGTTGACAAAGCTAATGTTCTTGAAACATCGCGTCTTTGGAGACGTGTTGTACGTTCCATTTCAGAAAGCTATCCAGATGTTGTGTTAGATTGTCTTTTTATAGATAATGCTGCCGTACAAATGATTTTAAACCCCTCTCAATTCGATGTTATCTTAACAGACAATATGTTCGGTGATATTCTATCTGATCAAGGCAGTGTAATAGCAGGCTCTATTGGGTTACTCCCATCTGCTTCGATAGGATCAGAACATGCAATGTTCGAACCAATACATGGTTCTTACCCAGATGCAAAAGGTAAAAATATTGCAAATCCGGTAGCTTCTATATTAAGTATGGCTATGCTATTGCAACATTTTAAGTTGAATGAAGAATCTGATGCCGTTGTAGCTGCAGTTTTAAAATCATTCTCCAAAAAAATTGTTACTCCAGATATTTTAGGAAGTTCTAAGTATGGAACTAATTATGTCGGTGATTTCATCGCAGATAATATCATGGAATTAGATGGTACCTTTACTATGAATGATGAGAATATTGGTTTAGGAAAGTCTACAATAATTTAAAATCAATACTACTTCTCATTTAATAAATCAGTGACCAACTGGTTAAAATTCTTCTTAAACTCAATAAATTTATCACCTGTAGCCGGACCATTAAATCCTGTATGAATTTTTCGAACCTTCCCCTTTTTGTCAATAAATATAGTAGTAGGGAATGATAAAACATGATTCAACATTGGTAATTTTTGCTGTGCTTCCACTTTATCTACCGAACCAAATTGGGCTAATAAGATTGGATATGTAAGTCCAATTCTGTCCTTTAAACGCTCAATACCTTTAAATGCCTTTTCCTTTGTTTTTGCCGATTCGAATGCTAAGCCAATAACTTTAAGGTTTTCATTTTCATTAAGATAGTTCACTAAAAATTTACTTTCATCTAAACAATTAGGGCACCAAGTACCCATTAACTGCACAATGACTACTTTATTTTGATATTCATCATCATTTAACGAAACCATATTTCCATTGGACTCTGGAAATGTAAAAGCTAGCCTATCGTAACCCTCATTTATAAATGTTAAAGAATCGGGATCAGGTAACTCGTAACCATCATTTCTAATCGACACAAATGGTTCTTTAAAATGATTGCCCGAATAAAAAATTCCGGTCATACTTGAATCTGTAACTTTTGCCGTGAATAAAAAAGCATGAGCTCCATCGAATGCAGATAATTTTAATGAATCACCATCCATAATACCGTCTAAATAACGGTAGTCGCCTGTAGTTGTTCTAAACGTACCAGTTACACGATTTTTATTTTGCAAAAAAATTCCTTTACCTATGTATTCTTCGTTCGAATGTGGACTAAAATAAGTCTCCCATATACCTGATACATCTTTGTTGTTCTTTTTAGTTTCGGAATCAAATCTATCCTCTATTCCATATATTGCTTTAAAAGGAACAATCCTATCCAAACTTTCCTTAATGAACTGCCCTTTTATTTCTTTGTCGGTAAACGTTCCTGCTAAATATCCTTCAAATACAGGTGTTTTTATAATAATCGAATCACCATTAGTAACTATTTCATCAATTTCTATAACTTCTTCTGCATTTATTATTTGCATGGTATATGAACTATTTTTCTTTTTATTAACCCGAAGGTTAAAAGGTAGCACTTGAAAGTCCATCACATCAAGTTCAACGCGCCATACACCTTCTTTTAAAATGGGATTTCGATTTTTTTCTTCACAAGAAACTAAAAGCATAAAAATAATAAGTAAAGCAAAACTTAATCTCATATTCGTAAATGATTTAATTTTCAATAAACGATTTAAATATTACAATTAAAAATTTAAATAAACACTTCGTAGCTTATTGAATGTATACGGGCATTGTTTTATATTTGCGCCCTATAAAATATTTTAATGAAAATATCATATAACTGGTTAAAACAGTTCATACAAATAGATTGGGATTCCCAAAAAACGGGTGAACTATTAACTGATTTAGGATTAGAAGTAGAAGGTGTTGAAAAATTCGAATCTGTAAAAGGCGGATTGAAAGGAATTGTTGTTGGTCATGTTATAAGTTGTGAAAAACACGCCAACGCTGATAAATTGAATGTCACTACTGTAGATATAGGTTCTGGCACTCCACTTCAGATTGTTTGTGGAGCTAAAAACGTAGCAGCAGGACAAAAAGTTCCTGTAGCCACAATAGGCACTACACTTTATACGGCTGATGGCGAAGCTTGGAAGATTAAGAAAGGTAAAATTCGAGGTGAAGAAAGCCATGGAATGATTTGCGCAGAAGATGAAATTGGACTTGGAACCAGTCATGATGGCATTATGGTTTTAGACAACGATTTAATTGTAGGTACTCCTTGCGCAGAGATTTTTGATATTGAAGAGGATGAAGTATTTGAAATAGGACTTACCCCTAACAGAGCAGATGCAATGAGCCATTTTGGTGTGGCAAGAGATTTAAAAGCTGGACTAAAACAAAAAGAAATCTTAAAGGAGTTGATAACTCCTTCAACCAGTCATTTTAATATAAATGACCGTTCATTGAAAATAGATGTAGATGTAAAAAATTCTACGTTGGCACCTCGATATTGTGGTGTTACGCTTAGTAATTTAATTGTACAACCCTCCCCTGCTTGGCTTAAAAATAGACTTAAGGCAATAGGTATAACTCCAAAGAACAATGTTGTTGACGCTACTAATTATGTATTACATGAATTAGGACAACCTTTACATGCATTTGATGCCGCAAAAATAAAAGGAAATAAAATCGTTATTCAAACATTACCAAAAGGCACCAAATTTGTAACGCTAGATGGGATTGAACGAATTTTAAGTGAAGATGATTTAATGATATGTGATGCCGAAAAACCCATGTGTTTAGCAGGAGTATTTGGCGGACTTGGTTCGGGAGTGACAGAGGAGACTACTTCGATATTTTTAGAAAGTGCTTATTTTAATCCGGTTTCGATAAGAAAATCAGCTAAAAGACATGCATTAAATACCGATGCCTCTTTTAGATTTGAACGTGGCATTGATATTGAAAATGTTGAGTATAGCCTAAAACGTGCTGCCTTGTTGATTAAGGAGATTGCTGGTGGTGAAATTACTTCCGATATTATAGACCTTTATCCAAATAAAACATCAAACTTTGAAGTGTTTTTAGGTTTTGAGAAGATTAATAAGCTAATCGGACAGGAAATTCCTCAAGATACTATTAAATCGATATTGGCTTCGCTAGATATTAAAGTAAAAAATGTAACGGAAGCCGGTATGGGTCTTGAAGTGCCTTCTTATCGTGTTGATGTGCAAAGACAAGTCGATGTTATTGAGGAAATTTTACGAATTTATGGGTATAACAATATAGCATTTAGTGAAAAATTAAATGCTTCAGTATCTACGACCTCACCTATTGAAGACCATAAAATCCAAACAACTATTGGGAATGTTTTGGCAGCGAAAGGTTATTTTGAAATATTAACCAATAGCCTTACGAATCCTGATTATGGTAAACTTTTAGGGCCTGAAGAAGACGAGAACAAATCGATTGAAATTATAAATCCATTAAGTGGAGATTTGTCTGTATTACGCAAAGCTTCATTATTTTCTGCTTTAGAAACAGCCAGTTATAATATAAATAGAAAAAGAGGCAATCTTAAATTATTTGAATTTGGAAAAACATATCATACTAAAGATGGTAAAAGAATTGAACCAAAATACTTAAGCATTTTACTATCAGGTTATTCTATTCAAGATAGTTGGACGAACAAAGCAGTAGCAACTAATTTTTTTGAATTGAAAGCGATTGTAAAAACTATTTTAATTCGATTAGGTTTAGACAACTTAAAAAGCGAACCAACTTCTACTACCCTTTTTTCTGAAGGTTTGAGCTTTACTTATCAAAAAAATAACTTGGTTTCTTTCGGGTTGATAAAAAAATCAATCCTGAAAAAATTCGATATTAAACAAGATATTTTATTTGCCGATTTCAAATGGGATGTAATTTTGAATCAACTTTCTAACACTCCAATTCTTTTCAAAGAAATTCCGAAATACCCTGAAGTAAAAAGGGATTTTGCATTATTATTAGACGAAAAATCTACCTATAGAGAACTATATGATTTAGCCTATAGTGCAGAACGTAAGTTTTTGAAGGATATGACTCTTTTTGATGTGTATGAAGGTAAAAATTTGCCTGAAGGTAAAAAATCATATGCTGTTAGTTTTACTTTACAAGATGATAAAAGCACGTTGACAGAAAAGCAAATAGAAAAGATAATGTCTAAGTTACAAGCTACGTACGAAACTCAGCTCAATGCTACCCTGCGGTAATTAAAACATTTTATAAGGCATAAAAACGGTATCAATTTCATGGATAATACCATTGGATTGGTTTGAATCTGCAGTAACAATAACAGCTTGGTTGCCTGATTTATCGGTTAATACGATATCGATACCGTTCATTGTAGCTGTTATCTTATCCCCTTGCATAGTAGTAAACTTTGCGGTACCATTACCTCGGCACATCGCTTTTAAAATGGTTGAAGCAGAAAGTTTTTCTGCAATTATGTGATATGAAAGTATATCTCTTAATGCTTTATTATTCTTTGGGTCGTTTAAATTATCGATTGTAATTTTAGAAAGTTTCTCGAACGCAAGGTTAGATGGTGCAAAAACGGTAAACCTACCTTTATAGCCTAGAACCTTATCTAAATTTGCAGCTTTCAATACCCTCATTAGAGTGGAATGATTTTCAAATGATGAGGTTCTTTCTATTATCGATTTTTCTGAAGTAGAAAATTTTGATTCTGCAGGCTTTACCTGTGTTACTTTATTATCCTGTGCATAAGATAAAAATCCATAAAACAGGACACACAAGTACACGAGGGATGTCCATTTTTTCATATAATCAGTTCTAAAAGGGCAAATTTTTCAAAAATCGACAAATTGAACGATTTCATCGTCAAAATACAATATCAAATAATATACACCTATGCTAAATTAGCTGATATCTAATTTTTAACATTTTATTAACTTTTAATTGGATTAAACAAGATTTAATCAAATTCTTTAAATAGCTAACTTTGAATGTATTGTTTAAAAAAAAGACATGTTACTACCTAAAACTAACATAGAAAAAAAACTTACTAAAACGAAATTATCTCGAGATATATCAGAAAAAGATAGACTTAAAGAGGTATACCTCTTATTTTCCAACTTAGATAATGAGTTGGAACGTATCGAGGAAAATATCACCACTAGCATTGGTACGCCGAACAATAACTTTAATATTAATTTATTAGATAACTCTAGAATATACCATATAAACGACATTAAGAAAATTTGCATCGATTACCGATTACGTTTTTTAGATGCTAAATATTTTAAAGGAGAAATTCCAGCCGAAGCATTATCAAAAATAAAAAACTTAGAAAAGGAGCACGATTTAAAACTAAAAGGGTTTAAAATTATAGCACCTTCTAAACTTTTTAAGTTAGAAGATAAAGATGACCCTTTACTTTTTGCCCCAATCGGGAATGGCTATCATTATCTAATTCACCAGTGGGGAAATGATTTACATCCTCTAAGAAAAATGTTAATGTGGCCATTTAAGGGCATGGTAAACTTAGCTATCTTAGTCTTAATTCTTAGTTTCCTGGCTACACTTTTAATACCTGATGGACTCTTTTCCAAATCTAATTCTACAACAGAGTTCTTGATTATTAATTTCTTTATGTTCAAGTGCATTGCTTCAGTGGTAATATTTTATGGCTTTGCATTAGGTAAGAACTTTAATCCTGCAATTTGGAACAGCAAGTATTTTAATAGTTGAGCAATCGCTTTTTTAATTCACAAAAATATTCTGTGGAATGCCTTCTAAATCAAAATTGTCAATTATATTAAAATTTGGTGCAGGTGTTATTCTTAAGATTCCTGCTTTGTTCAATTCCCCTTTCTTTTAATAACCAATAAGCATATAATTATTTAGCCCATCATAACCAATAGAAGTTGTAGAAGCAATTTTATATTTAACATTCAATTCAGAATGGGATAAGAAATTTTCAAACAAATAAACAACCTTATTATTAGTTTGAAAATCATAAATAGCCGGTACCATATCTATCCTTGAGTTTGGCATTGCCTTTTGAAAATACATTTTACCACTAGAATCCACTAATGAATCGTCAGTGGTTAAAAAATTAGGCGCAGTATTATCACCATACCAAGTATATGTTTTATCTAAAGAAACAGCGTCTATAATAGTATGCAATTCTGGGTAGCTAATTATTACTTGTTCAGAACTGTTCTTAAAAAGCTTCATAGGATTGTATCCTAAATCTATCTCAATAATTTGTTGATTCGTAATATATCGAACACCAAAAAATGATACTCATCTGTAATATATTCATTTAAAGTTAAAACAAATAATCTGTCTAATGAGGTGATTAAGTCAAACGGTTTTTTATCTAATAAGATTTCTATATAATTATCTATGTTGCTACTTAAGGAGATAATCCTCACTACGTTTTGCTTATCTTTTCCCGGAAGCTCTCGTTCGTAGGCTATAAAAATTAACTCGGCTGTATGCGTAATTGCAGCAACTTCTATTGGGCAAGGGTCTAAATCTTTAAAACTTTATTTGAAATGGCGGTATTACTCACAGCATCATATAACTGTACACTGGCCTCACAATTGTTTTTATAATAAAACTGATTTTATCCGAATCACGAAATTTCACATAATTGGAAGAAATATCGATGAAAGAAGCAACTGAATTTTTCACAAAATTCATCATCCGAAGTTCCAAGAACAACAGCATTCAATTTACTGCTACTACTCAAAAACACAGTCTAATTTGCAGGCACTTCATTAGCTATTTTTTCAGAATTTTCTTCTAAAAATTTTTCGCATGCAATGAAACATAAGGCCATTATAAATTACCCACTATATTGTAGGTTTTCATAAAACATCGATTTGGGTTAATCTATTCTATGTTTATTCAGCGTACATTTTGTTACGCTGCTCTTTTAATGCCTTGTCAGACATATACTCATCGAACGTTGAATATCTATCAATGTTGCCTTTAGGAGTTAATTCTATGATTCTATTTGCCACTGTTTGTGCAAACTCATGATCATGGGTTGTTAACAATACAGTTCCTTTAAAATTCTTAAGAGAATTGTTGAATGCAGTAATACTTTCCAAGTCTAAATGGTTTGTTGGCTCGTCTAACATTAAAACGTTAGCACGCATTAACATCATTCTACTTAACATACAGCGTACTTTTTCACCTCCTGATAGTACGGTACATTTTTTAAGAGCCTCTTCTCCACTAAATAGCATTTTACCTAAAAAACCTCTAATATATACTTCTTCACGCTCTTCTTCTGTCTTTGCATATTGTCGTAACCAATCTACCAAGTTGATATTATCGGTAAAAAAATCAGCGTTATCTGCGGGTAAATAAGATTGTGTTGTGGTTACACCCCACTGAAAAGTACCTTTATCAGCTTTTCTATTTCCATTAATAATTTCATAAAATGCCGAAGTAGCCCTAGAATCTCTAGAAATCATAGCGATTTTATCTCCTTTCGCTAAATTGATATTAACATTATCAAAAAGAACTTCTCCATCTTCAGTCGAAGCAGATAATCCCTCTACATTTAATATCTGATCGCCTGCTTCACGCTCTCTATCGAAGATAATTGCAGGATATCTACGACTAGAAGGTTTAATATCATCAACCTTTAATTTAGAAAGCATTTTTTTACGAGATGTTGCTTGCTTACTTTTTGCAACGTTAGCGCTAAAACGTGCAATAAATTCTTGTAATTCCTTAGCCTTTTCTTCTGACTTTTTATTTTGCTGTGCTCTTTGACGAGCAGCTAACTGGCTACTTTCATACCAAAATGAATAATTACCGGAATATAAGTTCAATTTCCCAAAATCAATATCGCCTATATCGGTACAAACAGTATCTAAAAAGTGCCGGTCATGACTTACAACAATTACTGTATTCTCGTAATCTGCTAAAAAATTCTCTAACCAACTAATTGTTTCATAATCCAAATCGTTGGTAGGTTCATCCATAATCAAAACATCAGGATTACCAAATAATGCTTGCGCAAGTAGTACACGTACTTTCAATTTAGAATCAATCTCAGACATAAGCGTAAAATGCAAGTCTGCACTAATACCAAGATTTGAAAGTAAGGCTGCAGCACTACTATCTGCATTCCAACCATTCATTTCCTCAAATTTTACTTGCAACTCCCCTATTCTATCGGCATTCTTATCATCATAATCTGCATAAAGGGCATCAATTTCCTTTTTAATCTCATAAAGAGGCTTATTCCCCATTACAACTGTTTCAAGTACAGTATAAGCATCTGCCGAATTATGATTTTGCTCTAATATGGACATCCTTTTACCAGGCTCCAAATGAACATGACCAGAAGTTGGGTCTATTTGACCAGCAAGTATTTTCAAGAAGGTAGATTTACCAGCACCATTGGCACCAATAATACCATAACAATTGCCTTGGGTGAAAGCAACATTCACTTCATCGAATAAAACTCTTTTTCCAAATTGAACAGATAGATTAGATACAGATAACATAGCAACAAAATTTTAAAAATCCGTGCAAAAATACTGAATTTATTACCTTCTAGTATCTTGTTTTCCATCAATTTCGCACAAAGATTTTTAATAATGTTCCCAAAAACATTTAACTAGCTATTAACAACAACTGGAGAGCAGGTTTGTTATTTTTGGATGGTATCAGTGTATAATACTATATGACAAGAATTCTACTCTCAACATTCATAGTACTCATAATAGGTTGTTCTACAACGAAAAAAGATTCCGATACGGTGCTATTTGCCGGGGAAATTGTAAATCCTACGAGCACCCAAGTTATTTTAATGAAAGGCAGACAAAAAATTGATTCTGCACAGCTAGACCAAAATAATCGATTCAAATTTAATTTACCTTCTATAGAAAACGGGCTTTACCATTTTAATTTATCACCAGAATATCAATATGTTTATTTAGAAAAAGGAGATAGCTTAATGGTAAGACTTAATACTAGTTATTTTGATGAATCGTTAGTATTTTCTGGAAGTAACGAAGAAATAAATAATTTTCTACTAGAATTATTTCTTGCAGCCGAAGAGGAAGACTCAGCAATGTATGCTGAAAATTATGAATTAGAGCCTGATGATTTTTTAAATAAAATCAAATCTCTTAGAAATAACAAGCTTAATCGTCTAAATGAATTAAAGCTAGAAACCACCATGTCTGATGCCGGTTATCAATTACTTAAAGGAAGTATTGACTATACTTATAATCGATATAAAGAGATATATCCTTTTCAGCACAAAAGAAAAACTACGGAAGAAAATTTACATAACTTACCAAAGGATTTTTATTCCTACAGAAAAAATCTTGATTTTGATAATCAAAATTTTACTTATTTAAGGCCTTATTATGATTTCATGAAGGCCCATTTTGGGAATTTATCTTATATGTCTTGTCTGAATGACTGCAAAGATGGAAACTTAGGAGATGGTAAGCAACTACATTTTAATAAGCATAAATTACACTTAATTGATAGTTTAGTTGTCGAAAAGGAATTGAGAGACAATTTATTTAGAAATGTTGCCTTCGATTATCTACTTAAAAGAAAAGACGCATCAGAAAACACAGAAATATTCTTAACAGAATTTAAGAATGTATCTAAAAATAATATGCATATTGAAGAAATTGAGAACCTTTACCAAGGCATTGTAAATCTTCAACCTTCTAAAATGTTACCGAATTTAATGGTGGCATCATTTGACAATGAAAATAAAACCTTAAACGAGATTGCGAAAGGCAAAAAAGTGATGTTCTACTTTTGGTCGGGATCTAACAAAAAACAATATCAAGAGATTTTTAAAAGGGTAGCAGAATTAAAGGAGAAAAAACCGGATTATGAACTAATCGGCGTTAATATTAAGACCGATTACAATGATTGGAAAGTAATCCTAAAAACTCTTCAGGTCGAGACTTCTCTGCAATATCAAAGTATAAATTTTAAAGAACTGACAGAGAAACTTGTTTTATATCCAATGAATAAAGCGATAATTACCGATAATGCTATTATAGTAGATGGCTTTTCTAATATCTATTATAATTAGTAAGACCAGCTCAAATCTTCTTTAAAGGCTGGTTTATCAAGAATTGTGATTTTCCAACATTTTCTCGAACCAGAGACCTGGCAGTAAACTCTTAAGTGTTAACGAAAATTTTTGAATAAAAGAACCAACTTGATAGTGAGGTTTTGGGTTTTTAGTTTCAATAATCTTAGCTACTTTTTTACCCACTTCTATAGGGTCTCCTCCACTGTCAACATCTGAATCGATAGCATCTAGCGTATTTTTGTACATTTCTTTGTAAGGGGAGTTCTCATAAACAGGAGTATGGTATCTACCCGAAGCAATATTGGTCGCAAAATCACCTGGTGCCAACGTAGTGAACTTCACTCCAAAAGATTTGGTTTCCATTCTATAACTTTCTGTTACTAATTCAAGGGCAGCTTTCGAGGCTGAATAAATTCCTCTATAAGGGAGTCCCATATAACCGGCTATAGAAGTTATATTAATTATTAACCCGTTTTTTTGCTTTCGCATAATTGGCAGCACTTCGTTTATTACACTTAAAGGTCCATTAAAATTGGTTGCGAATGCCTTAAGCACCTCTTCATGCGGCGTTTCTTCCAAAGGCCCAGTAATGCCAATACCAGCATTGTTCACAATAACATCTATTCGAGATTCTTTTTCAAGCAATGTGGCAACACAAGATTTTATAGTCTCTGTTTTACGAACATCCATTTCTAAGAGAGGGAAATCTTTAAATGAAGAATATTTTAACGCACTACGAGTAGTACCGTATACCGTATACCCTTTTTCTTTAAGATGTAAGCCTATTGCTTTTCCAATACCTGAAGACCCACCTGTAATTAGAACTACCTTTGTTTTCATTTTATAGAAAAATAAGCGATGCTAACCTATACATTGAATTGGTTATGAATATGTTACCTTAATTTAGATAATTTCAATTTAAGGCACAAAAAAAGGCAAGCTACCTACATCGCACCGCTACGACCGTATACCCTTGCTGCGTTCCCGCCCTGGGGGATTCTACAGGAGCTGGTCGTGTAGGACTTGCCAGGTGCAAATATACAATCTTTTAAATCTTTCCCAATCCTTTTACTTTCTAATTTTTATGAATTAAATTGCCTGTCAAGAACCACGAATACTTCTTGTTCATAAGCACTATATAATCTTAAATACCTTTTCCTTAATGAGAATAGTTAAATTAATTTGTAATGTTCTAATTTTCAGTATTTTCATTGCTTGCGGTAGCGGAAATCAAAAAGCTTCTTCCCTCTTTGAAATCAATTTAGCTGAAAATGCAAAACAGGTAAATCAAAATAGTGAAGTTGGTATTAATATCAATAACAAAAAACAAAAAGAGATTGAAAGTGTAATTTATAGCATTGATGGTGTAGAAATTCCGTTAAACAATAATAAATTACTCATTAACGTATCAACATTAGGCAATAAAGTTTTAACTGCTAAAATTACATTTAATGGTGAAACGGTTGAAATCAACAAAAACTTAAAGGTTTTATCAGAAAAAACTCCTGAAATATATACCTACACGATTATTAATGAGTACCCACATGATACCGCTGCCTATACCCAAGGTTTAGAATTTCATAATGATACCTTATATGAAAGTACGGGGAAAAATGGACAATCCTTTTTAAGAAAATTAAATTATAAAACCGGAGAGGTATACAAACAGATAGACTTAGACAAAAGCTATTTTGGCGAAGGTATTACCATTCTCAACAATAAAATCTACCAGCTTACTTGGAAAAGCGGATTGGGCTTTATTTATGACTTAGATACCTTTAAAAAGTTAGACAATTTTCAATATGGTAAAAGCCGTGAAGGTTGGGGATTAACCAATGACGGTAAAAAAATATTTAAAAGTGATGGTACTGAAAAAATATGGTTTTTAAATCCGGATACAATGACAGAAGAAGGCTATATAGAAATCGTCACCAACTCTTCAGTTTTTAATTCGGCAAATGAACTTGAATACGTGGATGGAAAAATATATGCCAATGTGTACCAAAAGCCTAGTGTAATGATAATTGATAGTGAAACTGGGTCAATTGAAGGTGTTATTAATTTTAGTGGATTAAGTGATCTAATTACTAAAACAGAAAATTGGGATAAGTTAAATTACGTTTTAAACGGAATTGCTTATCATAAAGAGCGTCGGACATTTTTTGTGACAGGAAAATTTTGGGATAAAATTTTTGAAGTGCAAATCCAGAAAAAATAGAATGAACGGATTTAAAAAAGAAGTTATAGTTTCTGAAGACGACCTTGATGATTTAAACCATGTTAACAATGTTCGTTACGTACAATGGATTCAAGATATTTCTAAAGAGCACTGGCAAGCGAAAGCTTCTTCAAAAATGCAAAAGGAAGTTATATGGGTTGTTCTTAGTCATCATATAGAATATAAAAATGCTGCAGTTCTAAATGACCCAATCATGATTAGCACTTTTATTGAGTCAAGCTCTGGAGCAAAATCAATTAGAATAGTTGAAATGCATCATGGTATTACAAAAAAATTATTGGTGCGGTCAAGTACCGAATGGTGCCTTCTAAACCGTAAAAGCTTTAGACCTGTTCGAATACCAGAAGAAATCAAAGAAATATTTCTTTAATCGATTTTATTAAAATATTCTATACGTGCGAAATCGAATACTAATCGCCTTTTCTATTCTCCTCTGTATCTTATGGAGTGCTTCCTGCAGAAAAAATTTTGAATACACACCTAGTGATGGAAATTTGTCTTTTTCAAAAGATACGGTTTATTTAGATACGGTCTTCTCATCAATAGGTAGTAGCACCTATACACTTAAAGTATTCAATGACACCAAAGATGATATCATAATTCCAAATATATCCCTTAAAAATGGTCCTGAAAGCTTTTATAGACTAAATGTTGATGGTGTTGCTGGTAAAGAATTTAATGATATTCCAATTTATGCTCAAGACAGCTTATTTATTCTAATAGAAACAACCATTAATATAAGTGATGATTCTTTAAAAGAACTACTTTATACCGATGCAATTGAATTTGATAAGGAACCTTTTCAGCAATCGGTAGCGTTGGTTACGCTGGCTAAAGATGCTATTTTTCTTTACCCAAAAGAGATTTCTGAAATTGAAACCTATGCCATTAATCTCTATACAGATGATGCAGGAAACCCTATCCGTATATCAGGTTTCGAACTTTTGGATGAAGAATTAAACTTCACCAATAGTAAACCTTATGTTATATATGGTTATGCAATTATACCTAGTGCGAAAGAATTGAAAATTGACGCAGGAGCACGAATTCATTTTCATGAAAATTCAGGTTTAGTAGTTCAAGATGGCGGTAAATTAAAAGTAAATGGCACGCTAAGTGATGATAATTTAGCATTAGAAGGAGAAATTATTTTTGAAGGAGACCGGCTTGAACCTGAATTTTCGGAAACCCCTGGGCAGTGGGGAACTATATGGATTAGCGCTGGAAGCAAAAACAACTCAATAAACCATTTAACCATTAAAAATGCAGAAATAGGTTTATTTGTTGAAGGATTATCAAACGATATTGAAACTACTTTAATTCTTGCAAATAGCCATATTTATAATAATACCAGATATAATTTATGGACAAAAAATGCCAAATTAGAGGCCGAAAATCTAGTATTGGGCAATTCTGGTAGCTCTTCCCTTTTGATAGAAAATGGAGGTAATTATACATTTATTCACTCTACGATAGCAAACTATTGGAATAAGGGATTTAGGTATAATAGTGCATTAGAAATAAAAAATAATAGCCAAGAAATTGGTTTTGAACTTGTTAAAGCTGACTTTAAAAATTGTATTATTGATGGTAACCACCAAAATGAAGTAAGTTTACTATCAAATGATCAGAATAGCTTCAATTTTAATTTTCTAAACTGTTTTATTAGGTACACTCAAAACGATCCATATTCACCACTGAACAATCTATATGATTTTACAGATTCAGAATTTTATTCTGACATTATTTTGAATGGCGAAGTAGATTATTTTCTAACCACAAAGAATGATTTTAGAATTGGTTTAGACTCAGATGTTATTAATAAGGGAAATTTGGATGCAGCCAATATTAGCCCTCTAGATATCTTAGGAACACTAAGGATACCTGCACCAGATTTAGGTGCTTATCAAGCTGTAGAAAAAGAATAATGTCAATATAACGCTTATAATTGACAGAATTTTCGCTCACAAGCCCTATAAACAGGCATTTTATAAAAATGTCCTCTGTTTTTATAAGGACATTCTTGGCGAAAATTGATTAGTCTATTTCTAAATTCGTTGTAGACATTAAATCTTTTGAATTATACGTACACCATAATTGATTCTGATGCAGTTTCAAATTTGCAGTTGCATGCTTTTTTGGATGAGTATGATGACTTTGATTGCATTAACACAACGACCAATCCTTCCGATGGCTTAAACGATATTCTTAAATACACTCCTGATATTGTTTTTATAAATCTTAATAATGACTATTCAGCGATTTTTCTAATGGTGATGGAAATTCATCAATACACAAATCAACTTCCTATATTAATTGGCATAGCTAAAACCAAAGATTACGCTTACGACGCTATCAAAAATGGATTTTTTGACTACTGGCTGCAACCTTATAATGAATTTGATATCCGCAAGTCATTATTAAAGCTTAGAAAAAGAGTTCCAAAAGAAAAAGCACCGGTTACACTTTGCTTAAAATCTTATAACGACTATCAATATCTGAATACGAATGACATTCTATACTTAAAAGCTGACAATAATACCACCGAATTTTTTATGAAAGATGGCACCATTACAAATGCTTTTAAAACGCTAAAGACTTTTGAAAATGCACTACCCAATAATTTTATGCGCATACACCAAAGCTATATTGTAAATACTACTTATGTCTCTAGAATAAATTTCGGCAAATCGATATGTGCTTTAAAAATGGTAAATGAACACATTCCATTTTCAAAAACATACCGAGAAAACATGGATAATCTTAAAAAAATTCTCTCACAGAACACGTTTTCTTCACAAAATTAAAGAATTCTCTCACAATCGGTTCATATACTAGCAGAACTAAGTCACTTACTTAAGGTAAAGCGATTTACTTTAACTACTCGCAAAACCATATTACTTTGGCAGTATAATAAATCTAAAACCCCTAAAACACAAAGAATATGAAAAAAGTAACAAGTATTTTAGCAGTAGCAGTAATGGCATTAGGAATGGCAACATACGTAGTAGAAAACACTGCAAGTGAATTTGATTTCATGAATGATATCTCTAAAGCATTATCTTGTTCCGATTGCTCTACTGAAACACCTCCAAGAGGTAAAACAATGATAAGCTAGACTTGTTAATATAATATATAAAAGCCTTCAACCTGTTTGTTAAAGGCTTTTTTTATATCTTGGTTTTTAAGAAATTAAATAACCTGTTTTTGTTTAAAAGATATTTCACTTTATTAATACTTGTACACTTATTCAGCAGTTGTTCAGAATTTGAACCTACAACAATTGTACCTCCTATTGCTATTGAAACCGATAGTGTTGATTTATGGATTGAAGAAAGTAAAAATCCAAAATCTACTCAACTACAAAAAACTATCATATTAAATAAAGCCTATCAATATGCATTGAGTACTACCTCCGACTCTTTAAAATCAAAATATTTTTCCACGCTTTCTGTAAATTTATATTCAAAGGGAGACAGTACATTGTTTCGAAAAGTCAATAAGCGCTCTATTTCCCTGAACCAAAAACGAAACGATTCCTTATCGATAGGAAATCGATATTGGGATTTAGCATTATTTTTTGATAGATATTCGGTAAAAGATAGTGCCTACTATTCATATTTTGAGGCACAAAAAATTTTTGAAAATACTAAGGAGCTACAACTTTCTGGTAGAATGTATTTTGAAATGGCAAAAATACAATCCGATGTTAAAGATTATGTGGGTAGTGAAACTACTATAATGAGAGCAATCGAAATCTTTAAATCCTTAAATGATTATTTATATTTATATAATAGTTACAATGTTCTAGGTATTTCATTAGGAGGATTGGGAGAAGTGGAAAAATCTCAAGCCTATTACAATGAAGCCCTTTATTATTTAAAATTGTCAGATTTTAATAAAATTCGAGAAGCAAGAATTATAAATAATATTGGAGTCGTATTTAGAAACAACAAGCAATATAAAAAAGCGATTGAGAATTTTAAAACTGTACTAAAGACTGACAGTCTAATAATAAAAGACCCTTCCCTATATGCCTTAGCATTGAGTAATCTAGCCTCAAGTAAATTATATGATAAAGACACTTTAGGTGTAGGTAAGTTATTATTAGAAGCTATTAAGATAAAAAGTACTGAGAATAAGACCAGCAGCTTAGCGGGGTCATATTTTAACTACGCTGAATACAAAGCCTTTGCACATGATACGTTAGCCGCAATTACCAATGCAAAAATTGCCGAGGAGTTATCATTAAAGAGTGATAATAATGAACGATTATTAGAAGTTTGGCCATTTTTAGCAACATTGGAGAAAAAAAACGCGCCTACCTACTTTCAAAAATATATTCAACTAGACGACAGTCTTCAAAAAGAAGAGCGAAAAATACAAAATAAGTTTGCCCGTATACGTTTTGAAACTGATGAATTTATCGCTGAAAATATAGAACTAGAAAGTGAAAAAGAAGTTTTATCAAAGCAGAAACAAATATGGATCGGTATTGCAGCAGGTTTCTTTTTATTAGGACTTTCTATCTATATTATTATTAATCAACGCGCTAAAAATCAAAAGCTTCGTTTTGACCAACAACAGCAAGCTAATAATCAAGAAATTTTCAATTTAATGTTGATGCAAAAACAAAAAGTTGATGAAGTTAAACGTTTAGAACAGAAAAGAATCTCAGAAGAGCTACACGATGGCGTATTAGGTAAAATGCTAGGAGCACGTATGGTTTTAACAGGTCTAAACAAACGCGCAACTGAAGAAGCAATACAAGAAAAGTCAAAGGCTCTTGGTTCTTTACAAGAAATAGAACACGAAATACGCTCTATTTCGCACGAATTAAGTCACAGTGCCTATCAAAAAATAAATAACTTCACAGACTCGATTGAATCGCTACTATCAGGTGGCAATAAAAATGAAAATATTAAAACGATTTTTAATTTTAATGAAGATGAAAGCTGGGATAGCCTTGAAGGAGACATTAAAATTAATGTGTATCGAATTATACAAGAAACATTTCAAAATGCAATAAAACACGCCAATTGCACTATTTTCGAAATAACATTCTATAGAACTGAAGACATCTTTAACGTAATAATGAATGACAATGGTCGTGGATTTAATATAAATAAAGGTAAAAAAGGCATCGGTATTAGAAACATAACTTCTAGGACTAACAAGCTAAATGGAACGTTTCACCTAGATTCAATTGAAGGTACAGGTACTACTATTTCACTTCAAATACCAGTTAATAAGAATTTGATTAATTCTACTGATAATAATACGCAATTTAAAAACGTTTTGTAAATTACAATTGAATCTAAATATAGAAATGGATACTGTACGAATTTTAGCGGTAGATGATCATGAAATGACCACTTTAGGATATAAATATATTCTTGAAGATTCTGAATTTACTGATTTTAACGTAAAAGTTGAAATTGCAAGAAGTTTTGAAAAAGGTAAAAGTAAGATTGAATTATCTAAACGTGCCATACCTTATGATATTATACTTTTAGATATTCAGTTATTTTCTCCAGAATCTAAAGATCCGAGAACAGGTATAGATTTAGGAATCGTTGCTAGAAATGAAGTACCTAACTCAAAGGTTGTTTTCATGTCTTCCTATAGCGACAACTATAGAATTAACAATATTTTCAAAACAGTGAATCCTGATGGTTATATGGTGAAATCTGAGATAGACGAAATGTCTCTAAAAACCATGGTAGAAACCATTATGAGTAAATCACCATACTATACAGCTAGTGCCTTAGCGGCAATTAGACGTAGAATGTCCAGTGATATTGTTATTGATGAACAAGATCAAAAGATTTTGCATCATCTTTCACAAGGTATTCATACTAGAGATATTGCACCATTAATAGGCTCAGCCAACACCACTGTTGAGGCAAGAAAAAGACAGCTAAAAGCACTTTTCGATATTAAAAATGGAAACGATTTAGCCCTAATAAATGAGGCTAAAACCCGTGGATTCTTGTAAAATCAATTTATTTCTTCAACTTAATGATTATCAGATAGTTAAAAATAATTGTGTTTTTTTATAATAATATCCTCCAAATTTATAAGGTTTTCCTAAGGGGAAATAAATAAGTTAAAAATTATCTTTAGCAAAAGAAGAATTTTAATACTAGCCTTACATGTCTTTTAATATCGACGATTTTATAAAAAAGTCATTAAACAATTTAGATTACACTAAAGAGATTTTTGGCATAGATGAATTTCTAAAATCTTTAGAATTTCATTATTTTTCTACTCTAAAATTAAAACGAAAAAGCTGCACTCTAAATTCCGTTCATTTAGTATTAGAAGTGAATTGCAATATAGAATTATTAGAATTATTCACTAATTTTAATACTGGTAGATGGGGCACGAGCATTAAAAATGATTCGCCACTTCAGTATAATTTAGAAATCTTAAATTCAAGAAACAACTGCAATATTGACATTGAAGAACTCACTATATTCTTGAAAGATACAAGCATAGTAATAAAACGTATTTATGATAAAAGCATAGCAACACAGCTTAATGATATATTAAAGCAAATTGCATTTAACTATGTATTCTTAACAAGAGGACTTACTCAAAAACCATATGAAATCTTTGTCCCTATTTTTGAGGATAGTTTAGATAATTTTGATTTTGAAGATGAACAAACGAATATTATTCCGAAATCGTACAGTGAATTTTGGGGTATTTATTTAGACAAAGAAGACGAGGCTTCAATTTTTGATATACAAGCAAATACCTATGTAACAGGCGATTTAGAATTTTTATCCGAATAAAATTTCTAATTAAATACTAGGCGTTAAAAATCGGCCTAGTATTCATCATAGCATTGACTTTACCTTTTACTTCGGAGATAACAGTATCATTTTCTGGGTTAGCTATAACCTGATCAATAAACTCAACTACTTGTTCCATATCACTTTCTACCAAACCTCTAGTAGTAATAGCAGCGGTTCCAAAACGTATACCTGAGGTGACAAAAGGTGATTTATCATCAAAAGGTACCATGTTTTTATTTGCCGTAATATCTGCAAGCACCAATGCTTTCTCAGCATCTTTACCTGAAATATCTTTATTTCTTAAGTCGATAAGCATCATGTGATTATCAGTACCACCAGAAATAATATCATACCCTCTTTTTACAAATGCTTTTGCCATAGCATCAGCATTCTTTTTCACTTGTAATATATATGAGCCATAAGAATCAGATAACGCTTCACCAAAGGCAATTGCTTTTCCTGCTATAACATGCTCTAAAGGACCCCCTTGATTTCCAGGAAAAACAGCTAAATCTAATAACGCTGACATTTTTCTAAGATTTCCATTTTTTAATTTAATACCAAATGGATTTTCAAAATCAGTCCCCATCAATATTAATCCACCTCTTGGGCCTCTCAATGTTTTATGTGTCGTCGTCGTTACAATATGACAATGAGGAATAGGATTGTTCAATAGGCCTTTCGCTATTAAACCTGCTGGATGAGAAATATCAGCAAGTAAAATTGCATTTACACTATCGGCAATTTTACGAAAACGTTCAAAATCTATATCTCGCGAATATGCCGAGGCCCCAGCAATTATCAACTTAGGTTGTTCCTTTGTTGCTATTTCTTGAATTTTATCATAGTCCAATCTACCTGTTTCTTGGTCTACACCATAAAACACAGGATTATATAATCTTCCAGAAAAATTCACCGGAGAACCATGGGTTAAATGTCCTCCATGAGATAAATCGAAACCTAATATTTTATCTCCAGGCTGTAAGCATGCATGATAAACAGCAGCATTTGCTTGCGAACCAGAATGCGGCTGAACATTCGCATATGCAGCCCCAAAAAGTTCCATAGCCCTATCAATAGCCAACTGCTCAACTTTATCTACTACTTCGCAACCTCCATAATAACGCTTACCTGGGTAACCTTCAGCATATTTATTGGTAAGTACAGAACCCTGTGCTTCCATTACCTGCGGACTAGTAAAATTCTCAGAAGCGATTAATTCAATTCCGTTGATCTGACGTTGTCGCTCTTCTTCAATAAGATTAAAAATTATAGTGTCGCGTTGCATTTTGCTATTTATTTTAAATAAGATGCAAAAATACAAATAAGAGTACTTAATGAAATAAAAAAAATGAATAAACCCATAACTTATTTATCAAAATAAGTTAATAACTGTACCCATATTCAAATACATGATTTAGAAATCTATTGTGCAACTTAACGAAAATATACTATTCCTCATCCCCATACGTTATGATAAAAGCATTTTATGGCACGGCTGTTGAAATAGCTTTATTAAATTCTAAAAATATAGGCATGAAAAAAATTCTACTATTTGGTTTTATAGGCCTACTACTATCTTGTAGTGGGGTAAAGAAAACACAGGAGGCTCTAAATTCAGGCAATTACATGGCCGCTATTAACAAAGCTGTTGTAAACATTGCTGAAAATAAGACCAAAAAAAGCAATCAGACGTACATTGTACTTCTTGAAGAAGGATACCGTAAACATACCGAAAGGGAACTTCAGCACATTAAATTTCTTAAAAAAGATGGTAACCCTGCAAATTTCGAGGAAATTTTCAATACATATGACCGACTTAAATCGGTTCAAGAAAGTATAAGGCCTTTATTACCGTTGTATATTCAAGATGAAAATAGAAAAGCACAATTCAACTTTAAAAATTATGACGATGAATTAATTGCTGCCAAACTAAATTTATCTGAATACCTTTATAACAAGGCCACGACCTTATTGGAAAATGCAAATTATAAATCAGATTTTAGAATTGCTTTTAGTGATTTAAAATATTTACAGGAGTTAAACCCTAATTATAATGACGTTGTTTCTAAAATTGATGAAGCGTACCAAAAGGGTTTAGATTATGTTATTGTTGAAATGACCAACAACACCGATAAGGTAATTCCAAGAAGATTAGAAGATGAACTTTTAAATTTGAATACCTACGGATTAAATAATAATTGGACAGAATATCATACGAATAGAATTAAAAATCAAATCTATGATTACCAAATGGAGGTTTCTTTTCAAGACATTAACATTTCTCCCGAACAAATTAGTGAGAAACAGATAAGCAAAGAACGTCAGATTAAGGATGGCTATACTTTTGTTGAAGATAGTAATGGCAATGTAGTTTCCGATAGTTTAGGGAATAGCATAAAAGTTGACAAGTTTAAAACCGTAAAATGTGATTTTTATCAATTCACTCAATTTAAGAGTGCTCAAGTAACAGGAGTTGTTAATTTTATAGATTTAAAAAAACAACAGAAAATAAATCAATATCCATTATCCAGTCAATTTGTATTTGAGCATATTTATGCCAACTATAATGGCGACAAAAGAGCTTTAGATAATGATTTAGTTTCGCTTCTGCAATTGGCGAGGGTTCCATTTCCCAGTAATGAACAGATGGTATATGATGCTGGTGAAGATTTAAAGAATAATCTTAAGAACATTTTAAATAAGCAAAGTTTTAACTAACAAAAAAGCCCCGTTTTAATGGGGCTTTTTTTATAAGTACTGTTCTAATTTTATATCAGATATCGATCCATGAGAATCATGTACTACCACTACCCCATTTTTAATTATTAATAATTGGGGAGATTGATGCATTACTCCAAATACGGAAGCAACTTCGTGGGACACATCTCTATTTGCTAGCAAATCCAAAAAATAAAAATCCATTTGGCCTTCCTCTAACCCATAGCCACTTTTAAACATATTCAGTACCATTCTACTAATACCACAAGAAGTAGAATGTTTAAAAATAATCTGAGGCCTTATTTTAGATTGTTTCTTAATATCCTCTAACTGAATTATCGCATTCAAAGGTTTCCAAGGAATATCAGAAACTTCCTTTCCATTTCCATTCTTAGATCCTCCAAATATTCCACTAAATATTCCCATAGATTTCTTAATTTAATATTACCCATTAGCCATACCACTATCTGACTAATTGTCAGCTAATATACTCGAAATCAAGTCATCTTGTCTTGTCTCGGTTATTGGTAAGATTCTTGAACATTACATTCCAAAAGTATTACAAATAACTAAAACTAAAGAAAATGAATATAAATAATTTTACCATAAAGTCGCAGGAGGCAATTCAACTAGCCCAGCAGATTGCCCAAAATATGGGCCATCAGCAAATAGAAAATGAACATGTTTTCAAAGCACTTACCGAAGTAGAAGAAAATGTTATGCCTTTTTTACTTAAAAAATTAGGCGTCAATTTTAATATGGTCCAACAAATATTGGAAAAGGAACTTTCTAGTTTCCCAAAAGTGGAAGGTGGTGAGTTGCAATTTTCAAGAGAAGCCGGCAAAACTCTAAATGAAGCTAGCATAATTGCCAAGGATATGGGCGATGAGTTTGTTTCTTTAGAGCATTTATTCTTGGCCGTATTAAAATCAAAGAGTAAAATAGCTCAAATATTAAAAGACCAAGGGGTTACGGAAAAACACCTTAAAGCAGCTATAGAAGAATTACGAAAAGGAGAGAAGGTTACTTCACAAAGTGCTGAAGAAACGTATAATTCACTAAAGAAATACGCCAAAAACCTAAATGAACTTGCAGATAGCGGTAAATTAGATCCTGTTATTGGTCGCGATGAAGAAATAAGAAGAATTCTCCAGATATTATCCAGAAGAACCAAAAATAATCCAATTTTAGTAGGTGAACCTGGTGTAGGTAAAACCGCAATTGTTGAAGGTCTTGCCCATAGAATTATACAAGGCGATATTCCTGAAAACCTAAAAGACAAGGTTATCTATTCTTTGGATATGGGTGCATTGATTGCAGGAGCTAAATATAAAGGTGAATTCGAAGAACGTTTAAAATCGGTCATTAAAGAAGTTGTAAGTGCCGACGGAAACATCATACTTTTTATAGATGAAATTCATACGTTAATTGGTGCCGGTGGCGGTCAAGGTGCTATGGATGCTGCTAACATTTTAAAACCAGCATTAGCTAGAGGAGAATTAAGATCAATTGGAGCTACAACTTTAGATGAATACCAAAAGTATTTTGAGAAGGATAAGGCATTGGAAAGAAGATTCCAAAAAGTCATGGTTGATCAACCTGATACTGAAAGTGCTATTTCCATCCTTAGAGGTATTAAAGAGAAATATGAAGCTCATCACAAAGTGCGTATTAAAGACGAAGCTGTTATAGCGGCTGTAGAGTTATCGCAGCGGTATATAACCAATAGGTTTTTACCCGATAAGGCAATTGACCTAATGGATGAGGCTGCATCTAAACTTAGAATGGAAATCAACTCTAAACCTGAGGAATTGGATGTTCTTGATAGAAAGATCATGCAATTGGAAATTGAGATTGAAGCAATTAAAAGGGAAGATGATAAGCAAAAACTTAAAATCTTAAACTTAGATCTAGCTAATGTAAAAGAAGAGCGTAATGAGATTTATGCTCAATGGGAAAGTGAAAAAACGGTTGTTGATAATATTCAACAAACCAAGTTGGATATTGAAAATTTTAAGGCAGAAGCAGAAAGGGCCGAACGTAATGGCGACTATGGCAAGGTAGCTGAAATTAGATATGGAAAAATTAAAGAAGCGCAGGAAAATCTAACAAAATTACAGGATGATTTAGCTGCACAACAACACTCCGGAACCTTAATTAAAGAAGAGGTTACGAGTGAAGACATAGCAGAGGTAGTTGCGAAATGGACCGGTATTCCAGTGACCAAAATGTTACAAAGTGAACGCGAGAAATTATTGAAACTTGAGGAAGTACTGCACAAAAGAGTGGTTGGCCAGGAAGAAGCTATTCAAGCTGTTTCTGATGCTATTCGAAGAAGTCGAGCTGGATTACAGGATGCAAAAAAACCGATAGGATCATTCTTGTTTCTTGGTACTACCGGTGTTGGTAAGACCGAACTAGCAAAAACGCTTGCATCCTATCTGTTTGATGATGAAAATGCCATGACCCGTATAGATATGAGTGAGTATCAAGAGAGGCATGCTGTGAGTAGATTAGTTGGTGCACCTCCAGGATATGTTGGTTACGATGAAGGCGGTCAATTGACTGAAGCAGTAAGAAGAAGACCATATTCAGTAGTTTTACTAGATGAAATAGAAAAGGCACACCCTGATACCTTCAACATTTTGCTGCAGGTTTTGGACGAAGGCAGATTGACAGATAATAAAGGTAGGGTTGCCGACTTCAAAAATACCATCATAATCATGACTAGTAACATGGGAAGCCAAATTATACAAGATACTTTTGAAAATTCAAAAGATATACCTAGTGCAACTGAATCTGCAAGGGAAGAAGTTCTTGGTTTATTGAAGAAAACTGTACGACCAGAGTTTATCAATAGAATAGATGACATTGTTATGTTTACTCCTTTAACTAAAAACAATATCAAGGAAATCGTTAGACTTCAATTGGAATCTCTAAAGAAAATGCTGCTTAAGCAACAGATTACCCTAGAGGCTACTGAAGAAGCTATAGATTATTTGGCTGAAAAAGGATATGACCCTCAATTTGGGGCTAGACCTGTAAAACGAACTATTCAAAAAGAAGTCTTGAACAATATGTCCAAATCACTTTTAAGCGGCCAGATAAAACCTGATAGTGTTGTATTACTAGACGCCTTTGGCAATACTTTGGTTTTCAGAAATCAAGAAGATATAATGGTTTAATATCTTAAAAATGTGAAAAAGCGTTCTTATTTTTAATAAGGACGCTTTTTTTTGTCAACAATATATACCATGCAGTATAGATTTTTTATATTCGCATAAAACAGTCCTACATGTCAACTAAAGCCGAAAGAACTACCGCTTATATTATTGAGACTGTTGCCCCAGTTTTTAACAAGCATGGCTATGTTGGCACAAGCATGAGCGATTTAACAGAAGCGACCAATTTAACTAAAGGTGCGCTTTATGGTAATTTCGAAAACAAAGAAGCTCTTGCTTTAGCTGCATTCGAATATAATCGTAACCTATTACTTAGAGCTATTGACGAACATTTTTCAATAGAAGGAAAAGCTATGGATAAGATTGAAAATCTTATTGAATTTTATAAAAAATACGACATATTTACGATGAACATGGGCGGTTGTCCTATTTTGAATGTAGGCATAGATGCCCAACATAACAATCGCTTGTTGGCAGCAGCGGTTAAAGAAACAATTAAAGAAATTGAAGGTAAAATAGCCTTGGTATTTGAAAGTGGAATTAATAACGGAGAATTTAAACTTCCGGTTACTCCATTACAATTCTCGAAACAATTATTTACAATTCTACAAGGTTCTATTGCCATGGCCACCCTCACTAAAGACCGTAAATACCTTTTAAATACGGTTACCTATTTAGATGTTCTTATTAAAAGAGAACTTAAATAAACGGATAACCAGCTATTTAACTACAGAATACTAATAAAATAATTGTGTGTATTCAATTACTCACCAGTTACTCTAAATATCCAAATCTTCTCTTTGTATTTGCCACCTAGGTTAGAATCTCGGGCTTCTCTTGCCTCTTTTATCGAACTGTATTTAGCCAGATATACATAGTTGTATTTATTCAATTCTCTATAGAAAGATTTTGCGTCAATACCTTTTTTCTTCATATCAACCAAAAAAGCATCTAAGTACTTCTTGGTTCCAAAGACATTGGCAATCAAGTAATACCCCGGTGTTAAAGATCCTTCTTTCGTAACCTCTTCATACTTTTCTCCAGCTTTAGGTTTAACCACCTCGTTTCTTGCAGTAAATTCTGCTTTCTGTTTCTCAGCTTCAGCCAAGAGTACCTTACTCTGAGCAATAGAATCTTGCCTTTGTTTTTGAACAAGTGCAACTGCCTCTGCTTCCTTCTTAATTACTGCTGCTATTGAATCTTGTTGTCTTCGTTGTTGTAAAGCTCTTGAAGCTGCTAAAGCTTGCTCTGCTTTTGCATCAGCAATAGAATCACGCTTTCTTCTAATATCTCTCTTAGATTCTTTAACAGCAAGGTCTGTTTGCCTTGAAGCATCAACTATAGAATCATTTATCCTTTTTGATTCTATCAGCGCTAAACGCTGTTGTTTTTTAGCCTCACGTTTTATAGCTAACTGCTCTTCTTTACTTAATTCTTTCGATACCACACCTTCCTCTACGTCTGGTTTAGCAATTAAGCTTTCTTCCTTTATTTTTTCCTCTTCTGCTATTAATTGTTCTTGGAGCTTTTCTTCAGGAGTCTCTATTGCTCCTAATTTGTATGCGGTTACTAATTCAAAAGATGGATCTTGCCCCTTTAAGTCAGAACTCGTACCCACTTCAATTAATGCTCCTATAGATAATCGCTTAAAGAAACGACCACCTGCTCCGCCTGAAAATCCGTAAAAACTATTATAACCGGCTTGTAACCAATATTTATTAGTAGTTAGCAATGATGTCAATCCTACTTGATTATCCAATCCAGGAATTGTTTTATAATATATTGAAGGTCTTAAAATGGAACTGTAATCTGTACTTAAAATAGATATTGGAAAATCATAGCTAGCCAATGCCAAAAACATACGTTCATCAGGACTAGAATTTCGCTCATTCGTACTGAAATTATAATCAAATAAATTTTCCGAAACCAAACCAATATTAAATCTGTCTACATTCAAATTTATACCAGGTGCCATTTGAACAATAAAATCATTAGGAATAGAAGTTTGTATCGGGTTTGGAACAAAAAAACGTTCGTCAGCAAGCTTTTGTTGAAAAGCAAATAAGTTTAGTCCGACACCTAAAAATACTTTTTCACTTAATTCAATATTATATGCATAGTTTATCGCAGCCCCAGTATTTAAAAAAATACCGGTATTATGCTGAAAAAAACCAGCCCCGGCAGAAGAAACCTCATTTAATCGAGCCGTATAATTTAAAAATAATGAAGTTGGGTCCGCATCGTATGTTTGCCATTGCCATCTTGCCCATAAAGCAACAGATGATGGATTATTGCGATATAAACTATATGCAGGGTTTACGATACTCCCATTATACTCTGTAAGATTTAGTTGCCTGAAATCAGTAGGCAACACAACCTCTTGAGCCTTAAGACCTAGAACTACAAAACCAATAAGAAGTGCCCCACAAAACTTTTTCATATGCAAAAAAACAAAAAATACACTATCTATAGTACTATTTTGAAGTAATTTTAGTTATTAAATTAATACCTCAAACAAATTTTCATGAAAGCCATAAAATATATTCTTTTCACATGCCTATTTATTAGTCTTTCTTGTAAAGATGAGGTTGTTATAGATACATCGCAAAATCAAACATCTGTTTCAACATTTTACTTAATTAGACATGCAGAAAAGGATAGAAGTAATCTTGATGATGCTGACCCTGAACTTAATCAAAAAGGATTAGGTAGAGCAATGCATTGGGCTGAAATTCTTGCTGATGTTGATTTAGATGCCATTTATTCTACCGATTACAATAGAACTTCTATGACTGCAGCACCAACATCGATAAAGAAAAATATTGATTTACAGTATTACGACCCAGGTACTCTAGACATTACACAATTTAAAACAGACAATCTCAATAAAAATGTGTTAATAGTTGGACATAGCAATACGACTCCAGAATTCGTGAATAAACTGATTAATGAAGATCGTTATTCTGATATCGATGATAACGAAAATGGAATTTTATTTATTGTACAAATTGTAAATGAAAAACCTACAGTTAATAAACTTATTTTCAACTGTAATTGCCCAGATTAATATTCTCTAAAGCTTAAACCCATCGACATCATTTGCAAATAGTTTTAAAAGTTTAAGACATTCATTGAATTGTTCTTACTTTTGTCATCAATGCAAAACACGATTAACATAAAGAACAAGAAAGCTCATTTTGAATATGAGTTGATGGATAAATTTACAGCTGGTATAGTTTTAGCCGGTACTGAAATTAAAGCCATACGAGAAGGTCGTGCATCTATTACAGAGAGTTTTTGTGAGTTTAATGATAGAGATGAGCTTTTCGTAATCAATATGCAAATTGACGAATACTCGCATGCATCTCATTTTAACCACAAACCAAAAGCTGAACGAAAATTACTTCTACAAAAAAGAGAACTTAAAAAGTTGAGTAAGGAAGTAAAAACTTCAGGCTTAACGATTGTACCTCTTCGTGTATTTTTAAATGATAGAGGTCTTGCTAAAATGCAAATAGCTTTAGCAAAAGGTAAAAAGCTTTACGATAAAAGAGATTCTATTAAAGATCGTGACAATAAGCGTGACCTTGCTCGTGTAAAAAAGAGTTTCAACAACTAGTTAGTTCTTATTCTCTAATAGAGGAACAAATCGAAACGAGCCATATTCAGACTTAGAAAATTCCTTTTCAGTAGTTCGTACAAACAAAGTCATTATCTGCTCTTCAAAGCCTATAGGAATTACTAACCTACCTCCTACTTTTAACTGTGAAAGTAATGCCTTCGGCACTTCAGGAGCACCTGCAGTTACAATGATACGGTCAAATGGTGCCTGTTCCGGTAACCCCTTGTAACCATCTCCAAAAATAATTTTCTTAGGTCGGTAACCCATTTTCTTAAAAAATATATTGGTCTTCTTAAAAAGCTCAAGCTGTCTTTCTATGGTATAAACCTTGACTTTCAACTTTAAAAGAATGGCAGTTTGGTAACCACTACCTGTACCTATCTCCAATACTTTTTGACCATCTTCTAGTTGTAGCAATTCAGTCTGAAAGGCAACCGTAAATGGATGCGATATAGTTTGATTAGCGGCTATAGGAAATGCTTTGTTTTGATAAGCATGGCCCTCAAAGCTACTATCCATAAACAAATGACGTGGAATTTCACGAACAGCATCGAGTACCTTTTTATCCGCTATCCCCTTTTCTTCTAGTAATTGCGCTAAATGATTGCGCATGCCTCTATGCTTAAAGGTATCTTTCAATGGTAGTTGGTTTGACTTTCAAAGTTAGCAAAGATCTTTCAACGATGGAAGAACCTGTTTAAAACTTAAGTCAATAAATTATAAAATTGAAATAGCCTATAGGATAAAACTATCCAACTATGTGTATTTTTGAAGAAAACAAAACAAATGCTAAAAGTTGGTGTTTTAGGAGCTGGACATCTTGGTAAAATCCACCTCAGACTTCTAAATGAATCTAAAAAATATGAACTCATTGGGTTTTATGATGCAGATAGCTCTAATGGAGAAAAGGTAAGTGCCGATTTTGGCTATACTTATTTTAATAATCTTGATAATCTTATAGACGCAGTAGATGTTATAGACATAGTTACCCCTACACTGTCACATTTTGAATGTGCGAAAAAATCTATTGAAAAAGGAAAGCATATTTTCATTGAAAAACCTATTACCCATACTTTAGAAGAAGCTAATTCACTTTTAGCCTTAGAGGCTAAACACGGTGTAAAAGGTCAGGTTGGTCATGTTGAACGTTTTAATCCTGCATTTACTGCAGTAAAGAATGCTATAAAACAACCTATGTTTATTGAAAGTCATCGTTTAGCGGAGTTTAATCCAAGAGGCACCGATGTGCCTGTGGTATTAGATTTAATGATTCATGATATCGATGCAATTTTAAGTGTAGTCAATTCTGAGATAAAACAAATAAATGCAAGCGGAGTATCTGTAATTAGCCAATCGCCAGATATTGCAAATGCTAGATTAGAATTTGAAAATGGTTGTGTCGCCAATTTAACAGCAAGTAGAATTTCATTGAAAAACATGAGAAAATCTCGTTTCTTTCAAAAAGATGCTTACATCTCTGTTGATTTTTTAGAGAAGAAAGTAGAAGTCGTTAAAATGAAAGATGCACCAAAAGAACCTGGTGATTTTGACATGATTCTGCAGAATGCAGAAGGTATCAAAAAGCAGATATATTTTGAAAATCCGTCGATTGAAACCAATAACGCCATATTAGATGAACTTGAATCATTTGCAGAAGCCATAAATAATAATACCACACCAATTGTAAGCTTAAAACAAGGTACTCAAGCCCTAAAAGTAGCTTTACAAATTATCGCTGCATTTAATCCAAAGAAAATATGAAAAAAATTGCTGTAATAGGTGCTGGCACTATGGGTAATGGTATTGCCCATGTTTTCGCCCAAAACGGATTTCAAGTACACTTAATAGATGTTGCTAAAGATGCTCTTGTTAAGGGACTTGCCAACATAGCCAATAATTTGGATCGAATGTTGGCTAAGGATAAAATTTCAACTTCAGACAGAGATAATACACTCGCAAACATAATGCAGTTTACAGATTTAAAATCAGGAATTTCTGGAACAAATTTAGTTATTGAAGCTGCCACTGAAGATTTAGCCGTTAAACTAAATATTTTTAAAGATTTGGACGCCATATGTGATTCAAATACAATTTTAGCCTCCAATACGTCCTCAATATCTATAACGCAAATTGCAGCAGCTACCAACAGACCAGATAAAGTTATTGGTATGCATTTTATGAATCCTGTTCCCATAATGACCTTGGTTGAAATTATACGTGGTTACAGTACTTCAAACACAACGACCAAAACAATAATGGAGCTTTCCGAAAAATTAGGAAAAACTCCTACCGAGGTCAATGATTATCCAGGTTTTGTTGCTAATAGAATTTTAATGCCTATGATTAATGAGGCGATAGAAACCTTGCATCATGGGGTTGCCGGTGTTATAGAAATAGATACCGTTATGAAATTGGGTATGGCTCACCCTATGGGACCATTACAATTGGCAGATTTCATAGGTCTAGATGTTTGTCTTTCTATTTTAAATGTGATGCATGACGGTTTCAAAAATGCAAAATATGCACCTTCGCCCCTTTTGGTCAATATGGTGATGGCCGGTAAAAAAGGTCTGAAATCTGGAGAAGGTTTTTATGATTATTCCGAAAGTAGAAAAGCAGAAAAAATATCAAGTCAATTCGAAAATTAAAATTTTTCCATAACAGAATATACTATGTCCATAAAGGAAAATCTTTCCTCCATATTAAGTACACTGCCAGAATCTGTAACGCTGGTTGCCGTTTCAAAAACTAAACCGATATCGGACCTTCAACAAGTATATGATGAAGGTCAACGCATTTTTGGCGAAAATAGGGTTCAAGAAATGACAGAAAAATGGCAAAATATGCCAAAAGATATCGAATGGCATATGATTGGTCATCTTCAAAGGAATAAGGTCAAATATATGGCTGAATATGTTTCTTTGATACATGGCGTCGATAGTCCAAAATTATTGGCTGAAATAAATAAGCAAGCTGAAAAATGCAATAGAACCATTTCTTGTCTTTTGCAAGTTCATATAGCTGAGGAAGACACAAAGTTTGGTTTTGATGAAAAGGAGCTACTTGCGTTGCTACATAATGAAGAATTTAAGACCTATGAACACGTAAAGATTGTAGGTTTAATGGGTATGGCTACTTTTACAGATAATATGAATCAGGTTAGAAGGGAATTCAAAAGCCTAAAATCATTATTCACTAAATTAAAAAACAACTATCCAAATTTTACAACATTATCTATGGGTATGAGTGGGGATTATAAAATTGCCATAGAAGAAGGAAGTACTATGGTACGTATTGGAAGTAGTATCTTTGGAACGCGAAATTGAACCAAACGATTTCCACTATTTAAATAAATCAGATTTTACTAGATGTACGCGATTTTAGATATTGAAACCACAGGAGGGAAATTTAATGAGGAAGGTATCACCGAAATTGCTATTCATAAGTTTGATGGTCAAAAAGTAGTTGACAAATTTATCAGTTTGGTGAATCCTGAAAAGGAAATTCAACCTTTTGTAGTGAAACTCACCGGTATCAATAGTAAAATGTTGCAGACTGCACCTAAGTTTTACGAAGTAGCCAAACGAATTATTGAAATTACCGAAGACACCGTTTTAGTTGCTCACAATGCCCAATTCGATTACCGGATATTACGGACAGAATTTAGACGTTTGGGCTATAATTTCGAACGTAAAACCTTATGCACCGTTGACCTTTCAAAACTATTATTACCTGATGCTGAATCATATAGCCTTGGCAAGTTAGTTAGATCATTAGGCATACCTGTAAGTGATCGCCATAGAGCAAATGGAGACGCATTGGCAACAATAAAGTTATTCAAGTTTTTACTGGCAAAAGATTCGGAAAAAATAATTATAAAGGATACTATCAGAAAAGAAACACAAGGCGAGCTCTCTGAAAAACAATTAGATATTGTTAGAGAATTACCTAACAAGACTGGTATCTTTTATATGCATAATAAAGATGGTGATATTATCTACCTTAGTAAAAGCACAGATATCAAGAAAAAGGTAAACCAACTCTTTACCAAAAGTGGTGACAAATCTAGAAAACTAGCTAAGGATACTAAAAAAGTAACTTATGAGCTAACAGGAAATGAGCTGGTAGCAATTCTTAAAGAACACGAAGAATTATTAAAGCTTAGACCTAAATATAGCACCATTCCTAGAAAGAGAATGTTTAGTCATACACTGTGTAAAACCAAAAATAAAAATGGTTACTATGCTTTAGAAATTAAAGCATATCGCGAATGTAAAGAACCTTTAGCCCTATTCAACGGAATATTCAGTGCTAAAAATTACTTATATAAAATTACAAAAGATCTAGAGTTATGTGAGAAAGTGAATGGTATTAGTGAAGCTAGAAATAATTGTTCTGGATATGAAAATGGCACTTGCAAAGGTGCCTGTATCAGTAAGGAAGACCAAAAAGAATATAACGACCGTGTATTAGCTGCAATTTCAAAAAATAGTATTCGTAAGGATGCAAATATCTTATTGATTGACAAAGGGCGTGAGATTGGTGAACAAAGTGCAATTTTAATTAAAAATGGCTCGCTTGTTGGTTTTGGTTTTTACGACCTTAACTATCAAATAAATAATAATCATATCTTGGAAACCTTAATCACCCCATTGAACGGTACACGAGACGCTAATTTTCTAATAGAATCTTATCTTAGAAAAAAAAGAGTTCATAAAATTGTAGAATTAAAGGCTTAAGTTGAAAGAGGAAGACAAATTATCACCGTGGAAAAATAAACTTCATGAAATTATTTATGAAGCAGATACTCCCATGGGTAAATTATTCGATTTAATTTTATTCGTAATCATCATTTTCAGCGTAATTCTAATAATGCTCGAAAGTGTAAAATCAATTGACGCAGAGTACCATGAAATATTATTTGTGCTTGAATGGGTAGTTACCGTTTTCTTTACAGTTGAATATATCGCTCGAATTATTTGTATTAAAAAACCTAGTCACTATATTTTTAGTTTTTATGGAATTATAGACTTCTTATCGACGATACCTCTTTATATATCATACATTTTTGCAGGATCACAAGTATTATTAGCTGTTCGTGCCTTTAGATTGTTACGAGTATTTAGAATATTAAAATTAGCTCGGTTTTTAGGAGAGGCTTCACAATTAAAAAGAGCATTAAAAGCTAGCAGAGCTAAAATCACGGTTTTTCTTTTCGCTGTCCTAATTGCTTCAGTGATGATGGGAACCCTTATGTATTTAATTGAAGGTGATGAAGCTGGCTTTACCAGCATACCTACTAGTATTTACTGGACCATAGTAACTCTTACCACGGTAGGCTACGGAGACATAGCCCCCATTACACCACAAGGACAAGCTATTGCCACCATCATTATGTTATTAGGATACGGAATTATCGCTGTGCCTACAGGAATGGTCACTGCTGAATTTGCCAAGCAAAACAAAGACAAATCGAATGATGGAGAACTGGGTATGTATGTTCATGTAAACACCAAAAGTTGCCCTACATGTAGTAAAGAGGGCCATAGAGATGATGCAACCCATTGTTATAACTGCGGATCACTATTAAATGAATAAAATTCTTATTTCTGTTGTAGGCCCTACCGCTATTGGTAAAACCAAACTGGCAATTTTATTGGCTCAGTATTACCGTACTGAAATAATTTCAGCCGATTCTAGACAGTTTTTCAAAGAAATGAATATTGGTACAGCTGTACCAACAAGCGAAGAATTAAAACTTGCAAAGCATCATTTTATTCAACACAAAAGTATAACCGAGCCCTATTCGGTTGGAGATTTTGAGCGAGATGCTATTAAAAAAATAGCTTCTCTCTTTAAAACAAATGAAGTTGTAATTATGGTTGGTGGTAGCGGACTTTATGTCAATGCTGTTACCGAAGGATTAAATTCCTTTCCAACAATTAAATCGAATGTTAGAGAGGCACTGAATTTTGAACTCAAAGAGCATGGAATTGAATATTTACAAGAAAAATTAGAAAGGTTAGATCCGCTTTATTTCAAACAGGTAGATATTCATAATCCACAACGTGTAATTAGAGCTCTTGAAGTAACTATCGGTAGTGGAAAGCCTTATTCTTCATTTATAGATAAGCCCAAAGCTAAAAGAGATTTCAGAGTCATAACAGTGGGCATAAAAGCAGATAGGACTATAATCTATGACCGCATCAACCAAAGAGTTGATGTAATGATAGCGGCAGGCCTTCTTGAAGAAGCCAAAGAAGTACTACCATATAGAAATTATAATGCATTGCAAACCGTTGGTTATAAAGAACTGTTCAATTTCTTTGATAACGAGTGGACCTTAGAATTCGCAATTTCAGAAATTAAGAAAAATACCAGAAGATTTGCAAAAAGACAACTTACATGGTTTTTTAAAAATGAAGACACCCGTTGGTTTAATTATGACTATGAACAAAAAAATATATTAAACAAAATAAATACTGAAATTTTAAAATTAAAGAATGGTTAAATCACAAATCTTGTTTGTCATGGGAGTTTCCGGTAGTGGAAAATCAACTATTGGAAAACTGCTGGCTGAAAAGTTGAAGATTCCGTTCTTTGATGGAGACAGTTTTCATCCGGAGGCAAATGTCAAGAAAATGAGTGAAGGAAAACCTTTGAATGACGATGATCGCCAAGGTTGGTTAGAGCGGTTAAATGAAGTTGCATTGAATAATATATCAACAGGGGCAGTAATTGTTTGTTCAGCACTTAAAGAAAAGTATAGGACTATTTTGGGGCAAAATTTAGAAGGTAAATATAAAATCATCTATTTAAACGGAAGCTTTGAACTAATTAACAAGCGTTTAAATGAACGTAAGAATCACTACATGCCAAAAGGACTTTTACAGTCTCAATTTGACACCTTAGAAATACCTACCAACGTTCTTACCATTTCCATTGACCAAACACCTAGCGAAATCTTAACCGAGATTACTAAAAAGCTTTAAAACCAAAAAGCATCCTATTAAGGATGCTTTTTGGTTTTAAATGTTACTAAAATTTATTCATCTTCAGTCTTGACTACCAAACGGAAACCTTCTCCGTGAATATTCAATATTTCAACCGTATCATCAACTTTTAAATACTTACGTAATTTGGCGATATATACATCCATACTACGAGAAGTAAAGTAATTATCATCTCTCCATATCTTGGTCAATGCTAATTCACGTGGCATTAAATCATTTTCATGTAATGCCAATAAGCGTAACAATTCATTCTCTTTTGGTGATAACTTGATAGCTTCGTTATCTTTATATTTAAGAAATCTCAATTTAGAATTCAAGTGAAAACCACCAATTTTGAATTCAAATTTTTTGCTATCAGCTAAACCATTAGAAGCTTTTCTTTGAAGAATAGCTTTCAATTTCATCAACAATACTTCAGAATCGAAAGGCTTATTCAAATAATCATCTGCACCAGCTTTATATCCTTTTAGAACATCTTCCTTCATTGTTTTTGCAGTTAGAAAAACAATAGGTACATTCTCGTTCTTTTCTCGAATCTCTTTTGCTAAAGTAAATCCATCTTTATAAGGCATCATTACATCCAAAATACAGATATCAAAATTATCCTTTTTGAACTTTTCAAAACCTTCCATTCCATTTTTGGCTAATGTGACATCGAAGTCATTCATAGACAAATAATCTTTCAATACAATACCAAAATTTGGATCGTCCTCAACTAAAAGTATTTTCTTATTTATTGTTTCCATAATATTTATATTAACGGCAGTTTGATGTAAAACGTACTTCCTTTTCCTTTTTCACTTTCGGCGTATACTTCACCTTGGTGATCTTCAACTATTTTTTTAACGTAGGCCAATCCTAAACCATGCCCCTTAACGTTGTGTATATCTCCTGTGTGTTCTCTATAGAATTTTTCAAAAACTTTCTTGAGAACACCTTTACTCATACCAGTACCTTGATCTTGAACCTTGATGATGATGTAATTCTTTGCTCTTTCTGTATACACATCTATTTTAGGTGCCTGTTCAGAATATTTAATGGCATTATCGAGCATGTTCACTAATACATTGGTAAAATGCATTTCGTTTGCTAATACTTCTGATCGTTCAGCATCTAAATGTGTATGTATATACCCACCTCTATCATCCACAATTAGCTCTACATGTGTAATAGCATCTTCTATTATATCATGTACATTAACCCTATCCTTACTAATATCAAGTTGATTTTTCTCTAACTTGGATATACGCAAGACGTTTTCTACTTGAGCGTGCATTCTTTTGTTTTCATCTCGAATCATCTGCAAGTATCGCAACACCTTCTCTTGATCCCCAATAATTTTAGGATTTTTAATAGCTTCTACCGCTAAGTTTATTGTCGCTATCGGTGTTTTAAATTCATGCGTCATGTTGTTAATGAAATCTGTTTTTATTTCAGAAATCTGTTTCTGACGAATCAATTGATAAATTGCCCCAGAATACGCCACCACAATAATTATGGTAAACAATAACGAAAGTAAAGCCAAACCTAAAATAGATTGAACCAAAAAACGTTTTTTCTTCGGAAAGGATATTAGCAAATCGAAATTTGAAACTCCCTCAAAGTCAACAAACATGGGCGATTTATAAATATTGGTTTCCGCATACTTAAACCTATTCGATTTAATTTTGGTCGGCAAACTATTACTATAAACACCGTATTCAAATGAAATATCTATACCTCTATTTTCTAATTCACGTTGCAACAACAATTCAATTTCCTGCTTAGAAACCCTCTTATGAATGGCTGTTCGTTTTGCGTGCACCATAAACATCTCTTCCATGGCTGCCTTTTCCATTTTATTAAGACCTCCTATTTTTTCAATACGCTGAATAGGATTTAAACGAAAGGCATTACCTTCTAAATCGAAATCCTCTTTAAAGATAGAGGTTGTTCGTTTGCTTGTATAATTTTTAATAATAGTGGTATCTAAACCATCAGTACTATCAAAGAACGTAGACGAAATACCATAATCCTCTTCCAAAATACCGTGTTCATACAGTAGAATTTCATTAGAATTGACATCCCTATCAATGAAGAAAAAATTTGTTAGCTGTGTACCTTTAAGCTCACCAATACTATCTTTTGCATTTAAATATCTATCGAAGTAGTTCTTAGTTTCTCTTTCAGAAATTTTATTGGTGACACTGTTCAATGCTTCAGAAACACTACTCGAGAATTGCTCTTCACTGCTATCAATAGATTTTTTAATCCAGAAGCTTTGAACGAAAATCAGACCAATAAGAGAAAGGCTCATTAAAACCACTAAGAGCACAAATAACTTTTTGTTCATTGAGGGATAAAATTAAAGATTTAACAGTTAGACGATAGTACGTTTAACCTAACCTTAACAAAAATGTTAAAATTACTAAAGGTCTAACAATCAGCTAGAATAGCTTCATGTATTTCAAGAACTTTTAAGGCTGTAGTTTTCAAGTCAATATTGTCTATGACAAAATCGGTTAATTTTAACTTTGTTTCATCATCAAGTTGATTATTCATTCTGGCCACAATCTGCGCTTTCGTTGATTTATCGCGAGATAAAATTCGATCTATTCTCATCGCTATGGGGCTGGTTATTAAAATTACCGAATCATAAAACTCTTGGGCATTATTTTCAAAAAGCAATGCCGTTTCTTGAATTACATATGGGGCATTTTGTTTTTTTGTCCATTTTAGAAAATCTTTCCGAACCATAGGATGCACTATTTGATTAACGTTCTTTAACAAATCAGAATTATTGAAAACCTTTTTTGCGATATATGCTCTATTTAATTTATCTTCTAAGTATGCTTTTTCACCTAAAAGTTCAACTATCTGCTTCCTTATTTTTTTTGAGGTATTCATTAAATACTTAGCCCGCTCATCAGAATCATACACGGGCACACCGAGCTCTCGAAACATTGCTGCTATGGTAGACTTACCACTTCCTATACCACCTGTTAGTCCTACTACAATCATTCCCTTCTTAAAATAAATTCAATTTCATTGGTATCTATCATAACATTGTTCAACGTCTTAGGGTATTTTTTTAATCTAATCGACAAACGATTTCCGGTTGCTGAAGAGATCTTTGAATAATCTGCTACTACCTCAAAATCCTTAACCTCTAATTCTTTTAAGCGTTCCAATGTACCTTGGCATCGCACTTCTATAATTTCAGGAAAAGTTCTCATCTCTACATTTGGCGGTAAATTTATTACCGTAACTGGCACCTCGATAACTAGCTCAGAAAATTTAACCACATTACCGCTAACATTAACAAAATCATTTGAAAAAGTAGTTCCATTCAATTGCTTAGGCAACTTTAATGCAACATCTTTCGAAAATGAATTATCTAAATCATCAATTTTAATCAGTTCTGTTTCTATAATGTCAATGGTATCAATCTGACTTTTAGGACCTGAAATTAGAATAGAATCTGGCTGTAATAATATTTGCCCCTCTAAAATATGATTGGCAGCAAATGTCAATTCCATCATTGCTCTAACAGGAACTTTTTTTGTTTTCAACGAGGTAAAATCGAAATGAATAACATCACTATCGAAATCAGTTAATGTACTGTAATTATTAAGTTGAGCTTCTAATTGTATTCTAATCTGATCTGAGGTTAAATAATAGCTATCGTCTTTGTGCATTACTTTACTAACATCTAATTGAATCTCTTTTGGCTTTAATTGGTAACCTAAAAATTGAAACCCAACCGCCTTCAATCTTACTTGAAGTTCTTTTTTAGGGGTATTTGCCAATAAAAACTCTGAAGGAATATTAACATAAGTAATATTAAAAGTTGTATTGCTCGTATAAGTTTGTGAAAGTTTATTAATTAACCAGGCTAGCGAAGCACATAATAAAAATACAAGAAAGACTTTCACCTTTCTTTTTTTCAATCCTGTACGTATCCATTCCAATAGCCGTTCCATCAATTAACTCTAAAAAATAATTTAGGAAAAATTTCCTCTGGTTTTTTATTGATCAAATTAATATACAAGGTTGATTTTAAAAATCCGTACCCATATCCGAAAAATTGTATCGCAGTTGCCAATAGTGCTAAAAAGGCAACCTTCAAATTTCTAGTTTTATGCAACGCATCTATAAACAAAATTAAAAAATAGGCTGCGTAGAAATATAATGGAATTTTAAAACCAACTATAAACAATAAAATCGAAATCAATAGACCAAGACAGAATAGTGTAGGAAACCAATAGGTTATTTTTTTTGTTTCAGGGTGCCAAAAATTTAAAATAGGCCTTACCATTCCGAACTTATTTACCTGTATATAAAACTTATTCCAATCTATACGTCTTTTATGAAACACAAAGGCTGATGAAATTAATTTGGTTCTATAACCTTTTTCCCAGATACGTATGGCAAGGTCTGGATCTTCCCCTGGGTGAATATTTCCATAACCGCCTACATTTTCAAAAGCCTCTTTCGAAATACCCATGTTGAAGCTTCTAGGCTGAAATTTATCTACTGCTTTTTTACCACCACGAATTCCGCCAGTAGTCAAAAATGAAGTCATGGCATAATTAATTGCCTTTTGTACGACCGTAAAAGATTTATGTGCAGCATCTGGCCCTCCATAACAGTGTACAAAATCTTCTTTTAAACTCTTTTCTACTACTTGTAGATATTCAGGAGGAAGTATACAATCGGAGTCTAGTATTATAAAATAATTACCATTAGCCTTGCCCATTCCGTAATTACGAGAATCTCCTGGACCTGAATTTCGTTTTTTATAATAGGATATGGAAACTGAATCTAGATACTCACCTATAACATCTTCTGATGAGATAGTAGAGCCGTCTTCGACAATGACCACCTCAAAAGTTTTATCATAGGTTTGTAACCGTAGACTATTCAACAGCTCCTTAATTTCATTGGGTCTATTGTATACGGGAATGATAAAAGAAAACGATAAGTCCATTATTACTTTCCTTTAATAAATAGGCTCCTAAAAAAAAGGATGATTGAAGACCTGATTAAAATTTCTCTATAACTTCTTGACTTACCCCTGTATTGGAAAAACCACCGTCATGAAACAAGTTCTGCATGGTAACTTTTCTGGTTAAGTCAGAGAACAAGGTTACCGTGTAATCCGCACAATCTTGAGCAGTTGCATTACCCAGTGGAGACATTTTCTCTGCATAACTAATAAAACCATCAAAACCTTTAACACCTTGCCCAGCTGTAGTTGCTGTCGGAGATTGTGAAATTGTATTCACTCTAACTTTCTTTTCTTTTCCAAAGAAATAACCAAAACTACGTGCAATAGATTCTAAATATGCTTTGTTATCTGCCATATCATTATAATCCGGGAACGTTCGTTGTGCAGCCATATAGGTCAAAGCAACAACACTTCCCCATTCATTCATAGCATCAGCCTTATATAATGATTGTAATACTTTATGAAAAGAAAGAGCCGATACATCCCATCCTTTAGCAGTGAAATCATATTTTTCATCAGTGTAAGCACGTCCTTTACGAACATTTACCGACATACCGATAGAATGCAATACAAAATCAATCTTGCCTCCTAAAATCTCCACTGACTTAGCAACTAAATTATCCAAATCTTCAACGCTTGTAGCATCTGCAGGAATAATCTGAGAACCGGTTTTTTTTGCAAGTTCATCAATCTGACCCATTCTCATTGCAATTGGGGCATTTGTCAAAACAAAAGTACCACCTTCATCATGTACAGTTTGTGCTGTTTTCCATGCAATAGAATTCTCATCTAATGCTCCAAAAATAATTCCCCTTTTCCCTTTTAATAAGTTATATCCCATGATAGTTAATTCAATAGTTAAAGTTATAATTCAAAGATATCTAAAATATGTTAAAACCGAATTGAAGTGTGTAGTAAATACCCATATCAACTACATAAAGTCAGGGGCATTCTATAAGATTAGATTTCACAAAATTACCACTGGCAATCTAAGTGAATCCAAAATAAACTCTTAATCACGTATTCATTAATTGTCTTGCATGAGCCAATGCTGAGTCCGATAGGTCTTTACCTCCCAGCATATGTGCCAATTCGACAACCCTTTCGTCAGTCGTTAATTTTTTCATGTTAGTCATCGTACGTTCAGCTCCTTCAGTTTTAAACACTTTAAAATGATTATTTCCTTTTGATGCGACTTGGGGTAAATGAGTTATTGAAAACACTTGTAAATCAGCACTCATATCTTTCATTATATCCGCCATTCTGTTTGAAATTTCTCCAGATACACCAGTGTCAATTTCATCAAACATTATTGTGGGCAGTTTTTCATATTTAGCAAGAATCGCTTTTATTACTAACATAATTCTGGATAATTCTCCCCCAGATGCTACTTTTTTCAACTCACCATAACTACCACCTCTATTTGCTGTAAAAAGGAAGGAAAGCTCATCCATTCCTGTTGTTGTGTAGGTATCGGTTGCGCTTAATTCAATTTCAAAAGATGCACTAGGCATTCCCAATAACGTTAAATCCGCTTCTAACTTCGATTTCAATTTTGGTATGACCGCAATTCGCTTTTCACGTAATACAAAAGCCTGTTCCTCTAATGCAGATTCTATCTCTTGCAACTCGCGTGTCTTCAATGAAATCTTTTCATCTAAATGAGCCGTCTCAAAAACTTTGTCTGCAAGGTCATTTTTTATGGTAATCAATTCTGAAACCTCACTTACATTATGCTTTTTCAACAAATTATAAAGAAGCTGTAGCTTCCCATTCACCTCTTCCAGCATTTTAGGGTCAGCTTCAACACCTTCTTGCAATCGTTGTAATTCTGAACTTACATCATCTAATTCTATAAATACTGATTGTACACGTTGATGTAACTCTTTAAAATTCGACCCAAAATCGACCAATTTCGATAAGGACTGTCTCATTTCGGTTACTAAAGATAGTACTCCTATTTGCTCGTCATTAAACAATTGGTCACCTTTAGATAATTGCGCCATGATCAATTCAACATTGTTTAATTGCTCGTACTCCTCTTCTAGCGCTTCAACAATACCTATTTTCAAAGGAGCTTTCTCCAGTTCAGTCAACAAAAAAGAATTATAATCTTGTTCTTTGTTAGCCGAGTTTTGCTTTTCAATTAAACCTTGAAGTTCTTTTTGTGTTTTACGGTACGTTTTTAAACCTTTGCCATATGCTAATAATCGTTTCTGATTATCTGCCAATGCATCTATCAATTTTAACTGAAAGTCATTTTCGGTTAATTGCATGGTCTGGTGCTGAGAGTGAATATCAATTAAATTTTCACCAAGTCTAGAAAGCACATCTAAAGTTACTGGAGTATCATTTATAAAAGCCCGTGACTTACCACTTGGTAAAATCTCCCTTCTAATGACTGTACTAACATCATAATCTAAATCGTTCTCTTCAAAGAAATTCTGAAGTCCGTAGGAATCAATTTTGAAAATACCCTCAATAATACATTTTTCATCCTTTACCCGTAAAGAAGATAAATCTGCCCGTTTGCCAAGCACAAGAGATAAACCACCAAGTAGAATTGATTTACCTGCACCTGTCTCACCTGTAATTACGGTAAAACCTTTATCGAAGTCTACTTCAAGACTATCAATTAATGCATAATTTGTTATGGTAAGAGTTGAAAGCACGCTACAGAATTTTAGATCAACAAAGGTAATCTATATTCCGTTTTGAAAAAAGGTTCAATATTTAATATCGTTCCAGGTAGTAGCGTATAATGGAGCAATTTTATTTAAGGTTTCCTTCAATTTAACAATATCTACCTTTGGTCCGTCGGAAAAAATATTTTGTATCTCTTCAGATTTTGCATCAAAGAACGTAGAAATCAAAAACGCATTAGGCCTTCTATTGATCATTGTCTGAAAAAGATTCATGGTACCTGCAATCACTTGTTTTCCAGTACTATTATTATCGGACATAATATCTAACCCTTTTCTATGGTAATTATACATTGCAATTCGGTATTCCCTATACGTGTTTGACAATAGGTTATCTACCAATTCAAACCTACTTCTATTAGAGTCTGCAGATTGACTCCATCCAGCAAAATTACTTCCTTGCGCCATGGTCACAATATTCTGTGCCTTTCTATAAAAATCAGTACCACCTTCTAAAGCAAAGGTGTCTGCATCTAGACCTAAAACTATATACGCATAATACGACAATACACTCACCAAATTAGATTCAAACTGATTATCGTTGAATATTAATGGTTGAAATTCAATATATTGAAAACTAAACTGATTGTCTTTATAATTAAAAACCGGTGTGGAGTATGATGTATTGTATACTGGTCTTGAAGATTGTATTTGTATAGTACCTTTAAATCGGTTCGATTCGTACTCGGTAATCGTAATGAACATCTGTGCATTTATACGCTCGTTCTCCTTGTATACCCGATTCGTCCATTTTGACTTGTTCACAAAATCATTGAGTGAACGCTCTAAAGTCTTAAACACCTGAAGGTCTCCTTGCGATAACTGATCAGAATTAACCGTAACGGTACAAGTTAATTCTTGTGCCTTAGCAGAGCAACTTACTAAACACAACAGTAGTAGAAAAAGAATCTTACGCATAACGTCTTTTAATAATTTCATTAAAGATGTCCACAGCAACGTCTGCCTTGGTCTTTAGTTCAAACGTAGTTATGCTAGAATTGGTATCTATAAATGAAATTTTATTGGTAGCACCACCAAAACCAGCTCCCTTATCTTGCATCGAATTCATTACTATTGCATCTAAATTCTTACGCTTAAGCTTACCCAGTGCATTCTCTAACTCATTTTCAGTCTCCAAGGCAAAACCTACCAAGTATTGATTTTTCTTGTGCTCACCGAAAGTTTTTAGAATATCTGTATTCTTGACCAATTCTATAGTTAAGTTCTCGTCAGACTTTTTAATTTTCTGCTCTGCTACCATTTTAGGTCGATAATCGGCAACTGCTGCTGCACAAATTACGATATCTGAATTATCATAATACATCTGTGCGCTATGATACATATCTTCTGCAGAAACAACTTTTACCACATGAATATTATCGTGCATTATCGACAAATGTGTAGGACCGGTTACCAAATAAACTTCGGCACCTAATTTTGCTGCTGTTTTTGCAAGCTCAAAACCCATTAACCCAGAAGAATGGTTTCCAATAAAACGTACAGGATCTATAGCCTCATAAGTAGGTCCGGCCGTAATCAGTACTTTTTTTCCTGATAATGGCAAACCTTGAGAAAGTTGATTTTTAATAAAATCAACAATGGCCTCTGGCTCGGCCATTCTGCCCTCACCATGTAGACCACTCGCAAGCTCACCACTAGTTGCAGGTATAATCTTATTACCGAATGATATGAGAGCATCCATTGAGCTTTTTGTACTCGGATGCTTATACATGTCCAGATCCATAGCGGGAGCTACAAAAACCGGACATTTAGCTGATAAGTAAGTTGCCAATAAAATATTATCGCAATTACCAGAAGCCATTTTAGCCATGGTGTTTGCCGTTGCCGGTGCAATTATCATCAGGTCTGCCCAAAGTCCTAATTCCACATGATTGTTCCAATCTATGGTGTTTGCTTCCGACTTTACAAAATCTAATACCACAGGGTTTTTAGCCAAAGTAGCTAATGTAAGCGGGGAAACAAAAGAGCTGGCACTATCCGTCAGTATGACCTTAACGTTAGCGCCAGCTTTTATAAATAAACGAACTAAGAATGTTGTTTTATAAGCAGCAATTCCTCCGGTAATCCCTAAAAGAATGTTTTTGCCGTTCAACATATTTCTTAAGCGTCTTTTTCTGTATTTCTATGGTATATTTTATCCATCAGCCACTCCTCTACTGCCATAGCATGAGGCTTAGGTAATTTTTCGTAAAATTTAGAAACTTCTATTTGTTCTTTATTTTCAAAAACCTCCTCTAAACTATCACTATAAGTAGCAAACTCTTCTAATTTCTCTAAAAGTTCTTTTTTAATTTCAGAATTAATCTGAACAGCACGCTTTGCAGCAATTGAAATTGCCTCGTAAATATTTTCAGTTGGCTTATCAAACTCGTTACGATTAATAGTAACAGTAGATACCGCTGCTTTTGAGTTTTTTAAATCGTTCATATTCATAATTAAATTATTTATTTTGATTCAACAGTCTGTGGTTGCAAACGTTGTAATTCTTTATTTATTTTCTCGATAAGATCATTAACTTCTTTATCAAATTTTGATTCTGGATATTGCTTCTTAAGTGTGCTGTAGGCTGCTTTTGCTGTTTTTAAACGCTCCTCTTTTAAACTCTCAAAGCTGTTCATCGCCATGTGGGCCAAAGCCTGTAATTTTACAAACATTGCTTCTTCCCTAAATTTTGAACCAGGATTATCAGATACAAAGTTATCACTTGCAGCTACGGCAGATTTAAGCATGTCATAGTTAAACTCACCTAACTTATTGTATTGCTTCATTATTTGAAAAGCTTTCTCTTCTTTCTTAGCAGTAAGCTCTTGCGCCATCTCATTTGCTTCTGCAAAATATTCAGATTCAGAATACGTATTAATAAAGTTTTGCAACTTCAATAGCGCTTTATCTGTTTCAGTTTGATCTAAAGAATATTCAGGAGATAACTCATAATAGCTTTTAGCACCTAAGAAAGATGCCTCAATAATTTTATCACTTTTCGGATATGATTTTATGAAACGTTCAAATTGATAGCCGGCCATATTAAAATCGCCACGTTTAAAATAACTATTGGATAAAAAGAACATTACACGCTCACCTTGTGGCTTACCTACATATTTTGGTGCTATCTGTTCATACAAACGGTTAGCCCTTTTGAAATCTCCTTGTTCATAGTATTTTTCAGCCATATCGTATTTAGCCTTTAGATCATCGTTCTTAAGCACCTTTTGGTACTCGCTACAAGATTGTAAAGCAATGGCAATCAATAGAATCGGAAATATTCGCCTCATTTTAAAAAACATTTTGCAAAATTAGTGATTATCAATGGATTTAAAAAACATTTTAAACCAATAAAAATACAGGCTTTATGCGGCACAAAACTACCTTTTGGGGAAGTTTTAACGAAATTTATACAGGTATACGGATTACCGATTCCATAAATGAAACAATTCTATGTTTCAATGAATCAGTCGCAGCCATAAGTGGAAGTCGAACAAAAGGCTTGGCTATTCCTAAATATTCAAAAATAACTTTAATACCTGCTGGGTTGCCTTCCTCGAAAATTAGCTTCATACCTTCTTGCAACTTATAATGATACTTATAAGCCTCGTCGGTATTTCCATTTAATCCTTCATGAACCATTTTGGTGAATTCTACGGGTAAACCTTGTCCTATAACCGAAATTACACCGTCGCCACCAGCAACTATGGTAGGCAAAGCCGTTATGTCATCGCCAGAAAGAACCAAAAAGCCCTCTGGTCTTTTAGAAATCAATTCTAAAACTTGTGACATATCGCCACAAGCTTCCTTAACAGCAACAATATTCTCGAAGTTCTTTGCCAAACGCACTACTGTTTCTGGAAGCATATTGCTTCCTGTTCGACCTGGTACGTTATAGACTATAATAGGTAATGGCGATACTTGTGAAAGTGCTTTAAAGTGTTGAAAGATTCCTTCCTGTGTAGGTCTATTATAATACGGAGAAACCGATAAAATTGCGGTATAGGAAGATAAATCCAAGGTTTGCAATTCCTCTACAAGCCCTAACGTATTATTTCCGCCTACGCCAATGATTAATGGTAAAGCACCTGCATTAGCTTCTTCAACAGTACGCATCACCAACAACTTTTCTGCTTTTGTTAGGGTTACAGACTCTGCTGTTGTGCCTAGCACCACCAAATAATCGATACCACCTTCGATATTATAGGCCACCACCTTCTTAAGGGCAAGAACATCTACCGAACCATCTTCTTTAAAAGGTGTAATTAACGCAACTCCTGCACCTTGTAATTCTTTCATATTTAAATCTCTTTAAAAATGCCCAAGTACTTTTTCAATTCTTTTTTAAACAACTGAAAGTCCTTTAACGGCGTATCTAACATTAAATCGTTATAAGTAGGACCAACTTCTTTAAAACCTACTTTTAAACGGGCCTTTGTCTTTGCTGACATTAAATTCAATAAAAGGCTATCCTCGTCATAATAATTTACTAATAGGTCGTATTCCCTGCCTAAAAATTCAAGAGCATAACTATTTTCTATTTCACCGTTCCACCCTAAATCTTTATCTGAAAACACAGGTGTTGCATAGGGTGAATTCTTATCATAAAAACGCTTATAACCTATAATCTTTACTGCATTTGGTTGCAAAGAAAATTCATCTTGAAACTGAAAAAACAGCTCTGACTTTTCGAATTTATCCAAATCTACAATACAACCTAATGAACGTATACCCTTACTCTCACGCGTAACAGGTGGTGGCATTGTCACCATTTGTTTCAATAACTTACGGCCAGATTTTTGTTTAAACTTGTCCTTAATTCCTTTAAAAAACATGTATTTTTACATTTACACAAATGTAAATAATATCCCTGCAACTATATGGCGAAGTTAAAACACTTTGGTATTTTAAAAATAAAACATTTTGTTATATTTTTAACAATTGTGGTTTTTGGTTCTTGTAAAATGAAAACAAAACAACTTACCGAAATTTATGGTAAGCAAATACCTATTGATAGTAGTTTTATTCTTGTCGATAGTATTCAAGATTTTATTACCCCTTATCATGATCGTGTAGAGCAGATTCTTGACAGCACCATAGCCTATGCACCATTTACCATTTCAAAAACAGATGGGGAATTCAATACAACGGCAGGCAACCTTATGGCCGATATTGTTATGAGTGAAACGAATCCTATATTCCAAAAGCGAACGGGAAATACAATTGACTTTGTATTACTAAACCATGGTGGTATACGTGCTATTATATCTAAAGGTAACGTCACAGCAAGAACCGCCTACGAGGTTATGCCTTTTGAAAATTTGGTTGTTGTTGTAGAATTAAAAGCTGAATCTCTTTTAAAAATGGTTACATACCTTATAAAAGCAAAGCGAGCACACCCAGTATCTGGTATACAATTAATCTTGAACAAGGATAATACCGTAAACACATTTTCTATTGGTGGAAAGCCGATAGCTATGAATAGAACCTATTTTGTAGCTACCTCAGATTATTTGGTGAAAGGTGGCGATAATATGGATTTTTTCAAAGATGCTGTTTCTATTATCGAGACAGATTACAAGATACGGAATGCAATGATAGATTTCTTTTCTAAAGTAGATACGCTATCACCTAAAGTGGACCTAAGATATTATCAACTACAGTAATATGGAAAGAAGAAAATTTATTCGAAATACCGCTGCATCTTCAAGTTTATTGACCCTTGGCGGATTAAGTCTTAATTCTTGTGCCACATATTCTAAAAAGCATATTACCATTTTACATACCAATGATGTTCACAGCCATATAGATGCTTTCCCAAATGATCATGCCGATTTTCCTGGTTTAGGCGGTTTGGCAAGAAGAGCTGGTTTGGTAGATAGTATTCGAAAGGAGAATCCCCATACCCTACTCTTTGATGCCGGTGATATTTTTCAGGGTACGCCTTATTTTAATTTTTATGGTGGCGAGCTAGAATTTAAACTCATGAGTATGCTCAATTACGATGCCACCACTATTGGTAATCATGATTTTGACAATGGCGTGGACGGACTTTTAGCTCAAATGCCTTATGCCAAATTTAATTTCTTAAGCGCTAATTACGATTTCACCAATACAGATTTAAATGGCTTTACCCAACCTTATAAAATTTATAGGAAAGACGGGGTGAAAATTGGTGTTTATGGTTTAGGTATTCAACTCGACGGATTGGTCACAAAAAAACTATATAAAGAAACCCAATACCTTGACCCCTTCGAAATGGCCACCGAAATGGAAACCAAGTTAAAAGAGATAGAAAAATGCGATATAGTTATTTGCCTCTCACATTTAGGATACGAATATGATTTTGCTGAAAAACCAGACGATTTAAAACTAGCCATAAGATCCAAGTATACCGATTTAATTATTGGTGGTCACACACATACTTTTTTAGAAAAACCAACAGTGGTTACCAATGCAAACGGTCGTGAAGTTTTAGTAAACCAAGTAGGTTGCTATGGCGTGAATTTAGGTAGAATCGATTTTTACTTCGATAACACAGGTAACTCCGCTAATGGATATACAATAAAAGTCTAATTATTAGACCTATTTATGGTGCAATTAAAAAGGACTACAAGTACAGATAATGATTTTAAGGCTTTGGTCTTTTTGCTTGATAAAGATTTAGCGCAACGTGATGGGGAGGATAATGCATTTTATTCTCAATTTAATGGTATTGTACAGCTCAAACATTGCGTAGTACAATACTTAGATGACACACCAATAGCATGTGGCGCTTTTAAACCATTTAATGAAACTACCATTGAAGTAAAACGTATGTTTGTGCAACCAGGCCATCGTGGAAAAAGTATCGCCTCAAAAGTTTTAAATGAACTTGAGGTATGGGCCAAAGAATTAAACTATTCCTATAGTGTGCTAGAAACTGGATTACGCCAACCCGAAGCCATTGCCCTTTATAAAAAGAATGAGTATATAATAATACCGAACTACCCGCCTTATGAGGGAATATTAAATAGTGTATGTTTTAAAAAAGAACTTTGAATCTACACTCCATAGAATAGTATGCTTGATTTTGTATATCATTTAAGTAGTTCTATGTTGTTTCTATTAAATAAGTTACAATCTCCTCTAATTCTTCCTCTAAGGTAGATTTCGGAAAAGACTTATCTGCCAACCGATACCAATAACCTGCATTAAAGCGGTCGCCTTCTTTTCGGTGTAAATACGCATGTAGCCAACTACCCAATTTATTATGCATATCTTGAGCAATATTGTGCGAAGATTCCCAATCTCCCTTCGCATCGAACCACATAGACTTTAATGCATCGGGCCATTGATTTGGAGGCTCGTTCAAAACTAAAGTATTTTCAAAATCTAGATAGGTTTGAGGTATCATTGTACTACACGTTTAATTAACTTCTCAACCGTTAAGCCTTGTCCTATTATAGAAAATACGACCACGATATATGTAATTACCAGAAAAACATCCCTAAACATATCATCGGATAATCCTAAAGCTAAGGCTATTGAAATACCTCCACGCAATCCGCCCCAGGTCATTATCAAATTAGTTTTTGGCACGAAGTTAAGCTTCTTCTCAAAAAATTTGATAGGTAGCAACAAAGACAGGAATCGACATATCAAAACTAATGGAATAGCCAATAAACCGGCAATTACATATTCAGTCTTAAAAGACAGTACCAACATTTCCATCCCTATGAGAACGAACAATAGTGTATTCAGTAGAATATCTAACAACTCCCAAAATTTATCAACATAGGTTTCTGTAGTTTCAGACATGGCAGAATTCCTAACCGTATCATTACCAACAACCAAACCTGCAGCCACCATTGCCAATGGAGCTGATAAATGGAAATTTTGAGCTATTAAAGTACCTACCATAACTGTTGCCAATGTAATAATTACCTCGATATCATAATCATCAATTGATTTCATTAATTTGTAAGTAACCCATCCTAATGCCAACCCAAGTGCTAAACCGCCTATGACCTCAACACCAAAAAGTTCCAAAATTTCTAAAGGCCCCACGGCTACTTCACCAGCCGAAGCCAATTGAAAAATAGTGAGGAATACTACAACACCTACCCCATCATTAAAAAGTGATTCGCCCACAATCTTTGTTTCCAATTGTTTTGGGGCTCCGGCTTTCTTCAATATCCCCAAAACTGCAATAGGGTCTGTAGGTGATATTAATGAACCAAATAGCAAACAATAAATAAAAGAGATATCCATTCCTAAAAGCTGTAATAAATAATACATGCTGGTACCAACTAAAAAAGTAGAGACCAAGACGCCAAGGGTAGAAAAAACTAAAATTGGCCAACGTTGCACTTTTAATTGCTCAAAATTGGTATGAAGTGCCCCGGCAAATAGCAAGAAACTCAACATTATATCGAGCAAAACAGATTTAAAATCTATCTGATCAATGATATAGCGTTCAGCATTAATAAGGGTATCGTCAACATAACCTATACCAAAGACTACCAATGTAAAAGCAATAGTAATGAGCATAAGTCCAATGCTATTGGGGAGTTTTAAAAACCGAGCATTTAAATAACCGAAAATGGCCGATAGAAATACTAATACTGAAATAATCGTGAAAACATCCATAGTTACTTATGCTATCATATTTATAAAATCTTGTTCACTGATAATTGGTATTTCTAAGTTTTCAGCTTTTGTTCGTTTACTTGGCCCCATTTTATCCCCTGCTACTAAATAGCTTGTCTTAGAAGATATAGAAGAGCCAACCTTGCCCCCATTATCCTCAATTTTCTTCTTGAGTTCATCTCTACTCAATATTTCAAACACGCCTGAAACGACAAAAGTTTTTCCTGCCAAGGTATCGGTCAATTTTTCTAACTTATCTGCAGAAAGCTCTAATTGCACACCATAACTTCTTAATCTCTCCATGGCATCAATATTCTTTTCATTGGTAAAAAAGTCAATTACACTCTGGGCAATACGCTCACCTATTTCATCTACTGCAGTTAAATGTTCTAAAGATGCTTCTTTTAAGGCATCAATATTTTTATAGGCTTTGGCCAATTTTTTAGCAACAGTTTCACCGACATAGCGAATACCTAATGCAAACAGGACCCTTTCAAACGGCACATTAACTGAATTAGCTACTCCTTTAACCAAGTTTTCAGCAGATTTCTCAGCCATACGTTCTAACGGTAAAACATCTTCCTTGGTTAATCGATATAAATCGGCATAATCTTTAATAAGGCCTTCTTTAAAAAGCAATTCTACGGTCTCACCTCCTAAACCTTCAATATCCATCGCTTTTCTCGAAATAAAATGTTGAATTCTACCCGTTATCTGAGGCGGACAACCATATTCGTTTGGACAATAATGTTTTGCATCACCCTCGTTTCTAGTTAGTTCTGTTCCGCATTCAGGACAATGAGTTATGTACTTAGTGGGGACAGAATCAACTGGTCTTTTAGACAAATCAACTGCAATTATCTTAGGGATAATCTCACCGCCCTTTTCAACAAACACTGTATCTCCCGCTCGTATATCCAATTTTTCAATCTGATCTGCATTATGCAATGAGGCCCTTTTTACAATTGTACCGGCAAGTAACACTGGTTCTAGGTTCGCTACAGGTGTAATGGCTCCTGTACGTCCTACTTGATACGTTATTTCATTTAACCTGGTAAAAACCTGCTCCGCTTTAAATTTATAGGCCATTGCCCAACGGGGAGATTTTGCCGTATACCCTAACTCCTCTTGGTTTTCAAGGCTATTAACTTTAACAACAACGCCATCGGTTTCGTAAGGTAACTCATGACGTTTAACATCCCACTCTTCTATGAATGCCATTACTTCATCTGAAGTTGAACAAAGTTTAGCAACTGTTGGTACTTTAAAACCCCACTCTCTTGCTTTCTCTAACAGTTGAAACTGGGTATCTATCTCCAAATCTCTACCAATAATACCATATAATAGACACTCTAAAGGCCGTTGTGCCACTAAACTGCTGTCCTGTAATTTTAAACTTCCCGATGCTGTATTTCTTGGGTTCATATATGGCTCTTCACCATTTGCAACCCGTTCTTCGTTCATCTTTAAAAATCCATCGAAAGGCAGCACAATTTCTCCTCGTATATCAAACTTTGGTGGATAATCACCTTTCAATTGAAGTGGTACTGATTTAATCGTTTTGATATTGTTAGTGACATCATCACCTTGAAAACCATCACCACGTGTAACCGCTTTCACCAGATTACCATTCTCATAGGTTATACTTATGGATGCCCCGTCATATTTTAATTCACATGTAAAGGCAACAGGTACATCTCCCAAAATACGCTGAATACGTTTTTCCCAATCCTTTAAATCTTCTTTGGAATATGAATTATCCAAGGAATACATACGATGTTCATGTACTACCGTTGCAAAATTCTTGGTAATCATTCCACCTACCCGTAAAGAAGGTGAACTGGCATCGTACAACTCTGGATGCTTTGCTTCCAACTCTTGCAATTCCTTGAGTTTCATATCAAACTCAAAATCTGAAATGGTCGGATTATCTAGCACATAGTAATTGTAATTATGCTCGCGTAATTCTTTTCTAAGTTGTTGTATTCTCGCTTCAATAATCATTATAACTGCTCTTTTTTAATCCATTTTGGAGTTGGTAATGACTGGTAATGCTCCATTTTATCTAATAAATTATCAATATTCGTGTCAACTAGAATAGTATTTAAATGGTCATTTTTTACAAAACCTTCCGCGACCATTTGTTGCATCATATTTATTAAATGGTCATAAAAACCATTGGTGTTCAATATTCCTATAGGGTACTGGTGTAATCCCAATTGTGACCATGTCAACATTTCAAAAAATTCTTCAAGCGTACCAAAACCACCAGGTAACATAATAATACCATCAGATAAATCATGCATTTTCAATTTACGTTCGTGCATGTTTTGAGTAACAATCAATTGAGTTAAACCCGTATGAAACACCTCTTTAATTTTTAAAAAATCAGGAATTACGCCTATGACCTTACCCCCATTATTTAAAGTCGCTTCTGCCACTTTACCCATTATACCAATTTTTGCTCCACCATAAACCAATTGAATATTTTTCTTTGCAAAGGTCTCTCCCAATTGATAACCGTTCGATGCATAAACAGCATTAGCACCTTCACTACTACCACAAAAAACAACTATACTTTTCATCGTATTATTCCCTTAAGCATACGCTCATTTCCGTACATATCTTGTTTTAAATCTATAGTATGAAATTCATACTTTAATAGAAGCTCTATCATTTCTTTACCCAAATATTGATTAATTTCTAAATACAAGCTGCCTTTGTTCTTTAAATGTTTAGATGCAAAATCAACAATTGCCTTATAAAACTTCAATGGATCTTCATCGGGTACAAATAACGCAATACTAGGTTCATGGTTAATAACATTCTTTTGCATCTCCTCTTTTTCCAATTCTCGTACGTATGGCGGATTCGATACAATTATATCATATTTAGTATTTAGGTTTAGGTTTAGGTTTAATATATCTGCTTGAAAAAATTCAACTTTAGTTCCATGAGTTTTGTTATTCTCATTTGCCACTTCTAAAGCATCCAAAGAAATATCTAATGCGAATATATTTGAATTTGGTAAGTGTTTTGATAGAGAAATAGGTATACATCCACTACCTGTGCCCATGTCTAAAATAGTTAGTGCCAGTTCATCTTTTCTATTATCTTCTAGAATCCAACGAACCAGTTCTTCTGTTTCAGGCCTAGGAATTAATACATGTGAATTTACCTTAAAATCCATATCCATAAAAAAGCAGCTCCCTATAATATGTTGAATAGGGCGTTCTAACTTCAATTCGGATAAGGCGTTAAAAACGATAGTTTCTTGTTCTTTATCTATAACTAGTTCTGGCTGGATTGCTAATACGAAGCGCTCTAAATTAAAATAGTATTCAATTAACATGTAGAAAAAACTAGAGACTTCATCCTTTCCATAAAGCACATCTAATTCGGAATGAAATATATTTTTAATTTCCCTTAAAAGCACAGCTATAATTTTTTAAGCATCCAAACCGGACAAGAATAATGACCCGTATCACCCATTGGTGCATCTATATATTCGAAACCCATTCTCTTATACAGTTTTTGCGCAGCTTCCATGTATGGCATGGTTTCTAAATAACAGCCTTCAAAACCATATTCTTTGGCACGTTCTAAACAAGTATTTATCATTTTGTTTCCGATACCTTTACCTCTTGCAACTTCGAGAAAATACATTTTCTGAAGCTCACAAATATTGCCCTCATAATTATCTAATTGGGCAATCCCTGCACACCCTAAAATAACTTCATTTTCTTCGACAACAAAGTAAGTTGCCTTTGGCTTATCGTAATGTTCGAACATATGGTCTAATGCAGCATCGGCATATGCTGTACCAACTTTCGGTACTCCTAAATCTACGAATACCTTTCTTATGACTGAAGCCACTTGAGGATTATCTTCCTTTCTAATTTCACGAATTACAACATTTTTCATATCAATAAAGCAATAGGTTTTAAAGTGCTATTTTTGAGGTGTGAAGATACGTGATATGCGTATAAAGGTAAAGTTTGATGTCCAATAATAATCTTGATCCCCATAATACCACACCAACAAATTTAGAATCCTTTACTAGGGATGAGAAATATATGTTACGTTGTATACAAATTGCAAAAAACGGACTAGGAACGACAGCTCCCAATCCGATGGTGGGTGCCGTTATAGTTTTTAATGACCTAATAATCGGCGAAGGATTTACCAGTGCCTTTGGTGGTGCCCACGCTGAGGTGAATGCCATTAATTCAGTTAAGGACATTTCATTGTTAAAATCAGCAACTCTTTATGTTACCCTAGAGCCTTGCTCCCATTATGGAAAAACACCACCTTGTGCCGATTTAATTGTAAAAATGGGTATACCTAAAATTGTAATAGGCTTGAAAGACCCTCATGAAAAAGTTGCAGGGAATGGTATAAAGAAACTAGAACAGGCCGGTTGTAGTGTTCATGTAGGTATATTAAAAAATGAATGTGAAGAACACCACAAAAGGTTCCTTACTTTTTACACCAAAAAACGCCCTTATATTATTTTAAAATGGGCAGAGACGGCAGATGGCTTTATAGCACCCGAAGCCACAATTAGAGGTGAAAAGAAAAAACCCTATTGGATTACCAATAAAAGGTCTAGACAATTAGTGCACAAATGGCGTAGCGAAGAGTCTGGAATTTTAGTCGGAACCAACACCGTACTAGCCGACAATCCTCAATTAAACATAAGAGATTGGACAGGAAAACCTCCCACAAGAATTATTATAGATAGAACATTGAAAATACCAAGTGAATTTCATGTTTTTGATGGAAAACAAAAAACAATTATATGTACCGAAGTTGAAGATACCAACCAATTCATAGGTGATATTAATTATAAAGTTCTAAATTTTGAAAATTTACTACCCCATCAATTATGTTCATTGCTTTATGAAGAACAGATACAAAGTATTATAATTGAAGGCGGGTGTAAAACCTTGGAAGGTTTTATTGAAAGTAATTTATGGGATGAAGCTCGAATTTTTAAAGGAGCAACAACATTTAAGAAAGGTATTAAAGCCCCTAAAATACAAGGCGTTATTAAAGAACAGGTTCAAATTTCAACTGACCAATTAACCATATTTAAACCATGATTAAAAATATCATATTTGATTTTGGTGATATTTTCATCAATCTAGACAAGCAAGCACCTTTAATTGAAATGTCAAAATTTGGATTAAGCCAAGTGACGCCAAAGCTAGAAACCATTTTTATGGAATATGAAATGGGTTTGATAAAATCTAATGATTTTCTGAATAGCTTATGTCCTTATTTACATGACGCAACTATCGAGCAAATTAAATTTGCTTGGAATTCTATTATTTTAGATTTTCCTGAAAAGCGCCTGAAATTCATTGAAAAACTCAAAGTTGAAAATAACTATCGATTGTTCTTATTAAGCAACACCAATCACCTGCATATTGAAAAGGTAAAGGAATCTATGGGCTTAGAACGCTTTAATAGATTTCAGAATTGCTTTGAGAAATTTTACTTATCACATGAAATGAAAATGCGAAAACCAAACGCAAATATTTATGAATTCGTACTTAACACAAGTAGGCTAATAGCCCATGAAACCTTATTTATTGACGATTCTAAAATTAATACCGATAGTGCCAGCAAATTAGGAATTCGATGTTGGAACTTAAAAGTTGGGATTGAAGATATACTTCAAACACAAAAACATCTATAAATGATGTATTTGTCATTAAGCATTCTGTTTTCCAGTTTAATATTTGTAGAATTTAAATTTTATACAAAATATCAAATTCAAACGATATTTGCCATTATAGTCAATTATATAACAGCATGTATAGTTGGTCTATTATTTTACAAAGAACGTATTGACCTTATCTCCATACCTCACAAAAGTTGGTTTTGGGGTGGAATGGCCCTAGGTTTATTGTTTATTTTGATTTTTAACTTGATAGCTGTAACATCTCAAAGACTAGGAGTATCTGTTGCTTCTGTAGCCACTAAAATGTCTTTCACAATACCAGTGCTTTTTGGAGTTTTCTTCTTTAAAGAAGCATTAGGTGTTTTAGAAATAACCGGAATCATCTTAGCTTTTTTTGCTATATATCTCACATCGACAAAAGCAAATAAAATAAAAGCTAAGAAATGGGCCTTGGTATTACCGGTATTAGTTTTTTTAGGTTCTGGAATTATAGATACCTGTATTAAGTATTTTCAAGCGGTGCATATGCCAGAAGAAGAGTACGCCCTATTCTCTGCTTGTGTTTTTGCTTCTGCCGGAATCTTCGGCGTTTTATTTATTGGGTTTAAATCAATAAACCAACCTATTAAGGTGAATTTAAAAAATATAATTGGAGGGATTTGTTTAGGTGTTCCTAACTATTTTTCTATTTTCTTTTTATTAAAAGCTTTACAACACCCTACGTGGAACAGTGCTTCGGTATTCACTATAAACAACGTTGCTATAGTAATGTTCTCAACTTTATTAGGCATCCTATTATTTAAAGAAAGGCTAACGATTAAAAATTGGTTTGGTATTGGCATGGCCGTATTGAGTATTGTTTTGGTTGCATTTGGTCAACAATTAATGAATTTTCTTTAAAACCAGAGAAACTATTCAAAAATGGACACATACAGAACTATTTCAAAACCATCGGAACCTATATTATATAAGGAACGAAAAAGTAAGTTCTATGGATATTGCTTTCCTGTCACCAATGAAGATGAAGTAAAAGAATATATTGAAGGTTTAAAGAAAGAATTCCCTACAGCCAACCACGTATGTTATGCCTGGCAAATTGGAATTGAAAACTTTTCGTACCGTGCAAATGATGATGGTGAACCAAATAATTCAGCAGGAATGCCCATTTATGGTCAATTACAATCTTTTGATGTTACCAATACGCTAGTTGCTGTAGTTCGAATTTTCGGAGGAACCAAATTAGGCGTTGGCGGATTAATAAGTGCTTATAAAGAAACTGCAAAGCTAGCTTTAGAAAACGCCACTATTATAATGAAGGTATTAAAACAGCAATTATGCGTTTCATTCGAATATTCAGAAATGGATATAGTTATGCGTTTGGTCAAAAAACATCAACTTGAAATTATTTCACAAGACTTACACCTTAAATGCAAAATTGTTCTTTCTATTCCAAAAAGTGAATTCAAGAAAACCTACACACTTTTAATGGCTCATCACAAACTAGTGATAAAAGATGTTGATTAATTTAAATTATGTCCTTCTATGAGTAGTTTAATTTATCCAATAATACTTGAGGACATTTAGTAGGCCTTTTCCTTTTCATATCCATAAACACCAAAACTGTATTTGCAGTAGCTAATAAATCCCCAGACTCATTTGTAATCTTATAATCAAACTCAATTCTAACCGCAGGCTTTTTTTTCAATATTACTTTGACCGTTATTAAATCATCATATAAAGCAGGCTTTAAATAATCAATCGATAAACTTATCACTGGAAGCATTATTCCGCCTTCTTCCATAGTTTTGTAAGAAATACCTAATGACCTTAACCATTCAACTCTTGCCAATTCCAAATATTGAGCATAATTACCATGATACACTACACCCATTTGGTCAGTTTCACTGTATCTTATTCGAAAAGAAATTTCGTTTGTACGCATTTATTCAAAGTAAAAAGTATATATTTAAAAGCTGAGTTACTAGCAAGCGAACATGAGAAAAAAAAAGGTCAAATTCAATGGTAATCCATTTTTTTTTTAAATTATTTGTTCACATATTTGCCCAAGTTAACTAACAGACCTAATTGAAATTTTTCAATTAAAGTTAGCTAAACGCTAACCATTAAAAGTTTAGAATTGATTATGAGTGTTACTGCAAATTCCGTATGGAAAAACTGTTTGGTGTTTATTAAGGATAATATCCAACCGCAGGCATTCAAAACTTGGTTCGAACCTATCAAGCCAGTTAAATTATCTGAAAAAGCTTTAAGCATACAAGTACCAAGCAAGTTTTTCTATGAATGGCTAGAAGAGCACTACGTAAAACTTCTAAAAGTTGCCTTAACCAAAGAATTAGGAGAAACTGCAAAACTGGTTTATATTATTCGTATGGAAAACACCTACGGTAATAAAGAGCCTTTTACAGAAAAGATACCTAGCTCAAATAGAGGTGCAATGGCAGCGCAAGAAATGGATGTGCCAATTAAATCTAAAAATCCCGAATTAAGAAATCCTTTTGTTATACCAGGAATTAGAAATATAAAGATAGAGTCACAATTAAATCCGAATTATAATTTTGATAATTTCTTAGAAGGAGATTCTAACCGCTTGGCTCGTTCAGCAGGTATGGCAGTCGCCAATAAGCCAGGAGGAACTTCTTTTAACCCTTTATTAGTATTTGGTGGTGTTGGTCTAGGAAAAACTCATTTAGCTCACGCCATTGGTGTAGAGATTAAGGATAAATACCCAGAGCGAACCGTGCTTTATATATCTGCAGAGAAGTTTACTCAGCAGTATATTGAATCTGTAAAGAAGAACACTAGAAACGATTTCATTCATTTCTATCAATTAATAGATGTACTCATCATTGATGATGTGCAGTTTTTATCTGGGAAATCTGGCACGCAAGATGTTTTTTTCCATATTTTCAACCATTTACATCAAAATGGTAAACAAGTAATACTTACTTCGGATAAAGCTCCTGTAGACATGCAGGATATTGAACAACGTCTTTTGTCTCGTTTTAAATGGGGACTATCCGCAGAATTGCAAAGTCCTGATTATGAAACAAGAATATCTATTTTAAAGAACAAGTTATATAGAGATGGTGTTGAAATTCCTGAAGACATCATAGAATATGTTGCAAAACATATTAAAACTAATATTAGGGAACTTGAAGGCGCTATTATTTCTTTGATTGCTCAATCTACCTTAAACAAAAGAGAGGTTACTATAGAACTTGCCCAACAAGTTGTAGAAAAATTCGTTAAGAACACTAAAAGAGAAGTATCTATCGACTATATTCAAAAAGTAGTTTCTGATTATTTTGAAATGGATGTCGCTACTTTGCAGTCTAAAACTAGAAAGAGACATATTGTTCAGGCAAGACAATTAGCCATGTTCTTTGCAAAGAAATTCACAAAAGCTTCATTAGCTAGTATCGGCTCTCAAATTGGAAAGAGAGATCATGCAACTGTTTTGCATGCGTGCAAAACTGTAGATAACTTAGCAGAAACTGATAAACAATTTCGTAAGTATATTGACGATTTAACAAAGAAATTCTCTTAATACCACTACTACATGAATGTGTTGATGGTTTGCCTAGGTAATATCTGTAGGTCTCCATTAGCAGAAGGTATTCTTAAATCAAAAGTTAATTCTACTTATACTTTTGTAGACTCAGCAGGTACAGCCGGATATCATATTGGCAATCCTCCTGACCATAGATCAATAAAGATTGCTCAAGATTATGGCATCGATATAAGCAACCAAAACTGTAGAAAGTTCGCTATTTCTGATTTTGATACTTTTGATTTGATTTACGTCATGGATAAAAGTAATTATAAGGATATACTAAGTTTAGCAAGAAATAATTTGGACGCACAAAAAGTTAAGCTACTTTTAAGTGAAATTAATTTAAAGAACGAGGAGGTCCCCGATCCTTATCATGATTCTGATGATGGTTTTAAAAAAGTTTATATAATGATCGACAAAGCTTGTACGGTTATAGCAGCAAGAATAGAAAATAAATAAATGAGCAAACAAAACGGGAAATTTGGAAATGTATATTTAATACCTTCTACGTTAGGTGACATGGCGCCATTAGAAGTATTGCCCATATCAATCAAGCAAACTATTGAGAAATTAGATTATTATATCGTTGAAAATGAGAAAACGGCTCGTCATTTTATAAAAAAAATAAGTCCGAGAAAATCTCAACCCTCACTAAAACTTTCTGTATTAAATAAGTTTACAGAGGCACAGGAAATTCCAACTTTTCTTAATCCATGCATAGAAGGTTTTGATATTGGTATACTTTCAGAAGCTGGCTGCCCTGGTATTGCCGACCCTGGTGCTTCCGTCGTCAAAATAGCTCATGAAAAGAATATTCAAGTAATTCCTTTGGTAGGTCCCTCCTCGATTTTATTAGCATTAATGGCTAGCGGAATGAATGGTCAAAATTTTGCTTTTAACGGTTACCTCCCTATTGAAAGTCCTGATCGTAAAAAATATATTAAAAATTTAGAGCGAAAATCAAAAGAAGATAACCAATCGCAAATATTTATTGAAACTCCGTACCGTAACAATAAAATGCTTGAAGAACTAATAAAAACATTAGCTCCGAGCACACGAATTTGTGTTGCAGCAGATATTACGCTACCAACGGAATACATTAAAACAAAAACTGCTATCAATTGGAAAAATGAAAATGTTGACCTTCACAAAAGGCCGGCAATCTTTATTATTCATGCATAAAAAAACCTTGGTAATTAATTGCCAAGGTTTTCCATATTCATATCTACTTAAACTTTTAAATTCTTGGATTGCGTTTCGGCAAAATCATTGAAATATCGTATCCCGAGAACTTTTTCATATAGTGTGAAATACTAGTTCCATAACCATCCATAATTTCCATACGACCTTGAGAGCGTAAATATATTTTTACGTTGCCTGGACCTGCAAGATGTGCCGCTGCTAGTATACCTGATTCGGTAATTTCTATTCCGCGCATGTGCACCCCAACATATCGTTTAATATCCTTTCTTAAAATCCATTTATTTCTAGAAATATTTACCTTAAAAACTTTCTCTTGAAGAACTGGGTCATTTAAAAAATGATTTCCGTTGTAAACACCAACTAATTCTAGGGTACCTAACCCAAATTGATATTTTCCCAAATAACCATAGCTATTCGTGGCAAAATAATTGCCTTGAGACTCTTTAAAGGCCAATGCCTCTTTAAAGCCTATGTACTGACTACCAAGAAAGGGGGGAGCAATTTGATAATTAAATAAAAAAGATTCGTTTTGAGGAAACGAAACTAAAGTAGGTTCTTTTACTTTAAGCAACTCCGGTACTTCAACCTTAAAAGGTTTGAAACCGAAACCAGATAAAATAAACATCATAATTAGAGGACAACAAATTAATATCCATCTTCTCATACTTGTTATTTCTTAAGACTAATGGCGAACTCAATATGCCTGCTTAAATTTCTTTAACAAAGGTATAAGGTAAATTATAGTAGTTTAAGAAGGTTCTGTTAAAAGAATACAGTTTTAGTTAACAATTGCTAAAATTCGGACAATAAACCTATCTATTGATTTTTTGTGCATTTATCCATCGGATGTATTGCTCTTTATTTCGGTTGTGTTGCGTTAAGTTCTCCGCAAACATGTGATATCCGAATTTTTCTACATTCGCCACAAAATAATAGTAATTATGTATTTTAGGGTTCAATACCGCATCTATAGCTGTAATATCGGGCATTGCAATCGGCCCAGGAGGTAAGCCAGCATATTTATAAGTATTATAAGGAGAGTCCATTTCTAAATCTTTATACAATACTCGCTTAATAATGGTATCAAAATTACCCGTCTCCTTTTTTATTGCATAAATAACTGTTGGGTCCGCCTGTAGCAACATTCTTTTTTTCAATCTATTTAGATACACGCCAGCAACTGTTGGCCGCTCATCAACCTTTGCAGTTTCTTTATGTACTATTGATGCTAAAGCGATTACTTCGTTAGGCTGTAAACCCAATACTTTTGCCTTTTCAATTCTAGCCTCGTTCCAAAATCGATTATATTCTTTTAACATTCTGTCTCTAAAGTCTGTTGCAGATGTATTCCAAAAAAACTCATAGCTATTAGGAATATATAGAGATATCATATTAGCTTCATTAAAACCGTTGGAATTTAAAAACCCGGTATCCTTAAAAGCAGTAACTAAAGAAATACTATCCGCCTCAATTTGACTTGAAATTCTACCCGCCAAGTCATTGACATTCTCTTGATTGTTAAACGATACTTTTACGGGTAAATTACCGCTTCGTAAGGAATTAACAATCTCGTTATTATTCATACCCTTGGTAATCTTATATCTACCTGCTTTAATATTGCTTAAATAGCCTTTTATGTTCGCCGCAGATCTGAAGGTATCAAAATCCTTAAGTAATGGTAACAAACCTTTTTCTAAATCATTCTCAGAAGCATCGGTAGGTATAAAAACAAATTCTTCATCACTATTGAAATTTGTATTAGGCGTAAAAAATGTACCATAAGCAATGTATGCGAAAATACCGCCACCAACTAAACCTGCTAGAACTAAAATCAGTAAAATACGTTTGAAACCCATTAGTCATTTATTTTTTGCAGTAAAACCTCATTCTTAAAGGTATTCTTAATTCGAACCCAATCTTTCTTGACACCAACTACATCGAAACCTAACTTTCTAAACAAATGCATGCTAGCTAAGTTCTCTTCTAAAATATTGGCATAAATCTGTCTTAACCCTAGCGCATCAAAAGCATAATTACATAATAAGGTAATGGACTCTGTCCCAATTCCTTTATTTCTTTTCTCCGTATCTAAAATGATTATACCTATTCCTGCTCGTTTATGATTTGGTTCAAAATCAAAAATATCTATTAATCCGATTGCTTTATGCTGTAAGTCGCAAATTACCAATCTTAATTGTTTTACGTCAAAAATATCTCGGTGGGCATTATCTAGATAGCGCTGTAATACGCTTTTAGAGTACGGTGCAATTGTACCGCTAACCTCCCAAACATTTGTATTATTCTCAAGTTTATATAGAAAATCTAGGTCCTCTTGCTCTAAGGCCCTTAGATATATCTGATTTCCTTTTAATTTTACCACGTTAGCTCACCTTTAAAAACTTGTTTCGCTTCTCCTTTTAAATAGATATTACTATATAAACCATTATGCTTCTCAAAAGAAACTTCAAGATTACCGCCAATTGCTTTTATGGCAATAATTTTATCTTTTGTTTTTCCCATATGATACATACCTAAAGCAACAGCAGTTACACCGGTACCACAAGATAATGTTTCATCTTCAACACCTCGTTCGTAGGTACGTATATCGAAACCTCCTGATTTGTTTTGTTCTACAAAATTGATATTACTACCCTTTTCTCCATAAACACCATACCGCAAACGGGCACCTTCCTTAATCACATTAAATGATTTCAAATCATTTACCAATTGTACATGATGAGGCGATCCAGTGTTTAAGTAAAGTGCATTTGGTTTTTCATTTATTTCTTGAACATCTGACATTTTTAAACTCACTACATCTCCTTTAATATGAGCTTCATGTAAACCATCCACAGCTATAAAAACTGTTTTTTCCTCAATTATATCAAGAAAATGGGCGAATGCAACAATACATCTTCCGCCATTTCCACACATGCTTCCTTCCTTCCCATCTGAATTAAAATACACCATTTTAAAATCCGTATCCTCATCATCTTCCAAAAGAATCATACCATCAGAACCTACACCAAATCTACGATTACAGATATTCGCGACTAAACTCTCATTATCTTTCGGAAATTCGTTTTTGCGGTTATCAAACATTACAAAATCATTTCCAGTTCCTTGATATTTATAAAAGGTGTATTTCATGTTTGCTTATAGACACAAAGATAGTATATAATTAAGTTTTTAATCGTAGTTAAAAAGTAGTTAAACGATTATCAAAGTGCATAAAATCAAGTAATTTTACATCGAATACGTTAAACTATTAAAGATTATGAAAAGATTAGCAAGTCTTCTATTTGTATCTGTTTTTGCAGGCGCATTCACTTTGGGCGCTTATAAATTCTTTTTTGAAAAAAATAATTTTACCATTATTTCACAAGAAAATGGCAATAGCAATGGTGTTTTTAACACCAACTACACCCCCACTTCCGCAAATGGTTCTGGAATTAATGAAGTAGATTTTACTATGGCTGCAGAAAATACAGTTAATGCTGTTGTTCATGTTATGAATATCACTTTAAGTAAAGGACCTACGAGCATTTTAGATTTTTTCTATGGTTCAAGCGGTAGTCCTGTACCTCAATTAGGAACCGGATCTGGAGTAATAATTTCTTCTGACGGATATATCGTTACCAATAACCATGTTATAAGCAGAGCTAATCAACTACAGGTAACATTAAACAACAACAAAACATATAATGCTGAATTAATAGGTGCTGATCCAAATTCAGATATTGCCCTAATTAAAATAGATACAGATGAAAAATTACCTTATTTAGCATTTGGCGATTCTGACCAAACAAAGATTGGCGAATGGGTTTTAGCTGTAGGCAATCCATTTAACTTAACTTCTACGGTAACTGCAGGAATAATTAGTGCAAAAGCACGAAATCTTGGCAAAAACCAATCTTTTATACAAACAGATGCCGCTGTTAATCCAGGAAATTCAGGAGGAGCGTTAGTAAATACAAACGGAGACTTAGTAGGTATTAATACAGCAATTACATCACAGACCGGTTCATATGTGGGATATTCTTTTGCCGTTCCCAGTAATATTGCGAAAAAGGTCATACAAGATATTTTGGAGTATGGAAATGTACAGAAAGGCTTTATGGGTATTAGCCCTGCCCCTACAAATACAAGAGATGCAATTGAAAAAGGAATCAATAATATTGATGGAGTTTATATTGAATTAATTGAAGAAGAATCTGCTGCTCAACAAGCAGGAATTGAAATCGGAGATATCATTAAAAAGGTAGATGAAATAGTAGTTCATAAATACCCAGATCTAACAGGATACCTTTCGACTAAAAGACCTGGCGACACGTTATCTTTTGTGATTGATAGAAATAATGAGTTGTTGAATATACTATTAACATTAAAGGAAAGACAATCATTAGTAGTCCCGGAAATGGGCTTAGAAGTAAAGAACCTTACCGAACACGACAAAAAGGTTTACAAAACTAAAACTGGTGTCAAGATCATTGGAGTCCCCGAAAGATATAGAGGTTACGGATTATCTGAAAAGGTTATTATTAAGATTGATGATATCGAGATTGGAAATATCGACGATGCATATAATGCTTTCGGAGGCATCTCTAAATACAGTAAGACAGTTATTACAATGTTAGGCTCTAACGGAGAGCGAGACCGGCTTATCTTTCAATAAAAAAATCAGTATAAAAAAAGCCTTCGTAAAAATGAAGGCTTTTTTTTGAAAATCATTCAAATAAGGCAATAAATTCATCGTTTTATGCGAATTCAAAAAAAAAAAAAAAAAAAAAAAAAAAAATAAATAAATATGGCATCAAAAAACCGCATTTGAAAAAGAGCTGGCATTTCAAGCAGATTGAAGAAAAGCTACGACTAAATTCATCAAAATTGTAAGTGATTTTTGGTACGATAAGTCTATTGAAATTGTACTTTTTAAAAATCATGTTATTGATAAAAACGTAAGTGACATTATCTATTTACATGAGTACTCGGGTGAATTTGTGCAAAAACCGATTTCAATTTTCGATTCGGTAGAAATTTTACGTTCAATAGCCGATATTCCTTTACCCCTTCTAAGCTTGACATTTAGAAATTAACATATGAGTATAACTCTGATGAAAACATCTTAAGCAATGTAAAAGCGATTGTAATAGGTAAACTTAAAAGCGCACAAGATTTTGAAAGCATAGAACCTAAAGATGTTGTGCTTTACGGTTTTGGAAGAATTGGCCGATTGGTAGCTAGATAATTAATGTCTAAAACCGGTAAAGGAAACCAATTAAGACTTAGAGCAATTGTTGTTCGCTGGAAGCTAACCAACGAAAACTAAGAAAAAAGAGCTAACCTTTTAAGAACTGATTCTGTTCATGGGATTTTCAACGGAACTGTAAAGGTCGACCATGAAAATGAAAAACTTATGATAAATGGCACTATTTTACACGTTATATATGCCAATATACCCCAAGAAATTGATTATACCGAATACGAAATAAAAAATACTTTGATTATTAACAATACCGGTGCTTTTCGAGGTTAGGAACAATTAGGAAGACATCTAGAAGCAAAGGGTGCCTAAAAAGAACTATTAACAGTACTTTAGTGAAGAGATTGCGAACATTGTACATGGTGTAAATCATTTAGAATATAGTCCTGATGATACTAAACTATTTTATGCCGCATCTTGCACTACAAATGCCATAACCCCTATATTAAAAAACGTTGAAGAGACCTTTGGAATTGAAATGGTCATCTAAAAACTATTTACGCATATACTAACGATCCAAACCTTGTCAATAATATAGATGGTAAATATAGAAGAGGTCGTGCTGCTGCCCTAAACATGGTCATAACCGAAACAGGGGCTGGCCAAGCAGTTGCTAAAGCGCTACCCTATTTAAAGGGGGAGTTGACATCGAATGCTATTAGGGCAACTGTCCCGAATGGGTCATTGGCTATTCTAAATCTAGAAATAAATCAAAAATAAAAAAAACTTCATTAGATGGTGTAAACACTATAATTAAAAAATATGCGCTTGAAGGTGATTTGGTAGAACAAATAAAATATTCCCTAGATAAAGAGCTTGTATCATTTAATATTATAGGTACCTCTGCCCCATCAATTTATGATAGTAAGGCTACTATAGTTTCTAGTACTGGTAAAAATATAATACTTTATATATGGTAAGATAACGAATATGGTTGATCTCACCAAGTGATTAGGTTAGCAAAATATATTACGAAAGTTCGCCGTTATACTTATTACTAAATCAATAAGGAAAACGTCTATTTCATAATTGTTTATGCAGTTAAATATACAGTATCAACGTTTATTCATTTTTTTTTATATTTTAACTTTAATGAAGTACTTTAGTCATCTCTAAATCATTTATTTTAACCTAAGAATCTATTTCATGAAATTCTATAGAATACTACTAATAGTGGCGTTTCTTTTTGTCGCTAACCAACAATTTGCCCAAAGCACTGAGGAAGAAGACGACAAGTTATCGTTAGACGAAGGACCTATCAGTAATCAATTTGACTATATATTAAAGCGTTCAGGTAATTATAGAGCTGATGGTGTTAAGTATGAGGTAGTAAAAGAAACCAATCTTTTTAAGATACGTAAGAACGTATTGGATTCTATTTCCGTCATGAATAAAAAGACTGGCGAATTAAAGTCTACCATTGCAGAACATGAGACCACTATAACTTCTTTAAATAAAAAATTAGAAGAGACAACTACGAATCTTAGTTCTGTTACTGAAGAAAAAGATAGTATGTCATTCATTGGTATTCCTGTTTCTAAAGGAACTTACAATTTTATTCTTTGGACAATTATTGGAGGCTTATTTCTATTATTAGGCTTGTTTATTTATAGGTTTAGAAACAGTAATATACTTACCCAAGAAGCAAAACAAAATCTTTCTGAATTAGAGCTTGAATATGAAGACCATAGAAGAAGAGCTCTAGAACGTGAGCAGAAGATAAGTAGACAGCTACAAGATGAAATCAACAAACAAAAGAAAACTAAATAATTAAAAGCTCCGTTATGGAGCTTTTTTTTGATATGAATAATTTAAAAAGAATTATCCATGCCCAAATAGAAGATATCGCATCCCTTTTCGATAGCTACCGAGTATTTTATAAAATGGAGTCTGACATTGATGCTGCAATAGCATTTCTAAATGATAGAATATCAAAGGAAGAATCTATCATATTCGCTGCCTATGAAAGTGAAAATGCCATAGGTTTCGTACAAATATACTATACCTTTTCTTCCGTAAGTTTAGAAAAGTCATTAATTCTAAATGATATTTATGTAGATTCAGCATATCGCAAGCAATCGGTAGGACAAAAACTATTAGAAAAAGCTCAACAATATTGCGTTGAACAGGGGTTTAAAGGACTTGCCTTAGAAACAGCAATCGACAACCCTGCGCAAAAGCTTTATAAGAAATTAGGATGGGAAAAAGATTACCACTGTTTTCATTACTTTTGGCAGGATAAACGATGAAGCAAAATCAAAAAATGCGAATAGATATTATTACCGTATTACCCGAATTACTTACAAGTCCGTTTGAAGCTTCTATATTAAAAAGAGCTATAGATAAAGGCTTAGTTGAAGTACATTTTCATAATCTCAGAGATTATACCGATACCAAATATCGAAATGTTGACGACTATCAATTTGGTGGAGGCGCAGGTATGGTTTTAATGATTGAACCTATAGATAAATGTATTACCGAACTAAAGTCTCAACGCAATTACGATGAAATCATATATATGACGCCCGACGGGGAAACACTAAATCAGAAAATGTCCAATCAACTATCAATGATTGATAATATGATTATTCTTTGTGGTCACTATAAGGGTGTAGACCAACGTGTTAGAGATGCATTTATTACCAAAGAAATTTCTATTGGTGATTATGTACTTTCAGGAGGTGAATTAGGTGCGGCAGTACTTTGCGATACTATTATAAGATTAATACCAGGGGTTCTAAATGATGAAACTTCTGCCCTGACAGATACTTTCCAAGACGGGTTGTTAGCTCCGCCGGTTTACACAAGACCTGCCGAATATAAAGGTATGCAAGTGCCAGATATATTGCTAAGCGGCAATTTTGGTGAAATTGAAAAATGGCGTGAAAGCATGGCTTTTGAACGTACAGAAAAGCTTAGACCAGATTTATTACAATAAGCAAATTCTATTCAAACAAAAAAAATCCCTAAAATACTTGTATGTTTTAATATAAGGATTAATTTTGCAGCCTGTTAGAATAACCTCTGACGATAATCGTGAATGTTGCTCTAATTTAATTCCAATTAACTATTCAATGGAATCATTAATAAAATTTGTACAAGACGAATTCGTAACTAAAAAAGAATTCCCAAATTTTTCATCTGGTGACACAATTACTGTGTACTACGAAATTAAAGAAGGTGAAAAAACAAGAACTCAGTTTTTCAAAGGTGTAGTTATACAACGTAGAGGTACTGGTTCAACAGAAACTTTTACCATTCGTAAAATGTCTGGAACAGTTGGTGTAGAACGTATCTTCCCAATTAACTTACCTGCACTTCAAAAAATTGAGGTAAATAAGAGAGGAAAAGTACGTAGATCTAGAATTTACTATTTCCGTGAATTAACTGGTAAGAAAGCTAGAATTAAGGAAGTAAGAGGATAAATTACACTCAACAAATATATAAAGCACCGTTTTAATTTAAGACGGTGCTTTTTTTATGAACAAAAGTGAATAACTCATGTTCACAACATGTTTAATAATAAATATTTACAAAGTCATCCTCACAATTATTTTTTTTGTAAATTTAAATGTGATTGATAATTTGGAAACAACAAGGCATCCATCTTAAAGTCATTACATAGCTTACGTTCTATGTATTGTTATTGAACCTTTTTAGTGGTGAATATTAAAATAAAGGCTGTCGCCTTTATTTTAATAATTTATTGAACAACTAAATTCTAAGATATTAGCTTTAGTGTTTAATGAAATAACAAAAAAGAAATGTTTATTAAAATTTAGACACCATGTTTAGATTTCAAAAACATTTTAAACGTTGAATTAGTAAAGCGGGTGCAATCAAGGGTTGCCGTTTTAATGAAAAATTAGAACAAACTGTCCGTAAACTTTTTCTAAAAAGCCATATCATTGTATGCGTACATTGATATGGCTTTTGTTATTTAACAAATCTTCACACCCGCCTGAAATATTAGGGCATTTCCTGTCTTTTTAGCCTATAGAAAATTGTATCTTTGTTCCGCTTAAATTAAAACAAACCACAAATGTCCAAAATTTTTTATACCAAAACAGACGAAGCCCCTGCATTGGCAACGGTGTCTTTTTTACCTATTGTAAAAGCTTTCACAAAATCTTCAGGAATTGAAATAGAGACAAAAGATATCTCTCTAGCCGGCAGAATTGCAGCCACATTTCCCGAATTTTTAACTAAAGAGCAACAGGTGTCCAATGATTTGGAAGAATTGGGCGATATGGCAAAACAGCCAGAAGCAAACATTATTAAATTACCGAATATTAGTGCCTCTATTCCTCAATTGAAAGAAGCCATACAAGAGTTACAATCTAAAGGATATAATTTACCTAGCTATCCTGATGAGCCTAAAAATGATGAGGATAAGGAAATAAAATCCAAGTACGATAAAATAAAAGGTAGTGCCGTTAATCCTGTATTACGTGAAGGTAACTCTGACCGTAGAGCACCACGCGCAGTAAAAAATTACGCAAAGCAGAATCCACATACCATGGGCGCTTGGAGCTCCGATTCTAAGACACATGTTGCTACAATGGGTAAAGGTGATTTTAAAGCAAATGAAAAATCAATTACTCTTAATAATGCAACATCGATACAGATTAAATTAGTAGCTGATTCTTCAGAAACAATACTTAAGGATAAAATAGACCTTCAGACAGGTGAAATTATTGATGCTGCAGTTTTAAACAAAGAAGCCTTACTTGAATTCTTGAAGAAAGAAATCAAGGACGCTAAAGAAAAAGGAGTTCTTTTTTCTGTTCACTTAAAGGCAACTATGATGAAAGTTTCCGATCCAATTATTTTTGGTCACGTTGTGGAAACATTTTTAAAACCTGTTTTTGAAAAATATACTGACACTTTTGATGTATTAGGTGTTAGTCCAAATGATGGATTAGCAAGTTTATATCAAAAAATTGAAAAGCTTCCTAAAACCGAGAAAGACGCAATTAACAAGGATTTAAATGCTGCTTTGGCCAGTGGACCAGATTTAGCCATGGTTAATTCAGATAAAGGTATTACAAACTTACATGTACCAAGTGACATAATTATTGATGCATCTATGCCTGCAATGATTAGAAATTCAGGTAAAATGTGGAACGCTCAAGGTAAGGCTCAAGACACCAAGGCCATTATACCTGATAGTAGTTATGCTGGTATTTATACCGCTACAATCGATTTCTGCAAGAAACACGGTGCATTTGACCCGACAACCATGGGTACAGTACCTAATGTTGGACTTATGGCCCAAAAGGCTGAAGAGTATGGCTCTCATGACAAAACTTTTGAAATAAAGGAAAATGGAACAGTACAAGTTTTAGAATTAAAAACTGGTAATGTTCTTCTTGAGCATAAGGTTAGTAAAGGAGATATTTGGCGTATGTGCCAAGTTAAGGATGCTCCTATTCAAGATTGGGTTAAATTAGCGATATCCAGAGCTAAGGCAACTAATGACCCTACAATATTCTGGTTAGATGAAAATAGAGCACATGATGCAGAACTTATTAAAAAAGTAAATACCTACCTTGCAGAAGAAGATACAAAAGGATTAGATATTCAAATCATGTCCCCTACTGTAGCTACAGAATTTACATTAAAAAGAATGAAAGCCGGCAAGGATACTATTTCTGTTTCCGGAAATGTTTTACGTGATTATTTAACCGACCTTTTCCCTATACTTGAGGTTGGCACGAGTGCTAAGATGCTTTCTATCGTTCCTTTAATGAATGGTGGTGGTCTATTTGAAACAGGTGCTGGTGGTTCAGCTCCAAAACATGTAGAACAATTTTTAGAGGAGGGCCATCTAAGATGGGATTCTTTAGGTGAGTTTCTAGCATTAGGAGTATCTTTAGAGTTCTACGGAGAGAAAAACGGAAATGCAATGGCTAAGGTTCTTGGCGACACTTTAGACAGTGCCACAGAGAAGTTTCTGTTAAACGATAAATCTCCATCTAGAAATGTAAAAGAAATCGACACTAGAGGAAGTCACTTCTTCCTAGCAAAATATTGGGCAGAAGCACTAGCTAAACAAGATAATAGTGCAGAATTAAAAGCAATATTTTCAAAGGTAAGTGCTCAAATTAAAGAAAAAGAATCTCAGATTTTTAGTGAATTAATTAATGCTCAAGGTTCAAAACAAGAAATAGGTGGGTACTATAAGCCTGATCCTATTTTGGTAGAAAAAGCAATGAGACCGAGTACTACACTAAATGAAATTTTAAAAGCCATTTAATTAGAACGTTTTAAATTAAAATACCCCCAATAAATATTGAGGGTATTTTTTTTGGAACAATATTAACTTTTAGGAGTGTCATGATTTTCTGACTATTTTTACTAAAAAAATTGATGAAAGGATATCTACAACTTATTCTTGTCACCCTGTTTTGTTATTCTTCCAATTCATGGGGTCAAGAAAAGTTCACTATAAGTGGTACTATTTCTGAAAATAGCAGTAATGAGACACTAATTGGCGTTACTGTGGCAATACCAGAATTAAAAACCGGTGTAACTACAAATGAGTATGGCTTTTATTCAATCACTTTACCTGAAGGTACTTATTCCGTTTTAATTAGCTACTTAGGTTTCAAAGATGTTTTACAAGAAATTAACCTTAACGAAAATAAACGTATAGATTATTTACTTGAAGAAGAAGCTGAACAGTTAGAAGAGGTAGTAGTTACAGAAAATGTGGAAAAGATGGATATTCGAAAACCACAAATGAGTGTAAACACGCTCTCAATAGGCACCATTAAAAAAATACCTGTAATTCTTGGAGAGGCCGATGTAATTAAGTCCATTTTACTCTTACCTGGTGTAACAAATGCCGGTGAAGGTGCTTCAGGTTTTAATGTGAGAGGTGGCGCCGCAGATCAAAATCTTATCCTTTTAGATGAAGCAATAATTTTCAATTCATCGCACTTATTCGGCTTCTTTTCCGTATTTAATCCAGATGCAATTAAAGATGTTAAACTATACAAAGGAGGCATTCCTGCTCGATATGGTGGTAGAGTTTCCTCAGTTTTAGATATTTTTCAAAAAGAAGGAAATAGTAAAGAGTTTAAAATAAATGGAGGCATTGGCGCAGTCGCCAGTAGGCTTTTGGTTGAAGGACCTATTAAAAAAGATAAAGCAGCTTTCTTAATTGGTGGCAGAGCATCATATGCGCATCTTTTCTTACCCCTATTCGATGTTGACAACACCGCCTATTTCTATGATTTAAATACAAAGCTAAATTATAGATTAGACGAGAAGAACAACATATTCCTATCTGGATACTTCGGTAGAGATGTCTTTGGCATAAATGATAGCTTTGTAAACACTTACGGAAATGCAGTGGGTAATTTTAGATGGAACCATTTATTCTCTGATAAATTATTCTCCAATCTATCTCTTATTTATTCAGATTACTACTATGGCCTAAAGCTTGATTTTGTTGGTTTTAACTGGAATTCAGGTATTCGAAATTTTAATATAAAATATGACCTCAAACATTATATGAATGACAAGTTGCAAATAAATTACGGCCTAAATAATGTTTATTATCAATTCAATCCTGGTAAAATTGAGCCTAGTAATACTGAATCGGGGATTGTTGAAGAACAACTCATTCAAAAATACGCTAATGAATTTGCTGCTTATATTGATGTTGAACAAAGGGTGACAGAGGATTTAAGTTTTGGCTACGGATTACGTTTCAGTCATTTTATGCGCTTAGGTCAAGATGAACTTAATGTATATGCAAATAATAATCCTGTTGAATTCGACCCATTTCTTCTTATTTATAAAGAAGCAGAACCTATTGATGTCATCAATCCTGGAAGAAGAATAACATTATCAACTTTCAGTAATTTTGAACCTAGAGCCTCCTTATCCTATACCTTAAACGAATCTAGTTCTTTCAAAGCAAGCTATACCAGACTAGCTCAATACCTTCACCTTTTATCCAACACCAGTTCCCCTACTCCTTTAGATGTCTGGACACCTAGTGGACCGTTTACTAAACCACAACTGCTAGATCAATATGCTTTTGGATATTTTAAAAACATAAAAGAAGGTGATTATTCTATGGAGAGTGAGGTTTTCTATAAAAATGTTAAAAATAGAATTGATTACATAGACGGTGCCAACTTAATTGCAAATAATGCTATAGAACAAGTTATTTTAAACGGTGAAGCTCGAGCATATGGTTTAGAATTTTTACTTCGCAAAAATGAAGGCAAACTACAAGGGTGGCTTGCATATACATTATCTAAATCAGAGCAACGCACACCTGGAAGAGCACCGTTTACGGATAATGGTCGTAGCAATATAGAATCTGGAATTAATTTCGGAAACTGGTACAACACTCCCTATGATAAAACCCACGATATCTCGCTGTTCTTAAGCTATGATTTAAATGATAAATGGAATTTCAGCAGTAATTTTACCTATCAAACTGGGCAACCTACCAATTACCCAATTGGTCAATTTGAATTTCAAGGTTTAACAGTACCTTATTATGGATTGAGAAATATACAAAGACTACCTGCTTATAATCGACTTGATTTATCTGCTACACTAACTCCAAAAAAGAATAGTAACAGAAAAATAAAAGGTGAATGGGTATTTAGCTTATATAATGTATATAACAGGCGAAACGCTGCTTCCATAAACTTTAGACGTAATGACGATACAGGTGCAAATGAGGCGGTTAGAACTTCTATTTTCGGAATAGTACCGGCAGTAACCTATAATTTTAATCTTTAATCGATGAAACATTTTATACTACTATTATCGACTATTTTTTTAGCTATGTCTTGTGAAGATGTAATTGATGTAGAGCTGCCTAATGACGATTCTAGGCTTATTGTCAATGGTGTCATAAGAGTAGATGAAACACAAGAGTATTTACCTATTGAAATTGTAGTTTCAGAAAGTAGTTCTTTTTTTGAAGACAACACAATTGCTTCTTTAGTAAGTGCCGTTATTTATTATGGTACTCCTAACCCTGATGCTCCAGAAATATTAGATGGTGGTGGCATTTCAAATTTAACAGAACTTGAACCTGGTAGTGGTAAATGGGTGCCAGACCCATCATTTGATAGTGATCAAAGGATTAGAGTAAGTAGTATTAATGAAGGTGATGTTTTTCAATTAATACTTACCACCAGTGAAGAACGCTATTTCGCAACTACCACGTATGTTAAATCAGTTCCTATAGATTCATTAGCTCAAGGAGATCAAACCTTATTTTCTGGTGATGAAACCGAAGTTATCGTCACATTTACAGATAATGGCGAGCGTGACGATTTTTATATATTAGATTTTGACTTTAACGAGTATTTGGTAACTGAAGATGAATTTTATCAAGGCCAAACATTTGTGTTTTCATATTTTTATGATTCTGATTTGGAATTGAACACAGACAAAACAATTAACATAGGACTTCTTGGCGCGGATGAATCGTTCTACAACTACATGAATCAAATAATAGTCCAATCCGGTGGTGATCAAGGGCCTTTTCAAACGCCTGCTGCTACTGTAAGAGGTAATATCATCAATATTACTGGTATTGATAATTCTGATATATTTGACAATGTTGGGCGTAACGATAATTTTGCCCTAGGTTATTTTGCAATAGTTCAAGAATATAAGGAAAGTATAGTTATAGATAATGAGAAGAACTGATAAAGATATGCTCGTAACCGGGCTAAAACGTTTAGGAATTACTGTGGTTTTAATGTTTACAGCTCCATTAGTGCTATGGCAAGCATTTAAAAATCAAGAGCACTTTCTATTTTGGCCAGTTTGCATTCTCGGAATTACCTTAGCTTGTTATGCGATTTTTATGGGATTCAATGGAATAAAAACTATTGTAAATTCTGTGTTTGGGGCTAAAACTAAATCGAATTAGTTCTTAGGTATTTTTGTAGTTTTCTTCCACTTATTATACAAATTATCATAGTCATAATCTAAAACCGTAGCCTGCCGATCTAATTTACCGTTAGAAAATGCACGCTGAAGAATATCCTCAATTAAATAATCTTCTTCAATTAAATCTGGGTGAAATTCTTCTTTAATACTTATTTTAAACAATTTGGCTGTAGTATTATACCAAAAGGCACGCCAACCATTGCGAAGATTCTTTACCAAATCGAATGCAGTAGTACCCGTTTGTCTGTAGATTAACTTTACTAAAATCTGACCCTCAGTGCGGGTAAGTTTCTTTAACTCTTCCGAAAATTCTTCCTCAATATACTTTTGAACTTTTTTAGTGTATTTCTTTCTCTTTCTGGTATTCTTCATGTCGGCAAGACTATCATTAAGTTCTACCAACCTTTCTGCGGCCAATTTTGCGTACGGATATACTTTTTCTGTTTTTCTACGTAAAATATAATACCTAAGTTTTTCATCGTAAGATGAGAATTTTAGCCTTCCAAAAACATAAGCTTCTTCCAAGGCAATAGAATTCTGTACTAAAGAATCACCAGATATTATTATCATTTTTTCCGATATAGAATCCAATTCCTGTTCTTCTATCTGTGCACAAATAGAATAACTGGTCAAGAATAATAAAATCAGTAAATAGTTATATTTCATTAACATAGATTAGCAAAAGTCTTGTCAAAATTAATGATAATTATAAAAGGTTATTATTAATACAACGCTAATATTGTTAAGTTTGTATCTTAAAATTACATTGATGGCTGATAAAAAAATTATTACTAAAAAGTCGCTAGACTTTTTTGAAAAATACTTGAACAATGCTGCACCGACCGGTTATGAATTGGAAGGGCAAAAATTGTGGATGGACTACCTAAAACCATATGTAGATACTTTTATCACAGATACTTATGGCACTGCAGTTGGTGTTATAAATCCTGACGCAAAATATAAAGTTGTTATCGAAGGACATTCTGATGAAATTTCATGGTATGTAAATTACATTACCGACAATGGTCTAATCTATGTTATACGTAATGGCGGCAGTGATCATCAAATAGCACCTTCAAAGTGGGTAAATATCCACACGAAAAAAGGAATTGTAAAAGGAGTATTTGGTTGGCCAGCAATTCACACCCGTAAAGGAGAAAAGGAAGAATTAGCCCCTAAACTAGATAATATTAGTATTGATATTGGTGCTAAGGACAAAGCTGAAGTCGAAAAGATGGGAGTTCATGTTGGCTGTGTTATCACCTACCCAGACACGTTTCATGTTTTAAATAAAGATAAATTCGTTTGTAGAGCTATAGACAATCGCGCCGGTGGATTTATGATTGCAGAGGTTGCTCGTTTATTACATGAAAATAAAATAAAATTACCGTTCGGACTTTACATTACGAATTCCGTTCAAGAAGAAATAGGTCTACGTGGTGCAGAAATGATTACCCAAACCATTAAACCAAATGTTGCAATCATAACAGATGTTTGTCACGACACTACCACTCCTATGATTGAGAAAAAGATTCAAGGACATACAGAAATTGGTGCCGGACCTGTAATTTCATACGCTCCTGCTGTGCAAAACAAATTACGCGAACGTATATTAGAAACAGCTGAAGCGAAGAAAATACCTTTTCAACGTATGGCTGCTTCAAGAGCTACAGGTACAGATACCGATGCATTCGCTTATAGTAATGGTGGTGTTGCCGCAGCATTAATATCATTGCCCTTACGTTATATGCATACTACCGTAGAAATGGTTCACAAAAAAGATGTTGAGAATGTTATTCGATTAATTTATGAGACACTCTTAACAATTAAAGAAGGCGAAACCTTTAGTTATTTCGATTAAATTATAACAATCCCTCCTATTTTTTAGGAGGGATTTTTTTTTTTACTTTATGGATGAACTTATAGATATTTTAAAAGCCGATGGTAAACCGTTAGGAAAAAGCGTTATGAAATCTAAGGCTCATAAGGAGGGACTCTTTCATGCAACAGTTCATATTTGGTTCTACACAAAAGATGGTGAATTATTGTTGCAAAAACGGGGTGCCGCTAAAGATACTCATCCGGGTTTATGGGATGTTTCGGTAGCTGGCCACATAGGTGCCGGAGAATCAATTATAGATTCAGCTGTTAGAGAAGTGCAAGAAGAAATAGGTTTAGCGCTTTCAGGTAAAGAGCTTAAGAAGATAGGTGTATTTAAATCTATTCAAAAACATTCCGAACAACTCATCGATTGTGAGTTTCATCATACATTTTTGTCGGAATTAAAAATTCCAATAAAACAACTTACTAAACAAGAAAGCGAAGTTGATGACCTAAAACTAATATCCACCGTTCAATTTACAAACGAATTGAATGATAACGAATTAGCTAAACAATACGTGCCACACTCTAAAGAATACTTTACTGAAATATTAAAAGAGATTAATCTACTATTCTAAAGTTGCAACAAACTTTTCTACTTCAGAAAGTGTATAAGTTATTTGATCACCACTCTCCATATATTTCACCACAAAACTATTATTTTCCAGTTCTTCTGCTCCTAATAATATTACATAAGGCACCTTTCTGTTATTGGCATATTTAAATTGTTTCTGGATTTTTACATCCGAAGGATATAAATCTGAAATCACACCTCTTTTACGAAGTTCAGTTACCAGTTTTAAAGACGCTAAAGCTTCTTTAACGCCAAAGTTAAGGCAAAGCACATCTAAAGACTTATCAACTGACTTAGGGAATAAATTTAACTCTTCTAGCACAAGATATATTCTATCCAACCCAAAAGAAATTCCCACCCCACTTACGTCATTTAATCCGAAGATACCCGTAAGGTCATCGTAACGACCACCACCACCAATAGACCCCATAGATACGCCTTCTGGAGCAGAAACTTCAAAAATTGCTCCTGTGTAATAGTTAAGCCCTCGAGCCAAGGTAACATCTATAGCCAATTTAGCAGATTGCAAACCCAATGTAGAAATAGTCTCCATAATAAAACGGAGCTCTTCCAAGCCTTTTTGCCCTTCTACAGAATCTTTTAATAAATTATCTAAACGATTTAACTGATCCACATTACTCCCTTGAGGTTCAAATAAAGGCGCTGCTTTTAAAATAGCTTCTTTAGAAATGCCTTTAGCCAACATTTCTTTTTTAACGCCATCCTCCCCTATTTTATCTAACTTATCTAAGGCAACCGTGAAATCTATCAATAATTGTTTTGCGCCAATAACTTCAGCTATACCAGCTAAAATTTTCCTATTATTCATTTTAATAGTTACACCTTCTAATTTTAAATCAGAAAATACCGCATCATATAATTGAATCAATTCTACTTCTTGCAATAATGAATCTGAACCTACTACATCTGCATCGCACTGAAAGAATTCCCTAAAACGACCCTTTTGAGGTCTATCTGCACGCCATACGGGTTGAATCTGATATCTTTTAAACGGGAAATCCAATTCATTCTGATGCATTACCACATAACGGGCGAAAGGCACAGTTAAATCATAACGTAACGCTTTCTCTGTAATTTTTGGAGCTATACTTGCTGAATTTTTAGAACTATAGGTAACATCATCTACCTTACCGATAAAATCTCCAGAATTCAATATCTTAAAAATTAACCGGTCACCTTCTTCACCATATTTACCCAACAACGTTTCTGAATTCTCAAAAGATGGAGTTTCAATAGGTTGAAAACCAAAAGTTTGAAAATTCTTCTTGATGGTATCGAAAATATAGTTACGCTTTGCAATTTCAGATGGAGTGAAATCGCGTGTTCCTTTAGGAATAGAAGGTTTCTGTGCCATTAATTTTTTATTGTAATGCAAATATAGCCTTCAAAAGGTAAGACTACAATTAGGAATTAATAATATGATCAGTCAAATGCTCTACGAGGTTTCAATTACCTTTTCGAACCATTGGTATAATTCTCCTTTAGTAATAACTGCGCCTTGTTGAAGTAACAAGAACTTGTCGACATTTTTATCATCGGTATAGGCTTTTGAAGCTGTCAAGTATTCTACAAAATCTGATTGCCAATTCTTCTTGAACCACTCGAACCCAACCTGTGTTTTTAAGTCCAAATCCGGGTTCATCACTTTAACCGATATTAGCTTCATTTCTTTTTCCGTAAGAAAAAACAAATGCATTTGATTGCTTGAAATATTCTCTAAGTAAGAAACCTTGCTCAAAACCCCTTCCCAAACCAAGTCACTAAAAACATCTAATTCTTCTTCCGCTACTTTTGGCTTATCTTTTTTTATAGACTCCCATTCATCACCTGTAATAGATTGTGTAGCCAAAAAATTAATAAACTCTTGATGTAGTTCCTCTAATTGTTCTTTTGTTAGCCTCGTGTATTTCATTTTGCAAAAATAAAAAGCCCCAGCATATTTGCTAGGGCTTTTACAAGTTAATTTTATACTATTAAAAAATATAACGTAAACCGAATTGTGCTTGCCATCTAGATAGCAGACTTGCATCATAACCAAATGTCTCAGTCAATTCTGGATTAAACGTATACGTTGGAATACTTGTATTAGCATCTACACTTACGCCAACTGGCTGAACATTATTTGGTTGTTGTGTTAATCCCCAATCAGAATTTATCATGTTTCCAATATTCAAGACATCAATACTGAATTGAACTGTATGGTTCTTATTTGTGGAAACCTTAAAATTATAATCTTGCAAGAATTTAATATCCCAACGTCCTCTCCATGGAGCCAAAGCACCATAACGCTCTGCATATTGCCCTCTACGGCCACTTAAATAATCATCTTGAGAAATGTAATTATCGAAGGCAGCTCCTTGACCAGCACCAGCAAATTGCATTTGCCCAATTTCACCGGATGTAGGCACATAAATAAGATCATTTATACCGGATCCATCACCATTTATATCACCACCATAAGTATAGTTGAATCTACCACCTTGGGCATATTCAAAAAATGTTGAAATTGTAGTGGCCCATTTTTCATTACCATAAATCCAATTTTTACTGGCGACACCAATAAACCTATGCTTATCACCATATTTTGAAGGTGCCAATATATCGGCATTAGCATCATTGATAACTGGATTACCAACAAAAGCATCTGAAGTAATTTCAGCTTCAATTGAATTTACATCTTTCGCATCTAAATAACTATAAGCTAACATGGCGTACAAACCATTGTTAAAAGTTTTTTGACCTTTGAATGAAGCATTCCAAATTCTACCTTTGTTAGAATTTGTAAATACATATGGTCCTGCACCCAAACCAAAACTATTTAGTAAATTTTCAGCAGTATATGTAGCTCTATTATCCACACCAACTAAATTACCTGATGGTGAAGTTAAAGCCCAATTTTGAACATGTGGGCCATTTATATCTTTTGTATAGGATAAATCGCCCGTTAAGACTATTCCATTTTCTAATCGTTTATCTGCACCTAAATTAGTTCTCCAAACTTGTGGAAATTTATATTCAGGATCAACTGCCTGTAAGAAAAATACATCTGGAGCTGCAATTTGATTTCCTAACCATACGAAAGGAAAACGCCCTGTAAATAATCCAGAACCACCTCTTACCTGTAATGACTTATCTCCATTTACATCATAATTGAAACCTACTCTTGGTGAAATTAGCCAATCATTAGTAGGCATTTGAGTATTATCAATAAATACGGTTTCACCTGTATTAGGGTTTTGATAAGGTTGATCTGCAATTACGAAACCTCTGTCTATAACATTTTGTGCCTTTTCAGCAGAATCAAAAAATAGCGGTTTATCAAATCGAACACCGTAGGTTAACTTAAATTTTTCATTGACATTCCATTCATCTTGTACGTAAAATGCGAATTGACCGACATTGGTTTCTGCCAAAGCCCAACCTTCACCATCTGGCACACTATTATTAGAATTAAAAGTAGAACGTGGTGAAGCAAAATCATAGGTACTAGCATCAAAATCAGCGATATCTACACCCCCAAATAAATCAAAACCATAACTTGTTAAGTTAAAGGAATTATCGAACATAAATTTTTCGAGAGAGAAACCAACAGTATAAGTATGATCACCTTTATAAAAATTAAGATTGTTAGTTATTTGTAAAACTTTTTGATCTAATCTGTTATTAGCTGAGAAAGGTTCATGACCAGCAATAATATAATTAGATCCACCTTTTGTTATATTAATAGAAGGTGCTGGTGTCGAAAACGGATTTCTAAAGTCATTAAAATGTGTATACCCAACTTGTAATTTATTAGAAGCTGTTTCCGATAATGTAGAATTCAATTCGACTTGTATCGATTTAAGTTCATTGTTTATTTCATATCCAGAATTTTGAAATTGCAAGGTATTTGCATTCGGCCCTCTAAATTGAATTGCTGTTGGGTGAGCTGGTTTTTCTTTAGATGCATTTAAGAAATTATAAATAACAGCCAAACGATTATTATCATTGATGTTCCAATCTAATTTAAAAAGACCTTTTGTTGATCCTGATGCATGTGTAAAACCTTCATAAGCCCCAGGATCATAACCTGCTGCCAATAATTGATTTCTAACAAGAATTAAATCACTTTCTAATACCCTAGATTCATTTATCAAGCCAGAACCTGTATTAGGCACCCAACCATTAGTTCCTAAGTCTGTTCTATCGTCCTTTTCAAAATTGGCAAAAAAGAATAATTTATTTTTCACGATTGGACCTCCAATACTTACACCATATTGATTTTGCTCTAGTTTGGGCTTAACAATTTCATCTCCCTTTATTTTACCACCGGTCATATCTTCATTTCTGAAAAAACCATATACCGTGCCATGAAATTCATTACTACCACTTTTGGTAACAGCATTCACAGAAGCTCCTGTAAAGCCAGATTGCGTAACATCATAAGGAGCGGTAGAAACTTGAATCTGCTCAATGGCATCCAATGAAATTGGTTGAGAATCTGTTTGCCCGCCTGGGGTAGCAGCATCTAGTCCGAATGGATTATTAAAAATTGCCCCATCTAAAGAAAAGTTATTAAATTGATCATTTCTTCCACCAAAAGAATTACCACTTGCTGTAGGTTCTAATCTTGTGAAATCTTGCGCTGAACGAGAAATAGTTGGGAGTCTTGTTAATTCTCTTCTTCCTATGTTTGTTTCCGCACCTGTGCGGCCGCTACTAAATGTACCTGATCTGTCAGATACTACGACAACTTCATCTAATGCCTGACTTTCTCCAACAAGTTTAGCATCTATATTAAACGTTTGACCTAGCGATAAATACACATCATTCAATTCATGTGCTTTAAAACCTACATAAGATATTTCAATCTTATAAGGACCACCAACACGTAAGTTTAAAAGATTAAACCTACCGTCTTCATTGGTTATTGACCCATATTTGGTTCCCGTAGGGGTGTGAATGGCCACTATATTTGCCCCAAAAAGTGGTTGATTTTGGTCATCTTCGACGTAACCTCTAATATTAGATGTTGTCACTTGACCATAAACTGTACCTACAAAAAGTAGACACAGCAATTGAAAAAACAATTTGTTTTTCATAAGAACTGGTTTCGAATTAGTTATGTAATATTTGACAAAAGTAGCAATAAAAAAAGAGCTATGCATGCATAGCTCTTTTAATCTTAATAACATGAGAAATGAATTATTTCTGCTCTGCAACAACTTCAAATCCAAAATCAACTATAACCTCACGGTGTAACCTGATTTGAGCATTGTAAGGGCCAGTTCTCTTAACTGCACCACCTAAAATACTGATGAATTTTTTATCGATAGCATGACCATCTTTAGCCAAAGCCTCTGCCAAATCACTGTTAGTAACCGAACCGAATAATTTATCTCCAGCGCCTGTCTTAGCAGTGATTTTTAATTCTAAAGCTTTTAATGCCTCCTCAGTTTTCCTAGCGGCATCAACAACTTTCTTCTCTTTATGTGCTCTTTGCTTTAAGTTTTCAGCTAAAACTTTTTTAGCAGATATAGTAGCCATTGCAGCTAAGCCTTGAGGAATTAGGAAATTTCTTCCATATCCGTTCTTAACATTAACCACATCGTCTTTAAAACCTAAATTTTGTACGTCTTCTTTTAATATAAGCTCCATGATTCTTTTCTTATTATTTTAATAAATCAGCAACATATGGCATTAATGCCAAATGACGAGCTCTTTTTACCGCTTGGGCTACCTTTCTTTGATACTTCAATGAAGTTCCTGTAAGTCGTCTTGGTAATAATTTACCTTGCTCGTTTACCAACTTCAATAAAAAATCCGCATCCTTATAATCCACGTATTTAATACCGGACTTTTTAAAACGACAATACTTCTTTTTAGTGTTGGTCTCAATGTTTAATGGAGTTAGATACCTGATCTCTCCATCTTTTTTTCCTTTTGCCTGTTGTTGTAATGTTGCCATAATACTTAAGCTTTAGCGGTTTTTTTGTTTCTTGTTCTTCTTCTTTCTGCCCATGAGATAGCGTGCTTGTCCAATTTAACGGTCAAGAAACGCATTACACGTTCATCTCTTCTAAACTCCTGTTCGTAAGGTGTAACTACCTCACCAGTGTTAGTGAATTCAAACAAGTGGTAAAATCCACTTTTCTTGTTTTGGATTGGGTAGGCTAATTTCTTTAGCCCCCAATTCTCTTTAGCTACCATTTTGGCGCCATTGTTAATTAAGAAATCCTCGAATTTCTTAACTGTTTCCTCTATCTGTACATCTGATAGAACGGGATTCAAAATGAAAACAGTTTCGTAATGGTTCATATTATATTTGTTTTAAGGAGTGCAAAAATAGATATTATTTTAAAATAATTATAAGAAATAAGAAAATTCTTCGTTATTGAATGGTAACAACATTAAAAAACAAACCAAATCTTAATCATATCATCATTACCAAATACACGATCAACAATGCAATGTTCACATCTTTTGTTGCAGTTCAGCATATTTTTTCGGTCATTTGTCGATGATTTAACCCCACAAATCAGCCCTTATGAAGTTAAGAAGTATCATCGTTGACGATTCATCCATGCAAAGGATGGCCGTTGCAAAGTTGGTAAACAATCATCCTAATTTAACAATGGTAGCAGAATACAGTAATGCTATCGAAGCTAAAAATGGAATCAAGAACCATGAGATTGATCTTATATTTCTTGATGTTGAAATGCCAATTATCACAGGATTCGACCTACTCGAGTCACTAGAAAACAGTCCCCAGGTAATTTTGATTACTGGGAAACCAGATTATGCACTAAAAGCATTTGACTATGATGTAACGGATTATTTACATAAACCGATTACCATGGCGCGTTTTGATGCTTCTGTTAAAAGAGCTGTTGCCAATTACGAACAATTACACCGAGTAAATGAAGATGAGGAGCATATTTTCGTAAAGAGTAACCTTAAGAAAAGAAAGGTTATTTTGAATGACATTAAGTGGATTGAAGCACTTGGAGACTATATAAAATTAGTAACCGATGAAGCTAATATCGTAATCTTATCAACAATGAAATCTTTTGAAAAGCAATTGCCAGAAGATAAGTTTTTAAGAATACACAAATCTTACATTATTAACCTTGAGAAGGTTGAGAAATTCAACAGTAAAAATGTTGAAGTAAGTGGTAGATCGATACCATTAAGTAGAAATAAAAAGACAGAACTCGCAGAAGCGCTTAGTAACGTATAATATATGATATAATTTTACTTTCAAAAAAGACCGCTAATTAGCGGTCTTTTTTATTATATATGGTCTACATTATAAATCACCCTAACACTTCTATACATGGCAACCGCTTTAAATGATTTCTCTATACGCCTAATATTGGCTTTAGTTTGAGCCAAAGATTGAACTTTTTGAACTTTAACCACAATATGCTTCAAATATTGATTTCTAATTCGAGCTACCGGTGGATATTCCGGTCCTAATACGGTACCACCGAAATTAGAACGTAATGCACCTGCAAACCAATCTGCCGATTCATTTAGAACATTATAATTTTTATGCTTGAAAGTAACTTTAATAATTCTGTTTATAGGAGGATACTTAAATTGCTCCCGTTCATAAAGCTGTTCTGTATACATACCTTCATAATCACTTGTAGTAACCTGTTTTAAAATTTGATGATATGGATTATAGGTCTGAATTATTACCCTACCTCTCTTTTGGGTTCGCCCTGCCCTACCCGAAACTTGGGTCAATAATTGATAGGTTCTTTCATGTGCGCGATAGTCGGGAAAATTCAATAAAGAATCTGCGTTCATTACACCTACTAAATTTACATTTCTAAAGTCTAGACCTTTCGTAAGCATTTGAGTTCCAACCAAGATATCCAGTTCTTGTTGTTCAAAAGCTGAAATTATCTTTTCATATCCATGTTTACCTCGAGTAGTGTCCAAATCCATTCGGCCTACTTTTGCTTCTGGAAACAACCCTAAAACTTCTTTTTCAATTTGTTCGGTTCCAAATCCTTTTGTATCTAAATCTTGGCTACCACAGGCAAAACAACTTTCAGGCAACGCAGTATGATGACCACAATAATGACAACGTAATTGATTTCGAAATTGATGGTAGGTAAGACTTACATCACAATTAGGACATTGAGGTGTATGCCCACAGGTTAGACACTCTAATAAAGGTGCAAACCCTCTTCTATTCTGAAACAGTATTATTTGATTACCTTCTTTAAGCGTTTCTTGCATTTCCAATAAAAGTCTTTCAGAAAAATGCCCTTTCATCCTTTTTTTGCGCGTAGCCTCTTTAATATCCACCAACTCCATCTCTGGCATCAATACATTACCATAACGCCTATTAATTTCCGTATAACCGTATTTACCGGTTTTAGCATTATAATACGTCTCAACACTTGGTGTTGCTGTGCCTAATAATACATTAGCCTTATGTAAATTACCCAAAACAATAACAGTATCTCTTGCATGATATCTAGGTGCTGGGTCAAATTGCTTGAACGAGCTTTCGTGTTCCTCATCTACGATTACTAAACCTAATTTACCAAAGGGTAAGTACATTGCTGATCGTGCTCCAATAACCAACTGTGCCTTTGGTTTAGCTTGCAATACATTTTGCCAAACCTCTACACGTTCTTGAACATTATATTTAGAATGATAAACTGCTATTTTATCGCCAAAATATTCTTGCAACCGACTTATTAATTGCGTGGTCAATGCAATTTCAGGAAGTAAATAGAGTGCTTGTAAATCCTTTTCCAAACATTCTTCAATCAACTTTACATACACTTCGGTCTTTCCAGACGAAGTAACTCCTTTTAAAAGTGTTACTTTCTTTTCTTTAAAAGCAGCTTTTATATCCATCAAAGCAGACGCCTGATATTCATTTAAATCTCTAGTTTCAGAGTCATCAGAATTCCCGTCATAATTGACGCGGTCAGTTTTAAGGAAATACTCTTCTAAAACTCCTTTATCCACCAATGACTTTATTACGACTTTAGATGCATTACTCGCCTTCTCTAAATCTGAAATTTTTATAGGATTTTTATTTCTACCCTGAAGTTGAAAAAGTGAAAGCACCACCTGACTTTGCTTAGGAGCCCTTGTCAATGAATTTAAAAGTATTTCTAATTTATCATCTGTACCGTATTCTACTCCTAACTTTACATATCCCACTAATTTTGGCTTATACTGTTCATAAACCTCTTCTTTGAGTATTATGATTTTTTTCTCCAATAATCTTTGAAGAATAGGTAGAACATTTTTACGTTCTATAATTGCAGATACCTCTTGAACTTTAAGTATTGACTGATGCTGTAGCGCTTCATACACTAAAAACTCATCATCTAAAAGCTCATTTTCATCAACCTCGCATTCCATATTACGTAAAACCAATGTTTCACTCTCTAGTAAAAAAGCACTTGGTAATGCACTACGCACTACTTCACCTAATGTACACATATAATAAGAAGCTATCCATTCCCAGTGTTTGAGTTGTATTGGATTTATAATCGGATAATCATCTAACAGCTGATGTATTTCTTTTGCTTCATAGGCCTCAGGAGGTTTTTGATGAACACTATGAACAATACCGGTATATATTTTTGATTTACCAAAAGGTACGGCAACACGCATACCAGGCTGTAAGAGTGTTGATTCCTCTTCTGTTATGGTGTAAGTAAAGCTTCGCTCTAGAGGAATTGGTAATATTACATTAATAAAATTTTTCATAACTATCCTTCCACCCGCAACCAAGTCTGGGTTCTGAAGATGAATGCTAAATATCCTCTTACTTTTAATTCATTGTGATTATCTGGATTCAACCATATTTTGAATCTAAACGTCATCGCTTGTTGTGGGTCAAACAATCTTTTCCCTTTCCATTCACCATCTTCATATTTTTCACCTGCAGTAATTATCTCCATGCCCTCAACAGGCTTATCCTTTAATTCTCCATCACATTTTACACAGGTTACACCTTCCATTCCTTCTTCTAGAATTTTAATCACCTTACCATACATTAATCCATCTTTCTTATAAATCTCAATTACGCCTTTAGGCAAACCAGTTCTATCATCAATGGTTTTCCATTTTCCAAAAACAGATTGTGCTGAAACATTCATAGCTATTAGAAGGAAAAATAGAATACTTAATTGAACAGTTTGATTTATCATTCTTTTTTAGTGATTTTCCTTAAGGTATTCAAGGATGCGTTTAACTCGAACCCAAGTAGCAATATATTAGAATTTAACCAGATGTAAACCATTAATATCAATAATCCTCCAAGAGCCCCATATAATTCATTATACCGAGCAAATTTTTCAATATAGATTCCAAAAAGATAAGATGTAAGCAAAAATAAAATAGTGGTCATCAATGCCCCTATAGAAAAGAAACTGGCTTGCTTTCCTTCCCTTGTTCCTGAATAATACAAAATTGCGGTCGTAAAGTAAGAAAGAATTATGAAAAAAAGAACTTTGGCAATCTGAACTCCTACCAATTCTTCTTCTTCCAACACATATCCGCCCTGTCTGGCTGCAAACTCCGAAAGATAACCTAGAACATAAAACTCAAAATATATAAAAGCTACAAAACCTAAAATTATCAATATTGCCAAAATAAGACCTACCATTAAGGCGTATAAATATTGCTTAAAAAAATTACGAGTCAATTCAATATGATATGACGTCTCAAACCCCCCAAAAATAGAATGTACGCCATTTGCTATTAAAAAAATGGAAAGTATAAAGGCCGATGAAAGTAATCCCCCACTTTTTTGGTCTTTTATTTGCTGAAATACTTCACCAAAATATTCACCAGTTGCACTAGGTAAAAAAGATTCTAAGAACAATTGAAACTGAACATCAAAATCACCATGCTCAATACTTATATATGATACTAAAAAAGGTACCAACGTAACCATGAATATTAATAACGGAAATAAGGCCATGAATAAACTAAATGCTATAGCACTGGCTCGTGTAGACAATGTTCCTCTTAAAATACCAAACGCATACATCTCTAATAGGTCATATACCGAAAGCCCTTCAAAACCAGGTAATCTGACTTTTTTCAAAAGCCTGACACCCAAATTTATTATAGGAATCTTATCTAGTTTTTCCTCTACCTCTAAAGACATCTAAACCGCTTTTAAACTTAAATCCATATTGTAGACCGAATGGGTCAATGCACCTGAAGAAATATAATCAACTCCGCATTCCGCATATTCTCGAATAGTTTTCTCATTAATTCCACCAGAAGATTCTGTCAAACAAGTATCGCCTATTAATTTTACAGCTTTTCGTGTATCCTCATAATTAAAGTTATCTATTAATATTCGATACACACCAGCAGATTCCAATATTTCCTTTATTTCATCTAAACTTCTAGCCTCAACAATTATTTTTAAGTCTCTTCCCGTTTCCTTTAAATAGTTCTTGGTCTTATTAATTGCCTTTGTAATACCACCAGCAAAATCTATATGATTATCCTTTAGCATTATCATATCATAAAGTGCAAACCTATGATTTTCACCTCCACCGATTTTCACCGCCCATTTTTCAAGGGCTCGTATACCTGGTGTTGTTTTTCGTGTATCTAAAATTTTGGTTCCGGTACCTTCTAATAACTCAACGAACATATTGGTTTTTGTAGCAATAGCACTCATTCGTTGCATGGCATTCAGTACCAAACGTTCAGCTTTCAAAATACTTTGAGAGCTACCTTCCACATAAAAAACAATATCTCCATGGTTTACAGGTGAACCATCTTTTATTCGAACATCTATTTTTAAATTAGGATCAACAAAATAAAATACTAATTCTGCAAAATCGACCCCAGCAATTATTCCTTTATCTTTTACCAATAGTTTCGCTTTACCTACAGCTGTTTCTGGTATACAAGCTAAGGAACTGTGGTCACCATCGCCTACATCTTCACGAATTGCATTTGCTATGATCAAGGTAATCTCTTCCTTAAATTGCTCTTCTGATATCATAATTTTTTAAAATCTATTGTTTGCTAAATTACAAAGACATTTGTGAAATTAATTTACTTTTGAATTATGACTATAAAACTTTTAGCCATTGGCAAAACAGACAGTTCTCAACTGCAAGAACTCATTGAAGTTTATCAAAAAAGATTACAACATTATATCAATTTTGAAATTGAACTAATACCTGATTTAAAGAAAACTAAAAACTTATCCGAAGAACAACAAAAAGAAAAAGAAGGCCAATTAATTCTCAAAAAATTGGCTCCCACCGATGTTTTAATTCTTTTTGATGAAAAAGGAAAACATTTGACTTCAATTGAATTTTCGCAATACCTACAGAAGAAAATGAATTCTGGAATAAAACAAGTGGTCTTCTTAATTGGGGGGCCTTATGGTTTCAGCAATGATGTTTATGCTAAAGCATTGGGGAAAATAAGTCTTTCAAAAATGACATTTTCCCACCAAATGGTACGTTTATTTATAACCGAACAACTTTATAGAGCATTTACCATACTAAAGAATGAACCCTATCATCATAATTAGATATACCAATTAAAATAGGTTCCTTTTAATTCTACTGTTCCTTTTCTAAAGATTTAACCATGTTGTTTGAAACATCTTCTAAATCTTTAAGCTCTTCCATTAAAAATGCTATCATCTCTTCTTTATATTCAACATTTTTCTCTATTTCTATGACTCGATGAAAGTTTTTTATATTAGTCATATGCGATTTAAAAGCGCGGGTTTGATGCCATGAAATCTCTTTTAGCTTTTTATTCTGAACAGCAATTTTCTTTGTGGAAGGATTTATGAAAAAGAATATTTCAATAATAAGTATTAGTAAAGAAAATACCGCAAGTTCTAATTCGATATTCATTAAGGCTTTGATTTCTTTCTCGGATGCTTTTTGAAACTGAGTCACAATTTTATCCATTATCAATAAAAATTGATCCACCTCGGCCGATAATTCTTCTATAGAAACCTTTTCTAACTCCTTAAAGTTTTTAGAATATAATTTAAATGAGGCTGTAATTTATCAAAATTATTTTGAATATCTACATTGGTCAAAGGCTCTAAATCCATGGTAGCGCTACCTTTTTGCAATGCTTCATTTATGAAAGATAACTCATTGATTTCCAATCTAATATTGTCATAATCACAAATAGAATATCTGCATTGGTATATATTTTTAACTATCATTTGAGATAACATTCGTTGTCTACCTGCAACATTAATTCTTAATGCATCGTGTCTTTGTTGCGCTAAGGAAAACTGAATTATAGACTGTATCGTAATAGTTAATACAATTACAGTAAAAACTAGCAAATAATATTTATTAAAAAGAATATTCTGTTTTAACCAATTAAAAAACATTTTAAACTTCATTAAAGAGATTTCCTACAAAAAGTGAAAATACAATAATACATTGCAGTTTTTAGACAAAAGTTGTAATTAAAGTATTTAACAGGGTAAATTAACTAAATAGAGTTGTCTAATTATAAATTCATTAGACAACTCTTATTTAACAGAATAATATAAATATTGAAAAGAAATCCTTTCCTCTAATACAAAACTCTAAACTTAATTGTATTCTCTACCTTTTTCAGTGCTTTTAAAACTTCTTTATTATACTCTTTATCTAAGTCTGTTATCACATAACCTACTTCATTATCTGTAGAAAGATATTGACTAGAAATATTCAGTTCATATTCTGCCAAAACCTTATTGATTTTAGCCATAATGCCTGGTACGTTTTTATGAATGTGAAGAAAACGGTGCGATTTGTTTTGCTTAGGCAAACGAATGTTTGGGAAATTAACGGCATCGACCGTATTACCAGAGTTTATATAATCCATTATCTTATTCGGCACAAAATCTGCAATATCGCGTTGTGCTTCTTCTGTACTACCACCTACGTGCGGAGTCAAAATCACATTAGCGAACCCTTGTAATTTGGTATGAAACTCTCCATTACTAGCAGGCTCATCTGGATAAACATCTACTGCTGCGCCACCAATATGTCCACTTTTTAAACCTTCGGCCAGTGCATCAATATCTACCACAAAACCTCTTGAAAGGTTAATTAGCATTGCACCCTTTTTCATTTGCTTTATTTCGCGCTCACCGATAAAGTTTTTATTAGCCTTATTGTCATCGATATGTAAGGTAACAACATCTGAAACGCTCAATAAATCTTCTAGTGTACCACATTTTACGGCATTACCTAATGCCAATTTATCATCAACATCATAATAGTAAACACGCATACCCATAGCTTCAGCCAATACAGATAATTGCTTACCTATGTTGCCATAACCAACTATTCCTAAATTTTTACCACGTACCTCTCGAGATCCAGCAGCTGTTTTTTGCCATTGTCCCTCATGAATCTCACGACTACGGTCAAATACACTGCGCATTAGCATAATAATTTCACCTATCGCCAATTCCACAACAGATCTTGTATTACTGTAAGGAGCGTTAAATACTACGACACCTTTTTTCTTTGCATTCTCCAAATCGATCTGGGTAGTTCCAATGCAGAAAGCACCTACTACCAAAAGTTTGTCGGCAGCATCTAAAACTTTTTGTGTTACTTGCGTTTTTGAACGTATACCTAAAACGTGTACGCCTTTTATTTTTTCAATTAGCTCATCTTCAGATAAGCTATTCTTTATTAATTCAACGGAAAATCCATCTTCAGAAAGATTTTCAAATGCAGCTGTGTGCACGTTTTCTAATAGTAGGACCTTAATCCTATTCTTTGGGTACGAGATATTTCTTGGCAACTTGTTCACAAATAAAAATTCATCTAAACTTGGTGTAACATAATCCGCTTTATTAGCGGCCTTTTCTCTATGCACATTTTCAGTATAAGCAAAAAACTTATGGGCTATACCTGCTTCGCGCATTACATAATCGCTGTAACCATCTCCTATTACTTGAACTTCTCCGTCCAAATCCATTTGCCTAAGACAATCAATTTTTCCATTGTGCTGAGATAGTACATTTTTTTCATCGAAACCGATGATACTTCCTTCTTCGTCGAATTTAAATGTATTTGCATACACACGTTCAGAAGGTATATTGTATTCTTTAACTATTGGATCAATAAACTCTTTAAATCCGCAGGATATTACATATATATCATCTGCATATTTTTGAAAGAAATCTTTATTCGATTCTATTGATTTAGAAATTTTGTTTCGAAGTTCTTTTACCAGGCCGTCTAAGTCTTCTTTTTTTGCATTCAAAAGTTTTATACGACGCTCTAATGACTCGGTAAATGAAATATCACCATCTATTCCAAGATTCGTAATCTTTTGAATCTCTTTTATTACATCATCTTTGTCAGACCTTCCTTCTAAGGTCATTTCCGCAAGTACATCTAGAGCTTCCACCCTTGTTAACGTACTATCAAAATCAAAAACGTATTTCCTACTCACTTCGACCATTTCTACCTTTTGTTTTATTTAGTATTCTTGCGATTAAAATAAGAGGCAAAAGTAAAAATTTAATTTATCCTGATAAATGTTATCTCGTAAATAAAACAAAAATGATTGGTTATGATGTAAATTAATCAAATGCTTCGGGAATTAGTGTAAAAATCGAAGTACCGTGTCTGAAAAATCTGCTGTTTTATATGTACCATTATGATCTCCTGACACTCTTACCAATTTTCCATTCAAAAACGCATTACTCAACTCTTTGGCATTTCCATTATCAGAATCTTCATCTCCACAAATTACTATAACGTCTATCTTAATTTTTCTTAATTCCTTTTTTGATGTTACAGGTTGATATTTTTGCTGTAAATGCAGCGAACGTAAATCGGCCTCAATAGAAGTTGCATAGTCTACGGCACCTTTGGTTATTTCATTAACTTCGCCATTAAAGGCTTTGGCGAACATAATTCTCCTTTCCCAATTCGGATTCGTAAAATCTATTCCCATACCCCCTAAAACCGATTTTTCTATTCGCTTATCAGTAGTCAGTAGTTTTGCCAAAACAATACTACCTCTAGAATACCCTACAGCGTTATAACTTTGAACATTTAAATGGTTCATTAATAATTTTAAATCTTTAACTTCTGCATCATTTTCATATGCTTCTTCATCTTGGGGTTTATCTGAATCCCCGTTACCCCGTAAATCTGGCACAATCACCCTATATCCCTTATCAAGTAAATCTTCTTTCAATCGTGCGTTATCCCATGATTTTCTTGAATTTATGAAACCGTGAATCAATAAGACCGGTTCACCTTCTCCCTCATCCGTATAAACAATATTTACACCATCGAAAGTCTTAAAATTTTTATGTTGTGAAAAAGAAGCATTAGTAAAGCATAATAGAAAAATGATGAATAAAATATGCTTTTTTTTTCATAGATGAATTCATTAAGATATATATAACAGTCCGGCCAAAATTGCTAAACCGAAACTGACTAACGTACCTATTAGAATATATTCAGTAAGCTTTCTATTATTTCGTTCTTTCAAGTCATTAAACCTAAAAACCGATTTTGCAGCTATCAATAGACCAATTACTTCCCATCTACCAATTACTATAAAGATGAGCACGAACAACCTTTCTATTATACCAATATATTTACCTGCATTTGGTAATGATTTATGATCTGTTTCTATCTGATTAGACATACCCTCGAGTATTTTTCCCATAATAATTGCCGATGGATACGTTACAAAAACAATTGCAGTGACCAATGCCCAATCTAAATTTTGAAAGAGTGTTAGTGTATGTACATGTAAATTAGAATAAAAAACACAGCAATAGATAAGTGTAATATGTAGGCCTTGGTCAATAAAAAATGGAATGCTTTTATTTTTGAAAAATGAATTGGTATACAGTTTTAATAGGTCGACAAAGAAATGACCAATGGTAATTGCTATTGCCATTTTCCATAAGGACAAATCCCATAAAAAAAGCATATACAGTGCAAAATGAAGCAGAATATGTAAGTATAAATATTTTGAAGTTATCTTATTCGATTCTTTATGAATTACCCATTTTGTTGGTTGCATAATAAAATCACCTATTAAATGGCCTAAAATTAATTTTATGTATATCAACATTTTACTTATCTGTAATTACTTCTTCATAATATGACAATACATCTAAAACAAGGTCCAATCTAGCTCTTTTTAATCGTTGACTCACAGCAGACTGTTTAATTCCTAATTCTTGAGCAATTTCTTTTTGCGAATATTCAGGATAATCCAATACCAACGTTACAATCTCTGCAGATACCACACTCCAATCATCCATAAAATCTAATGCCAATTTCAACATCAAATTTAGAGTTCGGTCTTTCTGCTCTACCCCTGTAGCAATACTAATATTTACTTTACTTTCTTTTAAAGATTCAAAATTTCGCCCTGAGCGTTGGTATGCTGGCCCATTAGATTCAGTAATACCTGTACCAATATAGGTCTCTAACCCTATACCTATAGCCATTCTTACGTCCAATCCTTTTACAGCTTTCAACATAGCCTTAATACGGATTGCTGTAAATAAAGCATTTTTCTCTGTGACCTTTAATTGAAATTCATCACCTCGATAAATTTCCCAATTCATTGGCGAAGCACCAAACTGATTAAAGTATCCTTTCAATAAATCTATCCATTGAGAACTTGGATGATCTTCAGAATTTATAATATCTCCGGTAATTATTGCTATCATGATTATTAATTAAAAAACTAATATATCGAATTATAAGCTAATTACATAATATTTTAAAATATTGGCTTTAGTGTTAATATATAGATTTAATTAAAAACTCTAAAACCAGCGTCTAGTCAACGTACAATACTCCTTGTAGGTACGACCAAATTTATTTAAGAGAACACGCTCTTCGGGTATTATCTGAAAACGATTCATATAACCCACATATGCGGCGGCTATTAAGGCATTAAAGGCATTTCCTAAAACCACACCCAATGCCAATAAAGCAAGAAGCATAGCCAAATACATTGGATTGCGAGAAAATTTAAATATTCCATTTACTACCAAATTAGAAGTTTTATTAGGTTTGGTTGGATCTGCAGTAGTCTTTGCTTTATAAAATTGAAACAGAGATACAATGCCAACTAAGAACGCAAAAACCAATAAAGTTTTAAAAAGGAATAAACGACCAAAAAAATCAAAAAACCCAAAAGGTAAAAATGTGGCCAAAATATACATAGCCAATCCGAAGAGTAAAAACACCAAAGCTGGCGGTAATTTTAATTCCATTTTATAAAATTACTACTTTTGAGATTCAAAAGTCAATAAACCAGTTCCCAAATTAAGAAAATGAAGCTTGTATTCGCAACTCACAATGCTAATAAATTAAAAGAAATTCAACAACTACTGCCTGCTAGCATTGAATTGGTAAGCTTAGACGCTATAGGATACACAGAGGATATACCTGAGACAGCAAATACTTTAAAAGGCAATGCAAAGATAAAAGCTGATTTTGTCACCAAAAACTATAACCTACCCTGTTTTGCTGATGATACCGGCCTACTAGTAAAATCGCTTAACGGTGAACCCGGCGTATATTCTGCACGTTATGCTGGCAGCCAAAACGATTCACAGGCCAATATGTCAAAATTATTGAAGAACCTAGAAAACAAACAAGATAGATCAGCACATTTCAAGACCGTTATTGCTTTAAATATAAAAGGAGAAACACATATATTTGAAGGTAAAGTAAGCGGGGTTATCACAATCAGCCAAAAAGGTAAACGTGGTTTTGGTTATGACCCTATATTCAAACCAAATGGTTATGAAGAAACATTTGCTGAATTACCATTAACTGTAAAAAATAGAATAAGCCATCGTGGCCAAGCAGTTCAGAAATTGATTGCATATTTAAATAATATTAATGTTACAGAATAAAAATAATAGAGAAACCGTTGAAGTTTCTGTCGCATCGGAAAGAGCTGAAGCTGTTGGAGGTGTATTAATTGCATTATTTGCTGCACTCATGGCTATATCACAAATGGTTAATGGTGAGCTAGAGGAAGAAATGATGATTGCACACAACAATGTAGTAAGTTACTCCAGTTGGTACCAATCTAAAAGCATTAAAGAAAGCTTAAAAGAAAGCGAACTTGATTATTTGAGCGCACTAATTCAAAGCGGTATTGTTACCGAAGACAACATTCAAGTAATTAAGCAAAAAATTGCTGATGTAGAGGAAAAGATAATTAAATATAGAGCAGAAAAAACAGAGATTCTACTAGGTTCTACTAAAGTTGGTAAAGAAAACTGGGTACAAGACATAGAAGGCAAAATGGGAATAATTACAGGTGTCAAAGAATGGGAGCAATTGACCCAAACCTATGATTACGCTACCAAAAGGTTCGACTATGCTTTGCTTTTCTTTCAAATCTGTATAGTACTAGGTGCTGTTTGCATTATTATATATGATAACCACTTGTTACAGAAAGGCCTGATTATACTGATGATTATCTTTGGTATTACAGGAACCATTCTATCTATAAACGGCTACTTATTGGCCCCATAATATTACTTACCTTTTTATTATACCAGTCCAATTATTAGCAGTACCTTTGCAAATTAATTAACGCCGCTAGTATAGCATGTGTTGCCCTGAGTCTAAATAGGTTATATACGATAATCGCTCTATGCAACATTCATATTTGCGATTTAGTATAACATATTTATGACAAAGTTTGAAGCACTAGGACTCCAGAAGTCCTTATTAGATGCTGTTGCTGATTTGGGTTTTGAAACTCCTTCAGAAGTACAGGAAAAAGCAATCCCAATTTTATTGGAAAGTGAAACCGATTTAGTTGCCTTGGCGCAAACCGGAACTGGTAAAACTGCCGCATTCGGTTTTCCATTAATTCAAAAAATTGATAGTGATAGTAGAACCACACAAGGTTTAATACTATCACCGACCCGTGAGCTTTGCTTACAGATTACCAAAGAAATGCAAGCGTATTCAAAATACGAACGCAATATTAATGTGGTTGCCATATATGGTGGTGCTAGCATTACAGACCAAGCAAGGCAGATTAAAAAGGGTGCTCAAATTATTGTAGCTACGCCTGGTCGAATGAAAGACATGATCAGTAGACGTCTTGTAGACATTTCTAAGATAGATTACTGTGTACTTGATGAGGCAGATGAAATGCTGAACATGGGCTTCATGGAAGATATTAAAGATATACTTTCTGGCACCCCAAGTGATAAATCTACATGGTTGTTCTCTGCAACTATGCCCAAAGAGGTATCGATAATAGCTAAGAAATTTATGCACTCTCCACAAGAAATTACTGTGGGTGCAAAAAATTCTGGCGCATCAACAGTACAACATGAATATTATGTTGTTGGCGGTAGAGATCGTTATCCTGCTTTAAAAAGATTGGCAGATACCAACCCAGATATATTTTCTGTTATTTTCTGTAGAACTAAAAGGGATACCCAAAAAGTTGCCGAAAATTTAATTGAAGATGGTTACAACGCAGGGGCCTTACACGGCGATTTAAGTCAAAACCAACGTGATTTGGTGATGAATTCTTTTCGAAAAAGGCAGATTCAAATGCTTGTCGCAACTGATGTAGCTGCACGTGGTATTGATGTTGATGACATAACCCATGTAATAAATTATCAATTACCTGATGAAATTGAAACCTATACACACCGTAGCGGTAGAACCGGTAGAGCTGGTAAGTCAGGTATCTCAATGGTAATAATTACACGTAGCGAACAACGTAAGATTAAAGCTATTGAAAGCAAAATCAATCAGAAGTTTATCGCTAAACCAATTCCTACGGGGATGGAAATCTGTGAGATTCAATTATATCACTTGGCAAACAAAATCAAGGACACAAAAATCAATACTGATGTAGAGAATTATTTACCTGCAATCAATGATGTTCTTCAAGGAATTGACCGTGAAGAATTAATCAAAAAAATTGTATCGGTAGAATTTACAAGATTCTCTAACTATTACAACAAGTCAAAAGATTTAAATTCTTCCGATAGCGTTAAAGATAAAGATAGAGAAAGAAGTGATGGTAGAAGAGGTGGAGAAACCCCCACTAGCGGTGCGGTTCGTTATTTCATAAATGTTGGTGAAAAAGACGGTTATGATTGGATGTCTCTAAAAGATTTTATCAGAGATACAGTGGGTCTTGGCCAAGAAGATGTTTTTAAAGTTGATGTAAAAGAAAGTTTTTCTTTCTTTAATACGGAAGCTGAGTCAACACAGCAAATTCTTGACAAGTTTACAGAGTTTAAGGTTGATGGTCGATTTGTAAATGTAGAAGTTTCTAAAAACCCTGGCGGTAGCGGAGGCGGAGGTGGAAATCGCAGAAGCAGTGGCGGAGGTGGATTTAGAGGAAAAAGAAGTGGCAGAAGAGATGATGACCGTGGTGGTTATGGAAGAAAAGATAGCGATCGGGAATCTAAAGGTAGAAGCCGAGGTAGAAGTGAATCTAGCAGTCCTAACTCTGGAAAAAGACGTAGCACTAAAAGAAAGGGTGATTTCTTTTAGTTAATTGTATATTAAAAATACGCTTCGGCGTATTTTTTTTATT
>NZ_CAXBGF010000005.1:0-211061 GCF_963975365.1 uncultured Maribacter sp. | reverse complement strand
CCACGACCTGCTGATTACAAATCAGCTGCTCTAGCCAGCTGAGCTACATCGGCTTATTTCACGACTTTTCTGTCATAAAAAAGCCCGCTATTTCTAACGGACTGCAAATGTATAGTATTTTTTGTTTATTCAAAACAAATTTTTAAAAATTTTTATCACGCTTGTACTCTTAATTTCTCCTTTTGTTTTATCAGCCTTCTTTCCAGCGAATTACACGCTGAATCCACTGCCTCTTCAAATGACTTGCACTGTTTTTTAACAATAAATTTATCTTTAGGCACATTAATTTTTATCTCAACTATCTTATTCGCCTTAGAACTAGTGTTTTCAACTTTCATATAAACATCAGAGCTAATCACCTTAGAATAAAAGGTTTCAATTTTATCAAGTCTGTTTTGCAGAAAATTAATCAATTCACTATCTGCATTAAAATTTACCGATTGCGTATTTACTTTCATAGTCAGAAAATTAATGGCTATTGGAATTAGCCTGATTATACTTATAATTTACCCCCCCTTGGATGAGCTTTAAAATGAACCTTTTTCAATTCAGCAATACTATTGTGCGTATAAACTTGCGTTGAAGCCAAACTTGAATGTCCTAATAATTCCTTTACAGCATTTAAATCAGCTCCCTTATTCAAGAGATGCGTAGCAAAGGTGTGCCTAAGAATATGCGGGCTTGTTTTCACCTTTGTGGAAACTACTCTAAAATACTTGTTTATTAATCTATAAACAAGAGTTTCATACATTTTATTTCCCGATTGCGTGAGGAATATATAGTTAGCATCTTTAATTTCATTAAGCGCCAATCGTTTTAAAAAATAAGACTCAAACATGCTCTTTGTTTCCGACAACATTGGAATAAATCGTTCTTTATTTCGCTTACCCAATACTTTGATGGTCTTGTTTTCCAAATCTACGTCAGACATCCTTAGTTCCAACAGCTCCGCCCTACGCATACCTGTTGCATACAATACATGGATCAACAACTCATCCCTTACACCTTCAAAATCATTAGTATACTCTATAATCGAAAGCACATTCTGCATTTCTAATTCTGAAAACGGTATCTCGATTTTTTTTGATGTTTTTAAGGCTCTATGTTTTACGAGTGGATTTAATTCTAAAACCTCTATTTTTTGAAGAAACTTAAAATAAGACTTTAGTGAGGAAATTTTCCTGTTAATTGATCGATTGTTTATTTCCCTTTCAGACAAATCAACAATCCAAAAACGAATTAAACTATAATCTACTTTATCTATATCAGCAATATCATACTGCAAATTACAAAAATGACTGAATTCAATAATATCATTTTCATATGCCTTTACTGTATGCTTAGAATAGTTTTTCTCTAAAGATAGATACGAAATGAATTGTGACAATAGCATATTCTAAAGGTATCAAAAGTTTTATATGACTTAAGATTAAAGCAAAAAAAATCCCGCTAATTGCGGGATTTTTTTTGCTTTATTATAAAAGACTAAATTTCTTCTTGATCTCTAAGACCTTGAATGTATTCTGCTTTTTGTATTTGCGCTCTTCGAACAACTGACGGCTTATTAAACTGTTGACGCTTACGTAACTGTCTCATTGTACCTGTCTTATCGAACTTACGTTTGAAACGCTTTAAAGCTCTATCGATGTTTTCTCCTTCTTTTACTGGTATTATTAACATGGGCTAAACCTCCTCTCTTTATGATTAAGGGTGCAAATATAACAACTATATTCATTTAGGCAACCAATAATCGAATTTTTAAAAACTAATTTTATCTATATTAAACCTTAGCTGGCCTATATTCTTTTTTATCGATAACCATCTTGGCTATTATCTCCCTAAGAATCTCAGAGGTTCCACCTCCTATTGGACCTAAACGACTATCCCTAAAATTGCGAGCCATCGGGTAATCTTCTATATAACCATAACCTCCCAAGAATTGCAAACATTCGTAGGCAACCTCATCTGCCATTTTCGTAGATTTTAATTTAGAAATTGTAGCCTCCTTTACAACATACTGCCCTTTATCTAAGCGATATGCTACAGAATAATTATATTCTTTACACATATCTATATCTGCATACAGATCGGCAACCCTATGCCTTAAAGCTTGAAATTGATCAATTGATTTTCCAAAAGCCTCTCTTTCTGACATATATTTTAAAGCGTACTCTAACACATGCTCTGATCTAGCATGCGCGTTTACACCCATTATCAATCGCTCTAAAGAGAAATGCTCCATAATATATGAAAAACCCTTATGCTCTTCTCCCATTAGGTTTTCAATAGGAATTTTCACATTATCAAAAGCTAATTCTGCAGTATCGGAAGCTCTCCATCCCAATTTATTCAATTTACTTGCAGTAACCCCATCACTTTGTCTGTCAACTACAAAAATACTAATTCCCTTATTCCCTAATTCTGGTGCAGTCTTAGCAGCTACAATCATGTAATCAGCGTAAACACCATTTGTAATAAAAGTCTTAGAACCGTTTAAAATATAAAAATCACCTTCTCTAACAGCTGTTGTGCGCATTGCAGCTACATCACTACCCCCAAAAGGTTCTGAAACGCAAAGGCAGCCTATTTTATCACCATCTACACTTGGTCGTAAATATTTTTCTTTGATAAAAGAATCTGCCTCTTTATTAAGATGGGTCATCGCTAAATATGTATGCGCCCAAATTGCAGCTGCAAAGCCCCCAGAATTAACTTTCTGAAGTTCCTCCAATAAAATTACAGTATAAAATAGATCAAGACCTAAGCCTCCATCTTCTTCTGGCGTAGCTAAACCGAAATAACCCATATCACCGAATTTCTTCCAGATGAACCTTTCAATAGTACCTTTCTCCTCCCATTTTTCTATATGGGGAACTACTTCTTTTTGTAAAAAATCTTTCAGGCTTTCCCGAAATAGTTGATGTTCTTCAGTGAAGTACATACTTTGCATAGCATTTTTTTTAGAGCGACAAATATAAATCAATTCTCTCAATTCGTTCGGGAGGAAAACCTTCAATACTTAACAATTCGTTCAAAGAATTGATACCGCCATTGAGATTTCGATAATTTACAATACGTTCAGCCACCTCCTGTTTAATATATATCAATCTTGACAATTCATAAGCTGTTGCAGTATTAATATTAATCTTGACAATATTAGGCTTACTAATTACCTTAAATTGTTTTAATATACGCCTAGCCACTTCTTCTTCTAAATAATAAACTTCAAATAACTGGTCGTCAACCAAAAATCCTCCCAATCTATTTCTGAATTTTATAATTCTTGCCGACAGTTTTTCACCTACTCCATTAATAATCTGTAACTCCCCGGCAGTGGTTGTATTTAAATCTTTCCAAACTAAGTTCTTAGACGTAGTATCAACATTTTTCGCACCACTCAATTTAATTGGTTTGGATTTATGATTTGAAGACCATTCTGGAAATTTGAAATAAGGCGAAATAATTTTCAGTAATGAATCTGAAACTTTTGTGACCTTTTGAAATTCTTCAGCTGAATTCACGAATTTATTCGTCTTTCTAAAATTGTGTAATTTATCAATCTCATCAGTTGACATACCTAATGTATATCCTTTAAAGTCTGAAATAAAGTTTGGATTAAAAGGATACATTTGAACTGTATCATTCTCCAATGCAACATTTTTAAGTGAATCAATTCTAACCTGAAAATCACTATCAATATTTAAGGGTAACTTCTCGTTTATTTGATAAGAATCATACACAAAATAGCCTACTTGAATAATGATTAGGAAAAGTATTAAAAAGAAAATCCCACTTCGTTCTTGTTTATTTAACTTGAAGTGGGATTTTAAATTTTTCAAAGCCAAGCTTTTAATATATCTTTTTGATTGCGGTTAAATATCTTTCTAAACTTTTCTTCACTTTTGGGAATAGTATAAGCAAACCGATCATGTTTGGAAAAACCAACGCTAAAATCATTGCATCGGAAAACTTAATTACCGCATCTAAAGTTGCCGCAGCACCAATTACTACAAAGATCAAGAACAATACTTTGTAAATAATATCCGCAACCTTACCTCTACCAAATAAATATTTCCATGATTGAAGTCCGTAATAAGACCAAGAAATCATCGTTGAAAAAGCAAATAATATAATTGCTATCGTAAGTACATATCTAAAGCCTGGTATTACAGAATCATATGCCATTGAAGTTAAATCAACACCACCAACATAAGCTCCGGTATCATTCAATAAAACAGTACTTCCAATTCCATTTCCATAATCAAATGCACCAGCATCCATATTGAAGAATATAATTACCAAGGCCGTCATAGTACATATTACCACGGTATCGATAAACGGCTCTAATAATGCAACAATACCCTCACTCGCAGGATATCTTGTTTTAACAGCAGAATGTGCTATTGCAGCAGAACCAGCACCAGCCTCATTTGAAAACGCAGCTCTTTGAAAACCAACAATAATAACACCAACAATACCACCTATAGCAGCATCTGGCGTAAAGGCACCAGAGAATATCATACCGAAGGCATCACCAATATATTTAATGTTCGCAAAAATAATCACCAAAGAAGCCAAAACATATATACCGGCCATAAACGGTACAATTTTTTCAGTAACACTTGCTATCTTTTTAATTCCTCCAATAATAACAATCCCCACTAATAGAGCAAGGATTACACCAATGATGACACCCGTAGCACCACCTTCTAGATTTAACATGGATGTCAACTGTACCGCTGCTTGATTTGATTGAAATGCATTTCCACCACCAAAAGATGCTCCCACACAAAGTACTGCGAAAACTACAGCAAGAATTTTGCCCAATACTTTCATGTTGCTTTCACTCAGTCCTTTAGATAAGTAAAACATTGGACCACCATAAACAGTTCCGTCCGGTCCAACATCTCTATACTTAACTCCTAAAGTACATTCCACAAATTTTGTCGACATTCCTATTAGACCACATACAACCATCCAAAATGTAGCTCCAGGGCCACCTAGTGCAATAGCTACAGCAACACCTGCTATATTACCAAGACCTACTGTACCAGATACAGCAGTTGCCAAAGCCTGAAAATGACTCACCTCACCTTCTTCACTCTCATCACGAATGGTGTCTGGAATATCCCCGTCTTCCGTCATGTGCAATTCAACTTTTTCAAGACCATATTTTTCTATTTCCTCATATTTCCCTCGAACAACATTAATCGCCAATGGAAATTTGGTAATGCCAGGAAACTTAAAATAAATGGTAAAAAAGGTTGCACCAACAATCAGCAGAATTAAAACTATTGGTATATTATAACCAGCAATGGGTATAGATGTCAATACCGTAGCTTCCCACCAAGTTGCAAATGGCATAAAAGCATCATTCACTTTTTCATCCAAACCTTTTTCTTGTGCAAAGGTAAATGTTGGCAGTAAAAATGATAAAAAGGTTAGAAGTTTATACTTCATAATTTTCAGATTTATTTTGGATTAGTTAGTTAATCTAGCAATATCTTAAAAATAATGGATGCAGTCAAATTTAAATGCTATAAAGATTTTTATTCTATATGGAACATTTTGTTAAGTTTTTTAATTTGTTCAGGCCTACCTAATACAATTACCTTACTCTTTGGCTGCAATTGCAAATCTGCTTCGGGATTGATAGTATACTTGCCATCCGGTGATATGTATCCTATTATTGTACATCCGGTTTTTCTTCTTAAATCTAAATCCCGTAATGAATTACATTCTATTTGATTCGAAAAATCTTCAATTGCCACCTCCTCTAAATTGGTAGTATTTTCACCTTCCATTGAAAGCTTATCCATAAATGTGATAAGGTCTGGCATGACCACCAAGGATGCCATATGGTCTCCCCCTATTTTATCTGGCATAATCACTTTATCGGCTCCTGCCAAGAATAGCTTCTTTTGAGAATTTACTAAAGATGCCCTACTTATAATGAATAGATCCTTTTTTAGTTGCCTTGCCGATAAAACAACAAAAAGGTTTGCAGCATCATCGGGCAATGTAGCAATTAAATATTGAGCTCTGTCAATACCTGCTTCTAGAAGAACATCATCATCATTTGCATCCCCCTCAATAAATAAAACATCCTCACTATAACGCTCAATTATCTCTTTATCTTTTTCAATAACAACAAATGGTTTATTATATGCTTTTAATTTTTCAGCTGCTTGCATACCATTTCTTCCAAATCCACAAACGACAACATGCTGATTCAAATTTTCTATGATATTCTTCATTTTTTTCTTTTTTAATAATTGTAATGAGTTTCTACCAATTAAATATTCCGTGATTACAGAGAGAGCAAAACCAAAAATAAAGACACTGGTAATAATAAGCATTATTGTAAATATCTTGCCTTCAGGCCCCATTGGCCGTACCTCCGAAAAACCAACTGTAGTTACTGTAATTATGGTCATGTAAAATGCATCTACCCAAGAATAGTCTGCAATAAATCGATACCCGAGCACACCAAACGCCAAAACCATAAGCATTAAGGCTAGTGCCAAATAAATTTTAGACCGAAATAATTGTATCATAGATTACAAATCAAAAACTGAATTTCGTTTGGTATAAATTAAGTCTTTGATTTTAAGCCAAAAAGCCAAAAAAAGATAGAGCGCAAAACCAAAACCCACTGTAACAAAAGTTAGATAAATAAAAGATGTTCGAACCACTCGTGCTCTTATTCCTAAACGCTCAGCAATTCTACCACATACCTCAAAACCTCTTTTTTGAAAGTATAACAATAATTTATAGAATACATTCATTGGGCATAAAATTAGACTTTTATGTTCATTAAAGATGCACCTATAGCACATTCTAAGCATTTGTCTTTAACACAATATTTATTATATAATTGAATATATGATTGTGACGCTTTCGCGTCTTTAATAGGGACATGTAATTTTCTGAAATTATCGACTATGTTATTATCTTCCTTTTTAATGGACATCATCTTTTTAAGCAACAACTCATTATTTTCTTTTCCTTGATACCTTTGATAACAAAACTTTAAAGGAATAATGGTATTTATCATAAGCAAATCTAAAAATGAATTCGAAATCTTCTTAAAACTCTTTTTCGATGTTTTCCCAAAGTTATAGTGAGTCTCCCAATATCCACTAGTCCCTGAATTGAATATTTTAGAAATGTTTGGATGATCTTGTTCAATTATCATGTGAAAAAGATTACTATTATTAGAATATATAGTGCTCAATTGCGCTAACCTAATTGTAGGGAAATTAGATGGTCTAAGTCTAAAAAATTCTGGAGTTTCATATAGCTGGTTAAGTTGGTATTTATGTTTTAAATAGGAAAACTCCTTTTTCAATGACTTATAATACATATCTACCTCTTTGTCATCATCCAGTAATCTTGCTTGACCCAATAACAAACTCTCAAGTTCCAATGGCTTTTCATGAAGCTTTCTAATTATTGAAAAATCAATTGTTTTCCCCAATTCAACAAATACGTCTTTATTAATTTTAGACCCAAAGGTTTTCAATAGCATTAAGAACAAAACCTGCTCCCAATCATTATTAGTAGTCTCAAGTAATTGATTTATGAATACAGATTTTTCCTCTAATCGTTCTATAAATAACCGGTCTAACCAATTATTTCTCAAAAAATCGTCTACATCATTAAATTCCTTTTCGCAATTAATAAATTTATAATTACTTGAATCAAAAAGAGATTGATAAGTTTCTATTAGCTCTAAAGAAATATATTTTTTTAACGATAGTGTTGGTATTTGCGCACCATCTTTTCTAAATACCGAAACATCATTATCCCAAACTACATGTAGTACAACATTGTCGTAATTACTATCTTGTTGATGATTATGCGCATACCAATCTGAAGATTTTACATGTATCTCTATGTTACCAGCCCATAATTGGCCATTCAATTCAACCTTAGCATTAAAAAAATCTGGACCACTTAAATAATTGTGGACACCTGTTGATTTTACAATAATACTTTCACCTGAATTGGTTTCAAGTTTATCAATAGGGTACTTTCTATACAGCCACACAAAATGAAGTAAATCTTCCCGCATTCTATAAAAGTAAAAAACCCGCCATAAAGCGGGTGTGATTTTTTAAAGAAATTAAAACTAAGCGGTTTCTCCCTCCCAATTCATAAATCCTCCTTGAAGGTTAAAAGCATTATCAATGCCCAAACTTTTCATAATAGCACATGCTTGTCCGCTTCTATTTCCTGACCTACAATAAACATAATAGTTTTTTGACTTGTCTAATTTTTCAAGCTCTTCAATGAATTCTTGTCCTTTATAAATATCTAAATTGATAGAATTTGGAATTTTACCTTCTTCTATTTCTTCCTCTGTTCTTACATCGAGAATTACTGCATTGGAATCGTTCTCCAATTGCTCTTCCCACTCTTGTTGTGATAAATCTGCCATAGTATACATATTAAAATGTAAAAATAATCGATTTTTCCGTAAATAGACAGTCAGTGTATCTTTAACAAAAAATTAATGTATAAGCATTGTTATGAAACAAATTAAATATATACATTTGTATATACAAATATTGTATATACATGAATGTTGAAGGTATTATTAAAACCAATATTAAGATACCGCTCCATAAGCGGACCATTATTCATTTGTCTTTGGTAATGAACAAAATTGACGAAGAAGTTTCAACATGTTTAAAACCTTTTGACATATCAATTCAACAATATAATGTATTAAGTATTTTAAGAGGCCAAAAAGGAAACCCTGCAAATTTATCGACCATTAACGAGCGTATGGTTTCTAAAATGAGCAATACCACTAGATTGGTTGACAAGTTGATTTTGAAAGGATTTGTAAGCCGAAGAATCTGTAAACAAAACAGGAGAAAAGTAGAAATACTCATAACAGAATCAGGATTAAATATTCTAAAAGACATTGATGGAATACTTTTTGAAACAGAAAAGAAAATACTTGGAAATTTTAATGAAACCGAATTACACGAATTAAATACTCTATTAAATAAATTTTAAGCATAAATGAAAAACGTTCTAGACAAATTAAATTGGCGTTACGCCACAAAAGTGTTTGATAGTTCTAAAAAAGTAAACCAAGAAGATTTTAATATTTTATTGGAAGCAGCAAGATTGAGCGCATCATCATACGGTTTGCAACCATACCATTTCTTCATTATAGAAGATAATGAAGTAAGATCTAAATTAAGAAAGGCTTCTTGGAATCAATCTCAAATAACCGATGCTTCACACCTATTGATTCTTGCTAATAAGCCAACTTTTGATAACAGTTTAGTAGACAATTATATCGATAATATAATTGAAACTCGTGGTGTAACAAAAAAAGATGTTGAAGGTTACTCACAGATGATGAAGGGCGCCCTTTTGGGTCTTCCAGACGCGCAAAAAAAATCATGGACCTCCGATCAAACATACATTGTGTTGGGAAATTTAATGACAATTGCAGCTGAAATGGAGATTGACACTTGCCCAATAGAAGGTTTCGATAAAGAACAATACAATGAAATATTAGGTCTTAATGACAAAAACCTTAATGCAACGGTTGTTTTAGCCATAGGCTACAGATCGAATGATGACAAAACCCAAAATTACCCAAAGGTTAGATATTCTAGAGAACAAATAATTACGCACATATAAATAATCTCTTTAACATTAAAATTAAAAACATGAAAAAAACAATATTAAGTATCGCATTAGTAGCAGTTTTCGGTTTAACAGCAACCGCCTCTACGCCTAATGAAGGTGAAAAGAAACAAGTAAAGGTTAGCGAAAGTTCCGTTACTTGGAAAGGCTATAAAGTTACTGGGGAGCATAATGGTTCAATTAATTTGAAATCTGGTTTCCTAGAAATGAAAGGCAAGAAATTAATAGGTGGTGAATTCGTTGTAGATATGACATCTCTAACTTGTAACGATTTAGCAGCCGGTCAAGGAAAAGAAAAATTAGAAGGTCATTTGAAATCTGCAGATTTCTTTGGTGTAGATGCTAATCCATCTTCTAAATTAGTCTTTACTTCAGTAAAAGCGATGAACGATAATTCATATACTGTAACTGGTGATTTAACTATCAAAGGAATTACAAAACCTGTAACCCTTGTAGTTTCTATGTTTGAAAACAAGGCCACTGCGACTATTAAAGTAAATAGAACTAATTATGATATAAAGTATGGTTCTGGAAGCTTCTTCGATGACTTAGGAGACAAAGCCATTTATGATGACTTTGATTTAGTTGTTGACTTAGCACTATAAGAATTTTACTTTTAGGTGGTACCTATGAGATTTTGAAACAATTTTAAATCCCTTTGATATATTTCAAAGGGATTTCTATTTTTGAGGAGTGAAAGTTTGCAAGTTTAAAATTCCTTTATATATTTGATGCTCAATGAAAAATTTAATTGTAAATACTTGGTGGTGGAATAACTTACGAACAACATCGTGAGCAAAGCATCATTGTAGTATAACTATATAAAGGCTTGTCATCACGACAAGCCTTCCTTATTTTATAAAAGTACCTATGGCCTATCAATTTAAAACATATCACAAAAAAATTCTTGCCGATACATTAACTCCGGTAAGTGTTTATTTGAAAATTAGAGACCGTTTTCCAAATAGCATTTTATTGGAGAGTAGTGACTATCACGCAAATGATAATAGTTTTTCCTATATCTGTTGTAACCCAATAGCTTCTATAAAAATTGAAAACGAAAAGGTTACCAAAAATTTTCCAGATGGAAAGACCGAAGAATTTTCAATTGATAAAGGAACAAATGTTGTAGAAATCATTGATGCTTTTAGTAAAGCATTCATTGCAGATGAAAATGATTTTAAATTCATTAACAACGGTCTTTTTGGGTACATGGCATATGATGCAGTTCGTTATTTCGAAAATGTTAACTTAACTGTGAAAGACGACTCAATTCATATACCGGATATCTATTATGCGGTGTATCAAAATATTATTGCTATCAATCATTTTAAGAATGAAGCCTATCTTTTTGCACATTGTTATGAGGCAGACAATAATATTCCAGAATTAGAACAACTCTTGAACATACGAAATTTTGCCACTTATAATTTCAAGATCTATGGCGAAAGAGAATCTAATTTAGAGGACGAAGAATTTAGACAACATGTTGATTTGGCCAAAAAGCATTGTCAACGTGGCGATGTTTTTCAATTGGTCTTGAGCCGAAGATTCTCACAAAGGTTTAAAGGTGATGAATTCAATGTATACAGGGCCTTACGCTCCGTAAACCCTTCCCCTTATTTATTTTATTTTGATTACGGAGATTTTAAAATATTTGGAAGTTCACCAGAAGCACAATTAATTGTCAGTGATGGAAAAGCAGAAATACACCCTATTGCAGGTACTTTCAAAAGAACCGGTAATGACGAGCAAGATGCTGAACTAGCTAAAGAATTAAAAGCTGACGACAAAGAAAACAGTGAACATGTAATGTTAGTCGATTTGGCACGGAACGATTTAAGCCGAAATGGCAATATTGTACAAGTTGAGAATTATAGAGAGGTTCAATTTTTCTCGCACGTCATACATTTGGTTTCTAAAGTTACTGGAATGAAAAAGAGTGATATCGCTACAATGAAAGTAGTAGCAGATACCTTTCCAGCTGGCACTTTAAGTGGCGCTCCGAAACACATGGCCATGCAACTTATTGAAAAATATGAAAAAACAAGTCGTGGATATTATGGCGGTGCCATTGGGTTTATGGACTTTACCGGCAACTTCAACCATGCTATTATGATTAGAACGTTTTTAAGTAAAAACCATGAACTTCATTACCAGGCAGGGGCGGGTATTGTAGCTGCTTCTAACCCAGAAAGTGAATTACAAGAAACCTATAATAAATTGGGTGCTTTGACCAAGGCATTACAAATAGCGGAGGATATTTAAAATGAAGAAAATATTAGTCATAGATAATTACGACAGTTTTACATACAACCTTGTTCATTATTTAGAAGAATTAGATTGTGCGGTTATTGTAAAACGAAACGACCAACTTACTTTAGAAGAAGTAGATGCTTTTGATAAAATAGTTCTATCCCCAGGACCTGGCATACCAGATGAAGCTGGTTTACTTAAGGAAATTATTGCAACCTATGCACCCACCAAAAGTATTTTTGGTGTTTGTCTTGGTCAACAGGCCATTGCCGAAGTTTTTGGCGGTTCACTTATCAACTTAAAAGAAGTATATCACGGTATTGCAACCAAAATTAAAATTACTGTAGAAGATTCAATTTTTAAAGGTATACCAAGTGAAATTGAAGTGGGCCGATATCATTCTTGGGTGGTTAATCCTGAACTTCCTGAGGTTCTAGAAGTAACATCTGTGGATAAAAATGGCCAAATTATGTCGTTACGCCATAAAACATACGATGTTCGTGGGGTACAGTTTCACCCAGAGTCGGTATTAACACCACATGGTAAAAAGATGTTAGAGAATTGGGTGAAGAATTAGTTTACAACGCTACCAATTTTAAATTATCAAGAAAATGAAAGAAACACTAAATAAACTTATAAATCACGAAATACTTTCCAAAGAAGATGCAAAATGTATTTTGGTCAACATTGCGAAAGGTGATTATAACACTAGTCAAATAGCTGCCTTTTTAACGGTGTACATGATGCGAAGCATTACCATTGAAGAATTAGAAGGGTTTAGAGATGCGTTGTTAGATTTATGTTTGGCCGTAGATTTATCAGCCTATAACCCTATCGACCTGTGTGGTACTGGTGGTGATGGTAAAGACACATTCAACATATCAACCTTGGCTTCTTTTGTAACGGCAGGTGCCGGAGTAAAAGTAACCAAACACGGTAATTATGGAGTTTCATCGAAGTGTGGCAGTAGTAATGTCATGGAATTTCTTGGTATCAAATTTAGTAATGAAGCCGATTTCCTAAAAAAATGTATAGATAAGGCAGGCATATGTGTATTGCATGCACCATTATTTCATCCAGCAATGAAAAACGTGGCACCTATTCGAAAAGACTTAGGGGTGAAGACATTCTTTAATATGTTAGGTCCTATGGTAAATCCGGCATTTCCTCAAAATCAAATGGTAGGTGTGTTTAATTTAGAATTGGCTCGTATGTATGGATATCTTTATCAGAAGACCGATAAAAACTTCGCGGTTTTACATGCATTAGATGGATACGACGAAATCTCATTGACCGGAAATACAAAAACCATTTCAAATACTACGGAGAGCATGTTAAAACCTTCGGATTTTGGTGTGAATACTATAAAACAATCGGATATTGTTGGCGGGGATTCCATAGAGGAGTCCGCTCAAATATTCTTAAATGTTTTGCAAGGGAAAGGAACAGAGCCACAAAACAACGTAGTTTGTGCCAACGCCGGTATTGCCATTGCAACAGTAGAAGGTTTAACTCCAATTCAAGGTTTTGAAAGAGCCAAAGATTCTTTGTTAAGTGGAAAAGGTTTGACAGCATTGAAAAAAATACAGGAATTAAGCAGGAATTAAAAAAGCTTGGTTCATAATGAAAATATCAAACATGGATATACTTTCAAAAATAGTTACAGATAAACGTAAAGAGGTCGAATTAAAAAAATCGATAGTTCCGATATCACAATATGAGGCATCGGTTTTGTTTGAAAGAAAAACCATGTCCTTGTCAAGTTCATTGAAGCAGAGTGATACAGGTATAATTTCTGAATTTAAACGAAGATCCCCATCCAAAGCAAGTATTAACCAAAATGCGAATGTTGGCCAGGTAGCAAAGGGGTATGAAAAAGCCGGTGTTTGCGGAATGAGCGTACTTACAGATATTAAATATTTTGGTGGTTCTATTGAAGACTTAATTTTAGCAAGAGCGTCGGTTCAACTACCGTTACTTCGTAAAGAATTTATTATCAATGAGTATCAAATATTAGAAGCGAAGGCATATGGCGCAGATGTTATTTTATTAATTGCCGCTATTCTAACCAAACAGGAAATCAAAACCTTTTCTGAACTTGCTAAAAGTTTAGGCCTAGATGTGCTGCTAGAAGTACATAATGAAAAAGAACTTCATAAATCTATAATGCCAAGTTTAGACATGCTAGGTGTAAACAATAGAAACCTCAAAACCTTTGAGGTATGTTTACATACAAGTAAGTCTCTATCAACATTGATACCCGATGATTTTGTAAAAGTAACTGAAAGTGGTATAAGCTCTATTGAGGCTATCAAAGAATTAAAAGATTATGGTTATGAAGGGTTTCTTATTGGTGAAAATTTTATGAAGACCGATAATCCTGGAGAAAGTGCTATTGAATTCATTAAAAATATGAAGAAGTAATGAGACTCAAAATTTGTGGAATGAAACTGAATACGGCCGAAGTTGCGCAATTGCGACCAGACTATTTAGGCTTTATTTTTTGGAAACATTCTTCTAGATTTTTTGAGGGAGAAATTCCCAAATTCCCAAATTCAATTAGTAAAATAGGTGTATTTGTCGATGCCGAATTTGAATACATCAAAAAGACAGTTAAAAAATATCAATTACATGGATTGCAGTTGCATGGGCATGAAAGTCCAGAATATTGTGCCGAAATTTCTTCTGAATTAAAAAAAACGAATCAGAAAGTAGAAATCATTAAGGTCTTTTCCATAAAGGAGGAATTTGATTTTGATATACTAACTTCTTATGAGAAAGTATGTGATTATTATCTTTTTGATACCAAAGGTAAATTACCTGGTGGCAACGGTTATACTTTCAACTGGTCTGTTTTAAAAAATTATCCTTCAACCAAACCTTATTTTTTAAGCGGAGGTATTGGGTTGAATAACCTTGACAAAATAAACGAATTCAAAAAATTACCTGAAGCCAAATATTGCTGCGCAATTGATGTGAATAGCAAATTTGAACTACAACCTGGTTTGAAAAATATTGAAGAATTACAAAAATTTAAAGAAGCGCTATGAATTATCATGCTGACGAAAAAGGATATTATGGGGAGTTTGGTGGTGCCTATATTCCAGAAATGCTGTATCCCAATGTTGAGGAACTGCGTCAAAATTATTTAACGATAATGTATGAGGATTCTTTTCAAGAAGAATTCAATCAACTGTTAAAAGATTATGTTGGCAGACCATCACCGTTATATTTTGCTAAACGTCTTTCTGAAAAGTACGGTTGCAAAATTTATTTAAAAAGGGAAGACCTTAACCACACAGGTGCACATAAAGTAAACAATACAATTGGTCAGATTCTTATGGCTCAAAAACTGGGTAAAACCAGAATTATTGCAGAAACAGGTGCAGGCCAACATGGCGTGGCAACTGCTACGGTATGTGCTTTAATGGGTATGGAATGTATTGTGTATATGGGTGAAATTGACATTGCCCGTCAAGCACCAAATGTAGCGCGTATGAAAATGTTAGGCGCTGAAGTAAGACCTGCAAAATCTGGAAGCAGAACATTAAAAGATGCTACGAATGAAGCCATTAGAGATTGGATCAATAATCCGGTTGACACACATTACATCATAGGTTCTGCTATTGGTCCTCACCCCTATCCAGATATGGTAACTCGTTTTCAATCTGTTATTTCAGAAGAAATAAAATGGCAATTGAAGGAGAAAGAAGGACGTGAAAATCCTGACTATGTAGTAGCATGTATAGGTGGCGGCAGTAATGCCGCAGGTGCTTATTACCATTTTTTACATGAACCTGAAGTAGGAATTATTGCTGTTGAAGCTGCAGGTAAAGGTGTAAATTCTGGAGAAAGTGCCGCAACCTCTGCTTTAGGTAAAGTTGGAATTATTCATGGATGTAAAACCATGCTAATGCAAACTGCCGATGGTCAAATTACTGAACCATATTCTATTTCTGCGGGATTGGATTACCCAGGCGTTGGCCCGATGCATTCGCACTTATTTAAATCTGGTCGTGCAGAATTTTATTCGGCTACAGATGATGAAGCTATGGCCGCAGGTCTAGAACTTTCTCAATTAGAAGGCATTATTCCTGCTATTGAAACCGGACACGCTTTTGCAATTTTTGAGCATAAAAAATTTAAGAAAGACGACATTGTCGTTATCAGTCTTTCTGGTCGTGGCGATAAAGATTTAAATACCTATATAGATTATTTTAAGTTAGCATAACCTTATTATGAGCAATAGAATAACAACAAAATTACAAGAGGACAAAAAGCTTCTTTCTATATATTTTACCGCTGGTTACCCTTCATTGAACGACACTGTTCAAATCATTCAAGATTTGGAAAAGAACAGGGTCGATATGGTTGAAATTGGCTTACCATTTAGTGACCCATTGGCTGATGGACCCACTATACAAGAAAGTTCAACTAAGGCTTTGAAAAATGGAATGACTACCGAACTACTTTTTGACCAACTGAAAGACATTAGAAAAACAGTTTCAATTCCCTTGATTATCATGGGATATTTTAACCCTATGCTACAATACGGTGTTGAGGCATTCTGCAAAAAATGTCAAGAAATCGGTATTGACGGTCTTATTTTACCCGACCTTCCTCTAGATATTTATCAAGAAGATTACCAAGCAATTTTTAGAAAATACGGACTCATAAATGTATTTTTAATTACTCCACAAACTAGTGACGAACGTATTCATCAAATTGATGAGGCATCTGATGGATTCATCTATATGGTAAGCTCTGCAAGTGTAACGGGTTCTAAATCTGGTTTTGGTCAAGAGCAAGAGCACTATTTTGAACGCATTGCTTCAATGGATTTAAAAAACCCACAAATTGTAGGTTTTGGCATTAAAGATGCAGAAACATTTCAACAAGCTACCAAAACAACTAAAGGTGCTATTATCGGTTCTGCTTTTATTAAGTATTTGACTTCTAACGGAAGTACAAAAACAGCTGATTTTATTAATCAAATACGTTAATATGAAAGAATTTGTAGATAACTGGAAACTTATATTGCTTTTATGCTTAACTCTAGGAATGGCACCTTTTTTTCCTGAGCCCCATATTTATGGAAAGTTTAAATGGATTCTTGGAGGTGCTAAAGGAATGCTATTAATGGATTGGTTCGATGTTGTGCTGCATGGGTTTCCGTTTGTACTTTTAATAAGATTAATTGTGATTAAATTTTTCAAAACCAATAGTACTGCACAGAATTAATTCCTTTGATATTGCCATTTCATTTTTTAATCTATTTACTCATTCTTTTAAAGTTTATAATTCAACTTAAAGGAAATTGTTAGATAAATTACACAAATGATTGTCCAACATGGACAACCATTTGTGTTTATACTGCTGCTTAACAAATCATAACACAATGATCTTGTTTTAATAACATCTTTTATAATCAAGTACCACAGGGAAACTTAAAAAAATAACAATTACATTTGAAATCTTAACATAAGTAGTAGTACATTTCGAACTGATTTCCCTACATTTTCCTTACTTTTAAAGAATTCATCTACTAGATAATTCATGAAAAAATCACTTGCCTTCTTATTATTCTTATCACTTTGTTTTAGTTATTCTCAAGATTCTGTTTTAACCAAATCTAAGGTAGCAAATGCTATTACCGAATTGAGAGATTTTGTTGCGATACCCAATGATGCATTGAATGCAGATGATATCGATTCAAATCTTTTTTGGCTTAGAAAAAAGTTTACCGAACGAGGATTCAATAGCTCTATTTTAGATACTGAAGGTCTTCCCCTATTCTTTGCAGCTCTACCTATGGATGACAGCAAGCCAACTATTTTATTCTATATGCATTTGGACGGACAATCTGTTGATCCTTCAAAATGGGACCAGCCTGATCCATACAAAGTAGTTTTAAAATCTAAAATTGAAGATGGCTGGAAAACGGAATCATTTTCTGATTTATCTGATGATATTAATTATGATTGGCGCCTTTTTGGAAGATCAACTTCAGATGACAAAGGCCCTATCGTTATGTTCTTAAATGCAATCGACATTCTAAGAAAAGAAAATGTAGACATCCCATATAATGTAAAAGTAATTTTAGATAGTGAAGAGGAAAAAAGTAGCGCCCCACTACCAAAAGCAGTACGCACTTATAAAGATTTACTTAAAGCAGATTTCTTAATTATAAATGATGGACCTGTACATGTTTCAGGAAAACCAACTATCGTTTATGGCTGTAGAGGTATAACTACACTTTCATTGACTACTTATGGCCCTTTTAAACCTCAGCATAGTGGTCATTATGGTAATTATGCACCGAACCCAGGGTTTCAATTAGCTCAATTATTAGCGTCCATGAAAGATAGTGAAGGCAAGGTACTTATTAAGGGCTATTATGACGGAATTTCTTTAGATGAGGAAACTCTTGATATATTGAGGAGTGTACCCGATAATGCGGAAGAAATCAATTCTAATTTAGCCATTTCCACCCCAGAAAAAGTGGGCAGTTTTTATCAAGAAGCACTACAATACCCTTCTTTGAATATAAGAGGATTAGGTTCTGCTTGGATCGGTGATCAAGCTAGAACAATTGTGCCTGCAACCGCAACAGCTGAGTTAGATTTAAGATTAGTACCAGAATCTGATGGTAACCGCCTTAAAACATTGGTAAAAGAGCATATTAAAAAACAAGGGTATCATGTAATGAATACTTTACCTACTAAAGAAGAACGTTTAAAGTATGACCATATCGTTACTGTTCAAGAAGGTTCTGTAACCGATGCCTTTAGAACAGATTTGAATAATCCATATGGCAATACGATAGTAAAAATAATGGAAAATAAATTTGGTGAAAAACCCGTTCAAATAAGAATTATGGGGGGTACTGTGCCAATTTCCCCGTTTATTAATGAATTAAAAATACCTGCATTCATTGTGCCTATGGTAAACCCGGACAATAATCAACATAGTCCGAACGAGAACTTAAAAATCGGCCAAATTGCTTATGGTATTCAACTGTTCTATGCCTTGTTAAGTAGAACTAATTAATTTTATGTAACTCAAAAAAAATATAAAATGGTTAATGCTTCATTTTAATTTCTATAACCCCATTGGCACCTCGAACCCCATAAATGGAGGCATCTTGATCACGAATGACCCTAATCGAGGCTACATCTCTAGGGAAGATATACTCTATAGATCCTACAACAGCCCCATCTACTATAATTAAAGGATCTTGACCTGCATAGTCGGAATTTATTGCATTACCACGCAATCGTATCGTACTCCCTACAACAGTAGCACCGGGCACTTCATTCGCAATTAATTGATATATATTCAAATACTCACTATAGTCATTAGGCTTTTTACCTGTTTTGATTATATTGTTATTAAAACCCAATTCTTTCAGTTTCTCTTCAGAGAAATTTGACTGAATCTTAGAAAATACTAATAAGACCGTAGTATTTCCTTGAAATGGTATAGTTTCGATACCATAATTCTGTGAATATGCAGAAATATATTTAGTATTAGAACGTAGCCCAATTTCAAACCTACCCTTTTTATCCGTAGTCGTTTTTGTCTTCACAGAATCAAGATAGATTATTGCCTTCTTTATTGGCTCCTGTTGTGAATTTAGAACTGTTCCGGTTAGCCATGTTATTTTATCATCAGCATCTTGAGAACAAATTTGAAAGGAAAAACACAAAAACAAGAAAACAATTACAAAACTTTTCATATTCAATATTTTAAGTAAACGTTATTAATTTCCTGTTCGGGCATCCTCTCAAACCAGAATAAGAATATTAAGCAGAATTCCTACTAGCATTAATATTACCATATAATGAGCGAGTAACTATTTTCTCATACAATTCTTTAAATTCTGTAACTTCGCCAATTTTTTGAAGTGCATATTGTTGTATTACCAATAATGGTAACACTATATTCTCTCTTATTTTGATAGACTCTCTAGAAATCGCTTCTTTTTCCATCAAAATTTTCATTCCAGATAATTTCAATAACATATCTTTTGAAAGTATATACTCCGCATGTAAAATTTCCCAAAATGCCCCATACTCCTCATTCTCTTTCATATAGCTAGTCAATTCAAAATAGCATTTTGAAAGGCTCATCATACTATTCATCATTAGAGCTTGAAAGAATGGCACCTCTTCATAAAGTTTTTGTGCTTCCTCGAATCTACCATCATCTTCCAATGTTTTTAAAGCGGTACCTATACCATAATAGCCAGGTACATTTTGTTTTAATTGACTCCATGACCCTACGAAAGAAATAGCTCGTAAATCAGACAACTCTAATTTAGCCTTATTGCCACGCTTACCCGGTCTACTGCCGATATTTGCTTTGGTATAGTACTTTAGCGTACTCATATTCTCTAAATAAGGCATAAACTTATCATGATGTTTTAGTTCATCATACTTCTTAAAGCTTAATTCAGATAGCTCTTCCACTAACTTTCTATCAGATTCAGAAATTGAAATTTCCTTCCCCAAAATAGTATTCGACAATCCTGCAGTTAATAATTGCTCGCTATTATATATAAATTGCTCCTTTGTGCCATATGTACTTGTAATGGTCTGTCCTTGAATAGTGAGTTGAATTTCATTATTTGCAACTTCTTTAGTCTGTGCCGCATAAAAACGATGTGTTTTACCACCACCTCTCGCCGGTGGACCTCCCCTACCATCAAAGAAAATAGCTGCAATATTATTTTCATCACATACCTTAGAAAGTTCTTCTTTTGTTTTTAAAATAGACCAATTCGCTTTTAAATAACCACCATCTTTAGTACCATCTGAGAAACCTAGCATTATAGTTTGCTTATTGTTTCTGTTTTGAACATGCGACCTATACTCAGGCAAGTTAAACATAAAACGCATGGTTGCCTGTGCGCTGTCCATACCTTTCATTGTTTCAAATAATGGAACAATATCGAATGTTATTTTTTTATCTGCCCATCCACACCATCTAAAAAGAGCATATACAAACAAAATAGAGAACACGTCTTCAGAATTACTGATGATATATCTATTACAACCTTCCTCACCATTCTTTTCTTGAATAGTCTGCAACTGAAAGATATTCTTTATAGTATCTTTTACGATTTCCTCATCATAATCCCAAGGGTCTAATTGAAAATTTTCATGCAGTAAAATATCAATTAGGCGTTCTTCGGATAGTTCACTAAGATCTTCCTTAATAAATTCTTTCTTTTTAAGAACCTCTACCATAACCTTGGTATGCATACTGTGATCTTGACGAATATCTATAGTTGCAAAATGAACTTTAAAAATTTTCACTTTATCAATAAAACGCTCTAAATCTTTTAAATAGAGGCTTTGATATTTTTCTATCAAAATTCTTCTAATTTCCTCAAGAGGAATTATCAAATCTTCATATCCAATATCTTTTAAACTATCGAACATTGCGATATATAAATTGGAGCGTAATTTCTGTAATGGCTCTTGTACATCTTTAAAAGTAAGTTTGTGCAAAAGACTCTTTAGCTCATTGTAATAACATTTCATTAATGTTAAACGAAGCTCGTTCATTACATCTCTCGTTATATCTGCTGTTACAAAAGGATTTCCATCACGGTCACCACCTGGCCAAAAACCTAATTTTACAATATCATGATTCTCAAATTGTTTTGACCCCACACTACCCTTTATATTGGCATACATATCGCCAATTGCATCGTAATACACATTTCTTAATGTATAAATGATGTTTTTCGCTTCATCTAAAGGTGTAGGTTTCTTAGCATTAATTAATGAGGTAAGTCCTAATTGCTGTAAGCCAACATCTATCTCATCAATTTTATCTTCAAGAATCAAAGTTCTTAGATTGGTGATAATATCCAGCACAGCTGGAGTGTAGAATTGTGTTGGGTGAGCCGTAAGTACAATTCTAGCGCTAAAAGTGCTTAGCTTATCCCAGATTGTATCCCAAGAATTATTCTTTTCAACCAATTGAAAGTAATCTTTCAATGATAACGAACTAGAATGTTTATGTAATTTCGGGAATGCAGCATCTTCAACACTATCATAAAGTACCACTTGGCGCTCTACATATTGTATAATGCGAAACATAAAATCTATTTGGTCCTTTTCTGATTCTATCTCCACAAAATTCTCGAAAAAATTCTCTAGAATTTCTTTTGGATTAAGACCATTACTTAAACCTTTTTCTGATTGATTAAGTAATAATGGAATCAACATACCTACATTCTCAATGTTCTTGTACGGTAGATTAAGGAATAGACTGTTATAGACATTAAATTTATTTTGGACAGACTTTTTAAATTCTGCCAACCTTTCTTGTTGTTGCATATTTCAAAAACTTTTGGCCATACCATTATGGCAAACTTGATAAATTTCGAATATAAATATCGCTATTCCAAGAGAATCTAGAGAATCATTTCACCGAAATATCATTTTACTGGAAGGATACCACAAAATTGTATGTATTGACAACAAATATTCTAAAAAAACAGACAAAGCTATCTACATTTACAGCGTAATCAAGCAAATAAAATTTTCATTTTCATATAGTGTTCTCGTAAAAGAGTCTTGTTCTAAAAGCAGGACTCTTTTTAGTTTTAAGAAGTTTTAAATCCACAAAAAATCAGAAGTAATCTTTATACTGAAGCACTCTAAAATCTAAAGTATTGAACGAAGCATTTTCATGTTTCATTCTCTTATAACTGTCCAAACTACCGACTGCTCTATTAGCAGCGCCCGAAGGAGCGATTAATGACACCGTTTTAATTGTCACTTTGGTAACTGGATGTATAAATTTATGTATTCGAGGAATTGAATCTGAAATTCTCAATAAAGACGCACTATTCTCTTTTAAATGCCTTCTAAAAAAGTATTCAGGTCCATTTTTACTATTACCACCTGTAAAAAGAAGTGTTTTCACTTTAGGATACTTTTCTAAATAATCAAGTACATTTCGTAAAGTGATATTCTGCAAACCGATATCTGATGCATCAATTTTCTCACGATCAGCAGATGCTACAATATCACAAACACCTATTTTTCTTTGCTTTAAAAATGATTTACGTTGTTCAATGGCTTCTTGTGAAGTTTCAAACTTTAAGTTCAAGTCAAATATTCTATCTAGAATTGGCCATAGTTGACCATCTCTACTACCGTAGCAAAAATTAACATCACCTTCTTTTAAAATACCCGTTGTAAATCGTGGGGGCGGTAAGGTACCTACAATAAGTTTCTCAGTATTCTCATCAATAAAAGGTTCATAAGGATGACTATGAAGAAACACTTTTTGCATTATAAGTTTATTCTCTTGAGTTCTTTTTACAGAAAATTCATTTCTAAATTACTAACATTAAGTGAAAGCAGAGAATACGAATTATGGGCAAAGGAGACAAAAAATAAAAAAAGGGAAAAATATCAAACAATTATTAAGGCGCAAGAGGACTTCGAAAAATTAAAAAAAGACCAACGATTGAGGAAAAAATAAAAGTGGATAAAAAGAAATAATCTTATTCGTCAATTCTAAAGTTCATACCTACTTGATTTTCTTCATCCAAGGTAATTTCATAAGTATAAAAACCTATAGGCAAAGAATCAGTAGAGACTACGACAGGAAAATAATTATAACTAGTAGAATCTGTTAATATGGTTAGCGTGGTAGTTGTATATGCCTTTTCATATTCGATATATTCAGAGAATTTACCCGCTTCGATATTTTGATATACCGTGCCATTTTTAGCTATCCGAACTTCAGTAAAAAACAAACTTGTACTGTTCTGAACACGAATATTTACCATGCTCACATTATCATCCCTATCGGTACAAGATAAGAATATACCGATGCAAAAAAAAGAAAGTAATAATACCCGTTTCATATGCGCTATTTAAGTATTGCTAATAACGCAGAACTGTAGATAATATTTTATCTAATAAATACAGGTTCATTTTGCTTTATTGTATGCGCTTGACTGAATTCGTAACCATCTAAATTGAAACATTTAATATCCTCTAAGGTATTCGCGCTAGAATCCAATATATAACGTACCATGGAGCCTCTTGCCTTTTTAGCAAAAAAACTGATGATTTTTAATTTATCATTCTTCCAGTCTTTAAATATGGGCGTAATAATTTTTGCTTTTATGTCCTTTGGCTTCAAAGCACTGTAATATTCATTACTTGCCAAATTAACAAGCAACTCGTCTTCTTCCATTTCATTATTTAAATATTCGGTAAGTCTATTACCCCAATACTCGTACAAATTCTTCTTTCTGCCGACTTTTAATGACGTTCCCATTTCTAAGCGATAAGGCTGCATTAAATCTAGTGGTCGTAAGATACCATATTGACCAGATAGAATTCGAAGTGTTTTTTGCAATTGCTCTATTTTATCTTCAGCTAATGTATACACGTCTAATCCTTGATATACATCACCATTAAAAGCAAATATGGCCTGTCTAGCATTTTCAGGAGTAAACGGCGTTTCAAAATCTTGATTACGTTGCCAATTCAACTGTGCCAAATTATCTGAGACAGACATTAGTTCAGCTAATGCTCTTGGTTTTTTCTTTGCCAAAATCTTGTTCAGCTTCTCCGCATCCTCTATAAACTTTGGCAATGTATATTCAGTAGTTGGAAGTTCACTTTCGTAATTCAATGATTTAGCCGGTGAAATAACAATTTTCATAGTGCAATATTTAAGTAGACCCAAAAATAAAAAGGAATTGTAGGAAGACCTACAAAAGATAAAAAAGAGTTTAAATAACGTTATCGAAGAATCTTATTCTGTACTACTCTTACTGTAATTACGCCATTTCTCTATTGCATTTGTCATATCATCTGGCACCACTGAATCAAAGCTCATGTGCTCACCTGAAACAGGATGAACAAAGCCTAAAGTCTTAGCATGCAATGCCTGTCTTGGTAATAATTTAAAAGTATTATCTACAAATTGCTTATACTTCGTAAATGTTGTTCCCTTTAAAATCTTGTCACCACCATATCGTTCGTCATTAAACAATGTGTGACCAATATATTTCATGTGAACACGAATTTGATGTGTTCTACCTGTTTCTAATTTACAGGAAACTAAGGTAACATAACCTAATCGTTCAAGTACCTTAAAATGGGTAACCGCTTCTTTACCTTCTTCACCTTCTGGAAAAACATGCATTTGTAATCGATTCTTAGGGTTTCTACCTACATGACCAACTACAGTACCTTCATCTTCCTCAATATTACCCCAAACCAAAGCGATATATTCACGTTCAGACGTCTTGTCAAAAAATTGCTTTGCCAAATGGGTCATTGCTGCCTCAGTCTTAGCTACTACCAATAACCCAGAAGTATCCTTATCTATTCGATGAACCAAACCAGGTCTTTCGTTACTATTTGCAGGTAAATTATCTGAATGAAAAATAAGTGCATTTATTAGGGTACCAGAATAATTACCATGGCCTGGATGAACTACCATGCCAGCTGGCTTATTGACAACCATTAACACATCGTCTTCATAAACAATATCTAATGGAATATCTTCAGGAACAAGCAAAAACTCATGTGGTGGGTGCTCAAATAACACCTTTACCTCATCCCCTGCTTTTACCTTATAATTCGATTTCACAATCTCATCATTAACCCAAACATGACCATCTTTAGCAGATTGTTGTATTTTGTTTCTAGTAGCATTTTCAATGAAATTCATTAAAAATTTATCTACTCTTAAGGGTACTTGCCCTTTAGAAGCTACAAAGCGGTAATGTTCAAAAAGTTCACCATCTTCATTCTCTGGTTGCTCTATATTTTCCATTTATTGTTCTGAGTCAGCTTTTATGATGGCGCGTTCAGTTATTGCACCATTACCACAAATCAATTCTATTTTTGATGTTTTTGGAAGTTTATCGCCTGGTTTTATATACTTTCCTTTAAATTTTAATTGATAAACCATGTCCTTTCCTAATTCGTCTATATAGGTTACACGATCCACATCTAAACCTACTGCTTTCAACATTGAAGAAGCATTACGCTTTGTTACTTGAATTATTTTTGGCACAGTCACCTTTTTATATCCTGAAGGATTAACCGTTAAATATATTTTTCTATTTGTCTTTACTTTAGTTCCAGCTTCAGGGTCTTGAGTTATAATAGAAAATCTTGGGTAATCTGGATTATAATTTGCAGAATCTAATACTTCATATCTAAGTCCGGCCTCTTCAATAGATTTTCGCATATCCATCACCGACTTTTTAGAAAAGTCTGGTACTACAACAAATTCTCCATGATTAGTAGTGCTGTTAAGATATCTTAACACAAGAAAAACCGTTATAACCAATACCAACAAGGCAAGACCTAATTGAATTAAAAATGTCTTACTTTTTAAAAAATTGAAAAAATTCCTCATACTTATTAATTGACCCGACAAATATAGTAAATGCCCTCGTACCATTTAGCTAGTTCAGTTTATAGTTACTTCAATACTAAAATCAATAATGTTTATATTAATGCACTTAGTTTTCTTTTATATTTTCTTTCAATACTTCATCTTTGCTCTAACTTTCTTTATAGATCATACCAATGAAAAAAAATATTGCAATTATAATGGGCGGTTATTCTAGTGAATATAAAATTTCACTTAATAGTGGTAACGTTGTCTATAATTATTTGAATAAAGACAAATTCAACCTTTTTAGGATTCATATTTTCAAAAACAAATGGGTTTACGTAGATGATTCTGAAAAGGAGACTATGATTGATCGCAATGATTTCTCTATATTCTTGAACGGAACATCTATAAAATTTGATTGTGTATTTAATGCTATACATGGTTCACCTGGTGAAGACGGACTCATGCAAGCTTATTTTGAATTATTAGGCATTAAGCATACCTCTTGTAACTTTTATCAAGCCGCGCTGACTTTCAACAAAAGAGATGTATTAAGTGTTCTTAAACCCTACGGCATAAAATCGGCACCTTCTTATTATTTGAATTTGGGTGATGAAATTAATGAGACAGATATAATTAATACCGTAAAACTACCTTGTTTTGTTAAGGCAAATAAATCTGGTAGTAGTTATGGTATTACCAAAGTGTATAAAAAAGAAGACTTAAAAAGTGCCATAGAAACCGCTTACAAAGAAGATGATGAAATAATTATAGAAGGTTTTCTTGAAGGTACCGAAGTTTCTGTAGGAGTTCTAAAATTGGAAGGCAAAACCACTGTTTTCCCTGTTACAGAAATTGTCACTGAAAATGATTTCTTCGATTACGAGGCTAAATACGAAGGCAAGTCACAAGAAATTACACCTGCCAGAATTAATAAAGTTCAGCTAGAAAAAGTAACGGCTGTAGCTAAAAAAATATATGATGTACTTAAGATGGCTGGTTTTTCTAGAAGTGAATTCATATTCATTGACAACGAACCATACTTATTAGAAATAAATACAACACCAGGTTTAACTACAGCTAGCATATTGCCGCAACAAGCCAAAGCAGCTGGTATTGAATTAGGTATGTTATTCGAACACGCTATTACAGAGGCATTATCTTAAAATACTTATATTTAAAAAGTAAAAACTTTCTATGAGACGCGCAATTTTCCCCGGATCTTTCGACCCTTTAACATTAGGCCATCATGATATTATTATGAGAGGTATAACTTTATTTGACGAAATAATTATTGCTATAGGAAAGAATGCCGACAAGAAATATATGTTCAGTTTAGAAAAACGTATGCAATTTATTGAAGAGGCATTTAAAGATGTACCTTCAATTAAGGTAAAAACATACCAAGGTTTAACGGTTGATTTTTGTAAGAAAGAAGAGGCTAATTTTATTTTGAGAGGTTTAAGAAATCCCGCGGATTTTGAATTTGAGAAGGCAATTGCACATACGAACAGAAAATTATCTGAGATAGAAACCGTATTTCTATTGACTTCTTCGGGCAAATCATACATTAGCTCATCTATTGTTAGAGATGTGATTCGCAACAATGGGGACTACACTGGCTTAGTCCCAGATTCTGTAAGAAAATAGATTTTCTAAGTAATTTCAAACTTATAAGTGCTTCACCTAGCTGGCAAGCAAATTTTCAATTAAATCTAGACCAAATTGAAGGCGAAGACTTTATTGAATTGTTTTCCAAACTAGCTCAAAATCTACAGACACAATTAAAATATAGCTTAGATGGCTTAAGAGATATTAAATTTAAGTACAAAGCGAAAAATTGTAATTATACCACTACTGATTCTATTTGGCACCTTAACCCTTGGAAAGATGGTTATGGTAACATAATAGGTGTAGTCATTAAAGTAGAAGATATCTCAAAAACGCAAGAGTTAGAATTAGACCTAAATAGGACTAAATTAATTCTTAATCAAAAAAGCGCTGTTGCTAAAATTGGTAGTTGGGATTACGATGTTCAGAGCAAATCATTACATTGGACACCAGTTGTCAATAAAATATATGGTGTATCGGCAGACTATAAGCCAACTTTAGATACTGCTTATGGTTTTTATTTAGAAGGAAAATTCAGAACAACTATTAAAAAAGTTATAGCTGATGCCATACATTCAGGTAAACCTTGGAATGAAAAACTTCAATTAAAACAATTGGACGGAACAATCATTTGGGTGAATTCAATAGGTAGACCTAAGTATTGCGACGCAAAATGCACAAGAGTAATTGGCACATTACAAATTATAACAGACACCATTGAGCAAAAAACTACGCAATCAAATTTACGGTCTAACGAATATCCCTTATTCGAATAGGTGCCTTTTGGTTTAGCAATCATAGATTTAGTTACAGGTAATATAATAGATGTTAATCAAAAAAAATTGAAGCTTACTTGTTTTGAAAAAGAAAATTTCGTTGGTCAAAATTTTAAAAATTTTATTGACGCTCATTTTAAAAATAAAACAAATATCTTAAAAGTTCAACTTTCATAAAAAGTTGTATTTAAGCCATTTAAATTCAATTTTTTAAATCATAAAAAGCATAATTTAAATTTAAAAGTAACCGGAAAAATGGTTAAAACAATTTCTGGTCGTAAAAATATTCTTTGTTCTATTGAAAATATTACTTCTCAAACCAAACTCGAGAAAAACTTAAAAAATACCATTGTCTCTTCTAGGAAAAAAAAATGAGCAATCATTAAATTTTACTCATATGGTCTCTCTTAATTTAAAGACCCATGCAACCAATTTTACATTATTACTTAATTTTCTATATAAAGAATCAGGTAAAATTCAACGTAGTAAGTTAATGACAATGCTATTCAACCCTTCTGACAATCTCTCTGAAACAATTAAAGGACTTCGTGAAATAGTTGAAGTAAAATCGAATATAAACGAAGAAAAAAGTTGCTTTCTTTAAATGAAAATTTATTTCTTGTAGAACAAAATATAACTGGTGTATTAAAAGAAACGAATGGTAAAATAATCAATGAAATTTCAGACTCCATTCAGGTAAAAGCCTTATCTGCATATTCACAAAGTATTCTAACAAACTGCATAACGAATTCTATAAAATATTGAAGTACTTATAAAAATCCAATAACTATACTTAGTGCCGAGGAAGATAATTATTATTCTATTTTGAACATTGAAGATAATGGTATGGGCATAGATTTAGAAAAATCTAGAACTAAAATTTTCAGTCTTTACAACACTTTTCATTATCATAAAAAAGCAAAGGGAAATGGTCTTTACATTTAAAAAACCAAATTGAAGCAATGAATGGTAAAATCACAGTAGTAAGTTCTCCTAATCTAGGTAGCACACATTTAAAATTTATTTTAATTAAAAATAGTAAAACCCAACGAATAGGTAGATTATATCAAGTTATACAACGATAATTAACCTATTCACAACAATTATAATATTAACCTACACTTTACTCTTATTTTAGTAAGAAATTACATCGGTATGCTAAAAGTCCCCCAAACATCAAATACCTCGTATATCATTAGTCAATTGCCTACACCTACGGCATTTATTGACACTGATTACAATATTGTTTTTACATCTAATAAATGGAAGAGCATATTCAATCCTGATAACGAGGGTTATAAATCAAAAAAATTATTCCAAGTTTTCCCACATCTAAGTCCTAAGTGGAAAATGGTATTACAAAATTGTTTTGAAGGAAACCCTCAACCTATGGGAATTCATAAAACAAATAATATTAATGAAGAAGAATTATGGTTCGAGTGGTCAAATGCACCTTGGTATGATTCTGATGAAAATATCATTGGCGCCATTATTCAATTAAATGACATAACCGATTCTATCCACAACGAACTAGAATTAAAAAAGAAAGAATTACAGCTACAGCAACAAGCAGAGATTACCAAAATTGGTCGATGGGAATATAATTTTAAAGACAATAATCTTACATGGTGTACAACTACAAAAGCCATACATGAAGTTCCTCCTCATTTTATTCCTAACATTGAAAACGCACTTTTCTATTACAAAGAAGGTCATAGTAGAAACGCTATCTCCATGGCTCTTTTTGAGGCTCAAAATAATGGTAAGGCGTGGAGTAACTTAAAACTACAAATCATAACAGCAAATGGTAACGAAAAATGGATTATGGCTAGTGGCAAACCAGTTTACAATAAAGGGGAATTGGTTGGCTTAGTGGGTACATATCAAGATATACATGATCAAGTTGAAGCAGACATTAAATCTTTGGATAACGAAAAATTATTAAGAACATTAATCGATAACTTACCTGTCAACGTTTATATTAAGGATACTGAATCTAAAAAAATTTTAGTTAATAAAGCTGAATGTGAGTTTTTAGGAGTTGATAATCCTGAAGATATTTTAGGGAAAAGTGATTTTGAACTATATCCTGAAGAATCAGCAATTAAGTCGCGTGAAGAAGATTTGAGGGTAATGAGCACATTAAAACCCATAATCGGTAAAGAAACTAACAAAATAAAATTAGATGGCAAGGAAACGTCATTTCTTAGCTCAAAAATTCCGTTACTCAATAATAAAGGAATTGCTTATGGTCTTGTTGGTATTAGCCTAGATATTTCTAAATTAAAACAGAAAGAATCTGAGCTAAGAAATATCATTAATATAGTATCAATTCAAAATAAGAAACTTCTAAATTTTGCCCACATTGTTTCACATAACCTACGGTCTCATTCGGCTAATTTCTCAATGCTGCTAAACTTTTTAGAAAGTGAACAAGATGAGGTGGAAAAGGCTACTATAATTGGAATGCTTGGTGAAGCTTCAAATAATCTTATGGAAACACTGGACAATCTAAATGATGTTATTTCAATTAACACACATACCAACATAAAGAAACAAAAAATTAACCTGCACGACAAAGTGTTAAATGTAAATCAAAATCTAATTTCCTATCTTTTAAATAATAACGCAACAATAAAAAATAACATTCCTTCAAATTTTAATATAAAGGCTGTACCGGCTTATTTAGATAGTATTTTAACTAATTTCATAACAAATTCGGTCAGGTATAGAGATCCAAATAGAAAACCAATTATTACTTTAAGCGCAGATAAAAAGAACAACTACTCTATTTTAACAATTTCAGATAATGGTTTAGGTATAAATCTTGAAAAGCATGGTAAAAAATTATTTGGTATGTATAAAACCTTTCACGAGCATAAAGACGCTAAAGGAATTGGGCTTTACATTACCAAAAACCAAATTGATGCCATGAACGGTAAAGTGGAAGTTACTAGTGAAGTAGGAAAAGGAACAGAATTTAAAATATTCTTTAATGACAAAGATTAGTGATATCACTATAATTGACGATGACGCAATAACAGTTTATGGTTTACGTAAATTAATTTCTTACACTGCAGATTGTGACTCCATAATATCGTATAGTAATGGTTTATTAGCATACGATGGAATAAAGAAAAAGTTAGAACAAAAAGAGCCAATTCCTAAGATCATCTTTTTAGATATTAATATGCCTATTATGGATGGCTGGGAATTTTTGGAAGCTTTTATAAAACTTCCTATTTCGGACAAAATAAGAATCAACATTGTTACATCTTCAATAGATCCTTTTGACAAACAGCAATGGGATTTTTATAAAAATAAAAGTCATCATTTAATCACATTCAATAAAAAGCCAATTAATAGGAATAAAATAGCAGAAATCACCAAAATTGCATAAGCAATAAAGTATTGATTATTTTAGCTGAATTAATTTAAGACTTACCTCTTAAAATACATGTTCGGTAATGAGAATAGTACAAATGTTACTGCTGTTGGTTCTTTTTATTTCTTGCGAGAAAAAAATAGAACTTACCAAAGCTGATTTTCCTACACCATTCGAAATTTCGAATATGACTGAAACTGCCACCTATGATCAGGTGATTGAATTCTACCTTGAGTTATCCAAAGAATTTTCAAGCATAAATTTGCAAACCATTGGTACAACTGATAGTGGTAAACCTTTACATTTAGTAACCTTTAGTGCAGAAAGCGATTTTGATTTTAAAAAGTTAGGCGAAGACCATACTTTAATCCTTATAAACAATGGCATACACCCTGGTGAGAGTGACGGTATAGACGCCACAATGTTATTGTTTCGAGACTTAGCAACAAGAAAAATTAAAACACCCACGCATACTATAATTTCTACCATACCAATTTATAATATTGGTGGGTCATTAAATCGAAACAGTACTACTAGGGCAAACCAGAATGGCCCAAAAGAATATGGATTTAGAGGTAATGCCAAAAATTATGATCTCAATAGAGATTTTATTAAAACAGATACAAGAAACGCTGAAACGTTCGCTCAAATTTACCATCTTGTTAATCCAGATGTTTTTATTGATAATCACGTAAGCAACGGTGCAGATTATCAATATACACTGACCCACCTATTTACACAACACAATAAGCTAGGTGGAAAATTAGGAGAATATGTTCATGACAGGTTAATGCCACAGCTAAAAGATTCACTTTTAAAATCTGACTGGGAAATTACACCCTATGTAAATGTCTTCAATAAGCCTCCAGAATTAGGGTTTCAACAATTTATGGACCATCCAAGATACTCTAGTGGTTATACCACTTTGTGGAATACTCTAGGCATGATGGTAGAAACCCATATGTTAAAGCCATATGATAAACGTGTAGAAGGAACTTATGAATTGATGCTTAAAATGATTTCCATTACCGAAAAAGATGGGAACGAAATCAGGTCTCTACGAGATAATTCAATAAACTCATTTAAGGCAGATGATTATTATCCAATAACATGGCAACTAGACACAACTGAAGTATCTAAATTTATTTTTAAAGGATACAAAGCAGATACCATCATAAGTAAAGTAACCGGGTTACCAAGATTGAAATTCAATCGTGATATACCAATTGACAGTGAAGTAGCATATCAAGATTATTTTAAAGCATCTGATTCGGTGAAAATCCCAAAAGCTTATGTTTTTGGAAAACAGTGGCAGAATGTTATTAAGAGATTAGATCTGAACCACATAAATTATTCAACACTCAAAAATGACACTGTCATTAAAGTCGAAGCATACAGAATAGCTGATTATGAAACAGTTTCTACACCTTACGAAGGTCATTACCTACATTACAATACTACACTAAGTTCAATTGAAACCAGTGTAAGTTTTCATAATGGGGACATCGTTTTACCTACTAATCAACCAGGAGTTAGATATATTTTAGAAACCTTAGAGCCAGTTGGTGTAGATTCATTTTTTAATTGGAATTTCTTCGATACTATTCTACAGCAAAAAGAAGGTTTTTCTCCTTATGTATTTGAAGACACTGCACTTTTAATGCTAGAAAACGATTCTGTTTTAAAAAATAAATTTTTAAGTAAAAAGAAACTGGACTCGAATTTCAATGCTAACTGGTATCTTCAGTTAGATTGGTTGTTTAAACAAAGTAATCTCTATGAGAAAGCCCATTTACAATATCCTATTTATAGGATTATAAATTCAAATTAATCGCCTTCAAACAATATTTTAATATTCGCGTATGAATTTAAAAGTGCCTTTTGAATTTTAACAGGACCTTTCCATTTTACTTTTACGATTCCTTCCTTTTTTTCAGGCTTTAATTTGCCTGTATAATCGGTCTTCATCGCGTACCAATGTACTTGTTTAAGTGTAATTATTCCGTTATTTTTAAAAATATGGTATGTGGTACGCAAAAAGTTTTCAATTTTTAGTCCTTTCACACCGGTTTCTTCCTCCACTTCTCTTATCGCGCAATCTTCGATCGATTCGCCTTTATCCAGTTTCCCTTTTGGCAAGTCCCATTTATCATTTCTATATATAAATAGTACTTCACCTACATCATTTGTAACTACTCCACCGGCGGCAACTACCAAAGGAATTTCTTTAGTGAACTTCTTTAAAATTTCCTCATGATTTGGGTGGTAGATGTATGCAGATTCTAGCTTTCCTTTCTTCAAAGACTTTATTGCCTCTTGTATAGAATCCTGATTTAGCAAAAAATACTCTCCATTTACCGTTTCGGAGAGTTTATTTGTTAAAATCAAAGGCAATTCATTAACAAAAACTTTATACATTTGCGTCATGGTTTTAGACAAAAACACAGCTAAAAAAACAGCAGAGCTTCTGCTGCAAATTAATGCAATAAAATTGAAACCGGAAAATCCTTTTACTTGGGCTTCTGGATGGAAATCTCCAATTTATTGCGATAATAGAATTTTGCTATCGTATCCTATCATCAGAAACTATATTCGTGATGAAATGGCAAAGCAAGTTGAGCAATTATATGGTAGACCAGATTGTATCGTTGGCGTAGCTACAGGGGCAATTGGTATTGGTGCATTAGTAGCGGATAAATTAAACCTTCCTTTTGTTTATGTGAGACCAGAACCAAAATCCCATGGTAGGCAAAATCAAATTGAAGGCCACTTAGAAGCAAATCAGACGGTAGTTGTCATCGAAGACTTAATTAGTACAGGTAAAAGTAGCTTGAACGCGGTAGACGCTTTACGGGCCATTGATGCCAATGTAAAAGGTATGCTGGCTATTTTCACTTATGGTTTTGAAACCGCCAAGAATAATTTTCAAGACAAAAACACCGAACTACATACTTTAAGTAGTTACGAATATCTTATAGAACAAGCTTCAGACACTGGATATGTGAAAGATGATCAGTTAAAAGCGTTAATGGAATGGAGGAAAGATCCTTCACATTGGACAAACAAATAATTATGTTTTTAGAAACACCAAAAGCTCAAGTATCAAAAAGTAAAGAATATACTTTTAACTTTTTAAACGAATTATCAAACTTTAGACAATTAATGCCTGAAAACATTAGCAAGTTCGAAGTTTTAAATGAAAATAGATTTCTGTTCGCTTTAAAGGGAATGCCAGAAATAGTCTTAGAGAAAAAAGAGCAAACACCATATAACAAACTCATTTTAGGTGCTGCAAGTGAAAAACTGCCATTTACTTTGACTGCTGATATTATTGAATTAGAAAATGGTAAAAGTGAAGTGGTCTTAAGTTTTTCAGGTGAATTCAATGCGATGATGGCAATGATGATAAAAACACCGATAACTAATTTTATAAATACTCTTTCAACTAATTTAGAGAAAATTTAATACTGAATTTGAATTTCTTTCAATCCAAATTCTTGAAGGCTTCCGTTTTCTAATTTTAATTTAAGCTTACCGTTAGTTGTTACTCCTTCTATTACACCTGCAATAATTTCATCCTTATTAATTATAAAATTACTCTTCACTCCTATCTTATATAATTGAGAGTGGTATCGTTTGTACAATTCATTTTCAAAAGTTAAAATAGGCCTATTTAATTCTTGATGTAAGTTCGTAATGATAGCATAAAAAACTGAATCAAGATTAAAACTATGCCCCATTATCGTCTTTAAAGAAGAGGCATTTGGAGCGTTTTTAAATTTAGATTGATTTACATTTAACCCAAACCCAATTATACTTCGCTTTATTTTTGAACCAGAAATAATATTTTCAATTAAAATACCTCCTATTTTAAAATTACCTGACAGAATGTCGTTAGGCCATTTCACCTTCAAATCCGGTATATTAAATTGATTTAAACTATTCAAAATACTTAAAGAAACACAAACATTCATTAGATACAAACGGTCTACAGGAATACTGATTTTGTTTTTCAACATACTGACTACTAGATTTTTGCCACTTTCAGATTCCCATTTAGAATTTAATTGACCTCTGCCCGAAGTTTGATTTTTAGTGGTAATTATCGTGAAATCTTGCACTTCTTTTTTTGCCGACAATTCTTTCAAATAGGTATTAGTAGACTCCGTGGCATCAAGTTTGATTATTTGCATTTACAGTACTTATCGTGAATCTTTAATGTATTGTTAAAAACTAGACATAAAAGAACAAAAAAATAATAACTTTGTAAAAACTAAAATTTTTGAATGCAGGAAAGTAAAGCTAGCGTAGATGAGTTAATTGCATTAATTATACAGGGAGTTGACGAAGTTAAAGGGCACAATATAAATCTATTAGATTTAAGAGAAATTGAGAATACCGTTTGTGATTACTTCATTGTTTGTAACGGAACCTCTAACACGCATGTAAATGCAATCGTAGGATCAATCCAAAAAACCGTAAGCAAAGCGATTCAAGACAAGCCTTGGCACGTAGAAGGAGAGGACAATGCTGAATGGGTATTAATGGACTACGTAAATGTAGTGGTTCATGTATTTCAAAAACAAATTCGAGAATTCTACGACATAGAAGGCCTATGGGGTGATGCGAAGTTCACAACCATAGAGAGCAGCGTTAATAATTAAAAAATTAAAATGGCAAAAGAAAACAAAACAAGTCCGAATAAACCAAAGTTCAGTTCTTGGTGGATTTATGGATTAGTAGCAGTATTACTTATAGGATTTCAATTATTCAATAGCGATGATTTAGCAAGTACCAATAAAACTACTACTTCAGAACTTCAACAATATTTAAGAAATGGTGATGTCAAAAAGATTTTGATCATCACAAACACCAATCAGGCAAAAGTTTTTTTGACCGATGAGGCTATTTCCAAAGAAGTACATAAAGATGTTAATGAGAAATCTTTTCTGCCAACATCTGATAATGTACCTCAGTATACCTTGGACTATGGTGATCTTCAAATTTTTCAAAACGAGATAACCGAAATAAAAAAGGAAAACAATCTACCTACCATTATTGAATTTGGGAAGGAATCTACAGCCATTTTAGATTTCCTACTTTCTCTGCTACCTTTTGTATTGATAATTGGTATTTGGATATACTTAATGCGAAGAATGTCTGGTGGCGGCGGTGGCGGCGCAGGTGGTCAAATTTTCAACATCGGAAAATCTAAAGCTAAATTATTCGATGAGAAGACAGATACAAGAACATCATTTAAAGATGTTGCTGGTTTAGAAGGTGCAAAAGAAGAAGTTGAAGAAATTGTAGACTTCTTAAGAAACCCAGATAAATATACATCCTTAGGGGGTAAAATTCCTAAAGGTGCTTTATTAGTAGGACCTCCAGGAACGGGTAAAACGCTTTTAGCTAAAGCTGTTGCCGGTGAAGCAAAAGTTCCTTTCTTTTCACTTTCGGGTTCAGATTTCGTAGAAATGTTTGTAGGTGTTGGTGCATCTAGAGTAAGAGACTTATTTAAACAAGCCAAAGACAAATCTCCAGCTATCATCTTCATTGATGAGATTGATGCCATTGGTAGAGCTAGAGGAAAAAATAATTTCACGGGTTCAAATGATGAACGTGAAAATACACTTAACCAATTATTGACAGAAATGGACGGTTTCGGAACCAATACAAATGTTATTGTATTGGCAGCTACCAACCGTGCAGATGTATTGGATAAAGCTTTAATGCGTGCAGGTAGATTTGATAGACAGATTTATGTTGATTTACCAGACATTCGTGAACGTAAAGAAATTTTTGAAGTTCATTTAAGACCTATCAAAACAGCAGAAACACTTGATTTAGATTTCTTGGCAAGACAGACTCCTGGTTTCTCTGGTGCAGATATTGCTAACGTTTGTAACGAAGCCGCTTTAATTGCAGCACGTAAAGAAAAGAAAGCTGTTACAAAGCAAGATTTCTTAGATGCCGTTGACAGAATCGTTGGTGGTCTTGAAAAGAAAAACAAAATAATTACTCCAGGAGAAAAAGAAACTATTGCTTATCATGAAGCAGGTCACGCAACCACTAGTTGGATGTTAGAACATGCTGCCCCATTAGTAAAAGTAACTATTGTGCCTAGAGGACAATCGTTAGGTGCTGCTTGGTATTTACCAGAAGAGCGCTTAATTGTACGCCCTGAACAAATGCTGGACGAAATGTGTGCAACAATGGGTGGTAGAGCTGCCGAGAAAGTTATTTTCAATAAAATATCTACCGGTGCTTTAAGTGATTTAGAGAAAGTTACTAAACAAGCAAGAGCAATGGTAACTATCTATGGTCTTAATGATGAAATAGGAAACATCACCTATTACGATTCTGCAGGACAAGATTCTTATGGTTTTTCAAAGCCTTATAGTGAAGATACCGCTCGAAAAATAGATGCCGAAATATCTAAAATTATAGAAGAGCAATATCAAAGAGCTATCAAAGTTCTTACAGACAATAAAGACAAATTAACGACCTTGGCCGAAAGATTATTAGAAAAAGAAGTTATCTTTAAAGAAGATTTAGAAAAAATATTTGGAGTGAGAAATTTCGAAAAAGATATTCTAGCTCTAGAAAATAAAAAAAATCTTGAGAAGCTAAAAGAATCGGATTCTAAAACAGAAGATCAAGAAATTACTGATAATAAATAATATTACAGTATTTTAGATTAGCAATTGTTATAAAAACATAAATGGGTCTTTTAGATATTTTATTTGGTGGTGGCAAGAAAAAAGTTTCGAAAGAAACTGCGGAAACGCGAGGTGACCATATGCCGGATTTAAATATTCCTGTTGATGAAAAATTTACGATTCACTTCAAACAAAACGGAGGAAAGTTTATTTACTGTACCTCAGATTTAGAAATATCCAGGGCATTACAGAATATAATAGATGAGAATAATTGGCAAAGCGAACCTTTTTACGTTTTAAATAAAAGACTTGCAGAAAAATTTGCAAAAGAGCCTATTTCCTATACGGATAAAGCAAAACAGAGTGAGGTGTTCTTTACTACATGTGAACATCTCATTGCCCAAAACGGTAGTATTCTAGTTTGCTCTAATCAATTGCATGAGAAAAAAGTAAATGAGCTTCCAAGTAATCTTGTAGTTTTTGCCACCACTAGTCAATTAGTTGAATCAATTGGTGAAGGCTTAAAGACTATTAAGAAGAAATACGGTCAAAAAATTCCTGGCAATATAACTACTCTAAAACACTTTAAAGCTACCGCAGAAAACTCAGACGATTTTCTAACATATGGTAGTAGCACTAAAAATCTTTATCTTTTACTTCTGGAAGATTTATAGTATGAAAGAAATTTTAAGAAGGTCATTAACAGGGGCTGTCTATATTATTTTATTATTATCAGCAGTTTTCCTTAGTTCAGATGCTTTCGACTTCTTATTCATGACTTTTGGCTTAGCCTGTTTGTATGAGTATAAAAAATTAGTAAGTTTAAGAGGATATTACATTTTCGCTGCATATTTGGCACTTTGGTGGACATTTATTTATTTGGTAAAAAATCAGCAATTAGTAAACATATTAATGATAATCACCATTATTATTGATGTTTACCTACTTATTAATCTATTTACTAAAAAGCCTATAAAATTAACTAAGCTAAAGAAATTTGTAATTGGCCTTTTTTATATAGGTGGTGGTTGTATATTTCTAACCATGATACCTTATAAGAACGATGCATTTGCAAAACTTCTTATTATGGGAATATTTATTTTAATATGGGTAAATGACTCCTTTGCATACTTGGTAGGTAAAAGTATAGGTAGAACTAAATTATTTCCATCAGTTTCTCCCAAAAAAACCATTGAAGGAACCGTTGGCGGTTTTATATTTGCACTTGGAGCGGCCTATTTAATTGCTACGCAAGAAGAATTAATAAGTCCCATACAATGGATGATACTGGCAACCGTAATCGTTATTGCAGGTAGCTTAGGTGATTTAATAGAATCAAAATTTAAAAGAGCAGCAGGTGTTAAAGATAGCGGAGCTATCTTGCCAGGACATGGCGGTATGCTAGACCGTTTAGATAGCTTAATATTTGCAGCGCCATTCGCATATTTAACTTTAAATATATTTAGTTATGTTTCATAGAGAAGGACAAAAAATTATCTTGTTTTCTTTTTGTTTAGTAGGGATCAGCGTAATCTTAGCTCATTTCTTTATTGACATATCGTGGTTAAAATTAACGATTCAACTTATTGCTTTAGTTGTAATGATAACAATTCTTCAGTTTTTCAGAAACCCTAAAAGGATAGCTGTAAAGAATTTCAATGAAATTCTCTCACCTGTAGATGGTAAGGTGGTTGTAATTGAAGAAGTTTTTGAAAAAGAATTTTTTAACGATAAAAGAAAACAAGTATCCATTTTTATGTCACCGGTAAACGTACATGTTACTAGATACCCAGCTAGCGGTAGTATTACTTTTTCAAAATATCATCCTGGTAAATTTTTAGTTGCTTGGCACCCAAAGTCTAGCGAGGAAAATGAAAGAACGACTGTAGTTATAAAGACCCCTAAATTTGGCGAAATATTATATCGACAAATTGCTGGTGCAATGGCTAGACGAATTGTCAATTATGCCGAGAAAGGTGAAAGTGTACAACAGGGCGACGATGCAGGTTTCATTAAATTTGGTTCTAGGGTTGACTTATTCTTACCTTTAGATTGTCAGATTAACGTAAAACTGAACCAAAAAGTAAAAGGTGCCGAAACATGTATAGCCACTTTTGTTGATCCAAATGAAAAGGAAGAAATCACATATTAAATTTGATGAAGCTGTTGATTATGTAAATAATTATACTACACCTATACCTGCAGATGTACTTCTTAAACTATACGCATATTTCAAAATTGCAAATGCTAATTTTGACAATCCTGGTAGTAAAACTCCTCTAATTAATGCTTTTAAGGCAAATGCACTGTTCCAAGCCAAGAATATGAACAAAAAACAAGCAATGAAATCATATATTGATTTGGTTGAAAAAGAATTGAAGAAAAATTAACTGTTATTTACCCTAGTATTTACAATCTTAAAATAAAGCCTTTACCGTGTATATTATCAATACTGATATTAGCATCTTTTTCTAAATATTTTCGAAGGTGTGTAATAAATACATTCAAACTTTTCTTATTAAAGTAATCATTGGCGCCCCATAATTTGATTAAAATATCCTTATGACTGCACAAATTATTTTTATTTATAACTAAATAATAAAGTAATTCGCTTTCTTTTGTGGTTAAGTGATATTCTTCATCTCCATGTGACAATTCTTGGTTCAATGAATTAAACTTATATTGACCAAGCCTAAAATCATATACCTTTTCCTCAATTCTATTTTCACTTTTTATTCTAGCCAATAAATTTTCTATCCTTATTACCAATTCTTCTTCATCAATAGGTTTTTTAAGGTAATCTACAGCACCTAAATAAAAACCTTTAAGTACATCAACTTTTAAAGACCTAGCTGTTAAAAACAAAAATGGCAAATCAGGAAATCTCTCTTTCATCTGTTCTGCAAGTGAAAAACCATCCATGTCTGGCATAGTAATATCCAATATGGCTAAATCATACTTGATGGTCTCCAAATTTTTTAAGGCACTTGTTCCATTGATAAACCAACTAATTTCAAAATTCTTCATAGAAAGATATTCTGAAAGTAAATACCCAAGTTCCGAACTATCTTCTACTAAAATGATTTTATGTTTATCCTTACTCATTGCACAAAGGTAATATTAAAGATATTTTGGTTCCTTTTCCTTTTTCACTTTCCATTATAACTTTGCCTTTATGCTTTTCAATAACTTTTTTAACATAGCTCAATCCAAGTCCATACCCCTTAACGCTTTGAACCTCTTTATCATTTACTCTATAATATTTTAAAAATATTTTTTTCTTATCTTCTTCAGACACCCCTATACCATTGTCCGTAATTTCAATAAAAAATTGATTGTTCAAACTATAGCCTTTTAATTTTATAATAGGCTGAACCGAATATTTCTTGGCGTTATCTAATATATTGTTAATTGAATTTTCAAGATGAAATACCTCTGCATTTAACATAATCCCCCCTTGTTGTAAATCATAAGAAAATTTGACCTCTTCTATCTCCATCAATTTTGAAAACTCTTCGCATAATTTCAACAAATAAGGCCTAAAATCAATTTTATCAAGCTTTAAAACATTGTTACTAGACTCAAGATTACCCAGTTCTAAAACCTTATCGATATGCACAGTTAAACGTTTAACTTGTTGCCGAATCATACCCAATATCGGTTTTTGCTCATTTAAAGCAGATTCTTCCAGAATTTTAGTTGCCAGTCCTATTGAAAATACCGGTGTTTTTAACTCGTGCGTTAGATTATTTATAAATTCATTGGTTGTTGTAATAACATTTCTTTGCCAGTAATATGTTTTAAGAACCCAAATTATAGCAATGCAAATACCTAAAATAAAGAGAATACTTGGCAATGTGAGCCCGTTCAATTTTGATAAAAAAAAGTTGTTTAGATTTTTAAATTTTAATTCTAAAATGACTTTCTTTTCTAATTCTTTAGGCAAGTAACCAATTAATTCAATAGGATACGATTCGATTTTATCGTTTACCTCGAATCTTTTAGGGGATTGGAGATAAAAAGACGAATCTTTAGAGTGTAAGGTATAAGTGAAATCGGTTTCAATTCCATTATTAACAAGCTTTTCTATGATATAGTCATTTAGAAAATATCGAGAAGCATCCTGTACGCTATCAATACTACTTGTAAAGTAAGTTGTATCTTCCTTTACTGCGCTTCGTATTAAAAAAGTCAATTGATTTGCTGCCTCTAGTCCTTGGGCGATATCATTACTTACTTTCCCCAATTTTGTATTAAACTGAAGTTTAGCCAAGTTCAAACCTATTCTAAGATATTGATATTGAATAACCGCCAAACCAATGAGAGATACAATAAATATGGCTATATATATGTTCCTTTTCTTCAACATGTTCCTTAAAGAAACTTAATTAGATTGGTAAATTTAGCAAACTTAATCTTTCATTAAGTCAATTAACTTTTCATTAATCTTTTTTACAAAATGATTAATCTCAAATCAAGTCTATACTAATAACTTGGTCGGGAGTTTTAAACTTAAATTTTAGTGATTTCAAGTATTTAAAACTATTGGTCATCTCCAGTAACTAAGAGTTGGCCAATATTTTATTAAAATACCAAACCAAAACCATTATGATAAACAAACTACCTATATTTTTTTTTATTATCCTTTCAACCTCTTATTTAAAAGCTTAAGGCTGCGTAAGCTATCCGCCATTTTTCATCTTGTGTAGGAAATAGCCTTGAAAATAACCTTTTAAACAAAGAAGATATACAGTTTGGAATGAATTACAGATATTTTAGAGGGACAGAAGAGGAACCCGACCGTATCACAAGCAATACGGAAGTTATTAATTATTCGGATAGTACAGACTTCTTTTTAACATATGGAATTAATGAGAGAGAATATACCAGCATCACCTTACCTACCATATTTAATTCAAGATCATCATTATATGAGCTTGGTAGAGAAGAACGAAATACAACCTTTTCTAGGGGCTTGGGAGACATACGCCTTGGGGTAGGTTTTTGGTTATTTGATCTTGAGAAACATAAAAATGGAAACTTAGCTGTTGGCCTAGGTTTCAAATTACCAACCGAAAACTATAATGCTTCTGATATATTTTACAATGTTGGCCCCAATGACGAGCCACAAACTAGACCTGTAGACCAATCAATACAACCTGGCGATCGTGACTTTGGATTTAAAGCAGATTTTCAATTATATCAAAAAATAGTGAATGGCCTATTTGGTCATGCAAGCGGATTTTATTTATTGAACCCACGTGAGACAAATGGAATAAGAACTTTTAGGGAAACATTGAGTCCTTTACTTGAAAATGAAGCTATAATGGCTGTTCCTAATCAATACTCAATAAGAACTGGAATAAGTTACAATAACTCACCATCCATTTCAAGCTCAATAGGAACTCGTTTTTATTGTGTGCCAGTTAGAGATTTAACTAGTGGCAATAATGGCTTTAGAAAGCCAGGCAGTGTCTTATCTAAAGATCCGGGAATAGGTTTAAACAAAAACAATTTCTCATTTAACTTAAATATCCCGTTTGCTATCAGAAGGGAACGTCTTCAAAGTATAACAGACATTCAAACAGAACAATCTACTGGAACGCCAAGACATATTGATACGGCTTTCACAGATTATGCTATCAACTTCGGAGTAACTTATCGCATCATCAATAATAAAGTGAAAATTTCTCCTGAGTTTTTAGACGAATTTAAAAAGCAACATTTCTATACATTTTAAAATTAATTTATGGAGTACAAAGAAAAATTTAAAGGCAAAATCATTAGCACCTCAATCGGAATAGTCTATTTTATTTTTGGTGTATTAAAATTTTTTCCCGATTTCAGCCCTGCTGAAGAATTGGCAACAACCACCATTCAAATTCTAACATTGGGTATTTTACCTTCACATATGGGTTTTATAATTTTAGCCATATTTGAAACTTTTATAGGAATATCACTATTGCTAAATTGGAAAAATAAAATGATTATATATTTTGCCTTTGCTCATATTACTTTGACTTTTACACCACTATTTCTAATGCCAGAGCAAATTTTTGGTGAAAATGAATTCACTATAACATTATTAAGTCAGTATATTTTTAAAAACATTATCATATTAGGAGCACTATATACCTTAAAAATAGATGTAGACCTAAATCAAAAAAAGTTAACAATAAGAAAAAAATCTTATTCAGCCTAGTCGGCGAAAAAATGAAAATCTAGCTAGTATAAAACTATTCGTATAAGTCATTCAAATCTGCATCACAAATAGCACAAAAAAGCTCCGTCATCTTCTCACAGACATCATTAAAGAAACGCTCACCTTTTTCCTTAGTTGAAAATTCTGGGTTACCTATACCAGTATCTTTGCTTACTTTTGACCATTGTCGTTCTGCCCAAACCCAACCTTCGTTGAATCCTTTTATTTTAAATTTCTTTTCTTCACCCTTTCCCCACTTATCCTTAGACAAAACCAGATCAGGTCGTAAGTAAAGCATCAAGCTGGTTTCCATTTCATCTGCATGATCACCTTTCTCCTTAAAATACTTAGATTTATCTAGCATTTGCGGGAAAAAACAAAAGCTTATGAACATATCTGGATACATTAAACCCAATTCCCTAACTAATGGTTTAAAATTATTACCACCATGACCATTATATATTAAAAGCTTATGAATCCCCTGTCTGTTCAATACCGTTACAATATCTTTTAGTATTGCTAATTGAGTAGATGGATTAAGATTCATATCTAGATAAATATCCTTTTGCCCTGTATTTACTCCATATGATATTGTTGGCAAAACGACTACCTTTTTACCCTTTTCCCAACTAAGACCTGCTGCAGATTCTACCATACTTTTTGCTTGATAATTATCTGTACCATAGGGCAAATGATAATTATGAGCCTCTGTAGCGCCCCAAGGCAATATGGCTAAGTCAAACTTTTCATCTTTTAGATGTTCCCAATTTGTTTCTTCAAGTATATAAGGTCTAATCATACTATTAAAGATAATATTAAAATTGTTTATTCATACTACAAACCATTCTAGAGCGTAGTTGAACCTCTTTAACATTTAATAAAACACATCGCCTTTCTATTGCTAAAATTTAACTCGCCTAAAGATTTCAATCATTTTCAAGCACAAAAAAACCCTTGAAATTTTCAAGGGTTTATATCTATCCTACTCTAAAAATTCGATATCTAGAATACCTTTTTACCTGAAATTATATTGTAAAGAATAACTATAACTGCAATTACCAATAAGATATGTACTAAACTACCCGTCGCTAGACCAGGATATATACCTAACATACCAAGAACCATATAATTATACAAATAAACGCTACTAACCATTATAGACTTCTCATAATGTATTTTTAGATTGTTTATATAAAATTAATAGTATCATTTTACTACGTTTAACTCAATTCAAAGTAATAATAACTCAAAATCTGTAGTAAGCGAATAATACAAACTTCAAAATAAACTCATTATCAGTATTTTACACTAATTTCTCTTTGAAAAAATCTATTGTCCGAGACCAAGCCAACTCAGCTGCTTCTTTGTCATATCTAGGTGTAGAAGTATTATGAAAACCATGATTCACCTCTGGATAAAAAAATACTTGATACTCTTTATCATTTTCTTTGAGTGCATTTTCATATGCTGGCCAACCAGCGTTTACACGTTCGTCCAAACCTGCATACTGTAACATTAAAGGTGCATTTATATTTATTATATCTTCTGTAGGCTGACCTCCATAAAATGGAACAGCCGCTGATAAATCCGGAACTTTAACCGCCATCATGTTAGAAATCCATCCACCAAAACAAAAACCTACTACCCCAATTTTACCATTACAATCCTTATTAGCTTTTAAATATTCAAAGGCAGCAATAAAATCTTCTAACATTTTGTCTCTATCTCGAGTACTCTGCATTTTCCGTCCCTCATCATCATTACCCGGATAACCGCCTAACGGACTCAAAGCATCGGGAGCAATAGTTATAAAACCTTCTAAGGCAGCCCTTCTAGCAGTATCTTCTATATACGGATTGAGACCCCTATTCTCATGTACTACAACAATTCCCGGCAACTTTACCTTTGCCGATTTTGGTTTGGATAATAATGCCTTTATTTCACCACCCCCTTTAGGCGAATTATAATTAATAAATCTTGAATCTAAATCCGGATTATTTTTGTCGACCAAAAAGGTATCTTGATAGTTAGGCATCAAGAAACTCATAAGAGATGCAACTGTAATGCCCCCTACTGCATAAACGGATAGCTTCTGCATAAAATCTCGTCTTTGAATTCTATTATGTGCATATGCATCATAGAGGTCAAATACTTCCTGTTTAATATCTTCTTTATTTAATGACTTCATATTATAATAGTTTTGTTCTAACTTAAAGATACAAAAACTACCGAATTTTAAGCACTCATTCAATCATGAAAAAGCCTCATTCCCAATTAAATAGGTAATGAGGCTTTTAAAATTATAAATTACAAACATTATTCTAAACTAGCCAAACTCTTTTCCAAGGTTTCTATCTTAGCTTCTGCGTCTGCCAATTTTTGACGCTCTATACCAATAACTTTCTCTGGGGCATTATTTACAAAACGCTCGTTTGAAAGTTTTTTCTGTACCGACATTAAAAAACCTTTCGTATACTTAAGTTCTTCCTTAATTTTTAAAATTTCAGCTTCAATATCAATAGCACCATCCATAGGCACAAAGTATTCATTACTCTTTACCCTAAATGTCAATGCCCCTTCTAATTGTGCTTTCAAATAGGATATTTCAGATACATTTGTAAGCTTGGATATTATAACGTCCCAATCTTTACTTACTCCCTCAGGATTTAATACTGAAAGCTTTAAAGCCTCCTTCATTGGAATATTCTTGTTCTTTCTAATTGTTCTTACTCCTGCAATAACTTCAGCAGCAACATCGAACTGCGCTATTAAGTTCTCATCTATTTTCCCTACTATTGGCCATTTAGCAATAACCAATGCCTCGCTAGTGTTTCTCTCAGATATATGTTGCCATACCTCTTCTGTTAAGAAAGGCATAAAAGGATGTAACAATTTCAAATTTTGTTCAAACAAATAAATTACCTTATCAAATGATGTTTTATCAATTGGCTGTTGGTAGGCCGGTTTAATAATTTCAAGAAGCCATGAACTATAATCATCCCAAACCAATTTATAAATCGCCATTAAAGCATCGGATATCCGGAATTTGCTAAAATGATCTTCAATTTCGAATAAGGTCTTGTTCAATTTGGACTCGTACCATTCCAATCCTAATTTAGATGCTTCTGGTTGAGGAATATCTGCTACTTCCCATCCTTTTAATAATCTAAATCCATTCCATATTTTATTAGCGAAATTCTTGCCCTGTTGACATAGGTCTTCATCGAACATTAAATCATTACCTGCAGCAGAGCTTAACAATAAACCTACTCGAACACCGTCTGCTCCATAATCTTCTATAAGTTTTAGGGCATCTGGTGAATTTCCAAGAGATTTCGACATCTTTCTTCGTTGCTTGTCCCTTACAAGGCCAGTGAAATAAACATTTTCAAAAGGTCGTTCACCTCTAAATTCATACCCAGCAACAATCATTCTAGCAACCCAGAAAAATAAAATATCCGGACCAGTAACTAAATCATTTGTTGGATAGTAATAGTTTATTTCTTCATTATCTGGATCTAAAATTCCACCGAAAACACTTATAGGCCATAGCCATGAAGAAAACCAAGTATCCAATACATCGGCATCTTGCCTCAGGTCAACTTTTTGTAAATTTTTATTTTTAGCTTTTATTCTTGCTAATTCCAATGCATCTTCAATATTCGCAGCTACAACAAAATCATCTTGCCCATCACCAAAATAAAATGCAGGTATTTGCTGTCCCCACCATAATTGTCTAGAAATATTCCAATCGCGAACATTCTCCATCCAATGGCGGTACGTATTTTCAAATTTCTTTGGATACAATTTTACATCACCACTTTCCATTACAGCCTCTAAAGCAGGCTTGGCCAAATCTTCCATTTTCAGAAACCATTGGTCAGACAATTTAGGCTCTATTACTGCCTTGGTTCGTTCAGAAGTTCCAACTTTATTTATATGGGTCTCTGTTTTTACCAAGAAACCCTTTTCCTCCAACTCTTTTGATATTTCTTTTCTAACTACAAAACGGTCTTTACCTTCATAATGCATTCCAAAACTATTTAAGCTTGCATCATCATTAAAGATATCTATGGTATCCAAATTATGTTTCTCACCCAACGCTTTGTCATTTATGTCATGTGCAGGTGTCACCTTTAAACAACCTGTACCAAATTCCATATCTACATAATCATCTTCAATAATTGGAACTACCCTATTACAAATAGGTACAATAACCTTTTTACCTTTTAGATGTGTAAAACGTTCATCATTTGGGTTAATACAAATAGCTGTGTCACCCAAAATTGTTTCGGGTCTTGTTGTTGCAATGGTTACCTTTTCATTAGAACCTTCTATCTCATATGCCAAATAGTATAAAAGGCCCTGTCTTTCCTCATAAACAACTTCTTCATCGGATAATGTGGTCATTGCTTCTGGATCCCAATTCACCATTCTAAACCCACGGTAAATTAATCCTTTATTATATAGATCAATAAAGACTTTGATAACACTATCATAGCGTTCCTGATCCATTGTAAACGCCGTACGGTCCCAATCACAAGAACAACCCAATTTCTTCAACTGCTCTAGAATAATACCTCCGTACTGGTGTGTCCAATCCCAGGCATGTTCTAAAAATTCGTCACGGGTAAGATCATTTTTATTAATTCCTTGCTCTTTAAGCTTTGCCACAACTTTAGCTTCTGTAGCTATTGAAGCATGATCGGTACCGGGTACCCAACAGGCATTTTTGCCCAAAAGTCGTGCTCTTCTAATCAACACATCTTGTATTGTATTGTTTAACATATGGCCCATATGTAATATTCCGGTTACGTTTGGCGGTGGTATTACAATACTATATGACTCTCTTTCATCTGGCACGGAATGAAAATATCCGTTTTTCATCCAGTACTCATACCAATGACTTTCTGTGGATTGCGGATTATATTTTGAAGGAATTTCCATATTTGGAACAGTTTTTGAATAATAATAAAATAGGTTCATAAAAATTATAGCCGAATTGACAATCTAACGGTCATTTCAGCCATTTTTACCCAAAGATAAATACGAAACAAAAATAAGTAACGTTAGAGTATAACAAAAGGATTTTGAGGTTGATCTGAAAAGATTTAATTTTGAAGTCCACCCAAAATTAAAAATGATGAAAAAAATAGTACTTGTATTATTTATTGGTTTGCTTGGTTTTAGCTTAACAGCGCAAGATTCTGCAGCTAAAATAGAATTTAAATCAGAGACAGTTGATTATGGCGAAATTGCCAAAGGTTCAGATGGAATAAGGGTTTTTGAATTCACTAATACTGGAACAGCTCCACTTATCATAAGTAAAGTTAGTTCTAGTTGTGGTTGTACAATTCCTAAAAAACCAGAAGATCCAATTTTACCAGGAAAAACAGGTGAAATTCAAGTTAAGTATGACACTAATAGAGTTGGTCCTATTCGTAAGGCGATTACAGTAATATCTAATGCAGATACTCCTACTAAGGTTTTAAAAATCAAAGGAGAAGTTTTAGCTAATGGTTCCAAATAAAATTTATTTACAACATTTGAAAGCCCAACTTAAAAGTTGGGCTTTTTTATGCCTTATTTTTACTCAAATAGTGGTTTTAAAACAAAACTGAATAACAAATCACTATTAAATCGCTCTACCAAAACTTTAACTTTTTTGTCTTTATTATCATTTAGCATAGTCATGATTTCTTGCATCTTATAACGATGGATGGGTTGTCCATTAACGGCTAAAATAACATCACCTTCCTTCAAACCAGCTGAATGTGCTGGACTACCTTGGCGTATCCCTGAAACGATTATTTCTGGCACCACACTAAGTCTTGTTGCCACTTGAAGTACCATTTGTATATCACCATATGTTTTATGGTCGCTATACACTATTCCATTACGATCCGCAATTCTTTCAGATACATAGCGAATGCCAGCATGCTGCAAGTTTATTCCACTAATGTTGTATTGAAACATTTTATTGAAATTAGAATTCTTCTTCAATACCACTTTCCGGTTTGCATAATCAAAAACTAAATTAAATCGTTTCAAAACTTCGCCACCTAAACTTCCATTTCTACCCCCAAAATCCATTATCGAATTAAAAGTTTCCATATCAGGAAAAGCTGCCTTCGCATCCTTCAAAATAAAGTCTGAAATTTTCAAATGATGAATTTTAGTTCGTTTTCCATATATATCACCTGCGAGCCCTTTACCCAAAAAATCTTCATAGTATTTTAGTGGTATTTGCAAACGATCATCCTCAAATAACCACAAGGCATCACTACTACCCGTATCCATCAACAATCTAACAGGAACTTCTTCTGTACCCTTTACCAAAACACTGGCATTCAAATACGCCTTTTTTCGTATAACTGACATATCTAATACGCGAGACTTTTTAGATATCCTATGTTTATAGGTATCAGGATTATAAAATTTAATCGTCTTGTTCGTATAATTAATATCAACAACAAAATCACGAAATAGCTCATAGCCAATTATACCGTGTACAGGTACGCCCAAGTCTGGAGAAAAATTAATACCTGAATCCATTACCACATAAATATCTTGCGATACATTCTTAACACTGCCAAGCTTTACAAAATTACCTGAAGATTTTAGTGCATTTATAGGGTCACCTTCTCCTAGTCCATTTATCGTTATTTCGGTTACACTATTAAGTTGAATAGAATCTTGATCCGCTAAATTGAATAGAATTGGTGTGCCAACACCAGAATCCAGTACAAACGACAGCTCAGTACCGTTCACCTCAACTGGTATAATCATTAAATTATTGATGAGCTCAAACTTCACTTTATGAAATTTCTTACCAGAAGGCAATTGATACGATTGTGCTATTCCCGAAAAGGAAAAACATATTGTTAAAATAACTATAAGGACTTTTAACTTACGTAACATGATAGTTATGAATTAGTTATATTCTTAAAGTTACACATTTAACGATTACAAAAAATAATTTTAACACCATGTATTAAAATCAAATAAAACCTAATAATATTGTATGAACCATAATCATTTATCACTTTTGTGTAAAATAAATTGATTATGCCATCTGTTTCAAATAAAGGGCTATCTATGCCCGAATCACCTATACGTAAATTAGTTCCATTTGCAGAAAACGCAAAAAAGAAAGGGGTTAAGGTGATTCATCTTAACATAGGCCAACCAGACATTAAAACACCACAAAAAGCTTTAGATGCAGTTAGAAACAACGCTATAAACGTTTTAGAATATAGCCGCACAGAAGGTTCTGAAGAATTTAGAACCAAAATCGCTCAATACTACGTAAAAAATAATATTCCGGTAAGTGCTTCTGATATTATTGTAACTACTGGTGGATCCGAAGCTTTGGCTTTTGCAATGAATACTGTTGCCGATACAGAGGATGAAATTATTATTCCTGAACCTTTTTATGCCAATTATAATGGTTTCGCCACAGCATGCGGAGTTAAAGTTGTTCCGGTAGTTTCAAAGCTTGAAGACAACTTTGCCCTTCCCCCTATTGAGGAATTTGAGAAATTAATTACTGCGAGAACTAAAGCTATCTTAATATGCAACCCTGGTAACCCTACGGGTTATCTTTATAGTAAAGAAGAAATTCAAAAATTAGCAGCCTTAGTTAAAAAGCATAATATCTTTCTTATTGCTGACGAGGTTTATAGAGAATTCACTTACGATGATAAAGTACATACTTCTATATTAAAGGAAGATGGATTAGATGACCATGCAATTATTATCGATTCCGTTTCTAAAAGATACAGTATGTGCGGAGCTAGAATTGGCTATCTAGTTTCTAAAAACAAAGAATTTATAGCCACCGCTTTAAAGTTTGCACAAGCTAGACTTTCGCCACCTACCTATGCTCAAATAGCAAGCGAAGCTGCTTTAGATACCCCAGACAGCTATTTTGAAGAAGTGAAAACAGAATATGTTGCAAGAAGAAATATATTAATCTCAGAATTAGAAAAGATTGAAGGCATTAAAATAGCCAGACCACAAGGTGCATTCTATTGTATTGCAGAGTTACCTATTAAGGATGCAGATCATTTTGCTCAATGGTTATTAGAAGAATTTAGAGTTGACAACGAAACGGTTATGGTGGCGCCGGCAGCAGGGTTTTATGCAACAGAAGGCCTCGGCAAAAACCAAATTAGAATTGCTTATGTACTTGACCAAGACAGCTTGAAAAGAGCAGTAAAAATAATTGGAGAGGCCCTTAAAAGCTACAAAGGTTAATGATTATACATGAAAACTTTTCTTTAAAAAATCACAATACGTTTGGTATTGATACTACCGCAAAATATTTTGTGGAAATTAATTCATTAGAAGAATTAATAAGCATTATTGGTAATAATGATTATCCACGTAAAATAGTAATCGGCGGCGGTAGTAATATACTTCTCACCGATAACATAGATGCACTTTTTATTCATATAAATTTAAAAGGTAAAAGTATTGTATCCGAATCATCTGATAGGGCACTAGTAAAGATAATGGCTGGTGAGAAATGGCACGAAATGGTACTTTGGACAATTGAAAACAACTATGGAGGTTTAGAAAACATGTCTCTTATACCAGGCAATACTGGCACTGCACCCATACAGAACATAGGCGCTTATGGTGTGGAATTAAAAGATTGCTTTGTTAGCTGCGAAGCAATTCGAATTGAAGATTTACAACTAATTACACTTACTAAAGAGGAATGTAAATTTGGCTATAGAGATTCTTACTTTAAAAATGAAGGCAAAGATAAATATGTAATTACCTCGGTTACTTTTTCATTAACAAAAAATAACCATATAATTAATTCTGGTTATGGTGCCATCGAAGAGCAATTAGAACGCGACGCAATTAAAAACCCTACCATAAAAGATATTTCCAACGCGGTAATTGCCATAAGACAAAGTAAACTGCCCGACCCAAAAGTATTAGGAAATAGTGGTAGTTTTTTTAAAAATCCTATGGTCTCAAAAGAAATATTCAATGAGTTTATCAGCAAGTATCCTGAAGCCCCTTTTTATAAAATAACTGATTTAATTTACAAAATTCCTGCTGGTTGGTTAATTGAAAAATGTGGATTTAAAGGGAAAAGATTTGGTGATGCCGGTGTACACGAAAAACAGGCATTAGTACTAGTAAATTATAACAAGGCTACCGGAAAGGAAATTTTAGCACTTGCTTCAAAAATCATCGAAGAAGTCCAAAATAAATTTAATATTACCATTAGTCCCGAGGTTAATTTAATAAAATAACCCCTGTAAAATAAATTACAAGGGTTATTACCAAACCAAACCAACCAAAACAAAGTGGGCAGTTACCAGCCGACCACTTATTCAATATATATTTTTAGATAACGCATCATTAACAATCAATTTTATAATTTAGCGTTTAAGCATATACGGTTCAATCTTAGTAATTGGATGTCCATTTAAAAAAATATGTACATCTTTTTAAATTATGAGCACTCTATTAGAAAATCATATTGTGGAATTATTACAGGAGCGAAACGAAAAAGCGATTTCACTTCTGTATGACAATTATGCCAACACTTTATTAGGGGTCGCCAATAAAATTGTACGCGATCCAGAATTGGCTCAAGATGTAGTTCAAGAATCTTTTGTAAAAATTTGGAAAAAAGCTGACTCATATGACCCTAAAAAGGCAAAACTATTTACATGGCTTTTTAGAATAACTCGAAATACAGCAATAGACAAATTAAGAAGTGTCAACACAAAATCTGATAAGGAAATCCAAATAGATATTTCTAACGTATATACATTAGGCGTAGAAAGTACAAGACCAGAGTTAATGGATGTTAAAGAGCACCTTAGCAAAATTGAGAATAAATACCAGATTGTTCTAGAAGCTCTTTTCTTTCAAGGTATGACCCAACAAGAAGCAAGTGATGAGTTGGATATTCCTTTGGGAACCATTAAGTCTAGATTAAAAATAGGTTTGCGCGAATTAGGTAAAATATATGGTCCTGCTTTTATAGCTATTATGTTAAATATTGTATTATGAAAGACAAAATAAAAATTTTTCTAGATTCTGATTTATTAGAAAAATATCTTTTAGGAGCTACTACAGACTTAGAAGCTATGCAAGTTGAGCGATATATTGCTATGTATCCCGAAGTTCACGATACTTACAACGAATTACAAGACAACCTTGCAATTTTCGCAAAATTACATGCTATCGAAGCGCCACAAGGACTAAAGGATAAGATTAATTCAAGAATAAAAGCTGAGCGAAGTGGTAGAAAAAAATTCTTCAGGTATGCTATCGCGGCAAGTATTACCGCAATTATGTTTGCTGGAATATCAACTTTCTTCTGGAATCAAAATCAGAGCTTACTAGAAGAGAACAGTGTGGTAAGCAATAAAATAAAGTTGCTTGAAGAAAACATGAAAGAACAGTTGGAAGATGTACGAAATCAATTTATCGTACTTAACAATCCACAGACAAAAAAGTATAATGTAAAAGGAAATCAAAAAGCAAAGGACCTAAAAGCTGTTGCTTATATAAATCCTGTAAAGAAATTATCTTTTATTAATGTGAGCAAATTACCTCACATTCCAGAAAGTCAATGTTTTCAAATGTGGGCTGAGGTTAACGGTAAAATGATTAATCTAGGTATTATTGAAGAAGCAGGTGATCAACATAAATTAATGGCACTACCTTATGCCGAAAATGCTGTTGGTTATATTACCATTGAGCAGAAAGGTGGCAACCACCTACCAAGTGTAGAAAATATAGTAGCCAATATAGCATACTAATATTTCAAATATAAAGTATTCTCAAAGCCCCTATTTTGGGGCTTTATTTTTATCTTTGTCTAAAATTAGCTTATGAAACTATTATTTTTAACCATTGGTTTATTAGCATTGGCATTTGCTGGCATAGCAATTAAAATCTGGTCTAAAAAAGACGGAGAATTTTCTGGAACATGTGCAAGTCAGAGTCCATTTTTAAACCAAGACGGACAAGCATGTGGTATGTGCGGTAAATTACCAGCCGAGCAAGATTGCATAAAAGATACTATTTCTGAATAAGGTAAAGTAATTCTTATAAAACTTACCTAACCCAAAATCATTTTTTGAACAACGTAGACAATTTAGAAGAAACAATACGAAAAGCGAAAGAAGGCAACCAAATTGCTTTCAGTCGATTATTGGATATGTTTTGGAATGATGTTTATGGTTTTCAATTAAAACGTACAGAAAACGAAAATGACTCAGAGGATATTACTATACAAACATTCTCTAAAGCTTTTGATAAAATACATACTTACAATGACAGCTATGTTTTTAAAACGTGGCTAATAGCCATTTCTAAGAACATACACATAGACTTGGTTCGTAAGCGCAAAAAAAGCTTATTAGACTCTCGAAGCAGTGCCGACGAAATAACCAGTGCATTGGATGCAACACCTTCTATGGAAGATCAGTTGATTCAAGAACAAAATTTAGCCGATTTATTAAGAGACATTAAAAAACTAAAACCTCACTATCAAACTGTAATAAATCTTAGGTATTTCAATGAATTAAGCTATGCAGATATCGCAGCTAATTTAAACGAACCTATAAACAGCATCAAAGTGAAACTACTTAGGGCTAAAAAACTACTTTCCGAAATCATTAAAGCAAGGAAATAAACTTCAAATTAACCATCTTCTTTTTCATATTACAAAAGCCAATCGTTTCATAGGTAATTCTACTTTATCTACACTTTTTAAGTTTGTATATTTGTATTAAAATATTAGCATGTCTACAGTCCTAAATGAAAATGTTGTTCCACCTAAAGGAAAACCGAAATGGCTTAGGGTTAAATTACCCACAGGTAAAAAATACACACAACTAAGAGGCTTAGTTGACAAGTATGACCTTCATACAATTTGTACTAGCGGTAGTTGCCCAAATATGGGAGAATGCTGGGGAGAAGGAACCGCAACTTTTATGATATTAGGTAATGTTTGTACAAGGTCATGTGGTTTTTGTGGAGTAAAAACCGGTAGACCAGAAAATGTTGATTGGGCAGAACCAGAAAAAGTGGCACGTTCTATCAAAATAATGGGTATTAAACATGCTGTTGTTACTTCTGTAGATAGAGATGATCTAAAGGACATGGGCTCCATTATTTGGGCAGAAACCGTAAAGGCCATTCGTAGAATGAACCCAACCACTACTTTAGAAACTTTAATTCCAGATTTTCAAGGAATCGAAAAACATTTGGATAGAATAATAGATGTTGCCCCAGAAGTGGTTTCCCATAACATGGAAACAGTTAAAAGATTAACTAGAGAAGTACGTATACAAGCAAAATACGAACGTAGTCTTGAGGCCCTTAATTATTTAAAAAAGCAAGGTATTAACAGAACTAAATCTGGAATCATGTTAGGTCTTGGCGAACATGAAGACGAGGTAATTTCTACGTTGGCAGATTTAAGAAATGTAAATGTTGATGTAGTTACCATAGGCCAGTACCTTCAGCCTTCTAAAAAGCATCTACCAGTAAAGGAATTTATAACTCCAGAGCAATTTAAAAAATATGAGGACATTGGCCTAGACATGGGCTTCAGACATGTGGAAAGCGGTGCATTGGTAAGATCATCTTATAAAGCCCATAAACACATTCTTTAATTTGTACTACTGTCAACAAGAATTGTTTTTTTTATAATTCTTACTTGTAGTATTCGTTTACTTTTATAATCGTTCTATATATATTCACCACCAACGTTAACCAATGCAAAAAATAAATATTGGCATTAATGGTTTTGGAAGAATAGGAAGAACCCTATTCCGCCTTTTGCAGCAACAAGAACATTTAAATGTAGTTGCCATTAATGATTTAGCAGATACAAGAACACTTTCACATTTATTAAAATATGACAGTATACATGGCACATCTCCCCATATAATAGGGCATGACGAAAAACATATTATCGTTAATGGCAAGAAAGTCCTACTTTCTAACGAAACCCATCCTTCTAAAATAAACTGGTCTTCTACCAATGTTGACTTGGTTGTCGAATGCACGGGGAAGTTTAAAGACCGAGAAACGTTATCTTTTCATATCGCAAATGGTGCAAGAAAGGTAATTCTATCAGTGCCGCCTATGGAAGATGACATAAAAATGATTGTCTTCGGCATCAATGAAAATACTTTAAACACCAATGACGATATTGTATCAAACGCATCTTGCACTACGAATAATGCCGCACCTATGATTAAGGTAATAAATGACCTTTGTGGTATTGAACAAGCCTACATCACAACTATACACTCCTATACAACCGATCAAAGCCTGCATGACCAACCCCATCGAGATTTAAGAAGGGCTCGAGCAGCAGCTCAATCTATTGTACCAACTACAACTGGTGCCGCGAAAGCCTTGACAAGAATATTTCCTGAACTAGCAGATTCTATCGGTGGTTGTGGCATTAGGGTTCCAGTACCTAATGGATCTTTAACCGATATCACTTTAAATGTGAAAAGGACTACAACTATTGAGGAAATAAACGATACATTTGAAAAAGCGTCGAAAAATCAGTTTAAAAATATATTGTGCTTCACCGATGACCCAATAGTTTCTATAGATATAAACAATAGTTGTTACTCTTGTACGTTTGATTCTTTAATGACCTCTGTAATAGGAAAAATGGTGAAGATTATTGGTTGGTATGATAACGAAACCGGATATAGCAGCAGAATCATTGATTTGATTAATTACATGAACAGTAAAAATTATATTTGAAGCTATTATTCATAAATAGAGCAATTAATTTTTTTTTAGTCTCCATTTTTATTTTGGCGACTACCACACGTGTATTTTCACAAGATTCTGTTAGCTCTAATGACATTCAATCTTATTTCAACCAAGCGAGAAAATTCAAGAATCAAGATAAAATAGATTTAGCACTTGAAACTTTGAGTACAGCCGCAAATGAGGCTGAAAAAAAAGATGATATTAAAGCATTGATCGATAGTCTTCATGAGCTGGCTTTGCTTTACCTAAAAATTGACAAAGAGGGAGCTACAGAATTCTATTGGGATCGCGCCAGTGTTTCATTAAAAGACATCGCATACCCTTATGGAGATGCAATGCACAAATATATCGAAGCAATTCTCTTGCATCGAAGTAATCGAAATTTTCAGTCCTTGTTTATGCTGAACGAAGCAAAACAACTCAATAATGATAGAAATTTCTATAACAATCTATTGTTAACAGAGGCTAGAGTTTATATAAGTTTAGAAAAATATGATAGTGCTACAAAAAATCTCAACTCCCTAATTGTAAATACAGATGTTCATGAAAAAGAATATCTCACTGCTCAAGCATATTTAACACTTGCGGAATTAAATTTAAGAACTGACAATTTAGCTGAGTCAGCTAAAAATGGAGAAAATGCATTAGTCACAGCACAAACCAATGGCTTTTTAGAAGACATAAAAACAGCTAACGCGTTGTTAAGCAATGTTTATGAGAGATTAGGTTTGTATCAAAAATCTTTAGTCAATAGTCAAAACTTAATTCAGCTAAAAGACTCTATTTTTAACATAGAAAAAAATAAAATTGAAGCTAAAACTGCCGATAAAATAAAAGATGATTACAAGACAGAAGAAATAGCAAGGCAAGATAAGAAAATTGAGGAACTAACAGAATCGCAAAATAGATCTGAACTTACAGCAATTTTAGCCTCGGCTTTTTTAATTATTATCTCACTTCTAGCAGTTACGTTATATCGTAACAATCAAATCAAATTTAAAACGAACGATTTACTACAAACCAAGAATAAAGAATTACAAATAGCAAGAGATAGCGCAGTACAAGCTATGGAAGCAAAGTCAAACTTTCTTTCCACTGTTAGCCATGAGCTTAGAACTCCTTTATATGCCGTTACAGGCCTAACCCATCTTCTTTTAGAAGAGGAGCCACAAGAACATCAAAAAGAGCATTTAAAAGCATTAAAATTCTCTGGCGATTATTTATTAAACTTCATTAATGATATACTTCATATCAATAAAATTGATGCCAATAAATTAGAACCTCTTAATATGGAGTTTAACCTTAATAAGGTTATAAATGAGGTTATTAATTCATTGACTCAAAGTGCCAAAGCAAACAACACCAAACTGATTTTGGAGTATGATTCGGAAATACCTGGCCATTTATTAAGTGACCCATTAAAACTTTCTCAAATTTTCATGAACCTGATTGGCAATTCCATCAAGTTCACTAAAGATGGTGAAGTAAAAATTATTGCCAAACTACTCAATAAAGTTGATGACGATGTAACCATTTATTTTGAAGTAAGCGATAATGGAATTGGTATTTCAAAAGAAAAGCAGAAAAATATTTTTGAAGGATTTGAACAAGGTTCCATTCAAATAAACCGCGAATATGGAGGAACTGGTTTAGGACTAACTATTGTCAAAAGTCTTTTAGGATTGTTCAAAAGTAAAATAGAACTTGAAAGTTCACTAGGCGAAGGAAGTTCTTTCTTCTTTGAAATTAAAATGAAAAGTCTTGATGATATTCCAGAAGATTTTTCATTTGAAATTACTCCTCGCGATTACGATTTTAAAAATCTTCATCTATTAATTGTTGAGGATAATAAAATCAATCAAGTTATTACTAAAAAAATGCTATCTAAAAAGGAAATGACCAGTGACATTGCCAATAATGGTCATGAAGCCATTACTTTAGCTCAAGAAAATGTTTACGATGCCATTCTTATGGATATTCATATGCCAGGCATTAGTGGCGAAGAAGCTACTATTGAAATTAGAAAATTTAACCAAGACACACCTATTATCGCATTAACTGCAATTTCATTAGACGATAGTTTAGAGAGTTTTTATGCGGCAGGCTGTAATGATGTAGTTACCAAACCTTTTAACCCAGATGTGTTTTATCAAAAAATAGGGGAGAATATTTTTGATAAAAAACCTAAGAACCCGTTGTCATAAATTGTCTTAATTCTTCATCCAAAATTTCCTTGTCTTGTTTTATAAACTGGTGAGAAACTTCTATATAATGTAAATTGGAGAGTCTTGATTTCAACCGCACATAGTCCTTTTCAGTGGTAAGAATACATTCTTTCCCCTTAAATACAGTAATTTCTTGTTCGGTAAAAAAATGATGATCATTAAATTTCATATGATCAAATGCAATACCTTCTTCCAATAAAAAATTTTCTAATGGAACCGGATTTGCAATACCGGTTACTAAGGTTACTTTTTTATTTTTAAGCTCATCAAGGTTTACATTGGCCCCTTTTAAATCTTTATTATAGGATAAGAAGCTAAAGAGTACTTTTTGATGTTTCTTAGGATTAATTTTATCTATTATTTCTTTTTTTTCGGAAATTGATAAATCTTTAGGGCATTTGGTAACGACAATCGTATTTGCTCTTCTTGCCTCCTTTTTAGAATCTCTTAAATCGCCGGTCGGTATGTACCAATCATTCACATATATATTATGGTAGTCCGTTAATAGGATTGAGTAACCTGGCATTACTTTTCGATGTTGAAAAGCGTCATCCAATAAAATAACATCCAGATTAACTCTCAGTTCTAATTGCGCGATACCATTTCTTCTATTAGCATCTACAGCTACGGCTACTTTTGGGAATTTAGATTTCAATTGATACGGTTCATCCCCTAAATCTTCAACACTAGTTTTGTTGTTGGAAAGCAAAAAACCATTAGATTTTCTTTTATATCCCCTACTCAAAATCGCCAATTGGTAATCTTGGTGAAGCGACTTTATCAATAATTCTATCATGGGAGTTTTACCGGTTCCACCAACACTTAAATTACCCACACATATTGTTTTTGTGTTGAATGATTTTGAAGAAAAAATTCCTAAATCATAACATCGGTTTCTCAAAAACACTATTAAACCGTATACTAAAGAAATAGGGAAAAGAAGTTTTCGTAATACCTGCATCAGTACGAAATTATAATAATTTATCTTTGAATACATTATTTTTCAATAAAATGACTATAAACACGATAACGCAAATATTAGAGGACTTTGCTCCATTAGGCTATGCAGAAGATTTTGATAATGTAGGACTACTCGTAGGGGATTCATCTGCCAAATTAACTGGAGTTTTAGTCACCTTAGATACCCTTGAAAATGTTGTTGATGAAGCAATTGCTAAAAAATGCAACTTAATCGTCAGCTTCCATCCTATTATTTTTGGTGGACTAAAGAAAATAACGGGCAAGAATTATGTAGAACGTGTAGTTATAAAGGCTATTCAAAATAACATTGCCATTTATTCTATGCATACAGCGCTCGATAATGTAGCGCAAGGCGTCAACGGTAAAATTTGTGAGGTATTGGGTATCACTAACACCAAAATACTTATACCTCAAAAGGGTACCCTAAAGAAACTGACCACCTATGTACCTTTAGCAAATGTTGAAGAAGTAAAAGAAGCCCTTTTCAATGCTGGTGCCGGTGAAATAGGAAATTACTCGAACTGTAGTTTTTCAACTGAAGGCAAAGGAACATTTAAAGCAAATGATAAAGCCAACCCAGTAAAAGGTATAATTGGTGAAACTCATTTAGAGCCTGAGGTAATGTTAACTTGTATTTTTGGAAAGAACAATGAGCATACAATCATTAAAAATTTAATAATTGCTCACCCTTACGAAGAAGTGGCATACGACATTCAAACCTTAGATAATACCAACCCATATATTGGCATGGGTATGATTGGAGAATTAACAAAAGAGATTTCAGAAATTGAATTTTTAAATGATTTAAAGCAAAAAATGAAAACTTCGGTGGTTAGGCATTCTAAATTATTACAGAAGTCAATTAAAAAAATTGCTGTTTTAGGAGGCAGTGGTTCATTTGCAATTAGCGCTGCAAAAGCTGCTGGAGCAGACATTTTTATTACCGCAGACCTTAAATATCATCAATTTTATGAAGCTGAAAATCAAATGGTTTTGGCAGATATAGGACACTTTGAAACCGAGCAGTTTACAAAAAACCTTTTAGTTGATTATCTTACGAAAAAAATTCCTAATTTTGCAATCCATTTATCGGAAAGTATAACAAATCCCATCAATTATTTTTAATATGGCAAAAAAAGAAGATTCCTCTGTAGAAGCAAAGTTAAGAGCATTATATGATTTGCAATTAATTGATTCTAGAGTTGATGAAATAAGGAATGTTCGAGGTGAACTACCTTTGGAAGTAGAAGATTTGGAAGATGAAGTCCTTGGCCTTAAAACGAGAATGGACAAACTTAAAACTGATTTAGAAAATATAAATTTCGAAATCGGTGCTAAGAAAAACCTTATTGAGGAAGCAAAGACGCTAATAAAAAAATACGGCGAGCAACAAAAAAATGTTCGTAATAGTAGAGAATTCAATTCAATCAGTAAAGAATTGGAATTCCAAGAATTGGAAATTCAATTAGCTGATAAGAATATTAAAGAATTCAAAGCTCAAATCGAGCAAAAGAAAGCGGTTATTTCCGAAACGAAAGAACGTTTGGCTGAGCGCGATGCTCACTTAAAGCACAAAAAAAGTGAATTGAATGCTATTCTTGCTGAAACCGAGAAAGAAGAAAAAGCATTGTTAGAAGAATCAATCAAATTTCAAGATAAAATTGAAGAGCGTTTGGTTAAGGCTTATGCCCGTATTCGTAACAATGTTAAGAATGGTTTAGCAGTTGTACCAATTGAAAGAGGCGCTTCAGGTGGTTCATTCTTTACTATTCCACCTCAAGTACAGGTTGAAATTGCTTCAAGAAAAAAAATCATTACCGATGAGCATAGTGGTCGTATTTTAGTTGACCCTATATTAGCAGAGGAAGAAAGTGAAAAAATGCAAAAAATGTTTGCTAAATTATAGTAGCATTTTAGTAAAATGTAAAAAAGCCATCTTTAATTAGATGGCTTTTTTTATTTAAATTCATGCCAATGAAAGTCATTAAAATATTCTTATTACTTTTTTTTATCCACGGTTCGACTTTAACAGCTCAACAATTATTAGACTTTAAATGGAAAAAAGAATTCTGATTCTTTCCGATAGCCCTACTCACACTAATGACATAAAGAACGCTTTACAAACAATTAAAGACAGTACAAAAGAAATTGAACTAGGCACCTTATTATATTAATATATAAAGAGAATAACCTCTATAAGCTAGACGGTAAAAAAATACTCTTTAAAAATACAAATAAAACAATCAAGCATTTGAATGGATTTTTGTTAATCGGCAAAGATGGTGGTATAAAGTTAAAACAACCTTATCCAGTGCAACTGGAAGAAATTTTTAAGCTTATTGATAGTATGCCGATGTGTAGGGCTAAAATGAAATCAACCAATTAAATCTAACATCAATTTTTCTACTTCAGCACTATTCCATTTTTTCTCTATATCGGGCGTTTTCATTACTTGCTTCATAATGTTTTCTTGAGCATCTCCTACAGCTAAAGCTTCAGCATAAGGTCGCAGTGAAAAAGTAACCCTACTGTATGCAGGAATCCATTTATCAGGATGATTAGCCGAAAAATATTTTTCTATTTTCTTTTGAAGTAAAAAATTAGCGTCTGCCGTTTTAGTACTCATTTCCACAAAGTTTCGATAACTAAGTTCTGCTATAGCATCTGCATTCGGCTTACGCCTTTGTTGGTAAGTATTAAAAATCTTTTCCCAATCATCTCCAAATTCCTGTATAATCTCGTCTAACACAAAAATATCTTCAAAACCGGCATTCATACCTTGCCCGTAAAAAGGTACAACAGCATGCGCAGAATCACCAACAAGAGCCACTTTATTCCAATAGGTCCAAGGGTAGCATTTCATAGTTACCATTGCACTAGTTGGATTCTTAAAAAAATCTTCCGTTAAGTTCTCAATTTCATTCTTTACATTAGGAAAGTAAGTATTGAAAAACTGAATAGCATCTTTTTTCGTTTTAATACTATCAAATGAAAGATCACCCTCAAAAGGCATGAACAGGGTGCATGTAAAACTACCATCTAAATTAGGCATGGCTATGAACATGAATTTACCTCTTGGCCAAATATGAAAAGAATTCTTATCTAATTTATGAGTGCCGTCATTATTAGCAGGAATGGTCAATTCTTTATAGCCTACATCTATAAAGTCTTGTGAATAATCAAATCTACTTCTGCGTTGCATTTTATGACGAACCCTTGAAAATGCCCCGTCACAGCCAAAAATTAAATCAAATGGATATTCTTTCCATTCGCCTTTCTCTGTATCACCAGTATAAACTTTAGCCTCTGGTAAGTCAATATCCCAAACCTTTTCTTCAAAACGAAATTCCACACCATTTTTCTCAGCTAAATCAATCATTCGTTTATTTAGTACACCACGAGAAATGGACCATATTGCCTCCCCATCTTTACCATACTTTTGATAATACTCAGGTTTACCCACAACATGCATAGCGCGTTTATCTAACGGTATGGCAATTTTCTTTATTTCATCTTCAATACCAACAGCTCTTAGGGCATTCCACCCCCTATTGCTCATTGCAAGGTTTATCGATCTTCCTGAAAATTCAATATTACGAATGTCAGGTCTTCTATCAAAAACTGTGATTTGATGTCCGTACCTTTTCAAATATATAGCAAGTAAAGAACCTACCAATCCTGAGCCAATGATGGCTATGCTTTTTTTACTTTGGGTCATGCATTAAGCTTTACGCCAACATTAAGTGAGCGTTAAAAATAGCAAATTATGCCCTATTTCCACTATTTGACACTCAAACTAAAAAAATCAATCAACAATCTAACAATCAATATTATTTTAAATATTGATGTTTTGTCAAGCAAATTTATTACAACATAAGTTTAACGAAAACATGTTCAGTCAATTGCCTAGTCGATAAAGGATAAAATTCATTAATGGCCGAACAATATACTAACACCGCAATCTTTTAGCATTTAACCTAAAGTAGGTTGTTAGCATTCTGACTAAATTCAATTCTATCTTAGATTTTCGAGAATTACCGAGAATTATAGTAAACAAGGTTATTTTAGTTTATCAATAAATGCACAAGTAAAAAAGATTGTATGCACCTAGAGTTAGAGCTGAATAGAAGTACTGAGTTCCCAATACTTCAGATTAAAAAAGGAATAATAGCATCAAAGTAAACTAACTTGGGAAAAACACAAGAGTTATTCATAGAAAACAAATTTAATATTTCGAGACATGCCTCTGAGTTTTTAATCTCGATTATCGAGTAAATAACAATCGACCATAAAAAAAGTCCTTTACTAATTCCGTAAAGGACTTTTCAAATAAAATACTTTCAGAAATCTATTTCATTATTCCGTCAACTATACCATATTTTATTGACTCTTCTGCATTCATCCAGTAATCTCTATCAAAATCACTTAAGACTTTCTCAAAATCTTGCCCACAGTTGTCAGCCAATATATGCGCACTAAGTTCTTTAGTTTTAACAATTTCCCTTGCCTGAATCTCAATGTTTGATGCTTGACCTCTTGCACCTCCACTTGGTTGATGAATCATAACTTGAGCATGTGGCTGTATAAATCTTCTACCTTTTTTACCTACTGATAATAAAATAGAACCCATTGATGCTGCTAAACCAGTACAGATTGTAGAAACCGGGCTTTTTAAAGATTTTATGGTGTCATACATTGCAAAACCAGAAGTTACATAACCACCAGGACTATTAATATACAGTTGAATTTCTTTGCTATTCTGCATATCTAGATACAATAACCTATCAATTACATGTTTTGCAGAATCGTCATCAACCATACCCCATAGGAATACCTTTCTTTCCTCCAACATTTTCTCATCTATGGCTTCCTGAATTTTTCCTTTTTTAGCACTCATATTTTAAGTTTAATTATCTCTAACAAAATTAATGAATTAATTCATAAACAAATGTGGCATAAGACAACCTAATTACTATCCTTTTATATCATTCATAAATATAACCGAAATTTAGGCTTTACAATTGTTCTTCAACCTTAACGGTTTTCTCAACCACCTTTTTAATGGGTATTACAACTTTACCGTTTTTAGTTTTAAGAATCATTGAAATACTATCAATACCGATTACTGTACCTTCTAGTTTTCCTATTTTAACCTTATCACCTATTATGTAAATTTTTCTTGTATAAAATGTTCTTAATAAATCACCAACTACTTCTCTTGCCCCTAAACCTAAAGCCAATGAAATTGCCAATAAGAAAGCACCTAGTATCATGGTGAAATTATTTGTAATAATTTGAGTATCAACACCTGCTTGATTTAAAGCAGTGATACTCACAAAAATAATAATCAAATAAAATAAGGCGTTACCCAAAATTTTTCCACCACCCATGCCTATAGAATCAAAGACCTTGAAAATCATTTCTTTGATCATTTTGGCCAAAAACAGGCCTATCATAAAAATAATAAGTGCCGATAGTAAAATGGGCAGGTATCGTAATAGGTTTGCTATTTCTGTAGATATTATAGTTAAACCGATAATGTCAGATGCTACTATTATAAATACCAACCAAAGAAATACCTTAACAAAAGTGAGAATCACTTTTGGAAAATCTATTTTGATATCGGACTCACCAAAAAGCTTTGCATCATTAATTTTTTCTGAAAAACGATGTAATTGAATGGCCTTGAAAATTCGTTTTAAAACGAATGTGGTTATTTTAATAATAATCCATCCAAAAATTAGAACAACAAATGCACCAAATATTTCTGGCAAAACAGCCACAATATCTTTGAATATGACACTCAAAGATTCAAAGGTTAGGTCTTTCCACTTATCTACTGTTACCATGAATATAGTTTTAATTATAATTATTTCGTTTTCATCATGCCTTCAATAATCGAGGCAAAATTTCCGGTGAACAGATTGCTCAATTCCATGATCAATTTAGCTGCGGCTACATCATTCATAACTTTCTTACGTAGTTCAGGCGGAACATCTTTTAAATTCCCTTCTAAATTTTTAAATGGATTATTGTTCTGTTCTGTCATTACGGTATGGTTTTATACATTTCCACAACTTTAGCCTTTGCGCGCTTAAGCCTCATTTTTATGGCACTTGATTTAATCTCTAAAACATCTTCTAATTCTTTTATTGACGCTCCGTCTTGATATTTCAATAGCAAAAGCGTTTTATCTTCGGGAGTAATTAGCTCTAAAGCTTTTTTAAGTTTATCTACTTGCATTTGCAGCAATAGATTATCGGTCACTTCTACCAGTATTTCTTCTAGTGAATCAAATTTTACTGAATTATCATTAATTTTTCTTTCCTTATTTCTATTCACATAATTGACACAAAAATTATACGTGAAAGAATATAACCATGTAGAGAATTTCGATGTCCCTTTAAAAGAACCTAGTTTAACATAGAGCATCAAAAAAATATCTTGAGTAAGGTCTTCTGCTTCTTTATTCGATTTTGCAAAGCCTAAACATTTGTTATAGACTAATTTGGAATATCTATCGTAAAGCACCCCAAACAACAAAGCATCCTTGTTAGCAACAATTTGTTGTATCAATTCAGCATCGGTATATTTATCATGTATCGGATTAGAAGAAGAACTCTTACTGAACTCGCTTCCAATTATAATAAAACATAGCTTCTTAAGAAATGTCACTCTAGTGTTTTGTTTGCAAAAAATAAAAGTAGGTTAAAGATACTGTAATTGATATATTTGAATTAAAATGTGCTGAAAATGAAAAAATTAATTATCCTTTCTATAGTAGTATCTAGTATTATGATAAGTTGCAAAACCGACAACAAAAAGACGAAAGTTGAAGTTGTAGAAGATACGGAATTGACAGTACTAGAAAAAATTGCGAATGCAAATGGATATGAAAATTGGAAGGATGTCTCAAGTATAAAATTCACTTTTAATGTAGATCGTGATTCTTCGCATTTTGAACGTACTTGGTTATGGGAAACAGGTTCTAACGATGTTACTATGATGACACGGCAAGATACAATTACTTATAACAGAAAGGCTGTAGATAGTACTATGGTAGGCACAGATGGTGGTTTTGTAAATGACAAATTCTGGTTATTGGCACCTTATCAATTAATTTGGGACCAAAAAGGTTTTACTTACGAGCTTGCTGAAAATATAGAAGCACCTATTAGCAAAACCAAAATGCATAAATTGACGACCGTATATTCAAATGATGGCGGCTACACACCAGGTGATGCTTATGATTATTATTTTGGGGATGATTACATCATTAAAGAATGGGCATATCGAAAAGAAAATCAAGCAGAACCTAACATGGTTACAAGTTGGGAAGATTATAAAGAACTAAAAGGATTAAAAATAAGTATGATGCATAAAAGACCTGATGCAGATTTTTCTCTTTTCTTTACAGGTGTTGAAGTGAAGTAATGCGGTATAGTGTTTGATATTTTCAATTAACATCAAATACCCTATGAAACTTCAGTTTTTAATTATTTTCCTATTTTCTACCCTTCTTTATTCACAAAATAAATTAAGTGGAATTGTAGTGGATATTTCTGATAATTCTCCATTAGAATTTGTTGGCGTTTACAATAGTACCAACCACACAATGACCAATGCTGACGGTCGTTTTCAGTTCTCATCCTTAACCGACACTATTATTATTTACCGCCCCGGTTATGATAAAATAGTCACTACTTTTAATAAAACCAATGACACTATTTATCTTAATAAAAGTGTTTTAGAATTAAATGAAGTCACCGTTACCAATGAAAAAACATTGTGGCAAAAAGTAAAAGATTCCATTGATTCTAATTATCCTTTATATCCTTATAAGGAGAAATTCTTATTAAGAGGAGTTTTAAGGTATAATGGTGAAATTACCAGAATACAGGACCTACAAGGAAAACTGGAAAGAAGAACGCTACTGTATACTCAAGAAATTGAGCCAGACAAAAAAGACTTTAAAGTAGAACTGACCAATATGCGTAAAGTAGGTTTGGTACTTGATGAAAATGACATATATTTTATTTTCGATTCATTTTACGGTTTATTCATGAACTTGATACCTGTAAATGCCACCGGAGATGCTTTTGATTTGACCGAATCTACATTTGAGAATGGTGAGAAAATAAATCTGAATTTTCAAACCAAACCCGAAATTGCAAATGAGAAAGTAAGGGGATATTATATTATCAATACTAAAAACAACGCTATTGAGCAGTTTAAAATAGTTCTTGAATTTGAAAACAATCCATTTTCAGAAAATGAAGATAGCAGATACAGGACAATTTCTATTGATAAAGAAATATCACTTACAAAATCCAATAAAAATCAAAAATACTTTATAGCATCTTCCAAATATCATGCTATTGTTGAGCAAACAAACAAAAATAACTCCTTCACTTCTTACTACGACGTATCTTTCATATTGACCACTTCAGAAAACGAAGGAGATTTTAATGTAAAGAAAAACGTTAGCACATCTAAAGACCTTTTCAAAATAAATTACCCTTATGACCAAAGTAATTGGAATGCTCAAAACCAATTATTGCTAACAGAAGAAATGTTAGATTTTATTGAAAAAGTGCAAGACCCAAACAACGAGTTTAAAGTAAGAAGTAACATCAAGAATTAAAATTGACTCAAATTACCTATGTCTTTTTCCTTTTTAATAAAAGTGTAAATAATAAAATTAAAAAACCACAGGCAAGAAGTACAACAAAACTTCGGGTAAGACTATAATTCTCTGCTAAAAACCCTAAAATTGGTGGGGCACATAAAAACCCCGCATATCCAGAACCAGCTATAAATGCTATTCCCTTAGAGGATTCTACACCTTTTACATTACCACCTATTCTAAAAACTTCGGGCACCATTACTGAAAAACCAAGTCCATTTAAAGCAAAACCTATAATGCTCAAATAAATATCGGTAGTTAATACTAAAGCGTACCCTATAATTGCCAAAATAGCTCCTAAAGCTACAATTTTTATGGAGCCTATTTTTTCACTAATTCCATCACCTAAAAATCGCCCTAAGGTCATTGTAATTTGAAATCCTAAAAAGCCTAATCCCCATAAAGCTTCGGGAGCCAAGGCAATTTCCTTTAAATAAAGTCCGCTCCAATCTACAATTGCCCCTTCACTACCCATGGCAACAAACGATATTAGTCCTAATAATAAAAGTGGTTTTAGTAACCCAAAACTAAACGGTTCATTTTCTATTTCTTCGGCTATTTCAGAAATATACTTCCTCCTAAATATAAAATTAACTACCAGAACCAATAAAACAGCTATTGACATATGGAGTACAGGGTTCGAAAGAGGACCAATTAAAAAACTTCCCATACCTGCCAAAACACCACCTAAACTAAAAAAGCCATGGGAAGCAGCCATAAACTTAACCTTATCTTTTTTCTCTATTTCTGTTACTAAGGTATTCATAGAAATATCGGTGATACCATTCGATGCACCGAAGAGAAATAGAGCTGCCATTAAAACATAATAGTTTGGTGCCAACAAAGGTAACATAGCAGCTGCACAGCTCAACAAAACTCCATAAAACGTAGATTTACCAACTCCTATCCTATTAATTATTGAAGATGCAAACGGAAAAATAGTGAATACCCCTAATGCCAAAAAGAAAATAGCAATCCCTAATTGAGACTTACTAATATCTAAAGTGTCTTTTACAGTAGGTATGTAAATTGCCCAAGTACCAAAAAGTATATTGATACTCGCAAAAACCCACGAAGGTCCGAAGTATCTTGCATTACCTAATATTAATTTTAACGATTTCATCTAGAGTTGGTTGTTGGTTAAAAAATTAAATGAATTTAATATGCCAGTACTCCTGCTTTTAAAATTTGCCCGAAACGATACATATCTTCAAATGAAGAATAAAAAGGTACAGGTGCCAATCGTATAACATTTGGTTCGCGCCAATCGGTAATCACTCCATTTTCCATTAAATAATTGAACAACGATTTTCCTTGTCCGTGCAAAAAGACAGATAATTGACAACCTCTTTCCAATGGTGTAATAATTTCAAAAGTACTATCGACCTCTTTATCAATTTCATGTAGAATAAATTCTAAATAGGCGACAATTTTATTCCGCTTTTTGATTAAGGCCTCCATGCCTACTTCTTCGAACATTGTTAAAGATGCTAAATATGGTGCAACAGAAAGTATAGGAACATTGCTTATTTGCCAGGCATCGGCATTTTCCATCGGCTCGAATTCAGGTTTCATCAAAAATCGAGTTTCTTTTTTTGTTCCCCACCATCCTTCAAATCGTTGAATGTCCTTTTTATTCAGATGTCTTTTGTTCACAAAAATACCCGATGCGTTACCAGGTCCGCTATTCATATACTTATAACTACACCATGATGCAAAATCCGCATCCCAATCATGCAATTTCAACTCTACATTACCCACAGCATGTGCCAAATCCCAACCCACATTTGCCCCTACTGCTTTCCCAGCTTTGGTAATGGCTTCCATATTCATCACCTGCCCATTGTAATAATTTACACCACCTATTAAAACAAGTGCCAATTCTTCGCCCAGCTCTTTTATTTTTTCAAGAACATCCTCTGTTCTCCAATGATGTTCCCCTTCACGTTTTTTTAATTCAACTATTGTTTCATCAGAATTCAAACCGTGAAACCGCACTTGACTTTGAAACATATATTGATCACTAGGAAAAGCTTTTTCCTCACATAGAATTTTGAATCGAGTTTTTGTAGGTCTGTAAAAAGACACCATTAATAAGTGTAGGTTAACAGTTAAAGTATTCATTACTGAAACTTCTTCTGGCAATGCCCCTACAACTTTTGCTAAAGGTTCTGCTAAGCGCTCATGATAATCCCACCAAGGTTTTTCAGCATAAAAATGGCCTTCTACCGCCAGTTCTGCCCAATCTTCCATAACTTCATCAACAAAACTTTTTGTTCGTTTTGGCTGAAGCCCTAAAGAGTTACCTGTAAAATATATTACCTCTTTCCCATTGATTTTTGGGAATATAAATTCATCTCTATAGGTTCGTAAGTTATCTTGAGCATCTAATGATTGTGCAAACTCAAGTGTATTTTTAAATTCCATAACTAATTTTATATAAAAGTAATCATAAGCCTATTATTTAATAAACCCGAATCAATAATAGCTTACTCTAATTTGGTTCGAAATCGCATTTCTACCATATGTTTCTTGAACCCAACTTTTTCATAGGCACGTATAGCCGGCTCATTTTCATTATAAACATGTAACCTCATTTCTACTAAGCCTATAGAACTAACCCATTGCTGTAACCCACTTATAATTTTACCGTTTATTCCCCTACCCCTATATTCGGGGTCGGTATACATAAAACCTAAATAGGCAAAAGTTTCATGGTCTAAATAATGCCGTGCTGGCTTTTCTAAAGCATAACCCGTTGCTACTATCTTTTCTCCTTCACAAGCAACTAAAACCACAGCTCGTGAATTTGACATTAAAGCATGTAAATCATAATAGGTTATATCGTTATTTCTAATTGTAGGATCGAAAGGGCGCTCAGAGGCAATAACACCTTGTTCATGTTGTAAAAGCACCGGTAAATCTTCAATTACAGCTTTTCGAATACTAATTTCCTGGTTTATCATGTGTTAAATTTGATGTCATGAAATTAAGGCTTAAAACCCTATTTTTGCAAAAAGAAACGTATGCATTTTATATCGCCACTTTTAGAAAGCTATTTGGCAGATAATTCGCAAGAGGAACCTAAATTACTACAAGAACTTACTCGTGAAACTCATTTAAAAGTGATTCAACCGAGAATGCTTACCGGCCATTTTCAAGGCAGAGTTTTAAGTTTGTTGTCTAAAATTATTAATCCTACCTATATTCTTGAAATCGGCACGTACACTGGTTATTCAGCTTTATGCCTTGCTGAAGGATTACGAAAAGAAGGAGAATTACATACAATTGACGTAAATGCAGAATTAAAGCATATTCAAAGCACTTTTTTTAACCGTAGTGAGTACGGAAATCAAATTATTCAACACACAGGCAATGCTTTAGATATTATACCTGAGCTAGACATCACTTTCGACCTTGTATTTATTGATGCAGAAAAAAAACAGTACCATAAATATCTAGAAAAAATTTTACCTAAAACAAAGTCGGGCACAATCATACTCTCTGATAATGTCTTATGGTCTGGCAAAGTTGTAGAACCCTTAGACCCAAAAGACAATGCGACAAAAGTATTGTTAGATTACAATAAAAAACTAAGGGAACATCCACTTTTAGAGACTGTGTTATTACCTATTCGCGATGGTTTAACTTTAAGTAGGGTGAGATAAGTATGCCATATAATTTATAAAACAACCAAGCAGAAAATATTCCTGCCAAGGCACCAACAATTAAGTCTATAGGAAAATGTACCCCTACGTAAATTCTACTCATAGCAAATAAGATAGGCCAAATATAAAATAGGTATCTCCATTTAAAATGTTGCCTTAAAAACAGAACAACTAAGGTTATTATAGAAAAGGATGATGAGGCATGACCTGAAAAGAAACTAAAGCCAGACGGCCTCCTTAAAATACGGATTAAGGTATTTATTTCTTCATCATTATTTGGCCTCAAACGCGCAACCAGATTCTTGGTCAAATCCGTTAAGGTACCTACGAACAGAACCATGACCAAAAGGGTCAAAATCATGAATAAAGCTTCACGTTTTGTGAATTTTACAAAAAAAAGAGAAATAATAAGTACAAAAAAAGGAATCCAAGGCGGGAACTTGGTAACCGTAGACCAAAATAAATCATATTGCTCAATACCAAGACTGTTAAGATAAACAAAGGTCTCTCGGTCCCATTGTAAAATCTTATCGAGCATAATGACCTACTTTCTTTTTATACTGCCAGTTACGTCACTGATATTTTTGCCAACATCGCTAATCTGTTTCTTAACATCTTTAGCTAATCCAGAATCAATATCACGTTTCATGTCATCGATATCCTTCTTGATATCCTTTACAAAACTTGTGTCAATACCTTGCTTATCAGCACTCTTTTGAATTTCTTTTTTAATGTCTTCGGTTGCATCCTTCAATTGGCGCATACCCTTACCCAACCCCTTGGCAATACCAGGAATTTTGTCGGCACCAAAAACCATCACTACGACAAACATAATGAAGAAAATTTCTGCGCCACTAATAAATAACGAATACATAGCTATCATACTACAAATATAAACAAGTTTACTATCCAAATTAAAAAAGCCTCGTATAACTACGAGGCTTTTTATAGAATTATTTTTTAGTCCTATTTTCCTTTAATTTCCTCTTTCATTTTATCAAATTCGTTCTCCTGTTCCTTCTTTGGCCAACTATTGTTAGTGGTATCAATATCGGCAGTTTCCATTTTAGGATCAATAACAACATTTGTAAGTTCTGAAGAAGATGAAATAACCATCATTACTTCTTTAGAATTCTTTCTCCAAATCTCTGGTGGGTAGGTTATATTTTTAACCGAACCATCTGCATAGGTATATTCAACGATCAATGGCATTGGCAAACCACCTGGACTATTATATGTTATCTCATAGAAATATTTTGGCTCCTTAACCGTAGCTCGTTCTGCTTCGGTCATATTATCCATCATATACTCTTTTAAAGTTTTGGAAGTTTCAGAAGGATTTACTCCCTCTAAAGCAGGATCGTAGCTTTCACTGTCAGAAGAGACCAAAAATACTTTCGACATCAAATCACCGGTAACAGGTTTTTTTGCTACCTGATACTTTTTAATATTTTTCACCCCCATGTCAACAAAATCGGTGGTATAAAACCATCCTCTCCAATACCAATCTAAATCAACGGCAGAAGCATCTTCCATAGTTCTAAAAAAATCTTCTGGAGTTGGATGTTTAAACATCCAACGATGTGAATAGGTTTTAAATGCATGGTCAAATAATTCACGACCCATTACTGTTTCTCTTAAGATATTTAATGCAGTTGCCGGTTTTCCGTAAGCATTAGGTCCTAATTGAAAAACATTTTCAGGATTCGACATAATTGGTGATATCGTGCTTTGATCACCACTCATATAGGGTACAATCTTAGAAGGATCACCTCTTCTAGAAGGGTATTTATCATTTGGCGCTACAGCCTCAGGATATAATTCTCCGAATTCTTGCTCGGCCATATACTGCATAAAGGTATCTAAACCTTCATCCATCCATCCCCATTGACGTTCGTCTGAATTTACGATCATCGGGAAAAAATTATGTCCCACTTCATGAATAATTACACTGATCATTCCGAATTTTGTTCGGTCAGAATAGCTACCGTCTTCATTTGGCCTACCGTAGTTCCAACAAATCATTGGATATTCCATTCCCTGATTTTTAGCATGTACGGAAATTGCTTTTGGATAAGGATAATCGAATGTATGTGATGAATATGACTTAAGTGTATGAGCGACAGCCTTTGTAGAATACTCTTCCCATAACGGATTACCTTCTTTAGGATATAATGAAACCGCCATTATATCTCTATTGCCCATTTTTACTGCCTGCATATCCCAAATAAATTTTCGGGAAGTAGCAAAACCGAAATCACGAACATTTTCAGCTTTTAGCTTCCATGTTTTCGTTTTATCTGAAAAACCTTTCTCAGCCGCCTCTGCTTCTGCTTGGGTAACTATAATCACAGGCTTATCATATGATTTTTTTGCTTGCTCATAACGACTCATCATTTCTTTTGAGTACACGTCTTTTCTGTTTTGAAGCACACCGGTACCATCTAAAATATGATCTGCAGGTACCGTAATATTTACTTCATAGTTTCCGAATGGGAGTGCAAATTCTCCATTTCCCCAAAACTGATGATTCTGCCATCCTTCTACATCACTATAAACCGCCATTCTTGGAAAAAACTGAGCAATTACATAAGCTCTGTTTCCATCTTCCTTAAAATACTCATATCCAGATCTTGCTCTATTTATAGTATGATCAGGAATATTATAATTCCATTTTATATTAAAAGAATATTTCTCTCCACTTTTTAGCGGTGCAGGTAAATCTACACGCATCATGGTGAAATTAACAGTATACGGCAAAGCATTTCCAGAACCATCTTTTACATAATCTATATTAAATCCCCCATCAAAAGATTCTGTTATATACTTCTCAACAAAATCTGCCGTATCTTCTGATTCTTTTACTTTAGCTCCATTTTTCAATAAAGCTTTTGAATCTTTTGTCCTTATATTCTGATCTAACTGTAACCACAAGTATTCCAAATCATCTGGTGAGTTATTAGTATAAGTAACTGTTTCTTCTCCAAAAATTTTGGCGTTCTTATCATCTAAGCGAATGTCCATCACATAGTCGGCCTGTTGTTGGTAGTAATCTGGTCCTGGCGCACCAGATGCCGACCTATATGTATTAGGAGTGGCGAATTCTTCGTAGAGTTGTTTAAACTTACTTTGGTTGTAATGCCCTGGTTCTTTTTCTTTGGTTACTTCCTCTTGTGCAAAACCAACTGCTACAAAAAGAAATAATACAGAGGCAAATGCATACTTTATTCTTATCATTACTTAATTATTTAGTGTGGGAAATTTAAAGTTTTTAAAAAGATTTCTTAATATATGTTACAAATTTAACATTCCTTTAGTATGTGACTTTATAAGAACATGGCTTTTTTTCTTTCCATTAATTTTGAAATGAACAACATTTTGTTGATCATCGTATATATCTGTAAGTACTTCATTTTGAATACCGATTTGCTTTAAATTCTTTAGCGGAACATCGGTTACTTCTAAATAACATATTACCATATCTGTATCATACTTCTTACCAATAAAATTATATTTTACAGTTTCTCCATTCACTTCTACTAAAAATTTAGTGCGAATATATTTCTCGAAATACGCTCTATCGTCAGCTGACTCGTTATCGGTTCCTAACTTTGAAGATATACCGTAGCGTTCTTTTAATACAGCGTTCATATCATCAATAAAAATTCGAGTTATTATCTGAACCGATTGGTTCTTTTCAGAATAATCAACGTTAGTTACACTGATATAGAATTTATGTGCTCCCGTAAAAGCAAATAATGGCATTATTAGCAATAATAAAGCTGTTCTAAAAAATTTCATATGGTGTTATTTTAATACTGCTTTACAAAGCATATGCCAAAAACAGATGCTAATCTAAAGAATTATTTTTTCTGTAAATAGAACTTTTCTTAAGAAAATAGTCCCAAATTTTAATTTGGTCATGGGTATCAACTATTTCTTGAAATATAGCGTCTACTTCACAGAAATATAAAAAATCATCTATTTTATTTAGTGGTATACCTAAATCTTTTTGATACACGCTATCGTCGTAAAAATCGCGTACACGCTTTGTTCTATCGTACAGTTTATTTCTTTCTACCCGCTGTTTCAACATTTTAGTACGACCGGTAATAGCATTTATTAAAGGGTCAAAACTCATAACTGGATTGGCTGTTGCAGCGGTAAGCTCTCGTTCTGCCTTTGTAGGTATTTTTACGTAAGCATTTGGTAAGCCCAATGTAGATGCCGTAACTATTGGGTCTAATGCTAACGTAGCTAAATCTTTAATAAGGTCACCACTAAGGTTATAAGGTGTTACCGTAACCTCGTCTAACTCGGTCAAGGCCTCCTCTAAACCAATAGATACTAACTTGCTTTCTAAAATGGACGTTGATACAATTACCATCTTCTTTTTGTATTGAATTGCAGAAAATTCCAAAGTATCCAATACATGAACGGAAATGGTAAAAAACCCATTTACATCGGTTATGGTTGCCCTCTTTGTCGTTAAATTCAACACATGTGTTGCAGCTACATCACCATCAGCGCTATATACTCTACCTTCTAAATTTTTAGGTTCACCGATTTGAGCTACAACTGTAACACTGCATAATAATAGTAAAATTAGGAGACTACTCCTCATCTACTCCTTTCAGAAAGGATTTGCTGTTAGTAACCAAAGCATCAATGAGTTGAAACTCATTTTCTTTCTTAAGTAAAGATTGTATTGGCATTCTAGTATCGCAATATATCAAGAACTCATCTATTCTATCTTGAGGTATTGCTAGATCAACCACAAAAAATGAATCATCATATACTTGTCTTAGCACATCACTTACCTTTAATTTAGGACCGGTTTCTTCTGTTTCGTTCTGAGACTTGAAAATTGCCCTGAAAATATTAACAAAATTCAATCCATCTTGCATTCCTCTTTCCGATTGAGATAATGAAATGTTCTCTACTTCTGTACTTCGATCAATTTCGTATTCATATGTTTTAAACTCTTCATTCTTTAACTTTAAAAAACGCTCTTGTTGATCAGGAGTAATCACCACTTCATCTAACTCGGTCACTTTTTCCTTAACCTCAACGACTAAGCGATTATTTGCCAAAATTTCTTCGGTGATGGTAACCACTTTTATATTATAGTTAACAGCTGTAAATACTAACTGATCACCCACCTTTACATTAATTTTAAATTGACCTTGATCATTGGTAATAGTTGCTTTTTCAGATGTGAAGTTAATCACATTTTCATTAGGTACAGCAACATTCATATAGATAACAGAACCCATTAAGGGTCGTCTATCGTCATCTTGTGAAAAACTGGTTACTGTTGTAAGTAATACTATTAAAAAAAGTAATTTTTTGGTCATTATTTTATTTTAAGCAATGAACACCCTTTTATAAGGAATTCAGAATATAAAGTAAAGATATGTTAACATGATAAAAAAAAACCCGTCAATAAACTTTTGTTAATTTCTTACATCAACCTTTAAATTGAACAGGTACATGAATCACGTACTTATGAGCTAAAATTATATATACTTTCAACGAAGTTTAATGTACTTCAACCTATTAGCTTACTATTTCAACATATAAATAAATTTAGATAAGAAGATAATACTATTTTTGTTTTCCACCATTTTAAGGTTATAAAACGCTTAGTATGAAAGCTATAATTTTCTTTATTTTATTTACAATACTCACAATACCAACCGTATTTGGGCAAATAAAAATAGGTGATAATCCCCAAAATATAGACCCTGCATCGGTACTTGAATTAGAAAGCAGTTCAAAAGTATTGGTAATTACACGGGTCAGCACACAAGAAATGGAAGCTATAACTCCACAGAGAGGTGGTATAGTTTATAACACCGACTCCGAGTGTATTAATTATTATGATGGTACGCAATGGGTGAATCTTTGCGATGCAGTTAATTTCACCATTACCAACGACCCTATAATTAACAATAGAGCGACCATTGAAATTACCCAAACAGCAGGTGGTTATAATTTAGAGATTGCCAAAAACGGTATACTTGGTGATAATATAGTAGATGGTGGAATTGGACCAGACGATATTCAAGACAATTCCATTACCCAAGAAAAACTGGCTGCAGAATCTGTGGGTTCTAGTGAAATACGCCAAAATTCGGTAGGTACAGATGAGATACGAGATGGTAGTATTGCACCAACCGATATGGCTAACTTTATACCGGGCCAAGTATTAGTTACCGATGAAAATGGAATAGTTCAATGGGGAGATGCAGGCGACCTAACGGGTGCATTAGGTGACGAAATAACCATAACCGGAAATGGCACACCGGCCAATCCGTTGGAAATTACCGAAGGCATACAATTGAATATTTCAAATAATACGGCATTAATTACAGAACATATTATTGATGATCAAGATACCGATGACACCAATGAGCTCATTGATTTAACGTTCAACGAATTGACCAAAAAGTTGACCATTAGCCAATCGGCAACCCCCGGTGGTACATCTGTTGACCTATCCGTATTAAATAATTCAGGAACGGATGACCAAACCATTACTCAATTCAACTTAAATCCGACTACGAAAGTGCTTACCTTAACCCTCGAAAATGGAGGAACTAGAACGGTTCCTTTACAAAGTTTAAGTGAATCTAATACCGACAGCCAAACCTTAAGCATTACAAATGATATTTTAGAAATTTCAGGTGGAAATAGCATTCCCTTAACCGATTATATCAATACTGATTCACAACAACTTCGAATTAACGGTAATCAACTTAGTATTTCAGGTACGGGGGGCAATACTATCACTTTACCTGATATAGACCCTACCAATGAGTTGCAGAATATCGGCCAAGTTTTACTTGACGGTAATGATGGAGGGGGAAAAATAATTAAAAATATTGGTGATCCTGTAGATCCACAAGATGCAGTAACACTTTCTTACTTTAATACGAATAACATAGGAAATCAAAACGCATCACAAGTAGCATACGACCCTACAGCATCAGGACTTGCAGGGGCAACAGCACAAGCAGCCATCGATGAACTTGCTGGGAGTACATTGGTTAATACGGACAACCAAAATGCAGCACAAGTAGCATACGACAATACAGCCTCTGGACTTACGGCGATAACTACACAAGCAGCAATTGATGAAATAGTGGCTAACCCCGTAGTGGAAACAGATAACCAAAATCTAGAAAGCGCGATACTGACAGGTTCCGATCTGGCAATCAATATCGAGGACGGAAACAATGTAACAGCCGACCTTAGCGAACTCACCACCGATCTAGAACTTGCCGCCGCAATAACGGCATCAGAAAATGCGGATGATGATAAAAGCGATACGAACGAAATTCAGGCTATTACATCTACCGACGGATCGGTAACCATAACCAACACGGATAATGATTTCAACCTCTCCGTTACAAGTGGTCAAAATATCACAAATGCAAATCTAAATTTAAATGATGACAGAACGGTAGGGCTAGCTGGAAATGACTTATATTTCACTGGAGCTGGTCTTATTGGTATTGGAACAATTACACCCTCTAACAAACTACATGTTGCGGGTGCAATTAGAGCTGAAGGGATTAGAAATACTTTCGGAACTTTACCAAGCAGTGTTGCATATAGCTTTAATGATGATTCCAATACCGGTATGTATAGAGCTGGTCCGGACCAATTAGGACTTGTTACAACGGGTGTTGAGGCACTAAGAATTGATGCTGCTCAAAACGTTGGCATTGGCCCTACTTTCGAAGTGGATGGAACTACTATTGCAGCGAGACTTCACGTTGATGGAGATGTTTTGTTTGAAGGCAATGTAACAGTAACGGGGACTCATACGGGTATCCCAGACTATGTATTTCAAAAATATTTTACTGGTTTATCCGAATTAAAGGATAGCTATAATTTTAAGAATCTTGAAGAAATTGAACAATTTTTAATAAAGAACAACCATTTGCCTGGAATTAAATCAGCCAAACAAGTTAAAGAGGATGGTCTTTGGAGCCTAAGTGAATCAAACTTACAAAACCTCGAAAAAATAGAAGAACTCTTTCTTCACACCATTGAGCAAGAAAAGAAAATAAAGAAGCTAGAGTCATCCAATAAAAACATGGCTAGCGAAGTACAAGCACTTAAAGCCCAAATGGAGGAAATCAAGAACCTATTGTTAGAAAAGACGAAAGAATAATGAAAAAGCAAATTAATCTTCTTTTCATTCTTTTGGTAGTTTCGGCATCTGCCCAAACCGCCCTATACAACAATGGTAACTTACGTATTCATGAGGGTGGCAGTATTGGTTTTCACACCAACCTCATCAATGACTCCCCTTTAGACAACAACCTTGGTTTAGCAGGTTTTTATGGCACACAGTTATTAACTGTTTCTGGTACGTTGACCCCTCAATTCTATGATGTAGAAATTGCTATAGAAAATGATTTGCAATTAGCGTTAGGCATCGATAATAGCAACAATACCAATTTTATTTTAGGTAACATTCGTACGCCTCTTACCCAACCTTCTATTTTTTATACTTTTTTAGATAATTCGTTCTACACTGGTGAATATGATTTTTCTAAAATTGAAGGGTATGCAGCCATAACTAATCAGCAAGATTTTGCCTTTCCTATTGGGGACAGTCAATTTTTAAGACCATTAATCATTAACTCAGAAAGCACTAACCTATTCTCAAAAAGTGCCTATTTCCATGAAAATGCTGATAATCCCATTTCATTGTCAAATACCTTCGATACCACTGAAAAAGACTTTGATATTGAACTTGTTAACACTAGTGAGTTTTGGAGATTAGAAGGTACAATTCCATCTAATGTAACCCTTAGCTGGAACCAACGTAGTGCAATGGCAGGCCTAACCGAGGATACTACCACAATCATACCTGTTGGGTGGAGCAAAGCTTCTCAAAAATGGGTGAATTTAGTGGGTAGTTTACCCGTAGGCACCTTAAACGAAGGCTTTATAACCACAACTTCATTCATACCAGATGATTACGAAATTATAACGCTTGGGGTATCAAAAGCACCATATGAGCCATTATCATTAGAAGTGATTAACATTGATAATTTCTTTGTTTCCGTAAATGGTGATGGTGTAAATGATTATTTCTACGTTGCTGAATTAGAAGAATTCGAAAGCAATTTTGTTCAAATCTATGACCGCTATGGTTTAAAGGTTTTTGAAATGGCAAATTATAGAGATGAATTTAATGGATTTTCGAATCTTAACAACATTCCTTTCGGTGCCGAAAAAGGGCTACCCATAGGTGTATATTTCTACACCATAGATTTACCTGGAGAAGATTTGAGCTTTCAAGGATTTTTATATTTGGCTCGATAGTTAAAATTGATAAGTATAAAAATATTACAACGACCTTTTTAGCGTTAAATTAGATAGGTCATGCCTTAAAATCTTATTTTTAACTTATGAAGAGAAGAAATTTTATACAAAAAAGCAGCTCTGCAGCACTAGCGATTTCGTTTTTCCCTACCATTTTCAATATCCAAGAAGACTATGAATATTCTATTTCAGAGCTCATGGGAAAAGAGGATATTGAATTGTTTGGAAAAGAAATCAACCTTAGAAAAGAAGCTCACGATGCCTTCTTAGAAATGAAAAAGGCAGCATATAATGACGGTATAGATCTTAAGATTGTTTCTAGCTATAGAAATTATGAGCGCCAAAAAGCAATTTTCGAGCGTAAATTTTTAACTTATACTGAAGATGATGGAATGAACCCTCTTGATGCCATCGACAAAATTATAGAATATTCTACCATACCAGGAACAAGCAGGCATCATTGGGGAACAGATATTGATGTAATTGATGGGTATAGAAAAGTTGAAGGTGATGTTTTAGTACCACACAAATATGAAAATGAAGGGCCATTTGTTGATTTTAAAAAATGGATGGATGAAAATTCTGAAACCTACGGCTTTTATTTAGTATATACCGATGATTCAAAAAGAAGAGGATTTAAATATGAGCCTTGGCATTACAGCTATGCTCCAATTTCGATACCTATGTTAGAGCAATTTAGGAGTAAAAATATTGCTTCGCTCTTACTTCGTGAAGATTATTATGGCGCAGAGAATTTTACCATGGGGTTTTTAAGATCATACATTCAAAATAATATTTTAGATATAAACAGAAACCTACTATAAGCTTTTTATACCTTAAATAATTGTATTAGAACACATTACTACGAGAAGAGGAGGTTGGAAAATTAGAATTTTATTGGTTTGGCAATTGTAGCCTTTGCATTTATCTAAAAATGGAGTAATCCCGAAGAAAATCCATCTACTGGTCGCTCACAACATATCAACATGACTTCAGACCAAGAAATTGCTATTGGTTTGCAAAACGCTCCTGAATTGGCCCAACAATATGGCGGACTTTACCCTGACCAAAGGCTACAATAGTTTATAGCATCGGTTGATCATAAATTGGTGCAACATAGTATTGCAAGAGAAACACCGTATAAATATGATTTTCATTTACTTGCCGATAGTCAAACTTGGCAAACAGCTACAATGGGCGCAACAGTTGGTGCAGGAGACATGGTAAGTATTGTCGGAAGTATTGGTCAGAACACCTTGCTAAAAAAATGGTCGTGGTGATGAATTGGAAAGTGATGAACTTGGAGTTCTTTTTATAATTCAGTCCGGATATGACACTTATGAGATGATTAAGGTAATGGAAATATTAAAAGCTGCTGGTGGTCCAAATAAAACGCCAGAATTTCAAAGCACCCACCCAGATCCCGAGAGTATACTTGAGAAAATCAAAGTTAATCGAATTTTTTGGTCATTTAATCTATAGTACGCAATACGACAACTATAATTTTTTAACTTTGGGTAAGCCCCAAGCTTATTTCGCCATTTATTTATACCTTTTATAGCTATGATTTAATCATAGAAGAACACTATAATGGGAACAATTACACATTTTAGAAGTATATACGCGCAAGCGTTCGAAAATTGTAAACCTGAAATATTGGTTATTATTTTAAAGGGCTACTCTATATTCTGTGCCCTAATGATATTTTCGGCACTATATGCTTTTGTTTATAGAGCATTTAATGGATTTGATTTTTAACGTTTTTTACTCTTTTACCTGAACACTATTTGGAGTAGAATTTTGTAATTAAAAAAGTCTCATTGAAATTTTCAATGAGGCTTTTTAATAAATTTTAAAAAAATCTTAACGTAACACGAATACCATATTTCAATACTTTATTTTAATCTGTACGAAAGCCCTGATTGTTATTCAAAATATCGATTTTTGAATTTTCTCTAACTGCCTAATGCAGTTTCTATAACAAGTAAAGCTTCTTCGGCATTAGATCATTCAGCATATCGTTTAACTGAAAAGCCTTGATTACTTTTCATGGTTAAATCTGCCCCATTTTTTAACAATAAGAACAAAACTTCTACCTTATTATAACGAGCAGCAAACATTGTTGGGGTCATGCCTAAAGATTTTTGATTAACATCTTCACCTAAATCTATTAGTCGCTTTACAGTTGACAAATCTCCTTGTATAACAGCTTTACCAAAAGAGCTGATATCTACATTAATAATAAGTTCGTGGTTTAAAACACTAGATTAGATGGTTGAGTAATTTCATTGGCCATTAAATTCGACCCCATCGTTAGTGCAACGATGGATAATGCTAGAATTGATTTTTTCATGATGAGTGATTTAATTGATGAATACAATATTGTTTATAGTAAAAGACGCTATCCATTTAAATTTGCTTCATTCGTTAACAGTGTTATAACTAAACTTTAACAAACAAATACTACTCAAAACTGAAAATTTGTTGAGATATGTTATCATATAAAAAAAGGTAAGTAATCATATAGATTTACTAAGCAGAACATAGTATTTTTGATATCTAAAACCTTAGGAAAGATGAACAAAAAAGTAATCTTAATGATATTAGATGGTTGGGGGAAATCTCCTGACCCAGAAGTATCTGCAGTTGACAAAGCCAAAACACCTTTTATTGATAGCCTATACACAAAATACGCAAACTCGAATTTACTGACCGACGGCATGAACGTTGGTCTTCCTGAAGGGCAAATGGGGAATAGTGAAGTGGGACACATGAATTTAGGTGCCGGTAGAATTGTTTATCAAGATTTAGCCAAAATCAATAAAGCGGTTAAAGAGAATACGCTAAAGGACGAGCAAGTATTAAAAGATGCTTTTGAATATGCTAACAAGAATAACAAAAATGTTCATTTCTTAGGACTTCTTAGTGATGGTGGGGTACATAGTCATACAAATCATATTAAAGGACTTATTACTGCCGGAAAAGAGTCTGGTGTTCAAAACATGTTTGTTCATGCATTTACCGATGGTAGAGATGTCGACCCTAAAAGTGGTATGGGATTTTTAGAAGATCTAGTTCACTTCTGTGCTGATAAAAACACCAAATTAGCAACCGTTATTGGCAGATATTACGCAATGGATCGTGACAAACGATGGGAACGTGTAAAAGAAGCATATGACGTTATTGTAAATGCAGAGGGCGAAAAATCAACTGACATAGTAAAAACCATTCAGAAAAGTTATGACAACGATATTACCGATGAGTTTGTAAAACCCATTGTTATGACCAATACCGATGGAACACCTATTGCAATTGTTAAAGAGGAGGATGTCGTTATTTTCTTTAATTTCAGAACAGATCGTGGTAGAGAATTGACCCAGGTTTTGAGTCAGGTAGATATGCATGAGCAAAATATGCATAAATTAAACTTGTATTATGTGACTTTAACGAATTATGACGAGTCATATAAAAATGTACATGTAGTTTACAATAAAGATAATATCATTGAAACCTTAGGAGAAGTTTTATCAAAAGCAGGTAAAAAACAAATACGAATAGCTGAAACAGAAAAGTACCCTCACGTAACTTTCTTTTTCAATGGTGGTAGGGAAGTTCCTTTTGAAGGTGAATCTCGAATTTTATGTCCGTCACCAAAAGTGGCTACATATGATTTACAACCCGAAATGAGTGCTTTCGAAATTAGGGATAAAATTATTCCAGAAATCAAAAAAGGTGAAGTTGATTTTGTTTGTTTAAATTTCGCTAATCCTGATATGGTAGGCCATACAGGGGTTATGGAAGCTGCTATAAAAGCTTGCGAAACTGTTGACGAATGTGCTAAAGATGTTATTACCGCTGCAATAGAGAACAATTACTCGGTTATTGTAATTGCTGACCACGGTAATTGTGAAACTATGATAAATGAAGATGGAAGTCCTAATACAGCGCACACTACCAACCCAGTTCCGTTAATATTAGTGGATAAAGATATTCATCATATCAATGATGGTGTATTGGGTGATATTGCTCCTACAATTTTAAAAATGATGGGTGTGGAAAAATCTAAGTACATGACCCAAAATTCATTAGTATAAATAATCGGAAGAAACCGAAAGTAAAAATATCTATGATAAAAATTAAAACGGCTGAAGAGATTGAATTGATGAGAGAAAGTGCTCTCATTGTTTCTAAAACTTTAGGAATGATAGCAAGCGAAGTAAAACCAGGAGTGACAACGCTTCAATTAGATACCTTGGCTGAAACTTTTATTCGTGATCATGGTGCTGTACCCGGTTTTCTAGGTTTATACGATTTCCCCAATTCACTTTGCATGAGCCCTAATGCTCAGGTAGTGCATGGAATACCTAACAATACCCCATTAGAAGAAGGCGATATTATTTCGATTGACTGTGGTGCATTTAAAAATGATTTTTACGGCGACCATGCTTATACCTTTGAAGTTGGTGAGGTTTCACCAGAAGTTAAAAAACTTTTAGAGGTAACAAAAAAATCACTTTATGTAGGTATTCGTGAATTTAAAGTTGGCAACCGTGTTGGTGATGTTGGTTATGCCATACAAAAATTCACCGAAGACCATGGTTATGGTGTAGTTCGCGAGCTAGTAGGTCATGGTTTGGGTCGAAAAATGCATGAGGATCCAGAAATGCCTAATTATGGAAAACGTGGCCGTGGCAAAAAATTTGTTGAAGGTATGACCGTAGCTATTGAGCCTATGACCAATATGGGCACAAAAAGCATTAAGCAATTGAAGGATGGTTGGACTATACTTACCGCTGATGGTCAACCTAGTGCTCATTTCGAGCATAATATTGCCATTGTAAACGGTAAACCTGAATTGTTATCCACATTTAAATACATATATGACGCATTAGGAATTGTAAGTGATGAAGAAGCTGAATTCACCTCTTCCTCTATAAAAAGCTAGGTATAAAGCATGAAGAAAATTTTTAAATTTTTTCTTAATCTGGTACCTAGACCTATACTAATATCGCTTAGCTATGTAGTAAAACCTTTTTTTAAGATTTACTATAAAGGCAATACTTATGAAGACCCTATTGATGGTAACACGTTTCGTAGTTTTTTACCTTATGGCTATGAAAACCCTCGTGAGAATGTGCTATCGCCATCTACCCTATCTTTGGAAAGACATCGTTTACTTTGGCTATTTTTAAAAAAAGAAACCAATTTTTTCACCACACCACTTAAAGTATTACATTTTGCACCTGAGCAAGCCTTTTACAAGCGGTTTAGAAATTTAAAGAATTTGAACTATGTAACTACAGATTTAAATTCTCCTTTAGCTGATATAAAAGCTGATATATGCAATTTACCCTTTGAAGACAATACATTTGATGTAATATTATGTAATCATGTGCTAGAACACATACCTGATGATACAAAAGCAATATCAGAACTTTATCGTGTATTAAAATCAGGTGGATGGGGAATTTTCCAGATACCACAAGATTTAAAAAGGGAAAAAACTTTTGAAGATAATTCCATTACCGATAAAGTTGAGCGTGCTAAAATTTTTGGCCAGTACGACCATGTAAGGATTTATGGAAGAGATTACTTTAATAAATTACGTAAAATAGGCTTCAAGGTCAATGAAGTAGATTTCACTAAACAACTTACATCTGAAGAAATTAACAGATATCGATTATCATCAGGAGAAATTATACCAATAGTCAATAAATAATTATTCGATCACTACATCTTTAAAGCCTTTTGTCAAATATTCTTGAGCGTCACCATTTGCATCTAAGTAAACAATATATGCTTCCATATTTTTATTCTCATTAATCAATTTAAAAGCTTCATCTAAATCCATAGCCATAAAAGCAGTAGCATAAGCATCTGCTGTAGCGCAATCATCCGCCAAAATAGTAACTGCAAGCGTATTAGAAACTTGCGTGAATCCTGTTTTAGGATTTACAGTATGTACATATCTTTTTCCGGTACTTTCGTCAATTCTAAACTTTCTATAATTACCAGAAGACGCTAAAGCCCTATCATTCAAATGAATTAAAATTTTAGTAGTTCTTTCGGTCTGCATTTGTGGATCATCAATACCCACTACCCAAGACTTATCACTTATTATGTTTCTTCCTTTACCGACTAATTCACCTCCAACTTCAATTAAGTAATTCTTTACCCCTTTCGCATTGAGCATAACAGCAATTCTATCTATTGCATACCCTTTGGCTATGGCATTAAAATCTAAATAGATATTTCTATTTGTCTTAATTACCTGCTTTTCTGAATTGATACTTACCTTATCTAAACCTACGTAATTTAATAAACTATCTACCTTAAGACTATCTAATGTAATTTGTTGTTCTGGGCCAAAACCCCAAGCATTGACCAAAGTACCCACTGTAGGGTCAAAATAGCCGTTAGTATCTTCATATATAATCTTAGATAAATGAAATACATCTTCAAACATCTTGTCAACGACAACTGAGCTATCACCCTCGTTTATTCTTGAAATATCAGATTCAGGAATATAAGTAGATAATGAATGGTTGATAGCAGTAAAAACAGAATCAATATCTTTTTGAAAATCTGTTTCACTCGCAGTAATAGAAATGACATTATAAGAAGTTCCTAAAGCCGTACCTCTGTTTTCATTACGGTGTACAGTAGCATCGTTTTGAATGCAAGAATAAAACAACCCCAAAACCATACCTAAAACAAAAATTTCCTTCCTCATATCTCAACTAAACCATCATAATCAACAATATACTCTTCATCTAAATAAACAGGTAAATTATGGTCTGCCGCATTCACCAAACCAACACCTGCATAAAAAGTACTAGCATCAAATTTTAACGCATGCTCCTTCATTTTATTCAAATCTGATTTAAAAAACTCAAAATCTTTTGGATCACCGGGGTATTCAATCGCTTTTACAACCACAAATCGCATACTCTTATCTTTAGTGCAAACAAATTGAGGATTCTTACGCAATTCGCTATTCACTGCTAAAAACTCAAACCCAGAGTCTTCTAATTGCTTACCAACAATATTCATCGCTAAATTGTGAAGCTCTTGTTCTGTTAATACATGCATTTAAATAAATTTGATAAAAAAGCCGATACTTAAGGTATCGGCTATAATATTAGATATCAGATTTTTATATATTATCCACCGAAATCATCGAAACGTATATGCTCATCTGGGATACCAAAATCTTCACCCATTTTCTGCACAGCTTTATTCATTAACGGAGGACCACAAAAATAAAGTTCAATATCTTCTGGAGATTCATGATGAACTAAATAGTTATCAATTACACAGTTGTGTATGAACCCAACAAAACCATCACCTGGAGCATCTATACTCTCTTTTACTTTCCAGTTATCAACTTCCATTGGTTCAGACAAAGCCAAATAGAATTTAAAATTAGGAAACTCTTGTTCTAACTTGTAAAAATGGTCTAAGTAAAACAGTTCACGTTTAGAACGACCACCATACCAGTAACTTACTTTTCTATTCGTTTTTAATGTTTTGAATAAATGATATAAATGCGAACGCATAGGCGCCATACCTGCACCACCACCTACATACAACATCTCTGAATCAGACTCATTGATGAAGAATTCACCGTAAGGTCCTGAAATAACCACATCATCACCTTTCTTTAGGTTAAAAATATAAGATGAAGCAACACCAGGGTTTACATCCATCCAACCATTTTTAGCACGATCCCATGGCGGAGTAGCAATACGAACATTTAACATAATCTCTCTTCCCTCAGCAGGAAAAGAAGCCATAGAATATGCTCTTTCAACTGTTTCTGGATTCTTCATAACTAAAGGCCACAAATTAAACTTGTCCCATTCTGCTTGAAACTTATCTGGAGTTTCATGCTCTTCTGGGTGAGCCGTTATATCCATGTCCGCGAATTTCACCTCACATTGTGGAATTTCAATTTGAATATAACCACCAGCTTTGTAGTTCATATCTTCAGGAATTTCTACTACGAATTCCTTAATAAATGAAGCTACATTATAATTACGTACTACTTTACCTGGCCATTTCTTAATACCAAAAACCTCTTCTGGAATAGTGATTTCCATATCTTGTTTCACCTTAACCTGACAGGCTAAACGTGCACCATGATTTAGCTCTCTTTTGGAAAAATGAGGCGTTTCTGTTGGTAAAGCTTCACCTCCACCAGATAATACATGACATTCACATTGAATACATGTTCCACCACCTCCACAAGCAGATGGTAAGAATACTTTTTGATTACCCAAAGTAGACAATAAAGACCCACCTGAAGCTACTTCAATTTTCTTCTCTCCATTTATGGTAATGGTCACAGGACCCGATGGAGAAAGCTTTTGTTTGGTAAACAACAGCAATGCCACCAATACCATTAATAATATTAGAAATGCGACAACGGTTATTAGTATAGTTCCGCCAGTACTTGCAGCTAAAATCATATTTATTTTTTTACGTCGTTATAAGAAATATCCTTTTCGTCAATTTCAGTATTCTTTTCTACTACTTCTTCTTCCAATACAGGAACTACTACCTCAGGTTCTAAACTTTGGTTAACTTGCTCAGTGCTTTCTTCAGTTTCTTCACCACCACCTGTTAACATACCACCAAAACTTTGAAATCCAATACCCATTAAACCGGTAATAATAAATGTAATACCCAATCCTCTTAACGGTGCAGGCACATTACTATATCTGATTTTTTCACGAATCGCAGCAATAGCTAAAATTGCCAAGAACCAACCAATACCAGAGCTTATACCATAGTTAAATGCTAAACCTAATGTTTCAATTTCTCTAGCCTGCATGAACAATGAGCCTCCTAAAATAGCACAGTTAACCGCAATCAACGGTAAGAAAATACCTAATGAATTATATAACGAAGGTGAAAACTTCTCAACAACTATTTCTACCAATTGTACCATAGTTGCAATGGTTGCAATAAATAGGATAAAAGATAAAAAGCTAAGATTGTAATCGGCATATTCTGGACCTAACCATACTAAAGCACCATCTTGTAATAAATATTTATCCAACAACCAGTTCATTGGTACCGTTACTGCCAATACGAATATTACCGCCGCACCTAAACCTACCGCTGTAGCAACTTTTTTGGATACAGCCAAATAAGAACACATCCCCAAGAAAACGGCAAATACCATGTTATCGATAAAGATGGATTTAAAAAATAATTCTACATGTTCTAACATAATCTCTTATTATATATCTTTTTAATTCTCCTCTACCAATGCTGGATTTCTTGAGCGTTGCACCCAAATAATAATACCTACAACAATCAAAGCTGCTGGTGGAATTATCATAAATCCGTTATTTTCATATCCGGTTGCATATAATCCAGTTTTTGTAATTGGGTCTCCTAAAACCGGATAACCAAAAAGGGTACCTGACCCTAAAAGCTCTCTAAAAAAGCCTACGATAACCAAAATAACACCATAGCCTAAAGAGTTTCCAATACCGTCCAAAAAGGAACGCCAAGGTCCGTTTGCCAAGGCAAATGCCTCAAATCGACCCATGATTATGCAGTTGGTAATAATCAAACCAACAAATACGGCCAAGGTTTTACTCAATTCATAAGCATAGGCCTTAAGCACTTGATCCACTATAATTACCAAAGCAGCTACAACAATTAACTGAACAATAATTCTGATTTTTGAAGGGATAATATTCCTCATCAATGATATGACGACATTTCCAGCAGCTAAAACAAACATTACCGAAACAGCCATCACCACCGCGGCTTTCAATTCTGCTGTAATAGCTAATGCCGAGCATATACCTAATACTTGGATAGTAATAGGGTTATTATCCGCGAGCGGATCCGTAATTAGATTTGCATCTTTTTTTGAGAGTAGTGCCATATTACTTTGCTCTAATAGTTTCTAAATAAGGTTTATATATTTTAACGGTCTCCTTAATCATAGCGGTGACACCGTTACCTGTGATAGTAGCTCCTGCCAAGGCATCTACTTCATTATCATCTTTTGTGTTGTTTAATGGATCGTTGTTACCTTTGGCAACTGCTATACCCGCATATTGAGTTCCTTTTAATATAGATTCACCTTTAAAATCGTCCATAAAATAACGCATTTTAATATTCGCTCCTAAACCAGGTGTTTCCCCTTTATGATCAAAATATACACCCTGAACCGTCATGGAATCATCTAGAGCAATAAAACCCCAAATAGCATCCCAAAGACCTTTGCCATACATTGGTATGATATAAAACTTCTTTCCATCTTTTTCACCAATAAAAACAGGTAATTTATATTCCTCACCTTTTTTCATGTTTGCCAATTGCTTCTTCAAATCAATTAAGTAAGCCTCATCATTCTGGGTGATTTTGTCTCCTTGAATAACTAATTGCTCTTTAATATAACTTGAAAATTCACCCTCAACTACATCCGTAGGAATAAAATTCACACTACCAGCATCATCTCCATTTTCATTAACACCCATTGCATAAAGGATGTTCTGCTGCTTTTCAAAACGCTCATTCTCTTTAATGTTTGGTCGTAATGCCGATGCGAAAAACGCAAGTATCGACCCCACCACTACAACCATAACAGCAGCAAAAACTACTGTATAAACGTTACTATCTGTTTTAATTGCCATAATTAAACTGTTTCAGCTTTAAGTTCTTCTGCCTTACCATCTGAATCTTTAGGATAGATAGTGGCATTTTTTAATCTTTTCATTCTATTTTTAATGTTACCTCTAATAACATAATGATCAATAGTAGGTGCAAATACGTTCATTAATAAGATTGCCAAGAATACGCCTTCTGGATACGCAGGATTAAACACTCGTATCATTACGGAAATAAATCCTATAAAAAAACCATAGAACCATTTACCCTTGTTGGTCTGAGAACCTGTAACAGGATCTGTGGCCATATACACTATACCGAATGCTAGACCTCCAACGATTAAGTGCTTCCAAAAATCAAAACTCATTAAACCGTAGAACTTACTAGATTCTGCTACCCAGCCAAAATCGACAATTTGATTAAAAATTAATCCCATTACCAAAGAACCGATTACCGCACTCACCATAATTCTCCAACTGGCAATCTTGGTATAAATTAAAAACAAACCTCCTAAAAGAATTAAAAATGCTGAAGTCTCACCTACAGATCCCGGTATAAAACCAAAAAACATATCTGAAACTGAGTATGTAATTTCCCCTCCTTTATTCTGAGCTAAATATCCTAATATGGTTTCACCAGAAATTGCATCCACATTAGTTGCACCAGCTAATATTTCTTCAGAACGCTCACGCGCACCATACACCCAAACCTTATCTCCACTCATCCAAGTTGGGTAAGCGAAGAAAAGAAATGCTCTAATTGTTAATGCCGGATTAAGAATGTTCATTCCCGTTCCACCAAAAACTTCTTTACCTATTACAACACCGAACACTACGGCAACGGCCAACATCCAAAGTGGCGTATCAATAGGCACAATTAATGGAACCAACATACCAGTTACCAAATAACCCTCTTCCACTTCATGCCCTTTTATAACTGCAAAAATAAATTCTACAATTAGACCTACCGCATAAGAAACAACTACCAATGGAAGAACTTTTATAATACCGATCCAAAAATTATCCCAAGTAAGGAAATCGTTCAATACAGAGAAATCTGCCGGAAACCCGTTTATGGCAGAATAATGTTGGTAACCCGCATTGAACATAGAAAACAATAGCACTGGAATTAGCGCCATAATCACCGTATTCATGGTTCGTTTTAAATCATCTACAGCCTTTACATGTGTACCACCTGCATGGGTAGTTTCGTCTGGCGAAAACAAAAAAGTATGAAAAGCATTGAAAGCAGGTGCCATCTTTTTACCCTGATACTTTAGCTTAAGTTCGTGTAATTTACTTTTTAAACTCATTTCTTATCCTATTTCTTTTTGCAATAAATCTAACCCCTCACGAATAATCTTCTGGTGCGGTTGTTTGGAAATACAAATAAACTCCGTCAATGAAAAATCTTCTGGAGCCACCTCATACAATCCCAGTTGTTCCATTTCATCCAAATCCTTTACCATACAAGCTTTTAATAGTTGCATTGGGTAGATATCCATTGGAAAAACTTCTTCATATTGACCCGTTACAACGAAAGCTCTGTGCTCTCCATTTGTATTGGTATCTAATTCATATTTCTTATTCGGCTGCATCCATGAGAATGTTAATGCCCTAGTTGCCGAAATTTTATTAAAGACAGGTTTGTTCCATCCAAACAACTCATAGTCGTCACCTTCCGGAATAACCGTTACCGTATTATTATAAAACCCTAGGAAACCATCTGGCTTACTTTTTGCTCCCGTAAGAACATCGCCATTTATAACCCTAAAATTCTCCTCATTAACACCACTTGCGTAAAGAAAGGTAGAAATTTCAGCACCTATCTTAGTACTGTAATATTTTGGTGCCTTAACCGATGAACCAACAAGCGCAACTACTCTTTCAGCATTGAACTTACCCGTAAGCAAATATTCACCAATAATAACCAAATCTTGAGGCGCTACCGTCCAAACCGTTTCCCCCTTATTAATAGGATCCAACTTACTTATATGAGTACCGACCAAACCAGCAGGATGTGGACCAGAAACTTTATGCAATTCAACACCTTTCAAAGAAGCCAATGGTGAATTACCTGAATCGCCTATAGTTACATGAACCTTACCAGGTGTTAGCTTACCAAGTGCTGCAACAGCCGCTTGCAATTCTTTTTCCTTACCCTGTAAAACATAATCCAAATCGGCCTGTAATGGCGCACTTGAATACCCAGAAATAAAAATTGATTTTGGAGTAGCATCAGGATTTGCAACCACATCATATGGTCGTTGCTTAATGAACGGCCAACAACCACTCTTTAACAAAGCAGCCTTCAATTCACCTTTAGTAGACTTTTCAACATCTAAAGCTTCTCCTGCAAATGTTTCTTGGGTTTTATCTGCTAATATTTTCAAGGTCAAAATACGCCTTCTCTCCCCTCTTTCAATTTCTACCAACTCTCCGCTTATTGGCGACACAAAGAGCATATCTTCTATGTTCTTGTTGTAGAACAAAGGCTCACCAGCTTTCACCTCAGCGCCTTGTTTTACTATCATCTTAGGAGTAATTCCGTGAAAATCACTTAATTGTATAGCATATACATTACTCAAAACAGCTTTCGAAGTCGTCTGTTCTGCGGAACCCACAAGGTTAATGTTGAGCCCTTTTTTAATTCGTATGTCTTTGGACATGTGTGTGTAGACCTTTAGGTTAACAAAATTTGAGCAAATTTAAGTACAAAAACTTCGTTTTCATAATTATTACCCCATAATTTAGACATTACATCGAGGTATATTTTTTAGGCATCGTTTTTGTTTACCTTTACTTAAAAAAAAGGCTACCAATGCGAATTTTCATTAAACATTTTATATGTCTATTTTTCTTGCAAAATATAGTCGCACAGGTTCAAGAAGAAGTAAATCCTCCATATAACATAAAATCAATTATCTTCAAAGGACCAACAGAAGATCAGTTTCCAATTATTAAAATCGGTGAACCTATTTATTTAGAATTTGATGATATATTAGCCAACGAGCAAGACTATTACTATAAAGTTACACATTGCGATTATGATTGGAATAAATCAAGTTTATTAAAATCGCAATATTTGGATGGTGTCGATAACCAAAGAATTACCGACTATGAAAATAGCTACACTACTCTTGAAACCTATTCCAATTATCAATTAACCATACCGAACGACAATGTGCGCCTAAAAGTTAGTGGCAACTATCTTTTAGAAGTTTATAATAGTAATTACGAACTTCAATTTTCACGTAGATTTTTAGTCTACAAAGACCTTTTAAACGTATCTGCCACAATAAAACGTTCTAGAGATTTTAATTTTATAAACGAAAAGCAGGTAGTTCAATTTAACATTCAATCATCAGGCTTCAAACTGGTTAACCCAAAAAAAGAAGTAAAAGTCACTATTTTACAAAATTATTATTGGCCCACCGCCATACAAGATATTGTACCGCAATACACCATAGGGAATGAACTTGTATATAAATACGACCAAGAAACAGCATTTTACGGAGGAAACGAATATTTACTTTACGATACGAGCGACCTTAGAGCCCCAAGCTCTCAGATTTCTAGAATTGACCTAACCGACCTGTATAATCACTATTTATTTTCTGATACTTTCAGAAATGACAAGCCATACAGCTACTTTCCTGATATTAATGGAGATTTCGTGGTTCGTACCCTGCAAGGTGACAATGCTTCTCGTGAAGCGGAATATACAAATGTTCATTTTAGCTTGCCATATAACGAATTTATAGCTTTAGATGACGTTTACATATTTGGCAAATACAACAATTATGCACTTACCGATGAAAACAAAATGACCTACAATGAAACTAACGGTATGTTGGAAGCTACACTAAAAATGAAGCAAGGTTTTTACAACTATAAATATGTATTGAAAAATGGACAAGACATTAAAGCCAACGTTGTGGGTGGTAATTTTCATTTTACCGAAAACAATTACCTTATATTTGTCTATTACCGAAACTTTGGTGACATGTACGACAGCTTAATAGGTATTGGTTCTGCCAATTCAAGAAATATCACGAACTAACTGTATATTTATGTTTTTCATCAATAATGAAAAATCAACCAACCATAAAAACCACAGGGCGATATAAGTTGCAATACAGAGGTGTTGACTGCTTAAACTGCGGACACCCTCTTGATTTAAGTGACCAATATTGTCCTAATTGCTCCCAAGCCAACAGCACCAAGAAGCTTACACTTTTAGATTTTTTCGAAGAATTTTTCTCGAACTATATCTCCTATGATTCTAAACTTTGGCAAACACTTTCGGCACTTCTACTTAAACCTGGTAAAATAACCAGAGAATATATTGGCGGTAAACGCTTATCATACACAAACCCTTTTCGTTTTCTATTAAGTTTATCAATTATCTACTTTTTAATAATAAGTTTTAATAGTGGATTTGAATCCTTAAACAAGTATGGTAGCGGGAATAAAATGCCAACTTTTGATGTTAAAAAGCAACTAAACACTTATGAGTTTGAGAATGAAGAAGAAAAAAAGGCAGCTTTGGCAGCTTTTGATTCCATAAAATTACAAAAGATTATCGGAGATATAAAAAGTGCAAAAGATTCAAGCATACTTTCAAATCCCAAAAAATATTTCAAAGAAATTAAAGACGTTGGATTTTTCAATAGATATAGTAGTAAAATAGAATTCTTCACTACCGTTATAAAAAGGGATACCATCTATAGTTTTGATGAAAGTGTTATCAAATATGAGATTACCCCTAATTTTGAGAATGAAACAACCTTTAACCTTGCGCAAAGTTTGGTGGAAATCGAAAAACGCCCTGGAACTTTTTTTAATAGTATCATATCTAAATTACCATTTGCTACATTCTTCTTCCTTCCTTTCTTTTCTTTTTTCGTTTGGATGGTCTATATCAGAAAAAAATATACTTATACCGATCATTTGATCTTTAGTTTTCACAATCAATCGTTATTCTTTATCTTGCTCATTGTTAGCAATTTGATTAACACTGTGTTCAATATTGGCAGTGAAGGAATATTTTTATTAATATTCGCAATCTACCTTTATAAAGCAATGCGAAATTTCTATCAGCAAGGAAGAGTTAAAACGATTATAAAATATATTTTCCTAAACTCAATATTTTTTATCTTAGGAGGTATAGCAATTACAATATTAATAGCTGCAAGCGTTTTTACATATTAAATATGATGATAACACAGGTAACCAAAGGCATTAAAATATCGGTTCAAACCAGTTTTGAAGGCACTTTTTTTAAAAACTACAAAATGCACTATGCGTTCGGCTACACTATTACCATTGAGAATCAAAGTAAAGATGCTGTTCAATTGACTTCTCGCCATTGGAAAATTTATGACTCTTTAAATGAAATGGAAACCTTAGACGGTGAAGGTGTTATTGGTAAAAAACCAGTAATTCAACCTGGAGATTCCCATACATATAACTCTGGATGTTTACTCACCTCTCCAATTGGTGCCATGAAAGGTCATTACAATATGAGTCGTCTTAGCAACTCTGATAAATTCAGAGTATATATACCTACTTTTAAATTTAACGCCCCGTTTGCCTTAAACTAAATCCTTTTAATCTTCTATTAGTTTTAAGTCCAACTCCCTTTTAGTACCTTTGTTCAACTTTTTAATTTAAAAATTTTGACAATGGGTAAAGGTTTTTTCCAAGTTCCTAAAGCTATTAATGAACCAATTAAAAGCTATGCACCTGGCTCTTCAGAAAGAGAAGCCGTTTTGGAACAATACAAAACATATTTTAACGGCAATGTAGATGTTCCTATGTACATAGGTTCAAAAGAGGTTCGAACAGGCAATACTAAACCAATGTCACCTCCTCACGATCACAAACATATTGTTGGCACTTACCATACTGCCGATATAAAGAATGTACAATCTGCAATAGATAGTTGTTTAGAATCCAGAACTGCTTGGGCTAATTTAGCTTGGGAGCAACGCGCAGCCATTTTCTTAAAAGCCGCAGAACTAATTGCCGGGCCTTATCGCGCTAAAATTAATGCGTCGACCATGATTGCTCAATCAAAAAACATTCACCAAGCGGAAATTGACGCCGCTTGCGAATTGATTGACTTTCTACGTTTTAACGTGGAGTATATGTCTCAGATATATGCAGAACAACCTGATTCTGCAGAAGGTATTTGGAACCGGGTCGAATACAGGCCTTTAGAAGGATTTGTTTATGCCATAACTCCATTTAATTTTACAGCAATAGCGGGTAACCTTCCTGCAAGTGCTGCAATGATGGGCAATGTAGTTGTTTGGAAACCTAGTGATAGTCAAATATTTTCAGCAAAAGTTATTGTTGACATTTTTAAAGAAGCAGGCTTACCTGACGGTGTTATTAATGTTGTTTATGGTGATCCAGTAATGATTACGAACACTATTTTAGCCAGTCCTGATTTTGCAGGGCTTCATTTCACAGGTTCAACACATGTTTTCAAAGAATTATGGAAACAAATTGGAAACAATATTCATACCTATAAAACATACCCCAAAATAGTTGGGGAAACCGGTGGTAAGGATTTTATTCTTGCACACCCGACAGCAAATACAAAGCAGGTTGCTACCGCTATTTCTAGAGGTGCCTTTGAATTTCAGGGTCAAAAATGTAGTGCAGCATCAAGAGTCTATTTGCCAAAATCTACATCTAAAGAGATATTAGAATTTGTTAAAGCTGATATCGAATCGTTCAACAAACCTGGATCTCCAGAAGATATGAGCAATTTTATTACCGCCGTAATTCATGAAGGTTCTTTTGATAAATTGGCCAAGTATATAAATCAGGCGAAAGAAGATAAAAATGCAGAGATATATGCAGGTGGTAGTTTTGATAAATCTAAAGGGTACTTTATAGAACCCACGGTTATTGTTACTACTGATCCAAAATACACAACTATGGAAACCGAACTTTTCGGACCTGTAGTTACTATTTATGTATATGATGATAAAGATTGGAGCGAAACTCTTCAATTAATAGACGGCACTTCAGAATATGCGTTAACAGGCGCTGTTCTTTCAAATGATAGATATGCTATAGAAGAGGCAACCAAAGCACTACAAAATTGCGCTGGTAATTTCTATATCAACGATAAACCAACTGGAGCTGTTGTTGGCCAACAACCTTTTGGTGGTGCAAGAGCATCAGGCACAAATGATAAAGCTGGGTCAGCTCAAAACTTGTTAAGATGGGTTTCACCAAGATTAATAAAAGAAACATTTGTTACACCTGTTGATTATAGATATCCATTTTTAGGATAAAAACACAAAAAAAGGCTGAATTTAAATTCAGCCTTTTTTAATTAATTACCGCAAATTCCATATCAAAACAATAAATTCTTACTTTTAAATTCACTAACACACTACTTAAGAAAAAGCTACTACTTATCGCAGTATTATTCTCTGCTTTCTTTGTTCAAGCTCAAGAAGGGCTTACACAGAACACCATTAAAGCTGTTTTAACCAGCAACCAATCTCAGGTAATACAATTAGCGGAAGCTTTCCCTGAAGAAAAATACGATTGGAGACCTGCAGAAGGAGTCAATTCTGTTGGAGAAGCGCTTTTACATGTTGCAACCGCAAATTATTTTCTAGCATCTAAATTAGGATTCGCTCCACCAGAAGATGTTGACATGATGTCATTAGGAAAAATTACTGGAAAGGATAATATCATAGCAACTTTAAATAAATCCAATGAATTTGTTTTAGAAAAAATTACCATGGTAGAAGATGGCAATTTAAACGAAGAAGTTGATTTTGGTTTTATGAAAGCAAATAAATTAGGTGGACTTTTAGCCATAATGGAACATAATGGAGAACATAAAGGTCAGTTAATTGCTTATGCCAGATCTAACGGTGTTGTTCCACCTTGGAGTAAGTAAAATTGCCCTTAAAGAATTATTAGCCTTCAACCATTAAAATGGCTGAAGGTTTTTTTTATACACAACCCTTCGCCTGCAACATTCATATATAAATTACAATTATTGAATTTCTTTGTAAAAGCAAATTTCATTACCCAACCAACCGACATTTAATTTATCAAAAATGAAGCATTTACAATACTCAAATGTAGTTTCAATGTAAATTTAATCTAAAATAAATACTATTTACAGCACTTCATACTTCCCTTAAAATAGAAACTAACATGAAAACCCAAAAAGCAAACACACCAATTAGAAGTTTCCAATTTCTAAGTTGGAAATTCATTAAACTATTTGTTTAAAAATACAGAAGAGCTTATTACCGAGCATTTAGTCTTTAAATCTGAAATAAGTACAGTAAAATCATCCTTTAAATTTTAATGGCAGATAGACCATTTTCTTTGTTTCAAAAAAATCTTCTTTGAAATAATCAGTTAATTCATAGACTTCGGCAGTTTTATAGTCTTTAAGTTCATCAAGCAAATCACCACCTTTTAAGTACAATATTCCATTACGAATAGAATGTGCTGATTCTTTTTTAATTTTTCCTTTTATCCAATGCACAAAAGTTGGCATAGCCGCAACAGCCCTACTGACAATAAAATCGAACTGACCCGGTATCTCCTCAACCCGAGCATTAATAGTTTTCACATTAGACAACTGCAATCCTTCAACTACCTCATCAACTACCTTTATTTTTTTTCCGATAGAATCAACCAAAGTAAAATGAACCTCGGGGAATAAAATAGCCAATGGAATACCGGGGAAGCCCCCTCCTGTTCCAACATCAAGTATTTTAGAACCATCGTTAAAGGATATGAATTTGGCAATTCCAAGTGAATGCAAAACGTGTCTTATATAAAGCTCATCTATATCTTTTCTTGAAACAACATTAATTTTTTGGTTCCAATCTTTATATAGCTCCTCTAATTTTATAAATTGATTCTTCTGATTTTCAGATAAATTGGGAAAATATTCAAATATTCTTTCAGCAGTCATCCTTATATTTGTAAATAGATTTTATTAGTATATTAAGTATTGCAAAGATTTAGCTTTTAATTAAGCTATCAAACTATTATAGAATCAATTACATATTATTAAGTAAAAGATTACCATATTATGAAACAAAATACCATTCGTTTCCCAAGAACAGATTCTGCAAAGTTTTTCAAAACTTTAAATGGAAGAGTAAATGACTATTTCAAAACAAATAAACTAAAGAAAACGGGTAATTGGAGACTCCACGTTAAAACTCTAGTGATGTTCTCTTTATTTCTCGCACCTTATTTCCTAATCTTAACTTTAGGATTGCCAAACTGGGCAAATATTCTATTGACCATTGTTATGGGCATAGGCATGGCAGGCGTCGGCATGAACGTTATGCATGACGGTAATCATGGGGCTTATTCCAATAAAAAATGGGTAAATAAATTAATGGGTAGCAGTATTTATATACTTGCCGGAAATGTTTATAACTGGCAAGTACAACACAACGTACTTCATCATACATATACCAACATTCATGAACATGATGAAGATATGGAAGCGGGTAGAATTCTACGTTTCTCTAAGCATGCCGAGTGGAAAAAACATCATAAGTTTCAACATTTCTATTCTGTTTTACTATACGGTCTACTAACATTTAATTGGGCAATAACCACCGATTTTCAACAAATGTACAGGTATATGAAGCGTAAATTATCTTACGGTAAATTACCAAGTGCTACTATGAACTGGAGTACTCTTATTGTTACAAAATTATTATACATAACTATTTGGATAGTTCTACCTATGTTAATTTTGGACATAGCATGGTGGAAAATTCTAATTGGCTTCTTTTTAATGCATTACGTTGCGGGTGTTATTTTAAGTGTAGTCTTTCAACTTGCACATATTGTTGACGATGCAGATACTCCATTACCGGACGAATCTGGCACCATGAAAAACTCTTGGGCCATTCACCAATTGTTCACTACTGTAAATTTTGGTACAAAAAACAAAATAGTAAATTGGTTTACGGGCGGATTAAATCATCAAGTAGAGCACCATATATTTCCAAACATTAGCCACGTTCATTACACAAAAATTTCGAAAATTGTGAAACAAACAGCACAGGAATTTAATTTGCCATATCACGAGTATAAAACTACTAGAAAAGCTATAATTTCGCACTTCAAACATTTAAAAGAATTAGGCAAAGAGCCTACATTGCAATACTAGAAATTTATAGCACCCATGAGCAATCAACTTTCGGATAGAATAAACAGCGTTACCCCGTCAGCTACTTTGGAAATGGCCGCAAAGGCCCGTGAATTAAGAGCATCAGGAAAAGATATAATTGGCTTAAGCTTAGGCGAACCAGATTTTGAAACTCCAGACTATATCAAAGACGCAGCCATACAGGCAATTAATGACAACTACAATTCATATTCTCCAGTAGATGGATATGTAGATTTAAAAAAGGCAATTATCACCAAATTCAAAAGGGATAATAACATTAGTTATGAGCCTGCTCAAATTGTTGTTTCCACTGGTGCAAAACAGTCATTATACAATGTAGCCCAGGTTATATTAAACCCTGGAGACGAGGTTATTTTACCTTGCCCTTACTGGGTAAGTTATAGTGATATAGTAAAACTAGCAGATGGTATTCCTGTAGAGGTTTCAACTTCTTTGGAAAATGATTTTAAGATGACTCCAGAGCAATTGGAAGCAGCAATAACACCAAAAACAAAAATGTTATGGTACAGCTCACCTTGTAACCCAAGTGGATCAATATATAGCAAAAAAGAATTGCGTGCACTTGCTGATGTTCTAAAAAAATATCCTCAAATTATAGTTGTGAGCGATGAAATTTATGAGCATATTAATTATGGCGTAACCAAACATGCATCAATGGCTGAATTTGATGATATGTTCGATCGTACAGTTACTGTAAATGGGGTAGCAAAAGCTTTTGCTATGACTGGATGGCGTATTGGATATATCGGTGCACCTGCATACATTGCCCGCGCAACCAACAAACTACAAGGTCAAGTTACCAGTGGTGCTAATTGTATTGCTCAACGTGCAGTTATAACAGCTTTAGAAGAATCACCTGACCGTATTCAATTCATGGTTGATGAATTTAAAGAACGTCGCAAGTTAATTTTGGGTCTATTAAATGAAATTGAAGGTTTTAAATGCAATGAGCCCGAGGGTGCATTTTACGTCTATCCAGATGTAACTGCCTATTTTGGAAAAACATTAAATGGCACTAAAATTAATAATGCATCAGATTTCTCAATGTATCTTCTAGAAGCAGCAAATGTAGCAACAGTTACCGGTGACGCTTTTGGTAATGGTAATTGTATTCGTATATCTTACGCAGCATCAGTGAAAGATATTAAAGAGGCGATATCAAGAATTAAAGAAGCGCTAAAATAATATTCAACACATTACAAAATAAAAAAAGTCCCTTTTATTGAAGGGACTTTTTTGTTTTCAGCTACTAACGCCGATTAAGTTCGTTTCCAGAAATAGGGGGTTAACAATATTAATACTGTAAAGAGTTCTAGTCTACCTGCCAACATTAAAAAGCCGCACCACCATTTTGCCAATACCGGCAAACTATTAAAATTACTTACAGGGTTTAGACTACCCAATGCGGGGCCAACATTACCTAACGAGGATGCCGCACCACCAATTGCCGATTCAAAATCTAATCCTAAAAAACCTAATACAAGTGCACCAATAATAAAGAGTAACATATATAGTACAAAGAAGCCAATAATATTATATACGATTTTCTCCTTTACTGTTTTATTGTTGTACCGTACTGGAATAATCGCATTCGTATGTAACGTCCTCTTAAATTCTAGCAAACCGTTTTTAATAATCAATATGTGACGCATTACCTTAATACCGCCAGCAGTAGAACCTGCAGAACCACCTAAGAAGAACAACCCAAAAAAGAATATAGTTAAAAAGGGGGTCCACTGCGTAAAATCTGCGCTTACGAAACCGGTCGTGGTAATTACTGAAACTATTTGAAACAATGCATGCCTAAATGAACTTTCTACTTTACCCAAAACCATAGGATAACCAGGTGTTATATCGGTAATATTTGTTTTGAAATAAATAACCAAGGCTACTATAATGGTAAATAAAATTACGAAGCTAGCATAATATCGAAACTCTTCATCTTTAAACACCTTTTGTACTTTGCCTTTAAAAACAAAATAGCTCAACACGAAATTACTACCTGCCAAAAACATGAAGAAGATAATAATGTATTGAATTAAGGGTTGGTCATTCCAATAAGCAACACTTGCATTTTTAGTAGAAAACCCTCCGGTAGACAATGTCGCCATTGCATGATTAATGGCATCAAAAAATGACATACCAGCTATTTGCAATAAAATAGTTTCTGCAATGGTATAACCAAAATAAATTAGCCAAAGACGCTTAGCCGTATCGGTAATTCTAGGATGTAATTTATCTGCACTTGGCCCAGGAGCTTCTGCAGAAAACAGCTGCATACCACCTATTCCTAATAATGGTAAAATAGCTATTGCCAAAACAATTATACCCATTCCCCCAATCCAGTGGGTAAGGCTTCGCCAAAATAGAATTCCTTCCGGCATTGCTTCTATATCATCCATAATGGAAGAACCTGTGGTGGTATAACCTGATACTGTTTCAAAAAAAGCATTCGTAACATTGGGTACAGCGCCAGAAAACAGATAAGGTAACATGCCTGAAATAGACATAATTATCCATCCAAAAGTAACGATAATGTATCCCTCTTTTTGCTTTACCTCTTTCTTATGCCCTCTGGTATAATACATTGAAAATACCCCAACAAACATAGTCGTTAGCGATGCTAACGTTATGCTTAAAGTGGCCCCATCTTCATAAACACCACTTACTACGGCCGCCAAAAGCATAAAGCCACCGTTACAAAGCAACAGCAGCCCCATTAAATGAAATATGATTCTTAAGTTAAGCCGCATTTTAAAGGAACATTCGTTCAATTTTTGATATTTCAGAAGGCAAACAACAAACCACTACTCGATCACCTTCTTGAATTTTAAATCCGCCTAGAGCAATATGACCAACGCCATCTCTTACAACACCCCCAATAGTTGCAGCTTTAGGAAAATTCAATTCCCTTATTGTAGCTCCAGTAACCTTTGAATTCTTTTTTACTATAAACTCTAAAATTTCAGCATTTAAATTGTTCAAACGCATTAAGGCCACTACCTCTCCTTTTCGAATATGTCTAAAAATATTATTAGCCGCTAAAAGTTTTTTATTGATCAAGGTATCAATCCCGATCGAATGGGAAAGTTGAAAATAATCCATGTTTTCAACCAAGGCGATGGTTTTCTTAATATTTTTAGATTTTGCTACTAAGCAAGACATAATATTAGTTTCTGAATTACCTGTAACCGCAATAAAGGCATCCATAGATTCTAAGCTTTCCTCATCTAACAATTCAACATTTCTGCCATCACCATTAATTACTAAGGCATTCGGCAATTCATCTGCCAAATCAAAAGCTTTTTCCTTGTTCTTTTCAATCAACTTAACATTGAACTTATTAGCACAAAGGTCTCTGGCAGTTTTATAACCTACCTTGCTACCACCCAAAATCATAACATTTTTGATTTCAGCCTTTTTCTTACCCGTTAGCTTGTAAAGTTCATCAACCCCTTTTTTTACAGTAATGAAATATACTTGATCACCTTCTTTAAAAAGGGTATCTCCTCTTGGGATAACTGTATATTGGGTACCTGTTCGCTGAAGTGCGATTGGCATAAAGTGCAGTTCTGGAAATATATTTGCAGCTTCCTTAACCATTTTACCTACAAAAGGAGCAGATTTAATTAAGGATACACCTACCATAATAAGCTCACCATCCTCAAATTCGTAAGTGTCGTTGAAGGCGGACTTATTAAGCAGCAATTGAATTTCAGTTGCGGCTAATGCTTCGGGTGAAATTAATTCATCTATTCCCAATTCAGAAAATCGTAATAACTCTTTATTGCTTATAAACTCTGTATTGGAAATTCTTGCGATAGTTCGCTTGCAACCTAACTGTTTTGCAAGCATACACAATGTAATGTTGGTAGTTTCAGAAGAAGTTACTGCAATAACCAATTCAGAATCTTGTACTTGCGCATCTCTAAGCACTGCTATAGAAGTTGCATCACCTTTTAATACACGTATATCTAAATGGTTATCTGCATAAGCAAGACTTTCTTTATCGCTATCAATTAAGGTGATATCCTGTGATTCATAGGAAAGTAACTTAGCCAAATGAAAGCCAACTTCCCCAGCACCAGCAATTATAATCTTCATTTAATTTATTAGACCGCTAAATATCAAAAATTCTTTAAAAATTGTATACCTATTTATGTTAAGTATTCAAAAAAAATTTGAAAATTGTAGCATTTATTATGGCACAAAATTACATAAATTAATTAGTTTAAAACTTATTTTCAGTTCTTTAACCACTTAAGAAATAACCACTCCAATTAAATAGAAATTAAGCCTTTCCTAAATCGTATCTTTGCCAAAAAAAGCATTAAATGTCTAAAAAAGTCACCCCTTATAAAGATTCTAATTTAGGAAAAAAGGAACAGGTCACTAAAATGTTCGATACAATTTCTAAAAATTATGATGGTTTAAATCGTGTAATCTCATTTGGCATAGACATTAAATGGCGTAAAAAAGTTGTTGAAATACTAAAAAAGAAACAACCAAACTCTATATTAGATATCGCTACCGGAACCGGTGATTTGGCTATCGCACTTGTTAAAACGGGTGCTAAAAAAATTATTGGTCTTGATATCTCACCTGGCATGTTAGCCGTTGGCAAGGATAAAGTAAAAGACAAAAATCTCGATAATACTATTGAAATGGTTGTTGGTGATAGCGAGAATCTTGTATTCGATGACAACTCTTTCGATGCTGTAACGGTTTCTTTTGGTGTTCGAAATTTCGAAACTCTTGAAACAGGTATGGCCGAAATACTTAGGGTTTTGAAACCTAACGGGTCTCTTGTAATTTTAGAAACCTCTGTTCCTACAAAAACTCCTTATAAACAAGGTTATAAATTTTACACTAAAAATATTCTTCCGCTTATCGGTAAAATGTTCTCTAAAGATAATTCCGCATATGGGTATTTAAGCGAATCAGCTTCTGTTTTTCCCCATGGTGAAAACTTCAACAATATTTTACGCGAAATTGGGTTTATAGATGTAACGAACAAACCTCAAACATTTGGGGTGGCATCAATTTATATTGCGAAAAAGGCAAGTACCACCCTTTAGACAGTTCGCTTTATTGTTTTGATGATATACAATCGTAAACTTGGATATATGAAGAAATGGTTTTTTATAAGCCTAGCGATATTGTCTATGACTACTACGTTGAGTGCTCAATTCAACGAAAGCCCAATATTAAATAAACAAAACGAAGACAAGAAATTGTTGAACTGGGGATATTTCCTAGGTTTAAATCAATATGATTTTAAGATAGAGTACAAAGAAAATGCTCCCGATATTTTGGTAAGCAAAAGTTTTGGATTTAATGTGGGTCTTATTGGAGAATTACGCATTAATGAGTTTTTAGACTTACGTTTTGAACCCGGACTTCATTATGGCTCAAGATTAATGGGTTTTACTGGTTTTGAAGATGAGCGCGATGCTATTAGAGAGGTGAAATCTACCTATATAAACTTCCCTGTTTTACTTAAAGCCAGCACAAAGAGATTTGGAAACTTTAAACCTTTTGTAATTGGTGGTGGATCAAGAAGTCTAAACCTAGGTAGCAACGAAGAAAGCCTTGACGACAACAGCTCCGGTACGTTTAGAATGAAAAAATGGGTGTACAACTACGAACTTGGTTTCGGTATTGATTTTTACTTGGAATACTTCAAATTTACACCTTCCATCCGTGGTGTTTTTGCGATAACCGACGAACTAGTACCTGACCAAGACCCAAACAGCCCATGGACAGGAAATATTGAGTCATTAAAAACAAGAGGTCTTTTCATCAATTTCACCTTCGAATAGGTACTATCCTTAAAGGATATCATTTTGATTCTTTTCTGACCACATGCTCTAAGTAATTTCTAAGTTAGAAAAATAAATCTATTTTCTTATTTCATGAAGTAAAATAGCTGTTGCAGATGCCACATTTAAACTTTCTGTTGTAATACCACCAAATTGAGGTATGGCCAACTTATCAGTACATAATTGAGCAACAGAATCAGAAATCCCTTTTCCTTCATTACCCATTATTAGAATTCCTTTTTCTGGCAATTTTAAATCGTTGACACTAACACCGTCCATAAATGCTCCATAAATAGGAAGTTCGCTAGAACTCAGAAACGCTTTTAACTCTGTATATCGCATATGAACTCGCGTAATCGAACCCATAGTCGCTTGAAGCACCTTTGGGTTATAGCAATCTACAGTTTGAGGAGAACAAACAATATGTGCAACGCCAAACCAATCACAAAGCCTAATGATTGTACCTAAATTTCCTGGGTCCTGAACTCCATCAAGCACTAAAATCCAGTCTGACATTATTTTTCGTTCTTGCTCAGGAATATGGAACACTCCAAGATATCCATTTGGATTTTTAAGACTACTTATTTGGCTAAGTTCTTTATTTGTAATTGGATTGACCTCTATCCCTTCTATTTTAAAACCATCAGAATCTACCGCAAATAATTTATACAGTTTCACATGAGACTTCAAAACCTCCTCAATGGTTTTTTTTCCTTCAACAACAAAAAGTCCGTGTTCATTTCGGCACTTTTTTTGCTGTAGACTTTTGATAAATTTCAATTCACTTTTGACAACCATTCAAATAATGTATTTTTGATTTATATGAGGATGGCACTTTGCTCCAAAAACAACATGGCTAAATTAAGCTTATTATCCCTATTTGCAATAGTCTTGCTATCCTGCAACTCGCTTAAAAAAGTTGAGCATCATGAATATTTGGTTGTAAAAAATTCCATTTACGCAGATTCCATAAAAATCAATAACGAAGAACTTCAAAGTCTTATATATCAAAAACCAAATTCAACGGTACTTGGCTATCCTTTAAGACTCAACTTATACAATTTAGCAAAAGAAAAGCCCGATTCATTATTCAACGCTTGGCTATACAATAAGGAAAATAGAAAAAAGAGATTAACAAACCTGCTATCGGACAAACAAGTTAAACGTTTAGAAGAATCGTTTTTAGTATCAGGCCTGAACTATTGGTTAGAAGATATAGGAGAGGCCCCCACAATTTTAGATACCACCAAAACGCGTCTTAGCTTAGCAAGGCTTAGCGCGTATTATCAAAGCAAGGGCTATTTCACTAATAATACAACTTATGAAATTGACACCACCAAACAGAACAAAAAGGCCAAAATAAATTACCATATAGAACTCGGAAATCCTTATATTATAGATTCTCTTAGCAATGATATTTTATCAACGGCTATAGATTCGTTATATTTTCTAAATTCTTCTAACTCCATTATTAAAGAAGGGCAACAGTTCGACTTAACTAATTTTAATAAGGAGCGTGAAAGACTTACCGGTATCTTTAGAAATAACGGTATTCGAAATTTTCAAGAAAGTTCAATTACTTTTGATATCGTTAGAGACACCACAAAATCAGCTGATGATCAGAAGATGAACATCACATTAAATATTGGAGATTTAAAAACCAGGGGAGAGAATGAAGTTACCACCTCGGCTTATAAGGTGGAGAAAATTAATAAAATTAATATTTACACAGACTATCTTTCATCAAACACAAAAGATTCACTTTACACAATAGATTATAGAGACTATACTATTCACTATTCAAAGAATTTCGATATAAAGCCAAAGACATTGGCCAATGCTATTTTTTTCAAGAAAGACAGTATCTATAGAGATGTAGATAAAATAAGAACAAGTAGACAGCTTAACGCTCTAAATATTTTCAAATATCCGAACATTATTTTTGAAGCTGACAGTACAGGTAATCAAGTAAACACCAACATTTATCTTGCCCCAAAATCAAAATACTCATTAGGGACAAACTTCGAAGTTAGCCGTTCTAACCTGCGTAGACTCGGAGTTGGCTTAGGCACCACCCTACTAATTAGAAACATTTTTAAAGGTGCCGAAAATTTAAGTATTTCTGCCGATGGCACATATGGACTTTTAAGTAACAATACTTTTCAGGCCAATTACTTTTCAGAGTTTGGTGGTGACATTACCCTTGATTTTCCTCGTATATGGTTTCCTTTTATTAATACAACTAAAATAATACCTAACTATACTTTACCAAAAACCAGAATTGCGATAGGTACAAGTTTTCAAAATAATATTGGCCTAGACAAACAGACTTTTAATACCGTTTTAGGCTATAATTGGGTTCCTAGCGATTTTGTCAAACATAATGTCGAACTATTAAATATACAATTTGTACGTAATGTAAATAGTAACAGGTTTTTTAACGTGTATCGAAATACCTTTGAAAGATTGGATAAAATAGCCGACAACTACCAAACCGACCCTACTTTATCAGCATTTTTCGAAAATGAATCAGACCCGACAGACCCAAAGTTGATCATCCCTTCTGGTACGACTGGCTTTATCAATGCCATTGAAGAGAGAACAGTAGCTTCTACCACAGAGAATTACAATAATATAAGTCTTATTGAAGAGCGAAGAAAACGTTTAACAGAGAACAATCTAATTTTTGCCACTAACTACACATTTAACAAGACGAATAGAACAGATATTATCGATAATAGTTTTTATCAGTTTAGATGGAAACTAGAAAGTGCCGGGAATCTTTTATCGGCTTTTTCATCTTTCGTTCCCTTTAACAAAAAAGACGACCAGTTATTGGTTTTTGGGGTACCTTTTTCTCAATACATAAAGAACGAATTTGAGTATGTAAAATATTGGGATCTTTCACATTCAAATGTCTTAGCTGCACGAGCATTTTTTGGTATTGCTATTCCATATGGCAACTCTGACAACATCCCTTTTGTTCGAAGTTATTTTGCAGGTGGGTCAAATGACAACCGTGCGTGGTTCCCATACTCCTTAGGTCCTGGTAGTGTTTCCGCTATAAATGATTTTAATGAAGCTAATCTGAAACTCGCATTGAATCTAGAATATAGATTCCCAATTGTTGGTGATATAAACGGCGCTATTTTTGCCGATGCAGGAAACATATGGAATGTTTTAGACAATGTTGAAGACCCACAAGCTACATTCGACAGTGTTGCTTCTTTAAAAGATATCGCTTTAGGTACAGGTATTGGCTTACGGTATGATTTTACATACTTTCTTTTTCGACTAGATTTAGGTTTCAAAACCTACAATCCTGCTGAAATTCAATCAGAAAGGTGGTTTAAAGATTATAATTTCGCCAACTCAGTTTTACAAATAGGCATCAACTATCCCTTTTAAATATAATTGTTTTATTACTTTTGTTTTTCATTTTTTTTCAGAAACTAAAAGACCAAATAATTATGGCTCATAATATTAAACCGGGAGTTGCTACCGGAGACGAAGTTCAAGCAATATTCAACTACGCTAAAGAAAAAGGGTTTGCACTACCCGCTGTTAACGTTATAGGATCAGATACTATTAACGGTGTCTTAGAAACAGCAGCAACGCTTAACGCCCCTGTAATTATTCAATTTTCAAATGGAGGAGCGCAATTCAATGCTGGAAAAGGACTTTCAAATGAAGGGCAAAATGCTGCAATACAAGGAGCTATAGCCGGTGCAAAACATGTACACCAACTAGCGGAAGCCTATGGTGCGGTTGTTATTTTACATACTGACCATTGTGCTAAAAAATTATTACCATGGATAGATGGTTTGCTAGATGCAAGTGAAAAACATTTTGCTGAAACAGGTAAATCTCTTTTCAGCTCACATATGATCGACCTTTCTGAAGAGCCTTTAGAAGAAAACATAGAAATCTGTAAAGGATATCTAGAGCGTATGAGCAAAATGGGAATGACACTAGAAATCGAACTAGGAATTACAGGTGGCGAAGAAGATGGTGTTGATAATTCTGATGTAGATGATTCTAAATTATATACTCAACCAGAAGAAGTTGCTTATGCATATGAGGAACTTTCTAAAGTAAGTCCACGATTTACCATTGCAGCTGCATTTGGCAACGTACATGGCGTATACAAGCCAGGTAATGTTAAGTTAACTCCCAAGATTCTTTTAAACTCACAAGAGTATATCTCTAAAAAATATAATGTAGAACATAATCATATTGACTTTGTATTCCATGGTGGTTCTGGCTCAACAGTTGAAGAAATTAGAGAAGGAATCAGCTACGGTGTTATAAAAATGAACATCGATACAGATTTACAGTATGCATTCCTAGCAGGTGTTCGTGATTATATACAAGACAATAAAGACTATTTACAATCACAAATTGGCAACCCTAAAGGTACTGACGAACCTAACAAGAAATATTACGACCCAAGAGTTTGGTTAAGAAAAGGTGAAATAACGTTTATCGAACGTTTGAAAAAAGCATTTGAAGACTTAAACAATGTAAATACGCTTTAATTTACTTCAAGGTAATCTATAAATGGACGATATGACGGCTTGGTTTAAAAGAAAAGAAAAAGGAATACAGACTTCAACTGAAGAGAAAAAAGATACTCCAAAAGGCCTGTGGTATAAATCACCCACAGGAAAAATTGTTGAATCTGAAGATTTAGCCAAAAACTTTTATGTAAGCCCAGAAGATGATTACCATGTTAGAATAGGTAGTAAGGAATATTTTGAAATTTTGTTCGACAACAATAAGTTTACCGAACTTGATGAAAAGCTGACATCAAAAGATCCCTTGAAATTTGAAGATACCAAGAAATATGGTGAGCGTTTAAAAGCGGCGCAGAAAAAAACTGGGCTAAAAGATGCTGTTCGAACAGGGTACGGAAAGTCTTTCGGCAAAGACATTGTAATTTGCTGTATGGATTTTAAATTCATTGGTGGTTCAATGGGAAGTGTTGTTGGTGAGAAAATCGCTCGTGGTATCGACTATGCCATTAAAAAGAAAACACCATTTATGATGATTTCAAAATCTGGTGGTGCACGTATGATGGAGGCTGCACTTTCTTTGATGCAACTTGCAAAAACATCTGCCAAGTTAGCTCAGTTATCTGAAGCTGGCTTACCCTATATTTCGCTATGTACCGACCCAACTACCGGAGGCACAACAGCATCTTATGCTATGTTGGGCGATATCAATATTGCAGAACCAGGAGCATTAATTGGTTTTGCAGGGCCACGAATCGTTAAAGATACTACTGGTAAAGAATTACCTGAAGGCTTTCAATCATCTGAGTTTTTATTGGAGCATGGTTTCTTGGATTTCATTTCGCATAGAAAAGATTTGAAGAAAAAAGTTAACCTTTATATTGACTTAATACAGAACAATCCTGTTAGGTCATAAACAAGGCCTATTTATTTCTTAAATTGAAATAGTTTCTTATTTCAAAAAAAGAGTATCTTTGCGCCCTGATTGAAAATCAATCACGTACATAAAAATCATTTAAAATAATATTGGAATGTATTTAACAAAAGAAGTAAAAGCCGAGATTTTTAAAAAATACGGCGGTAATGAAAGCAACACAGGCTCTACAGAAGGCCAAATTGCTTTATTCACACACCGTATCAATCACTTGACCGGTCACTTGAAAAGAAATCATAAAGACTACAATACTGAGCGCTCACTTGTGAAGCTAGTAGGTAAAAGAAGAAGTCTTCTTGATTATATGATCAAAAATGATATTGTAAAATACAGAGAGCTAATTGTAGAGCTTGGTATTAGAAAATAATATTGCAAAAAAGGGGATAGTTAACTATCCCTTTTTTTTTAAATTACTCCGAGCCTTGGGAGATTTGGCCAATAATTGGCAAAGGCGAACACAAAAAGCTACACACGGTTTTTCATTGGTCAACACAACAACACAACAACTCCGACCAGAGAAATTAGTCGGAAAGACCATTGTTTAACAAATCTGCAATACGCAGGTTTTAATCAAATTTTATGATTCCAAAAGTATTTAAAGAGGTCATAGACCTTGGCGACGGTAGGGAAATTTCTATCGAAACCGGTAAATTGGCAAAACAGGCCCACGGCTCTGTTGTTGTTCAGTCAGGAAAATGTATGTTATTATGTACAGTTGTTTCCAATTACAAACAAAGCGATGTGGACTTTCTTCCACTTACGGTAGATTACCGTGAAAAATTTGCTGCAGCTGGCCGTTATCCAGGTGGTTTCTTCAAAAGAGAAGCAAGACCAAGTGATGGTGAAGTATTGACTATGCGATTAGTGGATCGTGTATTACGACCATTATTCCCAAAAGATTACCATGCAGAAACGCAAGTAATGATTCAATTAATGTCTCATGACGAAAACGTTATGCCAGAAGCTATGGCTGGTTTAGCTGCTTCTGCTGCTATACAATTATCCGATTTCCCTTTTGAATGCCCAATCTCTGAAGCTAGAGTTGGTCGTATAAATGGAGAATTTATCATCAACCCAACTAGAGCACAATTAGCAGAGTCTGACATCGATATGATGATCGGGGCATCAGCTGATTCTGTAATGATGGTTGAAGGTGAAATGGATGAAATTTCTGAAGAAGAAATGGCAGAAGCTATAAAATTTGCCCATGAAGCCATAAAAGTACAATGTACCGCGCAAGTAAAATTAGCAGAAGCATTCGGTAAAAAAGAAGTGCGTGAGTATACAGAAGAAAGAGAAGATGAAGATTTAGCGAAGAAGATTCATGACATGGCATATGATAAAGTATATGCTATAGCAAAAGCTGGCTCTGCTAAACATGAAAGAAGTGCTGCCTTTTCTGAAATCAAAGAAGAAATAAAAGCGACATTTTCTGAAGAAGAATTAGCTGATTATGGCGATTTGGTATCTAAATATTATTCGAAAGCTGAAAAATCAGCGATTAGAAATTTAACCTTAAATGAAGGTTTACGTTTAGATGGTCGAAAGACAGATGAAATTAGACCAATTTGGTGTGAAATTGATTATTTACCATCAACTCACGGTTCAGCAATTTTCACAAGAGGAGAAACTCAAGCATTGGCAACTGTAACTTTAGGAACTTCTAGAGATGCAAACAAAATAGATATGCCATCTCATGAAGGCGAAGAAAATTTCTATTTACATTATAACTTCCCTCCTTTTTGTACGGGTGAAGCAAGACCGTTGAGAGGAACTTCTAGAAGAGAAGTTGGTCACGGTAACTTGGCGCAACGTGGTTTAAAAGGAATGATTCCTGCTGACTGTCCTTATACTGTACGTGTAGTTTCTGAAGTATTAGAATCTAACGGTTCTTCTTCAATGGCTACTGTTTGTGCGGGTACAATGGCATTGATGGATGCAGGTGTTCAAATGACAAGACCAGTTTCTGGTATTGCTATGGGATTAATTTCTGATGCAAAAACTGGAAAATATGCTGTTCTTTCTGATATTTTAGGCGATGAAGATCACTTAGGAGATATGGACTTTAAAGTTACAGGTACTTCTGAAGGTATTACCGCATGTCAAATGGACATTAAAGTAAAAGGATTGTCTTACGAAATTTTAGTAAATGCACTAAAACAAGCAAGAGAAGGTCGTTTACATATCTTAGGTAAAATAACTGATACTATTTCTACACCAAATGCAGAGGTTAAAGAACATGCGCCTACAATGGTTACGCGTAGAATACCTAACGAATTCATTGGTGCTTTAATTGGACCTGGTGGAAAAGTGATTCAGGAGATGCAAAAAGAAACTGAAACCACTATCGTTATTAACGAAGACCCAGTAACTGAAGAAGGTATCGTTGAAATATTAGGTGTAGGTCAAGCTGGTATTAATGCTGTTATGGCAAAAATTGACGCCTTATTATTCAAACCTGTTGTTGGTAGTGTTTACGAAGTAAAAGTTATCAAAATGTTAGATTTTGGAGCTGTTGTCGAGTATATGGACGCACCAGGAAACGAAGTTTTACTTCACGTTTCTGAATTGGCATGGGAAAGAACTGAAAATGTAACCGATGTGGTAAACATGGGTGATATATTTGATGTGAAATATTTCGGTCTTGATCCAAGAACAAGAAAAGAGAAAGTTTCTCGTAAAGCACTTTTACCAAAACCAGAAGGTTTTGTTGAAAGACCACCACGTGATGATAAGCGTAAAGATGACCGTCGTGGAAATGATCGTAATCGTGATCGCGATAGAAAACCAAGAAGAGATTAACTCTTTGTAAGTTTAAAAAGCAAGCCCCAACATATAAGTTGGGGCTTTTTTTATGCATTTCAACAGAAAAAAAAAGTTTTTCAACTTCAATTGTAACATTCGATAGTTTTTTACGTATAAGTATATGCAGTCTATGCAAATTGAACTTAATTTATTTTAATGAGACAGCTTAAGATTACAAAACAGGTCACCAATAGGGAGACCGCATCTTTGGACAAGTACTTACAAGAAATTGGAAAAGTTGACTTGATTACCGCCGATGAAGAAGTAGAGTTGGCACAACGCATCAAGGCAGGCGACCAGATCGCTCTTGAAAAACTAACAAAAGCCAACCTCAGATTCGTGGTTTCAGTTGCAAAACAGTACCAAAACCAAGGCCTTACTTTACCAGATTTAATTAACGAGGGTAACCTTGGTCTAATTAAAGCTGCACAGCGTTTTGACGAAACGCGGGGATTCAAATTTATCTCCTATGCCGTATGGTGGATCCGTCAATCTATATTACAAGCTTTGGCAGAACAATCTCGTATCGTTCGTTTGCCATTGAACAAAATTGGTTCGATCAATAAGATCAACAAAACTTTTGCTTTTCTAGAGCAAGCGCATGAAAGAATGCCTTCTCCTGAAGAAATCGCAAAAGAATTGGACATGACCGTTGAAGATGTTAAACAATCTTTGAAAAACTCAGGTAGACATGTATCTATGGATGCACCTCTTATCGATGGTGAAGATTCTAACCTTTACGATGTACTTCGTAGTGGCGAATCTCCAAATCCAGATAGAGAACTTTTACACGAGTCCTTACGTACAGAAATTGAGCGTGCATTAGAAACATTGACTCCACGCGAAGCAGATGTAATTCGTTTATATTTTGGTCTTGCAGGTCAACATTCTATGACTTTAGAAGAAATAGGTGAAACTTTCGATTTAACAAGAGAAAGAGTTCGTCAAATTAAAGAGAAAGCGATTAGAAGATTAAAGCATACCTCTAGAAGTAAAATATTAAAAACGTATTTGGGCTAAAAATCCTTAGCGTTCAAGGTATAGAAATTACACGTTAAATATTCCTTAAATTGGTTTTATGGCATATTAATTGTAATTTTAACGATAACAACAGTTATCATGACTGTTCGTTTTTTGATTGATGAATAAACTCCGGCTGATTACCGGAGTTTTTTTCATTTATAATAGTATGTAAAAGTATTCGTTCAATAATCACAACCAACAATTGCTCTCAAATTAATCTTCCTTATATTCGAACATTATCGCCAAGTATTAATGAAACAAATCTTAGTATTTATAATGGGTATCACGCTTTTAAGTTCTTGTAAAAATCAAAAACAAAACGCGGATTTTGACAGTTATCCAACACCTATAAATGAAAACCTTTGGACTAATTACTCCAAAGAATCAACCTTATTTAAAGTATGGTCCCCTGCTGCCCAAGAAGTTAAACTCCGATTATTTAAGACCGGAAATAATTCTGAAGCCTTTACCACCAAACAGTTAAAAAAAGAAACAAACGGCTTATGGGAACTAAAAATTGACGGTGATTTGAATGGCACGTATTACACGTATCAGGTGAAAATAAATGGGAGATGGCTAGAAGAAACACCAGGCATCTACGCCAAAGCAGTTGGTGTAAATGGCAACAGAGCTATGGTTGTTGATTTAAACGCTACAAATCCTGATAAATGGGAAAAAGATAAAGGCCCACAAGTAACCCATTTGAACAAAACTATCATTTACGAGCTACATATAAGAGATATGACCATCCATCCTGGATCAGGATCAGCATTACCAGGGTTATATTTAGGATTGGTCGAGGAAGGCACAAAAAACAAAGAAAATATTTCTACTGGCATAGACCATTTGAAGGAATTGGGAATAACCCATGTACATTTATTACCCACTTTTGACCATTATTCAATTGATGAGACAAATTTAATTACACCACACTATAATTGGGGCTATGATCCACAAAACTACAACGTGCCTGAAGGCTCGTATTCCTCAGACCCTTTTAATGCTGCAGTTAGGATTAAGGAATTTAAGCAAATGGTGAAATCCTTTCATGATAATGAAATTGGTGTTATACTAGATGTAGCCTACAACCATACTGGAAAGACCGAAGAATCTAACTTCAACCAAGAAGTTCCAGGGTATTACTATCGACATTGGCAAGATGGCTCTTACGCAGATGCGGCAGCTTGTGGCAACGAAACAGCTTCTGAACGTGCTATGATGCAAAAATTCATTATAGAATCTGTTACGTATTGGACTAAGGAATATCATGTTGATGGTTTTCGAATCGACCTTATGGGAATACATGACATCGCAACCATGAACAAAATATCCGATGAGGTCAAAAAAATAAATCCTGATGCATTATTATATGGTGAGGGATGGACAGCAAAAGACTCACCTTTACCAGAAGAAAATCGTGCACTTAAAAAACACATGAAACAATTACCTCAAATTGCTGCGTTTAGCGATGATATTCGTGACGGGATTAAAGGTTCTGTTTTTGAAAATGAAAGTACTGGTTTTGTAAGTGGTGCAAAAAACACTGAAGAATCTATAAAATTTGGAATTGTAGGTGCTATTCAACACCCTCAACTCGATTATAAAAAAGTAAACTATTCAAAAGCTCCATGGGCATTAGAACCTTGGCAATCTATCAATTATGTTTCTTGTCATGACAACCATACCTTATTCGATAAATTAAAAGTCTCAAAACCTAAAGCGGATAAGGAAGAACTTATTGCAATGGATAAATTGGCGAATGCTATCGTCTTAACCTCTCAAGGAACTCCATTTCTTCATGCAGGTGTTGAAATGCTTCGAACAAAAAATGGAGAACACAATTCATTTAACCTCCCAGATAGCATCAACCAAATTAATTGGAATTGGAAAGCCGAACATAAAGCGGTGTTCGAGTATTACAAAAATCTAATCTCACTTCGTAAAGCCCATCCGGCATTCTACATGAAAAACACCAAAGATATAGTGACTCAATTAAAATTTCAAACCACCAAAAATGGAATGGTTTCTTATGTTATTGAGGATAATGCCAATAATGATATTTGGAAGAATATTTTGGTTATTTACAACGCGAACAACAAAACAATACATTATAAAATAAAAGGAACTTGGCAAGAAGCCGTTTCTGGAGATAACTTTGATTTAGATGGTAAAAGAACCTTAAAAAATAAAATAAAAGTTCCCGCCTTATCCATGTACATTGCATTCCAGAAATAACCAAATCACATTATCTTACTAATACTACATTAATGAATTCTGAAACCCAACCCAATAACCCACTACATGGTATTAAACTAGTCACCATACTAGAAAAACTTACTGAAAAATATACCTGGGAAGATTTGGCCGGACAAATAAATATCAACTGTTTTAAAAGTAATCCATCAATTAAGTCCAGTTTAAAATTTCTAAGAAGAACACCTTGGGCACGAGAAAAAGTAGAACATTTATACTTACAATCCTTTAAAAAATAATGAGCTTTAATATTGTATTAATAGCACCCGAAATACCTAACAACACGGGTAATATTGGCAGATTGGCGCTTGCCACAGGATCTACACTTCACCTAATTAAACCCTTTGGTTTCGAACTTAGTGATAAACGCCTAAAACGAGCTGGGCTAGACTATTGGCAGCACTTAAATGTAATCATTTACGAAAATGTGGAATCGTTCTTTGAACAGCATCATGAAAAAGAAATGATTTTCTTTTCCGCAACCGCCAAACGAAACCATTGGGAAGTTGATTATAAAGATGAAATGTTTTTAGTTTTTGGGAAAGAATCTGTTGGGCTATCTAAATCAATCTTAACACAACATCAAGACAAAACAGTTAAAATACCCTTATACAGCGAACATATTAGGAGTCTAAACTTAGCAAATGCTGTGGCCATTTCAATTTATGAAGGATTACGTCAATTAGACTGAGTTTGTTTTAGGTTACTTTGTATCTTTAAAATACCAATACAAAGAACCAATGACAACAACCAAACACCTCATTACCTTTTTAACCGCTTTGCTACTATTTTCTTGTAATGAGAAAGAAAAAGAAATAGTAGAAGAAACGAGTATAGAATTTAACACTCCAAAAGATTTTACATTAGAAGAAATTTATCATCCAAGTAATCATGAACAAGGATCATGGGTGGCACTTGCTCAGGGCAATGACAATACGATGTATGCTTGTGACCAATATGGTAAACTTTATCAATTTCAAACTCCTAAAATTGGAGATATTCTAAAAAGAAAAGATGTAACCCCTTTAGATTTAGAAATCGGGGAAGCACATGGCTTATTGTGGGCATTTAACAGCTTATATGTTGCGGTTAATAAAAACTGGGATGACGAAACTCCAGACGACCAAGAGAATGGCAGTGGTATCTACCGAATAACCGATTCTAATACTGACGGCAAGTTAGACACTGTAAAAATGCTTCTTAGATTAGAAGGTAGTGGAGAACATGGGCCACATAGTTTCACGCTATCACCAGATAAGAAAGAAATTTATTTCATTGCAGGAAACCATACTTTAATACCGGAAAGTGTAAAACAAAACAGTCGTATTCCGACCAATTGGGGAGAAGACAATTTGTTCACTCCATATTTAGATGCCAGAGGCCATGCAAATGACATTAAAGCACCAGGCGGATGGATAACAAAATTTAATCCTGATGGATCTTCTTTTGAATTAATTTCTGCAGGTTTTAGAAATCCTTTTGATATGGCTTTCAATGCAGAAGGTGAACTTTTCGCATATGATGCCGACATGGAATGGGATATTGGCATGCCTTGGTATAGACCTACAAGAATTTGCCATGTTACCAGTGGTAGCGAGTACGGCTGGCGAACAGGATCAGGAAAATGGCCTGCCTATTATCCAGACAATTTACCTGCTGTACATAATTTAGAACAAGGATCACCAACAGCAGTTCTATCGACATCTTCACTTAATTTTCCTGAGAGATTCAAAAACGGCCTTTTGGTAATGGACTGGAGTTTTGGCACCGTTTATTTCATTGACCTCATCGAGAAAGAAAGTACTTATGAAGCTAAAAGGGAAGAATTTTTATCAGGTACTCCCCTACCCTTAACAGATATGATTGCTGGCAATGATGGTAATTTATATTTTGCAACGGGTGGTCGACGACTAGATTCACATCTTTACCGCCTACGTTATACAGGCTCAGATACAACCAAAACATCTCAGGCAATATCAAAAAATACATACGAACGGAATTTACGTAAACAAATAGAAGAATACCATGTAACTATTTCACAAAAAGGCACTGAATTGGCATGGGAGCATTTAGCAGATAAGGACCGATTTATGAGATATGCCTCTAGAATTGCCTTAGAACATCAACCGATTGCTTCTTGGTTAGACGATTATAAAAAGGAATCTGACTACCGTAAAATTATTGAAAGTAGTATTGCCTTAAATCATCAGGGCGATAAGCAACTTCAATCGTTGATTTTGAAAAAGTTAATGGATATACCCATGAATACTTTAGATACTGAATTACAGATAGATTTATTTCGCACCTATTCTCTAAATTTTATTAGAATGGGAATGCCAAACAAAAACGACAAACAAAAACTAATAAAAATTTTAAACCCTTTATTTCCTGCAACAGAAAGTTCGGTAAGCAAAGAATTGGCTCAGTTACTTTTATATCTGGAAGCTGACGGTATAGTCAATAAACTTGTGGAGAGACTCGAATATCATACAGAACAAAAAACAGTGACTGAAGGTGTTGAGATGCTATCTAATGAAGCCACCTTGCGAAGTGAGCAATATGGTCCATTAATTAGGGATGTTATCGCTAAAATGCCGCCAAGTGAAGCTATATATTACGGTATGTTATTGAGCAATGCAGAAAATGGATGGGACAAAGATTTAAGAACCCGTTATTTTTCTTGGTATTTTGATGTATTAGGTACTAAGGGTGGCATGAGCTTTAAAGCCTATATGGAAAATGTAAGACAACGGGCCCTGTCTCATATTCCAGAAAATGAAAAAGATTATTTTCAAGAAATTTCCGGAGTATATTCTCCATCAAGTGCAGTGGCAGATTTACCACAGCCTTTTGGACCAGGAAAAAATTACAACGGCGAAAATATGGGCGATGTTGTTTGGGGCGGCTTAGATAACTACAAAGGCAATATAAAGGCTGGCAAAAGAGCATTTGCTTCGGCAACATGTGTATTATGTCACAGAATTCGTGGCGAAGGGGGTGCTGCAGGTCCTGACCTTACCCAAGCACACACAAAATTCAGCACCTATGATTTAATGTTCGCCATTTATAGTCCCAACGATGAAATTTCAGACCAATATGCAAATACCCTTTTTCATTTGGAGGATGACGCGAAACTGGCTGGACGAATTAAATCTGAAGCTGGAGATTCTGTCGTGATAATGCCGAATCCATTTAACGAAAACTATACCATTAGCATTGCCAAGAATACCATTCTTAAAAAAGAGCTATCACCGGTATCACCAATGCCACCAGCTTTATTAAATAGATTAAATGAGCAGGAGGTGGTAGATTTATTTGCATATATCATTGCCGGCGGAGATGAAAATCATAAGATATATACTGGAAAAGAATAGTTTAAAAATTTATGAAATACAAAATTCCTGATCAAACAAAAATAGGTCATGTACATTTAAAAGTATCTGACCTAAATCAGTCCATTCGTTTCTATTGTGAGATACTTGGTTTTGAAATTACTACGAAATATGGTGAACAGGCAGTCTTTATTTCAGCTGGTGGTTATCATCACCATATTGGTTTAAATACATGGCAAAGCAAGAATGCCCCACGTGCTTCAAAACATGGAGTCGGACTTTACCATACAGCAATTCTATATCCCACTAGAAAAGATTTAGGGCGAATCTTAAAAAGACTCAATGATTTTAAATATCACCTTACAGGCGCTGCCGATCATGGTGTTTCGGAAGCACTTTACCTTGATGATCCGGACGGTAATGGAGTAGAACTTTATTGGGATCGGCCTAGAGATGAATGGCCGAAAAACAATGAAGGTGAGATTGACATGTTTACAAAGCCGTTAAATTTGAACAATCTGTTAGAATTAGTAGATTAAATTATTATTTTCAAACTAATATTTTCCAACAATCTACATGCAGCATACCCACCAAATTTCAACTATATGACTATTAAGAACCACTATCTCTTTGTTTTTTTTGTGTTATTCATTTTTAACACCAGTTTTGCTCAAAAGAAATCAGACAAATCCAATATAACTCCTCCCTTAGAGAAAGAATTCTATGAAAATTTAGAATGGAGAAATATTGGTCCTGTTCGTGGTGGTCGTTCACTAGGTTCAGCCGGAAGCCCTGGCAGACCCAATGAATATTATTTTGGAGCTACAGGTGGAGGACTTTGGAAAACTACGGATGGTGGTAATGAATGGGCACCTGTTACAGACGGCCAAATTACAAGCTCTTCTGTTGGCGCGGTAGCTATCGCAGAAACGAATCCTGACATTGTTTATATAGGTATGGGAGAAGTACAACTTCGCGGTAGTATAACGCAAGGTGATGGTGTTCACAAGACTAAAGATGGCGGTAAAACATGGAGGCATTTAGGACTTGAAGAAACCCAAGCGGTTTCTAGAATTAGAATTCATCCTACAAATCCTGATATTGTTTATGTTGCTGCTCTTGGTCACCCCTATGGTGACAATGAACAACGTGGAGTTTTTAAAAGTACAGATGGTGGAAATACATGGAAAAAGACATTATATGTTAGCGACAAAGCTGGTGCGGTAGATTTGATCATCGACCGAAATAATCCAAATGTGTTATACGCCAGCACATGGCAAGTTCAAAGAAAAGCATGGAAAATGTGGGGTGGCGGACCTGATTGTAAGCTATGGAAATCTACAGACGCTGGTGAGACGTGGACAGACTTAACAACTAACCCTGGAATGCCAGAAGGACCTATTGGTAAAATCGGAGTGACCGTTTCTCCCGCAGATTCAAACCGTGTTTGGGCAATTGTTGAAGCAAATGAAGGTGGTGTATTTCGTTCAGATGATGCTGGCAAAACTTGGAAAAGAACCAATAATGAAAGAAAACTGCGACAACGTGCCTTTTACTATTCTAGAATTTATGCTGATCCCCTCGATAAAGATATTGTATATGGACTGAATGTTGATTTTTGGAAATCTACGGATGGAGGCAAAACCTTTGACACCGAAATAAAAGTTCCGCACGGCGATAATCATGATCTTTGGATCGACCCAAATAACCCAGAGCGTATGATTTCTTCCAATGATGGTGGAGGCATCGTCAGCATCAATGGTGGGAAAACTTGGACAGAAGAAGATTATATAACCACTCAGCTATACCATGTCATGACAACAAATGATGTTCCGTACCATGTAGCAGGTGCCCAACAAGATAATAGTACTGTAGCTATGCCAAGTGATGGTTGGGAGCATATGCAAGCAGGCGGACCAAATCATGGTTGGTACTATGAAGTTGGTGGTGGAGAAAGCGGATGGATTACGCAGCACCCTGAAAATTTAGATATTTTCTACGCAGGTAGCCAAGGTGCTCTTTTAACACGATATGATAGAAGTAATGGACAATCAAGAGATATTCAAGTGTACCCTCGGTTTTTTTCCGGAGAACCTGCAAGTGCACTGCCAGAACGATGGCAATGGACCTTTCCAATAATGTTTGCTCCAAAAGATTCAAATGTAATGTATACTTGCTCACAACATGTATGGAAAACAACCGATGACGGACAATCATGGGAAAAAATCAGTCCAGATTTAACCTACGCTGATCCATCAACCTTAGGTAAAACAGGTGGAATTATTACCATGGATATGAACGGACCCGAAATTTACGCGACCGTATTTGCACTTGCGCCATCTAATCATGACATCAACACCATTTGGGCGGGATCAGATGACGGAAAAATACATATCACTAGAGATGGAGGTAAAAACTGGGCAGACATCACTCCAAAAGACTTACCTAAATTTTCTAGAGTTAGCATTATTGACGAATCTATCCATAATCCCGGTACACTATACGTCGCCGCAAACCGGTATCAAGTTGATGATCGGCAACCTTATGTTTTTAAAACCCGTGATTATGGTAAAACTTGGACAAAAATTACCAATGGAATCAAAGAAGGCCATTTTGCACGAGCTGTTCGGGAGGATCCGGTTAGAGAAGGTCTTCTATTTTTAGCCACAGAGCACGGTGTTTATTTTTCCATGAATGATGGTGAATTATGGCAGAGTCTTCAATTAAAATTACCTGACACCCCCATACGTGATTTAGTAATTAAAGATAATGATGTTGTTTTAGGGACCCACGGTAGAGGTTTTTGGATTTTAGATGACATTCAACCGCTAAGACAGTTTACTCCAGAAATGGCTAAACAAGAAGCAGTATTATTTCAACCTAGCAACACCTATAGAGGGTTAACCGATGCATCTATTCAATACTATCTAAAAGACCAGAAAGATACGATCACGTTTGAAATTTATGATGCCGACGACAACTTAATAAACACCTTTACCGGTGGCAAACCTAAGTACGAGGTTGACCCAAATTTACCGTATTGGCTACGTGGAGGTTCATCAAAACCTACGACCGCAAAAGGCATCAACACATTTACTTGGGATCTTAGATATCCTGGAGCTACAACTTTCGATGGCATGATAATTTGGAGTGCAAGACCAGCTAGAGGACCAAAAGCACCTTTAGGTACTTATAAGGTAAAAATGAAGTCGGGTGATTATGAAAAAACCTATTCATTTGACCTAGAAATGGATCCAAATCTTAAAGGAATCACTAAAGAAGATTTAGATGAGCAGTTCGAATTGTCAAATAACATTATGGGCAAAACTACTGCTGCCAATGAAGCGGTAATTAAAATTCGAAAAATCAAAAAAACATTTAGTGATTCAAAAAATAAAATTGACCAAAACGATTACAATAAAACTGTAAATCCGTTTTTAAATGATTTATCAGAAGTTGAAGAGGCACTGTATCAGGTTAAAAATCAGTCTGGTCAAGACCCATTAAACTTTCCGATAAAACTAAACAACAGATTAGCATCGTTACGACGTAGCGTAGAAGATGGTGAAGCCAAGCCCACTAATGGTGCCTACAAAGTATATGAAGAATTATCTGAAGAGCTTGATATAGAATTAAGAAAATTAAACAATGTACTGGAAAAGTATAAGACAAAAGTTAATCCTATTTTAATGAGAAATGGTGACCCTAAAATAGATTGAACGAAGTTAAAGCAATGTCCAAAATCTGAGCACAACGAATTTCAAATTCTTATTTTTGTAATAAATCCAAAAGGAACACAAAATGAGAAAACCTAGTATTGCACCATCGCTTTTAGCTGCAGATTTTGGAAACCTTCAGCGTGATGTAGAAATGGTGAACGCAAGTGAAGCAGAGTATCATCATATCGATGTTATGGACGGCGTTTTTGTTCCAAACATATCGTACGGTATGCCTGTAGTAAAGGCAATTCAAAAAAGCGCTACTAAGCCGCTAGATGTGCATTTAATGATTGTAGACCCTGACCGTTACATTGAAGAATTTGCAAATTTAGGAACGAGCATATTAACCGTGCACTACGAAGCATGCTCCCATTTACATAGAACATTGCAGTCCATTAAAGCTCATGGCATGAAAGCTGGTGTCGCCTTAAATCCGCATACCAATATCATGCTGTTGGAAGACACCATTCAAGACATTGATGTAGTATTGATTATGAGTGTTAACCCTGGTTTTGGTGGACAATCATTTATTGAAAATACCTATGAAAAGGTAAAAGCTTTAAAAGCTTTAATCAAAAGAAAAAATTCATCTGCTTTAATAGAAATTGATGGAGGTGTAACAACAGCGAATTCAAAAAAATTAGTTGATGCTGGTGCCGATATTTTAGTTGCAGGTAGCTTTGTTTTTAAAAGTACAGATCCAATAAAAACAATAAAGGAATTAAAGGGATGAAAGCTGGATTTGATGTCATCATCATAGGTGGAGGACCAATAGGGATAGCATGTGGCTTAGAAGCAAAAAAAAATGGTCTTAATTACCTTATCTTAGAAAAGGGACCTATTGTAAATTCCCTTTTCCACTATCCATCTAATATGCAGTTTTTCTCATCTTCCGAAAAATTGGAAATCGATGAAATTCCGTTTATTAGTAAAGAAGCTAAACCGAAAAGAGACGAGGCTTTAGAATACTATAGACGTATAGTAACCTCAAACAAATTAAATATTCATTTGTTTGAAAAAGTTGTAGACGTCAAAAAAATTGATGAAACCTTTACCATAACTTCTGACAAAAACATGTATACAGCTAAACAAATTGTTGTAGCTACAGGTTTTTACGACATTCCCAACTTATTGAATGTACCCGGTGAAAATTTGGACAAAGTGGTTCATTATTATGACAATCCACATTACTACTCAGGTCAAAAAGTAGCCGTTATAGGCGCTAGTAATTCCGCCATTGATGCTGCGTTAGAGTGTTGGCGAAAAGGTGCTGAAGTTACATTGATTATTCGCGGTCCTGAAGTTGGGCAACGTGTTAAATATTGGGTACGACCAGATATTGTTAATAGAATCGAAGAAGGTAGCATTAAAGCCTATTACAATACTACCGTTAAGGCCATATCAAAAAACACAATAATTTTAACTACAAAAGAACAAGACGTTGAAATTGACAATGATTTTGTACTAGCGCTTACCGGGTACAAACCTAATTTTAGTTTTTTAAAAATGTTAGGTGTTTTTATTAGTAATGACGAGAAAAAACTACCAGAGTACGATCCAGAAACGATGGAAACTAATGTAAAAGGTCTTTATTTGGCTGGAGTTATTTGCGGAGGAATGGAAACCCACAAATGGTTTATTGAAAACTCTCGAATTCATGCCAAGATGATAATTAAGAATATAATCACAAAATCCGTTACCACATAGATGGTTAGATCACAATTATTAAAATCTACTATAAAAATAAAAGCCACATCTGTAAAAGATGTGGCTTTTTTACTAGTGACCTCGAAGGGATTCAAACCCCCAACCCTCAGAGCCGAAATCTGATGCGCTATTCAGTTGCGCCACGAGGCCATTTTCAATCAGTATTCAAAACTAAATATTATGTAGCTTGTATAAAATACTTATGATAATTTATTCTTAACAATGGTAGATATTAATTTACCATCTGCTTGCCCGGCCAATTCTTTAGAAACAATTCCCATTACCCTACCCATATCCTTCATACCTGAAGCACCTATTGAATCAATAGTCTGTACCACTACCTTTTCCACTTCTTCTTCTGTAAGTTGTTCTGGTAAAAATTGCTCGATAACCGCAATTTGTGCCAATTCTGGATCGGCAAGATCCTGTCTTCCTTGCTCGATAAATATCGCAGCACTATCTTTTCTTTGTTTCACTAATTTCTGTACTAATTGTATTTCGTCATCTTCTGTGATTTCACCAGCACCACTAGTACTTGCCATTAAGAGCGCAGATTTAATAGCTCTAAGTGATTCCAATGCAACCGTATCTTTAGCTTTCATAGCCAATTTCAGTTGCTCCATTACTTTTTGCTGTAAACTCATAGCTTCTTTATTTTGGTCTGCGAAGATATAAAATAAACCCGAAAACTAAGTTAGTTTTCGGGTTTAAACAAAGTAGTTTTATGATATATCTAAACTACATCCTAATCTACATTATCATGTAAAAATGAGTTATTAGAACGTAATTTAATATCTTCGTTACTATCACCACTAAGTGATGTTCTAGAAATTTTACTCTCTTTAGGATTGTCATTTAAATTCACCCCTTGTCTTAGGTATGCAGGTTTCTTTTCATCATAACTGCTAGGTGCGCTAGTTTTGAACTTATAGTTGAAATCTTTAAGTTTTCTCCTACGCTCATCAGCTCTTTCACGCAATAACTCTTCTATAGGCGTTTCCATTGGATCTAATTGCTCCTCTCGGTGTACTTCTCTTTTCGGAGCTACAGTTCTTTTTTCAAATATCAATTCGTCTTCAATGATCTTTGGCTCGTACTCTTCCGCTTTCGATTTAGCACCGGTCAACTTACTCTCCAACTGCATGTAATCATCTAAACTGTAGCGCTTTTCACCATTTTTGTTGTATTCTAACACAGGAATGATTTCAATACTATCGTTGACATCTAAATCCTTTACTTCTTCGTGTAAGTCAAAAGTGATCACGTTTTCCTTTTCTTCATCCTTCAAAGGCATATCAAAATCTATAGAAAAAACATCATCCTCAGCTTTTTTAACTTTTAATACTTCTGGATCAACAACTTCAATGTCCCTAGCTACTGAATCTATAATTACAAAATCATCTTCAGAAACATTATGTGCTACTACTTCTTCGTAAAAAACATTGAAATTCTTGATGTAATTGGTGGTCGGTATTAAATCAAAATCTGCCTCATCAACAAACTCATATTTCAGTACAGGCTTTACTTCTTTAACTTCCTCCTCTTCTTCATCCATTTCCAATGTATGTACAGTCTTGGAATTGGACAGCAACATCGCCTCGGCACGTTGACCGTCTTCTAAGGTATGAATGATTTTTTTAGACTCTGTATTTACAATATCATCCTGCTGCTCTATATTAAAACCCGTGGCAATTACTGTTACGGCAATAGCCTCGCCTAAGCTTTCATCTTCACCAACACCCATAATAATGTTTGCGCCGTAACCCGCTTCGATTTGTATATGATCATTGATTTCTCCTATTTCATCAATAGTGATTTCTTGTGCTCCCGATACTATCAACAACAATACGTTTTTAGCACCTTGAATTTTATTATCATTCAATAAAGGTGAATCTAAAGCTTTCATTATTGCCTCATTGGCTCTTGCCGACCCAGATGAGATAGCAGAACCCATAATAGCTGTACCACTATTAGAAAGTACTGTTTTAGCGTCACGTAAATCTATGTTTTGTGTATAGTGATGTGTAATGACTTCTGCAATACCTCTTGCAGCTGTTGCCAATACTTCATCAGCCTTAGAAAAACCGGCTTTAAAACCAAGGTTACCGTATACTTCTCTTAATTTATTGTTGTTAATGACGATCAGCGAATCTACATTTTTACGCAACTTCTCAATACCTCGCTGTGCTTGTTCAACACGCATTTTACCTTCGAATTGAAATGGCATTGTAACGATACCAACTGTAAGAATATCCATCTCTTTTGCAAACTTAGCAATGACGGGAGCAGCACCAGTACCTGTTCCCCCACCCATACCAGCGGTAATGAAAATCATCTTTGTCGTAGAGTCCAACATCGATTTAATTTCCTCCATACTTTCCATTGCAGCCTGTTCACCAACTTCAGGATTGGCACCAGCACCCAAACCTTCTGTTAACGAAACTCCTAATTGTATTTTGTTTGGCACGGGACTATTGTCCAACGCCTGTGAATCTGTATTACAGATTACAAAATCTACTCCGTTAATTCCTGCCTGGAACATGTGATTAATAGCATTGCTACCACCACCACCAACACCGATGACCTTTATAACGTTGCTTTGATTCTTTGGAAGATCAAAAGAGATATTATCGAATTCGCTGTTCTTACTCATATTATAATTATTACTGGTTATGTATTTTCTTACTATATGTTAATTACTCTGCATTGTCTAAAAACTCTTTCAACTTTTCAGACCATTTATCAAAAACAGATTTTCTTTCCTTGTACATTCTGTTCTTATTCTCAAACGCATCTTCTTCAACACCGGCAAATGCTTCAACTTCTTCTTGCTCTGTTTGCAAAAACTCTTCAGATACCTGAGATTTCTTCTTTATACTTTGAAGCTTCTTCTCGTTCTTAATTGCATTCATTAAGAGTCCGACAGCTGTAGCGTATAAAGGACTGGCAACTTCCTCGTCTGAATCACCCGCTAAATGCTCGTTCGGATAACCTATTCGAGTATCCATACCTGTTATGTATTCGACTAATTGCTTTAAATGCTTTAGTTGACTTCCGCCACCTGTTAAAACAATACCTGCAATTAATTTTTTCTTTTGCTCTTCATGACCGTAGTTTTTAATCTCTACATAGACCTGTTCTATGATTTCAACTACACGTGCATGAATTATTTTAGATAAATTCTTTAATGAGATTTCTTTTGGCTCTCTACCACGTAAACCTGGTATAGAAACAATTTCATTATCCCTATTCTCACCTGGCCAAGCTGAACCAAACCTAGTTTTCAACAACTCAGCTTGTTTCTCAATAATAGAACAGCCTTCTTTGATATCTTCGGTTATTACACCACCTCCAAAAGGAATAACAGCAGTATGTCTGATAATACCATCCTTAAAAATGGCCAAATCTGTAGTGCCACCTCCTATATCGATCAATGCTACGCCTGCTTCTTTCTCTTCTTGACTTAACACCGCATCAGAAGATGCTAATGGTTCAAGTGTTATATTTCCTAAATCTAGCCCTGCACTCTTAATACAACGACCAACATTTTTTATAGAAACTACTTGCCCTACAACTACATGAAAATTCGCTTCTAATCGACCACCATACATACCGATAGGCTCACGAATTTCTCCTTGCCCATCAACTTTATATTCTTGTGGTAAAACGTGAATTATTTCCTCACCAGGAAGCATAATCAATTTATGTACTTGATTAATAAGGATGTCTAAATCTTCCTCATTGATTACTTCTTCAGAATCTTTTCGAGTAATGTAATCACTATGCTGCAAACTTCTAATATGCTGACCTGCTATACCTACCACTACCGAACCAATCTTAAGCCCAGAATTAGCCTCAGCTTCTTCTACAGCTTGTTGTATCGATTTAATAGTTTGGGTGATGTTATTTACAACCCCTCTATGTACACCTAAACTTTTGGATTTTCCAATACCCAAAATTTCAATCTTACCGTATTCATTTTCCTTACCGATAATGGCAACGATTTTCGTTGTTCCAATGTCTAGACCGACTGAATATTTAGTTTGTTCCATTTTTATTAAATTTTAGTGCACACCACTTGGTTATTGAATTCTAAACTTACTACCGCATAATTCTCCAAGGTTTTATCCTTGTTAGCTTTGGCATAAAATGCCTTAAAGTTGCTGAACTTCGCATCCAAATCTTCAATACCGCCTAAGTTCACTACAAAATTGTTAAGCCTTAATCGCAACTGATACTCATTTTCACCTTTAATGTGAATACCGATTACAGTTTTACGAAAAAAATCGTCTTTATTAATATGCTCCAAAATGACATAGACATCCTCTAGGCTTTTACCACTGATATTGCCTGTTATTATGGGAACTCTTGCTGAGTGATTCATAGAAAGAGGCATTTTCTTTCCTTGGTCATCCAAATAATACTTTTTAGCCCCTTCTATGCGTCCGATTGGTTTCCGTTGAACAATTTTCGACGTAAGCTCACCATCTATAGTTAGATAGACTTGGGCACTTTTCACCATTTCATTAGCCTCAATGGCCTTTTCTATAGTATTCAAAACTATATTTTCTTTAGCCACATTTTTTAGGCTACCATATTTTTGTATTAACAATTTATTAACCGTTCCTTCGGTCAAGTACAAATTCTCATCACCTACGAACTCTACCTTCATTCCAGTAACATTCTTAGCGCTATTTCGACTATTCGAAAAAGCGTATAACCCCATGATTACCAGAATCAAAGTGGTCAACTTTAAAAAATTCCAATTAATCCACATACGATAGTTCATTTTTAATTTTCATCACTTCTAAACCAATATCTCCAGCACCCATTGTCACTAAAACATCCGGATTCTGTATTTTAATTTCAGAAATGATTTGTTCCTTTGAAATTAATTTTTTATTACCTGCTGTGATTTTCTCAAGCAACCATTGTGCATCTATTCCTACTATTGGTTCTTCTCTTGCCGGATAGATATCTAACAACAGAATATTTTCGAATTGAGACAAGCTTTTTGCAAAATCATCGGCAAAATCCCGTGTTCTTGAAAAAAGATGTGGTTGAAAAATGGCCAATACTTTTTTATTTGGATGCATTTCTGAAATCGCATCAAAAACTGCATTGATTTCTGTTGGGTGATGCGCATAATCATCTATAAAAATAAAATCTTCATTTTTAATTTTATAGGAAAATCGTCTTTGCACACCTTTAAAAGTAGATAGTGCCTCAGCAAGGCGATGCGGTGGGGAACCTGCTTGCATCGCCATCGCAAAAGCTACCAAACCATTAAGCAAATTGTGCCTTCCTGGTTTGTTAAATTCAACCCCTTCTAGTTTAAGGTCAGGGGTCTCCAAATCGAATATGTAGGTGCCATGTTCTATTTTTATGTTCCGGATACAATAATCCGAATCGTCTTCAATCCCATAGGTTAAACCTTCTAAAGGCAAACCATTACGAACGAATAATTTTCCGTTCGGTTTCAATCGTTTGGTAAAATCAACAAACGTTCTTTCCAATTCTTGTGCGTCACCATAAATGTCTAAATGATCAGCATCCATAGAGGTTATACATGCAACATTTGGTGTTAACTGCATAAAAGAACGGTCAAACTCATCAGCTTCTACCACCGAATATTCCGTGCCCTCTAACAGAAAATTACTATTGAAATCTTCCGAAATCCCTCCTAAGAAAGCGGTCATTTTAACACCGGTTTCCTTTAGTAAATGGGCAAGAATACTTGAAGTTGTTGTTTTGCCATGCGTACCCGCTACAGCAAAACAGAACGAATCTTTTGTAATTAGGCCCAGAACCTCCGAACGTTTCTTGATCACAAAACCATTCGTTAAAAAATATTGATACTCCGAGTGATATGAAGGTACTGCCGGAGTGTACACGATCAGTGTATTTTCAGGATTTTTAAACTCACTAGGTATTTGCTCCAAATCATCTTTATAATGAATAGCAATACCAGAATTCGATAATTCTTGTGTTAATGGGCTTGCTGTTTTATCATATCCAGCAACCGTTTTATTTATGAAAGCAAAATAGCGAGCTAGTGCAGACATGCCAATGCCTCCTATACCTATAAAATACACTCTATGTATTTGCTCTAATTTCATTTTACTTTACTAATTTTTCAATTTCATCACAGATATCTGCCGTTGCATTCGGTAATGCCAACGCTTTACTGTTTTTTGATAATTCCGCCTGCTTTTCAGGTGAATTGAATACTGCTTCAAACTCTGACTTAAACTGCTGGTCTAAATCCTTTTCACGTATCATAATTGCCGCATTATGGCCTACTAGCGATAATGCATTTTTTGTCTGATGGTCTTCGGCAACTACAGGCGATGGAATAAAAAAGGTTGGCTTCCCTACCAAACATAATTCTGACACTGCTCCGGCTCCAGCTCTTGATATAATAAAATCAGCTGCCACATAAGCCTTATCCATCGTATTTAAAAAAGCATATACTTTTATAGTTTCGGACTGATTTGATTTATACGTTTCATAATATCCTTTTCCACATTGCCAGATTACTTGCAATCCCAATTCTTCAAAATATGCTAGATGGTCTGCTACTAGTTGATTAATGCGTCTGGCTCCTAAGCTACCACCTAATACCAATACTGTTTTCTTATTTGGGCTTAGTTCAAAATATTCCAATGCTTCACTTTTGGTCGTATTTAGCTCCACCAAATCTGAGCGTACAGGATTTCCTGTCTTTACAATTTTATCCTTTGGAAAAAATTGTTCCATGCCATCATATGCCACACAGATTTTCTCTACTTTATTTTTCAATAGTTTATTGGTAATACCTGCAAAAGAATTTTGTTCTTGCAGTACACATGGTATCCCTTTTAAGGTGGCCATTTTTAACAACGGACCACTCGCAAAACCACCTGTACCAATTACGGCATGGGGTTCAAACTTCGATAGGATGCTGTTTGCTTTCATTAAACTACTTATCAATTTTATCGGAAATAGTAAATTTTTAAGGGTCAGTTTCCGTTGTATCCCCGTAATCCACAATCCTTCTATTTTATACCCGGCTTGCGGCACTTTTTCCATCTCCATTCTATCCTTTGCGCCTACGAACAAAAATTCGGCATCAGGATATCGCCTTTTCAATTCATTAGCTATGGCTATCGCCGGATAGATATGTCCCCCGGTTCCGCCACCCGATAAGATGAACCTATAATTGCCCACTTAAAATCTCTAAAGGGTTCGTTTCATCTATATCAACTACAGAAGTACCCTCCTGTGCTATACTTTTATTACTTGCACTCAATATGATACCTATGGCCAAACAGGTCATCCAACTAGATGTTCCTCCACTACTGATCAAAGGTAAATTCTGACCTGTAACCGGGAACAACTCTACCGCTACCGCCATATTGATCAATGCCTGAAATACAATCGGTAAGCCCACACCCAATACCAATAACTTACTAAATATGGTAGTGGCGCCATTCGCTACCACCACTATGCGGAAGAGTAAAAACAAATAAAAGAACATTAATCCAAATCCACCGATCAATCCGTATTCTTCCACTATAATGGCGTAGATAAAATCTGATGAACTCTGGGGCAAAAAGTTCTTTTGTACACTTTTACCAGCACCTTTACCCACTATACCACCTGTTGCAATAGCAATTTTCGCTCTTTCTATTTGGTAATTAGCTTCTGTATTATCCGGATTAGAAAAACTGTCGATACGGCTCATCCAAGTATCCACCCTATTCGGAAATAAATCTGGAAAAGCTTTTGCCGTCAATATGAAAATGGAAAGAAACAATACACCTGCCCCAACTATTGCCAGCAAGTATTTCATAGGATACCCTCCTAAAAAACACAATATCATTACCATTGAAAATATAATACCTGCTGTAGAAAAGTTCGCTGGCAATATTAGCATCACCACTAAAAAAACAGGTAGCCATAAAGGCACTATGCTTTCTTTGAACGTAATCTTGATCTCCCTAACCTTAGAAAAATAACGCGCCACATAAATCATTAAAACAACTGCTGCCAAATTAGAAGGCTGAAAACCAAAACCCACTAATGGTATACGTATCCATCGGCTATCATTGGTACCCCCGCTAGAGGTGCCTTGCGCCAAAACAAAAATCAACAACACCAAAACAATCGGTAGGGCAATCATGGACAGCCCTTTAAAAAAATGCGTTGGTATTTTATGTATACCGTATATAATACCAAAACCCAAGAACAAAAGCACAGCATGTTTTACCAAGTGACCTACAGTGGTTCCATTCCCCACCACATACACTAAGTTGCTACTAGCACTGTACACTGGTAAAAATGAGAATAGAGCCAGAAGTGCCGCAATGGCCCAAATAGCTTTATCTCCTTTTATATTTTGCAGTATATTCAACACCTTACAGGTTCTTTACACAGTTCTTAAATTGATCTCCACGATCTTCATAATTTTTAAACAAATCGAAACTTGCACAAGCTGGTGATAACAAAACAGTATCTCCACGCTCTGCAATTTTATAAGCCACTTTCACAGCTTCTTCCATTGCAAATGTTTCTACTAAAAGATCCACTGCATTACCGAATACATGTTTAATTTTCTCATTATCCTCACCCAAGCAAATAATCGCTTTTACTTTCTCACGTACCAAAGGCATCAACTCCATATACTCATTTCCTTTATCTACACCACCTACGATCCAAACCGTTGGTGATTTCATACTATCCAAAGCATAATAGGCTGCATTTACATTGGTCGCCTTAGAGTCGTTTATATATTCTACATGATGAATTTTCAACACCTTTTCCAAACGGTGGGGAGCTCCTTGAAAATTTGACACACAAGCTCTAATCGTTTCCTTACGGATACCGATTAATTTTGCAATAGTGGCAGCTGCCATCGTGTTCTTTACATTGTGTTGACCTTCTAAGGCCAAAGAGTCTTTAATCATGCTAATAGTGTCTGTTGTTGTTGTTTTTATTATTATCTCGTTTTGTTCTATAAATGCGCCTTCTACAAATACTTTGTTTAATGAAAAGGGCATTAATTTTGATTTGACCGGGTGCTCTTTAAGCCATTTTACCAAAACCGTATCATCTGCATCATAAATCAAATAATCGTTTTCGTCTTGGTTCTCCGCTATTCTGAATTTTGAAGCGATATAGTTTTCAAATGAATACTCGTACCGATCTAAGTGATCTGGTGATATATTCGTAATGACGGCGATATGTGGTTTAAAATCCACAATACCATCCAACTGAAAACTGCTTATTTCGAGCACGTAATACTCAAAATCATTTTCCGCAACCATCTTCGCGTAACTATCACCTATATTACCTGCCATACCAACCTTTAATCCGCCATTTGCAAGTATATGGTTCGTAAGCATGGTAGTGGTAGTTTTTCCATTACTTCCTGTTATACCAATGATTTTAGCATCGGTATATTTTGATGCAAATTCAATCTCAGATATTACAGGAATACCTTTCTCAACCAACTGTTTTACCAAGGGCACCTTATCAGGTATTCCCGGACTCTTCATTACTAAGTCGGCCTTTAAAATGCGGTCTTCAGAATGCTTCTCTTCTTCCCAATCAATTCCAAAATGTTCAAGAACGTTTTTATACTTCTCTTTAATTTTTCCTTTATCGGATACAAAAACCTCATATCCCTTTTTCAATCCTAAAATGGCTGTTCCTACTCCACTTTCCCCTCCTCCTAGAACTACCAATAATGCCATTTATCTAATTTTTAAAGTCACTATGCTTACAATGGCCAATAATATACCTACAATCCAAAATCGAGTTACGATCTTACTTTCGTGATATCCTTTTTTCTGATAGTGGTGATGTAATGGCGACATTAAAAATATACGCCTGCCTTCTCCATATTTATTTCGTGTATACTTGAAATAACCTACTTGCAACATCACTGAAAGTGACTCGGCAAAGAATATTCCGCACAATACCGGTATCAATAATTCTTTACGTACGATTATAGCGATTACGGCAATAACACCACCAATAGTTAAACTGCCAGTATCACCCATAAACACTTGTGCTGGGAAGGCATTGTACCATAAAAAACCTATTAGGGCACCTACAAAAGCGGTTATAAAAACCAACAGTTCACCCACACGTGGTATGTACATAATATCGAGGTAATCAGAAAAAATAATATTACCTGAAACCAAAGCGAAAACCCCTAAAGTAAAAACCATAATTGCAGATGTACCTGCAGCAAGACCATCAATACCATCCGTTAGGTTTGCCCCGTTCGATACTGCAGTTACAATTAGAATGATAATCGGAATAAAGATTAACCAAGCATATTCTTTTGCCCCTTCACCCATCCAACCAATAAAATCACCATAATCAAATTCGTTATTCTTCATGAAAGGAACGGTAGTCATAGTGGACTTAATTTCTGCGCCTTTTACTTGCTCTACCGTATAATCATTAGTTATGATTGATTTATCATGGTCACGCATAGTTACCTCTGGATGAAAATAAAGTACCGAACCAACGATTAGACCTAATACTATTTGACCTAAGACTTTAAACCTTCCTTTTAATCCTTCTTTATTCTTTTTGAATACCTTGATATAATCATCTAAAAAACCGATAGCACCCATCCACAACATAGTGAATATCAGTAGTATGATGTAAATATTATCTAATCGTGCAAATAATATTACCGGAATCAATGTGGCCAAAATTATAATGATACCACCCATGGTAGGTGTTCCTGCTTTTTGCTTTTGACCTTCAAGACCCAGGTCACGTATAGTTTCACCTACTTGTAACTTCTGTAGAAAAAGAATAATTCGTTTACCGAAAACCGTAGCAATTATCAAAGAAAAGAGGATAGCCATTGCCGCACGGAACGTACTAAACTGAAACAGCGTAGCCCCAGGGAACTGGTATTGTTTTTCTAAATATTCGAACAGGTAGGTTAACATAGTTTTTTCATTAGGGCGTTCTCAAGCCAATGTTACTTATCTAGGCTATTTAATAGCTCTTTTACAATTTTAAAATCGTCGAATTCTATTCGTATTCCGTTGGTTTCTTGGTAGGTCTCGTGACCTTTACCTGCTACCAAAATAATATCGTTATCCGTCGCTAATTGACAAGCTGTTTTAATGGCCTGCTCTCTATTTTCAATCGACAATACCTTTTTCACATGCTGTGGCTCAACCCCTGCCTCCATTTCCGCAATAATTTCAGAAGGGGATTCTGTACGTGGGTTATCAGAAGTAAAAATGATTTTGTTACTCATTTCTGAAGCGATATTACCCATTACCGGACGCTTTGATCTGTCTCTATCGCCACCACACCCCACAACGGTGATGACGTTTTCATTTCCAGTTCTCAACGTGTTGATTGTCTCAAGCACATTTTTAAGGGCGTCCGGCGTATGGGCATAATCAACTATGGCCGTAATTTTATTCTTTGATATATAATATTGAAACCTTCCGTCTACATTATCCAACTCACTCAACAAGCGAAGGATTTCCAATTTCTCTAATCCTAATATCTCTGCAGTGGCATAAATTGCCAACATATTATAGGCATTGAATTGGCCTATTAATTTAATCCACAGTTCGTTATCATTGATTTTCAATAACTGACCGTCGAACTGATTTTCTAAAACCTGAGCACGATAGTCTGCATAGTTTTTTAGCGCATACGTAAATTTTCTAGCCTTGGTATTCTGCAACATCACCAAACCATTTTTATCATCGATATTGGTCAATGCAAATGCCTTTTTCGACAACTGATCAAACAATACTTTCTTTGTATCGCGATACTCTGCAAATGTTTTATGATAGTCTAAATGGTCGTGAGATAGATTCGTGAAAATCGCGCCCTTAAAAACCAAACCTTCTGTTCTTTTCTGATGAATACCATGCGAACTCACTTCCATAAAGCAAAATTCAACTCCTGCTTCGTTCATCAACTTTAAATGCTTATTGATCACCAATGCATCGGGAGTGGTATGTTTTGTAGGGTATTCAGTATCATCTACCATTATCTTTATGGTCGATAACAATCCTACTTTATATCCTGCTTTTTTAAACAATTGATACAATAAACTCGAAACGGTGGTTTTACCATTGGTACCGGTTACACCTACTAATGTTAAATTTTTTGAAGGGGTATCGTAGTAATTAGAAGCCATTAAAGCCAACGCCTGATTACCGTTTTCTACCTCAACATAGGTAACACCTTCTACCATATTCGTTGGTAGTTGCTCGCATATAATAGCTCTCGCACCTGTCGCGACCACGGCATCGATATATTTATGACCATCGGTCAAGGTGCCTTTTATCGCTACAAAGGCATCACTCGCTTTTACTTCTCTAGAATCGAAACATACTGAAGCGATATCACAAGAAGTCGTACCACTAACTGCGGTAAGATGTACTCCATATAATATGTCCTTTAACTGCTTCATATTAGTTCTAATACTATTTTCTTCACGGTTTTTATATCGGTTCCTTTAGAGATAGATTGGTGTTTTACCGTTCCATTCCCCTTCACCTCTACTTCTATTCCTAAATTTTCCAAAATCGCAATGGCATCCATACCACTCATACCTTTTACATTAGGCACTTGCGCATATTGCTGTTGTGCATTTTTATAATAGCCTTGGTAAGAAGCATCTGCACTGGAAATCAACATATGCTGTACATCAACCTCACTTGTTAATGGTGATGTGGCATATACTTTTTGTGCTACGGATTTAAATACCGGACCGGAAACATCGGCACCATAATAACCCACACTCTTGTCTGGCTTATGAATGACTACAATACAGGAATACTTCGGATTGTCTGCTGGAAAATAACCTGCAAACGAAGAAATATATTCGTACTTATTCTTATCCTTAGAAACATAATTGGTTTGCGTAGTACCTGTTTTACCAGCCATAGAAAAGTTTTTCGAATACATGCCGTGGCCTGTACCATGCCCTCTCTCTACTACATCCTTTAAAATCTGTTGTACTTTCTTAACCGTTTCTTGAGAACAGATTGCCGGATTCAATACTTTCTTTTCGAACTTTTCAATGGTCTTGTCCCACTCCTTAACTTCTTTTAAAAGTCTAGGCTTCACCATTTCCCCATTATTCGCAATGGCATTATAAAAAGACAATGTTTGCAATGGCGTCATAGAAACCTCATAACCATAGGCCATTTGCGCCAAAGACAGCCCTGACCAACCTTTGTCTCCAGGAAATCTAAGTACTGGCTTGCCCTCTCCACGAACTGGTAGACCTAATTCCTTATGAATACCCATACTCATTAAGCGGTTCACATATTTCTCTGGATCGTTCTTATATCCATTATGTATCATTTTGGCAAACGCTACATTTGAGGATACTTCAAAAGCTTTCGCCATAGAAATTTTACCGTGTCCACCGCGCTTAGTATCTTTTACCCAGTGCCTATATATTTTCCAACTTCCCTTTTCAGTGTCTATTACGGTACTGGTATCGATAACCTTATCCTCTAAGGCGGCTACTAAATTCATTAACTTAAATGTAGAACCTGGCTCATGAGATTCACCAATGGCATAATTTAAACGCTCGTAGTATTTACCCTCAGATGTTTGACCAAGATTCGCAATCGCTTTTACTTCACCGGTCTTCACCTCCATTACAATTACTGTACCGTGGTCTGCTTTATACAGCTCCAATTGCTTTAACAAAGCATGGTGTGCAATATCTTGTATATTAATATCGATGGTAGAATACACATCGTAACCATCCTTTGGCTCTATAATGTTATCGTTACCAATAGGCTTCCAAAGTCCTTTTGCGATTTTTTGCTTGGCACGTTTTCCTTCTATTCCTCTTAAATATTCACCAAAAGCACCTTCCATACCCACTCGGGTACGGTAGCCATTTTCATCTACACGCTCATACCCTACACTACGTTCTGCAATTTTACCTAGTGGATGCTCTCTTGTTGTTTTTTGCTCAATGATCAATCCTCCTTTATACGCTCCTTTATTAAAAAGCGGGAAGGATTTTACAGCCATGTAATCAGAGTAGTCTAGATTACGAACAATTAGTGCGTACCTATTTTTATTCTCCTTGGCTTTTCTAAGAATTTGTTGGTAATGAGAAGATGTATTACCGAATTGCTTTGCCAATGCATCTGATAATGGCTTTATATTTTGCTTAAAATCAATATCATTTACCGTGACCGCATCAAAACGAATCGTGTATTTAGAAACCGATGTTGCCAAAAGACTACCATCATCTGAATACAGGTTACCTCTGTTCGGTTCAATTGTAAAAATATGAGAAGTACGTGTTTCTGCTAAAGCTTTGTACTTTTCGCCATCCACAATTTGTATGGACACCAACTTAAAAAGTACGGCGCCGGAGAACAACACAAGAAATGCCGCTACAATATACAGTCGTTTAAGTATACTTTTATCTGTTGTGGCCATTTATTCTTTTTCATTTAAAGATTTGACCCTAATTTTCTGCGGTGGTGTTTCTGAAGGATACAATCCTTTCTCAGATATCTTACCCGTAATATTCGATTCAAGTTTCAACTGCTGCACATCAGACCTCATGTCTACAAACTCGTTTCGAAGCTCTTTTACTTCTTCGTTCAACAAAGCGATTTGGTGTACTTTCTGATCCGCACTATGCGAGCTACTGATCATTACCGTTGCCAAAAAAGAAATGAAAATGATGAATAGCCAATTTTTAGGAGCGTCACCGCTCACCAAAAATTTACCTTTCAAAAGGTCAAAGACCCCAGTTTTCATTTTATTTTTCGTCATTGCGCTCTGCTATTCTTAATTTGGCACTTCGTGCTCTGTTATTCAATTTTATTTCTTCTCGAGACGGAACTATCAATCCGCCAACTTTCTTTAACGGCACTTCTATGTTTCCATAAAAGTCTTTCTCTGGCTCACCTTCAAACTGTCCAGCTCGTATAAATCGTTTTACCAATCTATCTTCTAAAGAGTGGTAACTTATTACACTTAATCGCCCTTTCGGATTCAATAATTCTGGCACTTGCCCCAAAAACTCCTTGATCACTTCAATCTCTTGATTCACCTCTATACGAATCGCCTGATAGATCTGCGCCAATATTTTATGTTGCTTATGTTCTGGCAAAAATTGCTTTAATGCTTGCTTTAAAGCATCGGTAGTTTTAATTTCCTCAACTTCCCTACCCGCTACAATTACTTTCGCCATAGCGTTGGCGTTTCTGATATCGCCATACTCGAACAACACTTTACGTAAATCGTCATACGCGTATTTATTAACCACCTCATAGGCAGAAAGTGTATTACGCTTGCTCATTCGCATATCTAGATCCGCATCGAAACGGGTAGAAAACCCTCTTTCGGCCTGATCGAACTGATGCGATGAAACTCCGAAATCTGCCAATATTCCATCTACTTTCCGAATGCCATAGAACTTTAAAAACTGGGCGATGTATCTAAAATTTTCCGCTATCAACGTAAATCGTGGATCACCTAACGTATTTGCTTGCGCATCTTCATCTTGATCAAAGGCGAACAATTTGCCCCCTGCACCCAATCGTTTCAATATTTCCTTAGAGTGTCCTCCTCCGCCAAATGTCACATCCACATATACTCCATTCTCTTTGATGTCCAAGCCATCCACCGATTCTTTAAGCAATACCGGATTATGATACATCTCCTTCAGATTTTTCCCCTAACATTACACGTTTGGCCAACTTCACCTTTTCCTCTTTCGTTGCACTGATCGATTTATCATATGCCTTTTTATCCCAAATCTCCAATCGCTTTCCTATTGGCGCAATAACCACTTCTTTAGAAATGCCCGCCAATGAAATAATATCCTTTGGTATCAATAATCTTCCAGTGGCATCTACTTCTACTTGTCGTAGACCTGCCGTATACATTCTTATAAATTGTAGGTTCTCTTCATCGAACCTGCTCTTTTCATTCAATTCTGCCATTACTCCGTGCCATTCGTATGCCGGGTACAACTCTAAACATTCGCTCAGATATGATTTTTTAATAAAAAAACCGTCTTTCAGTATCGGAGCCACTTGATTGCGCAAGGCAACAGGCAGCATAATACGCCCTTTAGCGTCTGCCTTACAGTTAAATGTCCCAAAGAAATAAATGTCCAAAATGACTGGTTTTATTTATATAACTCAAATATATAAATATTATTACCACATTTTACCACTAAAATCCACTTTGTTAATAAATTAACCCACTTGTGAACACCTTTTTCCCCCTAAGCGTTTATTATGGTCAAATTTTACCACTCGAGCCATAATTCTAGAAAAATCGAAATACCTATCATTTCAAGGAGCACCTTATCGAAAAGAGTTGTTTGCTATTCTCGGTAATTACCTATATTTGGGCAATTATGATGAGAAGTTTGCATGGAAAACGATTTAATTGACGACGGTACGTTTAAATACATAGAGGTAGGTGAAGGCAAACCCATTATTATCCTTCATGGTCTTATGGGTGGTCTTAGTAATTTTCAGGGCGTATCCTCCCATTTTCCACCAAAAGGTTATAAGGTGTTAATCCCCGAATTGCCCTTATATTCTATGCCGATGCTTCAAACCACGGTAAAGAATTTTGCCAAGTACCTCAAAAAATTTATAGAGTATAAAGAATTGGACGATGTTATCCTTTTAGGCAACTCTTTAGGCGGCCATATTGGTCTGCTATATACCAAAATGTATCCAGCAAAAGTAAAGGCCTTGGTCATTACCGGCAGTTCTGGACTTTATGAAAGCGCTATGGGTGATGGTTACCCCAAACGTGGTGATTATGAGTTCATTAAAAAGAAAGCACAAGATGTTTTTTATGATCCAGAAATTGCCACCAAAGAGATCGTAGACGAAGTTTTTGCTACGGTGAATGATCGCATAAAATTAGTGAAGACCTTGGCCATCGCTAAAAGTGCCATACGTCATAATATGGCACAAGACTTACCAAAAATGAAAACGCCTACCTGTATCATATGGGGCAAGAACGATAGTGTAACCCCACCAGATGTGGCTGAACTGTTTGATGAACTTTTACCAAATTCAGATTTATTTTGGATAGATGAATGTGGACACGCACCTATGATGGAGCACCCAGACGAGTTTAACAACATTCTTGATGCTTGGTTAGCGAAAAACAATTTTTAAAATTACCTACGGATGAAAATAAAGTCGGCCGACTTTGTAATTAGCAACTCTGATGTTTCTCGATGCCCTAATGAGCCTATACCTGAGTATGCCTTTATTGGTCGCTCTAATGTGGGCAAATCTTCATTAATAAATATGTTGACCGAGCGTAAGAGTTTGGCGAAAACATCGGGTAGACCTGGAAAGACCCAACTCATCAACCACTTTAAGATCAATGAGAATTGGTTCTTGGTCGATTTACCTGGTTATGGGTACGCACGTGTTTCTAAACGTGATAAAAAAACATTTCAGAAATACATTACCAATTACTTTTTGCAACGCGAGCAGCTAGTCTGTTCTTTTGTTCTGGTAGATATACGCCACGAGCCTCAACCCATAGATATGGAGTTTATGCAGTGGCTAGGTGAAAACGGAATACCATTTGCCATTATTTTCACCAAAGCCGATAAGCTAAAACCAAAGGCGATAGAACGCGATGTTAAAACATATCTAGATACGTTAACTGCCGATATGTGGGAAGAAGCACCACAGCATTTCGTCACCAGTGCCAGCCACCGCAGCGGCCGCGATGAGCTTTTGAACTTTATTGACGATATCAACGAGAAATTTTTCGAAGCAACAAAGAAGTAGTTGTTGGTTAAGTATTCAGCTACCAATAGGCAGATCTTCCCTTTCTTATTTTCGGCGAACAATTTTAAACGATAGTCTGCATAGTATAAAATACGTAGCACTTTTACTTCAAAGTCAAAAGTGTACAATAACCAGTTCGATAGTAGTCGAGAACAGGTTTGGAACACAAAATGTTCTCGATACAAATTTCTCGCACCTCGAAATACACTCGAACTAACATTTTTCTATCAACCAACAACCGACAACGATAAAAAATCAACCAACTCCTCAACCTTCTCAAAACCATTCAATTTCTCGGTTGTCACCAGCACCTCTATATCATGCGCAGTTTCTTCTAATATAATAGGATAGGTAAATGCATATCCAAATTTGCTTTTATAGCTCTTTTGAAATTCATCTTTATGTAAGAATTGAAGTTTATAGCCTTTGGCCAATAGACTTTCTCTAAAGATTTTCCACTGTGTATTCTCGATAAAATTACCGAAGGTCAATGAACATAGCGCGCAGTCGTATGTTGAGGGACTGATTATTTTATGGGCAAAATCTAGCATTTTGTTACCGGTATCACTATTTGCATTATAAATAAAGAGGATTTTCTTTGACATAGCCATTTCGTCGAAAAACTACCCGATACCATACATTCTTTGGGTATTTTAAAGAATCCCGTAACTGTTGTTGAACTACAAATACTAAGTTTTTCTTAACTTGTAAAATAGTAAATACGTTACAAACTGACATCAGAAATATACGTATTGGCAATAATATCAGCACGTTGCACACCCTATTTACTAAAAACACATGAACCAAACAAACAAACTTCTTGCTATAAAGTTTATCCATACTTTAATCTGGGCTTTTTTTGTTTTTGTAATTTTTTACATTTTATATTCAGGTATCACTAATCGCATTAATAGGTTCACTTGGATTGGAATTGGACTAATAATCGGAGAAGGTTTTGTTTTACTAGTCTTTAAATTGTTTTGCCCCCTGACCATAATTGCTCGCAAATATTCGGATTCTCAAAAGGAAAATTTTGATATTTTCCTTCCCAATTGGTTAGCAAAACACAACAAGCTTATTTTTACTTCCATTTTCATTGTAGGCCTATTGATAGTTGTAATGAGGGTTATTCAAAACCAGTAAATCAAAAAAAATATGGTGTAAACGATATCCCTTTAACCCTGTAATCTTCCTATCTTAACGTACAGAAGAAAAAACTATGCGAATAGCTTTAATCATATTAATTGGAATACACGGCATTATCCATTTATTCGGATTTTTAAAAGCATTTGGCATATCTGATTTTAATGGGCTTTCTCAACCCATTTCCAAAACATTCGGTATTGCTTGGCTATTGGGCTTTGTTTTATTTGCGATTACAACAGTTCAAGTCATTGCACAATCTAACTATTGGTGGATAATCGGAATTATTGCTGTAATTAGTTCACAATTTTTAATCATAATCTTTTGGAACGATGCCAAATTTGGCACCGTAGCAAACGTAATTATCCTTTTGGCACTACTAGCGGCATATTCAAGTTTCAGTTTTAAGAATAAAATTAAAGAAGAAAGAATATCACTTTTTGAAAACACACCACTTACCAACCAAAAAATTGTTACGAAAGAAGCATTGTTCGACTTACCTGAAATTGTACAAAAATGGCTGGTAAATAGCGGAGTTCTTGGCAAACAGTTTACTTCTAACATGCATTTAGTTCAGGATTTACAGTTAAAAATGAAACCCGAACAAACAGAATGGTATATAGGTAAAGCCGAACAATACACTACCGTAAACCCGCCTGCGTTTAACTGGAGTATTACTACCCAAATGAACTCGCTTTTTAAAGTTACAGGTCGTGACAAATTTGAAAATGGTAATGGCGAAATGCTCATTAAATTGTTTTCTCTTATAACAGTTGCGAATGCTAAAAATCATGAAAAAATTGACCAAGCAGCCTTGCAGAGATACTTGGCAGAAATAGTTTGGTTTCCTTCAGCATCGCTAAGCTCATATATAAAGTGGGAGGCTATAGATGACTATTCGGCCAAAGCAACAATGAAATTTAACGGCACAATAGGTTCGGGTGAATTCCACTTTGACGAAAAAGGGAATTTTGAAAAATTCGTGGCCATGCGTTATCAAGATTCAAATGCAATTAAACCAACTGAATGGACTGTCATTGCAACAAAAACAGAAGAACGTAATGGAATAAAAATACCTGTTGAATGCGAAGCAAGTTGGAAATTGGAGAATGGTAAATGGACATGGTTAAAATTAAAAATAACGGATATACAATATAACGTAGAAGAAATACCTGCGACTAAACATACAGATAAAAAATAGCGCTGCGTCAAACTCAAAATGTAGTATCTTTTTACACGCTACGTTTTATTCAAAAACAGAAGGCGGTAATAGAAAAAAGTAAAATGTCCAGATTAAAAGTATTACGAGAACAGCAAAATTTAACCCAAGAAGAGTTATCAAAAAAATCGGGTGTTTCAGCAAGAACCATACAACGAATTGAAACAGGAAAAGAACCCAAAGGCTATACACGCCGAGTTTTAGCAAAGGCATTAGAAATAGAGGAAAATGAATTACTGCATAAAGAGCCTATGCAAGAACAACCTGAAATTTCAACTCCCAAAGAAGAAACCAAAGAAGTGGCTTTAATCAACTATTCTTTACTAAAATTGATAAACCTCTCTTCAATTCCATTTATCATTATTCCTCCACTAAATATCATCGTTCCTTTTGTTTTAATGCTCACCCTAAAACAAAAAAATAGGTTTACCAAACAGCTTATTTCATTACAACTACTTTGGACCATTATAGCACCAATAGTTTTTATGCTCGGTATCTTTTTAAAACTTGGAAATAAATTCACCATGATCCTTATACTACTAATTGTTTTATCCAATATTTTTATTATCCTACGAAATGCAATAGAAATAGACCGAAACAAAAAAACTGTATTACCAGCTGAATTTCAATATGATATAAAAGTTGTCGGGTTATTGTCGGGGTATTGTCGAGCAGATTTTCAGCATAAAGTAAATGAGTTTTTAACCTTTGCTCAAAAAAAATCATTTATCGCAAAACGAAATTCATGATGTCCAAAAAAATCATCCTTTACCTTACTATCTCTATCATTTTTAGTGCAAAAAGCATTGCACAGCTTAACAAAAACTCAGCACTCTATAACACCATAATTTTAAACGACAGCTTACTATTTAATGTAGGTTTTAATCAGTGTGACATTGCACAATTTGAACACCTGTTAAGTGAAAATTTGAAATTTTATCACGATAAGGACGGTGTCTCCGACAAAGCCAAATTTCTTTACGACCTAAAAAACGGATTATGTAAAAATCCCGAAACGCGACAGGTAAAACGGTATTTGGTCAAAAAGAAAACAGAAATTTTTCCACTGTATAAAAATGGGGTTTTGTATGGCGCCATTCATAATGGCGAACATTTATTTTACGAAAGCAAAGAAAGCCAACCCGGTATTGCCAAATTCTCAAATGTATGGGTGCTAGAAAATAACCAATGGAAATTAGGAACTTCATTAAGTTATGGGCATGAAGCCTACGAATTGCAAAAACCAGAAAATTCAATTTTTGAAAATGACACCGAAATTGAAGCATGGCTAAAAGAAAATAACGTACCCACCCTAGGTCTTGGCATAATTGAAAATGGCAGCCTTAAACACATAAAAGTTTTTGGTGAACTTAAAAGTGGTGTTACCGCACCCTATAACACCATTTTTAATGTAGCCTCTTTAACAAAACCGGTAACCGCAATGGTTACCTTAAAATTAGTAAGCGCAGGAAAGTGGGACTTAGATGAGCCCGTTTACACCTATTTTACCGACCCAGATGTAGCGGCTGACCCTAGAAGCAAAAAACTTACGACACGACATATTTTAAGCCATCGATCAGGATTTCCCAATTGGAGGTATATGAATACATCGAACAAATTAAATTTTCAATTCGAGCCCGGCACCCAATATCAATATTCGGGCGAGGGTCTTGAATATTTACGAAAAGCTTTGGAACATAAATTCAATACCTCTTTAGACCAATTGGCCAATGAACTCATCTTCGAGCCTTTGAACATGAGCGATACGCACTTTACATGGAGCGATACGCTAGACGAATCACGTTTTGCAATTGGGTATGATGCTAAAGGAAAAAGCTATGAAATCCTAAAACAAAAAACGCCAAATGGTGCAGATGATTTAATGACAACTATTGAAGATTATGGTAATTTTTTAGTAAGTGTAATGAATGGTGGTGCACTTTCTAAAAAGGTTTTCGATGATATGGTTACGCACCAAGTGGCCACCAAAAATGGAAAACATTTCGGACTCGGATTTGAAATTTATGATTTTAAAAATGGCGATTATGCCCTATCACACGGCGGAGCCGACAAAGGTGTACAAACCATCGTTTTTATATTTCCGAAAACAAAAAAAGGATTACTCATCTTTACCAATGTAGATGATGGGTATAAAGTGTACGAGAAAATAATAGCACATTACTTGGGTGCGCAAGGCAAAGAAATAATTGAGATTGAAACAGCTGAATAAAAACAAGCTGCTCGCCGACACTATATACTGAAACTGCCTACTGAATTCTGAATACTGAAACATAACCACGAACCATTAAAATGTGGATCATGTACATTCGCTCATTAAGATAAAGTCATACCTTCATTAAAAATTTAGACATCATCTATATTTCGTAAGATCATGATGAAAAGAATTTCAATAGTATTTCTGCAGGCGGTCATTGTGCTTATCGGTATTGTGACGCTTACCCTATTAATTTGGACTCCATTGACCGAAGGTAGAGCCACAAATTTAGACGTGTTCAGTATTTACTTTGACCCATTTATCTTGTATGTATACGTTGCATCCATCGCTTTTTTTGTTATCCTCTACAACGCATTTATGTTGCTCAACTACATTGGGCAGCAAAGGGTATTTTCATCAAGTGCTATTAAAAACTTAAGGCGTATAAAGTATTGTGCAATCGTACTCAGCATTTTGATTATTATGGCAGGGCTATATATCAGATTATCCCACAATCTAGATGACGATCCTGCGGGTTTTCTTGCCATTTGTGCTTTAACTGTCTTTGTTGCTATTATTATCGCCACCACTGCGAATGTATTTGAAATGATCGTACAGCATGTCGTCGCTAAGAAAGCTGAAAATGACCTTTCTAACTGAAGACGAAACCCTGAACCGCAACAATCAACTCTTCTACGGTCTCAAAGCCATTTAATTTCACTGTTTTACCAACACCACTACATCATGCGTTGTTTCTACTAAGTAGCATAAATTAGGTAAAGCATGCCCAAATGTACTGGTATCGTTTTTTTGAAACTCATCTGTAATTAAGAATGCTAGATCCTAGCCTTTTACATTTAATATACGTAGTATAATCTCTTTAATTGGTAAATTTTCACTTAACCACAACCAATCTATACATCATTTATAGCATTTTACGGAAACCCGTAAGTATAGTTACACTACAAGTTGTAGGTTTATTCTTTAGTGGTAACTTAGGGGGTACGTTGTACGTGCTACATTGAGAAATAAACGTACCATGGTACGTTTATACGTACGTTAGGCAACATTAAAAAAAAATCTAAACCGAGCATCAAAATGAAAACGATTACTGCAATATTTATGATTTTTACCAGTCTAACATTATTTTCTCAAACCTATAACGCTGAATTTCAAAAAGGTAAATGGAAAATAGGTAAAGAAAAAGTAATCAAACAAAACCGAATAACAAGATTAGAAGGTAAAAACAATGGTTCAGCCATTACCAATATATATTATGAAACCTTAGAACAATCGATTGAAAACCTGAGAAGAACAGCAGGAAAAGAAATGTGGTTACAGGAAAAACTAGATAGACTAATAAATGCGAGTAAAGAAGTTGCGATTGGCGGGAATATCCACATACTTATTAAAAGACCTACTATAGATGCAGCAAACATGGAACATATCTCAATAATAATTAAAGACTCAGAAGATAAAGAAGAGTTATTCAGAAAAGATTTTGAAAGTGTAATACCAAGCATACCAGCAAGCAATAGCAAGTTATGGAGTAATTATGAAATACAGGTAATTAACAAAGATCTGGGAGATAGTTTTAATGTTTACATCATTGACAAGCTTGGATTTTATAGTACTGGCAAATACAAATTTTTAGTTCGAACTGGGATTTAATCATAGACTACTTAAAAAAGGCTTAACAATATTATCAAAATACATGAGAATTAACAAAGTTGACGCTGATGGACTTTACTCCAGCGCATAAGGGACTTGCAACCTCTAAATAAATCCTTATATTGCTATAAGGTAAAGATGCCCAGACTGGGCACACACACTGTATATGCGATAATTGCTTCCTATCGTCAGCAACTACGCATATACTAACCGTTACCTGTAATTCGGGAAATCGTGCAAATCATTAAACTTTGTTCTAAAAACGCCAACGCGCAAACAGCACATTCATTTTTTTTCAACCGCTTCTTCCACAGCTTAAAAAATAAAAGAGCTGTTTTTTTTGCCACCGCTTTATTGGTTTTACCAAAAATATAAATTAAATTTGTCAAAAAATGACAAGTCTTATGAAAACCACATTTGGAGAATACATCCGACTTTTACGAAACGAAAACGAATTGACTTTAACTCAACTTGCGGCCAAACTGAATTTAGACTCTGCAAACTTGAGTAAAATCGAGAACGGAAAACGAGACTTCGATGAAAAACGTTTACCAAAACTTGCCAAAATCTTCAAACTCAATCTTAAAGAATTACGAAATGAATATGTGACCGACCAAATAGGAAAACATATTTACGAAACAAATTGTACTAAACAACTTTTACAAGTTGCGGAAGAGAAAGCAGAGTATCGTAGAACACTTAATAAATCACTTCAAACACAATAAATATATGAATGTAGTATCATTTTTCGCTGGAGCTGGCGGATTGGATTTAGGATTTGAAAAAGCAGGATTCAATGTTGTTTGGGCAAACGAATATGACAAAGACATTTGGGAAACTTACGAGAAGAACCACAAAAACACAACTCTAGATAGAAGAAGTATTGTAGATATAAAATCTAACGAAGTTCCAGAATGTGATGGAATTATTGGGGGTCCACCTTGCCAGAGTTGGAGTGAGGCCGGTTCCTTGCGTGGAATAAATGACAAAAGAGGACAATTGTTTTATGACTTTATTCGCATATTAGAGTCGAAACAACCAAAGTTCTTTCTTGCAGAAAATGTTAGTGGAATGTTATTGGAAAGACATAGCGAGGCTTTAAAAAACATCAAAGAGATGTTTAAAAATGCGGGTTATAAATTATCCTTCAAATTATTAAACGCATCAGATTTTGATGTTCCACAAGACAGAAAAAGAGTCTTTTTTGTCGGTATAAGAGAAGACCTCGATTTTGAATTTGAATTTCCCCAATCATTAAAACAGAAAGTTACACTCGAACAAAAAATAGCAGCATAATGGAAACAATAAGTTTTAATGGAAAAGAATTTCCTTCAGTAATAATAAATATGCCTTTTGGCGAAAGAACAATCAGTACAGTTCAATTAAATGAAAGTTTATTGAATCTTGAAGGAAGTTATGTTTCTGAAGAAGCTAGATTAATTGATGAAAATATATTTTATTTTGTTGAAGAAAATGTATTATGCTTTCAAGAAAATGAAATAGTGAATAAAATTCTTTCTGAAATATGATTCGATACCAATTCTTTCCTCGTTCACACGGAATTACAGAAGACGTCAAAGCTGTAATTAATTGTTTCAAGACAGTTGATACGGATATAAGTTCAGACAATCTTAAATTGAACAGTAATGCAGTTCTTGAAAAATTAAGACCACATCTTGAAGCAATTGATTATTTTTTAGAAACTGGAAAATCTAAAAATGATAAAATTCACGTTCCTGTTCTCTTTGGATATGATAATGAAATAGATAAAAGTTTTAATGCTGATGCTTTAAGTAAGGATGGAAAGATTGTAATTGAAGTTGAAGCTGGAAGAGCTGTTGATAATAATCAGTTCCTTAAAGATATCTTTCAAGCCTGTATGATGTTTGAAGTTGAATATTTAGTGATTGCTGTAAGAAATGATTATCGTGGTTCTGATGATTTCAAAAAGATTTATACTTTTTTAGAAACACTTTATATATCAAGTAGATTACATCTTCCATTAAAAGGAATTTTATTAGTAGGTTACTAATGCGTTAGGGATAGAAGTGGAAAGCCCACAGCGAGGTACGAGCGAGGACTCGTAGCGGATAGCCCGACCCTTGTGGTAACGCCCAAAAAAACTATTAATGGTAAAGCTTTCGAGTATGCTTTAGTCTTTGAATTTCACGAACGTTTAAAAACATTCACTAGCGTTTCTATTACAAAAAACGAACCTTATAATACAGATAAAGGCTTTTTTGATAGTTTCAGCGAATCTGAACAAGAAACTTTTAGAATAACAGCAAGTGCCTCAATTAATTTCCTCATTGACATTGAACCTAGATTGTCAAATGGAATTAGCGAAGATGATATTTTAGTCTTGGAATTAGTAAGCGACCAAGCTGGACAAACTGGAGATGTATGAGACGTTTTAATGATTCGCTCATTACAAAAATGGGAGATTGGAATTTCTGCAAAAAATAATCATAGAGCAGTTAAACATTCAAGATTATCTAACAAAATCAACTTTGGAGAAAAGTGGTTAGGAGTTTCTTGTTCGGATAACTATTTTAAAGAAATCAATCCAATATTTGATATGCTCGCCGATTTGAGAGCTAAAGATAAATCAACGAAATGGACTTCAATCGATAATATGCACCAAGTTGTGTATTTACCAATTTTGGATGCTTTTAGAAAAGAACTACTTCGTTTGGACAAAGAAAATCCAAGTATTGTTGCAGAAAATTTAGTTCAATATTTGATTGGCAATCAAGATTTTTACAAAGTAATTAAAGGCAAAAAGAAAGTTGAGATTCAGGCATATAATTTATACGGAACTTTGAATTTACCTTTCGAGAAGATAAAACCAAAAGCGAAGATTCCTAAACTAAAATTACCGACAAGATTAATCGAAATTGTTTACCAAGAAAATTCGACAACAACATTATTGGTTTCATTAAACGAAGGTTGGCAAATATCTTTTAGAATTCATAACGCAAGTTCGAGGGTTGAGCCTTCTTTGAAGTTTGATATTAATTTAGTGAGTGCACCACATACTTTGTTTACAAATCACATATTTGTGAACGAATAAGCCAACACTAAAAGCCATACACATTTACAATTCACTTCAGCCAAAATACAAGCCAAAAATTGGAAAAGAGAATGTCTTGCCAACGCTAGCAAGTTTGCGTAAAGAAAAGCCAGCATCTAAAAATGTATAAAAAACACAGGGCGTTTGTGTTAAACTTAAAGGGCTGTGTGTATTTGGAAAGTCCGTTAAATGTAAAATTTGGCATTTACGAGAAAAATAAAAGCAAAATATTTACATTTAGCTAAGAGATAAACCGAAACGAAAGTGCTATTTAACTGCCATACGTTTCTTATGCAAACACGCTGTGCTTAATACTGAATAAAAACGAAATGACATTAGAAGACTTAGGATATAACCCAGATTTGGAGAAATTCCGAAAAAGTCAGCAACTCGAAAATTTTCAGGTTGGCAGAGTCATTTCCGAACACAAAGAAAGATATGGTGTTAGAACGACCGATAAAGAATACGACGCTGAAATTATTGGAAATTTAAGATTTTCAGCACACCAACGTGCCGACTTTCCTGCTGTGGGAGACTGGGTAGCGATTTCGGAATACGATCAAGACAAAGCATTAATACATAAGGTATTCCCAAGAAAAACAATCATTGAAAGGCAAGCGGTTGGAAAACTAGGGGAAAAACAAATCATCGCCTCAAATATTGACTATGCGTTCATAGTGCAGGCAGTTGATCGAGATTTTAATATCAATCGAATAGAAAGATACCTAACCATTTGTAACACATCGAATGTTAAACCTATCATCTTACTTAATAAAATTGACTTGATAGATAACGTTAAACTATCTAACTTAATCCGTCAAGTTAAAGAACGAATTCAAAAGATACCTGTCATAGCCATAAGTAACGAAACTAAAAATGGTATTGCAGCACTAAAAAACAAAATGGAAAAAGGAAAAACCTATTGTTTATTGGGTTCTTCTGGTGTTGGAAAATCGACGTTATTGAATACTCTTTCTGGCAAGGAAATAATGCAGACAAATGCCATAAGTACAAGCACAAAAAAAGGCAGACATATTACGAGCCACAGAGAATTGATCATCTTGGACAATGGAGCAATTCTAATTGATAATCCTGGAATGCGGGAAATTGGTATTACCGATGCTACAGCTGGAATTGAAAAGACATTTAAGCGAATTCTTGATCTCTCGAAAAGTTGCAAATTCAAAGATTGTACTCACACAACAGAAACGGGTTGTGCCATTTTGCAAGCTGTAGAACAAGGAGAGATTGACACGGATTCTTATGAAAACTACCAGAAAATGGAACGCGAAAAAGAACATTTCGAATCGACTGTAGCAGAAAAACGAAAAAAGGACAAGGATTTTGGAAAATTAATTAAACATTATAAAAAATCTAAAAAGCACTAAGCACAACATCGACTATAATTCAAAGTGCTATATATCTTATCTTCAAACTTAGAACCAAACATACGAGCATACGAGCCGAACACGTTAACGGTCATTGGGAACATAAAACAACTGAAATGAGCGAAATTGAAACATACTTTCTACAGTTTCCCGATGGTGTTCAGGAAATTATGAAAAACATAAGAAAGTTGATAAAAGATGTAGCACCCAATGCAGATGAACACTTTGCTTATGGTATGCCTGCTTACAAGTTGAACAAAAAACCGTTGGTTTATTTTGCAGCATTCAAAAATCATATTGGTTTTTACGCAACACCTTCTGGACATAGTGAGTTTAAAAACGAACTTTCAACGTATAAACAAGGAAAAGGCTCAGTTCAATTTCCACTAGACCAACCGATACCCTACAAACTTATTGAAAGAATTGTAAGGTTCAGAGTAACTGAAAACAACGAAAAAACTGTAAAAAAATAGAAAATTTAAACTAATGGAAAACAATTCTGTTACACTACATAGGGTTTTGACTGCTTCGCCCGAAAAAGTTTTCAAAGCCTTTTCTGACCCCAATGCGTATGCAAGCTGGATACCACCCTACGGATTTATTTGCACAGTACAACAAATGGAATTTAAAGAAGGTGGCAATTTTAAAATGACTTTCACCAATTTTTCGACCGGCAATGGACACTCTTTTGGCGGAAAATATCTAAAAATCGAACCAAACAAATTCATACAAAACACAGACAAATTTGACGACCCCAATCTTGAAGGTGAGATGATTACAAGTATATGGTTCTCAGAAGTTTCTTGCGGTACTGAAATCAAAATAGTGCAAGAGGGTATTCCGCCGCAAATACCAACAGAAATGTGTTATTTAGGATGGCAAGAGAGTTTGGATAAGTTAAAGCGGTTGGTGGAACCAAATATTCCAGACGCCTAAAACATAAATAGTACAAAATGGCACAAATAAACCCTTACTTACATTTTAACGGAAATGCAGAAGAAGCTTTTAAGTTTTACAAATCTGTTTTTGGCGGAGAATTCGCAATGATTTCACGTTTCAAAGATATGAAATTGGCAAAGCACCCAATCTCTGAAAAGGAAGCAAATAAAATAATGCATATTGCATTACCAATTGGCAAAAACAGTGTTTTAATGGGGAGCGACACACCAGAATTTATGGGTAAACATAACGAAAATGAAAATAGAAGTAAAATCTCTATTAGTGCAGAAAGCAAAGAAGAAGCTGACCATTTGTTTAATGGTCTTTCAGCTGGCGGACAAATAGAAATGCCAATTACGGACAGCCTTTGGGGTTCATATTTTGGAATGTTTAGAGACAAATTCGGATTTGAATGGATGGTGGACTTTGACCCAAAATACAATGGACAACCATAATGAGTACAGCTACTGCCAACATTGGCAACTGTTGCACAAGCCGTTCATTTTTGGAAAACCCAAGTCATTTTAACCGCTTTAAGGCTGTTTTCCTTTTTTTTCACCCAATTGTAATTGGTCTAAAAACCGGTGTCGTTAAAATGCATCTGAAGGTAATATTGAAGATAGTCTACCTTTTAAATCGCGAATTTTAAATAAACCAAGTATGAAGTATAAAATAGTCCCCAACTTTATTTCAGTAATCTTAGTTGTTCTTATTGGGGTGGCATTATTTAAACAAATCGACTTTCAAAATATGACCGTGGAAAAACCCTTTTTAGCCTTAGTATACCTCATCGGCTTTCTAATTTCTATCGGATTCATGATTAAGAAAACAACCATCAAATGAAAACAATAGTTACTTACTTAGCAATCGTATTTCTAGTTCTTACATCATGCAAAGAAAATAGGCCGTCAAAAGTAGAACGCGAGGGTGAACCTAACGTCTACAATGTAGAAAATGACGACGCCAAAATGAACGAAGCCATTGAAAGGGCCAATAATTCGATTCAAGAATTTACAACTGCGCTTGAAAGCGATAATCCCAATTTAAATTTTTTCGCCCTTAAACAAAAATTTGAAACTAACGATGGTGGTAGCGAACATATTTGGGTACAAGACATTCAGTTGATTGACTCCGATTTTATAGGTATTGTCGGTAACGAACCGGTGTATACCAATGCTATAGCATTAGGGGATACCATTACCGTCGACCGCGACAAAATTAGCGATTGGATGTATTATGAAAATAATTTGATTGTAGGCGGATATACGATTCGAGTGCTACGCGATGGCTTAACAGAGGAAGAAAAAGCACAATTTGACGCTGAAAATGGCCTTCTTTTTAAGTAAACCGATAGCTGCTTGCTAGATTACATTTGTAGATAACGGCATTCAAAAATACCTCAAAATAAACCCAGACCTAGTATATTTAAAACACTGGTATTTAGAAATTTACTTTACCTTGTAGGTGACAATCTAACGAAAACAACACTACAATGGAAACCGTAAAAAAAACCTCAAAAGGCGTACTATATACTTCGTATATTCTACAAGGCATCGTTGTATTACTATTCTTAATGGGAGCAGCAAACAATCTTTTACAAACCGAAATGGCCGTTGAAGGTGCCGTGGAATTTGGCTACCCTGAAAATGCCGTGATGTACCTAGGTATCATTTTATTGGTCTCCACTATTTTGTACGCTATTCCTAAAACTACTTTTATTGGCGGACTTCTAATAACCGCTTGGCTTGGTGGTGCAGTTGCAACGCACGTAATTCATAACGACCCTTTTACCAGTTCACTATTCCCCATAATTTTCGGGATACTCGTATGGGGTAGCATTTGGTTGAGAAGTGAGAAATTGCGCCCATTGTGTTAATATAAAGGTAAGATTTAGGTGTTTAGACCCAATGTATTTGAATACTATGAGAAGTATCATAATTTGATCCCGTAGTTCTTCTTACCCTTGTAAAAACATTTGTATGAACACGGCTTCTTTTAGTGAAAACCTAGATTTTAACGACAATAAAGTAACTATAAAAGTGCTTTTAGAAACTTCCTTCTCTAAAGAAATACGCATTCTATTTAAAAAAGGACAAGTGATGAAAGAGCACAAAGCACCCTTTCCTATTATTGTACATATCTTAGCGGGTGAAATCGCATTTGGCGTCGAAGGCAACGTACACGAGTTAAAACAAGGAGCGATACTTACCCTTGCGGGGAATATTCCGCATGATCTAACTGCCACCACAGCTAGTATTGTTCGGTTAACGCTTTCAAAACAAGATACCGCCGACCGTGTAAAAGACGTTGTAGAAATATCATAAAAGAATACTATGAACGATATCACCAATAGAGAAGATGTAGGCGTATTGGTACATACATTTTACGATAAAATACGAGAAAACGAAATGCTAGGCCCTATTTTTAATGGCCACATTACCGATGCACAATGGCCAGCCCACCTAAGTAAACTCACCGATTTTTGGGAATCTAACCTTTTTGGTGTCCGTACGTTTAGAGGGAGCCCTTCTGCGAAACATGTGAATGTCGACAAAAACCTTAACCATACCATATCGCAAAACCATTTTGCACAATGGTTACAATTATGGTTTGAAACGATTGATGAATTATACGAAGGCGAATTAGCCACTAGAGCAAAAGATATGGCCCGCAGAATGTCTACAGGGCAGTATATTCATATTTGGCAAAACCGCCCCGAGGAATATAGAAAGTAATAGTTGGCTGTTTCCAGTTGGCTGTTTCAGTATTCAGTGAATTAATAGTCGTTTTTCGCCAAAGGCAAAAAGAAAGAATGACTTGCAAAAGGCAAATGACGTGCTGTGTATAGGAAAAGCTTTCAACCAAAATTCATTATCTTAGTAATCGGCGCTTACCAAAACTGATATAATAAATCCCCCTATTTTCTTTACTTATGGATTATCTAGCACCTACCTATTTCTTTGATTACGAAACATTAGAAATTCAAAACCTAGTGACCAATATTAAATTAGACTCCATTTCAGAACAAGAAAAAGCCATACAGCTTTATTTAAAAGTCCGCGATTCATGGCGGTATAACCCTTACACCTTAAGTTTTACAAAAGAAAATTACAGGGCAAGTGAAATTGCCAAACGACCTAACGGGCATTGTATTGATAAATCGATTGTATTGATTGCCTGCCTACGCGCAGTTGGCATACCTGCTAGAATTCACTTAGCCAAAGTTAAAAACCATATTGGTGTAGAACGGTTAATAGAAAAATTCGGCTCTAGCGAACTTACCCCTCACGGTATGGTCGATGCATTTATCAATAACAAATGGCTTAAACTTTCTCCCACGTTCAACACCTCTTTATGTATTATGCTCAACGTAGCCCCTTTAGATTTCGATGGCAAAAACGATGCTGTGCTACAGGAATTTAATAAAGAAGGAAATTTATTTATGGAATATCTTGAGGATTATGGCCATTTTGAAGATGTGCCCGTTGAATTTATGGTTAAAAATGCACGTGAACATTACCCGCATATTTTTGATGCAAATCCTACCCAAACGGAATTTGAATTGTAGGTTTTGACACCCCTACATTGCTAAAAAAATTATAATCTATACAACGGAAATCTCAAATTTCGTAACTTGAGAATCGACAACTTAAAAAAACACTTTACATGGAACGCATTACCAATCCAGATTCTGGTAGTCATCGTAGAATAGGCAATAACTATAGTATCAACGAAAAAGAAATTGAGCAGTTTCATGAGCTCGGTTACATTGTATTGAACGATGTATTGACTGAAGAAGAGATGGAGTTTCTAGATCCGTGGTTCGACCATTTTGTTTTAGGCAAAGAAGCAGAACACATGAAGAAAGATTTCTGTGATATGTCGCAACCATACGGCACACCTATGGAAGATTTTCAATTGGTAAATGCCATGTTGCCCAGTACCTACCGCAAAGAATTAGAAAATAACATCTACCATAAAATTACCCAACATATAGCAGACCAATTATATCTAAGTGGAAAATCGACAATGGATTATGAGCAATTTTTAGCGAAAAAACCAAGTAAAAAAGGTGCTGAATTTGCCATGCACCAAGATTTAGGATACTGGCCTAAAACGGAAAACACATGGACAGCCACATTTTCTTTAGCACTTACAGATTCTGACCTAATAAACGGTTGTCTACAAGTTTTACCAGGTACCAACAAAGAGCCAGAATTGCGTAAGCATTTTCCAAAATCATATAGCAGTGATAAAAAGGACGGCGGAGTGTCGCGAGATGAAAGTCACACCTTGGTCATTGAAGAGCGACAAGATGATAAAATTGTATACCTACCCGTAAAGAGAGGAAGTATAACTGTGCATGATGAACGTATTGTACACGGCTCTGCAGGGAATGAATCTAAGGAATGGCGCAAAACGTATATTGCCGCCTATAGAGATGTCGAAACCATTGCAAAAGAACGTGCCATTGGCTTTACGCATTCACATAACGATGTAGTGAATTGGGATAATATTATCATTTAGGAATTTACTTTTTCTGTATTTTCGGCAAAAATTAAAAAGCTACATTCCTTGAAAAAATACACTTTGTTTTTATCTTTCTTTTGCGCTACGTTGTTCCTCTTCGGCCAAGAACCGATGGAATGGAATCCCAATTATGAGCTACAACTTAGCGACTACCAATCTCCAGAATCAGAGATTAATTCTTCACTTACCTCCTTTTCTATCTATTCGGGCTCTAAAATCGATTTCAGCTTTAATATGAACTCGGTGTCTTTTATGTTTACCAAAAATTTCAATAGCAAGGTTAAAGCCATTTTTCAAAAAAATCTAGCGGTTTTAATTGCTCCAGATTCGGTAACAGCAAATCAGCTATTACAATTTGGCAGGTATGATTTTGATTTGGTAGAGCTGTATGCCAGAAAAATACGAAAAAAGATTTATGAGGAGAAAGGTGCTTTTAGCGACTCCAAATTATTTCAGCCTATTTTCAACGAACTACAAGAGGAAATGAATACCGTTAGTGCACAAGTTTTTAAGGCCACCAATTTGGGTAAAGATGCCGAGATGCTGCAGAAAGAACACAATAAGGTAAAACAAGAGATAAATACGTTATCTGATTTTTGTCAGAATTGTAAACCTAAAAAATTAAAAGACTAAGAACTAGTCGTAAACTTCTATTGAATTAAGCCATTTTAGGTTTATTAGCCTTAGTAATGAAATTCAATTCCTTTTTAATTTTAGAATCTTTTGATTTGTACAAACGTGCTACTTCAGTTTTTGCTTCAAGGTTTAACTCGAAAGTTGTTTCAGTAACGATAGTCATTTCAAAAGTTTCAACTTTTACATCGGTATCAGCAGTTTGTGCTTGAGCAGTGATTCCTAAGAAGATGATAAAGATGATTGTTATTATTGTTTTCATGACTTGCGTTTGTTACACTTAAAGAACGCATCAGACCTTCTTTTACTAGGTTGTAAACCGTTCAAAAACGCTTTTTACTCGTTACATTGCACGAACCTAGATTAAGTGCAAAATCTTGTCGATAAACGACATAACACCTAAAAACAACTCAGCGACAAAAGGTGTCGTTAATCGATATAGACAACAAGCATACTTGTCATAACAGACCTTTTTAAAGATTATATGAGTAAAACAATTGGCTATTTGAATGAGTGTACGGCATATCCAAATTCCATTTCAGCTAGCAAAATCAACACTTCGGTTTTTTACATTTCAATGATGTACTATAAACTTACATCTTGAAATAAAAATTAACCAACAGACCATGGAGAACACTATAAAAATATTCATATACATACACGCCTTTTTTGGAGGATTAGGCCTTATTACAGGAATAGGAAGTATCGTAGTACGAAAGGGAAATCTAAACCACAAACGCTTTGGCAAATGGTTTTCCTGGTCTATGATCATCAGTTCGGCCATATCTTTGGTAGTAGCAAGAATGCCCAATCATATTAACAACTTTTTATTTTTAATCGGCATTTTCACCATCTACATGGTACTGGCAGGAAATAGAGCGCTCACTTTTAAATCGGCAAAAAAGACCGAAGCCAATGTACTAGATAAATTAGTGTCGGGCATTATGGCCGCAAGCGCATTATTGATGATGGGTTTTGGCATCAACGGACTCGTTCATGGTCATTCTCATAGCATACTGTTCCTTTTCTTCGGATGGATCGGTATGTTTTTACCTTATGGTGATTATAAGCTATTCAAGCATACTTTAAAACACAGAAAACTGTGGCTAATTAATCACCTTAGTAGAATGCTTGGTGCCTTAATTGCATCTATTACAGCATTCATAGTTGCCGGAATGAAATACGATACCCTTTGGGCATGGATGCTTCCGTCGGTAATCGGAACCGTCTACATTATCTATTGGATTAAAAAAATAAAAGGGAATTTGAAGCCTAAAAAAGCGTAATACGCCTATACTTATTCTTTAAGGTTTAAATTCTCTGCGAAGTAATCACAGAAATCTTTCATGGTGGCCGTCATTTTTTCGTCTTGTGTGGCCTTCAAAAAAGTATCGGATAAAGAAACCAATGTTTGATGGAAAAAAGTTTTCATTTCATCTACAGGCATATCCTTCGTCCACAGGTCAATCTTCAAAGATTCTTGATTCTTACTGTCCCATACAGATAAAAGCATAGCTTTTGCCTCCTGATTTTCTATACCACCGTCTTGAGCAGACCAGTTCAATGATTCAGGAATTCTATTATCATCCAATCCTACACGTAAGGTAATTTCTGAAGTATGTAAATCTGCCATTTAATTTCTCGGTTTGTAATTTGATTTCTTAAATATTTCTTCCTCAGGCATGGTCAATAATTGTTTTAGGTTCACAGAATTGTTTTCCATAAACGCCTTAACAATTTGCCAACCAACATATCGCCCAAGTCTTCCTGGTGATTCATTATCAAGCTCTAATCCGAATTTAGAAAACGGAGCAGGTTCTAAAAATCGTTGGTTCAATTTATTATCGGTACTATACAAGTATTCGTTTTCAATGAAATTTCGCCACATCGGCTCTTCATTTGCAATTGCCCAAGTTAAATCTTCTTCAGAATAGCCTATTCTTTTGCGCTCTTCCACATTAGGCATTAGCATATCTTTTAGGTATAATTCTTTTCCAAAATATATCATTCGGGCAAGAAAAGTTCGGTCTCTTGGTCGTGGCACTACCTGTTTGGCAAAAGCACTGGCAACATCACTTACCATATAACCTCGATCTAAAGATTGGGCTATATAACGCTGAAAACCCCCATAATACTTATGCTCAGGACCTAAGTAATTGTCAAGACTCACAAACAAAATACTATCAATCAATATAATTCTGTTATTGTAATCGACATCATTCGTTACGGTAATAATCTTTGGAACCGTATACTCCGGAAAATAGTATTTGATATGCTTAAATAGTTGCTCCAAACCTTCTTGCTCATCTTCAAAACTCTTAAATGCATTACCTACTTCTTGAAAAAGCTCTACCTGAAGTGAATCTTCCATTTTGGCAATCCAGACACTATCTGGTGCTGGAAATAGGTATGGGTACGTTTTGCGTAATGCCGGTAAACCTTCTTCACCTGCCGATGCAAACTCGCGATCAAATCTTGCTATTTTCAGGTCTATCGGTACAGCCTCTATTTCTTGCGCTACCTTATCACTATCATTACAGCTAAAAAGAATGAAAAAAACTGATAATAATATAAAAATAGGTTTGACCCTAGCAAGTATTTTACAATACATTTTATTATTCACGGTGTTCAACTTATTTTTAAGGCAAAGTTAATTGATTTTAATAAATAATTGGAACCGTATGCAGACTGAAAAGGTAATTGACCACATAGTACAATGGTTAAAGGATTATGCTACGAATGCAAAACAAAAAGGTTTTGTCATAGGTGTATCTGGAGGAATCGACTCTGCAGTCACTTCGACACTTTGTGCTAAAACAGGTTTAGACCTGTTATGTTTGGAAATGCCGATACACCAAGCAGCAAACCAATCTGACAGGGCATCAAGACATATTGAATGGTTGCAGAAAAATTTCAAGAACGTTAGTAGACGTGAAGTAAACCTTACTCCTGTATTCGATAGTCTTGTTGATGCATTTCCAACTGTTGAAAATGAAGAAGAGCGTTTTATGTCTTTAGCCAATACGCGCGCAAGACTTCGCATGACTAGCTTATATTATTTTGCTGCATTAGAGCGCTATTTAGTCGCAGGAACAGGAAATAAAGTAGAGGATTTTGGGGTAGGTTTCTACACAAAATATGGCGATGGTGGTGTTGATTTAAGTCCGATTGCCGATTTAATGAAGACCGAAGTATATAACATTGCCAAAGTTTTAGGCATTAATGAAGAAATTATTAAAGCTGCACCTACTGACGGACTATGGGGTGATGACAGAACTGATGAAGACCAAATCGGCGCCTCTTACCCTGAACTAGAATGGGCTATGAGCATGAAAGATGAAGGTAAGACAATCAATGATTTTGAGGGTAGAAAACAGGAGGTCTTTGCTATTTTCATGAGATTGAATACTTTGAACAAACATAAAATGTTACCAATACCCGTTTGTGAGATTCCAAAACACCTAAAATAACAACTCATCTAAGAATTAAGTAATTAAGTCGAATAAAAAGCGTTAAATTATTAGTTAACACCAAAATAGTGAATATTTGACTTCTAATTTAGAATTTTATGCCTTACATTGCGTGTTGTCTTTTCATACAACCGTAGTTGCATAAAATCTTTAAAAATTATTTAATGATCAAAGTTTTAATAGCGGACAACCACCCTATAATAAGAATGGGAGTTAGGACAGTTCTAGAAGCCGCTGAGGGTTTTGAATTGATTGATGAGGTGGCAACTACCGAAGAGCTTTTCGAAAAACTTAAAGACACAACCCCCGATGTTGTCATGCTAGAAATGGATATTCCTGAAATAAATGGAATCGCAGCATTACGAAAAATTAAAAAAAATTACGCTGACGTTAAAGTACTAATGTATAGTGGTCAGTCTGAAGATGTTTATGCTCTTAGCGCAATTAGAGCGGGTGCATTCGGTTATTTATCAAAATCATCTGGTATAGAATATATTACCGCAGCAGTAACGAAAGTAAGCGAAGGTAGCATGTTCATCACCAATGAATTGGCACAACGTCTCGCTTTTGATGAAGGCACTAAAAAACCTAGAAGGTTCTTTAGAAAACTTTCTACTAGAGAAATAGAAGTATTAAAACTTTTAGCTAGTGGTAAACGAAATAAAGAAGTTGCTTTAGGCTTAAACCTAAACGAAAAAACAGTTAGCACCTATAAAGCACGTTTAATGAAAAAATTAAATGTTGATAATATGGTGGATTTATTGCAGCAGGCAAAAGCACTTGAATTGTACTAAATTCTTACAACGGTCATAAAACAAAAAAAAGATCCACTTATGGTGGGTCTTTTTTTTTTGTTTATTTAGTTTTTATATTACGACAATACTCTATTTAGTTTCTGATTTAGAAGCTTGTTCAATTGAATATAGTTCATAATCTCTTCTAGAGCTTCACGATTATCTTCATTCGACTGTTCAGTTGTTTTCTGCAACGCGCCCATTCGTTTTTTAATAAGATAACAGCGTAACGTCAAAATAGTTTCACTTACCAACTGGGCTACACCAATTTCCTTTTTCTTTGGATAAATCTCTTTGCTCTCCCAATTATCCAATTTATAGCGCTCCTCTTCCATTAGAATAGAAGATATCTGATTTGCCATATCTTGATCAAGGCCATTTACAAAAGTAGTAATCGAAAATTCTTCTTCTTCATTCAATGCCTCGATGAGCTTGGTATACATTTTTCGAAAATCTTCATTTGCCAACTCAATTTCATCTTCTTGAAGGTCTAAATAAATTTTTTCGTACACCTTTATTTCCATTGATTCAGGTTCTAATATTAAATCACCCGACTCATTTTCTTTTAGCACCAAATCTTCAAATTCTTCTTTGAGGGTTCCATAAAGCATAAGCGACTCTATAATCTTTCGCTCTAATACATATTGAACATCTACCTTCTCACGCTTTTCTTCATTACGAACAACATCAAAAACTTTCTGCTCTTCTTTTTGTTGCTTTTGAACATCTGCGGTCTCTTTCTTACCTATTTGTGCCAAAGTATTGAACAGAACAGCTTCAGAGATATTCATGATCTGGGCACACTCTTGTATGTAGATTTCCTTTTGAATACGATCAGGAATTTTAGCAATACTATATACAATATCTCGTACTGTATCTGCACGCTTTATAGGGTCGTTATTTGCTTCCTTTACTAATAGCGATGCCTTAAACTGAATAAAATCTTTTGAATTCCCTTCTAAATACGCAGTAACTTCATCGAGTTCATTGTTCTTGGCAAAACTATCTGGATCTTCTCCTTCAGGAAATGTACAGACACGAACGTTCATACCTTGTTCTAAAATCAAATCGATTCCTCGTAATGAAGCTCTTAATCCTGCTGCATCACCATCGAACAATACCGTTATGTTTTTGGTCAATCTATTGATTAGCCGTATTTGCTCTGATGTTAAAGCCGTACCACTTGATGATACCACATTATGAATTCCTCTTTGTGCAAACTGAATAACATCGGTATACCCTTCTACCAAAAAGCAATTGTCTTCTTTTGCTATAGCCTGCTTTGCATAATAAATACCATATAAAACCTTACTCTTGTGGTAGATATCACTTTCGGGCGAATTGAGGTACTTAGCTGCCTTTTTATCATTCGTTAATATGCGACCACCAAAACCTAACACCCGGCCGCTCATGGAATGAATAGGAAACATTACTCTACCCTTAAAACGGTCGAACTTTTTAGAACTATTCGAATTGTTAGGATCCTCCTTAACAATGGTTAATCCGGTTTTTTCTAAATAATTTAGCCTATATCCTTTGTCCAAAGCAGCAGTAGTAAAACCATCCCACTGATCTAAACAGTATCCTAATTCAAATTTTTTGATGGTTTCATCCGTAAAACCACGCTCCTTAAAATAACTTAGACCTATCGCTTTTCCTAACTCTGACTCCCAAAGCATTTGTTTAAAATGTGTTTGGGCAAACTCTGATACCAAATACATGCTTTCGCGTTCATTGGCCTGTACTTTATCCTCGTTAGACTGCTCTGTCTCCTCTACTTCTATATTGTATTTTTTAGCAAGGTATTTTATAGCCTCAGGATAGGTAAAGTGTTCATGCTCCATTAAAAAGGCTACTACATTACCACCTTTTCCACTACTAAAATCTTTCCAAATCTGCTTTACTGGCGAAACCATAAAACTAGGAGATCGTTCATCTGTAAACGGACTCAGCCCTTTAAAGTTGGAGCCCGATTTCTTTAATTGAACAAAATCACCGATTACCTCCTCTAAGCGGGCAGTTTCATAAACTTGATCTATGGTGCTTTTTGAAATCATAAAGAGCTTTCTAAAATAGCGTTTAGCGAAATCTTTTATGCTTAAATTAGAACATCAAAAGTACTAATTATGATTCTATTCTTCGGTACAAGACCAGGTAAACCGGAAACCATAAAGCTTTTAAATGCTACTTGCCCCTACTGCCAACTAATGGGCACATTAAACGCTGTTACCCAAAAGAACTATTTTCATTTATTTTGGATCAAACTCTTTAAAATTTATAGCAACACCACTGTTGAATGTAGCCATTGTAAACGTGGATATTATGAAAGTGAGTTTACCGATGAGATAAGTCGTGAACTATCCAGAATAAAAAAATAGCTGTAGTAACCGATTTTCAAAACGGCACCACAGCTAAATTGATTGATGAATATATTTAACTTAAAGGTCGAAACGCAATCCTAAAGAGACATTCCGCTGACCCACAGCTGCATTTTTAAAAATAGGGTTCAAATCGTACTTTACATATAATAGAACTCCGTCAACACCAGCATAGGCGCTTAAACCATAAACTAAATCATTAGTATTGTACCCACGTTTTAATTCATCCTTGACGTTATCTCCATTACGATCATATTTTAATTTTTGGCGGGTACCCATATTAAAACCAGCATAGCCACCTAATCCTAATCTAAACTGATTTCGTAACGAATAGCGCATGGTTTCTTCAGTAGTTTTCAACTTTGATGGTCCGAATTCAAAATGTATTGGAAATACTAAATTATCGATACGGAATTTTGATTTGCTTAAATCATATTCAAATTCTTGTAGTTCGGTCTGTCCATTGTCAAGTGCAACAAAATATTGATTATCCTTAGGTTTTAATCCATTAAATTGGAATGAAAATCCATAATTCAATCTCACAAAATTTGAATTTTTAAATAGTCGCGTACGCCATTGCCATCCCATTTCAAAAAATCGACTTCCCCCTATTTTATAGGGTGAATCATTAAGAGATTGCCCCTCTACAATGGCATTATTTAACCCTACTGCCATTACAAAATCTGAATAGGTTCTTCGATCATAGCGTATCTCACTTTTCCAATTTTTAGATTTGAATATAATCGCCGGCTTACCATTAATATCAACGCCTAAACGAATACCTTTTCCAGTAATCGTATCCAACTCCATTAAAACTAACATTTTACCCTGATTACGCTCTAACAAATTAATTTGATTGTCAACAATTGCTATTCTATTCTCAATATTTAATGCTCTTTTTTCCGCAGCCTTTTGCTTAAGTACATTAGCCTCATCTTCTTTTACACTTCCATCTTTAAGTCGCTCATTAATATTTTCAACTTCATACTTCAAAGCTTCCTTTTCTTGTTGGTTTATTTTAGCTTTTTGCTCCTTTAAAATTTCAATTTTCTTCTCATACTCCTCTTGGGCAGTCAAATTCTGCACCATAAAAAGCGTAACCAACCCTACTAAATACATTGTAATTGTTCTCATTTCGATTTTGATTTATGACACCTTGTTTAACCTCAGCATCAGTTGATGAATAAAACTCCAGTCCCTGTCCCCATTGTAATTTATGGTGATGAAGGATAAAACGATTTATACTTGATTAATTATTACGGTCGGCGACAGCTGTTCGCACTTTAATGAAACTAGCCTTTAATGAATTAAATATTTGGTTTCGGAACGATTGATCAAGTTCATCCTCAACCTCTGTCAATAAAGCCATTGCATCGACAGACTTATCTGTTTTAAAAATTTTATCACGTAAGATTTCTTGTTGCGCCCTTTTCAATAATGAATCTACTTCTGCATCAGTAACAGTACTATATTGTTCTAAGACATCAAGTTGAGCAATGATACCCGCCACTTTTGTATTTATAATATCATCAGAAATTTCTAATTCATCACCTTTCTTTTCAAGCACTATGCGCTCTACAGAAGCAACTTCAATCTCATCTTCAACAGTTATGATTTCTTTATTTTTTATTGACTCTTGCTTCTTAGCTACACCACTATTAATTTTCTCAACATCATTTTTTACTACTGCTTCTTGTTCTTTCTCTAAAAATGGTACAGACTCCGTCTTTATCTTCCCTTCTAATGCTTCTTTATTATCGGTGTCAACAACTTCGAACTGAATCTCATTTACATCATCGCTACCGTTGAAGTAGAATAGTGCAATACCTATTAAAACCATAACACTGGCCGCAATACCCATCCATAAATACACAGATTTCTTTTTTGAGGTATCTGAATTTAATTCAGATGAAATTTTTTCCCAAGCATTCTCTGACGGTTGAATTTCTCGATCCTTAAACTGGGACTTTATATGTTTTTCAAATTTATCGGTTTCCATACCCTATACTATTTTGTTGCCTTAATTGATCTTGTAACAATCTTCGGGCCTTTAATAATTGTGTTTTTGAAGTACTTTCTGAGATAGAAAGCATTTCTGCTATTTCTTGATGCTTATACCCTTCTACGGTATACAAAACAAAAACCATTTTATACCCTTGCGGTAACGCATCTATCAGTTGCTGTATATGTTCAGTATCTAAATCGGTACTTTGAGAGATTTCTTCTGATTGGTTTTTTTCGTAAACCTCATCGTCATACACTACAAATTGTTGCTTTCTTAAATAAGAGATACTTTCTCGAATCATAATTCTTCTTAACCAGCCTTCAAAGCTACCCTCGAACTTAAATGTTTCAAGTTTAGTGAACATTTTCAAAAAGCCTTGAACCATTACATCTTCGGCGAAATGAACATCTTTGATGTATTGTCTACAGACACCCAACATTTTTGGAGCATGCTTTTTATACAAACGCTCTTGAGCATCTCGGTTACCTGAGATTACCCTTTTAATGAGTTGCCTTTCGTTTTTATAAAATGGAATTATTTTCAAAATAATGGTTTGGTCTTCTATTATAGTAGACGCAGAAGTAGTTATAATAGTTGCCTGAAGGTGAATAAATTTTAAAATTTATTTTCAAACCCCTGTATTACAGGTGATTAAAAAATGATGCTTTTTAAATTAGAATTACTTTTTACGATCTACTACGTAATTCACCATTAATTCTAAAGCAGCTTTATAGTCAGATTCTGGATATGTACTTAACAGCTCAAGTGCCTTATCTCTGTATTCGAGCATTTTACTAACCGCATAATCTAATCCACCCTTTTCCTTAACAAAGGAAATTACTTCTTTTACCCGTTGTTTATCTTTGTTGTGATTTTTAATGGAATTGATAACCCAACTTTTCTCCTTTTTTGAACAATGGTTAAGGGCATAAATTAAAGGCAATGTCATTTTCTGTTCCTTAATATCTATACCGGTGGGCTTGCCAATCTTCTGTGCACCATAGTCGAAAAGATCATCTTTGATTTGAAAGGCCATTCCGCAAAGCTCTCCGAATTTTCGAAAAGTTTCCACATCAACACTTTCCGGTTTTACCGAACAAGCACCTAGCGAACAACAGGCAGCAATAAGTGTAGCTGTTTTTTGGCGGATGATTTCGTAGTAGACGTCTTCGGTAATATCGAGTCTTCTTGCTTTTTCTATCTGAAGCAACTCACCCTCACTCATTTCACGTACGGCTACCGATATAATTTTTAACAAATCAAAATCTTCATTATCGATCGATAATAATAGACCTTTAGATAGTAGAAAATCGCCCACTAAAACGGCAATCTTATTTTTCCAAAGTGCATTTATAGAGAAGAAACCCCTGCGTTTGTTACTTTCATCAACAACATCGTCATGAACTAAAGTAGCGGTGTGGATTAACTCAATTACTGAAGCTCCTCGATACGTTCGTTCATTAACCTCGCCATTATTCAATAATTTGGCGGTGAGAAATACGAACATGGGGCGCATTTGCTTCCCTTTCCTGTTTACAATATAATGGGTAATTCTATTAAGTAACGCAACCTTAGATGACATTGAATCCCTAAACTTGGACTCAAACAACTCCATTTCCTGATAGACAGGTTCCTTTATTTGTGATACTATTTTCAGGTGTTCTTTCTTAGAATCTCAAAATTAGCGAAAAGCACGCATTTAACAGTACTTAGCAGACAGTTATCGTTTATTGGTCGATTACTTCGGCTACCCTCAAAAAAGGATTTAATTATAATTAAGAAAAATATAATTTTGCAAAAAGCAATTGTAACTGCTTGCTCCTATTTAAGATTTATTCGCCAACTGACCGCATGCAGCATCGATATCCTTACCACGAGAACGGCGGACAGTGACTACGATATTATTTTTTTCTAAGGTACTTACATAACGGTCTATCGCAGCATTTGACGCTTGCTTAAACTCACCATCATCTATTGGGTTATACTCTATCAAATTTACCTTAGAAGGCGCAAATCTGCAGAAAGCAACCAAAGCGTCTACATCTTTTTGATCATCGTTGATTCCTTCCCAAACAACATACTCATAGGTAATTCTACTTTTGGTCTTTTCATACCAGTACTGCAATGATTCTCGTAAATCACTTAAAGTAAACTTGGCATTAAATGGCATAATTGAGGTACGTATTTCATCTATTGCAGAGTGAAGTGAAACAGCCAGCTTAAACTTAACTTCATCATCGGCCATTTTCTTAATCAACTTGGGCACACCTGATGTTGATACCGTAATACGTTTTGGGGACATGCCTAAACCATCTGGAGAAGTTATCTTCTCTATCGCCTTTAAAACATTGTTATAGTTCATTAAAGGTTCTCCCATACCCATAAATACAATGTTGCTTAACGGTCTTTCAAAATAAAGTCGGCTTTCATTGTCAATAGCTACAACCTGATCGTAGATTTCATCAGGATTCAGATTCCGCATTCTTTTTAACCTAGAAGTAGCGCAGAATCTACAATCTAAACTACAACCCACTTGACTAGATACACAAGCAGTTGTTCGCGATTTAGTAGGTATCAATACAGATTCTACAATTAAATCGTCATGCAATCGCACTGCATTCTTTATTGTGCCATCAGAACTACGTTGCATTAAATCTACCTTAATGTGGTTGATAACAAAATTAGCTTCTAGCATCTCCCTAGTTTCTTTAGATAGGTTTGTCATCACATCAAAAGAATAAGCTGCCTTTTGCCAAAGCCACTCATAAACCTGGTTTCCGCGAAATGCCTTATCACCATTGGAAACGAAAAAATCCCTAAGCTGCTCCCGCGTTAGTGCCCGGATATCTTTTTTCTTTATCTGTTCCATAGTTTTAAAGATAGGTATTATAATAAATCCCGCTTTCTAATTAGTTAGATAAAGCGGGATTTGATATTAGTTCCTTAAGTTTAAGGAATGACTCGTACTTATATAATTAACATGGCATCACCATAAGAATAGAACTTATAGTTTTCCAAGATAGCTTCTTTGTACGCTTTGCTCATTAAATCATGACCCATAAATGCAGATACCATCATCAATAAGGTTGATTTAGGCAAATGAAAATTAGTTATCATGGCATTTGCAAGGCTAAAATCATACGGAGGGAAAATGAATTTATTCGTCCAACCTTCAAAGGTATTCAGTGTTTGTTTGGAAGAAACTGCACTTTCTAAACCACGCATTGCAGTGGTACCTACAGCACAAATACGACGTTTTTTCAACTTCGCATTGTTTACGATTTGTGTAGCTTTCTCATCAATAACTAATTCTTCACTGTCCATTTTATGCTTAGAAAGATCTTCAACTTCTACCGGATTAAAAGTACCAAGACCAACATGCAATGTTAATTCCGCAAAGTCTATACCCTTAATTTCTAATCTCTTTAATAAGTGTTTGGAAAAGTGTAACCCCGCAGTTGGGGCGGCAACCGCACCTTCATGCTTAGCATAAATAGTTTGGTAACGTGATTCATCTTCCGCTTCAACTTCTCTTTTGATATATTTAGGTAACGGCGTTTCACCCAATTCCCTAAGTTTTCTTCTAAAATCTACATACGCACCATCATATAAAAAACGTAAAGTTCTTCCCCTAGATGTTGTGTTATCAATAACTTCAGCAACAAGAGTTTCATCATCACCAAAATACAGTTTATTACCAATACGTATTTTACGTGCTGGATCCACAAGAACATCCCATAACCGTTGCTCTTCATTTAATTCACGCAAAAGAAAGACTTCGATTCGTGCACCAGTCTTTTCTTTGTTACCATATAAACGCGCAGGGAATACTTTTGTATTGTTCAAAACCATGACATCGCCTTCATCAAAATAATCGATCATATCTTTGAACATCTTATGCTCAATCTTTCCAGTATCTCTATGGATAACCATTAATTTGGACTCATCCCTATTTTCTGAAGGATGTTCGGCCAATAATTCCTTAGGAAGCTCAAAACTAAAGTTTGATAATTTCATGTAGCTAATATTTTAGTGTAGCAAATTTCGGCTGCAAAGATACAATGTGCAGATAGGCCTTGTCAAGTAAAACACTAATTATAATTCTTTTATGGTAAAATGCAGCTGTTTAAGGTCGTTCCAAAAATCTGGATATGACTTTGAAACCACCTCTGCATCATTTACAAAAAGAGTTGTTCGCATTGCCAACGGAGCGAACGCCATAGCCATTCTATGGTCATTATACGTATCGATCGCTACATCTGCTTTTATTGTCTTGGTCGGCAAAAGTGTTAGCGTTTTATCGGTTACTGAAATAGTTGCTCCCAACTTAGAAAGTTCGGTATCTAACGCCTCTAAACGGTCGGTCTCTTTAATTTTTAAGGTGTGCAATCCTATTAAATGACAACCTACTTCTAAACCAAAACAAGTAACGGCAATTGTTTGGGCTATATCTGGTGCATTTGCTAAATCGAACTCGTTTTCAGTGGCAACTTGTTTAGCTGTCTTCTTTAAAGTGATTTTATTTTCCCCGTAAGTGGTTTCAACCCCAAAAGAATTATAAATTTCGGCTAGCACACTATCACCTTGTAAGCTTTCTTTTTTATATGCGGACAACGTTATTTCGGTACCCGGGTCTGAAAGTGCACATATACTATAAAAATAAGAAGCAGAACTCCAATCAGATTCTACAACAAGTTTTGTAGGCGCTACATTTGTTTTTCGAGACACCTTGATCAGATTACCTTCAAAAGAAGTTGTTACACCAATTTCCTCGAGTAACCCTAATGTCATTTTAATATAAGGTACAGAAGTAATTTTACCGACCAATTCTAATTCCAAACCATTTTCTAAACTTGGGGCAATCAATAATAATGATGAAATATATTGACTACTAACATTTGCAGGAAGACTTACTTTATCCTTTACAATTCGTTGTCCTTTAATTTTTATAGGCGGATACCCTTCATCTTGTACATAAGAGATATCTGCACCTAACGATTTTAAAGCATCGACTAAAATCTTTATGGGTCTTTCGGTCATTCTTTTTGACCCTGTAAGAATTACTTCTTTCCCTTTTTGTGAAGCAAAATATCCAGTTAAAAAACGCATAGCAGTTCCTGCATGATGAATATCTACGGTTCCCTCTGTAATTTTCAACCCTTGCTCCATTACCTGGGCATCATCTGAATTGGATAAATTTTCTATACTAATAGTTGGATACAAAGCAGCCAATAGCAGACTACGGTTAGATTCACTTTTAGAACCCGTTATCGTAATAGTTTCGTTTAAATGTTTATCTGATGGACCTGTAAGGTGAAGTTTCAAAGCGTATAAAATTTAAAATAGAACGCCAAATATACAGCTATTTCAACTTTTTATTACTGTGGTGACGGTCATGATCACGCTTTGTTTTTAAATCTAACTTTTTATCGAAAGCTTGTTGTAAATCGATACCTGTTTGGTTCGCAAGACATAGCACTACGAACATAACATCGGCCAATTCTTCTCCTAAATCTTTACCCTTATCAGATTCTTTTTCACTTTGTTCCCCATAACGTCTAGCGATAATACGGGCAACCTCGCCTACCTCTTCAGTTAATTGGGCCATATTCGTTAATTCGTTGAAATAACGAACACCATGTTCCTTTATCCACTTATCTACGGCTTCTTGTGCGTTTTCAATGTTCATTACTCTTTGTTTTTTGTATCCATCAATATAGTCACCGGACCATCATTCAACAACTCAACGTTCATATCTGCGCCGAATATTCCGGTACTGACCTTTTTACCAAGTTTTAATTCTAAAGCTTTTACAAAAGCTTCATAGATTGGCACAGCTATTTCTGGCCTAGCAGCATAAATATATGAAGGCCTATTTCCTTTCTTTGTAGCAGCGTGCAATGTAAATTGACTCACAACAATTGCATCGCCTTTATTGTCAAGAAGCGAATTATTCATCACACCTTGATCATCATTAAAAATACGCAGGTTTACTATTTTGTTTGATAACCAATCAACATCCTCTTGTGTATCAGAATTTTCAATACCTACAAAAATGAGCAACCCCGACTCTATAGCACTAATTTGCTTGTCATCTACCGTAACAATGGCTCTGGAAACTCTTTGTACAACCACCCTCATTTTTTCTCATCGTGTATATCGACCCTATAATTCTCATCTTCGCCTTTTACCATTTGTAAATAACTTTGATATCTACTCCATGCTATATCACCAGCTTCTAAGGCATTTTTTACCGCACATTTAGGTTCATCTATATGTATGCAGTTATTGAACTTACAGTGTTGCTTTAATTTAAAGAACTCTGGAAAATAATTCCCTATTTCCTCCTTCTCCATATCTACAATACCAAAACCTTTTATACCTGGGGTATCTATAATGCGCGCATCAAAACTTAAATCGAACATTTCGGCAAAAGTGGTGGTATGCTGACCTTGTAAATGTTGTTCAGATATCTTTTTTGTTTTAATATCTAAATTGGGTTCAATCGCATTTACCAAAGTAGATTTACCAACACCAGAATGACCGGAAAACATGGAAGTTTTGCCAACCATCATTTCCTTTACCGTATCTACATTCTTTCCTGTTACAGCAGATATTCCGATACAGGTATACCCGATATTACGGTATAGTGCAGCTAAGAACTTTATTTCATCAGTTTCTTCGAGAGTATATGTATCTATTTTATTAAAGAGAAGTACCACGGGAATTTCATATGCTTCTGCCGTAATTAAAAATCGGTCGATAAAAACAGGATAAGTCGGTGGGTTGTTTAATGTAACCAGCAAAAATACCTGATCAAGATTAGCCGCGATTATATGTGTCTGTTTTGATAGATTTACAGACTTACGTATAATATAATTTTTACGTTTTTTAATTTCATGAATTATCCCAATGGTATCATCTCCAATAGTTTCCACATCAAAATGAACGTAATCACCAACCGCAACCGGATTGGTGCTTTTTATGCCTTTTATTCTAAACTTTCCTTTTATTCTACAGTCATAGAAAACACCGTCTTTAGACTTTACCGTGTACCAACTCCCTGTAGATTTGTAAACAATTCCTACCATTTATATAAAATACCTTCCATTAGTACAAAGTAACTGCTTTCATTACAAAAAATACCATAAATATGAATTACAACTTAGAACATTAAATAATAACCAGAACATTGAAAATGAATTTCATTAAAAAAAATTTTTTTTGTTGCACTTGCAGCATCTACATAATACAGTAGTGTACAAGAAAAAATTACGAACGAATCTGTAGAATAGATGGTAGAATTAGGTTTCGTCGATTACATGAAAATGGTAAAAATAAACATATAAGATGTAAAATTTTTCACTTCTATCTCTGCTCTTGGTGAAATGAAAAATGCAGGTGTTTTTTCTGGCGCAAACTCAAATCCCGTAGCACCAAAAACAGTTTCTGGTTTAATCAATTCAAAAGAAAAGGCTCAACTTCCAAAAATTCAATCTAACAACGTTATTCGTCAAAGCCAGGTGAATTTTGCTTTATCTACCAAGGACAAGTGTCTTCAATCAAGAGATAATAAATCTGTTTTTGATTTCTCCATCCAATAAAAATACACACTTCTTACGTAAAACTATGTTTTTCCTAGTGCAACAATAACTTATCTATTTCAAAATTTCAGCATATTTTATACAATTAAACAAGCATTAACCTGTTAATACTTAATAATCATCAAAAAGATGGCCAATTATAAAAAACCAAAATCATGAAGAAAAGTATTTTTAGTGTTTTATTAATTATCTGTGGCGCAATCAGCTTAAGCGCACAAGAGTTTAAAGTTATTACTAGTGTAGAATCTATTGTTTCTAGTGGATTAGGACGTTCTAGAATTATTGATGGTAATGAGGAAAAGGACTATGCAGAATTTACCTCAACACAAACCGAAGATGACAACACCCGTAACAAATCGAAAAGAGACGAGATTAGGGTAAAAGACTTTGACGAAACTAAGTTGTTGAACTTCTTCAATATTGCCGGTATCCGTTTTCAAAATATTGCGGCCAATGATGCCTTGATTAGTTCTAAAATTAACGCCATGGTAGCAGATGGTTGGGAGCTTGCCTTTGTAACCAGTGCTGTAGAAAGTGATAGTGGTAAAGGCGATTCCTCAGGTATATTTATTACCCGATATATTTTCAAAAGATAAAAATTTAAATAAAAAAAGCCCGGTCAAATATACCGGGCTTTTTTTATACTTAAGAATTTACAATTTTCTCTTGGTGACGAATAGATTCTTGGTGGATCGCTTTGAACATACGAAGAACGAATTCCTCACTTAGTCCCTTACTTTCTCCTTCAAGAATCATTGCTCCTAATATTTCGTTCCAACGTGTGCTTTGCAATACTGCTACGTTCTTCTCTTTTTTAAGTTCACCGATAGCATCTGAAGTTTTCATACGCTTACCTAAAGTTTCGATCAATTGATTATCGAAAATATCAATGTTCGCTCTTAGGTTATTCAATTTCGCATTGTATTCAGCCTCAGTGTTATCTTCTTTACGAATTTTCAAATCTCTCATAATCTGAACTAACTTGGCTGGCGTTACTTGTTGAGCAGCATCACTCCAAGCATTATCTGGATCGTGATGTGTTTCAATCATCAATCCGTCAAAATTAAGATCTAGAGCTGTTTGCGATACATCAAAAATCATTTCTCTATTTCCTGTAATATGAGATGGATCATTGATTATAGGTAAATCTGGAAATTTAGTCTGTAAATCAATCGCCATTTGCCATTCTGGAATATTTCTATATTTAGTTTTCTCGTATGTCGAGAAACCTCTATGAATTACTCCTAAATTTTTAATATCTGCAGTAGCCAAACGCTCAACAGCTCCTAACCATAAGGCCAAATCTGGATTAACCGGATTCTTCACCAATACGATTTTATCGGTCCCTTTTAATGCATCGGCAATTTCTTGAACGATAAACGGACTAACTGTTGATCTTGCACCGATCCATAATAAATCGACATCATGTTCTAAAGCCAATTCTACGTGCGCACGATTTGCTACCTCGGTAGCAGTTTTCATACCTGTTTCGGCCTTAACTTTTTGAAGCCATTTAAGGCCCAATGCGCCTACACCTTCAAAATTTCCTGGGCGAGTACGTGGTTTCCAAATACCTGCTCTGTAATAATTTACATCGGTATCTTTTAGGGAGTGTGCTATACCTAACACTTGTTCCTCTGTTTCCGCACTACATGGCCCTGCTATTACTAGTGGATGGTCTAGTTTTAAATCATCCAACCATGTTCTCATTTGTTTTGAATTTTCCATTTTAATTATTCTATTTCTTGTTTAACGGTATTCCTTTTAATATTCCTTTTATCTTATTGGTATTATTCATTTCATTGTAAATGCCTTCATAATCATCTTGTAACAACAACTCTTTAAATGCTGTAAGATTTTGAATATACTCGTCTAAAGTCTCGACCACATTCACTTTATTTTGTTTGAAAATTGGTGTCCACATGGCAGGCGAACTTTTTGCCAAACGCACCGTACTTTCAAATCCACTGCCCGCCATATCAAAAATATCACGCTCATTTTTCTCTTTCTCAATTACTGTCTTACCCAACATAAAAGCACTAATATGAGATAAATGAGATACATAGGCAATATGCTTATCATGCGCTTCTGGGTTCATATAACGAATACGCATCCCTATAGCTTGAAAAACCTGTAATGCTTTTTCTTGAAGCTTAAAAGCTGTCATCTCAACTTCACATATTATATTCGTCTTATCTCTGAACAAATTATTAATTGCTGCCGACGGACCAGAAAACTCTGTTCCTGATATTGGGTGGCATGCTAAAAAATTTCTTCTCTTCGGATGGTTCTCTAAGGTTTTACAGATTAACGATTTGGTAGAACCTACATCAAATACAACACAATCTTCACGCACGCCATCCAATATTTTCGGAATCTCCGTAACCATAACATCTACAGGGATACTTACAATCACCATATCTGCCAATTGCAAATCTTGATAGCTCGCTTTCTTATCGATAATTCCTAAGTCTTTGGCCTCTGCCAAATGTGTGGCATTAGAATCTATACCATACACGGTAACATCTTCTTGCGTAGACTTAATGTCTTTTGCTAAAGAACCTCCAATTAAACCTATACCGATTACAAATACATTCATTTTTAAAGCTGCGCTTTAGTTGTTCGTTGATTGTTATTAGTTACTCGTCTCAACTATTCAAATCTTTTAATTGCTTCCTTTATTTTATCCTCTGTTATACAAAGTGAGAATCTTATATATCCTTCACCATTACTGCCAAAAATGGTTCCTGGCGTAATGAACAAATCCTTTTTATATAATATGTCATCTATAAATTCTTCTGATGCCACACTACCTTCAGGTAATTTTGCCCATACGAACAAGCCAACTGCATCTCTATCATAAGAACAACCAAGTGTATCTGCCAATTGAAAAACTAATTCTCTACGCGCACTGTACACCTTGTTCAATTCAACGTACCAATCATCACTACTTTCCAATGCTGCTATGGCTCCTTTCTGAATGCCGTAAAACATACCCGAATCCATATTACTCTTTACCTTTATAATAGCATTGATATACTCTTCTCTACCTAGCACGAAACCTACACGCCACCCTGCCATGTTAAAGGTCTTACTTAAAGAATTCAATTCTAAGCAAACCTCTTTTGCATTAGGTATACTTAAAATACTTGCTGGCTCAGCATTCAAAACAAAACTATATGGATTGTCATTTACCAAAAGGATATTTTGCTTTTTTGCAAAGGAAACGATTTTTACAAATTGTTCTCTTGTTGCGGTGGCACCTGTTGGCATATGCGGATAACTCAACCACATAATTTTGACTTTCGACAAGTCTTGCTTTTCTAATATCTCTAAATCTGGAAACCAGCCATTCTCTTCCGTAAGGTCATAATATGTTGGTACAGCCCCTACCAAATTGGTTACCGATGTATATGTCGGATACCCTGGATTCGGAATCAACACTTCATCACCAACATTTAAAAAGGCAAGACTGATATGCATAATGCCTTCTTTAGACCCCATTAACGGAAGTATTTCACTCGTTGGATCTGTTGTTACAGTAAACCTATTTTTATAAAAATCAGCTATTGCCTCTCTTAACTGAGGCAAGCCTTGATAACTTTGATACTGATGCGCGCCATTTTCCAACACAGCCTCCTGTATTGCATTTAACACGTTTTCCGACGGAGCTAAATCTGGACTCCCGATGCCCATATTAATGATAGGCTTGCCTTGTGCAATTAAGCCACGTACTTCTCTCAACTTTTTTGAGAAGTAGTATTCCTGTACGGTATTCAACCTGTCCGCAGTTGGTATCATTGTCTCACATTTTTATATTCACCCAAAACTTTAAAGTCTTCCGCCATGATGTTCAATAGACTTTTTGCCTTAGTAAAATCTATAAAATCGTTAAAAGTTACATCCACAAAAAAGGCATATTTCCAAGGTGTCTCTATCACTGGTAAAGACTGTATTTTTGTCAAATTCAATCTACAATCACTCATAACATTAAGCACTGCGGCTAAACTTCCCCTTTTATGGTCAGTAATGAAACGAATCGAAGCCTTCGTAATTTCGGTCTCTGGCAACGAGTCCTTTTTTGTTTGTACAATGATAAAACGGGTAGCATTATTTTTAATGGTCTGTATCTCTTTTGCTACGATGTCCAAACCATATAATTCTGCCGCAACGTTAGGTGCAATTGCCGCTACATGTTTTAATTTTTGTTCTTGAATTCGTTTTGCCGTTTCAGCAGTATCAACATCTTCTACCAATTTAATATGTGGATACTGTCTAAAATACTCCTTGCATTGCAATAATGCCATTGGGTGTGAACTCACCTCAGTAATATCTGAAATTTCTTGACCTTTTAGCACCATTAAATTATGATGAATGTTCAAGTAATATTCCCCTATAATATGCAAATTGTTATGGTTGACAAGGGCATAATTTGGGATAATTGATCCGGCAATTGAATTCTCTATAGCCATCACCCCTTGATCCGCTTCTTTCGATAATAATTTATCAACCAACTCATCGAACGAAAGACATTCAACAAGCTCTATATCATCGCCAAAGCAATCTTTTGCTACTTGGTGATGATTGGAACCCTTAATTCCTTGTATGGCTATTTTTAAACTCACTTTTACTCAATTATATTCAAAAAAAAAGTTCCGATATATATCGGAACTTAATTCTATTTTATTTTTAAAATATACTAGAACAGTCCCGTACCTCTCTTAAAAAAGAAGTAAAAATAAAAACCGTTCCAGAAATATTGTTTTGTCATTGCTCTTGTAAACTTTGGCTAATGTAGTAATTATATTTAAAAATGGTTGTTTTAGGTATTATTTTTTTTTAAAATTCAATTTCTGTTTCAAATACCGAAGCTTTTGTGTTAAATATCTAAAATTATCACCATTTGATTGCTAAACCAAGTCCTGATTCATTAGCAACCGGTTCAAAGCTAAATGTTGCTTTTTTATCGAATTGTTTATTATAGGATAATATTGCTCGTTTTCTAGATTTATTGGCACTATTCATATAAATAATCCCCACTATAGCCCCAGCTATTCCTCCTGCCATGGGACCAACAGCATTTTTTGCCTTATCGCGATTGGTTAATGATGGGTCATCATTCAATAATTCTGACGTTGCCCAAAATACACCTACAAACTCACCTACCAATGCTACACCTGCAACTATTTCTTTGGTGTCCGCTTTTTTCCAGAGTTGATAAACTTCATCGTTTTTAGAAAAAAGGTCTTTAACATCCTTTCTGGTTATTTTTTGGTCATCTTGATAATACTCCATACTCCACATACTTGAGAAAGATGTAATTTCTTGGGCTAAAATATTCGTAATTGTAATCACAAACAGAGCTAAAAAGAGTTTCGTTTTTAAAGAATTCATTGGCTAAATTTTTACCTAAAATAACTATAAATAAGACCGTATTTTTAATTATAGATTCACTAAAGGACTTCTGAGTTTGGTTGAAGGTAAAATGATAGACCTATCATACTTTCAAAAAAACACTTTTGGTTTTGGTTACTTCATATAAATTCATCTTTTTCTAAAAATCCTATAGTCGTAGGTGTTGGCTTAAATATATGCCTGAATAAATCACAAAATAGGACACCTAATTAACAACACTTCACCTATGCCAAAAACAACGCTATACTTATGTGATTGGCATATTAAAAAAACAATCGATAACAGCATCTAATTCCTCCTGTATTTTAGGGTCGGTACAATTAATCAGAATTGAAAAAACTAGTTGTTCTTCTGGATATACAAAAAAATTAGCATACCCGCCTACCCCGTTACCTACATGACCATAAAACTTTCTTCCTTTAGCATCTTCGCTTACCTGCCAACCTAAACCATAGCATGTTGGCTTTTCGTTAACTTCTTGAGAAGTTAAAAAATGATCAAGGAATTCTGCTTCAACCTTAATTCTATTATCTAAATAGGCTTGTCCGAATTTGGCAATGTCTTCTGATGTGGAAAGATATCCACCTCCTGCTAGTTTGTAAAAGTTATCTACAGGAATTGCTTTTCTAAATCCTGCTAAGCATTTTGAATAAAAGGTTGCAACATTCCCAGATCCTTCAATTTCAGTAATCTCTTTCACCTTAACACCATCAACTTTTCGACTGCGCTCAGGATGACATTTTGGACAAAAAGTATGTTGCATCCCTAAGGGATTCAACACCCTTTCTTGAACATATTCCTCAAAGGGGATTCCGCTTACTTCTTGCATTACAGCAGAAATCATAACCCAATCAAAACTATTATACAAATATTCAGTGTCAGGTTCAAAAACCAATGGTTCATTCTTAAATACCCCTAAACCTTCTTTAATTGAAAAAGGTTCGTTCAGTCCATATTCCTTTCCTTTATATACTCGTATACCTGCTGTGTGACTTGCCAGTTGTCTTATGGTGAAATCCCATTCTTTCTTGGGATAATCCGGGAGATAGGCATAGAACGATTCATCTAAATCTAGTATCCCTTCTTGCACCATGTATGCTAATGCCGTTGCAGCAATGGGTTTGGAAACACTAGCTATTCTAAAAATAGATTTTCGTGGGTCTCTGAACTGCTTTTGCGCTATATCGGCATAACCAAACCCTTTTTGAAAAATGGTCTCTCCTTCTTTTAGCACAGTAATTGCTAAACCAGGAAACTTATTTTTTTCATACATATCTTGCAAAAGGGCATCCGCTTTTACCAATCTGGTTAAAGTCGAATTATCACCGAACACCCGTTTAGCAGTGAACACATTTTTTAGATATTTCAAAATGGGATTCATTCCACAAAAATAAGCCTACCGTTATACAACTCTTCAACGTTGACCTCAGCAGGTCTGGTATAACTTAAAACATCGCCTGTACCTCGTAGCACTCCCGAAATTTTTAATTGCGGATTAATAAGTACATCGTTCGAACCTCGGTGATTAATATTGACATATTGAGCTACCAACCCTTCTGCCTCAATTCTAGAATCTCCAGCTGCAATGTTGATATTTAAATTTTCTACATATCCTGTTAAGTTAAAATACGCAATTCCATTAACCGTAATACTTAAAGATGAAACATCTAAATCTAAATTAAACTCCCCATCTGTAGTCTCTGCTTCGGGATTTGAAAAACTTTCGGACAATAAACTTAAACGCTCAAAACGTAACACGCCATCGCTACGTATAGGATAACCAGTACTACTACGTATTTCAGTTAAATTTGAGGTGGTAATATATACAACGGTAACTCCATACTTACGAACATAATTACAGTCGTTCGTATCTGTCAAAATCAATCTTCCATCCTCTACAACGGCTACCACTTCATTACGTAAATTTTCACCAGTTTCAATTTCTACCTTTTGTGTATCTCCTTGCTTTATTACTAAGGTTACATTTTCAAAAACAGTAATCTTTTCAAACTCCTGTAACTCAACTTCATTCCTTTTAATTTCTCCGGTATCTTGAAAACAATCCGATGCATTTTCAGAGTCGCAGGAATTTAAGGATATACTTAAGAATATAATGGCAGACAAAACAAAAAATTTTTTACCGCGCCTGCTTACTATATAAGCTAACTCGATTTGATTAGATAAAATAGTATGATTTCTTTTTTTTGACATTTTATAATCGTATTCCAATACCAAATTCAACGGCTTCTGCCTTTGCTCCGTGCGATTTCAAGGTTATTGCCCCATAAACCTTATCACCAAAATAACGCTTTAGTCCCATACGATTATACATACGCCCTTCAAAATCAAAAGGATAATATACGTAATACCCCAATTGGGATATTATGGACATTTTATTAATGAATAGTTCATGACCTACAAAAACACCTACCCTCTTATAATCGTCATCTGCAGCAACATTATTTTCAGGAAAAGCGATACTTTGATACCGAATCAATTCCTTTAAAAAATTTGAGAAATAGACATCTGTTCCCATTTGAATAGCACTTTTTCGCCCTAGGCGCTTATCGGCATAAGCGGAAAGTACAACAAAACCATATTGACCAGAATCTATAACATCACTTTCATTCAATCCGGTTCTAAGTGCCAAATTGTATCGCAAAGGTTCCGTGACTTTTTCTTTTTCTCGATGTATGTATTCAATTTCACTTCCGCCATCAAGATCATAAACCAGACCCGCATTTAACGCGATCGTATTTGTCGAAGTATTAGGCGCCCTAAAATTGGCATTAGAATAGTGAATTATTGAAATACCCGCTTTAAAACCTAAGCCCTTAAAAATATTTTCCTTATGGTAATTGAACATTAAATAGGTAGAGCTCAAAAAATCGGACCCGTAGGCGTTGTTCCTGAAATTGGTTGTTTTATCATATGGGTTACTAGTATAAGCAATTCCTTGACCTACCCTTAGCTGTATATTTCGTTTAAAAAAATAGAAATTATAATGGGCATATAAGCTATAGTTCTTTCCTAGGGTCCCATAATTCATATCCTGATAAATGAAAGAATAGCCCAAATCAGGATAATTATATAATTCCTCCCATGCTTTAGAACCATAGGTTTTACGATTATAACTTAAAATTACACCCCCAGGATGTGCGTTTATTAAATGTGAAATATCTGGATTATGAAGAATAATAGACCCATAAAATTGATTTGCATCTAGGGTATATTTTTTAAGCTTTGGACTTTCTTGTGAAAAGCAAAAAGCAATAGAAAAAAATAAAATGAAAAGAAACTTAAAATTCATTACGGGCAAAAATAGTTATAAGTAGTACCGGATATACCTTTAATACTATATGTTTTATAAAGTCAACAATGTCACTTCGAGTGAATTTTTGAGGCACAAAGAAATTTTCATCGAGAAGCTCTCGTGTTCGAAAGGTTCTCTATACATTTTCATATCTCCGTTACTCTACAATATAAAAACACTCGAAATGACAAGTTAGCTGATTAAAAAAGCTCTTTTGCAATAGCTTTTATATTATCAGATTTCCCCATAGAATAGTAATGTAATACAGGTACACCAGCTTCTTTCAATTCTTTCGATTGTTGAATGGCCCATTCTATACCAACGGCACGCACATCTTTATTTGAAGCGCAACCATCTACCGCATCAATTAAATCTTGTGGAATATCAATTCGAAAAACTTGTGGTAACAACTGCAAATGGCGTTTAACGGCAATAGGCTTTATTCCTGGAATAATAGGAACCGTAATCCCTATATTTTTTGCAGCTTCTACAAACTCAAAATATTTTTTATTATCGAAAAACATTTGCGTTACCACATAGTCGGCACCTGCATCTACTTTTTCTTTCAACCGTTTTAAATCTGATTGCAACGAAGGTGATTCCAAATGCTTTTCGGGGTAGCCCGCAACACCTATGCAGAACTCACTTGAATGTTCACTTTCTATAGTTTCATGCAAATACCTCCCACAATTTAAATCATGAATCTGCTTTACCAAATCTATAGCAAACGGGTGACCGCCATCGGTAGGTTCAAAATATTTTTGTTCGCTACGTGCATCTCCCCGTAAGGCCATTACATTTTGTATCCCCAAATAATGACAATCTACCAGCATATATTCGGTCTCTTCTCGGGTAAAACCTCCACAGATTACATGAGGCACTGTATCAACATTATACTTATGCTGTATAGACGCACAAATACCAACCGTACCTGGCCTCATACGTGTGGTCTTTTTATCCAAAAGTCCTTCTTTCTGTACGTAAATGGTCTCCTCACGAGATGTGGTCACGTCAATAAACGGAGGCTTAAACTCCATCAATGGGTCTATATTATTATACAATTCTTGTATATTCCTCCCTTTTACAGGTGGTACAATTTCAAAAGAAAATAAGGTCTTTCCTTGTGCGTTGGTAATATGGTCTGTAACTTTCATTGTAAATTAAGTTGGTCGTTTTGTACGTAATCGACTTTACTTCTAAACTTTTATTTTATTCCTTTTTTTGGCGTTACCAAATGGTCGGGCTTTACGCTATATTTTTTCTATTTATAAATCTTATTTTCATTTTGGTAAACATGAGTAAAAATAGAAAAGGATGCCGCTGCAATCCCTAACGCAAATTAGGCATCTACAATATTCGGAGACAACCATATTTCAGCTTTTTCGAAAGCTATTCCCTTTCTATCCGCAAAGTCTTTCACTTGGTCTTCCTTTATTTTACCTAATCCAAAATATCGTGCTTCCGGGTTTCCAAAATAATAGCCACTAACTGATGCCGCAGGCCACATAGCCAAACTATCGGTTAGTTCTACCCCTATCGTTTCCTTAACTCTTAAAATATCCCAAATGGTCAATTTTTCCAGGTGATCCGGACAAGCAGGATACCCTGGCGCAGGACGAATACCTTTGTACGATTCATGAATCAATTCTTCATTGCTCAATTCTTCGCTTGCAGCATAGCCCCAATGTTTCATACGCACTTCTTTATGTAAGTATTCAGCGAAAGCCTCTGCCAAACGATCTGCCAATGCTTTTACTAAAATAGAATTGTAATCATCTAAGTTCTTTTCATATTCCCCGGCTAACTCGGCAGTACCGAAACCTGTGGACACACAAAAACAACCCATATAATCTTTTCTACCAGATTCTTTAGGCGCTATAAAATCTGCCAATGCATAATCAGCGATACCTTCTCTTTTCTGTAATTGTTGACGCAAGGTTCTAAATATGTAGTTCTCTTCCTCTCGCCCATCAACTGCGCTCAGGTTAACATCGATATCATCTTCATTTATGGTATTGACAGGGAACAGTCCAAAAATTCCTTTCGCTTTCAATTGCTTCTCCCTAATAATCTGCTTCAACATTTCTTGTGCGTCAGCAAATAATTCTGTGGCTTGGATCCCTACTACATCATCAGTTAAAATTGCGGGATATTTACCATGCAATTCCCAGCTTCTAAAAAATGGAGTCCAATCTATATATGGAACCAATAAATTTAAATCTAAATCTTCAATAACCTGAATTCCTAATTTATTAGGCTTAAAGATTTCACTTTTGTTCCAATCTATCTTAAACTTATTTCTACGTGCCGCTGCAATTGTTTTATATGTTTTACTGGAAGAACGGTTTAAAAACTTTTCTCTAAAAACATTATAATCATCTTTAATGCTCTTTTTATATTCGATAGAAGTTTCTTTCTGAAGCAAATCTCCAACTACGGTCACCGCTCTAGATGCATCATTTACGTGAACTACAGCTTCTTTGTATTGTGTATCAATCTTTACCGCTGTATGCGCTTTACTTGTAGTCGCACCACCAATCAATAACGGAATTTTAAAATTCTTTCGCTCCATCTCCTTGGCCAAATGCACCATTTCATCTAAAGAAGGTGTTATTAATCCGCTAAGTCCTATTATATCTACATTATGCTCAATTGCGGCTGCGATTATTTTTTCTGGAGGTACCATTACCCCTAAATCTACAATCTCATAATTGTTACAAGCCAAAACAACACCCACAATATTCTTACCGATATCATGAACATCACCCTTTACGGTTGCCATTAGAATTTTACCGGCATTATCAGAATCCCCTTCTTGCGGGTTCAATAATTTCTCTTCTTCGATATATGGCAACAAATACGCCACCGCTTTTTTCATTACACGAGCCGACTTCACTACCTGTGGTAAAAACATCTTTCCACTTCCAAACAAATCACCTACCACATTCATACCGGTCATTAAATTTCCTTCAATAACTTCAATCGGCTTATCGGCTTCTTGTCTCGCTTGCTCTACATCTTCAACTATATATTGGTCAATACCTTTCACCAAGGCACGTGTAATTCTATCCTGTAAAGGTTCCTGCCGCCATGACAGATCAATCTTACTTTCTTTTGTTTTACCAACGACCGATTCTGCAAAATCAAGTAATCTCTCGGTTGCATCATCCCTCCTATTTAAAATAACATCTTCTACACGTTCTAGTAAATCTTTAGGAATATCGTCATACACCTCTAACATACTTGGGTTTACGATACCCATATTCATACCCGCTTTTATTGCATGATATAGAAAAACCGAATGCATCGCCTCACGAACAGGATTATTTCCCCTAAATGAGAACGAAACATTACTTACACCTCCACTTACACTTGCATACGGTAAATTTTCGCGTACCCATTTTGTAGCTTTTATAAAATCTAGGGCATTGAGCTTATGCTCATCCATACCCGTAGCAACAGGGAAAATATTAAGGTCAAAAATGATATCCTCTGGTGCGAAACCAACTTTATCAACTAGTACATCATACGAACGCTTCGCAATTTCGATTCGACGTTCATAATTGTCAGCTTGGCCTACTTCATCAAAAGCCATAACTATTACCGCGGCACCATAGCGTTTAATCAATTTAGCCTGATGCATGAATTGTTCTTCACCCTCCTTTAAACTAATGGAGTTCACAACACATTTTCCTTGAACCACTTGTAAACCAGCCTCTATGATTTCCCATTTAGAACTATCAATCATTATAGGAACTCGAGAAATATCGGGCTCGGCAATGACCAGGTTCAAAAACTTTACCATAGCTTCCTTGCCATCAATCAGACCATCGTCCATGTTAATGTCGATTACCTGTGCTCCATTCTCTACCTGCTCCCTCGCTACGACTAAAGCTTCTTCAAATTTCTCTTCTTTAATTAATCGAAGAAACATTTTAGAACCAGCCACATTGGTGCGTTCACCAACGTTAATAAAGTTGGTTTCGGGTGTAACGATTAGGGGTTCTAGACCACTTAGTTTTAAAAAACGTTGTTCGTTGTTCGTTGTTCGTTGTTCGTGTTTTATACTCATAACTGCTTATGATATTTGATGAATCCGTTCAACAATTTTTTAACTCTTTCTATTTCTTCCAAAACATTATCTATATCTGAAATATAATTTAAATCACCTGCCAAAATTAACTGGGTCTCCAACTCAAACAAAGAACCTCTAGCTATATGTAAAAAATGAATTGTCTCTTTATTGGATTGTCTCCCACAACCTTCTGCAATATTTGATGGTACAGAAATAACACATCTTCTAACCTGCGAGGTTAATGAAAACTGTTCATCTCGAGGAAAGGACCTAGTCAAAACATAAACTGTTTTCACAAGCATCCTAGCTTGTACCCAAATATCTAATTCTTTATAATCCATTTAATAATTTGAAAACTTCGAGAAACCATTAACGAAAAACGATTTATCAATAGCAACTAAAATTGTCTAGGTTTGAAATCTTTTACCACATTGGCAATCGCAGTAATATGCTCAGGCGTGGTGCCACAACAGCCTCCCACTATATTGACCAGTTCTTTTTCGACATATTCCCTAATTTGTTCTGCCATTTGATCCGGAGTTTCATCATACTCACCAAAAGCATTAGGTAAACCGGCATTTGGATGTGCAGAAACTGCATGTTCGCTTTTCGTTGCCAACACTTCTAAATGTGGCTCTAATTGACTGGCTCCTAAGGCACAGTTAAAGCCTACCGATAATATTGGAATATGGGAAATAGATATCAAAAATGCTTCTGCTGTTTGCCCAGATAATGTTCTACCCGATGCATCGGTAATCGTTCCGCTAACCATGATAGGAACATCGATATTTCGTTCTTCTTTTACTTCTTCAATAGCGAACAAAGCTGCTTTTGCATTCAAGGTGTCGAATATGGTTTCAACGAGCAGTAAATCTGACCCACCATCTAACAATGCTTCAACCTGTAGTTTATAAGCTATCCTTAATTCATCAAAAGAAATTGCTCTATAGCCAGGATCGTTTACATCTGGCGACATACTTGCTGTCTTATTCGTCGGACCAATACTACCAGCTACAAAACGTGGCTTATTCGGTTCTCTTTCGGTGAATTCATCGGCAACCATTTTAGCAATACGGGCAGACTCATAGTTAAGCTCATATACCAAATCTTCCATATGATAATCTGCCATGGCAATGGTGGTACCTGAGAAGGTATTAGTTTCTACAATATCGGCACCCGCAGCAAAGTACTTACGATGAACATCTGCAATTGCTTCAGGTTGTGTTAAAGACAACAAGTCATTGTTGCCTTGTAAAGGGTGTTTCCAATCTTTAAAGCGTTCTCCCCTAAAATCTTCTTCTGTAAACTTATAACGTTGTAGCATAGTGCCCATTGCACCATCTAACACTAAAATTCGTTCTTTTAAAATTTCCTTTATATCCTTCATTTTACGCTGTAAAAAGTTCTAAGTTCATTAAAAATTAATACGATACCAAGGAAGGAAAGGATAGGATAGTGTTCTTTCTTGAGTTATCTGTCCCAAAAAAAAGGATAGAATGTAGCACCTTCTTATCCGTTCAGGAAAGGGTTGCCAAGGTTTCATAGGGTCTAGTCCCTCCGCCTTTCTTGATAACGTTTCAATCTATTTATGAACGAATTGCAAAGTAACGGTACTACCTGTTCTAATCCAAAACTTCGCTGAACTTTTTAGCCAACGAAATTTTAAAAAAATGTCATAAAAAAACCTCTGAAACAGTAAAGAATCAGAGGTTTATTTTATAGTACTAAAGCCTTATGCTATGCTTTGTACCACTTCTTTTTTAGCTTCTTTTTTAGAACCGTCAAATCCTTCAACACCACCTACGGTAGTATATTTCATGACATAACGTTTTCCTGGATTGATTTGCTGATATGCAAACTGACACATTACTGCAGCTTCATGAAAACCTGAAAGAATTAATTTTAATTTACCTTCATACGTATTCACATCACCAATCGCATATACCCCAGGTATATTAGTCTGGTAATCTCTTGCATTGTTTACCTTAATGGCATTCTTCTCTATATCCAATCCCCAGCCACCAATTGGTCCTAATTTAGGAGAAAGTCCGAATAAGGGAATAAAGTTATCAACCTCTAAATACGTATCTTCTTTTTCCTTATCTGCATGTTTAAGTACTACCGCTTTAAGATGGTCATTACCATGCAATTCCTTCACCTCTGCTTTGGTAACCAATTTTATCTTACCCAATTTGGCAAGTTCAGCTGCTTTTTCAACAGAATCCAATGCTCCTCTAAACTCATCCCTTCTATGCACCAAAGTAACTTCTGAAGCAACATCGGTTAAGAAAATGGCCCAGTCCAAGGCAGAATCACCACCACCAGCAATCACTACTTTTTTATCTCTATATACTTCAGGGTCCTTAATCATATAAGCAACACCCTTATCCTCAAAATCTACTATGTTAGAAATGGGCGGTTTTCTTGGCTCAAAAGAACCCAATCCTCCTGCAATTACCACTACAGGTGCATTATGCTGTGTTCCTTTATTGGTAGTTACTACAAAAGAACCATCTTCTAATTTATCTAAAGTTTCAGCTCTTTCACCCAATGTAAAACCAGGCTCAAATGGTTTGATCTGCTCCATAAGATTATCTACCAAGGTACCCGCCAAAATTTCTGGAAATGCCGGTATATCATAAATGGGTTTTTTAGGATATATCTCTGAACATTGCCCACCTGGTTGTGGCAACGCATCGATTAAATGTGTTTTTAATTTTAATAATCCCGCTTCAAACACCGTAAATAATCCGGTTGGCCCCGCTCCTATAATGAGCATATCTGTTTTAATCATAATTTTCTTTTAGTAATGGGTAGTTAGTATTAAGTATTTAGATTCTTTAAATACCTCCCTTAACACTACCCTATATTTTACTTACAATTTATTACTCTATATTCTAACTCTTAATTATTAATTGTTTCGACTACGCCCAACCTAATAGTCTCTTGTGAATACTGGTTTTTCGCTTCTACTAATGCTTCGCGATGTTTTACTACCTCACCTATGATTATAATAGCGGGATTAGTTAATTTTTCATTTTCAACTACCTCAACAATGGTTTCTATAGTTCCTATGCCTAATTTTTCATTTTCCCTAGTACCATTTTGAATTATGGCGATTGGTGTATTGAACTTGCCCTCCCCTTTAAATAATTCTACTATTTTTGAGAGTTTAGACATCCCCATTAGTATTACTACCGTTGCGCTACTTTTAGCTGCCAAGGCCACATCGGCAGATAATTTATGGTCTTTTGTCGTCCCTGTAATTACCCAAAAACTTTCTGACGCCCCTCTTTTTGTTACTGGTATATTTTGATGAGCAGGCACACTCAAACTTGATGAAATACCTGGAACCATTGCAACTTCTAAACCGTAAGTTGCTGCATATTCCATTTCTTCCGATCCACGACCAAAAACAAAAGGATCACCTCCTTTTAATCGCACCACATGTCCGTGAGATTTTGCCCTGCTCACAATAAGTTCATTGATTTGCTCTTGCCGATAGGCATAACACCCTTTACGTTTACCTACGAATATTAATTCTGCGTTTTTAGCGTAAGTTAAAAGCTCTTCATTAACCAAAGCATCATAAAGAACCACATCTGCAGTCTCCAATACCTTAATGGCTTTCAAGGTTATGAGCTCTACATCGCCTGGCCCTGCACCTACAACAGTCAACCTCCCCGATTTTTGAAAGGAAGGGTCAACTAATGAATTGATTGTTTTTTGATTGGATAAATTATTGATATGCATATTATACTTCTGCCAATTCTTGTTGTCTAAATTTTGCAACAGTTTCTAAAAATATTTTTGCATCTTTTAAGTAAGCTTCTGCAAAGGCTTTTGTTGGTTCGTTCTTATTCATTTGAAGCACCATATTTTCAAATCCTCCAGCTACGGCAATTCTACCATCGGCAACGAATTTTTCATCAAAATCTTTTATAATACTTACATGAGTATTCACTTTAGTATTTTCTGAAGTCAACATTGCTTTTGCTGAATTCACCATAGAGGAATATGCGTGGTAGATACTTGCCGACCATTTTTCAGCATCGAACATATCTTTTGCATTCTGAATTTTCTCTTCACTTTCAAAAAGCAAGGTTGCTATCAAATCAATGACAACACCGGCACATTCACCAACGCCAATTGCCTTTTCGTATCGTTCTGAATTTCCCCAGTCAATAAAATCTTCTGCGGTTAAATCATCAACTGATGATAATGGCGTTAGAAAATCATAGAAATACATTTGACCTTTTTCTGCGTAATAGTCAGGGAATGATAAATCGCCACCATTCACATCAAAATCATTCAAAATTAAACGTAACGCCTCAGGTCCTCTTTTACTAGGAACCTTTACCACTTTGTCCGCAAATCTTCCTTGTCCGTTTCCATCAGTACTACCACCTAGCAAAACTTGAAGAGCTGGTGCCACTAATTTATCTTTTGTACGCACGGACATTCCTTGAAAACCTATATTGGCCATATTATGTTGACCACAAGCATTCATACATCCGCTGATTTTTATAACGACATCTTCGTTATTTATATAGTCTGGATATTCTGTTTTAATAACACGTTCCAATTCTTCTGCGATACCAGTACTACTTGCAATTCCTAGATTACATGTATCGGTACCAGGACAAGCTGTAATATCCAATGCTTTATTATAGCCAACATCTGAAAAGCCCAATTTCTTCAATTCAGTATAGAAAAACTCAATATTTTCTTCCTTCACAAAAGGAATTAATATGTTTTGACGGAGTGATAATCGAATCTCACCGGCTGCATATTTTTGAACCAAATCTGCCAATAATCTAGCTTTATCCGTATAAAAATCTCCTAATAAAACCTTTATACCTATAGCTACAAAGCCTAGTTGTTTTTGTTTTACAACATTCGTAGATTTCCATTGTTCAAATTCTTTGGCATCTGCAATCTCTACATTTGGAACTACCAAAGTAGAAACCTTAATTTTCGGATACGCATCTGCATCAATAGGAAAAGAATCAAAAGGAACCGCTGTTTTCTCTGCAGCCAATAGTTCTTTGAATCCATCCAAACCTAAATCCTTAAGCAAAAACTTCATTCTTGCCTTTGCACGACTCTTACGCTCACCATAACGGTCAAAAACACGCACAACCGTTTCCATTAGCGGAATAATCTGGTCGGCAGGCAAAAAGCTGTATAATTCATCTGCATGTCTTGGCTGAGAACCAAGTCCGCCACCTAACATTACCTTAAATCCTATTTCATCATTTTGAATTTTTGCTATAAAACCTAAATCGTGCATATAAGAGAGTCCGGTATCGGCATCACTTGCAGAAAACGAAACTTTGAACTTACGCCCCATTTCTTGACTCACAGGATTTCTAAGAAAATACTGAAATAACGCATGTGCATATGGTGATACATCAAATGGCTCATCTACATCAACACCCGCTGTTTCACTAGCTGTTATATTACGAACGGTATTACCACAGGCTTCCCTAAGTGTAATATCATCCTTTTCTAATTGTGACCAAAGCTCAGGAGTTCTGTTCAAATCCACATAATGAATCTGAATATCTTGACGTGTTGTTATATGAAGTCTCCCGGTAGAATACTCATCGGAAACATCACAAATACGCAACAACTGCGTAGAAGTAACCTTACCATATGGTAATTTTATACGGATCATTTGAACTCCTTCTTGCCGTTGGCCATAAACACCACGTGCCAAACGAAGACTTCTAAACTTTTCCTCATCTAATTTACCACCATGAAACTCATGAATCTTTCGCTCTAATTCAAGAATATCTTTTGCAACTACCTGATTTTCTATTTCTGTTCTAAAACTCTGCATTCTTTTCTGATATTTAATACTGAATAATCTGTACTAAGTTTATTATCTATTTTACCTATAGATTAAATAGGTTAATTGAAAAAATATTGTTTGCTATAAATCGTTCAATACTTTTATTAACTAATAAAACCTGCTCCTACCGTACTATTTGATTGTGTGTCTATCAAGATAAATGAACCATTTGTTCTATGATTTTTGAATTGGTCATAAAAAATTGGCTTATTTAAACGAAAACTTACTTGGGCAATATCATTCATACCCAAAGAATCGGTTTCTGTATCGATACCCGAATAATCGGGAGCAATCTTATGATGAACCTGCTCAACTTTAGCCAATACTTTATTGACACCATGCTGTACAATATATTTATTTCCAGCCTCCAATGGCAATGAATCCATCCAAGAGATGGTAGCCGTAAATTGCTTGTCAACGGTAGGTAAGTCATCAACTTTCACTAACATATCACCACGACTTAGATTAATTTCATCCTCTAAAGTTATGGTTACCGACGACCTTCTTGAGGCAGTGTTATACTTCTTATCATAGAAGTATATTTCCCTTATTTTAGAACGAGTTTGCGACGGAAGCGCCACTACCTCATCACCTACACTTAACTCGCCACCATACACCTTTCCTGCAAATCCTCTAAAATCATGGTGTTCATCCGTTTTGGGTCTGATAACATATTGCACCGGAAAACGTGGTGTACCTACATTAAAAATGTCTTTTCTATCTAACACTTCAAAATGCTCTAAAAGCGATTGACCTTTATACCAAGCCATCTTTTCAGATTTATTTACCACATTATCACCCTTTAAAGCACTCACCGGGATAAATGTTATTTTCTGATCTTGGTAATCACGTTTCGCCATCAATTCTTCAAAATCAGCCTTAATCGCGTTATAGGTTTCTTCAGAATAATCTACCAAATCCATCTTATTAATCGCTACGACAACATCTTTAATTCTTAATAAATTATTAATGAAAAAATGTCTGTTGGTCTGCTCAATAACTCCTTTACGGGCATCGATTAAAATTATTGCCGCTTGAGACGTAGATGCTCCCGTTACCATGTTACGTGTATATTCTACATGCCCTGGGGTATCTGCAATGATGTAACTTTTCTTTGCCGTAGAGAAATAGATATGCGCTACATCAATAGTAATTCCTTGCTCACGTTCTGCCACTAAACCATCTGTTGCCAAAGAGAAATCTAAATAATCGTAACCCTTTTGCTTACTGGTCTTTTCTATTGCCTCTAATTTATCGCTTGTTAGTGATTTTGTATCGTACAGTATTCTGCCGATCAAGGTACTTTTACCATCATCTACACTACCTGCTGTTGCTATTTTTAGTACTTCCATTTTTATGCTGTTAGCCTTTAGCTGTTAGCTTCGGGCTATTAAATTTTTAATTTTGGCTAATGGCCCATAGCTATTCGCTAAAGGCAGAATTTTCAAAAGAAAATTCTAAAAATATCCTTGTTGTTTTCTTTTTTCCATAGCTGCTTCAGAGCGTTTATCATCGATACGTGCACCACGTTCTGAAATTGAAGAATCTCTAATTTCTTCCACTACTTTGTCAATACTTACGGCATCAGACAAAACTGCCGCCGTACATGACATATCACCTACAGTACGAAAACGAACCAAACGTTCTTCCACTACCTCATCTTCTTCTCTAAAAACAATACCATCTTCTGCAGACCAAATCATACCATCTCTTAAGAAAGTCTTACGTTTGTGCGCAAAGTATATCGACGGAATTTCAAATGCCTCATCCTTGATATAGGACCAAACATCTAATTCTGTCCAGTTAGATATTGGAAATACACGTACATTCTGACCTAATTCTATTTGTCCGTTCAACATATCGAATAATTCTGGACGCTGATTACGCTCATCCCATTGACCAAAATCATCACGAACCGAAAATATACGTTCCTTAGCTCTCGCTTTTTCCTCATCTCTACGTGCACCACCTATACATGCATCAAACTTAAATTCTTCAATAGCATCTAACAAAGTGGTCGTCTGAAGGCTATTTCTACTTGAATATCTACCTGACTCTTCCTTTACTTTTCCCTGATTGATTGAATCTTGTACATTACGTACAATTAATTCTAGCCCTAACTCTTTCACCAGTCGATCTCTAAACTCTATAGTCTCTGGAAAATTATGACCTGTATCTATATGCATTAAAGGGAAAGGAATTTTCGATGGCCAAAATGCCTTTTGTGCCAAACGTACCAATGTGATAGAATCTTTACCACCAGAAAACAATAGAACAGGCTTCTCAAACTGAGCAGCCACTTCCCTGATAATATAAATTGCCTCATTCTCAAGTGCATTTATATGGGAGGTATCTTTTAAAAGTTTTTGGGTTGGTGTTACTTCCAATTCCGTGCTTGTATTACTCATTATTCTTTTTTAGATAAATTATCTTTATTCTTCTCTTCCCTCCTATTAACTATGTAATCCGCATTCTCTATTCTCTAACACCTTTGTTGGATCAAAATAGTTATGCTCATTTGGGAGTTTATATTTTTTTAAATAGGCATCTAACTGCGTATCGTTCCAATGGTAAAAAGGACTCACTTTTAAAACACCGTCTTTACTCAAGCTTAAAATATCTAAACTATCACGCAAGGCGGTCTGCCCTTTTCTAAGATTCGTAAACCAAACATCTGGTTTAAAATCTGCCATTGCTCTTTTAAAAGGTTCTAACTTCACTTGCTCAGTAAATTCTGCATGTCTAGGATCATCAATTTGAGGAATTCCCATAACAGCATCTCTGTGTGCCGTTGTTTGCTTAGGAACATACAATTGAATATTCAAGCTCAACCTTTTTATCAATTCCTCCGCATGTTTATAGGTCTTAGGGGTATTGTAACCTGTATCGCACCAAACTACAGGAATATCACCTCTAACCTGAGATACCGCATGTAAAATAGCCACTTCATAAGGTCTAAAATTAGTAGTCACTACCGAAGTATGACCATGCTTCACTGCCCAAGAAATGATTTCTTCTGGTGGTATACCTTTAAATTGAACGTTCAATTGTTGAACTTGCGCCTCTGTTAGTGCCATAGTACTATCTTTTTTTATTTACCCCACTTAATTAAGTTCCAAAAACGCTCATGAAAAAAGTACAGTATCATTTTTGTTACAAAATCTATTGAAGCTATTGAAGCAGCTAAAGAAATTTTACCAGTTAATATATAAGATATAATCAACGTATCTATGGTACCTATTACCCTCCAGCTAAACGCCTTGGCAATACTACGTATAGGTTTTTCAGATGTTTTATCATCTTCAAACGTTGTTTTGTTCTCTTTTTTATTTAATATAAGTTGATCTGCAATCATCTCTAAAACTATTTTTATTACCCTACTAATTTAATAGAGTTTTCAAAAATAGAATTTATTTTCAAAGTAAAAAGAAATAATTCCTGAAATTCTACTATTACCCTATAGATTTAATAGATTATTAATAAAATGACCTGAAAATTAAATAATCCGTAAAATTACATTTATACAGTTCTATGAAAGTCTATAAAACGAAGATAACTATGAGATAATATCTCTTAACGTATTGTTTCGATATACCTCTAAAGCACTATCACGTACTTGTAACATTAGCATGTGAACAGAACAAGTTTGTTCATCAGGACAATCTTCACAACGCTCATAAAAATTAAGACTTACGCAAGGCACCATAGAAATAGGGCCTTCCAAGACACGCATAACATCGATCATCGAAATTTCTTCTGGAGTTTTCAACAGATAATAACCTCCACCTTTACCTTTTTTCGAGCCTAGAAATCCTGTTTTTCGGAGACTTAAAAGAATGCTTTCTAAGAATTTTTGAGATATGTTTTCCTTCTCAGCAATCTCTGAAATCTGTACAGGCTTTTTATCTTTCTGTGAAGCTAAATAAGCAAGGGCCTTTAATCCGTATTTTGTCTTTTTGGAGAGCATAACGCTAAGATAGCCAAATAAAAAAATATTGCTGAAATACTTTAAGGTACTATTTCATCGTTTATAAGATTCAAACCCAAAACAATTCATGAAAAAATTTTTCTTATTATCTGTTTTCACAGCATTCACACTCATATTCTCATCATGTTCTAAAGATGAAGATGGTGTTTCTAACGCTAGCGAAGCCTCAATTATTGGCACATGGAATTTAACTGCATTGGAAGCAACGGATGGAAGATCTGATACGAGTTTTGATGGAACTTCTATCCCTACAACTTTTACTGCAGTAGGAAAAGATTTCAATTCAATTGTCACGTTTTCAGAAGAACCACAAATTGTAACAAGTGAAGGTTCGTACACATCAGTACTTACAACTACAATAATGGGCGAAACATCAACAGAGGAGGAAGAAGGCGAAGACTTTTTTCAATCTGATGAATGGAGATTGGATGGTAACATCCTATATTTTGGAACAGGAGATGAAGAAATAGGCTTAACCATTACAGAACTCACCGATTCCAAAATGTCATTGAGATATAAATTAGATGAGACTTTAGAGGTATTTGGAGTATCTACAAGTGTTAGCGCTACTTACAATATGACATTGACAAAGTAAACCGCTACTACCTTAGAATAAATAAAAAGCCCGGGATATTCCGGGCTTTTTTTAGGATTAAAATGTAGTTTAACCCAATGCCTGTTGTATGTCCGCTATAATATCATCTATGTGCTCTAATCCCACCGATATACGTACCATTCCGTCAGAAATACCAACTGCAGAACGCTCTTCAACACTCAATTTACTGTGGGTAGTTGATGCTGGGTGCGTAACAATTGTTCTTGAATCTCCTAAATTGGCCGAAAGAGACAATAGTTTAATGGAATCGAAAAAATCCCTACCAGCTTCTAATCCGCCTTTTACCTCAAAAGCCACTACACAACCACCAGCCTTCATTTGCTTTTTGGCAATTTCATACTTAGGATGCGATTTTAAAAATGGATATTTAACCCAATTAATATTCTCGTTCCCTTCTAAATATTCTGCTAATTTTAATGCATTTTCACAATGTCTGTCTACCCGTACGGCCAAAGTTTCTAAACTTTTTGAAAGTACCCACGCGTTAAACGGCGATAAAGCCGGACCAGTAATTCGAGAAAAACGATAGACTTTATCCATCAACTCAGCACTACCTACAGTAATACCTGCAAGCACTCTACCTTGGCCATCCATTAACTTAGTGCCTGAATGTATTACCAAATCGGCGCCGAATTTTATTGGTTGCTGTAAATAAGGTGTTGCGAAACAATTGTCAATAATTAAAATAAGTTTGTTTCTTTTAGCAATCTTACCTAATTCTTCCAAATCCAATACATCTACTCCAGGGTTCGTAGGTGTTTCTGCATAAAGTATTTTAGTTTTTGGGGTTATTAAACTTTCTATTGTATCCAACTCGTCAATTTTAAAATACGAATGGTCAATATTCCATTTTGGAAAGAAATTATTAAACAATGAATGCGTTGACCCAAATATACTTCTAGCAGATAAGATATGATCTCCACTACTCAACAATGCCGCCAACGTTGAAAAAACTGCTGCCATACCCGATGCGAAAGCAAAACCGTTTTCAGCTCCTTCCATTTGACAAACTTTTTCTATAAACTCAGATGAATTCGGATTCGAGTATCTAGAATAGATATTACGTTCTTTTTCCTCTGCAAACGATGCCCGCATATCTTCCGCATCCTCAAATACAAAACTAGAGGTCAAATACAAAGGAACAGAATGCTCCAGATTCTCACTTCGTTTTAATTGTGTACGTATTGCGTTTGTTTCAAACTTATTATTGTTCTCTTTCATCTTTTAACCTTATTCTCAATTTACTATTACATTATATAGCACCTCGCAATACTACGCTCTTACCTAAAATTACCCTTTCTCCGCAATCCTCAATATATCACCAAATACTCCTCGTGCAGTAACAGCTGCACCGGCACCGGCACCTTGAATAACAAGCGGATTCTCGCCATAAGATTCCGTATAAATTTCAATAATAGAATCTGAACCTTTTACTTGCCCCAATGCACTTTCTTTTGGTACGGAAATCAGCTTTACATCTAGCACTCCTTTTTCCTTTTGTAGATTTCCATGCAAATCACCAACATAACGAAGAACATGATTAAGTTTTTGATTCTTTTTAATTTCAGCGAACTTGGCATCTAACACCTCTAAATGTTCCATGAAGAAATCCACATCCCCTTCCTGCAACTTTTTCGGGATAAGATTATCTATATGAATATCCGAAAACTCATTATGCAAATCGAGTTCACGAGCTAAAATTAATAATTTACGCCCTACATCGTTACCAGATAAATCCTCCCTTGGATCTGGTTCTGTAAAACCTTGTTGCATTGCATCCTTTAATATCGACGAAAATGGCATGTCAACCTCAGAAAACGTATTGAATATATAACTTAACGAACCAGAAAATACCCCTTTGATCCTGGTGATATTTTCTCCTGACAAATGCAATAATTTTATCGTATCTATTAATGGAAGCCCTGCACCTACATTTGTTTCATACAAATATTGTTTCTGGTTCTTCTGTAATTCTTCACGTAACAATTGATAAAAATCGTAACGTAATGTATTCGCTATTTTATTGGATGACACGATATCAAAACCATGCTCTACAAAGTCAAAATAATTAGCAACAAAATCTTGACTTGCCGTATTATCTATAACAATTAAATTCTCTAAATGATGACGCTTTGCAAAATCGAAAACATCTTGAATTTTATACGATTCCCCCTTTTGTTTTAGAATAGTCTTCCAATTTTTAGCAACCCCCTTTTCATTCAACAAAATCTTTTTCGAATTGGCGATACCAAAAACACGAAGATCTAACTTCTTACGTTCCTTAATTGATTTGGCCGATTTTAATATTTGATCTATCAATGTACCACCTACATTACCATGACCAAAAATGACCACATTGATTTTCTTACTGATACCGAAAACCTGACCGTGCATAACATTTACAGCCTTATATAAATCAGATTTCTTAACGACCAAACTTACATTCTTACCTGACACTGTATTATTGAACAATAAGGGAACAATTTGATTTTTTATCAGTGCATTAAACGGATTATGGAATGTACTTAAATCTTGCCCTACAATTGATATGATAGAAACATCATCCATCACCGTAATCATATTGACATCTTGCGACTCAAAATCGTTACTAAACTCATTTTCTAAAGCCAATTTGGCTCTTTTGGCTTTATCCTTTTTTACCACCAATCCTATTCCTCTTTCCGAAGAACCTTGAGAAATAATACTTACACTAATATTGCTAGACTCCAAAGCCTTAAATATTCTTGCATCGACTCCTACCTTACCTAATAATCCACGACCTTCAATATTAATCATCGCCACATCTTCAATAACCGAAAGTGATTTTATACCTTCCTTACTTGACTTGGCACTGATCAAAGTCCCTTCATTATCATCATTATACGTATTCAAAATACGCAACGGAATGTTCTTTTCTATAAGTGGAATAATGGTTTTAGCGTGTAAAATTGTGGCTCCAAAATTTGCAAGCTCATTTGCTTCTGCATAAGAAAGGTTAGCAAGCCTTTTCGCTTCTGGCACATAATCAGGATTTGCCGTATAAATTCCATCTACATGGGTATAGTTCTGTAATTCTTCGGCATCTAAAAAATTTGCCAATAACGCCGCAGAATAATTACTTCCGTTCCTACCCAATGTGGTCGTCTCACCATCCAATGTTGAAGAGATAAAACCTGTAACCACTGCTACAGTATCTTTTGGAATGTCGGCAAATTTCAATAAGACCTTTTCTTTCGATTCAGCCTCTAAAACTTTAGCATCGCCGAAGGTATTATCAGTTTTGATAATATCTCGGGTATCTACCATTTTGGCTTTTATACCTTTACCTATCAATAATTTGGTCACCAATTTCGCAGAAATAAGTTCCCCATAAGCCAAAACCTCATCCTTAATTTTGGCACTATAATCGCCCAACAACGAAACACCTTCATACAACTTCGCCAAACCTTTAAACTCTGCCGATAAGCTGATATTAGAGTAGGTATGTTTTTGGTATTTCTCAAGCGCTTCAAATTCGGTTTTGTAATCCTTTCCTTTAGCGGCTTTCTCTAGAATACTCTCTAACTGATCCGTAGCTTTTTCCCTTGCCGATAGTACTATAGCAATATTCTCCTCATTATTCACCTTATTCTGAACAATATCTAACACGCGCTCAAGTCCCTCGCCATTGCTCAATGATTTACCACCAAACTTCAAAATCTTAATTTTCTTGATGTTGCCATTGGTATTGAAAATACCCGTTAGCAATTTTTCCATCTGGTCGAATTCAATTAAAAAAGCATCATGCCCGTGTAAGGATTGTACCTCGCCATACGTAACATTGCTTTTCGCCTGTGCCAATTGCTTGAAGGTATCCTTATTTTCTTGAGCGGTAAAGAACATATCTGAATCCACACCTATAATATGAATATTGGTATTACTATTCTGAAGATTGATAAAATTTTGTTCACCACTTCTTGTTACATCTATTGTCTTTAACAACTGGTTCATCAGCTTATAGGCCGATAGTTGAAAACGCTCTTGAAGCTTATCGCCATGATGCATCAACCAACTCTCTACATTAAAAACCTTCAGCTCCTCATTGGTGCTTCTTTTGAAACGCTCTTTAAAGGATGCCGGAGTTCTATAACATAACATCGCATGCATACGAGCATCATGAACGGGTTGTTTTGAATTTACCAAAAACTGCTCTTGTATCTGACAGTTGGCGATTAACCAATCTGTAGATTTCCAGTCTGATGCTACAGGTATTAAATGCTCAGTTAAGTTTGGCTTAATTGCTGCCATTTCCCAAGCAATACCACCACCTAACGAACCGCCAATAATGGCAAACAAACGGTTTACCTTCAATTGTTCAAGACCTAATAAAAATAATCGGGCGACATCTCCTGCTACAAAATCCTTATAATTTTCAATCACGAACTTATCGTGGCCATTCCCCGGAATATTGAACGCTAAAATGGTGTATTTCTGGGTGTCAATACATTTCCCTTCTCCAATAAGTGCAGACCACCAACCGTCTTTTCCGGTTACATTTGAATTCCCTGTCAAGGCATGATTTACCAAAATAATGGGTGCCGAATGTAATTCCTTCCCGAAAAGTTGATAGGACAATTGTATATCCTGAGTAGCACCACTTAGGGTCTTATATTTTTTAATCTGTAATTGATGTAGCATCTATTTCGAAATCAATTTGTGGCAGTAGCTTTAGCTTCGACTTCGCTCAGCCACCGCCACCAGTGTAATATTTCTTTTTAAATAATCAGTCAATTAGTTGAGCTGAAAAGACCGATTAATATCTAATTATGTTTTTATTAAAGACTTGCAAATGCCTGCTCTAAATCGGCTTTTAAATCTTCGATATCCTCTAAACCAACAGACAATCGAATTAAATCTTGACCTACTCCGGCGCTTTCTTGTTGTTCTGCAGTCAACTGTTGGTGCGTTGTACTTGCCGGATGAATAATCAATGACTTGGTATCTCCAATATTTGCTAACAATGAAAATATCTTGGTTGCATCGGTTACTTTCTTCGCTGCTTCAAAGCCTCCCTTTACCCCAAAAGTAACCAATCCGCTTTGTCCTTTTGGCAAGTATTCTTTAGCTAAAGCATAATACGCATTACTTTTAAGCCCCGGATAATTTACCCATGCCACTTCTTCTCTACTCTCTAACCAAGTAGCCAATTCTAATGCATTTGTACTGTGTTGTTTAATACGAACTGGCAGAGTCTCTAAACCTTGTATGATTTGAAAAGCGTTAAACGGACTTAATGCACCACCGAAATCACGTAACCCTTCTAAAATCAATTTAAAGGTAAAGGCCGCCGCACCTAATGCTTCGCTATATACTAACCCGTGGTATCCGGCAGACGGCTCCGTAAATTCCGGGAATTTTCCGTTGGTCCAATCGAATGTACCGGCATCGATAATGGCACCACCTAATGAAGTTCCTTGTCCGCCTATATATTTTGTAAGAGAATGAATCACTAAATTGGCACCGTGCTCAATCGGATTCAACAGTGCTGGTGTAGCTACCGTGTTATCTACTATAAATGGTACACCTGCTGCTTTCGATTCTTTTGAAATTGCTTTCAAATCCAATACATCTAATTTTGGATTCCCTAAAGATTCTACAAAAAACGCCCTTGTATTAACTTGTACTGCTTCTTTAAAGTTTTTAGCATCAGAAGCATCTACAAACGTAGTTGTGATACCAAATCTAGGTAGGGTTACATTCAGTAAATTGAACGTACCCCCATATAAACTACTCGATGCCACAATGTGGTCACCTGCTTTCAATAAGGTTAATAATCCTGTTGAGATTGCTGCCGTACCTGAAGCGAATACCACTGCACCTATACCACCTTCTACAGCTGCCAATCTATCTTGTAGAATTTGATTTGTAGGGTTGTTTAAACGTGTATAAATAAAACCAAGTTCTTTCAATGAAAAAAGATTGGCGGCATGATCCGTATCCTTAAATACATAGGATGATGTTTGGTAAATTGGCACAGCTCTAGTACCACCATTAGTAGTTGTGTCGTGCCCTGCGTGTAATGCGTTTGTTGCTAATTTGTGATCACTCATGATTTTGTTTTTTTAATACGGTTTAAATTGATTAAAAAAGCCAAACCCTAACCAGCCGACGTTGCGGGTAGGTAAAATCAAAAAAGTTATAAGAAAGTAATATCGAAAAAAATCGATTACTGTTATCCTTCCCCTAAGGGTAGAATGTAGCACCTTCTTTGTATAGAACAAAGGGTTGCTAAGGTTTCAAAGGGTCTAATCCCTCCACCTTTCTTGATAA
>NZ_CAXBGF010000004.1:0-308830 GCF_963975365.1 uncultured Maribacter sp. | reverse complement strand
CCCCTCTTGGGCTCGAACCAAGGACCCTCTGATTAACAGTCAGATGCTCTAACCAACTGAGCTAAGGAGGAAAATAACCCGTTTTAGTTTCCTAAAGCGGGTGCAAATATAGTAGTTTTTTGAAACTCGCCAAATAAATAAATGCTGTTTTTTTTATTTAAATAACCATTTATATAAATCGTTACCATTTGCGAACAGTAAAAGAGCTATTAAAATAAAGAATCCGGTGATTTGAGCATACTCTAAAAACTTATCGCTTGGCTTTCTACCAGTCACCATTTCATAAAGTAAGAACATAACGTGACCACCATCTAAAGCAGGTATCGGTAGAATATTCATAAAAGCTAATATAATAGATATAAAAGCCGTTGTTGCCCAAAAAGCTGGCCAGTTCCATGTATCTGGAAACATGCCACCAATAGCGGCGAACCCTCCAACTTCTTTATAGGCACCAGTATCAGGATTGAAAATCTTTTTCATCCCTTTAATGTAATCGGTAAGTGTCTTAACACCTTTGTTCCAACCCGCAGGGATTGATTCTAGGAAAGTATAGTTTAAGGTTTCAACTTTAAAATAACCTTTCTCCTCATACTCCTCAATAGTATCAAAACCAAGAGCCACACCTAATTTTCCTTCATCTGATATTTTTGCTTGTAACGGCACATCTGTTCCGTTTCGTTTTACAACAAGATTTACAGTTTTTCCCTTATTTTCTTCCAAGTAAGGGGACACTTGATCTAAATATTCAACAGCATTACCTTCAACCTCAATCAATGCATCTCCCTTTTCAAAGCCCGTTGTTGTATTTGGGGAATTCTTTGGAACATTATTTATAATGAAAGGACTTCTTTGACTTATGAACCTGGCATTTTCTTTATTAGCGGATATGGTTTCGATAAAATCTACAGGAATTTCCTTTTCAATTTTATTACCATCTCTTTCAATAGTGAATTTTTCGCCGTACACCAATTCGTAAGGTATAGTCTGTAAGTTCTCTACTTCTTTACCATCAATAGCAACAAATCGGTCTCCTGTTTTTATACCTAAAGCATCTCCCAATATTGTATCTGTTACCCAGACACCATCTTTTAAACCCTCATTTGAAATATATTGCTCTCCGTAAGTAAATGCTAAACCGATAAAAATAACAACAGCAAGTACGAAATTAACAGTAACGCCTCCTAACATAATAATTAAACGTTGCCAAGCTGGTTTGCTTCGAAACTCCCACTCTTTCGGTTCTTCGGCCATGGCCTCTTTATCCATGCTTTCATCTATCATTCCAGATATTTTTACATATCCGCCTAGTGGCAACCAACCTATTCCGTATTCTGTCTCTCCTATTTTTTTCTTGAAAAGCGCAAATTTTACATCAAAGAACAAATAGAATTTTTCTACTCTTGTCTTAAAGTATTTTGCGGGTATAAAATGACCTAACTCGTGCAAAACTATTAGTATAGAAAGGCTTAAAAAAAATTGTATTGTCTTTATAATTATGGGGCTCATTTTTTTTTCCTGAAAATTAAAATCGGACAAAAGTACATTTTTACAACCGCTTAAAAAAAGAAACACGTTAAGGTCGAGGTATTTTAAGAATAATTTATCAGCTAAAGACATAAATTCACTTGAAAGCTAATGCGCCCTAACGTACCTTTACAAAAAATAAATATGCGGTCTTTCTTCGCTAAATTCAAGTTTTTTGGTTTGGTACTCCTGTTAATTTCAGGAGTTATCGTGTACCTCTTTTACAATGCCTTGGTTCCAAAAAAAATACTCCCCATTTATTCTCCAGCTATGGTAAATTCAGAATTGGTACCAGAAGAAATACAGCATATTAGAAAATACCATACCATAGCAGATTTTTCGTTGACGAACCAAAACGGAAAAATTATTACTCAAGAAGATTACAAGGATAAAATATATATCGCCGATTTTTTTTTCACCACCTGCCCTACAATCTGCCCAATTATGACCAAAAACATGGCCGATATTCAACAAGAAATTAGTGGTGATTACGACGTTTTATTATTATCTCATTCGGTAACCCCAGAAATAGATTCGGTTGCTCAGTTAAAAAAATATGCTATTGAAAAAGGCGTTGATGATACTAAATGGAATTTAGTTACTGGTGATAAAAAACAAATTTATGACCTTGCACGTAAATCCTATTTGGCTGTTAAGACCGATGGTGATGGCGGACCTTTCGATATGATACACACCGAAAATTTCATCCTTGTCGATAAACAAAAGCGAATACGTGGTTTTTACGATGGTACCAATAAAGAAGATATAAAACAACTTTTAACCGACCTTGAAATTCTTAAAGCTTCCTATCAAGAATAAATCCAATACAAGTAAGCATAAGGGGTAGAAAGTCCGCTTATTTTAAGAGGATATAATCCTTAATTAAAATATTTCCTTTACTTTTGTCTTACTTATAATGAATCTAAATAAAGATTGAAAACTACTGTTGCAGATTTAAGAAGAGGCCAAAAAGGAATTATTAAAGAATTCACTGAAGATTTTTTGCCTATAAAATTACTTGAACTAGGTTGTTTACCTGGTAATGTAGTAGAACTGGTACAAGTAGCACCATTAAATGACCCTATTTACATTAATGTTAATGGTTCTCATATTGCCATTAGAAGAGAAATGGCACTTCATATAGCTCTTGAAATCATTGAAGATAATGCAATCGTATGAGCAAACAAATCAATGTAGCCCTTATAGGGAATCCTAACACAGGTAAAACATCAGTTTTTAATCAATTAACCGGTCTCAACCAAAAAGTTGGCAATTATCCTGGCATTACGGTTGAGAAAAAAGAAGGTATTTGCAAATTACCAAGAGGCGTAAAAGCACATATTTTAGATTTACCTGGTACCTATAGTTTAAATACCACTTCATTAGATGAAAGTGTAGCCGTAGAACTTCTCTTAAATAAAAATGATAAAGACCACCCAGATGTTGCCATTGTCGTTTCTGATGTAGAGAATTTAAAGAGAAACCTTCTACTTTTTACTCAAATAAAAGATTTAAAAATACCTGCCATTTTAGTTATTAATATGGCCGATCGCATGTCTCGAAAAGGCATTACGATAGATATAGATTTATTAGAAAAGAAATTGAACTGCAAAATTGCTTTGGTAAGCACCCGTAAAGAAACAGGTATTGACAGGCTTAAAGAGTTAATTTCAGATTACAAAAATCTTTCAAAGACACAAAATGTAGATACTTCGGTAATTGCCCCGGTATATTTTGAAAAGCTTCGAGAGACATTTCCTAAAGAGGATGTCTACAAACTTTGGTTAGTTATTACACAAGATGTAAACTTCATGCCTTTAGAGAAGAAGTTGTTTAAAGACTCTTCTACTTTTGCGACCAAATCGAAATCTGAACTTAAACGCCTTCAACAAAAAGAGACTATTTTAAGATATCAGTTTATAAACGGAATATTAAAAGATACTTACAAGGTTGATATAAACGCCGCCAAAGGGTTTAGAGCAACTTTAGATAAGGTATTGACACACAAAATTTTTGGCTACGTCATATTTTTTCTAATCCTATTAACCATATTTCAAGCCATATATGGATGGAGTGAATACCCAATGGATTTGATAGATGGTTTCTTTGCCTCTGCTACAGAATGGGTAAAAAATACACTACCATCAGGAGTATTTACCAACCTTGTTGCAGAAGGCATTTTAGCAGGTATTGGTGGTATTGTAATTTTCATTCCACAGATAGCATTCTTATTTCTTTTTATAGCGTTACTTGAAGAAACAGGATATATGAGCAGGGTGGTCTTTCTTATGGATAGAATTATGCGCCCATTCGGTTTAAGTGGTAAAAGCGTTGTTCCACTAATTTCTGGAACTGCCTGTGCAATACCTGCTGTAATGGCCACTAGAACTATCGAAAATTGGAAAGAAAGACTTATTACCATTTTGGTAACTCCGTTTACCACTTGTTCGGCACGGTTACCTGTTTACTTAATAATTATCGCTTTGGTAATACCGGAAGGTAGTTTTCTCGGCTTAAGCTATAAAGCATTAACCTTAATGTTATTGTATCTTATGGGTTTTGGTGCAGCCATACTATCTGCACTGATTTTAAATAAAATATTAAAAATTAAAAGTAAATCATTTTTTGTAGTTGAAATGCCCAATTACAAATTACCCTTATTAAAAAATGTTGGGTACACCGTTCTTGAGAAAACCAAAAGCTTTGTTTTTGGAGCTGGAAAAATTATTCTTGCTATCTCAATCATTCTTTGGTTTTTAGGTTCTAACGGGTTTTCTTATGAATTTAAAAATGCAGAAACTATTGTAAAGAACAGAGTAAAAGAACAAGGGTTTAGCTCTAATAGTGAAGTTTACTTTTACAACAACCAAGACAATTTAAATGGTAGTTTAGAAATAGATACAGATTCTGCAGCACTACAACAGAAAGAACTTGAAGAGCGCGCCTTAAGCCAAGAGATTGCAAGCTATAAATTAGAACATTCGTACATGGGCTATATGGGAAAAGCAATAGAACCCGTCGTTAGACCTTTGGGCTATGATTGGAAAATAGGCATTGCAGTACTTACTTCCTTCGCGGCAAGAGAAGTCTTTGTAGGCACCCTTGCAACAATTTACAGTGTAGGCAATGATGAAGAAGAAACGATAAAAAACAGAATGGCTGCAGAAGTTAACCCAATAACTAAAAAACCGTTATTTAATTTGGCTTCTGGTATTTCTCTCCTTTTATTCTATGCCTTTGCCATGCAATGCATGAGTACCTTAGCTGTGGTGAAAAGGGAAACGAATTCATGGAAATGGCCAGCAGGGCAACTAGTTTTTATGAGTCTTTTTGCGTATATTATTGCTTTAATTGCTTATCAATTATTAAAATAAGATGGAAACTTTACAACACATATTAGTTTACATAACACTTGCAATCTCAATAGGTTATATAATTTCCAGATTTTTTCTTCCAAAATCAATTCGGTCAGGCAAAAAGGCTAGCAAAAAAGCATGTGGCCAAAACGATTGTGGCTGCCATTAAATTACATTTATCCTCCATTATGCACTCAACAAATTTTAAGATTTAGTTAAATAAATTTTAAAAATCCCCTAACGGTTTCTAAAACTGTAACGTTTCTTGCTTTGGTTCGTTTAGATTGCATCGCTATAATCATAAACTATGAATATAAACAAACTACTCATTGCTTTTTCTACCATTTTAATCGCCAACATATTTATTGTGGATGCACAGAGTTTAAGTGCATATGTAATTGACAGTATTAGTCAACAACCCATACCCTATGCTACTGTTCAATTTAAAGAAAAAGGAGTCATCACCAATGAAGATGGAAATTTTAATTTCATATTAAATGAGACCATAACAGAATCTGATTCCTTAATTATTTCTTCAATGGGCTATGAAACTCTTTCAAAGCCAATATCTGAATTTACTGCCAATAGAATATTACTAACACCTAAAGCAATCGAATTACGTGAAGTCATTGTCTCAAACAAAAATTATACAGCGAAGGAAATAATGGAATTGGTGGAGGATAATTTAGAAAAGAATTACCGTAACGATCTCACTAAAAAAAGACTTTTTCATAGAGTGTCTAATTTTGACCGATGGACAAAAAGTGATTTTAAAGTCAAAAAATCTTCTATTGATGTTCTAAATCAACTTTTCTTAGATAGTATTATAGCGACTGTACCAAAAAACAACAGTTTTTATTCCGAAATCGTGGGTGATCTATATGGAAATTACACAACAGAGTTACAAAAACTAGATTTATTAAAGGCATCTAAACTTTTCGATAAAAGTAAACAACTCGATGCCGAAAAATTAGAAGAAAGGTTCAATGAAATTTTAAAGGACAATGTAAAACCTGGGTCTTATTTTAAGATTAAATCAGGACTTTTTGGAACTAAAATAGATGCTGAAGAAATAAGCGAACTTTTAGAAGAAGAAATAGATTCTACAAACATTGTCGTTGTTAATGAAGAACTAGAAAAAAAGAAGAAAGACAAAGAAGAGCAACAAAAAAATTATGCTAATTGGAAAAGAAATAATTTAGGAGAACTATTCCATGGGCTGCCTACTCAAGAAGATTCTGATCTTAATTTTATAACTAAATCAAGAAAGTATGATTTTTCACTAAAAGAATTTACCTTTTTAGGCAACGACCCAGTGTATGTTATCTCATTTAACCCGATTGGTTCCGCAGATTTTGAAGGAACAATGTATATAAATGCTGATGATTTCGCTTTATTACAGGTTGATTACACAAATGTAAAGCCTGTTAAAAAATTCAATTTATTGGGAATTTCAGCCAACAAGTACCTATCTAAAGGTAAAATAATTTATACTAAAGGCGCAAACGGATATTATGGTTTACGATATTATGAATCTGAAATAGGTGTGCGATTTGGTATAAGGAGACCCCTAAAAATTATTGAGAAAAACAAAATTGTTAAAGGCAGAAATAAACAAAACGAGCTATCTGGCGATATGGATTTTGTTTTCATTAATGTTGAAAAAAATGAAATGATTGTATTTGAGTCTGAAAATATTAGTCAGGCTACTTTTGATGCTTTTATTGAAAACAACGCCATATCACCAACGTATATGCCAAAATATGACCCAGAATTCTGGAAAGGATATGCTATTATGGAACCAAATACAGCTATAAAAGAATTTACCTCTACATCTTCTGAATAATCTTAGATTAAATTTTTCATGAAGTGATAAAGTAATAATCCCCAACCTATTACGAGAAAGAGTCCACCAAGTGGAGTAATCGGACCAAGAATTTTGAGTTTTTTTCCTTTAGCTGCACTAATACAAAGTCCATAAATACTAAAGGAAAAAAGAAAAGTTCCCGCTATAAAACAGAAAACCATATTCTTCTCCAAAGAGCTTTCTAGGTTGAGATTAAAGCTTAACATCAAAATCACTATTGCGTGATACATTTGATATTTCACCCCTGTTTCAAAACTATTTAACTGATCTACAGTAAATATTTTTTTTAGCATATGGGCTCCGAAAGCACCAAATATTACTGCCAACAACCCTAACAATGCCCCAACTAACTGTGCCATTAAAATCATTCTGTTTTTAGTTCAAAGATAATGTCATTGTCTTTTAAATTCCTATATTGACATATACAATTTCCTACAAATATGAAAAAGACAATACCCGTTTTACTAATTGCAGCAATGATAATTTTAGGTAGTTGTAATACATCAAAAAAGTTAAATGCCAGTTCAAATTCCACATCATTGAATGATGAATTAAAAGATAGAAATAGAGCAAACGTATCATTATTACAGCGCATAACTCAAATGCGTGGTGTTGTACTTCATAATAATGTACCTGTCATAAATAAAACAGCTAATTCATTTGCATCAGCAGGAAATCAAGAACCGCTATACGTTCTCAATAACCAAGTAATAGGTAATTCTTTTAATTCGGTTAACGAGATTATTGAAAGTTACAATGTGAAAAAAATCACCATTTTAACTGGTGCAGATGCTGCAAGCTATGGTTCTCAAGGGTCGAACGGGGTAATAAAAATAGTAAGCTACTAAGTAGGTATTACTGAAGGCTGATTTTCATTTCCATATTCGATTTCAAAGTAAATACACACTCTTCAAATTTTGGCGGACCAAACATTTTCATTTTACTTTTCGAAAAGGCAAGTTGTTCTTTAGGAATGCCGAGTATATTGGTATCTAAGTTTTGATTACCATTTGCATCGTGGAAAATTGCAATAGCATAATCACCATCTGGCAAATCGGTAATCTGAAAAGCGTTGTTCCCTTTTACGGCTTTACAAGAACCAGATTTGAATACTTCATCAAACTTCAAAAAAGAACTTTCATTGGTGTAAATAGCGAAACAAATATTTCCTTCTTCTGATGTTACGCCATCAATATTCAAACTTAGACTATGCTGTGCGCTAATCAAATTTGAAATACCTAAGAAAAAGGAGAGTAAAAAGAAATTCTTATGTATCATACTTCAAAAATTCAATTTTAAAAGTAATTCCAATTTTGATGCCATATTCTTTATTTAAACTAATTAGGAGTACGTAGTGAATTCATTTTGGCGGTTAACTCATCTAAAAGATGAATAGTTTCTACCGAATCCTTCAAGTTAAAATATAAATATGCAGAATCTTTATATACCAATTTTACTTTCTGTTGACCTATGTTATCGACAAATACATGAACTTTCCTATCGGTTAGCGAATCTTTAAACTCCCTAAAAATTCCTTTCTCCTTTTCGAGGGCCGAAAAACCATTTAAACGCTCCATCGGAGGAATTCTTTCAACCATTACAATGCTATCTAGTTGGCTGTAGGGAATCTCTACGGCATAAAATCCTGACCTCAACTTTAGACTTTGACTATCATTACTAATCCAGTTTTTAAAGTGCATTATTAATATTGTACCACAGAGGATTAAAGTTACAACTAATAGAACTGTCCAAACCCAATGATTCTTAGTCAAGCGCATATATTCTTAAAAGTATATTGTTATAATCTCTAATTGCTTAAACGGTAAAAGTGCTATTAAATTACCGATATTATGAAAAACACTAATAACAGTTTATTTCGAATAATGGTATTGTACACATTCTAACTTAAACCAACATCTAAAGTCATCATAATTATAAAACCACCAATAAAACCCATAGTAGCAATATCTGTATATTTGTCTTGCTGTGTTTCTGGTATTACCTCTTCTACTACTACAAAAATCATGGCACCTGCAGCAAATGAAAGTGCATAAGGTAAAATAGGCTGAAAGGTCATTACGGCCCAGGCTCCTAAAACGGCAGCTACAGGCTCTACCAATGCAGATGCTTGACCAAACATAAAGCTTTTAGTTCTGCTAAGTCCATGTCTTCTTAAGGGCATGGCAACGGCAAAACCTTCTGGAAAGTTTTGTAAACCGATACCAAGAGCAAGTGCAACCGCACCACCAATTGAAGCACCATCAAAACCAGCTGCTACCCCACCAAAAAGCACACCAACGGCCAATCCTTCAGGTATATTATGAAGGGTTATTGCCAAAGTTAGCAAGGTTGTTCTATGCCAAGGAGTCTTTACACCTTCTGCATCACTCTCTTTAAAGTTAATATGAAGGTGAGGTAATATTTTATCCAATCCGAAAATGAATGCAGCACCAAATAAAAATCCTACAGCTGCCGGAATTACTTTTTCAAACCCCTCCCCAGGACTCATTTCTATTCCAGGCGCCAAAAGACTCCAAAAACTGGCAGCTACCATGACACCACCAGTAAAACCAAGCATACCATCCAAAACCGCACGATTTAGGGTTTTAAACAAAAACACTAATGCAGCGCCAGATGCAGTTAGTCCCCAAGTAAATAAAGTAGCATAAAATGCAGCTAATACTGGGTCTATAGATTCAAAATATTTGATTATTTGTTCCATAAATCGAAAATCTTATTGGTTAAAATTCTTACTCCTCATCAGCTACAATCTCTAAAAATAAATTTGATGCTATCTGTTCTGAAATACGAATAGAACCGACTCTTGTTGAAATGGTCACGGAACCATCGAATTCTTCTCTATCCAAGATTTTAAATGTATCTCCTAAAGCAATATTATTCTTATCTAAAAACTTCAAAAAAGCAACAGAAGAATCATTTACACCAACGCATACTCCCTCACTTAAAACTGGCAATTCACTAATCAATTTTTTTACCGATTTAGTAAAATATCCTTCTTTATTTGGTATAGGGTCTCCATGTGGGTCTACTTTCGGAAATCCTAAATAAGCATCTAACTTATCAATTAAAGCATCACTCTTTATATGTTCTAATTGCTCAGCGACCTCATGAACCTCATCCCAAGAAAAATTCAGTTTATCCACCAAAAAAACCTCCCATAACCGATGCTTACGTATAACGGAAAGTGCCACAAGCCTGCCTTTCTCAGAAAGCGACACACCTTGGTATTTTTTATATTTTACCAATGACTTCTCAGATAGTTTTTTAACCATATCGGTCACCGAAGATGGCTTTGTCTTCATTTGTTCAGCGATGGCATTGGTAGCCACTGTTTTACTATCTATTTGACTTAAATGATAAATCGCTTTTATATAATCTTCTTCTGATAAGGTCATTTCAAAATAATATAATAACAAAAATACATTTTTATACGTAAAAACAATTTTTTAGTTTTGTCTAAATTTATTTTTAGATGATAAAAATAATTATTTTATGTATTTGTATTTTTAGCTTTACTTGTTTATATGGGCAAGAAGTGACCCTATCTGGCAATACAACATCTGAAAATTTACCCGCCCCATTCGTTAATATTTATTTGAATAACACCGAAATAGGCACTTCATCTAATGAGAATGGATGGTATGAATTAAAAAATATTCCCCCTGGAAAATATACGCTCATAGCATCTACAATTGGTTATATAACCTTTAGCAAGTCAATCATCATAAAAAAAGGCGAGGAACAGATATTGGATATTGTTCTAAAACCTTCGATAGAATCATTAGACGAAATGGTAGTCACGGGTACTTTGAAACCCGTCAGTAGGCTTGAAAGTCCTGTCCCAGTAGAAGTTTACAAGCCAACTTTTTTTAAGAAAAACCCAACGGCTAATATTTTTGAAGCTTTACAGAACGTAAATGGCGTACGGCCACAGATTAACTGCAATGTGTGCAACACAGGAGATATTCATATAAACGGCCTTGAAGGGCCTTATACTCTTGTATTAATAGATGGCATGCCAATTGTTAGCGGACTCGGAACAGTTTACGGTTTATATGGAATACCAAACGCACTCATAGAACAAATTGAAATTGTAAAAGGCCCTGCTTCTACTCTTTATGGTAGCGAAGCTGTGGGTGGGTTAATAAACATCATTACCAAAAATAATCTTACTGCACCCATTTTCTCTGGAGATAGCTTCATAACAGGTTGGGGAGAATACAATCTTGATGTGGGTGCCAAAGTAAATGTAGGCAAAAAAGCCAGTCTCTTGTTGGGTATAAATTATTTTAAATATGATAATCCGATTGATAATAACGGAGATAATTTTACGGACCTTACCTTACAAGACCGAATATCAATATTTCAAAAATGGAACTTCACCAGAAAAAAATCACGTATTCTCTCATTGGCCGGTCGCTACTTTTATGAAGATAGATGGGGAGGAGAATTACAATGGACTCCCGAATATAGAGGTGGAGATGAAATTTATGGAGAAAGTATTTACACACGAAGATGGGAAGTGTTAGGCAAATACCAACTCCCTTTTGAGGAACAATTAATGTTTTCCTTTTCCTTCAATAATCATAGCCAGAACTCTGTTTATGGCGATGTTTCTTACTTAGCGGACCAGCGAATTGGTTTCACCCAACTTACTTGGGACAAATCCTTGGGCAGGCATAGTATATTGGCTGGCTCTGCCTTGCGATATAATTACTATGACGACAGCACGCCGGCAACTTCAGATTTAAATGGCAATAAACCGGATGAAGTAATTATACCTAGTATTTTTCTTCAAGATGAGATTGCCTTTAATAAAAAGAACTCTTTACTATTGGGTGCTCGTTATGATTATGATGATAGACATGGTTCTATTTTTACACCAAGAGGTGCCTACAGATTTAAATTTACAGATACGGATATATTACGATTAAATGCAGGCACAGGTTTTAGAGTTGTAAATCTATTTACAGAAGAGCATGCCGCCCTTACCGGTTCACGCGAAGTCATCATTACAGAAAAATTGAAACCAGAACGTTCATTCAACGTAAATCTTAATTATCTAAAAAAAATATATGGGGATAATGGTACTTTCGCAACACTAGATGCCTCCTTATTCTATACCAATTTCCAAAATATAATCATACCCGATTATGACACTGATCCTAATCAAATCATTTATGATAATTTAGACGGAAAATCAGTTTCAAAAGGGATAAGCGCCAATTTGGACATAGCTTTTCCAAGTACCTTCAAAATAATGTTTGGTGGAACAATACAAGATGTAAGCAATACCGAAAAAGGTATTACCAAACGACAAATTTTAACCGAAAGCTATTCGGCAAATTGGGGATTAAGTTATACGATCAGACCTTGGAATTTAACTTTAGATTACACTGGCAATCTTTATGGACCAATGCGACTACCAACCCTAGGTAACAGTGACCCAAGAAGAGATTTTTCACCTACTTGGAGTATACAAAATATTCAATTCACGTATAATGGAATGAAGAATTTTGAAATTTATGCTAGTGTGAAAAATTTATTGAACTGGACACCGAATAACGGTAATCCGTTCATAATCGCCCGTGCAAATGACCCTTTTGACAAAGAAGTTACTTTTGATTCTAATGGGAATGCAGTTGCCACTTCAAATAATCCTTATGCGCTTACCTTTGACCCCACTTATGTTTATGGCCCCAATCAAGGAATTAGGTCTTTTCTTGGGCTTCGATATACCATAAAATAAGGTAAAATACAGTTGCTTATTCGTATTTTTGAATTTGTAGGAAAGTCTGCCAACAAATACCTTTAAATATTTATGAACAAGTACGATTACATAATTATTGGTGCTGGCGCATCTGGCTTATTGTTAGCAGATGCTATGGGGAATGATTCTTTTTTTGCAGATAAAAGGATTCTTATTCTTGATAAAGACGCCAAAAAAACAAATGATCGTACTTGGTGTTTTTGGGAAAAAGGTAAAGGAAAGTTCGATGATATTGTTGATAAGGAATGGGGAGGACTTCACTTCGAAAGTTCAAAAATTTGCAAAAGAAATGAAATAGCACCCTACTCCTATAAAATGATAAAGGGTATTGATTTCTATAATCACTATTTAAATAAAATTGAGGGTTATGCTAATATTACTTTTAAACAAGAAGAAGTAGTTCAACTACAAGAAACACGTAACGAAGTAACTATTCGCACCTTAAACAACAGTTACGTTGCTGAATTTATATTCACTAGCCTTTTTGATTATAAATTGACTACCCAGCAAAAGAAGTATCCTGTTTTACAACAGCATTTTTTAGGTTGGGAGATAAAAACGATAGACCCAATATTCAATGCTTCTGAAGTTACATATATGGATTTCTCGATACCTCAAAAAGGGAATACCCGGTTTATGTATGTCTTACCATATTCAAATAATACTGCACTAATCGAGTATACCTTGTTTTCAGAAAAATTACTTCCAAAACAAGAATATGAAGAAGCTATAAAAAACTATATATGGGACAGGTATAAATGCAAAGACTATACAATTATAGCTAAAGAATCTGGTAGCATACCCATGACTGCCTATGATTTTAGAGAGCATCATTCAGATAGGATACGGCATATAGGCACTGCAGGTGGCTGGGCCAAACCCAGCACTGGCTATACATTAATGAGTACAGCAAATAAGGTGCCTCAGCTAATTAATTATATTAAGAATGGAAAGCCATTAAAAAAATTTAAACTAAAAAATAAATTTTGGTTTTACGACCTTCTATTTCTTGATGTATTACATCACAATAATGCAAATGGTTATAAGATTTTTGAATCGCTATTTAAATCAATTAGCCCCCAAATGGTTTTCAAGTTCTTAGATGAGAAAACCAATTTATGGGAAGATATCGTCTATATAAATGCTTGCCCTAAAATTCCTTTTATAAAAGCCTTTTTTAAACGTTTACTTTAAACCGTTCTATTCATTAAATTTTCGCCAAACTGTTGCAACAACTCTTTTTTATCATTTTCCAATTCTATATCATTTAGCACTTCAAAAGCCTTTGTGGTATAATCGGCAATTGCGACCCTTGTAGCCTCGTCTGCTTTAGTTCTTTCAAAAATAGAACGAACAGCATTTACTTTAGTTTCCGATTCTTTAGGTTGTATAGAGTATAAATGTTCAAGCTCTTTTGTCATCATTTCTGAACCCGAACTCATAGCCTTTAAGTAAAGAAAGGTTTTTTTATTTTCAATAATATCACCACCAACTTGTTTCCCAAAAGTTTTAGGATCTCCAAAAACATCTAAATAGTCATCTTGTAATTGAAAAGCTATCCCTAAGTTAAGCCCGAAAGTATACATTTGTTCTTGAGATTTTTCAGATGCGCCAGCCACGATAGCACCCATTTTTAATGCAGCTGCAACTAAAACCGCAGTTTTATACTCAATCATTTTCAAATATTCTGGCAACATAACATCGTCTCGGGTCTCAAAATCAACATCATATTGCTGTCCTTCACATACCTCTAAAGCTGTTTTGCTAAAAAGTTGCGCCAACTGTCTAAAAATTTGAGGTTCATAATTTTCAAATAGTTGGTACGCCATAATCAACATAGCGTCTCCAGATAAAATACCGGTATTAATATCCCATTTTTCGTGTACCGTAATCTCTCCCCTACGCACCGGAGCGTCATCCATAATATCATCGTGTACCAATGAAAAATTATGAAACACTTCTACTGCCAAAGCTGCATCTAATGCTCTTTTATAATTTGTATTGAAAATTTCGGCTGTAAGTAGAACCAATACAGGTCTAAGTCTTTTACCTCCTAAACCTAAAATATAGGTGATTGGTTCATACAGGTTTCTAGGTTCTTTAGTAAACTTTTTAGTGTTTAAATACTTGATAAACTCTTCTCGATATTCATTTATAGAATGCATTCTCGCAATTTTTGTCAAAAATAGAATAAATATGTTTTGCAATAAGGCCTTTTAATCATTGAAGATTCGATTCTTGAAGGCATTTGGTTCAGAAAAAGAAAACTACTAAACCACAAACAGAAATTAATTTAAAGAGAATTTCGCTTAATCAACTTTGAGGGCATAATAACTTGAGTAGTATCTTCATTTTTTATATGTTTAGCAGCCCTTTTAGCCATCTCTTTAAAATCAGTAGAAATCGTTGTTATTCCACCAAAAACAATCTCTTTGGCAACATTATCATTCTGAGAAAGGATTCCAATATCCACACCGATTTTATATTTTTTCCGAACACAATCTCTTAAAATATGCCACAAAATAGTATCTCCTAAAATAAAATAAAGAGTCCCTTTACTGGCTGTGCCTAATGAATAATTATTTTTTACGGTTCCATTAATATTATAATCTTTCAGAAATCTTTCGAATGCTATTCGAATCGAAATTGGAGAATAATCACTTTCTTCATTAAAATATAAAATTAGGTTTTTGTATTTTTTAATTTCGGGAAGCAATTGCACTAACGATGTATAAATAACTTCTTCGAATTCTTGAGAAATATAAGAAAATGATTCCCCGAGGTCTAAATACCTATCTACCAATAGCAATTTTTTAGGCTCAATACTTTGCAGTAATGGCACAACCTTTTGGTTTTGGATAGGAGCAATTACATACATGCCGTACTTACCTTTAATATTCGTTAGTATGGTTTCAAATATGGTTAAATTATTATGGTGAAAAAAAACATCGATTTGAAATCGTTTACTCATCTCTTTCCTAAAAGTTTTGTAAAATTCTTCCTGATAACTTTGGAAAGCGAATAAAAGCAAGGCCATTCTTTTGGTAATATTGGTTTCTTGACTTATAACAAAATAGCCTTTAAGTTGTCTAGACTCGATTAAACCTCTGTTCTTAAGTTCTTCATAAGCCTTAAAAATGGTTTTCCTAGCATAACCAATTTCTTCAACCATGTTATTAATTGAAGGCAATTGATCCCCAATAGACAAGGTGCCATCTTCAATAGACTCGATAACCCCTTGCACCAATTGTTCGTGCTTTGTAAGATTATTGTATTGGGTTAAGCTTAAAATTCTTTTTACAATAGGCATAGAATACAAATATAAACCGTCGAATTTACAATTTAATCAAGGCAATCAAAATGTCTTGATATCGAGAAGTACTATGCAAATTTTTAGTCCTGAAAAAATCCATCCACCATAAAAATATTTACCCGTAATAATCTTGAAAAAATTGCTGCTGCTTTACTGGCATAATTGGGATTAGAGAACTTTCCGAGATAATTTTTAGTTGAGATCCTTCTGTCCTTAAAAATTCAATTTTATCAAAAAAAACATTACAAATTTAAAAGGACAAATATCATATTATTATATTTTTATAACAATTTTGACAAATTCAAAATATTTTAAAGTTTAATTTATACAATTAACATTTTATTATATATTTGTATTTAGTAGCATAGTGTATCATAGTCTTCGCATTTAAATAATGCCCTAAATAGAATTACAATACCTATGATTACAACATAACTAACAACACATAAGAACCTATTTTATGAATCAACAAATTAATTTTCCTAAGTTTTTCATGATACGAAGTCATGCAATCTTAACGATGGTTTTCTTTTTTGGCGGGTTACTCTTAACGAGCATATACGCACAAGAAATAAAAGTATCGGGTACCGTAACTTCAGCTGCGGACAACATGCCATTACCTGGTGTTTCGGTCATCGATGCAAAAAATCCTACAAGAGGGGTACAAGCAGATTTTGACGGAAATTTTACAATTACTCTAGACGACAGTAATACCAGTTTGCGCTTTAGCTATATTGGTTTTAAGTCTGTTGTTGTTCCAGTTAACAATCAGGGTACTATTAATGTATCTCTAGAAGAAGATGTTGCAAATCTAGAAGAAGTAGTTGTGGTTGGGTATGGTACTCAAAAGAAAGCTACTGTTACCGGTGCGGTAACAGCAGTTCAAGGGCCAGTTCTTGAAAGCTCCCCTGCTATTAGCGTCTCTAACTCCCTTGCTGGTAGATTACCAGGTGTAGTTATCATCCAAACAAGTGGTGAACCCGGTAATGACCAATCTACTATTAGCATTCGTGGTACCAACACATTAGGCAACAATCAACCATTGATTGTTATTGATGGTATTCCAGATAGAGATGGAGGTATTGGCCGTATTAATTCAAATGATATCGCTAATATTTCAGTTTTAAAAGATGCTTCTGCTGCTATTTATGGTGCTAGAGCAGCAAACGGTGCTATTATTGTCACAACAAAAACCGGAAACGTCGGTAAAATGGAAGTGAAATATAATGCTGATTTTGGTCTTACTAGACCAACAAGAGTTCCTGAAATGGCGAGTGCTGTGGAGTATCAGACTATCATGAACGAGTTAGCCATTTATAACAGTAATATTCCTGCAGGTCAATGGGGTGCAGCAAATAGCGCATTTCAAAATACTGGCAGTTATACTATTCCTGGAAGTAGCCCGGCAGAAACTGTAAACGCAGCTTTTAGTCCTGAAACAATAAATAACCATAGAACCAATGCTGATCCATGGTTATACCCAGATACAGATTGGTTCGGTGCTACGTTTCAAGATTGGGCAGAACAACAACGGCATAATCTTTCTGTAAGTGGCGGAAGTGAAGACCTCAAATACTATGCATCACTAGGGTATTCAGATCAGGGTGCTATTTACAAAAATTCAGCCAACCGCTACCAACAATATAATTTTAGAATCAATACCGATGCCAAAGTCAATGACTACATTTCTACCAAATTAGGTATGGCGTATAGAAAGGAATATAGAACCTTCCCAACAGAAAGTGCTGGCGCCATTTTCAGGATGTTGATGAGAGGTAGACCAAATGAGCCTGCAGTTTGGCCAAATGGATTACCAGGACCAGATATTGAAAATGGACAACAGCCTGTAGTTATTACTACTAATGAAACTGGTTATGATAAACAACCAACCGATTATTTGCAATTTACAGGTTCTGTAGATATTAAAAACCCATGGGTTGATGGCTTAACCTTAACCTTGCTGGCTGGTGTTGATCAAAGCCAACAGCGTAGAAAATTATGGCAAACACCTTGGACACTTTATTCATTGGATCGTGCCAATTATATCGCAACCGGAAATCCAGTTTTAAGTGGCGCAATTCGATCTAACTTTACTGACCCAAGGTTAACGCAATCATCGTTAAACGTTTTAAATACCAACCTAACTGGTTTACTAAATTACGATAAAACAATAGGTGATGATCACACAATTAATTTACTAGCTGGTGTAACCCGCGAAAATTTTCAAGGCGAGTTTTTATCGGCCTTTAGAAGAAATTACTTATCAGCTGCTGTTGATCAAATAGGCGTAGGTGGTGAAGATGGACAGGTTACTGATGGTTTTGGGTATAATAGGACTCGCTTAGGGTACTATGGCCGTGCCCAATACAACTTTAAAGAAAAATATTTAGCCGAATTCATATGGAGGTATGATGGTTCTTATATTTTCCCAGGTGATGATCGTTTTGGATTTTTCCCAGGATTCTTGGTTGGGTGGAATATCAACAAAGAAGATTGGTTCAATGTTGAATCTATCGATTACCTTAAACTACGTGCCTCATACGGTCAAATGGGTAATGATCAGGTCTTCTTTCAAAATGAATTACAAGAATATGCTTATTTATCTATTTATGATTTTGGCAGTTATCCCATTGACGGTAACGTACAAACTACCCTTACGGAGCCATTATTGGCAAACCCAAGTTTTACATGGGAGCGGGCAAACAACCTCAATGTAGGTCTTGACGGTATTACCCTCAATGGAAAATTGAGCTTTACTTTGGAGTACTTCTTGAACAGACGAGATCAAATTTTGATTCAAAAAACAGGTTCCACACCAGGTTCTTCAGGTATTTCAGATTTATTACCCCCTGTTAATGCCGGTAAAGTAGATAACGAAGGGTTTGAATTTGCCTTAAATTATTATGGTGGTGATGCGGATAGCTTTAAATGGGATGTTGGTGTAAATGGTGGTTATGCCCAGAACAGTGTAGTCTTTTTAGATGAAATTCCTGGCGCACCAGATTATCAATTGCAAGAAGGCAAACCTATTGGTTCTTACTTAGTGTATGAATCTGATGGAGTTTTTATCGATGAGGCGGCCATTTCAAGTAATACATTAGATTACAGTGCTGTTAAACCACAATTAGAACCAGGAGACATGAAATTTAAAGACATTAATGGTGATGGCGCCATTAATGATTTGGACCAAGTTCGATTGGATAATAGTATTGTACCAAACTTTAACTTTGGCGCAACCTTTAACGCCTCTTATAAGAATTTTGATTTATCGGTTCTTTTACAAGGTGCTACAGGCGCAAAACTACCGATCCTGACTGAATCAGGCGATATAGGTAATTACCTTAAATATAGCTTTGATAATAGATGGAGTCCAGATAACCCAAGTAGTGTACACCCAAGATTAGCAAGTAGGGGCGATACCTATTATAGTGGTGGTTCTTACGGCAACAACACTTATAATTTATATAGCAAGGATTATATTAGACTTAAAAACGTTCAAATAGCATATAATTTCCCAAAAGGAATGATTGACCAATTTGGATTATCTGCATTTAGGGTTTACATGAGTGGTCTCAATTTGGCGACTTGGGCAGCACAAGACATTTATGATCCTGAATCAACGAGTAATAGTGGGCAGTTTTATCCACAGCAGACCATTATTAACACAGGTTTTAGTTTAACATTTTAAAAAAAAAATCATGAAAAAAAGAAAATTAGTACTCTTAGGCCTATTAACGGTAGCCTTAATACCCATATCGTGTAATGAAGACTTTTTAGAGACACAACCTTTAGATTCTATATCAGCAGATGCCACATGGGCAGATGGTGCATTGTCACAAGCATTTGTATTTAATGTGTATTCATCCCTTGGCTATGGAGGGTTTGAAGAAGAAGGATTGGCATCTCTAACCGATGAAGCAATGTTTACACACTCTGGGCGAGGTATCAATGTAATTACCGAAGGATCACTTTCCCCATCAGGGACGGGTAACGTAAATATTATACCTCAATGGAATGAATTGTATTTGGCAGTTCGTAAGGCAAATATTGCCATACAAGAATTACCAAACGCTACGTTCGATGATCAAAGCCTAAAAGATCGCTTACTAGGTGAAGCACATTTTTTAAGAGCCTATTATTATCATCAATTAATGCGTTACTATGGAGGCGCACCATTAATTGACAGGCCATATGGTTTGGACGAAGACTATTCAGCAGCAAGAGGTACATTTGCCGAAAATGTCGATTTCATCGTTGCTGATTTAGATCAAGCAATTTCTTTATTAGATGGAAAGGATATTACCGCTGGTAGAGCATCTAAGTTAAGTGCCATGGGTCTTAAATCAAGAGTATTGATTTATGCGGCAAGCGACTTACGTGATGGCCCAACAGCTAGTGCCAAATCATCTGTTTTAGGAAGTTATTCTAACCTTGATTTAGTAGCGTATACATCTGGCGACAGAGCTGCACGTTGGAATACAGCTAAAGCAGCAGCTAAAGCTGTTTTAGATGAAACAACGGGTTATAAATTGGATTTAAGTGCACCCGCAACTGCCGAAGAAGCTATACAAACTTATGTTTCGATTGCTATGGGCGGAGGAAGCGCAATAGGTGATCCGGCAGCAAGAGCAGAGTTACTGTTTGAACGTACACATACACCGTTATTTACCGTGGAAAGTAATTGGCCTTTAGGTGGTATTCACCAAGGTATAAACAACGGCCCTAACGGTTATCATAACTGGGCAGGTAATACTCCTATTCAGCAATTGGTCGATGATTATCAAATGATGGATGGTTCTGAATTTGACTGGAGCAATCCTGAGCATGCTGCAGCACCTTATGAAAACAGAGACCCTAGGCTTTCGGCTACAATACTTTATGACGGTTCTGGATGGAAACCAAGACCATCAGATGTTGCTGCAATCGACCCTTATGATGAGATTCAAACCGGTACGTACGCCGATGGTTCTGGTGGAATAATAAATGGTGTCGATATGCGTGACTCTCCTATTGAAAACTGGAACGGAAGTAGAACAGGCTATTATGTTCGAAAATTTATTGATGCTGATCCGGCTGTGGTAGACAACCAATCTAGTGCACAAGTAGTTCCTTGGCCATTTATCAGATATACTGAAATAGTTCTTAATTATGTTGAAGCTTCTATAGCTACTGGAGATGAAGGTGAAGCTAGAAATTGGCTGAATAAACTTCGTTTTAGAGCAGGCATGCCCGCAATTACCTCATCTGGTGCAGACTTATTAGAAGCCTATATAAACGAAAGAAGAATTGAATTGGCATATGAAGAACATAGATATCATGACGCAAGAAGATGGATGATAGCTGATCAAACATTAGGTCGTGGCATTAAAGTGATGAAAGTTACTGCAACGCTAAAAGCTGGCGCTACACCAAGAACTCCTTATCAACATGACCCAACAGTATATGATTACACCTATACCGTTGTAGATAATAATGATAACGAGACAAGAACTTGGGATGACAAAATGTACTTCATGCCAATAAGCAGAGATGAAATTAACCGAAATGAATTATTAGTTCAGAATCCTGGTTATTAAATAAATTATTTGTTGAGTTAATTTTAAATTGAGTTAATGAAAAAATCTATCCCTTATTGGGATAGATTTTTTACTTTTAAGCAAATGGCGAAAAATCTAGTTTCCTTACTTTTTATTTTATTTCTACTGCTTCAAAGTTGTACAAATAATACAAAAAAAAACGAAATGACTTCTAAGCTAAAAATTGAAAAAAAAGCATCGCTTTTTACTCTTTTAGCTGAAGGAGAAACAAATATTTCTTTTCAAAATACTTTAAAAGAAGGGTTAAATGCCAATGTATTGGTATATGAATACCTTTACAATGGAGGCGGTGTAGCTTCAGGTGATTTTAATAATGATGGTCTACAAGATTTATATTTTTCTTCGAATATGGGGGAGAATAAATTCTATTTAAATGAAGGTGACTTAAAGTTTAAAGATGTAACTAAAACATCGAAAGTTGATGGTAGACCTGGCCCATGGAAAACTGGTATTACCTCTGCCGATGTAAATGGGGACGGAAAGTTAGATTTATATTTATGCTATTCTGGAGCTCTCCCTGATGTTAAAAGAAAAAATCAACTTTTTATTAATCAAGGAAACGACGTCAACAATATTCCCATTTTTAAAGAACAAGCTGAAGAATATGGGTTAGCGAGTGCAGCTTATAGCAATCAAGGTTATTTCTTTGATTATGATAAAGATGGGGACTTAGATATGCTTTTATTAAACCATAATCCTAAATCATTACCAGTTCTAAACGAAGTAAGCACAAAAGAATTTTTAAAAAAAGATAATCCATTACAAGGTACACGTCTATTTGAGCAAATAGAGAATAAATTTTATGATGTTACAGAAAAATCCGGCGTTAGCGGTTCTGCTTTAACGTATGGTCTAGGTATCGCCATTAGTGACATAAATAATGATGGTTGGCAAGATTTCTATATTTCGAACGATTATACTGTTCCTGATTATTTATACATAAATAATAAAAATGGAACTTTTACAGACCTATTAGGTTCACAAATTGGGCATACGAGTCATTTCTCAATGGGTAACAATGTTGCCGATATAAATAATGATGGCTGGCAAGATATCTTTACTTTAGATATGCTTCCTAAAAATAATAAACGTCAAAAATTATTACTGTCGCCTGACAACTATGAGAAATTCGATTTAAATATTAGAAGTGGATTTCATCATCAGTATATGCGGAACATGCTACAATTAAATAATGGTGACAACACTTTCAGCGAAATAGGCCAGCTTTCTGGCATTTCTAATACAGATTGGAGTTGGGCTCCACTATTTGCAGATTTTGATAACGATGGTTTAAAAGACTTATTTATCACCAATGGATATTACCGGGATTACACCAATCTAGACTTCATTAATTACATGGAAGATTTTGTGCAATCTAAAGGAAGGTTACAACGACAAGATGTTTTAGAACTTATTAAAAAAATGCCTGCCTCAGACTTAACAAATTTCTATTACACCAATACCGATGGCATCAATTTCACAGACAACACTAAATATGCTGGAATAGACCAACCAGCAAATAGTAATGGTGCTATTTACACCGATTTAGATAATGATGGCGACTTAGACTTAGTGGTCAACAATATTAACAAACCAGCTTTTATTTATCGAAATGATAGTTCTAAAAAGAACGATACCTTTTTAAATATTGAACTTAAAGGAGAAAACAAAAACACTAATGGTATTGGAACAAAAATTAGTGTATTCTCGGACGAACACATACAGGTTTTAGAGCAGATGCCAACTAAAGGGTATTTGTCTACCGTATCTCCCATATTACATTTTGGTTTTGGTGAGAATGCTAAAATTGATTCATTGATAGTAGAATGGAATTCAGGTAAAAAAGAAACATTAAAAGACATTTCCGCAAACAAATTATTGGTTCTGGAAGAAAGTAATGCTACGCTATTAAAATCAAAAGTGGTCAACCCTGACCAACTATTTGCCAAAACAGAATCTCTAATTAATTATAAACATAAATCATCTACCATTAATGATTTTAAAAGGCAATCGCTTTTATTAAAACAACTATCACATGATGGTCCAGCAATGGAAAAGGCAGACCTAAACAAAGATGGTCTTGAAGACATTATAATTGCTGGTGGTGTAGGGCAAGCGACAAGCTTGTTTTTCCAAACAAAATCTAAGAAATTCATTCCAAAGGATATTCCCGATTTTGAATTGGACAAGAATAGTTTTGACGCTGATATTGCCATATTAGATGCAAATTCAGATGGCAATTTAGATATCTATATTGCCAGTGGGGGTTATCATGATTTCTCTCAAAATGACACCAAACTTCAAGACAGACTTTATATCGGCAATGGAAAAGGCGATTTTATCAAAACTGAATCGGCTTTACCGATTATGAACGTAAGCACAGGTACGGTTTCAGTATCAGACATCAATAACGATTCATTCATCGATATTTTTGTAGGCGGCTATGTTGTTCCGGGTAGATATCCAGAAATATCAAGAAGCTTTATTTTAATTAATGATGGCAAAGGGAACTATGCAGATAAAACAAAAGAAATTCAACCAGCTCTAGAAAATCCTGGTATCATTACAGACGCCTCATGGGCAGACATGGATGGTGACAAAATAGAGGACCTTGTCGTATTAGGAGAGTGGGCACCCATATCCATATATCTAAACAAGAATGGAAAATTATTGAACGAAACCAATAGATTTTACGAAGAACCATTATCTGGATTATGGACTAGGCTAAAACTTACGGATTTAAATAAAGATGGAAAACCAGATATAATTGCTGGAAATATCGGCACTAATACCCAATTTAAATTAAGCGCTGAGACCCCTGCAGAAATATACTATTCAGATTTCGATAATAATGGCTCTATAGACCCCATATTAAATTTTTATATTGACGGTAAAAGTTATCCGTATGTAACAAGAGATGAGCTTTTAGGCCAGTTATCAAGTTTACGACAGCGCTTTACAAGTTATGAGAAATATTCAGATGCGGGAATGTCAGACTTCTTTAATGAAGTCGAATTACAAAATACCAAAAAATTATCAAGCACACATCAAGAGACTACTGTTTTATTAAGTACCGTTACAGAAAAGTATAAAATGGCAACATTACCAGTGCAAGCTCAATTTTCACCAATTTCAGAAATATTAACAATAGACCTTAATAAAGATGGTAATATTGATATTTTATTTTTAGGTAACAATGACTATTATAAATTAAGGATAGGAAAATTTGACGCTAACTACGGTACTGTTCTTTTGGGTGATGGTAAAGGGAATTTTAATTATGTTACTCAAACCAATTCAGGTCTCTCTATAAAAGGAAGTAACACCCATGCGTTATTTATAAATGATGATTTGATACTTACCAGTTATGGGTTAGCTACCGAAACTTATAAACTCTTAAAATAACTTTTATTGCTACAATGATTATTTCAAAAATAAATATCATAAACAGGTTACCCCTATTTCTTCTGCTCATATTTTCAATAGCATGTTCTACTACAGAACAAGCTAAAATGGACGATAAAGATGTAGCTTTAGAATGGGCAAATATGACTTTGTATATTACCCGATACACACCTTCTAACTCCCCTACTTTTGCCTCAAGAGCATTTGGTTATATAGGACTAACAATGTATGAATCCATTGTTCCGGGTTTTATAGAATATAACTCTATGAATGGGCAACTAAATGGTCTTGAATTACTTCCTAAAATTGACCCTACAAAAGAATATAATTGGGCACTTTCCCTAAATGCAGGGCAATCAGAAATCTTAAAAAAAATATACGTTCAAACCTCCGGCGAAAATATTCAAAAAATTGATTCGCTTGAACAACTTGTTTTTAATCAAGTACAACACGATATTGATAATGAAACGGTTTTGCGTTCTGTCTCCTATGGAAAATCAGTAGCCCATGCAATCTTTGAGTGGTCAAAAACCGATGGTGGACATAGAGGGTATCTTCATAATTTTGACAAAACTATGGTACATCCAGATAGACCTGGATCTTGGAAACCACCATTATTCGCACAATCTTTTAGCCATCACCCATTGCATCCACATTGGGGAGAAAATAGGACTTTCGCCGCAATGAATGAGACAATATCTGACCCACAAATAATTCCTTACGATACCACTCCGGGTTCACCTTACTATCAACAATTTGAAAATGTATACTTAAAAGATTTAGAATTGACCCAGCTAGAAAAAGAAGCTGCCATTTGGTGGGGCGACGACCCAGATGTGAGTTTTACTCCACCTGGGCATTCCTATTACTTTGCAACTTTAGCGCTAGAAGGTCATGACTCAACTTTGATAGAATGTGCACAGGTGTATGCTCAAGTAGGCATGGCCGTAGCAGATGCCTTTATCAATTGTTGGAAATGGAAATATCAGTTTTTTACGGAACGACCAAATACCTTTATACCAAAATATATTGATGAAGAATGGGAATCATTTTGGCCAGACCCACCTTTTCCGTCTTTTCCTTCAGGGCACGCAATTCAAGCTGCGACTGCGGCCACTGTTTTAGAACATAATTTCGGAAAAAAATTCACATTTACCGACAGGGCTCATGAAGGTAGAGAGCGAGACGAACTTAAAGAAACAGATTTTGTTATTAGATCATTTGATTCTTTCTGGGAAGCTGCCCAAGAAACTGCAGATTCTAGATTTTATGGTGGTATTCACACAAAGTTAGATAATGAAGTAGGCTTGGAGAAAGGTATTGAGATAGCAAAGAATATAAATGCCTTAGAATGGAAAAAAACAAATGAAAAATAACTTAACCCTACAAACGATACACGTTATTATTTTCTTTCTTTCTTTAGGAATGACAAGTGTAGCGCAACAAACATTTACCGACATTACAAAATCTTCTGGTATTGATCATGAATACCAAGTTTATGAAGGAACATTCGGTGGTGGCGTAACCGTATTTGATGTAAATAATGATGGTTTTGAAGACCTTTATATTACAGGCGGAATAAAATCGGATAGGCTATATCTAAATAATGGGAATGGAACTTTTAAAGATATATTTGAAGGATCTGGATTAGAGTTAACAAATGAATATGTAACACAAGGTGTGGTTAGTGCCGACGTGAATAAAGATGGCTTCAGAGATCTATTTATTACTACGATTACTACTACAGATGGAAAGAATATCATCCCTAGAGCGAAAAATTTATTATTCTTAAATCTAGGTAACTCTACTTTTAAAGATGTTACCGATGCATATGGCTTAGAAGATTTAAACTCCTTTAGCACTGGACCTAGTTTTGGAGATTTTAATGCAGATGGTTATCCAGACCTATTCGTTGGTAATTATTTTCAAGAATTTACCGGAAAGCTCGGAATAATTAAGGACGCAACTATAGTTAGCGCCAACCAAACAGCTAAAAGCTATTTATTACAAAATAACCATGGCGAAAAATTTGAAAACATCTATGAAGATTATAGCTTAGGCCATAAGGGTTTTGGTTTCGGTGGCGTATTTACAGATTTTGATAATGATCAAGACCAAGATTTATTGGTGAATCAAGATTTTGGATATAAAGCAGTGCCAAATTTTCTTTACAGAAATGAATATCCTAACGAACATTTCGAAGATGTTAGTAAAGAAACAGGTATGGACCTTAAGATTAATGCCATGGGCGCAGCTGTTGGTGATTATAATAATGATGGATGGATGGATTATTATATTACCAACATAAAGTTCAATATGCTAATGGAGAACCAGGGTAAAGGTTTGCCCTTTATTGACAAAGCAAAAGAACTGGGCACTTATAATTTAGCTATAAGTTGGGGTGCAAATTTTGCTGATTTCGACCATGATGAAGACTTAGACCTTTTTGTCTCTAATGGAGATTTAAATCCGAATTGTACACCCATGGGTAACTTCTATTTCGAGAACAACAAAAATACCTTTACTGAAAAAGGAAGAGAATTAGCCATCAATGACTATGGTATCGGTAGAGGTTCTGTGATTTTTGATATGGATAATGATGGGGATATGGATTTGTTGGTAGTAAATCAAAAACCTATATTAAATTATCCTATTCCGTCTACAACGAAGCTCTTTCGAAATGACATAGCCAAAGGCAATTGGCTGAAAGTGGCACTTAAAGGTATAGATGCAGAAGCTAATGGTATTGGTTCTAGAGTAAGTATTATTGCGAATGGAAAAAAAATAATTCGTGAAATTGATGGTGGCGGATCAAGCCATCTTTCGCAAAATTCAGTGATAGCCCATTTCGGCTTAGGTGTAAATAAAGTGGTTGATTCTGTAATTGTAGATTGGACAGGTGGTAAGCAACAAATTTTAACCCAAGTAGATGCTAACCAACTAATAGACATAGTAGAAATGAATACGCCAGCAAAAGACCAATCTTATTTTTGGTACTTTTTAAGCACTATTTTAATGCTTATAATAGCTTTTATTCTGTATCGCAAAAGAATGCTAGCAAAAAAATAAAGTGTTTTATTTCAAAAAAAGCAAAAATTTTCCCCAAAAATGCAATAGCCTTCAAAATTTGCGTCTTTATAATTGAAGACCAATTGAAAAACCCTTGGATGGCATTTAATCAAAAATATAATACTAACCTAAACAGTTTTTGAAGAAGAATATAACTCGCTTAGTCGCTATATTCTATCTAAAATCATATTTGGATTTGGTGGGGAAAATAGCCACAATAAACATAAAAAACCTAAAGAGCGATTCAATGTCATCCCATGTAGCTCAATGAGAAAAAATTATTCACAATGGAAGTATTACGATGAATATTGGGAAAAGAAAGGCAATCTAGCGTACAAGAATTATGTAAACCAAAATCATTCTTTCGACAATTTGTGATAATTATGGGCGAATATTAAACAATTGTAAACTTTGGAAACTTTTTTAGTTTTTAAAGTTTCTCGCCATATATTTGCACCCATTATGAAAGAAAAAATTAGAGACACTGCTACCCAACTTTTTTTGGAACGCGGTTTCAAAAGTATTACAATGGATGACATCGCCAATGAAATTGGCATGTCGAAAAAAACTATATATAACGAGTATAGCAATAAAACGGAGTTAGTTGAAGATTGTGTAATGAACAAATATTGCGCTCTAAGCGAGGGTATAGATTTAATAGTAGCCTTACAGAAAAACCCGATTGTAGAGCTCTATGAAATTAAAAGATACGTGATGTCTCATCTTAATGATGAAAAAACCTCACCACAATTTCAGCTAATGAAATACTATCCTAAGATTCATAAGAATATGAAAGCAATGCATTTTAGTAAAATGCAAAAATGTGTTTTACTAAATGTGGAACGCGGCAAACAACAAGAAATCTATAGGGATAATTTGGACTCAGAATTTGTTGCCAGAATTTATTATACCGGCATGAACAGCATCAAAGATCAAAACTTATTTCCATTACCATTATTTCCGGTATCAAAATTAATGGACTCATTCTTAGAATATCATTTACGGGGAATTGTTACTCCAAAAGGAAGAAAAATATTAAATACAATCATCAATTCAAATCAAGAATAAATGCGAAATCAACTAGTACTACTATTAACTCTACTTAGCTTTAGCCTTAGTTACTCACAAGAACAAACCTATAGTTTCACATTAGAAGAAGCTATACAGTTTGCGCTAGAAAACAATTATGCAGCTATTAATGCGGATAGGGACATTATTGATGCCCAAAAACAAAAATGGGAAACTATTGCCGATGGTCTACCACAAATAAGCGGTGCATTAAGTTATCAAAATCAATTAAAGCAACCGGTAAGTGTTATACCAGCAGAAATATTTGGTGGGGAACCTGGTACATTCGCAGAAGTTGTCTTTGGACAACCACAAACAGCAACAGCAACAGCTACCTTAAAACAACAAATTTTCGATGGCTCATACATTGTTGGTGTTCAAGCTACAAAAGCGTTTCTAAGCTATAGTAATAACAACAAAGAGAAAACAACATTAGAAATTAGAAAACAAGTTGTTGAAGCCTACGGAAATGTGCTCTTGGCAGAAGAAAGTGTTGAAATTCTAGAAAAAAATAAAAGTACCCTTGAGAAAAATGTATTTGAAACTTCAAAACTTTACGAAAACGGACTTGGGGATCAAGAAAGTGTAGATCAACTACAAATTACACTTTCATCTATCGAAAACCAATTACAAAATGCCTTAAGATTAAAAGAAATTACTTTACAAATGTTGAACATAAGCATGGGCTTAGACTTGAGCGCACCAACTCAACTCAAAGAAAATCTTGAAGATTTAACGGTATCGAAAATTGATCTAGGGCTACTTAATTATGACCTTAATATTAATGATAATGTCGACTTTAAAATAGCTGAAAATTTAAACCAACAACGCTACTACGAATGGAAACTAGCCAAAAGCAGAGCCCTACCGACATTGAACGCATTTGTTAATTATGGAAGTTCCTCCTTTTCAGATTCTTTTGATTTTTTTAGTGGCGACCAACAATGGTTCGATTCATCTATAATGGGTTTCGACCTAAACATTCCAATTTTTAGTTCCTTAAGAAGAAATGCAAGTACACAACGGGCAAAAATTGCTTTAGAAAAAGCAAAGACTCAATTAACAGAGGCAGAACAGCAAATAAGATTACAGTTAGAGAATGCAAAAAATAATTACACCCTTGCTATAGCCAATTACGAAACTGCAAAACAAAATCTTACCCTTTCTGAACGTATTGAAAATAAAAATCAGATAAAATATAAAGAAGGATTTGCAACAAGTTTTGAACTGAGACAGGCACAAATACAACTATATACAACTCAACAAGAATTCCTACAATCCATGGTAGAAGTGATTAATAAAAAAACCGAATTGGAAATCATATTAAATACTAAAGCCTAAATAATCAATCATTAAAAATATAATCATGAAAAAAGTAATAGTTTTATTAATAGTAACCATCAGCCTATTTTCTTGTGGTGGTGGAGACCAGTCGGTAAGTGGAATTATTGAAAGGCGTAACCTAGAAGAAATAAGAGCTAAGAAGACCGAAATCACTCTTCAACAAAATCAAATTGAAGCACAGCTTAAATCATTAGATTCGGCCATTGCAATTTTAGGAAGTGAAGAAAAATTTCCACTTGTTAATACAATGACTGCTAAGAAAGAAGTCTTTAACCATTATCTAGAATTACAAGGTGATGTCAGTACAAAACAAAATGTATTGATCTACCCAGAAATGGCAGGTACGCTACAAAAAGTATATGTAAAAGAAGGTGATCAAGTAACTAAAGGACAATTATTGGCCACCATTGATGATGGTGGTATGTCTAGTCAACTTAGTCAATTAAAATCTCAAGCTATACTTGCGAAAACGACATTCGAACGCCAAGAACGATTATGGAAACAAAACATAGGTTCAGAAATTCAATATTTACAAGCTAAGACAAACTATGAGTCAGCCGAAAATATGGTTTCCCAAGCACAAAGTCAATTAGGAAAATCTAGTATAAGAGCTCCTTTTTCAGGTATTATAGATAATGTTATAAAAGATCAAGGTACTGTAGTAGCACCTGGTCAAGGTTCTGAAGTGTTTCGTCTAGTGAACCTATCTGATATGTTTATTGAAGTAGAGGTTCCAGAAACATATTTAGGTAGTGTTGTAAAAGGAAAAGAAGCTTTGGTATATTTTCCTGTTTTAGGTGACAGTATTATCACAAAGATTAGAGAAACAGGTAATTTCATAAATCCATCGAACAGATCGTTCGAAGTTGAAATTCCAGTTCCAAATAAAGAAGGTAAAATTAAACCTAACCTAACGGCAAAGGTTAATTTAAATGATTATACCAGTGAAAATGCCATTTTAATACCTACCAGTATTATATCTGAAAATGCCGAAGGAGAACAATATGTATACGTTGCAGAGGAACTAAACTCAGAGGATGAAGCAGTAGTAAAAAGAACCATCATTACCACAGGTAAAACACAAGGAGCTAAAATAGAGGTGCTTACTGGCCTAGTAGATGGAAATCTTATTATAAAAGAAGGTGCTCGAAGTGTAAAAGATGGTCAAAAAGTAAAAATTAAAAAATAGAAATCGATGAGCAAAGTACAAAAAAACGCTGATAAAGAATTCCGTTTATCTTCTTGGGCCATTGATAATCCGTCGGTTATTTATGTGATGATCGGCATATTTTTATGGTTAGGCTTCAATGCCTATATGGCCATGCCTAGAGAAGATTTTCCAGAAATTGTAGAGACTAAAATTTACATAAGCACCCCTTACCCTGGTAACACAGCTGAGGATATTGAAAAACTAATTACCGATCCATTAGAAGATAGATTAAAGAACATTAGTAATGTTGTCGAAGTCACCTCTACCTCACAAGAAGATTATGCCATTTTAACGGTAGAATTCGATGAGGAAATTACCGTAGAACAGGCTAAGCAAAAAGTAAAGGATGAAGTCGATAGTGAAAAGGCTAGTGAAGATTGGCCTACCTTTAATGGTGCCAAGGTTGAGCCGAATGTTTTTGACTTAAATTTTTCTGAAGAAGTTCCTATTATGAATATCAACTTTACTGGTGATTATCCCGTAGAAAAGTTGAAAGAATTTGCAGAATACTTACAAGACGAAATTGAAGATCTACCTGAAATCAAAAAAGCAGATATTCGTGGCGCTCAAGATAAAGAAGTAGAGGTTGCTGTTGATATTTATAAAATGATGGCTGCTAAAATCAGTTTTCAAGATGTTATTAGTGCTATTAGCAACGGTAACATGACCATGTCTGCGGGTAATCTTAAAACCGTTGGGCAAAGACGTACGATTCGCATTTTAGGGGAAATAGAAAATCCGAATGAACTTAAAAACTTTGTAGTTAAATCTGAAAATGGGGCGGTTTATTTAAAAGACATTGCAAGTATTAATTTTAAAGCAAAAGATAAAACTACGTATGCCCGCGAATTCGGTGACAATGTGGTTATGCTCGATGTTAAAAAAAGAGCAGGTAGAAACTCTATTTCTGCAGCAGATAAAATAAAAGAAATTGTTAAGAATGAGACGGCAAATTACTTTCCACCAGACCTTAATATTTCTATTGCAAATGATTCCTCTACCCGTACATTGAATCAAGTAGATGACTTGGTGAACAATATTATTTTTGGAATTATCCTTGTTGTTACGGTATTAATGTTCTTCTTAGGATTTAGAAATGCCCTTTTCGTTGGGTTTGCCATACCGATGTCAATGTTCATGTCATTTGTAATACTCTCATGGCTTGGATACACCCTAAACACCATGATTCTCTTTGGAATGATTATGGGTCTAGGTATGTTGGTGGACAATGGTATTGTGGTGGTTGAAAATGTATATCGTCTTATGGACGAGGGTATGTCTCGTATCGATGCCGCTAAAAAAGGTATTGGTGAAATTGCTTACCCAATTATTATTTCTACCGCCACTACAGTGGCAGCATTCGTTCCGTTAGGATTATGGCCTGGAATATTTGGCCAATTTATGATCTATTTCCCAATTACATTATCTGTTGTTTTAGGTTCATCGTTATTTGTAGCAATTTTCATGAACTCGATGCTTGTTTCTAAATTTATGAGCACCGATGAAAAAGAACTTACCCTAAAGCAGCTTATTAGAATGAGTGTGATTTTAGGTGTTTTAGGTACGTTAATATTAGTATTTGGTGGTGCAATGCGTGGTATAGGTTCTGTTTTAATATTAACAGGAATCATGTTCTGGGCCTATAAGTATGTCATTAAGGGCACTGCTATCAAATTCCAGAAAAAAACGATGTCACGTTTTGAAAATTGGTACGAACGTCGCTTAAAACATGCACTAAGTGGTCGTAATGTTTATTGGTATTTCAGTGTTACATTTTTATTGTTGATTGTTGTATTTAGACTATTTGGCTATTCTGTAGAAAATAAGCGGACCAAAATCGAATTTTTCCCAGATAATAAACCGAATGAAATATATGTGTATGTAGAGTATCCTGAAGGCACGTCGATTACGAAAACCAATGAGATTACCAAAGAGGTCGAAAATCAGGTATACGCCATAATGAACGACCCAAAATATCAAAAAGACGGTAAAAACTTTATGATGACTTCTGCTGTATCCGTAGTTGGAGAAGGTGCGGGCAACCCGCTTACCGACGGTGGCTCATCGGCAGAAATGCCCCATAAAGGTAAATTGACCATAAATTTTAGCGAATACAAATATAGAGACGGCTTAAATACCGAAGATATAAGGGCTAGAGTACAAACTGCCTTGCAAGGTATTTACCCAGGTGTTGCTATTTCAGTTGAGAAAGATGCCAATGGTCCGCCAGCTGGTTTTCCAATTAATATTGAGCTTGAAGGCAAAGATTACGATGAACTGATCAACACCGCTGAGGACATCAAAAATTTCATCAATACCAAAAACATTGCTGGTATTGAAGAATTGAAGATTGATGTAAACAAAGGCAAACCGGCAATGCAGGTAATTGTAGATCGTGAAAAAGCGGGTGAACTTGGTGTGGCAGTTGGCCAGGTCGGCAGTCAATTAAGACGTTCTATTTTCGGAGAAAAAGCAGGTGTTTATAAAGAAGATGGTGAAGATTACGATATAAATATCAGGTTCAATGAAGATTTAAGGTATAATAAAAGTGCCTTGTTCAATCAGAATATAATCTTTAGAGATCCAGCAAATGGTCAAATTAAAGAAATTCCGATTTCTGCAGTTGCCACCGAGAAAAACACATCTGGCTTTAGTGCAATTAAGCATAGAGATGGTGAAAGAGTAGTAACAGTTTACTCAGGCTTAAAACCAGGCTTTACAGATGCAGGTGCCATTGTTGCTGAGATTCAAAGAGAAATGCAAAGTTTTAACGGTACTCCGGCTACAGTCAAAATAGATTATACAGGTCAGTTAGAAGAACAGGCAAAACAACAAGCTTTTTTGGTGGGTGCCTTTTTCTCAGGACTAGGTTTAATTATGCTTATTTTAATTTTCCAATTTAGTGGCATTTCAAAACCATTGATTATTATGATTGCCATTTTCTTAAGCTTTATTGGCGTATTTGGCGGGTTAATGATAACAGGCTGGTCATTCGTTATCATGATGACCATGATGGGTATTATTTCATTAGCGGGTATTGTGGTAAATAACGGAGTAGTACTCCTGGATTACACCCAAATTTTGGTCGATCGTAAAAAGGTAAGGTTAGGAATGGAAGACAGTGATCTTTTAACCATTGAAGATGCGACCGATTCTATGATTGTTGGTGGTAAAGCTAGACTAAGACCGGTAATTTTGACAGCGATAACAACTGTTCTTGGGTTGATACCTTTAGCGATTGGACTTAACATTGATTTCTTTTCGCTCTTCTCAGAGTTCAACCCTAAGATTTATATTGGTGGCGATAACGTTGTTTTCTGGGGACCTTTAGCTTGGACGGTAATCTTCGGATTAATAGTAGCCACATTCCTTACCCTTATTATCGTACCGGTACTCTTTAACATTGTGTACCGTATAAAAATAAAATTGAGAGGTATGGGTAATCAAAATAACAATGAGAATAAAAAATTAGACAGCGCTGCATAATTAAAGGAATCTCAGAAACAAAAAAGCCCCGAATCAATTGATACGGGGCTTTTTATATAATTGCTAATTGTTATCTATTACTAGCAACAGGATCTTTTGCACTTGCTTTAGTAACACTAGCGATTCTGTTATTATCAAAATTAACTTCGCTTTTCACATCACCTTCCCAAAATAACCATTTCCCGGATTTAACACCGTTTTCATAGTTACCCATGGCGATTTTCTCTCCTTTTTCGTTGAACATTTTCCATTCCCCTTCTAATTTCTCATTTAAAAAATATCCTTCTTGAGATTTTTCTCCATTTGCATGGAAGTATGTCGCCTTTACCATATCACCTTCTTTCTCAAAGGTAGGTTCAACTTGAGCATAAGCTCCAAAAGACAATGCCATTACAGCAATTATTAGTATTTTTTTCATGGTATATATTTTTTTTAATTAATTTATCGCTTAACAGTAACGTTACAAATATACATTTATTTTCTAATTTATCAACATTTAGGTAACTTTTTGTTTACATTAACTTTACATTAAAGATTTAATTATCTATTTTTAAGCTATTTACGAAAATATCCAATGTTACTTTATCAATAGTACCTTGAGTATAAAACCTACATCATAAATAGATCGTTAATGAATTAGACTTCTTAAATTTGCCCTTTAATAAAGTAAGTACTATGTATAGAAGCCATTTCTGCGGGGAGTTAAGAGAATTACATATTGGCCAAACCGTTACCCTATCTGGTTGGGTAGCCAAGACTAGAGATAAAGGTTTCGTAGTTTGGGTAGATTTACGAGATCGCTATGGTATTACACAGCTTGTTTTAGATGAGGATCGAACTTCGAAAGAACTATTAGAGCAAGCAAGAAATTTGGGCCGTGAATTCGTAATTCAAATTAAAGGAGAGGTAATAGAAAGAGCTTCAAAAAACCCTAATATTTCTACAGGGAACATAGAAGTTTTGGTTTCTGAACTTACTATTCTGAATGAATCTAAAACTCCTCCTTTTACGATAGAAAATGAAACTGACGGTGGTGAAGACCTTCGTATGAAATATCGATATTTAGATATCCGTAGAAACCCTGTAAAAAACAATCTTATTTTTAGAAGTAAGGTTACAATGGAGGTTCGTAAGTTTTTATCTGGCGAAGGCTTTATAGAAGTGGAAACCCCGTACCTCATCAAATCTACACCAGAAGGTGCCCGAGATTTCGTTGTACCTAGCCGTATGAACGAAGGTCAATTTTATGCACTACCACAATCACCACAAACCTTCAAGCAATTATTGATGGTAGGTGGTATGGATAAATACTTTCAAATCGTAAAATGTTTTAGAGACGAAGATTTACGCGCCGATAGACAGCCAGAATTTACACAGATAGATTGTGAAATGGCTTTTGTCGAGCAAGAAGATATTCTTAACGTTTTCGAGAACTTAACAAAGTACCTTTTAAAAGAGGTGAATGGTGTTGAAATCGATTCTTTTCCACGTATGACCTACGATGATGCCATGACAAAATACGGGAACGATAAACCTGATATTCGTTTTGGAATGGAATTCGGAGAATTGAACACCATCGCACAACATAAAGAATTTTCAGTTTTCAATGATGCTGAATTAGTCGTTGGTATTGCGGTACCTAGTGTTGCTGAGTACACTAGAAAAGAATTGGATACATTGGTAGACTGGGTAAAACGTCCACAAGTTGGTGCCAAAGGCATGGTCTATGTTAAGTGCAATGCTGATGGAAGTTTTAAATCGACCGTGGACAAATTCTATGATCAAGAAGATTTAGCCAAATGGGCAGAAGCCACAGGTGCTCAACCTGGTGACCTTATTTGCGTGCTATCAGGTGATGCCAATAAAACTAGAACACAATTAAGCGCACTTAGAATGGAAATGGCAACTAGACTTGGACTAAGAAAACCAAATGAATTCGCTCCATTATGGGTAGTTGATTTCCCATTATTGGAACTTGACGAAGAAACAGGGCATTACCATGCTATGCACCACCCATTCACATCACCTAAACCTGGTCAGTTAGAATTGTTGGATACTGATCCGGGTGCAGTACGTGCCAATGCTTATGACCTTGTATTGAACGGTAATGAAATTGGTGGTGGTTCTATTCGTATCCACGATAGAGAAACACAAGCTACTATGTTTAAGCATTTAGGTTTTACCACTGAAGAAGCAAAAGCGCAATTCGGTTTTTTAATGGATGCTTTTCAATACGGTGCTCCACCACATGGCGGACTAGCTTTTGGTCTAGATAGGCTTGTTGCCATTTTAGGCGGTCAAGAAACCATTAGAGATTTCATCGCATTCCCTAAAAATAACAGTGGAAGAGACGTGATGATTGATGCACCTGCCCCTATAGATGCCGCACAATTGAAGGAACTAAATTTGAAGTTGGATTTGAAATAAAATACACCATCTAAAATAGTAGTTAAAAATCCTGCCTAGTGCAGGATTTTTAACTACTACAATTCGAGCAAAGCAATCACAACTATTTAAAATCCCTATAAATAAATCGAAATGCTTCTTTCTTTAATTATACTTTCGTAACCGAAAGCACTCATTTTTAGTTTTTTAGAAACACTCTTCTTCAATTCTTTAAGAATCTTAGCCAGTAATTAAATACCTTTGAACACCATTAATGATATGGTTACAAAATGCCGATTCAAAAAAACAAGATTTTAAGGCGTATATATAAGTGGCGGTATAAACATATCTCTCAAAAGACCTTTATCTATATCTTAAGTGTTGTGGTCGGTCTTTTGGCCGGTTTAGCGGCGGTAACGTTGAAAAACATTACTTATTTTATTGAGGCATCCCTAGAAAAAGGTATCATTTTTTCTAGTAATCAGCTATATTTTATTCTACCAATAGTCGGCCTTACCCTTGTATATCTTTATGTGAAATACATTCATAAAGAAAAATTGAAACATGCCGTTTCATCCATTCTATTTTCATTATCAAAAAACAAAGGGAATATTGACATAAAGCAAGTTTACACACAATTGATTATTGCGCCTTTAACGGTAGGTTTCGGTGGATCCGTAGGTTTATTGGGTCCGGCAGTAGCAACAGGCGCTGCTATTAGCTCAAACCTCGGTCGCTTATTTCATATTAATTCAAAAACCCGTTCCTTATTAATTGCATGTGCCTCTGCAGGTGCAATTTCGTCCATATTTCAATCACCAATTGCTGCCATAATTTTCGCTGTAGAGGTATTTAGTTTGGATCTCACCATGATATCAATGCTACCCCTATTACTGGCTTCTATCAGTGGTGTACTTACCTCCTACTTTTTTATGGGAAACGAGGTACTGTTCAATTTTAAAATAACCGAATCTTTTGAAGTAAAAGACACCTTGTTCTATGTTCTACTCGGCGTCGGTACCGCTGTTGCATCTATCTATTTCACCAAAATGTACTTTGGTATTATCAATCTCTTTAAACCATTGAAAAGTCCGAAATACAGGCTTTTAGTCGGCGGACTTGCTATTGGCATTATGTTATATATGATACCTCCATTATATGGTGAAGGATTTGTATTTATAAATAACCTACTAATTGGCGATCATATTCAGGCGTTGGGCAAAACCCCTTTTGATGCTTATAGAAGTAACATCTGGGTCATTATTGCTTTACTATTTGGCATAACCATTTTTAAAGCGGTAGCGATGACAACTACATTAGCGGCTGGTGGTGCTGGTGGTATTTTTATTCCAACCATGGTTATGGGCAGTGCTTTAGGTAATGTCGTTGCCAAACTCATCAATAATTCTGGCCTAGGATTCTCAGTATCTGAAAGTAATTTCACTTTAATAGGTATGGCAGGTCTAATTGCAGGGGTTCAGCATGCGCCACTTACAGCCATATTCCTTATCGCTGAAATAACAGGTGGTTATGCTCTTTTTGTACCCTTAATGATAACAGCATCTATCTCATATATCATCACAAAAAACACCATTGATTATACCATTTATACAAGAGAACTAGCAGAAAGTGGAAATCTGATAACACATAACAAAGACCACGCAGTGCTTACCCTTATGGAATTGGATACCGTTATAGAAACTAACTTTAAGACAGTGCACCCAGAAATGACATTAGGAGAAATGCTGCACGATTCGGTTGCAAAATCGACTCGAAATATATTCCCGGTTGTTGATACGTACCATAAATTTTTAGGTGTTATTCTATTAGATGATATTCGAGAGTTTATGTTCGATACTAAATTGTATGCGACAACAAAGGTTGAGACCTTTACCCATAAAGCACCAGACCTTATTTATTATGGAAAGGACAGCATGCAGACCGTAATGCAAAAATTTCAGGATAGTGGTGCATGGAATCTTCCGGTAGTTAAAGATGGGGAATATATGGGGTTTGTATCGAAATCTAAATTATTAACGGCATACAGAAGAGAACTAATAAAATTTACTAAGTAATGAAATATTTAATCACTGCAATTACTCTAATTTCTATTGGCTTAATCATATACGGATTGAATCTAGACGGCGAACAAGAAGCAATGGCAAACAAATTTATTGGCTCTGGCACATTAGGATTGTTTTTACTCGCTATGCCACTCTTTTTGATAAAAGCGAGCAAAGGCAAAAAGTTCAAGGATTATATGTTGACCGATGAAAACGTTCGAAAAATGCAAGGAAAAAAACCTAAAAAACACTGATAATCAAGATACTTCAACAAATTAATAATTCTATTCTCTTCCAATCAATCCTAAAATATTGTAAATTAGAGTGTTAATATTTAAATTTTAATACAATGATTGGCACCGTCAAATTTTACAATGAATCTAAAGGCTTTGGGTTTATTACAAACAAAGAAACTGGAAAAGATATTTTTGTTCATGCCACCGCTTTACATGGAACAGAAATTAGAGAAGGTGATAAAGTAAGTTATGAAGAAGAAGAAGGAAGAAAAGGTACTGTAGCCGGACAGATACAAGTACTATAAAAATATTCTTTCTTGTTTAAAATCAATTTAACCACGCAAATGCGTGGTTTTTTGCTTAAAAACGTAGCTACTACTTTCTTTTTTTTTGAAAAAACCGTTGTAATAAGGAAGCCGCCTCATTTTCAAGAATTCCTCCTATTATCTTTGTTTTTGGGTGCAATGTCGTTCCCATTACACCACAACCACGTTGTACATCTGTAGCGCCAAATACTATTTTTCCAATCTGACTCCAGTATAAAGCGCCTGCACACATTTGGCAAGGCTCTAAGGTAACATAAAGCGTACAATCTTTTAAATACTTTCCCCCCAGAAAATTAGTAGCTGATGTAATCGCTTGCATTTCTGCATGTGCCGTTACATCGTTCAATTTTTCGGTAAGGTTATGTGCTCTTGCAATAATTCGGTCCTGGACAACAATTACGGCACCCACTGGTACTTCACCGGCTTCTAGAGCATATTCCGCTTCTTGAAGCGCCTTTTTCATAAAATAAGCATCATCATAAGGTAAAACCATAGCCTCAAAAATACGATAGTTTCATTTTTAAAAAAGTATTTTTGCTGTCCATTACAAAGGTAATTTGAAAGCAATTATAGAACATATCAATACTCCTCAAGACCTCAGAACTTTAAACACTAAAGATTTAGAGCAATTGATTATTGAACTTCGTGAATTCATCATAGACATTGTTTCGGTAAAAGAAGGTCATCTAGGTGCAAGTTTAGGTGTTGTAGAATTAACGATTGCCCTTCACTATGTTTTCAATACACCAATAGACAAATTAATTTGGGATGTAGGCCATCAAGCTTATGGGCACAAAATACTTACTGGAAGAAAATCTATTTTCGAAACCAATAGACAATTTGAAGGTATAAGTGGTTTTCCAAAAATGGAAGAAAGTATTTATGATTCTTTTGGCACTGGTCATAGTTCTACCTCTATCTCGGCGCTTTTAGGCATGGCACTTTCAGCTCAATTACAAGGAAATATTCATAGGCAACATATTGCTGTAATTGGCGATGCATCTATTGCTAGCGGTATGGCTTTTGAAGGTTTAAACCATGCAGGGGTAACCAACGCAAATATATTGATAGTTTTAAACGACAACGCCATGGGAATAGACCCCAGTGTGGGGGCTTTAAAAAAATACCTGACTAATGTAAAAACGGGAACCGCAAAAGAAGAAAACATTTTTGAATGTCTCAATTTTCATTACACCGGTCCCATTGATGGTCATGATTTAACCATATTAATCAAAGAACTACAACGTTTAAAAAAGATAGAAGGCCCTAAATTATTACATATAATTACTACCAAAGGAAAAGGACTTAAGAGTGCTGAAGAAAATCAAGTAGTTTATCATGCGCCTGGTAAGTTTAACAAGCAAACTGGTGAACTACAAAAGAAAGAGCCTCAGCAACTGGCCCCTAAATATCAAGATGTATTCGGAAAGACTTTGGTAGAATTGGCTTTAAAAAATGAAAAGATTGTAGGTATTACCCCAGCGATGCCAACGGGTAGTTCTTTAAAATTTATGATGGATATCTTGCCAGAGAGAGCCTTTGATGTAGGTATAGCGGAACAACACGCCGTAACCATTGCAGCAGGTATGGCTGCTGATGGTCTAATTCCATTTTGTAATATATACTCCACATTTTTACAACGGGCTTATGACCAAGTTATTCATGATGTAGCCATACAAAACCTACCTGTAATCTTTTGTTTGGACCGTGCAGGTCTGGTTGGCGAAGATGGCCCTACACATCATGGTGTGTTTGATATTGCATACCTAAGATGTATCCCAAATCTTATAATCTGTTCTCCTATAAACGAGATAGAATTAAGAAATATAATGTACACCGCCCAACTAGGATTAGAACATCCTATTGCGATAAGGTACCCAAGAGGAAGAGGTCGAATTTTAGACTGGCAAAAATCTATGAGCAAAATGACCATAGGTAAAGGTGTACTTTTAAAGCAAGGTAGTAAAATTGCCATTCTAAGTACCGGGCCTATAGGAAATGTAGCAACGGAAATCATTAATGAACTTGGGTCAAATTCAGGTATTGCACATTATAATTTTCCCTTCATTAAACCTTTGGATAGAAAGTTGCTAACACAAATAATTCAAAAATTTGATCATATTATCACTTTAGAAGATGGTTCTGCTATTGGCGGATTTGGCAGCGCCATATTAGAATTTGCAAATAGCATTGGAATCCATAAAATAATTAAGATATTTGGCATTCCTGATTTTTTTATTCCACACGGTGATACCGAAAGACTATATAAAGAAGCAGGAATAGATAAGATGTCCGTAAAAAAATATGTACAACAATTTCTATGAGAATAATGAGTTCACACTGCATTAAATTTATAGTCCCTTTACTTCTTTTAGTATCATTTTGGTCTTTCGGCCAAGACACAATTCCCGCGCCTATTTTAGTTGACAGCATCGTCGTTGACAGCGTTGTAATTGATACCATTGTCATAAGAAGAACGGTTGACAAAATATTTTCACCTAGAAAAAACGTAAATCTTCAAATACCCAATATAGATTTCAAAAAGACAAAAACCTTACAAAAAGGCTTTCAACGTTTTAGAGTACCCTCATTCTGGGAAACAGAAAATAGTTTTGGTATCAATATAAGTGAAGTCGCCTTTGTCAATTGGAATGCCGGTGGTGATAATGCCGTTAGTGGATTAGGGTTTTTAAAATTTGCCCGAAAATATAAATTCAATAACTTTCAATGGGAAAATAATTTAGAATTGCGCTACGGCCTTAATGCACAAGATGGTCGAAAGCTTAGAAAAACGGAAGATGTAATTCGTTTAAGCTCAAATTTAGGTTTTCGAAAAGACACCATCAGCAATTGGTTTTATTCCGTTCAGCTTAACTTTAACACCCAGTTTTCGAACGGTTATAAATATCCAGATAGAGATACTCCAATTTCAAGATTTATGGCTCCTGGTTACCTGTTATTCGGAGCAGGAACCTCATTTATTACTAAAGATCAAAAATTCAACCTTTATTTATCTCCCCTTACACAAAAATCGACCTTTGTTTTAGATCAAGACTTGGCCGACAATGGTGCATTTGGTGTAAATGAAGCAATACTGGATGCTGACGGAAATATTATAACCCCTGGTGAAAATCATCTATTAGAACTTGGTATACTTATCACCAATAATTTTAATTATAACGTTGCCGAAAACATCGAATTAAAAAGTAGGCTTAACCTATATACCGATTACATTAAAAGTTTTGGTAATATTGATGTAGATTGGGAACTTAACCTAAACATGAAGGTAAATAAGTTCATAAGCACCAGTTTAGGTACACAAATGATCTATGATGACGATATACTTTTTGATGTCGTTAAAAATGACAACGGTACTATTTTAAACCCAGGTATACCTAAAATACAATTCAAACAAATATTGGCAGTAGGTATTCTTTATGGCTTCTAAAGCTGCCTTCCTTTTATTTTATTGTGAATATGAACTGCTGCACTATCAGAAAGGCTTGCAACATAACAACATGTATTCAATAATATGTCATAAATTGATTTATTAGTTTGTTGATAAAACCCTGGTAGGGTTCGTAACATTAGCTTGTGGTAATTAGATGCCGTTTCGTGTTTTTTGCCGATTAGAGCACCTATGTAAACATCTAAAATATCAGATATAATAGTATAGCCCGCAATCTCCTTTTCAACCACTTCTTGAGATTGGTATATTTTTTGGACACTTAAACTAATGATATCCTCTATCTGCGCTTTATAACCACTTTTATCCATAAGTGAAAATTCGAAAGTTCCATTCAAAATACTTTCTTCATTCTCAATAAAAATAGATACTGCATCTTGGATGAGCGTATTTATAGCTAAAGCACGTAGGTAGCTTAGTCTATCTTCCATAAACTCCAAAGAATTATACTTATTAGTATTTATGGTATTCTTAACCAATTTAATTAAATATTCTAAAGCATAGTCTTCAGATATAAGCCCTAAATTAATTCCGTCTTCAAAATCAATAATGGTATAACAAATATCATCGGCAGCTTCAACTAGAAAAGTTAATGGATGTCTACCATACGATACCGTACCGTTATTACTTCTAGTTGGCAAACCTAATTCTTGAGCTACTTCCTCAAAAATATATTTCTCGCTCTGAAAGAAGCCGAATTTTTTATCACAAATATGTTTCGTAGGTTTTTTCGGAAGCGATTCTTTTGGGTATTTCATAAAAGCACCCAACGTAGCATAACTTAACCGTAAACCTCCAGATACTCCTGCCCTATCTTGAGTCATTAATCTAAACCCATTGGCATTACCTTCAAAATCTATGATATCTTGGTATTCCTCTTCAGAAAGTTCCTCTTTGAATATTAAACCATTACCGGTTTTAAAATACTCGCCAATAGCCTTTTCACCACTGTGTCCAAATGGGGGATTACCAATATCATGCGCCAGTGCCGCTGCAGCAACTATAGCTCCAATATCATTGAACTTATAACCATGCACTTCTTTTAAATAAGGATGCTTTTCTATTATTTTCTTACCTGCGAGCCTACCCAAGCTTCTACCTACCACAGATACCTCTAGACTATGGGTTAATCTGGTATGTACAAAATCGGTCTTTGATAAGGGAATAACCTGAGTTTTATCTTGTAGACTTCTAAAAGCAGAAGAAAAAATTATACGATCATAATCTACATCGAAACCCAATCGTGTCTCATCCTGCTCGTTTCGTAAACGTTTATTCTTATCTCCTTGCCTACGTAAAGAAAGTAATTCCTCCCAATTCATATATTCCTTTTATAAGTCTGCAAGATACATTTTTTGATTTTTCAAAGTGAGAAGTTTATCCGTTTACGGAAATCACAATGCATAATTCTTAACCTTTAAAACATACATTAATAATCCTTAGATAACCTTAACTTAACCTTACCACATTTTCTTTGCAAAAGAAAATAACCCAGTTGATGAAAAAAGTATTTTTTCTACTTATAGTAACCATTTGTTCCTTTTCCTTTGCACAGGAAACTAGTTCTATTAGAGGCAAAATTTTAGATGGTGAACAATTTAATGAGCCATTAATCATGGCTTCCATTTCTATAAACGACACACCCATAACTACACGCACCAACTTTCGTGGTAATTTTGAATTCACGGATATTACACCTGGCTCACATGAAATTATAATTCAATTTCTAGGATACAAATCCATCCAATTTACTGTAGATGTTAAAGCTGGTGATGAGGTTGAAATTCTTGAAACCCTTTACGCAAAATCGCTTGCATTGCCATCTTTATCAAAAGTAAGTTCAATAAGTGATGTGTCGATGAGCAAATTGGAACTGTCTGCCAACAAAACCAGATAAATTTAGCTGCCATTACTACAGCATATCAATAGTAAATTTCTTAATACCCTTTTTATTGAAAATTTTTCTAATTGAACTAAACCATATTTTCAGAAAAGAAATTAGTATTTTCATCACTTCTTTAAAAAGACTCAAGAAATTAATAACTATTGCGGTAAAATGTATTAATATAACTTCATAACCTTATTTTAACCTTAATGATAATTTATAACATCATTTTTGTTTCTTATTTAAATTTTTGATGGGCGAAAATATATATTTCTTCATGATTATTGCGTTGGCTGTTTTAGCCGTAACTGATTTAATAGTAGGGGTCAGTAATGATGCTGTCAACTTCTTAAATTCAGCTATAGGTTCTAAAGCCATATCCTTCAAAACTATTATGATAGTTGCAAGTATTGGGATAGCATTTGGGGCTGTTTCTTCAAGTGGCATGATGGAGGTTGCCAGAAAGGGGATATTTAATCCGTCTGAGTTTGTATTCGCTGAAATCATGATTATTTTCATGGCGGTAATGATAACAGATATTCTGTTGCTAGATTTTTTCAATACCCTTGGTATGCCCACTTCTACGACAGTTTCTATAGTGTTTGAATTGTTAGGAGCAGCAGTTGCCATATCTTTAGTTAAAATTTATGCTGGCGACGGAAACTTCACTCACCTAACAGATTATATTAATACCGATAAGGCTGCCGAAATTATTCTTGGAATACTTCTCTCTGTAGTAATTGCTTTTACCATAGGGGCTTTCGTGCAATTCTTTACAAGGGTATTACTATCCTTTAAATTTGAGAATAAACCAAAGTGGGTAGGAGCCATTTTTGGTGGTATGGCCATTACAGCGATTATATATTTCATTCTTATAAAAGGTTTAAAAGGGACATCTATAATTACTCCTGAAACTTCTATGTTTATTTCAGATAACCCAGAAATATTCATTCTTGGTAATTTTATACTTTGGTTTACCCTATCATGGGCAGTGACACGTTTTTTAAGTTGGAATATATACGTTATTATTATAATTCTTGGCACGTTTGCACTAGCAATGGCCTTTGCCGGAAATGACCTTGTAAACTTTATAGGAGTACCTTTAGCAGCATATGAATCATTTGTCAGCTGGTCGAATTCTGGACAATTAGCCTCAGAATTTAATATGCAAGGTTTGTCAGTTTCGGTACAAACCCCAACTTATTTATTATTGGCCTCTGGTGTCGTAATGGTCGTTACATTATGGTTCTCTTCAAAGGCAAAGAATGTTGTGAAAACTAGTGTAGATTTATCAAGACAAGATGAAGGTGACGAACGTTTTGAGCCGAATTTCCTATCTAGACAGATTGTAAAGTTCTCTATTAAGGCTTCTGATAATTTAAATGGACTAATTCCTACCACACTTCAAAAAAGAATTAATGTTCAATTTGAAAAGCCGACATCATATGCGCAAAAAGCAAAAATAAAAGATCTACCGGCTTTCGATTTAATTAGAGCATCCGTTAATTTAATGGTTGCGAGTGTTTTAATTTCTTTAGCAACTTCATTAAAATTGCCCCTATCAACCACATATGTCACTTTTATGGTAGCTATGGGTAGTTCTTTAGCAGATAGAGCGTGGGGTTCAGAAAGCGCAGTATACCGCGTTGCAGGAGTTTTGAATGTTATAGGCGGATGGTTCTTTACAGCCATAGTAGCCTTCGTAGCTTCAGCATTGACAGCTTATATCATTCATTTAGGTGGTATCTATGCAATAGGAGCACTTTTAATCTTCGCCTTTGTCTTAATTGGCAAAAACTACATTTCACATACAAAAAAATTAAAAGAATCCAAGGAAGAAGAAAAACTTGAGCGTGCAGAAAGTAGTTCCGTTCAAGGTGTTATTGAAGAAAGCGCCAAGAATATAGCCAATGTGGTAAAAAGAACCAGCAAAATATATTCCAATACTATTAACGGACTAGCCAAACAAGATTTAAACTTACTTAAGAAAAATAAAAAGCAAGGTTCTAAACTTGCTACAGAAATCGAAGACCTAAGAAATCATACTTTCTATTTTATCAAAAATCTAGAAGAAGCACATATTGGCGCAAGTAATTTCTATATAAATGCCATGGGCCACCTCACAGATATTTCTCAATCGCTTGAATATATTGGTAAGGTTAGCCACAAACATGTGAACAATAATCATAAAAAATTAAAATACAATCAAATTAAGGAATTGAAGCAAATCGATAATAAATTAGCTGAGATTTTAGAAAACACTTCCAATGCTTTTGAAGAGCGCTCATTTGAAAAAATTGGCAATATTCTTAATAACAAACAGGAATTGTACGATTTGGTATCTCAAAAAATTAAATTACAAGTAGAAAGAACTCGAACAGAAGAATCAAGTCCTAAAAATACGACCCTCTATTTTAGCATCTTATTGGAAACAAAAGACTTAATGACTGCCACAATGAATCTTCTTGAACAGTACTACAAAGAATATGACGAAAAAATTGTGCCAGCTAGACTAGACTAGACTAGAACAAACATGTCGTCTTTCTAAAAATAACTTATGAAGTATTATTTACTGACTGTTTTTCTTTTATTAAATTTTATAAATCAAGCACAAGACATAACAGGTGAAGAATTATTGAATCACGCTATTGCTTTTCATGATCCAGATGGAAACTGGAAGACATTTAACGCCATAATGCAGATTGAAATGGAAAGTCCTAATAACGGTATAAGAAGCACTACAATACAAATAGACTTACCTTCTAACTACTTTAAGTCTACCGTTAAAAAAGATAATTTCACCATAGAATCTGAATTAAATAATGAAGAGTGCACTTTAAAATTAGATGGTAGTACTACTATTTCAGCTAAGGTTAAGGATAGTCTAAAAATCTCATGTGACAGGGCTAAAATGATGAAAAATTATTACACCTATCTGTATGGACTTCCGATGAAGCTAAAGGACCCTGGCACTATAATAGACCCCATAGTTCAGAAAAAAACCTTTAAAGGAAAAGAATATCTAGTACTTAAGGCAGGTTACGAAAAAGAAGTTGGTAGCGATACTTGGTATTTCTATTTTGACCCAAAAACCTACGCTATGGAAGTATACCAATTCTTTCATGATGAAAGTAAAAATGATGGTGAATATATATTATTATCCGAGATGATTACTGTTAACGGTATTAAAATTCCGAAGGTACGTGCTTGGTATTATAATAAAGAGGATGTTTATTTAGCAACTGATAAACTAGTAAAAGGAAAAATACTAGACTAACGATAAAAATTCATTTCATCAATATAAGTCCAGACTTCAGGAGGTAACATGGGTTTTATGTTCTTTCCGTTTTTATGCTCTTTTCTTATAAAGGTGGAAGATATTTCCATAATAGGTGCACTAACCCGATGAATACTCTTGTGTTGCATAAACTGAGATTCTAAAGTCCCTTCTGAAATTCTTGGATACACGTAAATAGTATAGTTCTCTAAAATGGTCTCATAATTCTTCCATTTATGCAGGCCTTTTAAATTATCCTCGCCCATAATCAATGAAAAACTATACCCAGAAGGATATTTCTCATCTAAATGCACCAAGGTATTCACCGTATAATTTGGCTGGGGAAGATCGAACTCAATCTTACTAGGATGTAATTTTGGGTATTCTTTTGTGGCCTCATAGACCATTTCATATCTATGATGATTTTCTAAAAGCGTTTTCTTAGTCTTAAAAGGGCTTTGAGGGGTTACAACGAACCAAACCTCATTTAAATCGGAAAACTCCACCATGTGGTTCGCAATGACCAAATGACCAATGTGAATCGGGTTAAATGTTCCGAAATAAAGTCCCACCTTTTTCATCTACACTTATTGCTTATCGTCCTGAATGAAAGAGGCCACCAAATCTACTGCTTCTTTTAAAGCAACATCTAAATCATAGTTTTTAATGATTTTGTCAAATTGAGGGGCTGTAGCCAATTCAACAGAAGCCTTTGCGATACGCATGTTTATTTTATCTTCACTTTCAGTACTTCGTTTCTTAAGTCTGATTTTTAATTCATCTACACTAGGCGGCTTCACAAAAACAGCCAAAGTTTGTTCTGGAAATTTCTTTTTAATTCGAAGCCCACCCACAACATCAATATCAAAAATGACGTTTTTGCCTTCTGCCCACAAACGCTCTACTTCACTTTTTAAAGTGCCATAGAAATTATCTCGGTATACTTCTTCCCATTCCAAAAAATCATCATTTTTAATATGATTTTTAAATTCAGAAACAGACATAAAATAATAATGCTCTTTATTCTTCTCTTTGCCTCTTCTTGGTCTTGAAGTTGCGGATACAGAGAAAGCCAAATTCAATTCAGGTTGAGCCAATAGATGACGTACGATTGTTGTTTTCCCACTGCCAGAGGGTGCAGAAAAGATTATAAGTTTTCCTCCTTTCATCTATAGCACATTTAACATTTGTTCTTTAATTTTTTCAAGCTCATCTTTCATTTGAACCACAATCTGTTGCATTGGCGCATAATTCGCTTTTGAACCAATGGTATTGATTTCACGACCTATTTCCTGAGAAATAAAACCCAACTTTTTACCATTGCTTTCGTCAGAATTTAGGGTTTTTCCAAAATAATCCAAATGGTTCGCTAATCGTACTTTCTCTTCGGTGATATCGTATTTTTCTAAATAATAAATAAGTTCCTGTTCAAATCTATTGGCATCTACATCGGTCTTTAAATCTTGCACTGCCTTTTCTAATCGTTCACGAATTGTACTTTGACGATCTGGATCGATCTTAATCACCTCTTCTAATAGATTTTTCAATGAAGCTATCCTATCTAAAAAATCTTGCTCTAATACGCTACCTTCTTCAGATCTAAATTCATTTATCTCAACCAACGCGCCTTGTAATGCTTTCTTTATGGCTTCATATTCCTCTTCATCGATATCTTCTTTTGCTGTTTTCATGGCATCTGGAAAACGCAATGCCATTTCTAACAATCTAAGATCATCACCTGTGGCAATATTTTTCAACTGTGCCATATATTGTTTTACAGCAACCTCATTTACTTGAGAAGTAGTTTCATCTCCCGTTAGCTCAACATATAAACTAAAATCTACCTTACCACGTTGCAGCGAGTTTGCGATAATCTTTCTTAGTTCAAGTTCCTTTTCACGATAGCTCGAGGGCATACGCGCATTTAAATCGATACTTTTACTGTTAAGTGATTTTAATTCCACAGTAATTTTTTTATTAGGTAATTGAACTACACACTTTCCGAAGCCGGTCATCGATTGAATCATGAATACATTTTAGATTTAGACAAAGGTAAGATAATTGTTAAATTTAATTTCAATCATGTCGTTATCCATAAACAAGAAAGGAGCAAACAAAAATAATCTCTTGTTCACTCCTTTAAACTATACTTTTTGAAGTAGATTATAATTCCCTAACCCAAATATTTCTAAAACTCACACGACTATCATCACCATGATCTTGTAATAATAATGGTCCTTTACCATGTGCCGGATTTTTTGGCCACCCAATATAAGGGGTAGTACCTTTAAGTTCTACATGATCCTGAACCAAAACACCATTATGCATTACTGTAATATCACCTGACTTTATTTTACCACCATCAGCATTAAATTCTGGTGCATGATAAATAATATCATAGGTATTCCATTCACCTGTTGGAACAGATGCCATAGCCAAAGGTACATGTTGCTTGTAAATAGAACCTACTTGGCCATTTACATATGTTGGGTTATCATTTTGGTCTAAAACCTGTACTTCGTACATACCATTTAGAAACACTCCACTATTTGCTCTATTTTGACCTTCACGTTGTATTGGCAATGGAGATTTCCATTCAATGTGCAGTTGTATATCACCAAAATTCTGTTTGGTCTGTATATTGCCCGTTTTGTCATTAACGGTCATACTACCATCTTTATTCAGGTGCCATTTGGCAGCGGTACTATCATTTGAGCTTATCCAATTATCCAAATTAGCACCATTGAACAACACAACGGCATCACTTGGCGGAGCGCCTATTGAACCAGGTGTAACTACCGCCACTTTTGGCTCATAAAATTCTGTTTCTTCGGGCGTAGTAGGTTCATCTCCCATATACTCATGATATACAATAACGCTATCTTCTACAATAGTTTTCTCTTTCTCTACCTGTTCTACTTTTTCTTGACATGATATCATACCAAAAGATGTAACTAACAGTAATAATGAATATTTATTTTTCATACGTGGTTATGCTTTTAAAGTTGTTTGATTTTTATATTTCTAAACGCCACAATGTTTCCGTGGTCTTGTAATCCGATCTTACCTGTTGTAAACTTACCAAAACCATCCCAGCCTGCAAATTTAGAGTCTGCCACCATAGCATCCCATTCTTCGCCTTGTACAGGAAAGGTGACCATTTCAGTACCATTCAAAATAACATTTCCCATATTATCTTTATGGTTTACAGTAATTACCATGGTATTCCATTCACCTATCGGTTTGGTAACATCTTCAGCTGGCGATACCATATCGTATAACGCACCTGCTTGATGCGTAGTGCCAGCTTTTGCATCAGGATGTTTATCATTATCTAATATCTGAACTTCAGGACCCGTTTGATAGCCGGTACTATATTTAGCATCCTCATTCACCCCCCAAAAAACACCACTATTGCCAGCTTCTGATATTTTCCATTCCAAAGAAAGAACAAAATTGGTATACTCATCTCTAGTAACAAGGTCATGATTTTTGTTATCTTCACCTTCTGATGGTGGAGTGTAAATTAAAGCATCACCATCAATCTTCCAAACATCACCAACGGTATCATTCTGAAACTCTTTCCATTTATCTAATGATGTGCCATCAAATAAAATTTCCCATTCACTTTCAGGCATTTCCATTTCCTCAACTACTTTTTCAGTTGTTTCTTTCTTTTCTTGTTTACAAGAGATGAAAAATATTAAAAACGCAATACTAACAATTACTTTTTTCATACTATTTCTATTTAAAGTCCTAACATTTTTTTCAACATCTCTTTATCAATTTCAGCACCGGCAAAATCATCGAATGTTTTCTCAGTTGCCTCAATGATATGGTCTTGAATAAACTTTGCACCTTCACGAGCGCCTTGTTCAGGACTCTTAATACAACATTCCCATTCCATTACAGCCCAAACATCGCACCCGTATTGTGTTAATTTAGAGAATATGGTCTTAAAATCTATTTGACCATCACCCAAAGAACGATATCTACCTGCTCTGTTTCCCCAATCATTATATCCACCAAAAGCACCTTTCTTCCCAGTTGGATTAAACTCAGAATCTTTTACATGGAACGATTTTATAAACTCATGATAATGATCTATATAGGTAATATAATCTAGTTGTTGTAAAACAAAATGACTTGGGTCATAAAGTATATTTACTCTTTTATGATTTCCCGTAGCCGCTAAGAAGCGTTCAAAAGTATCGCCATCATGCAGATCTTCTCCAGGGTGAATTTCATAACAAACATCGACCCCTTCTTTATCAAAATGATTTAAAATAGGAGTCCATCTTTTTGCCAATTCTTCAAAGCCCATTTCAACCAAACCCGCAGGACGTTGTGGCCATGGGTGCATGGTATGCCATAACAATGACCCAGAAAATGTTGCGTGGGCATTTAATCCAAGTCTTCTACTTGCAGTTGCAGCTTTTTTTACAGTTTCAATAGCCCACTTTGTTCTTTCTTTTGGCTTACCATGTACTTCTTTAGGCGCAAAAGAATCAAACATCAAATCATATGCAGGATGTACCGCCACTAATTGACCTTGCAAATGTGTAGAGAGTTCTGTTATTTCCAAACCGTAAGAATTCACCTTACCTTTTAGCTCGTCACAATAATCTTGACTTTCTGCCGCTTTAACCAAATCGATTAAGAAATTTTCCCAAGTAGGAATTTGAATTCCCTTATACCCAAGATCAGAAGCCCATTTACATATACCATCCAAGGTATTAAACGGTGCTTTACCATCTACAAATTGTGCTAAAAATACGGCCGGTCCTTTGATTGTTTTCATAATAATATACTAGTCTGTTGTTTGAATTAGTTCCTCTATTCAACACTTTAAATATGTTAAATTATCTTATATTTAAGAATTGTAACCAGTTTGTTACAATACCTTAAAGATTTGCTATAAATATAGGGAATACCAATAGAAAAAGATAAAAATTCAAGCATGAATCAAAATGAAATATTCGACGCAATTGTAGTCGGAACTGGCATAAGTGGTGGATGGGCCGCTAAGGAATTAACAGAGAATGGTTTAAAAACCCTTGTTTTGGAGCGCGGTAGAATGGTAACGCACATAAAAGATTACCCTACCATGAACGACGATCCATGGGATTATCCGTTTAAAGGAGAATTGTCCCAAGAAGACACAAAAAAATACCATGTTCAATCTAGGGTAAACTGGGCCCCTAAAGATGATAACAAACATTTTTTCGTAAACGATCTGGAGCACCCTTATGTAGAGACCAAACGTTTTGATTGGATCAGGGGATATCAAGTTGGTGGAAGGTCACTTACCTGGGGCAGACAAAGCTACCGTTGGAGCGATATTGATTTTGAAGCCAATAAAAAAGAAGGTGTTGGTGTAGATTGGCCCGTTAGATATAAGGATATTTCACCATGGTATGATAAAGTAGAGGAATATATTGGTGTAAGTGGAGAAAATTTAGGTTTAGCAGTTTTACCAGACGGTAAATATCAACCTGCCATGAAGTTAAATTGTGTAGAGGAAGATTTTAAAAAAGCAACCGCAGCGCAATTTGATGATGGGCGTTTAATAACTATTGGACGTACCGCGCATATTACCGACCCAAATGCCGCAATTGAAGGTAGGGGCACTTGTCAAAATCGTGATCGTTGTTCTAGAGGTTGCCCATTTGGCGGATATTTTAGCAGTAATTCCTCTACCCTTCCCGCCGCTGAGCGAACAGGTAACATGACCTTGAGGCCTAATTCCATCGTATATGAAATAATCTATGACGATGCTACCAAAATGGCAACAGGTGTAAAAATCATTGATGCCGAGACCAATGAAAAAATAGAATTTAAGGCTAAAATCATATTTCTATGTGCTTCGGCAATGGCCTCTGTAGGCATATTGCTTCAATCCAAATCTGAACGATTCCCAAATGGATTGGGCAATGATTCCGACGCATTGGGAAGAGGAATAATGGACCATCATTACAAATTAGGGGCTTCAGCAAAAGTTGACGGATACTTGGATAAATATTATAAGGGACGACAACCCACCGGCTTCTATATCCCACGATTTGTTAATTTGGATGACAAAACTAAAAAAGAAGGATATTTGAGAGGATTTGGATATCAAGGCAGGGCCAGTAGAGGTGATTGGACCGAAGCAATTGCTGAATTGAACTACGGAAAAGAACTTAAAGAAGAAATTCTAAAACCTGGCCATTGGACCATTGGCGTTACGGGATTTGGTGAATTTTTACCCTATGATGATAATAGGGTAACATTAAGTGCTACGGAAAAAGATAAATGGGGCCTACCTCAATTAGATTTTGATGTAGAATTCAAGGAGAACGAATACAACATGCGTGAAGACATTAAAGCGCAAATTATAAAAATGTTTGAAGCCGCGGGCTTTAAAGATGTAAATTCCTACGATGAGGTGACAGGCCCAGGACTAGGAATACATGAAATGGGTGGCGCAAGAATGGGACATAGTGCAAAAACCTCTATTCTAAACAAAAACAACCAAGTACATTTAGTGCCAAATGTTTACGTTACGGATGGGGCTTTCATGTCCTCTTCAAGTTGTGTAAATCCATCACTAACCTATATGGCTTTTACAGCAAGAGCTGCAGAACATGCCGTTGAGTCATTAAAATCTGGAAAATTTTCTTAATTATAATTTAAACTATAACGACAACTAATTCGGTTAGAGTCAAGTAAACATTAGCTTATGGAAAATGCTTCGGCCAGAAATATGTGGGGTAATTATTTAAGTGCACATTTAGAACATGCATTTGAACATGCACCATCGACAACTTTTTTTGGTGATAATGAAATAGATGCCAATACGTTGGCAGATCTAACAAAACAAGGTGTAAAAAGGGCAATATCACATTCTTTGTTAGGATTACAAAACCGCGATGAAAAACTACCTAAAATTGGAGACTTTATGGTAATTACAAATTGGAAAGGTGAGGCTCAATGTATTGTTCGTATAACTGCAGTAAAACTCAAGCCTTACTTCAGCATTGATGCATCTTACGCACAATTAGAGGGTGAAGGTGACAAATCGCTCGACTACTGGAAAAAAACCCATTGGGAATACTACACTAGAGAGTTACAAAAATTTGGAAGAGAACCTAGGGAAAGTATGATAATCGTTTGTCAAGAATTTGAAAAAGTTTTTTAATTTATATCAATATTTTTTTAAGCAAAAAGAGCCGCTAATCGCGGCTCTTTTTTATATTGATAATAGTTGATTATTTCTCTAATGCAACCCAAGTATTTCCATTTTTATGAGAATCCACTGTAGCCTCAATAAAATTCATACCTCGAACACCATCTTTCATTGTAGGGAATTCGCCATCATTATATTTTTCTCCTCTTATAGCCCTTGCTGCTCCTTTATAAATATTGGCCATAGAATCAAAAATTCCTTCTGGGTGACCCGCAGGTAGTTTTGTTCCATCCAATGACAATTCAGAGTTGTAAGCATGACCTGGCTTATACACTTGGGTAGGCTCTGTATCACTCAATTTATATAAAAAGTTTGGACGCTCCTGCTCCCATCGAAAAGCACCTTTCTCACCATAAATAGAAATGGCCAAACCATTCTCTTCACCGGTAGCAACTTGACTACCTCTAATAACACCTTTAACATGGTCGCTCATACGTATAAGTACGGTGCCATCTACATCCATTTTATTGTCCTCATAAAGATAATTAAAATCGCAAAGTAATTCATTCACCGTAAGACCTGTAGTATATTCTACAAGGTTAAAAGCATGAACACCTATATCACCCATACACGAGCTTATACCTGCTTTCTTTGGATCTAATCTCCAAACAGTAGACCTCTTCTCTTTATCATGAATAATGGTATTAATCCAACCTTGATAATACACTGCATCTACTTTGTGAATTTTACCTAAGGCACCGGCTTTAATCATTTCGCGCATTTGACGCACCATTGGGTAACCTGTGTATGTATGGGTCAAAGCGAAAACAGTACCTGACTTCTGATGCGATTTTTGTAAATCTTTCGCTTCTGCCAAAGAAGTTGTCATTGGTTTTTCACAGATAACATGAAATCCATTATCCAATAATTTTTTAGCCATTGGATAGTGCAAGAAGTTTGGTGTTAGTATCGAACATACTTGAATACGTTCATCTTCAGGCAACTTTAATTCTTCTTCTATTAAAGTATCAAAATCTTTATAAATTCTATTCAAAGGAACATCTATTTCCTTCGCAAAATCAACATTTGCTTCAAAATCTGGATTGAAAACTGCACCTGTAATTTGATAATTATCATTAATATGTGAAGCTACTCTGTGTAGCACTCCTATAAGGGAATCGCCTCCCCCTCCTAATATTCCTAAGCGTATTTTCTTTGGCATTATTATCTGTTTAAGTTGAAAATATATTTATGTAAAAATCCTAATAGATTTATTTTTTTATCCCTTTTTTATTAGACTATCATTTTTTAAAAAAGATGAAATTTATTTTCTCTATTCTATTTTAAGGGGATTAATTTAAAGAAATTATTTAAGATTGATAGTCTATTTTCTCGGTTTTAAAGAAAAACGAAAATAAAACAAAAACAACTAATGCAAAACCAGCTGGATATAACCAAATCATTTCCCAAATGTGTTTTCCATCATTTAACAAATAGGCTGTTGATATCTTACCAGCTACCCAAAAACCAATGAGCATTCCCACTCCATAGGTTGCTAAAGTTATTAATCCCTGGGCAGAACTCTTATATTTTTCTCCGGCTTTACTATTGGTGTAAATTTGACCGGAAACAAAGAAAAAATCATAACAAATACCATGAAGTGCAATGCCGATAATTAACATAAAGCCTAATTCCTCTACATCTCCAAATGCAAATAATAAATAACGTACGACCCAGGTAGCCATGGCTACAAGAATGGTTTTTTTAAATCCGAATTTGGTAAAAAATAAAGGTAATAACAGCATAAATACTATTTCAGAAATTTGACCTAATGTCATTTTCCCTGTCGGATTATCCATGCCTACTTCTACCAAAAACGGATTCGCATTTTGATAATAAAAGGCCAATGGAATGCAAATTAAAACCGACGAAATAAAGAAAATTAAAAAGTTTTTATCCTTGAATAACCTAAGAGAATCTAACCCTAATATTTCTTTCAGGTTAAGCTTATTTTCACTTTTAGCCCTAGGTGGTGTTTTTGGCAAAGTAAAACTGAATATCCCTAAAATTAAAGAAGCAATCGAAGTCATTAAAAAAGTATTTCTAAGGAGTCCGTCTCCAATATTTTTCCCTTGATCCCAATTAAAAACATAACTAATGGATAGTCCAGCAATAATCCATCCTAAAGTTCCAAACACCCTAACCATTGAAAACTCTTTGGCAGGGTTCTTCATTTGATTAAAGGATACTGAATTAACCAAGGCCAGGGTAGGCATATATAAAATCATATACCCCAAAACTAAAAGATAAAACACATTAAATTCTGTACTTTGATACATGAAGTACATAAGAACAGCTCCTAAAAGGTGTAAAATTCCTAAAATACGTTCGGCATTAAAATACCTATCAGCAATAATTCCAATAACAAAGGGAGCAATAATGGCTCCCCAAGATTGTGTTGAAAATGCCAATGCGATTTCACCATCTGTAGCTTTTAAATTATTTCCAAGGAAAGTACCCAGGGTAACAAACCATGCTCCCCAAATAAAAAACTCTAAAAACATCATAAAGCAAAGCTGTAGTCTGACGTTGTTTTTCATTTACCTTTTGTAATGAATATAATCTAAACTTACGGGAGTTACACCATTGCTTCTAAATTCTACAGCTATTTGTCCTCTATGATTTGTAGAATGGTTTATAATATGAAACAGCATATCTTTTAAGGTATTTGTAAAAAGTCTACCCTCAGAATTTTCATAATCTATACGTTGATCAAATCTGTCAGCATTGGTTAAGATATCAAAAGAGCTGCGTTGATTCTCATAATGAATATCAGCCCAATCTTTAATATCATGTTCTTGCCAAACATCATACTCAGTTGCCTTTTGTAATATGCGAGCATTCCAAATATGATGTGCATTTAGTATATGACCAAATAAACTTTTGGTTTTTGGTGACACTTCAGATAGTCCTAAACATTCATCGATAAGTTTTTTGTTACACTGAAAATTGTAATCAAAAATTTCATTAAAAAAGGCCTTCATATTCGATTCGGTCTAGATTATTCTATTTCCTTTGCTGCTTTTAACAATAGATCTCTGGTAGCAATTATTCCAGCTTCCTCGCTTATTTCAGAACCTTCGAATTCAACACCAATGAACCCAGTGTATCCAGCTTCATTAACAATTTTTAGCATTTTAACATAATCTATACCCGTATCATATCCATCGGCATCGAAATTATTTGATTTAGCACTTACAGCTTTTGCGTATGGCATAAGTTCCTTTACACCTTTGTACTTATCATATTCCTTTAAACAATCCCAACTATCAGGTTTACGTTCTATACAAAAATTACCAAAATCAGGCAGACTTCCGCAGTTATCCATATTCACGGTTTTCATCACTTCTGCATGAAGTTCACCATTAGATGATAAGCCACCATGGTTTTCAACCAAAATATTGATGTTTTTGGTTTTCGCATAAGTAGCTAATTTTGTTAAACCATCTACTGCATTAGCTTTCCATTCTTCGGGAATATTACTTCCGTTTAAATTTACACGTATTGCATGACAGCCCATTGCAGCAGCTGCATCGACCCATTTTTTATGTTTCTCCACCGTTTCATTTCGTTCGGCCTCATCACTTACAGCAAGATTACCTTGACCATCTATCATGATCAAAACATTCTTCATTCCGTACTTTTTTGCCTCTGCATTCGATTTAGCAACAAAATTCGCCATTGCCTCTTCAGAATAACCCGCATCGGACAATTCCGGATTATACAGCTGACTTACATACTCTAAACCTGTAAAGCCCCAATTTTTGGCTTTCTCCGCAAATGTATATGGATCTACTCCACCTTCATTAATCATTTTATGTATTGACCATTGAGCCAATGATAATTCAAAAAATGGTTCTGAGTTACTGTCACTTTTAACGATTTCAGAATTTTCAACCTTTTCTTTTTTCGTTTCCTTACAAGCGTAAGTTCCTAATAACGAGATTCCAATGCCTACAACTGAGGCAATTCGAATAAAACTTTTTCTTTTCATATTTGATAGTTTGGTAAAACTTTAATTATAACATTAAGGGTCACTTTTAAATATTAAAATAGTTAATTGCTCTTACTTTATGCTAATTTTAGCGAATTTCGCAAGAAGAATGGACATTAAATGTATAGAATTAATTTTATATTTAATAAATTTAAAGAATAAACAACTTTTATGAGCAAATTTTATTACAATGAAGAGCAAGAGTCTTACGACGCTATAGTTGTAGGAACGGGTATTAGCGGTGGTTGGGCCGCTAAAGAACTATGTGAAGCCGGTCTAAAGACTTTAGTTTTAGAGCGTGGTCGAATGGTAAAACATATAGATGACTACGTTACTGCAAATAAAGACCCATGGGACTTTCCTAATGGTGGTGAAGCAACTAAGGAAATAATTGAGCAACAGCCCAAGCAGAATAGAACTGGGTATACTACAAGTCAAGCAAGCCATATGTGGTTTGTAAATGATAATGAACATCCTTACAACGAAACTAAACGTTTCGATTGGATGCGCGGTTATCACTTAGGAGGTCGTTCTTTACAGTGGGGACGCCAAAGTTACCGTTGGAGTGATATAGATTTTAATGCAAATAAAAAAGAAGGTATTTCTATCGATTGGCCTGTAAGGTATAAGGATATAGCACCTTGGTACTCTAAAGTTGAAGATTATATAGGGGTTAGTGGTGAAGCACTAAACTTACCTCAGTTACCTGACAGTGATTTTTTACCTATGATGGAACTCAACTGTGTTGAGCAACATTTTAAAGAAAAAGTAGCAGAAAATTTTGATGGCCGAGTAGTTACAGCAGGCCGTACTGCGCATATAACTGGAACTAAACAATTTGATGGTAGAAGTAAATGTCAATTTAGAAACAGATGTATAAGGGGGTGTCCTTTTGGAGCATATTTTAGCAGTCTATCATCTACATTACCAGCAGCAGAAGCAACTGGCAACATGACTCTTAGACCAGACTCCATTGTACATGAAGTAATGTATGACCCAAACACTAAAAAAGCTACAGGTGTTAAAGTAATTGACCGAGTTACAAAAGAAACGTTTGAATTTAAGGCAAAAGTAATTTTCCTTTGTGCATCTGCTATTGCATCTACATCAATATTAATGCAATCAAAATCCGATACCTTCCCTAATGGTATGGGTAATGAGTCTGACCAATTAGGTAGAAACATCATGGACCACCATTTAGGTGTTGGTGCAAGTGGTAAATTCGACGGTTTTGAAGATAATTATTACAAAGGTCGTAAACCAAGTGGTATCTATATACCAAGATTTAGAAACCTAGGTGGTAAATCTGAAATGCCAGGATACAAAAGAGGTTTTGGTTATCAAGGTGGAGCTTCAAGAGGAAACTGGGAAGATACCGTCGCTGAATTGGCCTATGGTAAAGAATTAAAAGATGCTGTATTGAAACCAGGCGGATGGACATTTGGTATGACAGGATTTGGTGAAGTACTTCCTTACGAAGAAAACAGATTCACGTTAGATTATGACAAATTGGATGATTGGGGCTTACCCACGGTTACGTTTGATGCAGAATTCAAAGAAAACGAATGGAAGATGCGTGAAGATATGAAACAATCTGCCGTAGATATGTTGACCAAAGCTGGCTTAAGGGATGTTACACCTTATGATAATCCTGGTGCACTTGGTTTGGGTATTCATGAAATGGGAACCGCACGTATGGGTAGAGACAGAAAAACTTCTGTATTAAATGGAAACAATCAATTACATGATGTGCCAAACGTTTATGTTACAGATGGTTCGTTCATGACTTCTGCAAATTGTGTAAACCCATCATTAACTTACATGGCCTTTACGGCTAGAGCTGCTGACCATGCAGTTAAGGAACTTAAAAAAGGAAATATATAATGGATAGAAGACGCGTATTGAAAAATATGGGGCTGTCACTTGGATATATGGTGGCAACTCCAACATTATTAAGCATTGTACAGAGTTGTAAAAATGAACCAGCCATAACATGGACTCCTGACTTCTTAACTCAAAGTGAAGGTAGTGTTTTGACTAAATTGGTTGATATTATCTTACCAAAAACAGACACATTATCAGCATCAGAAGTTCAGGTCGATATTTTTATTGACAAGTTCGCCAATGAGGTAATGGAAAAGAATCAACAGGATCTTTTCAAAATGTCGATGGGGAAATTTTTAGATAAAGCTTTGGCCGATTCTGGAAAAGTAAAAGCAGATGATTTAACCGCTGAAGATTTAGAGCCAGTTGTAGCTAGTTCATTAAAGTACTCTAAAGAAGACCAAACAGCAATGCTTGAATCTATTAATAAGTACACCGAAGCAATTGAAGAAGGTAAAACTTCTACATTGGATGACGAAACTACAAGGTTTGCATTTGCAAATAATTTACGAGGCTTGGTCATTTGGGGCTATAAAGCTTCTGAATATGTGGGAGAAGAAGTTTTAGAATATCTTCCTGTACCTGGCGAGTATATTGCATGTGGTGATGTACAAGAGCTTACTGGTGGAAAGGCATGGTCTTTATAAACCAAGTAAAAATTTAATTTAAAAAAGCCAAGAGTGAGAAAAAAAATCCACCTCTTGGCTTTTTTAGTTTTAATCCCTATAAAATGAAAAGAAGAAGTTTTATTCAAAAAACAGCACTAAGCACAGGCGCTTTTACAGTTGGCAGCTCATTAATGCAGGCAAACACGATTTATAGTCCAAAGAACTCTTATAATTTTAATCTGAAATATGCTCCACACATAGGCATGTTTAAAAATTTAGCAGGAGATAACCCTATAGACCAGATAAATTTTATGGCCGATCAGGGATTCAAAGCCTTTGAGGATAACGGCATGATGAAAAGAGATGTAGCCCTACAAGAAAAAATGGGCGAAACTTTAGCTAAACGAGGTATGACAATGGGAGTTTTTGTTGTAGACAAAGGTGGAAACATGGAAAATACACTTGCTGCAGGAAAACAAGAACATTTAGATATTTTTTTAAACGGATGTCGCAAGGCAGTAGATACGGCAAAAAGAGTTAATGCTAAATGGATGACAGTTGTACCAGGTGGATATGAGAGAAACTTACCCATTGGTATTCAAAATGCCAATGTTATTGAGGCTTTACGCCGAGGTGCTGAAATTTTAGAACCTCATGGACTGACCATGGTATTAGAACCTTTGTCAGATTCTCCTGATCTTCATTTGCAGACCTCTGAGCAAACTTACTTGATTTGTAAAGGCGTTAATAGTCCATCTTGTAAAATACTTTACGATATCTATCATATGCAAAAAAATGAAGGCCATTTAATACACAACATGAACCTAACCTGGGATGAAATAGCGTATATACAAATTGGTGATAACCCTGGTAGAAACGAGCCTACTACAGGTGAAATAAATTACCGAAACGTTTTTAAATGGATTCATAAAAAAGGTTTCGACGGAGTTCTTGGAATGGAACATGGTAACTCAAAAGATGGGAAAGAAGGCGAACAAGCAGTGATAAACGCTTACAAGCATGAGGATGACTTTTTATAACATCATTATAAACCTTCTAATGTAATCTCATTCAACAATATATTTAAGGATATAGTAATAATGCATTTTATCGAAATATTATAATATTTCGATAAAATGCATTATTAATTTGTAAGAATCAACCTACTTATTTGTACATTTGTATATGTCCCCATATCTACAAGCATTACTTGTTTACGCCGGTTTATTTTTGGCCTCAAAATTATCTTATTATATATATAAGATGATAAAAACAGATTCCCTTAAATTATATCGATCAAACCTAATCTTTAAGTGGACGAATTTTAAAAACGCCCTTAGGTTAACATTTAACAGTTTATTTAATGACACCATTAAATTTCCGTAATCCAAAAAGAGTATTTATTCGTATATAACTTATATCAATATACTTAAGCTATGGAAAAGTATGTCACCATTTTGATAATCTATGCAGCTGCATTATTATTTTCAACTGTGTTGAAGCCATATATCAAGAATGATAAATAAGAATCCCCTGACTTAACCTTGGCTTAGGTCGTAAATAAAAAAAGACCCCTTAATAAAGGGGTCTTTTTTTATTATGTATCTGCATTACTACTTAAGAACCACACATTAAACAATCATCATCTGCTTGACCTTCCTTCGCCCTTGCAATCATTTCTTTCATCTCTTGTGGAGACATTGGTTTTATATCTAGCTCAGCTTGTGGAGCAACCTTAGAAACAGTTGCTTCTGTATTTACTACTGCCCCATTAACGACAGCTGTTACAACATCCGCTTCAACAGCTTCTGCTACAGGTATTTCTTTCTTCTTAGAGTTATCTAAAGTGAATTTAATTGCATCTACGGCCGCTTTAGTACGTAGGTAATACATTCCCGTTTTTAAACCACTTTTCCAAGCGTAGAAGTGCATAGAAGTCAATTTAGAATAGTTTGCGTTCTCCATAAATAAATTTAAAGATTGACTTTGATCAATGAAGTAACCTCTATGTCTAGACATATCGATGATATCTTTCATACTTAGCTCCCAAACGGTTTTATACAAATCTCGTATATCTTTCGGTATCGTCTCTATATGTTGAATTGAGCCATTTGCGCGCATTAAATCTTGCTTCATATTCTCGTTCCACATTCCTAAGCCAACTAAATCCTCTAAAAGGTGTTTATTAACCACAATGAATTCACCTGAAAGTACACGTCTTGTATAAATATTTGAAGTGTAAGGTTCAAAGCATTCGTTATTACCCAATATTTGAGAAGTAGAAGCTGTTGGCATAGGGGCAACCAATAATGAATTTCGCACACCATTTTTTACAACTTCTTTTCTTAGTTTTTCCCAGTCCCATCTTCCAGATAATTCGTCGTCTTTAATTCCCCACATATTATGTTGAAATTCACCTTTAGACATTGGCGAACCTTCAAAAGTAGAATAAGGACCTTCTTCTTTTGCCATTTCAACAGAAGCTGTTACCGCAGCAAAATACAAGGTTTCAAAAATTTCTTGATTTAACTTCTTAGCTTCATCACTTGTAAATGGTAAACGCAGCATTATAAAAGCATCAGCTAAACCTTGAACACCAAGACCAATTGGTCTATGACGCATATTCGAATTTTCCGCTTCCTTTACCGGGTAGTAGTTTCTATCGATTACTTTATTTAAGTTTTTAGTTACACGTTTTGTAACCTTAAACAATTCTTTATGGTCGAACTCTCCGTTCTTAATAAACATTGGCAACGCTATAGAGGCCAAATTACATACTGCAACCTCATCTGGTGAGGTGTATTCCATTATTTCAGTACATAAGTTAGAAGAACGTATAGTACCTAAGTTTTTCTGATTACTCTTACGGTTGGCTGCATCTTTATACAGCATATACGGTGTACCAGTCTCAATCTGTGATTCTAAGATTTTCTCCCATAATTCACGTGCCTTTACTTTCTTTCGACCTTTACCTTCTTCTTCGTATTTAAGATATAATTTTTCGAACTCCTCACTATGTCTATTATACAAATCCGGACATTCATTAGGGCACATTAATGTCCAATCTTCATTTGCTTCAACCCTTCTCATGAACAAATCAGAAATCCACATAGCATAGAATAAATCTCTAGCACGCATTTCTTCTTTTCCATGATTCTTTTTCAAGTCAAGAAACTCATAAATATCAGCATGCCATGGCTCCATATAAATAGCAAAACTTCCTTTACGCTTTCCGCCTCCTTGATCAACATAACGAGCAGTATCATTAAACACCTGTAACATAGGCACAATACCATTAGAGGTACCGTTCGTGCCAGCAATATAAGAACCTGTAGCTCTAACATTATGTATAGATAGACCAATACCACCGGCAGATTGAGAAATCTTTGCAGTTTGCTTCAAAGTATCGTAAATACCATCAATACTATCATCTTTCATAGCCAGAAGAAAACATGATGACATTTGAGGTTTTGGGGTGCCAGAATTAAACAATGTTGGTGTAGCGTGTGTAAAATATTTCTTAGACATCAACTCATAGGTTTCTATTGCTGAATCCAAATCATTTAAATGGATACCAACAGAAACACGCATTAACATATGTTGCGGACGTTCAGCAATTTTACCGTTCAATTTTAAAAGGTAAGAACGTTCTAACGTTTTAAAACCGAAGTAGTCGTAGCCAAAATCTCGGTTATAAATAATCGTAGAATCTAAAAGCTCTGCATTCTCAGCAATAACCTTGTGCACTTCGTCTGATAATAGCGGTGCCTTTTTTCCTGTTCTTGGATTAACATACAAGTAAAGGTCCTCCATTGTTTCAGAAAACGACTTCTTTGTATTCTTGTGTAAATTAGAAACTGAAATACGCGCAGCCAATTTTGCGTAGTCTGGGTGTGTCGTCGTCATTGTTGCAGCGATTTCTGCTGCTAGATTATCCAATTCTGAAGTAGTAACCCCGTCATAAAGCCCTTCGATAACTCGCATAGCAACTTTCAAAGGATCTACAAGTCCATTAAGACCATAACATAATTTTCTTACTCGGGCGGTGATCTTGTCAAACATGATCAACTCTTTTCTTCCGTCTCTTTTTATTACATACATATGGCTACTGTTATTTTTTAAAGGTTATTACTATAGGTCATCAATGTTTACAAGTTTTAGTTATTAGGGTAAGCGTTACTAAAAAGTGTAGGCAAAATTAAATTTGTTATTCTCTACTATGGTTCAAAAATCTTACCAGTTGTACTCGTTATAATTGGATATTTATTATACTTAAAAATCCGCATCGAAACTGATTTTTTGAGCTTCTTCATCATTATTCATTACCCCTGCCTTCTGATATTCAGCAACTCTTTTCTCAAAGAAGTTTGTTTTTCCTTGTAGTGAAATCATATCCATAAAGTCGAATGGGTTTGTCGTATTATAAACCCTATCGCACTCTAGTTCCACAAGAAGTCTATCCGTAACAAACTCTAGATACTGTGTCATCAACTTAGAATTCATTCCTATTAAACTTGCTGGTAACGATTCTGTAATAAATTCACGTTCTATATCAAGTGCTTCAGTTAAAATCGCAGTGATTCTCTCTTTTGGCACCTTGTTGATTAAATGTTTGTTGTGTAAATGCACAGCGTAGTCGCAATGCATCCCCTCATCTCTAGAGATCAACTCATTAGAAAAGGTCAAGCCTGGCATTAATCCTCTTTTCTTTAACCAGAAAATTGAACAAAACGCACCTGAAAAGAAAATACCTTCTACGGCCGCAAAGGCAATTAATCGCTCTGCAAAACTTGGAGACTCTATCCAGTTTAAGGCCCAGTCTGCTTTTTTCTTAATTGCAGGGAAATTCTCCAATGCCTTAAACAGTATATTCTTTTCTTTCTCGTCCTTCACATAGGTATCGATTAATAAAGAATATGTTTCTGAATGGATATTCTCCATCATAATCTGAAATCCGTAGAAAAACTTGGCCTCTGCATATTGAACTTCACTTACAAAATTCTCAGCTAAATTTTCATTTACGATTCCATCAGAAGCGGCAAAAAATGCAAGGATGTGTTTAACAAAATATCGCTCGTCATCATTCAACTTATTATTCCAATCATTTAAGTCTTCGCTTAAATCGATTTCTTCCGCTGTCCAGAAACAAGCTTCACATTTTTTATACCAATCCCATAAATCATGGTGTTTTATAGGGAATATAACAAAACGGTCTGCATTTTCTTCCAAAATAGGCTCTAGGGCTGTGGACATATAATTAAATTTTAAAAAATTAGTTATAAAGAAGATGAATTCTACCTTCTTGTAGGGACTAACAAAGATTCAAAAATGCATTCAATTTTTAAAGGGTGTTTTATCATTTAGGCAACAAAGTTTTTAACACAAAATGTTGAAATCTAGGTTCACAGGTGATGTTCATTACCCTAAGACTAATCTATTCTTTGGTGTAACTTTTTCAAATATTGAACAAAAAAATATAAACCAAAAAGTATAAAAAATGATACTAGATGGTTTATTAATGTTAACTATTTAGGAATGTGTAAGAATTGACAAAAAATGTACGGCCCCTCTAATGATCATATTATGAATAATGCCCACCAAGACTAATTAAAGGTAGTTCCCCCGAAACCTTTTCTTAGAATGTAATTATACGGATAATCCGTAACCTCACGCATATTGGCGCTCAAAACATCAGAAATAAAATAACATACACTATTTTATAAAGAACCGTACTAACTTTTTTTTGCAAATATATTTTTATTTCATCAATAAAAGAACCTTTAATATTTAAAGATTCTCCATTTACATTTTTAAACTGTACCTCTAGATTACCTTCAATAGCATTTTCAAGGTTTTTTAAGAATTCCAATATCTCCTTTTTCTAATAAAAAAAAGGAAACTCATTAGACCCATTTATATCCGTAAAATCATAAACACCGTCAAACCCATGAAATAACCCATTCAAGGTTTTACTTCTATAAGATCCAGTAAATATTTCATTTTCAGCAATCTTGTTCGAAGCAATTATAAATTCGATTGTTTGTACTTCAGCATTACCATTCGGAACAAAATTTAGTGTTAACCTATTATGACTGTTCCCCCATACATCTTCTTCTAAACTATTTTGAAAGGACGCAATACCTTCAATTTTTAAATTATACTTACCCGTAATATTAAACTTACAAGCCCCACTCTTAATAGCAGGGTAATCTAAAATTGGCTTTGAACCGCTAGAAAGCAGAAACAAAGGTATAAAACCAAAAAAAATAATTTAAGATACTTACCTATTATTGGAATCATAGATTACATGCTAACGTAAAAAAACATTCATGGCCGAATTATTGGTTGTTCCATAATTTTATTACCCATTACCAAATTTTCGCTTAATTCACTTTCAGCTTAAAAAGCTTTAGAAGCAATCACCAAGAAAACTATAAATAACGTGAACATTATGCTGCATTTTCTCATGTTTATTAGGTATTAAACTAATTCTAAATTTTTATAAAGGTAAAATTAAGATGGAAAGCATTACAGTAGTATTGTATAACCTGTCCCTTTTTTTGTGTAAACTGCCTTTACGAATATTGAAGAGAACCCCATTTCTTAAGATATATAATCCTTTCCTTTCAACTACTCTAAAATTCAGAGAATTTTAACATCATTATTACATTTTCAACCGATTATACGAGAATTTCATCCATTGATACAAATTTGTACCTAAGAGCTAAACAACCTCCTATTTTTTCCTAACTTTCTAACCTGATATAATTTCAATATGCTACAAGCAGTAATTGTTGATGATGAAATAAAAGCATTGCAAAGTTTAACCTGGGAACTCACAAATTTCAGTGATGAAATCAATGTTATAGCCTCGTTCACCAACCCACATGATGCTTTAGATTATTTAGAAAAAAACACTCCTGACTGTCTTTTTCTAGATATTGAAATGCCCACAATGGATGGATTTCAATTCATACAAAAACTTACCAATAAAAACTTTCCTGTTGTTATTACAACTGCATATAATCAATACGCCCTTAAGGCAATTAAAAATGAAGCTTTGGATTATCTACTAAAGCCAATTGATACCGATGACCTTGAAGAAACTATAGTTAAAATAAAAAAGTTCAACAATAAAAATTTTTCTGTTGAAAAATTAGAAATGGCAATGTTCAATTTCAATTCAAGATCGATACATAAACGAATTACACTCAATACAGACGGTAAATTACTTTTTCTTGAGAGTGACGAAATTTTATACGCCGAATCTGATGGGAATTATAGTACCATATTTTTAACCGATGGTCAAAAAATTGTGCTCACTAAAAAATTAAAAGAAGTAAACGAATTATTACCGTCAGACTCCTTTTTTAGAATTCATAATTCTTATATTATCAATCTAAACAAAATAAAAGAATTCTTGAAAACTGATGGTTATGTGGTACTAAAATCGAACCACAAAATACCGGTTTCCAGACAAAAGAAATCAGATTTTTTAGATTTGTTGTAAACCAATTTATGCTTCACCCACTACGAATACATACATCTTACTACGAAAATTCAGCACATAAAAACAGGCTCAATTTTTTATTTTGTATTCTAATTATCTTTTTTTGTAGAAACTCCAGTTATTCTCAAACCATACCTTCAACTTTCAAAAAAAAAGTTGATAGCTTAATAACTGTAGCACCTAAAACTTATCAAGAAATCGATGAAGTTTTAAAAGAATTCAGAAAAGACAGTACGCTTTTACGATACGTAAATAATAGATCAGAAGATAAAGGATATTTATATGGGCAAGCTTATGCGCTAAATCAATTAGGTAGAATTTATCGAGATATTTCTTCATATCCAAAAGCATTAGATTTATTTCAAGATGCACTTAAAATCTCAATCAATGCGAATAGTATAGAATTTAGAGTCTATAGTCTTAATATGATCAGTGTAGTCTATAGAAAAATGGAAGCTATTAAATCTTCTCTCGACTATAGTCAAGAAGCACTTGAATTAGCTGAAACAGTCCCCGAACCTAGCACAGGACTAAAGCGCAGTATAAATGTCTCACTTAACAGTATTGGTAATATTTATCAAATGCTAGAGCAATATGATCTCGCGATCGATAAATTCGAAAAGTCAATGATTCTTGAAAAAGAACTAGACAATAAATTAGGTCTTGCAATTAACCACCAAAATTTAGGAGAGTGCTATGAAGCTCAAGGTAAGTTAGAACCTGCACTTCAAAACTTCAGGAAATCTCTAGTCTACAATGAAATTATAGATTCTGAAAAAGGAAAGATTATTTGTAATTATAGCATTGCCCATGTTTATATACACAACGGAAAAATTAATGAAGCAGTAAACATATTGCAAACAAATCTTAACAAGGCTATTGCTTTAGGAGACAAAAAAATAGTAACCATTATCTATATTAATCTTGGCTGGGCCTTTATACAATTAGGTGATTATGACTTAGCAGAAACGAACTTAGAGACTGGCCTTTCAATGGCTAGGAAGTATGAGATAAATGCTGAAATTGCCGAAGCAAATAAGTTCCTATCTGAACTTTGGATCAAGCGAGATGACTATAAAAAGGGTATGGGCTATTATAAAGAGTCTAGAAAATATGAAGAGCGCATTACAAATTCTTTAAACCTTAGGTATGTAAATGATATGATTTTAAGGTATGAATCTCAAATGATAGCTCAAAGACTTTCAGAAGAAAACGAATCTGTTCGTTTGAAACTTAGAAAAAACAGGACAATCTTAATAGTTATTGCTATTTTCCTGATTCTACTTATGGGCATACTTTATATACTATACAGACAAACTCAGTTAAATGCCGAGAAAAAATTATTGACATTAGAACAAAGTATGTTAAGAAGCCAAATGAACCCTCATTTCCTATTCAATTCTTTAAACTCGATTAAATTATATATTATAAACAATGAGAAAAAAAACGCCGTTCATTATCTAAATAAATTTTCGAAACTAGTTCGTAAAATACTTGAAGCTTCTTCGCAAAGAGAAATATCATTAGCGGAAGAATTAGAAACGGTTTCCTTGTATATGAACATTGAAAACATTAGATTTTCTAACGAAATCAATTTTAATGTTTATGTAAAAGATGATATTAACACACACAATATTAAGATACCATCTCTAATTTTACAGCCATTTTTAGAAAATGCTTTATGGCACGGTCTATCTTCTAAAGATGGCGCAAAAAATATTGACTTAGAGATTAAAAAAGGAAAAAATGGTTTCATAGAAATAAAGATAACCGATAACGGAGTTGGCCGAGATGCTGCTGAAAAGATTAAAGACAGTAAGGTTTTAAAAAGAAAATCGGTAGGTATTGATATAACCAAAGAGCGATTAGCAAATTTTTCACGTGATTATGAGAACTATTTTCATGTTGAAATCATTGATAAATTCGATGACGATACGAACCCAATTGGCACACAAATAGTTATCTATATACCTACTATTTAAGATGGTCTTTAGCAACCTCCTCTAACTCATTATACCAAACTTCACCAAATTTTCGAATTAAAGCTTCTTTTACGAATTTGTAAACCGGCACTTTTAATTCTTCACCTAATGAACAAGCAGGATCACAAATTTGCCATTTATGATAATTTACAGCAGTTAATTCAGTATATTCTTTAACCCTTATTGGGTATAAATGACAAGAAACAGGTTTTTTCCATTTGATTTTACCTTGATTATACGCTTCTTCGATACCACATTTTGCAATTTTTCGCTCATCAAAAATAACGTATGCACACTCACTACCATTTACTAATGGAGTTTCCCATTCACCATCTTCACCTTTTACAAATGCACCGTGTTCTTCTATAACCTTTATCCCTTCTGGGCGTAAAAATGGTTTTACCTTAGCATAAATATCAACCATAATTTCTGTTTCAGAATCATCTACTGGTGCACCAGCTTCGCCATCTACACAGCAACCGCCTTTACAAGCGCTAAGATTACAAACAAAATCATTCTCGATGATTTCTTCTGATACGATAGTTTTTCCTAATTGAAACATGGCCTAATTTAAAGGTCGCAAGATACATTTTTTAAAAAGTATAGGTCTTAGAATATTTTAAGAATAAACAACCAAGTCGAAATTTATAAACGTAAATTTGCAAAAATTTGTAACATGGAGTTTCATTTTAATTTTAAGGAGATTATTACAGCGAGTATGGTGCTCTTTGCTGTTATTGATATTTTAGGGAGTATTCCCATAATTATTGGACTTAGAAATAAAGTTGGCCATATTCAATCTGAAAAAGCTTCTGTAGTTGCCGCAATTATAATGGTTGCCTTTTTATTTCTTGGAGAAGAAATTTTAAATCTTATAGGTATTGATGTTAACTCATTTGCCGTTGCCGGTGCTTTTATAATATTTTTCTTAGCTATCGAAATGATTTTGGGTATAACTTTATATAGAGATGATGAGCCTGAAAGTGCATCTATTGTACCTATCGCTTTTCCATTAATTGCCGGTGCAGGTACCCTAACCTCTCTTCTTTCATTAAGAGCTGAGTATTATGTTGAAAATATAATAATCGCAATTATCGTAAACATCATTTTCGTTTTTATAGTTCTTAAGTCTTCTGTTAAGATTGAGAAAATGCTAGGATCAGGTGGTGTTAATGTTATACGAAAAGTATTTGGGGTTATTCTAATGGCAATTGCAGTAAAATTATTCGCTGCCAATATAAACCAGCTTTTCTAGTAGGAAAGAAGGTTGTAACTTTATAAAAAACAAGTTTATGAGCAAGACTTTATCAATTATCTTCATAGCAATTGCAGTAGCTTTAATTGCCTATAACGTAACGATGGTAGATTTTGCCGATCCATTTGAGAAAGATAGCACAATAGCACTTATTGGCATTATGGCTTCGCTATGTGCCATTACACTTCTTTTGATTTTTGTAACAAGTAAAAAGATTCAAGACAAAATAAATAAGGATTAATTATTAGCTCTAATTAGGCTAGATTCTTGCTGTTTTACTACACTCCTATCCAATTCTAATACCTTCTGAAGCATAGGGTCTTCATCGGCCTTAATCTTCGCATGTATATTGTTGTTGAACAACTGCTCAGCAATGCTGGCCTTTAAGAACCGCTTTATGCTTTGTTCATAATCATAGAAATTCATTCTTAAATTTCTATTTAGAGAATATTCTACAAATTTTTCAAAAAGTATATCATCAACTTTAAAGTCGTTTACATACTCTTCTTGAAAATAGTTCGAATATCTATCACGATCCTCTTCTAAGTGTTCAAATACAAAAAATGATAAGAAGCCTAAGTTGTCCATACTCCCAACAGCCTCTTCTTCATTGCTGCCGATAGGCACAAATACATCAGGAATTATGCCTCCCCCACCATATACAATCTTTCCTTTTGGAGTCATAAATTTTAGAGAATCTGCTACTTTGATGCTATCAACTGAAACCATCTCTCCACTATGAAATCTGTCTGTAAAGCGTTGGTAATAATCCTTAGTTCCATTGGCATATGTTCTTTGAATGCTTCGACCTGTAGGCGTATAATACCTCGAAACTGTTAATCGTACGGCCGAACCATCACCCAGTGCCATTTCACGTTGAACCAAACCTTTACCGAATGAACGACGTCCTACAATTGTGCCAATATCGTTGTCTTGTAAAGCACCTGCAACTATTTCACTTGCAGAAGCAGACCTTTCATTTATAAGCACATAGATTGGCTTATCTTCGAAACTACCTTCATCGGTAGCAAAACTTTTATTTATCTTGCCTTTCTTATTCTTAGTGAACAAAATAAGCTTACCATCTTCTAAAAACTCATCGGCCATCTCTTCTGCCATACCTAAGTAGCCTCCTGGATTATCACGTAAATCGAGAACCAATTTTTTCGCTCCTCTTTTTTGCAAATCAACCAGTGAATTTTTAAATTCCTTATACGTCGATTCGGCAAAACGATTCACCTTTATATAACCTATATCTTTGGTCAACATGTAGAAAGCTTCTACACTTTTTAATGGCACTACACCACGTTTAACCTGTAGATTGAATGTTTTGTTTTCTGCTTTTCTAAATACCTTGAGGTTAACCGTTGTACCTTCTTTACCTTTCAGCTTTTCAACAATCACCTCACTTGGAAAATCTTTTCCGTACAATGTATCGTTATCAGCCATTAAAATACGGTCGCCAGGTAAAATGCCTTTTAAAAAACTGGGGCCATCTTTTACTGTTTTAATAACGGTGATTGTATCTTTATAAGCATAAAAATTTACACCGATACCTACAAAATCACCTTTCATGTTTTCGGACACACGATCCATTTCTTTCTCTGAAATGTATACCGAATGGGGATCTAGCTTTTCGAGGATGCTATTTACAGTAACATCAACAATACTATCTGTGTTAACATCATCTACATACTCATAATCGATGTAATCAATAAGTCTATTGAGTTTATCCTTTTTAGAATTGGTAGAGAAAAGTCTTTCTGGTGAATCATTAAAACTTAGTTTTCCACCTAAAAAAAAACCAATAGCAATAGCCGAGGCAATTATTAAGGGCATTAGAAAACTATTTTTCTTGTTCATCATTAGTACAAACGTTAGATAGTCACATTTATTTCTGGCATGTGCTCCAATTCAACTCCAGCCTTTTCCAAGAATCTCAATCCTGAATCATCTTTATAACCAACTTGATACACTACACGTTTAATGCCAGATTGATGAATTAACTTACTACATTCCCTACAAGGTGATAATGTTATATAAAGCGTTGCACCTTGACAAGATTGTGTAGAACTTGCTACCTTAAGAATCGCATTAGCTTCTGCATGTAAGACATACCATTTTGTATACCCATCGTCATCTTCACAAAAATTTTCAAAACCGGTAGGCGTTCCATTATAACCATCCGAAATTATCATTCTATCCTTAACAATGATAGCTCCTACTTGCTTTCTCTTGCACGAAGATAGTTTACCCCACTCCTTAGCCATTCTTAAATAGGCCCTGTCGTATTTCAATTGTTTTTCTCTCTTCATTCTACTAGCTTTTCAAAAGCTTAATGTACTAAGTTACCTGCTTTGTAAGGCAAGTACAATAACTTAGTGTTAAATTTAACAATCTTAAAATGGGAATGTTTGATATAATAAAGGTAGTGTAATCAACATTATTAAAATATTACCTACGATAACGAATAAACTTTGTTTTACATGAAACATTGTTTGAACTATGTAAGCCAATACAAGAACCAACAAAACGATGACCACTTGTGAAATTTCAATACCCGCAGCAAAACCTAATAGCGGCCCCAATTTTTCATCAGTTCCCATTATCATCATTTTGAAATAATTGGAAAATCCGAAGCCATGTATTAATCCGAAGAAACCTGTTGCCATTGCATGAAACCAAATGGTTTTAGTTCCTTTTTGCACTTCCTTATCCACTAAATTATAAATAGCAGTACATAAAATGGTTACCGGAATCAAAAACTCTATCCAACTAGCTTTAATAAGCATTATTTCATAAACCGATAATACTAAAGCCAAACAATGCGTGACCGTAAAAACTGTTGCCAAAAGCAATACATTCTTCCAGCTTTTAAATGTAAAGGGTAGTGCTAATGCAGATAAAAATAAAATATGATCATAGGCATTGACATCTAATACATGATGCAAACCTAATTGTATATAAAACCAAAAATCTTGCATTATTGAGTTGATTTAAGTCTTCAATTAATTTAAACCCCGTTCTTTCTGAATAGTCTCGTATGCCTCCTGAACTTGTTTGAATTTTTCTTCAGCACCTTTTTTTATAGCTTCATCTTGCGTATTCACACGATCAGGATGATACTTTTTAGCCATTTCCCTGTAAGCCTTTTTAACTTCCGCATCTGTTGCCGATTTTTGAACATCCAATATTTTATAAGAGTTATTGGCAGATTTAACGAACATTGCCTTAATACTGTCAAATTCATTTAATGGCACTCGAAGGTAACCAGCAATTTCGCGTATTTTATGAATTTCAGGATTACTAATGCTACCATCTGCTTGAGCTATACCGAATAAAAAGTGTAATAACTGCAGACGTACCTCATAACGTGTACGCTGTGCTAAAAATGTACATACCCGCTGTGCAGATATTTCACCCTTTTTATTAATTTCATTAAAGGTTCTAAAAATAGCATTGGCTTTATCTTTACCATAAGTACCAACAAAATACTGACGTACGTAATCCATTTCAGATTGACTCACTTGTCCGTCTGCCTTTATAACGATAGAGCATAATGAAAGTAAATTCAACTCAAAATCTGCGGGCGATACATTAGGTCTTGTATAATCTTGAAAGACTGAACGTGCGTTGTTCTTATTATCACCAAAAAAACCATCTATAATACTACCCGCAAAAAAGCCTAATACCGCTCCTGATAGTCCTCTTAAAAAAAAGCCTACTACAGCTCCTAACCATTTAATCATTTCGTATTCCCAATTTCGCCAAAGATAAAATATTACAAACAGAAAGTAAGGCCAATGAAAAGTTAAGGTGTGGAGCACCTCTACGACTAATTGATTATCTTTGTAATAGATTAATTAAAATATAACAATATGTACCCTGCGGAATTAGTAAAACCAATGAGAGATGATCTGGCATCTGCCGGATTTGAAGAATTATATACAGCAGATGCGGTAGTAAATGCAATCAAAAAAGAAGGAACCACCTTGGTAGTTGTAAATTCTGTTTGTGGTTGTGCAGCAGCAAATGCTAGGCCTGCAGCCAAAATGAGCTTGCAGAACGATAAAAAACCAGATTATGCTGTTACCGTATTTGCTGGTGTAGATACAGAAGCGGTGAACGCGGCAAGAAATCTTATGGTTCCTTTTCCTCCATCATCTCCTTCAATGGCATTATTCAAAGATGGTGAGTTAGTACATATGATCGAACGTCACCATATTGAAGGTAGGCCAGCTGAAATGATAGCTCAAAACTTAGCACAAGCTTACGACGAGTTTTGCTAGAATTTATTTATCATAAAATAATAGTTTTAAAAAACCGCTCTAAATAGAGCGGTTTTTTATTTTTGCACTATGCAGAAGTTGATTTCATACCTCATAACACCTATATTTTTTATAGCCTTCGGCCTCTGTTTACTCATATTTCATCCATTACAATGGTTGGGTTTTAAATTATTTGGGTATTCTGGCTTAAAACCAGTAGTAAGTAAGCTTAATTTTTGCTTAATGAGATGTACCAACATATTAGGCACAACTTATAGGTTTACCAACAATTATGATTTGCCTACAAATAAGCCTTTAATAATTGTCACTAATCATCAGAGTATGTACGACATACCACCATTAATATGGTACATGCGAAAACACCATCCAAAATTTGTAAGTAAGAAAGAATTAGGAAAAGGCATACCAAGCGTATCTTTTAATCTAGTCCATGGTGGTTCTGCATTAATTGACCGAAAGGATGGAAAATCAGCATTAATAGAAATCGGTAAACTTGGCTCATATATTGAAAAGTATAAGAGAAGCGCTGTTATTTTTCCAGAGGGAACAAGAAGTAGAGATGGCCACCCAAAACCCTTTAAGCCTATGGGCTTGAAAATGCTTCTTAAAAAAGCGCCTTCTGCATTAATAGTTCCTATAAGTATTAATAATTCTTGGAAATTGGTGCAATTTGGTCAATTCCCAATGGGTTTAGGCTCTAAAGTAAGTTTTGATGTTCAACAACCAATTGAAAATAAAGGCGATTTAGATGAGCTTATCATTCAAATAGAGTCTTCCGTTACAAATGGCGTAAACAGCTTTAAATGACAAACTCTGAGATTGTAGAAGAAACTATTCTGTTTGTTAAGGAAACCCTGAAAAATGCAGAAGGAGGCCACGATTGGTTTCATATACAGCGGGTATTCAACAACTCTATTCTTATTTCTAAAGAAGAAGATGTGAATATTTTAGTTGTGAGTTTAGGTGCACTTCTTCATGACATTGCGGATGCGAAATTTAACGATGGTGATGAATCATTAGGTCCTAACATGGCTGAAAATTTTCTTCTTTCAATAAATGTACCAACAGAGACCATCAATCATGTGGTTAAAATTATTAAGTTAAGCTCTTTTAAAGCAGGATTGAGCGATGGTAAGATTAAAAAGCAGCTATTTAGATCCAAAGAACTGCAAGTTGTTCAAGATGCGGACCGATTAGATGCCATCGGAGCTATAGGAATTGCTCGTGCATTTAATTATGGTGGTTTTAAAAACAGATTACTCTACGACCCAAACACGCCCCCAAACCTTCAAATGACCAAAGAGGAATACAAAAAATCAACTGCACCTACAATTAATCATTTCTACGAAAAACTATTACTATTAAAGGAAAAAATGAATACCGAAACAGGTAAGCGGCTAGCAAAAGAGAGACATCAATTTATGATAGAATATCTAGAGCAGTTTTATAAAGAATGGGATCCATTGACTTTTAAGAAAATGTATAACCCCTAATTTGAATGGATAAAATATGTCACCAGCAATTCATAAAAAAGGGTTTCAATATTTAAATATTGAAACCCTTTTAAAATTTTTAAAGTTCTAATTATTTCTGTGGCAACTCTCTTGTTAACCAACCCCTTCTACTTGCAGTCGCTATAGCGTAAGGTGTAATCCAGAATAAACCGAAAGTATATAAAACACTATAAGAATATGCCCAAAAAGATTCTATTAATGTATATCGCTTTGCATAAAACAATACCGGGAAAGTAGATAATACCAGTATACTTACAAATGTCGAGCTTATGAATAAAAGTGGATGTGTAACCACAAAAACCAGCATGAATAGGACAAATGGGTAACATAGTACAATTCTCGAAAATTGGCTAAAGAATAATAATCTTGTTCCAGCCTTTGGTCCCTTTCTAAAATTATTGAATACATACTTAGACATTTGAATATTCTCACGAACATTACTTCTACCCCATCTAATAAACATTTTGTATAATCCCTTAAACTTCTCTGGAACATTAGTATAGGCGTAGGCATTTCTTTGGAATAGTACATGAAATCCTTGTTTCAAAATCATATTCGTCATTGCTCTATCCTCTCCAATATCAGAAGGTTGCCCCATAAATGTCTGATTAATCCATTGATCAAGACAAGCAAATACTGCCGTAGCCCTGTAAGCTGCCAATGCTCCTGGCGTACAAAGTACAGAATTCAAAGTGCTTTCAGAAGAACGTACAAATTCAAAACTAAGTGCAAAACTTACATCTAACATCTTAGGTAAAAGTGCATCATTGTTATTCAAAACACGAATGTTACCAGCAACTGCTCCACAATTTTCATCAACGATAAAAGGGCTTACTAAATTTCTTAAAGTATCTTTATCTACAATTGAATCACTATCAACAGTAACAAAAATTTCTCCAATGCCTTCATTAAAACCTCTATACAATGCATGGCGTTTACCCATGTTCTTTGGTTGTTTACAAATAGAAACGCGGTCCCCTAATTCTTTCTTAGCCTCTAGCATCCAATTCCAGGTGTCATCTTTACTACCATCATCGATAGCCAATAATTGAACCTTATGTTCTGGATAATCACTTTCTGCCAAACTTTTTAAAGTTGCCCATACTTGTTTACCCTCATTGTAAGCAGGAACAATCACGGTAACAGTTGGCAATTCTTCATTCGAGACAGATTGTATCGCTTTATACTTTAAAAATCTTATAAAAGTGTATATGAAAAAGCTTAGTTTGAAAACAAAAAATACTGCCGCCACTGCCATGAAAATTAAGCCTATCATAGTGCTTCTTCTTTCTAAATGTAACTGAGTAAAATCGTTTTGCAAAATATAAGCGAGGTAAGCGGAACCGAACATTAACACAAATGTGCTGCCCATTACAAAAATACCCCACGCATTGGCATTTTCAATTAGGTGTCTGAGTTTAGCGAAAAAAGATTTCTTTTCGGTGTTAGTACTTTTCCTTTTAATAGTATTCATTATGTTTTTGGTAGTGCTCTTGGTTTTCATAAATGGTTCTAGTATTTATTACATACACGTCAAATACGTTCATAAATCCTCTTTGGATCTTATCTTAACAAAACTTTCTAATACTTTTCTCATTTACCAAAACTAATCCTGAATAAAGCATGTTTCTGTTGTTTAAAACAGCTCCTTTTATTTGTTTTCACTCTTTTGGCTATTCAGGTAGCCTCATTAAAATTCAGCCAATATATTTGTTATATAACTATTGTAAAAAGGTTGAATATCCTAAGTCTCTACTATTGATAATAACTAAAATTCATAACTTTCTTTAATATGCTATGAAACAGTAGAACCTCTTTAAATCTAAAGACTCTTTTTCGTAACTTACTGGAAAAATTTTAATAATCATTAAAATAACGAATGCTAAAAACACAAAACATCTATTTATATATAGGTTTAATTATACTGAGTTTTGTTTCCTCTTGTAAACAAAAAGAAACAAAAGATTTGACCAACAAAAATCCTTTGGTTATAAATCAACGTTGGACAGAAGAAAAAGCGAATGCATGGGCAGCAAATAAACCATGGCTACGGGGTGCCAACTTTAACCCGAGTACTACTATTAATCAATTGGAGTTTTGGCAAAGTGAAAGTTTTGACCCAGAAACCATTGACAGGGAATTGGGTTGGGCACAGGATATAGGCCTTAATTGTATGCGGGTCTATCTGCATCATTTGGCTTGGGAAGTAGATAAATCTGGTTTTAAGGAACGTGTAAAAACGTATCTATCTATTGCGGAAGAGCATAATATTGCCACCATATTTGTAATTTTTGATGATTGTTGGAACCCAACTTACAAAGCGGGGAAACAACCAGAACCAAAACCGGGTATACACAATTCTGGTTGGGTACGGGATCCGGGGGATTTACTCTATACTTCTGATGATTTACTACCCTTACTTGAGACCTATACCAAAGATATTCTCTCTACTTTTAAGGATGATAAAAGAATAATCCTTTGGGATCTGTACAATGAACCTGGTAATTCAGGTTATAAAAACAAATCATTGCCGCTTTTAAAAAGTGTATTTGAATGGGCTAGGGAAGTAAATCCAACCCAACCTATTTCTGCTGGAGTTTGGAGTATGGATTTACCAGAATTGAATAGATTTCAAGTAGAACATTCTGATGTAATCACTTATCACAACTATAATGATGAGATCAGTCACCAAAGCGCTATCGATTCTTTAAAAATATACAACCGCCCACTTATATGTACAGAATATATGGCTAGAAAGCACAATAGCTTATTCAGCAATATTATGCCCATTTTAAAGAACGAAAATATTGGCGCAATTAACTGGGGGCTTGTGGATGGAAAATCAAATACAAAGTATGCTTGGGACGAACCCATTCCTGATGGTTCTGAACCAAATCTTTGGTTCCATGAAATATTTAGAAATGATGGTACACCTTACCGACAAGATGAGGTTGACCTAATAATGGAATTGACGGAAGTTAAGAAGTAATACATGGAAATAATATTCCTTCTACTATTATTTCCAATTTCCGTTGAATACGCCCAATCTGAAGAAGAAGAAGAATCAATTATTGCATTGTTGGAAAAAGAATCCGCTACTTGGTGTTCTGGGGATGTAAAAAGCCCATTCCGATTGTTGGTCAATAAAGCCATATAGTAGAATTTTGGTCTCTACCCAGAAAGACAACAGTATTGATGTACCGCCATACATAATGCTATATCCACCAGAAAATATGATAGGTAATGGTGGCTCTTCAAAAAATACCAATTATAAAATGAATATTAATGGTGACAATGCCTAGGTATGTTATGATGAGGAATCGACCTCCAAAGAAGGCGTAAACATCTTTACATATGAAATTCAAAATCTAGAAAAAATTAATGGAAAATGGAAGTTGCTAGGCCAATCGATTAATCCAAAAAAAATAAATATCTTTAAACCTTACTAATACTCCCTATAATTGACTCTTATGGGCGAAATCTTATAAATATGCTGGCTTGCCTGGGTTTACTTACCATTTTGTTGCTCTTGTTCTTGGTAATGACAAAAAAAATGGCCGCTGTGGTTGCTTTAATTTTAGTACCGATCATTACAGCCCTAATGGCTGGTTTTACAAGTGAAATAATAAATTTTATAACTGAAGGCCTAAAGACAATTGCACCTACCGGTGTGATGTTCATTTTTGCCATTCTATTTTTTGGTATCCTTACCGATGCAGGTACATTCAAACCAATGATAAAACGATTGTTGAAATTTGCAGGTAATGATCCGGCAAAAGTTACCGTAGCTACGGCACTTTTGGCAATGATGGTGCATTTAGATGGTTCTGGGGCAGTAACATTTTTAGTCACCATACCAGCATTTCTACCCCTTTATGACAGCTTGAACATGAAACGTACCACGTTGGCCACTATAACCGCGTTGGCCGCTGGAACCATGAATATTTTACCCTGGGGCGGTCCTACAATACGTGCTGCATCTGCATTGGAAGTTTCTGTAACTACTTTGTTTAATCCAATATTAATCCCTGTGATTATTGGATTATGTTCTGTACTCATCATCGCTTATATTCTAGGCAAAAAAGAACGCAAAAATGTGCCCGAAAGTATAAAAAGAAAAAAATCGGATACTGAACTTTCCTTTGATTCAGAGCTAGAAAGGCCTAAACTTTTTTACTTTAATATTGCTTTGATTCTAATTGCTGTAGCTTTATTAATTAGTGGTATAGCCCCACCACATATCATTTTTATGGTTGCGTTTGCCTTGGCTATAACACTCAATTATCCAAACCCTAAACAACAGGGCGATCGAATTAATGCACATGCAAAAGCAGCACTTTTAATGGCAAGCATCCTTTTTGCCGCAGGTTGCTTTACGGGAATTCTAAAAGGTTCTGGGATGATAGACGCCATGGCCGCAAGTTCTGTGTCTATTATAACACCGTCCATTGGAAGTCATTTGGCCATACTAACAGGATTGCTATCCATGCCTGCCAGTTTGTTATTTGATCCAGATTCATTTTATTTCGGTATTCTCCCATTATTATCAACAACGGCATCCCATTTTGGAGTAGATTCTGTAGAAGTAGGCCGTGCAGCCATTATGGGCCAAATGACCACCGGTTTTCCTGTAAGCCCATTAACCGGCTCTACCTATTTGTTGATTGGATTGACAGGGGTTGAATTAGGCGAACATCAGAGAAAAACAATTCCATTGGCATTTTTGATAACCCTTATAATTCTTTCAGTTTCCATATTGATCGGAGCAATTACACTTTAAATATGAAAAAAATAAGAATTGGTAGCGGGGCAGGTTATGCAGGAGATCGTCTGGAACCAGCATTAGAACTTATAAAAAAAGGAGAGCTAGACTATATCTGTTTTGAAGGATTGGCCGAAAGAACAATTGCTTTGGCGCAAAAAGCGAAAAAAGAAGATTCGAAAAAAGGGTACAATGAACTTCTTTTATATAGAATGGAACAAGTGCTGCCGTTGGCCATTAAACATAAGGTAAAGGTTATTACCAATATGGGTGCTGCAAATCCTATATCCGCTATGGAGGATATTGCAAAATTGGCACATAAAATGAATCTTAATAATCTAAAAATAGCTGCTGTTATCGGTGACGATATTCATGAAAACATATCAGATTACTTAGATTTTCCCATTATAGAAACAGGCAAACCATTAAGCAACCTAACTGAACAAATAATTTCTGCCAATGCCTATTTAGGATGCGATGGTATTGTAGAGGCACTACAGAATAGAGCTAACATAATAATTACAGGAAGAGTGGCAGACCCCTCGTTATTTTTAGCCCCAATGATCTATGAATTTGGATGGGAAAAACTTCAAGCCGATTATTGGGGTACCGGTACTTTAGTAGGTCACCTATTGGAATGTGCTGGTCAAGTAACTGGAGGATATTTTGCAGATCCCGGAAAAAAAGAAGTTCCTGAACTATGGAATTTGGGTTTCCCTTTTGTTGAAATAAAGAGTAATGGCGAGGGGTTTATTTCTAAATTACAAGATGCTGGCGGTATGGTAACCAAAGCCACTTGTACCGAACAATTGCTCTATGAGATCCATGACCCAGAAAACTATATAACACCAGACTGTACCGCTGATTTTTCAAAAGTGATTTTCACCCCAAAAAGTAATGATGTGGTTTACTTTAAAGGAGCAAGTTCGAAGCCGGCCACTGAAACCTATAAAGTTAGTGTCGGTTATGAAAATGGATTTATAGGGGAAGGTGAAATGAGCTATGGTGGCGCTAATTGTCTAAAACGGGCTATGCTAGCGAAAGACGTCGTTGAAAAAAGATTAGGGTTATTGCCCTTTTCAATTAAGGATCTTCGTTTAGACTTGATAGGCATCAATTCGCTTTTGCCAAAATCAGATTATTCAAACGAACCAAATGAAGTACGACTAAGGGTAGCGGGTAAAACTATACTTAAAACAGAAGCACAACAGATTGCGAACGAGGTAGAAACCCTTTACACAAACGGTCCTTCAGGAGGTGGTGGCGCAACAAAAAAGGTTTCTGAAATTATTGCCATAGCTTCTATTCTAGTGCCTAAAAAAGACATTCAAATCTCTATCACCTATACAACCCTATAACTTATGAAACTTTGGGAAATAGCTCACGCCAGAACTGGTGACAAAGGAAATATCAGTAACATTTCAATCACAGTCCATAATTTGGAAAACTTTAAACTCGTTAAGGACAAGGTAACTACCACCCGTTTAAAACAATGGTATGGTGACCAAGTTAAAGGAGATATCATTCGGTATGAGCTCCCACAATTAGGAGCTCTTAATTTTGTTATGTATGATGCCTTGAACGGCGGTGTTACAAATTCAACTGCATTGGACAAACATGGAAAGACCCTTGGCGCACAATTACTTAACATGACAATTGATTAAATCTATTTACTATGCGTAACTTTCTACTACTAATTTTTACCGTTTTTATATTCTTCACCCTATCGGCACAAAAAGAACAGGTCGGTACCGTTATTAAGGACTCCTTATACTCGAAAAACTTAGAGAACCAGATGGGCGAAAATCCTAAAAGATCCATTTCGGTATATCTGCCACCCAACTACTCATCAACAAACAAAAGGTATCCAGTAATTTATTTCCTACATGGCTTTTTGAATGATGATAATCTCATCAATCCAATGAAAGAACTATTGGACTATGCTTTGGCGGCACAAAAAATTAAACCATTTATTCTAGTAATTCCAGACCAAAAAACTACGTATGACGGTAGTTTTTATTCCAATACGGGAATATTTGGAAATTGGGAGGACTTTACCTCAATTGATTTGGTTACTTATATGGATACCAATTATAGAACCTTGGCTAAAAAGGACAGTCGCGGCATTACTGGCCATAGTATGGGCGGCTATGGTGCCATCAAGATTGCTATGAAGCATCCAGATATATTTTGTGCCGTGTATGCTATTAGTCCAGGTGCACTGGCCATCGTTAGGGAATATGGGCCAAATAGCGACAGTTATGTACAATATGATAAAGCCGAAACTATTGAAGACCTCTCAAAAACATATTTTGGCAAAGTGATTCTAGCGTTTGCCCGATCATGGTCTGCCAACGCATCAAATGCTCCATTTTTCTGTGATGTCCCCTTTTCTTATGAAGGTGAAACATTAAAAGTAAATGAAGCTATTATAAAAAAATGGCATGCCAATATGCCTTTTTATATGGTATCCGATTATATAGATAACCTTAATAAATTAAACGCTATAAAATTAGATTGGGGTCGCAATGCAGGTGAGCGGTTTACAATACAATGTAAAATGTTTAGTCAGGCATTAGAAAATGTTGGTGTGGAACATTTTTCCGAAGAATACATAGGTACACATACCAGCAATATTTATACAAAAGAAGGTAGAATACCTCAACAGGTTCTACCTTTTTTTGATTATTATTTGGACTTTGACTAAGGTTCAGAATTCATAGTAAAAACACCTTGATCTTTTGGTATTTTTGAAAAAACCTTCAAACTAAAACAATTTCAGTTGACCGTCTTTGTAGACATCGTGCATACTCGTATTCAATTTAGGGAATTTTTTATCCTTGAAGTACTTCATTTTAGCCAACCGTATCATATCATGAATTTGAGTGGCAATTATTCCTTCTCCTTTAATTCGCATACCAAATCGGGTATCATTTAAGTTTCCACCATGGCATTCTTGTATTTGATGTAAAACCTTATCAGCTTTATCGGGCAAGGTTTTCTTAATCCAATCAGTAAAAATTTCACCTATAGCGCCATTGAGTCTAACAATAGTAAAAGCCATAGACAAGGCTCCATGTTCCGAGACTTGCCTTGCCAAATTTAATATTTCATGACTATTAATTCCTGGAATTATTGGTGCCAACATTGCATTTACAGGAATACCATTTTCAGACAATACTTTAATTGTCTCCAAACGTTTTTTAATCGTAGTAGTTCTAGACTCTACTATTCTTCTTGTTTCTTCTGATAATGACGTGACGGATATGTTTACACCAATTAAATTGTGAGCATTCAATTCTTTGAGAATATCCAAATCACGCAGAATCAATGCATTTTTTGTAATAATGCCTACCGGATGCCTATATTTTAAAAAGACTTCTAAACACTTTCTTGTAAGTTCAAACTCTCGTTCTGCGGGTTGATAACAATCTGTATTTCCAGACATTACTATGGTAGCAGCTTTCCAACTTTTACTTTTTAGTTTTGCTTCCAACAATTTTGGCGCATCATGTTTTACTAAAATCTTACGTTCAAAATCAAGCCCAGCACTATAACCCCAAAATTCATGTGCATTTCTAGCATAACAGTAAATGCATCCATGCTCACAACCTTGATACATGTTCATGGAGTAACTCATGCCCACGTCTGGACTCGTAACCTTATTAACTATTGTTTTAGGAAATATAGGAAGGTACTGAGTCTTGTTGGCATCTGCAGATTCACCCTCTAAATGACAGAACTCTAAAAAATCATCTCGGGTTTCGTAACTATATTCAGAAAACTTATTGTTGGTATTCTGTTGGGCACCTCTCCCCTTTAAAAAAGTATTAGCGTTCATTCTTAGGATTTATTCCAAAATTATGGAAATAATCCTAATTAGAGTGTTGTTTAACAGCTACTTGTACTAGTTGTTTTTTAGTACCTCTTTTTGCGTAGAATACTAATTCATCATTCAAATAATCAATATAGGGTACTGAAACCATTAAAGGTAATCGCACTTCAGTGTCATCAATAACCTTATTGTAAGTCATATGACCCCGTTCATCTAAACGAATTAAGAAAACATTTCTATTTCTACTCAATCCTTGTTTAAACATGATACGGTCATCACTCATTTGTTGCGGATTTTCCGCTGATGTGCTTATAAAAAAGTAAGTAGTATCACCTTTTGTATAGGCACTATAAGAAGCATAAGCTCCATCGCCTTGGGTCACTTCTGTTTTATTAATATTTCGAGCCCAAACCAAATCCCCTTTTGAACTTAATTTTGCACTAATGATGTCATTATGGTGATATCTAGTTACCATTACTCTGCCTCCACTAGAGTTAGACTGTACGCTTGTACTTGTAAAATATTCTTCTGCATTAAAAAGAATATTTCCTTCTTTGGTTACATCCATTCCTTTAAAAACTAAATTTTTAATCGACTTATCATCTTCCCTACCAAATTTATCTAGCATAAACTGCTCTGAAAAAGGATTGAACTTACTCGTCTCCATTTCTAAAGTAATAGAATTTAATTTGAAAAAGGAAATACCATTAAATCGATTATCCTTACGGTCTGCATAAAAACCAATGCACAATAAATCATCACCTTTAAATATTGGCTTCAATGCTTCTGGAAATTTATTCGGAGAATAGAAAGATTGAACACTGCGGCTATCTTTCGAGATACGAACCATTTCATATTGAAACTTACGTTCTGTTGCATTAAAGCGTTTCTTTTTAAAGTAAGCTTTACCTACAAGATAAACGTTTTGTAAATCTTTTGAGAATAGGATATTCTCGAAAGCATAATTCTTTTCCTCAACCTCATCAGAAAAATCATGTTCCATTAATTTAGTCAAGTTTGAATTGAATACATGAATTGTATGCTGATCTACCTTTTTTTTCTTATAATGGGTAGTAATCGCAAATGCCGATTTATTGTCGTTGAAAAGAACAGATGTCGTAAATCCTGAGGAGAAATTTCTATTATAAAAATTTCTATCTAATGGCTGTTCTACTGGATCAGACTCAATTGAAAGAATAGTCTCCTTGGTAAATTGAAATTGAGAAAACGGACTTCTATGTACTTCGTAATGGTAACTTTTATAACTATACTCTAAAAACAAAAGATATACCTGTCCATCACGTACATAGGCATCAATAAAATTAGCATCCTTTAGTTTATAATTATATTCGGAAACTAACTCTAAATCTTTGTTGTAATGCTCAATGAAATACCCTTTAGGACGAAGAATAATACCTGTATAATAGGCACGAACGACTACTGTGCCATCATTGCCATCATCTGCAATGGCCAACATATTAGAATACCGGTATTTATCGCTGAATTTTTCACCAATGGTATAGGTGACTGGTTCCTCTTGTGCAAAAACGCTCAATGACCCAACTACTACAAATAGAAATAAAAAAATACTACGATTTAACATAACCGATTTGGTTTATGTCATGAACCTGGAAAATCTGCTTTTCTTTTCTCTAAAAAAGCGGTAGTACCTTCGGTAAAATCATCAGTTCCAAAACAGGCACCAAAAGCTTCAATTTCCTGCTCATAACCATTTACAGTATTCTTAAAACCAGCATTTACGGCTTTTATTGCATAAGAAATGGCTACGGATGAGTTATTGGTAATCTTGGAGATAATCTTATGGCATAATGGCAATAATTCTTCTAGTGTAGTTACATGGTTGACCAAACCGTATAAATGTGCTTGTTCAGCAGTAATCATACCTGCGGTCATAATCATTTCCATTGCCCTTCCTTTGCCTACTAACTGGGGTAAGCGTTGTGTGCCACCATAACCAGGTATTACGCCTAGGGACACCTCTGGCAGTCCCATTTTAGCATTTTCACTTGCCACTCTAAAATGACAGGCCATTGCCAATTCTAAACCACCACCTAAAGCAAAACCATTAACAGCTGCTATTACCGGAGTCGATAAATTCTCTATAAAATCAAAAAGATTTTTTTGACCTTTTGCTGCTAATCTTTTCCCTTCCTTTACGTTAAAATCTGAAAATTCTGAAATATCCGCACCTGCTACAAATGCCTTTTCACCACTACCAGTTAATATTATCGCTTTTATCCTTTTGTCCTTTTGCAATTCCTTAAAAACATCTTGCAATTCACCAATGGTTTCTTTGTTCAATGCATTTAACTTGTTTGGTCGGTTGATGGTAACTATTGCCGTTGGTGCAACTTTATCAATTAAAATAGTCTTGTATGACATAGTAGTAGTTTTTGTCTTTTTTATATATTCTCTTTAGGAAACTTTACACAAAACACCGTCCCCTTTCCCAATTGAGTGGTGAACTTTATAGTGCCCCTATAGCTTTCCACAATATTTTTAACCATTCCTAACCCTAATCCCATTCCACTGGTCTTCGTGGTAAATTTAGGTTCAAATATTTTCTCCTCATTTTCTTTTTCAATACCTATGCCATTATCAGCAACAGAGATTTTCACCATATTTCCCTCAGAAGCAACTGAAACCAACACTCTTGGTGATGTTACATCTGGTAAGGCCTGTATAGCATTCTTTACCAAATTCGTTACTACCCGTATTAATTGTATGCGATCTAATTTCGCAATAATTTCTTCCTCATCGGCAATGAAATGAATATAGTCCTCATTGAAAATATCCAACGCTAATTTTACAATTTTTACCACGTTAAGGGTCTCATTTTGCTGTGCTGGCATTTCTGCGAAATTTGAGAATGCAGAGGCAATACTACTAAGGGTATCGATTTGCTGTATTAACGTACTTGAGTATTCCTTTACTTTCTCTTCAATTTGAGGGTCCTGAGGATCGAATTTACGCTCAAAACTCTGCACACTCAAACGCATAGGTGTTAACGGATTTTTAATTTCATGCGCAACTTGCTTTGCCATTTCACGCCAAGCTTGCTCACGTTCACTCTTAGCTAATTTAACTGCGCTATGGCCAAGTTCATCAATCATACCATTATACGCAGAAATTAGTTTCTCAATTTCCTCCCCTGGGTTTTCTATAAATATTTTTTTATTCTGCTTGCTAAGGTCTGTACGTTCCATCATATCAGAAATAGTCTCTAAGGATCGGGTGATGTATTTTGAAATGAAGAAGGCAAATAAAATAGCCATGAGCAACATGAGTAGGTATACGCCAGATAAGCGCATTAAAAACTCCTTTAATTCATAATCATTAAAAGAATTATCCTCGAAATAAGGAAGGTTCAGTATACCAATTGGTTTAAACTTTTGATCGGCTATATAGGTAAACGATGCCTGGTAGTTATCTCCTGCCAAAGCATTTTCACGCACATATCTTTTATCTGGACTTATCTCTAATTTATTCAATACCTCAGCATCTAAACACATAGAAATGGAATCGTTAGCAAATTTAGGTCGTGAACTTTTTATGAGTTGACCATCTAAACTATAGATATTAAAATTCATGTTCTGCACAACAGCAATCTCATAAATTTCATTTTTAAAAATAAGATCTAGATTTTCGGTCGTAACCGGATAGGTAGTTTTTTGAATGGCGAGATCAATACTTTGGCGTATTTGCTCCTCTTTACGCTCCATTCTATTTTCATGGTAATCTTTAGACTGCTCACTGTATTGGTACACGGTTACCCCGGCAATTAATACCGATGCAATAAGCACCAAAAATATCATGGCGAAAAAAATACGTGACCTTAAAGATATCCTCGTTAACAAGATTCTGTTTTTTCGTCTAAAGTTAACAAATATCGCACCAAAATAGAGTTTACAGTTTATACTTGTTATTATAGGTACTTATATATGAATACCTTCTAAGCCTCAGGGTTCTTATTTCGAATTCTCTTATATATTTTAATACCCAGCATGAGTAGAATCCCCAAAACGATAATTCCAACCACTCCAAAAATCCAATTAAAAGAATGCTTTAAAATCACCAAAAAGACTATTGCAAAAAGTATAAGTGTAGCTCCCTCATTCCAAATACGCATATAATTCGATGTGTAATTGATTTCATCACGTTGAAACTTCTTGAAAATTTGATGGTTCTTTAAATGATAAAGAATCAATAATAGAACGAAACCTAGTTTAACGTGCATCCATGGTTGTGTTAACCAACCAGGGTAAATAACTAAAAGCCATACAGCAAAAAAAGTGGCCAATACAGCAGAAGGCCATGTAATGATAAACCAAAGTCTTTTGGTCATCAATTTTAACTGCTTAGAAAGTATCTCTTTTTCGGGAGATGGTTTTTGATCGGCTTCTATATGATAAATGAACAATCTAGGGATATAAAAAAGCCCTGCAAACCATGTAATTACGAAGATGAGATGCAGGGATTTTATGTAATTGTAATATTCGCTCATGAAATTCTAAGTTCGGGTTCAAAGTTAGCAAAAGCGAATAGAATGTTTGTTATAATCTTATAGCTCCAATTCCAGCCTCCCACAACACTTTATTATAGGCAGGTATAGCAATATTAATGAATTGATTACCTTTTATTTTTAAGTCTGACCATTGTGTATCTAATTCCGCTTTTCGCTCTATACTTGATTGGTTCAATCTTGGTATACTACTGTTCGTCTGGTTGATCATAAATATATATTCCGCTGAAAACTTGTTCGGAAAATTCTCCACATCATCATATGCTTGAGATTTACGTTGAACCATATTATTATCCCACTCTTTTAGATCTGCTAATAGTTTTTCTCCTTCCTTCTTAACTGCAGCATCGGCAACTTTCTTTAATACCTTCGATAAATCTTCTTGAACAGCATATAATTGATTGATCATATTATGCATTATAGTCAACTCAGCTTCAGCAGTTGTCATAAAAGCATCATACTCCTCGTATTGACCCGGTTTCGTTTCATAGGTTGGCACTTCTTTAATAGAACCGGTTGTAGAAACTGTTTGCCCTTCAACCATTAACTTAAACGTATAATTTCCTGGAGAAACAGTATGTCCGTTAAAACCAGCTTCAATATACACATCTGGTATGCCCGGCATAATTGGGTATTTCATATCCCATACAAATCGGTTCAACCCTTCTTTTTTAGATAGCACTGGTGCGGGTGGAGCTCCACCACCATTATGCGGTTTGTAGGTAGGGTCTATTTCAGAGCTAATAGTTCTTATAGTTTTACCTTTTGAATCTGAAATCTCTAAAGTAATTACAGTACTATCCTTTAATTTTGGAAGCTCATAGTATAGCACTACTCCGTTTGCAGGGTTTATACCATCAAAAATGTCACTTCCCGTAAACTTATCAGAATTGCCATTTAAAGGGCTGCCCCAAGATCCATTATAGGCACCTTTTGGTTTCAAAATTTGAAGTCCTTTTTTAGAAGGCTGATATTGACCCAATGCAACTACGTCATCAAGAATCCAAAATGAACGACCAGAGGTAGCTACCACCATATCACCTTTATGCATTTTTATATCGGTAATTGGTGTATTAGGCAAATTCAACTGAAAAGGCTCCCAAGATTTACCTCCGTTCCATGATCCGTAAAGTCCCTTTTCAGTACCAGCATATAAAAGGTCTTTTTCAAATTCATCTTCACGAACAACGCGTGTGAATGCGCCATTAGGAATTCCGGCATTTATAGGTGTCCAGGTTTTACCATAGTCTGAAGTTTTATATAACCCCGGAGTATAATCATTAAACTTATATCTTGTTGTAGCTATATAAGCTGTTGCTGGATCATGAGGAGATACTTCAATAGCATTGATCAAGCATTCTTTTAACCCTTTAGGAGTAACATTTTCCCATGTTTCTCCGCCATTCTTGGTTAAATGCACCAATCCGTCGTCACTACCTGTCCATATATATCCTTTTTCATGTGGTGATTCAAAGATATATGAAAGTGTTCCATAGTTCTCGGCACCAACCGCTTCGTTTGTATATGGCCCACCTCCATTGCCTTGTTTTGCATCGATATCACGCGTTAAATCTGGGGAGATTTTATCCCAAGTTTCACCCATATCACTAGTTCTAAATACATATTGAGCACCGTGATAAAAAGTTCCCAATTCATGTGTAGAAGCTATAATTGGAGCATTCCAATTAAATAAATATTTCATATTTCTTGCCTCACGCCCTAAATACTGAATCGGTGCCTGCATTATTTGGGTAGAAGCCTTTGAAACCATATCCATTATCTCTACAGTACCTAAATATTGACCGCCCATTACATATCTAGGATTATCTGGATCAAAAGCCAAAAAGGCACTTTCCCCACCTGCAGAATCGGTCCAATCTCTGGTAGAAATACTTCCACTACCTATAGAAAGACTAGCAATCTTTACGGACGTGTTATCTTGCTGACCTCCATAAATATTATATGGAAATAAATTATCTACGCTAATACGATAAAACTGCGCCGTTGGCATATTACTTTGGGTAGACCACGTTTTTCCGTAATCAAAAGAAACGGAAGCACCACCATCATCTGCCAAAATCATATTTTTTGAGTTATTAGGATTAATCCATAAATCATGTGTATCTCCATGGGCAACCTCAACATTTTCCCAAGTTTTACCACCATCTTCAGAACGTAGCGCGGGTGCACTTAACACATACACAGTATCCTCATCATTAGGATCCACAAAAACCTCAATATAGTACCAAGCACGTTGCACTAAACGATTATCGCCACTTATCATAGACCAAGATTCCCCTGTGTCGTTTGACACAAAAAGTCCGCCTTTATCAGCATCCGAATCACTTTCAATCAATGCATATACTTTGTTTGAGTTTGATGGACTAACCGCTATTGCCATCTTACCTTTTTCCTCAGGAAGACCCTTGTGTATTTTTTTCCAAGTATCTCCGCCATCGGTAGATTTATACAGTCCGCTACCGACACCCCCACTAACAACCATATTTGGCTTTCGTTGGTGTTCCCACATGGCAGCATACATAATTTCAGGATAATTAGCATCCATAGATAGTTCGGAAGCACCCGTTAAATTATTTACAAAAAGGGTATTTGTCCAAGTTTTACCCCCATCGATAGATTTATAAACACCTCGCTCTGGGTTACCTTCAAAAAGTGCTCCTTGAGCAGCGACATAAACGATATCAGGATTTGTTGGGTGTATGATTATGCGAGAAATATGCTGGGTTTTTTCAAGTCCTAATTTTTTCCACGTTTTACCAGCATCTGTAGATTTATATACACCATCTCCATATGATGTCATTACCCCACGTGGCGCATGTTCGCCCATACCAACATATACAATGTTCGGGTTAGATGCAGATACAGAAACAGCTCCTACAGAACCTAATTCAAAAAAGCCGTCCGAAATATTCTCCCATTGTTGTCCAGCAGATTCTGTTTTCCATACTCCACCCCCTGTAGTTCCCATATAATAAGTCATAGGATTACCAATAACCCCTGTTGCGGTTACGGAACGTCCACCCCTAAACGGACCTATATTCCGAAATTTCAAAGGTTTAAAATAATCATTGGCTGTCTGTGCAAAAGTTATGGTGGTCAAGAGTACCGCCATAAAAAATAGTAGTTGTTTATTCATTATATTTTGTTTGGTCCTTATTGTTGACTTTAAAAAAAATCCCCACTATTTCTAGAGAGGATTTATTTAATATTTTATTTACTTTCATCAATGAATAAATAATTCAACTTTAATTCATTGAATGCTGCATTAAAGGCTTTCAATTCTGATGAAACCACTTCGTTAAAAATGCTGAGCTCCTTATTTATTTTAACAGTCAATTCATTCTTAACCGCAATATCTTGTTCCGTAGGCGGAAAATCATCTATAGAAACTAAGCTATTTAAATGACCCAATTTATTTGTCAGTTTTATAGGGAAATTCAATGGATCTTGGCCACTTCTGTTCTGTGTCTGGTACAATGCTTTTTCTACTTCACCCAACTTATCTTTCATTACCTTAGCCCTTTCTACCAGATCCTTTGTTCTGTCATCATCTTTATACTGCTCGGTAAAAGCATTTAACTGTTCGGTTACATTTCTAATCTTTGTTATAGATTGATGTGCTTTTTCGATGGTGGTATTGATATCGGTAATAAAATTGAACTGTTTTTGCATTTCGGCAACCGAACTTTCTGCCCTTGGGTCTGGCAAAATGGTAAAAGTCTCGGAGCTATTGTTCCCATTAACATTTAAATGCACTTTGTAATCTCCGGGTACCGCTTTAGCACCGTCTAAACTGGCCCACCATAAAATCATACCTTCTAATTTTTCAGCTCCCTTACCACGGGTATCCCATACAAATGTATTACCGCCCTTTTTTACTTCTAATTTTTTGTCTTTTTTCTTAGCAGACGAATTGTAGTTAGCCAAAGTATCACCAGCCATGTTTGTATAGGTCAACTGAACAGTATCCTTTTCAGAATAATTCTTCAATAGAAAATGTGTGATTACGCCATTTTCTAAATTCTGCCCCGATGTTTTAGAAGGCTTTTTAGACGCTCTTCCTTTCGTACGGTATGAATCTCTTGGCTTAAACAGAATTGTATTTTGAACTTTCTTGCTGTCATCTAATTGATGAAGCACTGTTAAATCATCAATAATCCATAAGCTACGCCCTTGCGTTGCCACAATTAAATTATCATCTTTCACCGCCAAATCAGTAATTGGTACAATTGGTAAATTCATCTGAAAAGGGCTCCAGCTAGCACCATCATTAAAAGAAATATACATACCGGTTTCGGTACCTGCATATAATAAGCCTTTCCTTTTTGGATCTTCACGTACTACCCTGGTAAAATGTTCTGCCGGAATTCCGTCAGTGATTTTTGTCCAGCTCTTGCCATAATCTGTTGTTTTATACAAATACGGTTGAAAATCACCCAACTTGTATCTTGTAGCCGCTATATAACAGGTTCCTTCATCAAAAGCCGATGGTTCTATACTATTGATCATATTCCATTCAGGCATATTGGTAGGGGTAACATTATCCCATGTTGCACCAGCATCTTTAGAAACATGAATTAATCCATCATCACTTCCAACCCAAAGAAGACCTTCTTTCAACGGACTTTCATTCGCCGAAAAAATGGTACAATAGTATTCTACACTAGTGTTATCCTGTGTTATTGGACCACCACTAGAGCCTAATTTCGTAGGGTCATTTCGAGTTAAATCCCCACTTAATACTTCCCAACTCTGACCTTCATTTTCCGTTACATGTACATAATTAGAAAAAGTGTATAGTTTTTTCGGATTATGTCTGCTGAACAGAATAGGAAAATTCCATTGAAAACGATATTTCATGGCTTCTGCACCAGCACCCATTGGGTTATCTGGCCATACATTTATACCTCTAACCGTTCCGGTCTTATGATTTACACGAGTTAAGAATCCGTCATAACTACCTCCATAAACAATGTCGTCGTTTTTAGGATCAACAGCTATCCAGGCAGATTCACCGCCAGCGGTTTCTTCCCAATTGCCCTTATCAATAGAATTTTCATCACTTCTATGATCTATACGTAGTGTAGAATTATCTTGTTGGGCCACATAAATTCTATACGGAAACGAATTATCGGTAGTAACGCGGTAAAACTGTGCGGTAGGTTGGTTATAATACGTACTCCATGTTTCACCCCCATCATAGGAGATTTGTGCACCCCCATCATCACCAATAATCATACGTTGCGAATCTTCAGGTGAAATCCATAAATCATGATGGTCGCCATGGGGAGCATTGAACGTATTGAATGACTTTCCACCATCGGTTGATTTGTGATAATTTACGTTCAGCACATAAACGACATCTTCATCTTGTGTATCGGCATATACTCTCGTATAGTACCAAGCACGTTGTCTAATTTTACGTTCTTCATTAACAACAGACCAGGTTTTGCCACCATCTTCTGAACGATATAGACCTCCTTTGTTCTTATTTTCAACAATTGCCCAAACTCGTTCAGAGTTTTTTGGAGAAACAGCTACACCAATAATACCCAAGGTATCTTTTGGAAAACCTTCATTCTTAGAAATTTCTGTCCAAGTTTCACCGCTATCCATACTTTTCCATAGTGCCGAACCGTCTCCACCACTTATTAAACTATAAGGTGTACGTTGTGCATGCCATGTAGAAGCATATATTATTCTTGGGTTATTAGGGTCGATAGTTAAATCAACGGCACCCGCTTGTTCGTTCACGAATAGAACTTGTTTCCAGTTTTTACCTCCATCGGTACTTTTATAAATACCACGGTCTTTGGTAGGCTTATAAATATCCCCCAATACAGCGGCATAAACTATATTGTAATCTGTTGGATGTACACGAAGCCTAGGCACATGCCTACTTTTCTCTAAACCGGCAGTAGTCCATGTTTTGCCACCATCTTCAGTTTTCCAAACTCCATAACCCGAGGAAACATTTCCTCTCAAGGTTTTTTCGCCACCACCAACATAAATTACGTTAGGATCACTTTTTGCAACCTCAACGGCACCGATACTTCCACCAAAATAGCCATCGGAAATATTATCCCAAGTTCGTCCGCCATCTAATGTTTTCCATACACCACCACCAGCGGCACCAAAATAAAATAAATTAGGTTCGCCTGGCACACCAGTTACTGCAGCTGAACGCCCTCCACGATACGGGCCAATTGAACGATACTCTAAACTAGAGTATAATTCTTCAGGATAAGTTGGTATGCTATTTTGTGATTTGTTCCTTTTTTGAGATCGTAAGGATAAGGGCAATAGTAAAAGTAACAGCATGAGAATGCCGGCATTGGTAAGCTGCTTTTTCATTTTCTTAGTTTGATATTAGTCTTCTCTAAAATTAAACAAATAGTTGTAAAAATGTTGATTTTAAGATTTTATTAGGAGTAATGCAGAACTGCATTTAACAAATTATCAATCTATGAATACTTTTAGTTATTAATTATCATAAAAGGTTTTTAAAAATTTTCTATTATTATCTAGGTTTCAGATTAGCTATCAGCTCTCTAATACTATTTAACACCATCTAGAATCTTTATTTCTCTAAATAAACAGTTCAACAAAACTGAGATAAAGAAACCAGTGTTTAAAGTATTCCTATATTTAGACCAACAAACTAATGATTATGAAAATTAGACCGCTATTTTTTACTTTATCGCTAATAGCTTTTCTTTTTAATGGGATTACCATTACTTCGATAAATGCACAAACAAAAGACTTTTTATACGGAGACCCTTTGCCCGATGCCCCAGAGCTAAGTGCTAGAGGTGAGTTTAAGGTTGGTGTACAAACGATTAATCTTGTCAACAAGAATCAAGTAGATATTCTTAATTCAAAAGAGGGCAAAGACCCTTTATACGACCGCCCTATTACTATTGAGGTTTGGTATCCTGCAAGTGTAGGTGACGATGCTAAAACTGTAATTTACGACGAAGTAATGGGAACCGCAAGTGATACCTTAAGGCCTTTAACTCCTTTTACCTTTAAAGGAAGAGCATATAGAGATGCACAGCCGAAAACCGGTACTAAATTCCCTTTGGTAGTAATATCACATGGTTATGTTGGCTCACGTTATTTAATGACTTATTTAACCGAAAACTTAGCTTCTAAAGGATATATTGTAGCAGCAATAGATCATACTGATTCTACTTTTGAAGACGCCAATGCATTTCAAAGCACACTTTTAAACAGACCAAAAGATATTCGCTTTGTCATAAACGAAATGGAAAAATTAGGAGCTCAAGGTTCTAAAAGCAACTTAGAAGATTTAGTTGATTCAAATAACACAGGCATCATCGGATATTCTATGGGAGGTTATGGCGTTCTTAATGTTGGCGGTGCAGGTTATAGCGAAGCGTTAGCAGGGTTTTTCTCAGGAATGACAGGCGGTAGTTCTTCTATTTCTGTCAATACGGCCAATAATGAAGAGTATAAAAAATTAGCTGACAACAGAATTAAAGCTATTGTTGCTTTTGCCCCATGGGGAATGGAACGCGGTGTTTGGGATGCTGAAGGATTAAAGGGATTAAAAATCCCCACATTCTTAGTTGCCGGTAGTCAAGATGATATTTCCGGCTATGAGAAAGGAATTAAAGCAATATATGAAGGAGCCGTAAATGCAGACCGATTTATGTTGACCTACAAAAATGCACGTCATAACGTAGCACCTAATCCTCCACCATCAGAGGCACTAGCGCCAGGGTTACCTATAGATGAATATTTCAGATATGCCGAACCATCATGGGACTCACGAAAATTGAACAACGTTAATCAACATTTTGTTACTGCCTTTCTAGGCATTCATCTTAAAAATCAGGATAACGCCAAGTATTTAGAACTACAAGAAAATTCAAACGAAAAGGATTGGATAGGATTTAAGCCAAGATCTTCCACCGGAATGGAATTGCTACATGCTAGCCCAGCTAATTGATTAAGGTAAAACAAAACTCATACTTGTGTTCTTTGGTATTTCTAAAGCTACGTTGGAAAAAAAATCATGAGACTTGGTTTTCTTATATTTCTTCGGAAACCAAAGTTCTATTCACCTCTTTACGCAAATAATAACCAGTTACGATTGTTGCCAGTACATCGGCAATAGGAAAAGATATCCAAACCCCTAATTCACCTAAGTAACTTGGAAGAATAAGAATTAGTGGAATGAAGAAAAATCCTTGCCTGCATAACGTTAATAACAAGGCAGGCACCGCCTTACCAATTGCCTGAAAATATGCTGCTCCAATTAGTTGTAAGGCAATAATTGGTGTAGCGGCAAACACCCAACGCATAGCTGACGGAGTATTTTCAAGAACAAATTTATTAGTCGCTAATTCTACAGCGCTTATGCCTGGTCTATGACTTAGGAAAAGCGAAGCAATTGCCTCCGGAAAAATCATCAAGCCAGCAAAAACAACAGTGGCCAATATCACTGCATATTTTATTGCGGTATAAATAGACTCTTTGACCCTATCATATTTTCCAGCTCCATAATTAAATCCGGCAATAGGTAAAAATCCTTGTGTAACTCCAAAAACAGGAAAAAGAGCAAACATCAACATTCTTCCAACAATGGCATAAACAGCGACCATAGCTTCTCCACCCAAATCAAATAGAATATTATTCATTAAAAGATAAATGATACTTACAACGGCCTGTCTAGAAAGTGTCACAAACCCTAAAGAGCTTATTTCCTTGAGAATTCCAAAATTGATTCCGAAATCATACAGATTTAATTTAAGCTCAGAATTGTTGGAGAGAAAAAAATAAAAGATGTAACAAAAACATAAAAAGTAGCTAATGGTTGTTGCCCATGCAGCACCTTCCATACCATAATCCAATACATTGATAAAGAGATAATCCATCACTAGATTACCTACGGATGGAATAATCATGGCAATCATAGCGAACTTAGGTTTGCCTTCTGCCCTAATAACCGCATTACCCATCATATTTAGCGCTAGAAGTGGCACGCCATACAATACGATAACATAGTAGATTTTAGCCATTTCAAAAATGCCCCCTTTACCACCAAAAGCTGGAATAAAGCTATCAACATAGGTAAGCCCTAACACAACCATTAATATGGTGACTAAAAGTGTAAAGCTAATTTGATTGCCAAAAGTGCGTAGAGCCTTTTTTTTATTATTGGCCCCTAATGCCCGGGATATAATACTTGCGCCACCAATACCTATAGACATACCCAAAGCACCGATAAAGAAAGAAACCGGAAGCACTACATTTATTGCCGCAATGGCAATGGACCCTATCCAATTACCTACAAAGATTGAATCTACTAAAACATTAAGGGACATTACCAAAATACCAACACTGGCAGGCAATGCTTGTTTAATAAGCAAACTTGAGATAGATTCTGAACCTAATTGCTCAGCAGATACATTTGCCATTCCATTTAGCTTAGTTATTCGATAACAAAATCTTTTTATTAATGCTATGCTATAACCGTAGCTTTCTCTTTAATTTCAAACAAAATATGGTCCCAAAGCTCGATTCTCTTATTTAAAGCTTTTCGCGAACACTCAGCAACTTCTCGCCATTTCTCATTATCCGAACCACAAAGTTCTTTAATCATTTTTAAGGAAAGTGGACCATGCTCATCACCGTCTAGTTCAATATGTCTTTTAAGGTAATAGCCTAATTTAGGGTATGCTTCTTCCCCAGCTTGTTCTATTATTTTGAGAAACATATCTGGAATCAGCTCTTCTCTACCAAAGGTAAACGCAGCGGCTATTTTATGTGGTGCCTTGGTTTGAAGTATTTCGAAAGTAAATCTCAAAAATTCTTTTACTGCCCTGTTTAATTCTGAATGCTCAATATCCTGTAATACATTATCGATTACGGTAATTTTCGCCAAAAATTCATCAACTTTAATTGTACTTGCCCCAACTTCTTCCATCGCATCCAAATACATTTCAAAATGACTTTTGAAAACACCCTCCTCATTTCGATCACTTTCCTCCTCCAAAACAATTTCATTAATAAATCGAGCTGTATTGGTATTCTTTGCTGGTAACCAAGGCAAACTTGTACAGGTTAAGTGAATTTGCAAACCCTTTAAAAGAGACATGAAGTCCCAAACAGCATAAACATGGCTCTCCATAAATATTTTAATATCCGATAAGGAATTTAATCTTTCATATAACTCATGTTTACGCAATTGCTCTTTTAATGGCAATAATGATGCTTCAATTTCTTCGATTTTCATAGCAGTGATTTTCTAAGAGTTTACTATTTGCTCATTTTAAGTGCTTGGCGTAACAGCCAAAACCCCTGTTGCCTCCCACTCATTTACCCATTTGGCCATAACCTTCACCCATGCTTCATTATCGTTCATACAAGGTATGTGCTTATAATTCTCACCACCAGCTTCCATAAACTGTTCTTTTCCCTCCATAGCAATTTCCTCAAGAGTCTCTAGGCAATCACTAACAAAAGCAGGAGTAATAACTGCTAACCGTTTTTTGCCTTCTTTGGCCAAACGTACAAATTCAAAATCTGTATAAGGCTTTAACCAAGGGTCCCCTGCCAAACGAGATTGGAATGAAGAACTTACTTGTTCCTCAGGCAATCCTAAATACGCCTTAACCATTTCTGTAGTATCATAAACTTGATGTCTGTAACAAGTATTATGTGCTACTGAGTTAATCTTACAACAACTGCCATCAATTTTACAATGAAAACGTGTTGGATCACTTTTGCGAATATGACGTTCTGGAATACCATGGTATGAAAATAATATGTGGTCGTAATCAAAATCTTTTAATCCGTCTTTAATACTTTCTGAGAGGGCTTGAATATAATCTGCATTTTTATAAAAAGCAGGCAAGGTAGTTACTTCCATTTCAGGAAAATATTGCTGCTGTTCCTCCAAAACCTTAACCACAACTGTTTCAAAACTAGACATAGCATAGTGAGGATATAAAGGAACCAAAAGAACCTCATCAACTCCTTTATCCTTTAATTCCTGCAATGCATTCTTAATAGTCATTCTGCCGTAGCGCATACCGAGTGCAACCGGCATATTAGTGTGTTGCTGTACTTTATTGGCAAAACGTTCAGATAGCACAATTAGCGGCGAACCTTCTTCCCACCAAATTTTAGCGTAGGCTTTAGCAGATTTTTTTGGTCTGGTTTGTAAAATAATTCCTTTTACAAGAAAAGCGCGTAACCATTTAGGGGCATCAATTACCCTTTCATCCATTAAAAATTCATCTAAATAAGGCTTTACATCTTTTGCGGTAGGACTTTCCGGTGAACCCAAATTGACCAATAATACTCCTTTCATAGCGTTTGATTTTGCAATTGCAAAAATAACACAAGTAATACTACCCACATTTGTGAAGCCAAAAAAGTTTCAAATCTATGTATAAGTAAATCTGATAGTGTTTAACCTTCCCTATTTGCATATTTAAATGCCTAAATTTGATTTCACTTCATGAAAGCAACATCAAAATGCAGAATTTAACCAAGAATCCGATACTATTAGCATACATCTTTGGTGCGATCTTAGCATTGTTATTGCTTCAATTGATTACTGTTAAATTGTTGAGAAGGTTAGGAAAAAACCCTAAATATCTTCTTGACAAGGAGGATATTAAAAATATAACAAAGCCCATCTTTATTATATTTATTGCCATTGCCATTCGTGTTAAAACATTTCATAGCCTACTAGGTTTTGAAGAGATTACCTATGCCCTAAGTAAAATCAGTACTATCTCAATAATTTTTGCCTTCACCTGGCTGCTAATAATTGGATTAAAAATTACCAAGCGGAAAATCATTAAAAATTACGATGTAAATTCGGTCGATAATTACAGGGCACGCAAGGTATATACCCAATTCAATATTTTAGAGCGAATAATCATGTTCGTCATTATCATCATAGGGGTAAGTATCGTCCTAATGAGTTTTGAAAGCATACGTGAAATCGGAGTCAGCATTTTTGCTTCTGCAGGTGTTGCAGGTATTATTGTAGGTCTTTCTGCCCAAAAAATGATTGCTAGTATTTTAGCAGGCATACAAATTGCCATTGCCCAACCTATAAAAATTGATGATGTAGTTATAGTTGAAGGTGAATGGGGTAGAATCGAGGAAATTACCTTAACCTATGTGGTCCTAAATATTTGGGATAAACGAAGATTGATTGTGCCTACATCTTACTTTATAGAAAAACCATTTCAAAACTGGACAAAGAAATCGGCCGACCTTTTAGGAACCGTTTATTTGTATACTGATTATAGGGTTTCATTTGATGCCCTTAGAAAAGAACTGGAACGAATTTTGACAACCACCGATTTATGGGATGGCCTAAACCAGAATATACAGGTAACCGACTCTAAACCAACTTGTGTTGAAATCAGAGCAATGGTCAGTGCAAAAGACGCATCTACCCTTTGGGATTTACGCGTTTTTGTACGTGAAAAACTAATTATTTTTTTACAGAAAAATTATCCTGAGAGTATTGTTCGGACAAGAGTTCAAATGGAAAACAATACTACGGAAAGTAATAATTCATAATTTTATATAATGCAATATATCTTACTTATAATTATTATACTTGTCAACTCTCAGTTGGGTTACTCCCAACAAATCACCTGCTCACCAATTAATAAATCCGCAGTTGAAAATAAGCTAATTGAGATTGACGAAATGCTTCAAAGTGAATTTGGCGAAACTTTAGTAAGCGTTGGTAAAACCTTCATAAAAACTCCATACGTAGCTAATACATTAGAAATTGGAGATACGGAAACATTGGTGGTAAACCTCCAAGGATTGGATTGTACCACATTTGTTGAGAATGTATTAGCATTTTCCAAGTTACTGCAACAAAAAGACCTTTTGTTTGATGCCTTCATTAAAAACCTAGAAGCTATTCGTTATAAAGATGGGGCGCTAGATGGTTACGCTTCACGCCTGCACTACTTCTCAGAATGGATTGCCAACAATGCCGAAAAAGGACTACTTAAAAATATAACCGGTGAAATTGGTGGTGCAGAAATCACCAAGGACATTAATTTTATGAGTACGCACAGAGATTTATATCCGTTCTTGGCCGATGACGCTAATTTTAAAAAAATAAAGGCTTCGGAAAATTACCTGAACCGTCAAGCGATATGTGTTTTGACACAGGATAAAATTGCAGAAAAAGAGCACCTTATTCAATCTGGTGATATTATTGCTTTAGCAACCTCAATAAATGGACTAGATGTTACCCATACAGGTATTGCAACACGAGAAAAAGATGGTAGAATTCATTTACTACATGCATCGACAGGTTCAATGGAAGTTGAAGTTTCCAAATTACCTTTAGTGGATTATTTAAAAGGAATTAAAAGCAATACCGGAATTATGGTGGCTAGGCCTCTTTAACCAGCCATTTAATTTCCTGTTAATGCCATTAAATATTTCTTTGGAGTGGTATTGTATTTTTTCTTGAACGCTGCTATAAAATGACTAGCAGTACTATAACCAACTTTTAACCCAATTTCATTAACATTATACTGTCCTGTTTCTAATAAGCGTTTAGCATAATCCATTTTGTGGTCGAATAAAAAACTGTAAACAGAATCTCCATAAATTTGCTTAAAACCTTCTTTTAAGCGCTTAAGACTTAGTCCAATTTCACTTGCCAATTCTGTCAATGTAGGCGGTTCGGCCATATTTGCAAGAATAATGTCTTTGGCCTTTTTTATCTTTTGTACATTTTCTTCATCTGCCAAGTAAGGGCATTGCTCTATATCTGCATTCGGACTTTTATTAAAATACAAGGCTATTAATTCATAAATCTTCCCTTTTACATATAAAGCCTTTATGGAAGGATGCAAATTATAGTTAATAATTTGACTCAAAATAACCGCAATAGAAGGTGAAAATGGTTCTTGAGCATAATACTTTTTCTCTTTATTATCTGTACTTAGAAAAGGAATATAATCAGCTTCTGCAGTAAATAGTGAATGAAATTTTCGTAAGGTCATTACTACTGAAACTATAGAAGATTTTGGCTCTAATTTTAAATCCAGCGGTAAGTCTAATTGGGTATTATATAACAGTAATGAGTTTTCTTCAGTAACATTTAAACTATAACTACCTTGATTAAACGAAAATATACCCTTACCCTTCAAACAAAAATGAAATTGGATAAATTTCTTATTAATCTCACGAGAATAATTAACATTGGATTCTTCCTCATTCTGAAATTTTAGGACGTAAAAACCGTCTTCAATTAGCACCTCATCATACGACCTTTGAGCGTTATTTTTAACTTCCATATTCGTAAAATAATTTTTAACTTATTTAGAAAGCATCTAAATAAATAGTTTGCATTTGTCTGATAACCCAATAAAATTATGCTATTAAACTGATAAATATCATTTTTCATCCAAAAATTCTGCAGACGACATTAATTGTACCGCAAGCGTTATTTTTATTTGATTGACGGCCATACTTTTGTATCCGCTTTATGAAGGACTATCATATTTCTAAACACAACTCTTTTTACACAATTGGCCTTAACTATAAAAAGGCTGATGCCGTGGTACGTGGTAAATTTAGTTTAGATGAAGTTGCAGTCAACAAACTTTTAATAGAAGCGAAAAATCAAGGTATTGATGGTCTACTAGCGACATCTACTTGTAACCGTACAGAACTGCATGGATTTGCCCAACATCCTTTTCAGCTTATAAAACTATTGTGCGACCATTCTAACGGAACCGTTGAAGCGTTTCAAGAAGTTGCCTATGTATATAAAAACAAAGAAGCAATCAATCACCTATTTCGTGTAGGTACCGGATTGGATAGTCAAATTCTTGGGGACTTTGAAATTATTAGTCAATTAAAGCAAAGTTTTAAACGATCAAAAGAATTGGGTATTGCCAATCCTTTTATAGAACGTCTATGTAACAGCATTATACAGGCAAGCAAACGTATTAAAAATGAAACGGAAATTTCTTCAGGTGCAACTTCTGTAGCTTTTGCTTCTGTTCAATATATTTTACGAAATGTATCGAACGTTTCAGAAAAGAACATTCTTCTTTTTGGAACCGGTAAAATAGGCCGTAACACTTGTGAGAACCTTATAAAACACACCAAGAATCCGCACATCACGTTAATTAATAGAACGAAAGGCAAGGCTGAACAAATTGCCGGGAAGTTTAACCTTATGGTGAAAGATTACGGTGACTTACAATCAGAAATTAGAAAATCTGATATATTGGTTGTAGCGACAGGCGCACAGAAACCAACAATTACCAAAGAGTTAATTTATACAAAGAAACCATTACTGATATTAGACTTATCCGTTCCTAAAAATGTGGATGACTCCATTTCAGAAATGGATAACGTAACGGTAATTCATTTGGATCATTTATCACAAATGACCGATGAAACTTTAGAACGAAGAAAACTATTCATACCTGAAGCTGAAGCTATTAATGACGAGGTAATGCATGATTTCAACCAATGGTTAGAAACCAGAAAGTTTGCCCCTGTCATTAAAGCATTGAAGAAAAAGCTGAAGACCATGAAAGACGAAGAGCTTGATTATCAATCTAAGAAATCAATTAATTTCAACGCAGATCAAGCAGATGTGATTACCAATCGCATCATTCAAAAAATAACTACACAATTTGCAAATCATCTTAAAGATGACACGGTAGATTCCAATTCAAGTTTAGAATTTATCCAAAAAGTATTTCAATTAGAATTGGACCAAAAATGAGTAAAGTAATACGATTAGGCACGCGTGATAGCGAATTAGCGCTATGGCAGGCGAATACCGTTAAAAGTCAACTTCAAGCATTAGGACATAAAGTAAAATTAGTACCGGTAAAATCTACCGGAGACTTAATTTTAGATAAACCTTTATATGAATTAGGAATTACGGGAGTGTTTACCAAAACACTAGATGTTGCCATGATCAATGGTGATATTGATATTGCGGTACATTCTATGAAAGATGTACCTACAGCCTTACCACAAGGCATTGTAAAAGCCGCTGTTTTAAAACGGGGTAATTACATGGATATCATGGCATTTAAGGACAATGAAGAATTTTTAGGTTCACGCGACGGAGTAATCGCTACTGGTAGTTTGCGTCGACAAGCACAATGGCTAAATAGATACCCAACGCATACGGTTGTCGATTTAAGGGGTAACGTAAATAGACGATTAGAAAAACTCTACGAGAATGATTGGAACGGTGCCATTTTCGCCGCTGCCGGTTTGGAACGTATTGGTTTAGAACCAGAAAACACTATCGGACTAACTTGGATGCTACCTGCACCTGCACAAGGTGCCATTATGATCGTTGCCATGCAGGACGATGAAGAAATTCTTGAAGCCTGTGCACAATTAAACCATGAAGAAACCGATACTTGTGTAAGTCTTGAAAGAGAATTTCTTAGAGAATTAGAAGGTGGTTGTAGCGCTCCGATTGGAGCATTGGCATATGTCAACAAAGAAAACATTGTCACTTTAAAAGGTGTTTTATTAAATGTCGATGGAAGCAAAAAGCTAGAGGCAGAATTAACTGCGCCGTTAGGAAAACACAAAAATTTAGGTATAGACTGTGCTAAAAGCATTCTAGCCAGAGGCGGTAAAAGGTTAATGTCTGAATTAGCTAATTCCGGTTTAGAAATAAATATTTTTTCTACCAAGAAATTGACTCCGCCACAGCAACTTCTACTTAACATTTCGGTTAATGCCGATTCAGACGATTTTATAAAGATTAGTCCGAATAGAATTTCACCGATTGTTTTAAAGAAGAAACATAAAAACGTAGTATTTACAAGTAAAAATGCAGTAGAGGCTGTTTTAACAAATAGCAGCGCTGTGGAGCTTGATTTCGAAAACATCTATTGTGTTGGTAGAAAAACACGTCGATTCATCAAAAACAAGTTTGGTAAAGTAACGCATTATGAAAACAACGCTAAAGATCTAGCTAAACATTTGGTAGAATTTATTGAAGGCACCGAAGTCACCTATTTTCATGGTAATCTAAGCTTAGAAGAGTTACCAAATATTTTAGAGGAAAACAATATTACCGTAAATGCTATTGAGGCATACAGAACAAAACTTTCGGGAAAATCTATACCAGATAGCACTAAAGGCATTTTGTTTTTCAGTCCGTCTAACGTAGAGAGCTACTTAAAAGAAAATTCAACTGACCGTGTTGCGTACTGTATTGGAGAAACTACAGCAAAAGCGGCTAGAGAACATTTCAAAGAAGTAAAGGTTGCCAAAATACCTACGGTAGAAAGTGTTATTGAGTTGGTAAACAGCGATTATCAAGATTAATAAATCGCCTTTAGTTTTTGGCCGCTAGCCTTTAGTTTTTTAATAAATTATGAGAGATTTTAAAAAGCTTGAAATATGGAAAAATGGAATCACCATAGTTAAGCTTGTTTATAGTTTAGTTCAAAAATTGCCGAACGAAGAAAAATTCGGACTTAAAAGTCAAATATCAAGAGCTGCAGTCTCTGATCCTTCTAATATTGCAGAAGGATGCAGCCGAAATAGTGAAGTTGAATTTAAACGATTTTTAGAGATTGCCTTAGGTTCTCTTTTTGAAGTTGAAACTCAATTAATAATATCAAAATAATTGAAATTTTTAGATAGCAAAGACTTGAAGTCAATTTTTGAATTGATTCAAAAAGAATCTAAAATGATCAATAGTCTAATTAGTAAAATAAAGAATAGCTAAAAGCCAATGGCCAGCAGCTAAAAGCTATTAATGAATATGAGCTTAAAAAACGACTTATTTCTAAAAGCCTTAAAAGGTGAAACCGTAGAGAGACCGCCAGTATGGATGATGCGCCAAGCTGGTAGATATTTACCAGAATTTATGGCGATTAAGGAAAAGTATGACTTCTTTACTCGTTGTCAGACTCCTGAATTGGCATCCGAAATTACGGTTCAACCTATCCGCAGATATGGTATGGATGCCGCTATTTTATTTAGTGATATTTTGGTGATTCCACAAGCAATGAACATTCATGTGGAAATGAAACCGAATTTTGGTCCGTATTTGCCGAATCCAATTCGCACTCAAAAAGATTTAGATAGCGTTATCGTACCAGATGTTCATGAAACATTGGGCTATGTAATGGAAGCCATAAAAGCGACGAAGGAAAAATTGAATGATGAAATTCCTTTAATAGGTTTTGCCGGTTCACCATGGACTATTCTATGCTACTGTGTACAAGGTCAAGGAAGTAAAACCTTTGACAAAGCCAAAGAATTATGTTTTACTCAACCTTTGGTTGCCCATGAGCTTTTACAAAAAATTACAGATACTACAATAGCCTATTTAAAAGCGAAGGTTGCCGCAGGTGTTGATGCAGTGCAAGTATTCGATTCTTGGGGCGGCATGTTGTCCCCAACAGATTACCAAGAATTCTCTTGGCAATACATTCAACAAATAATCGATGCTTTAAAAGACGAAACTCCAGTAATCGTTTTCGGTAAAGGATGTTGGTTCGCCTTAGGTGATATGTCAAAATCAGGCGCATCTGCATTAGGTGTCGATTGGACTTGCTCCGCTAGAAACGCACGTTATTTAAGTGGTGGAAAAATTACGTTACAAGGTAATTTTGACCCTGCCCGTTTGCTTTCGCCACCAGCAGAGATCAAGAAAATGGTTCATCAAATGATTAATGAATTCGGCAAAGATAGCTACGTAGTAAACTTAGGTCACGGTATTTTACCAAATGTGCCCGTTGAAAATGCAAAAGCGTTTATTGATGCGGTGAAAGAATACAAGCCGGCTTAAATTCTACTGATTATTTCAGTTCTCTATGTAGAATTTCCGAAATTACAGTAGCACTATGAATTCCATTCAACTACCAGATTTCGAAATAAATCCGATTTCAGAACGAGATGGGTGGAGGTTATGCGACTTTATTTCCGCCAATGAAGAACATCTTAAGCGATTTTTTCCAGTCACCCTGGCTTCAAACCTAACCCCAACGTTATCCGAGTTATTTGTTGCACAAAAGGTTTTGGAGTTCGCTTCTGGCAAGGAGTTTCTTTTTACCCTAAAAGAACCTGAATATAGAAAGATTATAGGTCTAATCTATGTAAAAGAGATTGATAAGGTTAAAAATGAGGCAGAACTCGCTTATTGTATCGGCTACGCGCATAAGAACAAAGGATACACATCCCTAGCGGTTAAAACTATTTCTGAGTGGGCATTTACCCAACTTAAGCTCGAACAATTAAGAATAATAGTTCACAAATCTAACATTGGTAGTCTTAAAGTAGCACAAAATTGTGGCTATCTTTGGAATAGAACTTTAATTAAAGCATATACACCACCTAACGAAGACCCGTTAGATATGGAACTTTACGTCTTAGAAAATGAAAGATAAATTTTACGCTTACATACAACAACTTCAAGATGCGATTACTTCTAAATTGGAAGAGGTAGACGGCAAAGCTACATTCCAAGAAGATATTTGGAAACGCCCAGAAGGTGGAGGCGGTAGAACCCGAGTTATTGAAAACGGAGCTGTTTTTGAAAAAGGTGGCGTGAATATATCAGGGGTACGCGGGGAACTGCCCGATAGTATGAAAACCTATTTCAATGTAAAGGAAGGAAATTTTTTTGCATGTGGACTCAGCTTGGTCTTACATCCAAAAAACCCAATGGTGCCCACGGTTCATGCCAATTGGCGTTATTTCGAATTGTATGGAAATGATGGTGAGATTGTAGACCAATGGTTTGGTGGTGGTCAAGATTTAACCCCTTACTATCTTTTTGATGAAGATGCTATTCATTTTCATAACGTATGCAAAACAGCCTGCGACAAACACAACGCTACTTTTTACAATACTTATAAAAAACGTTGCGACGAATATTTCTGGAACACCCATCGTAATGAAGCGCGTGGTATTGGCGGATTATTTTTTGATTACTGCAAAGGATCACCAGAAATGAATATGCAAGCTTGGTATAACTTCGTTACCGAAATTGGAAATAGCTTTATAAATTCCTATGTCCCAATTGTTATAAAAAGAAAAGAACTTAACTATTCTGCTGAACAAAGAGATTGGCAAGAAATTAGACGAGGTAGATACGTAGAATTCAATTTGGTACACGACAAGGGAACCCTTTTCGGCTTAAAGACCAACGGGAGAATTGAAAGTATACTAATGAGCCTTCCACCACATGTACAATGGCGTTATGATCATCAACCTGAAAAAGGCAGTGAAGAAGAACGATTATTGAATGTATTAATGAAACCTAAAGAGTGGGTTTAAGAACAATTCTATTTTGTTGCATGTTATGTATAGCCCAATATACCATTGCGCAAGATTCAAGGTATAAAGAAGCATTTCCTGATAAAATTACCTTTAGGATGGCCTTACAGACCACATCCAATAATTTTACGCTTAGAGACAAGATAACACGAAATAAAACAGAGTTTATCCCTAATGACAAAAGCTATTTGGGCCTATCGGTTCTATTCCGTTTTTTAGAGGTTGATTTTGGTTACGCGCCCAATTTTTTGTCTGAGAATAAAGATAACGGAGATTCGAAATTGATCACGTTTAATATTCGCACATTTTTTGGTCAATTTATGCAGACCGTTGATATTTATAAACAAAAGGGGTTCTTCATTCGTACACAAGATTTAACCTTACCGATTGATGAATTAAAAACATTTAAAATTGGTGGTACTTCTAGTTATATTTTTAATCAAGATTTTTCATTTCGAGCCATTGGGTTTCAAAATGAATGGCAGAAAAAAAGTGTAGGCAGTTTTATACCTGGTATTTCTTATTACTATACAAAGTTTAAACTTGAAGACCCTAATATAGAAACCCAAATTGAACATTCTTTTAAATTAGCGGTTGGACCAGGATATTATTACAATTGGGTATTCGATGAGAATTATATTCTTTCAGCAGGTGCAACGGGAGGTTTAGGCTTTAACATATCCAAATCACAAGGTGAAACTTTACTGACAGGACTTGCCCAAATGGTATTTAGAGTAACCGGAGGTTATAATTCAGAAAAATTCTTCAGCGGTATAAATATCAACACACAAATTCTGACCAACAACTCTTCAGAAAATTTTGTGTTAGACGACTCTATTAGCTTTCTTGAATTTTATGTGGGATATAGGTTTGACGCACCTAAAAAGTGGATTGCCAAAGCAGATGAGATAAGTCGTAAATTTGGGATAGATTGATAAGATTATCCCATGACACAAAAAATATATCAGATTGACGCCTTTACCACAAAGTTATTCGGTGGTAACCCAGCAGCCGTTTGTATTCTTGATACATGGTTAGGTTCTGAATTGATGCAAAACATAGCGGCTGAAAACAACTTAGCTGAAACTGCCTTTGCGGTGCCTAAAGATGACCATTACGAGCTTCGTTGGTTTACACCAGAAATAGAAGTGGATCTATGTGGTCATGCCACTTTAGCGACTGCTTTTGTACTATACAATTACTACGATTACAATGGACATACACTTCGGTTTATTTCACCAAGAAGTGGTGAGTTATTGGTTGAGAGAGATGAAACCGGACTCCTAACTATGGATTTTCCTACCGATGATTTAATCGCTGTTTCAGAGGAAATCGATATATCAAAAGCTATAGGAAAACAACCGCTAGAAACGTATAAAGGAAAAACCGACTATTTATTAATCTATAACTCTCAAGAAGAAATTGAGGCTATGCAACCCAATTTACATTTATTAAATGAATTGGATTGTAGAGGTGTAATTGTTTCAGCTAAAGGAAATGATGTTGATATTGTATCTCGCTTTTTCGCGCCTCAATGCGGTATTCCTGAAGATCCTGTAACAGGTTCTGCACATACCACTTTAACCCCTTATTGGTCTAAAGTCTTTAATAAAACAAAGTTAACTGCCAAACAACTATCGCAACGAGGCGGAAATATACATTGTGAGTATTTGGGTGATCGTGTAAAAATATCTGGAAATGCGATTTGTTATTTAATTGGTGAGATTGTAATTTAAGTTACTTACAAGTAATTGCTTTTTTAGCAACTTCCTCAAATTGATATTTAAGATGTGAGAATCTGGCTTTTAAAAGTTATTTTCTTTCTTTAAGGGTTCTGGTAAATATAATTTTTGAACCATCAACATGTTGGTTCCAATATTTTTGAAACTGCAATGCCTCTTTTTTTATTCTTCCAATGGCCTTTGGAACTACGTAGTAATTACGTATTCCCAACTTCCCTTTTAACCAATTACCATTCATTAATAGCTATTTAGGATTATCTATTGGAGCCATAATTTCTTCCAATAAAGAAATAAACAAATTACTATCTTGCTGACTTGCATCCTTTAAGTAAATAGCAACAAGTATTTGAAAATAGGAATAACACCCAACTTATTCAGGGTTTTTGAATCGCTAACCTCAATATTTAAAAATTCTTTACGGATAAAATCTGTCAAGATTACCGTTCTTGCTGGATCGTCAAAGCAATTCTTTGTATTATTAACAATTTGGAATATACTTTCTAGCTTACTGGGACTATTTGATAAGTTTCGGTACAATACATCATCACCTTCAAAATTTACACACCTATTCTCTAATATACCTATTCGCTTCAATTCCTTTTCTAATGGCATCAAAATATCCTCAAATGCCATAAAAGTTTCGCATTGATCCACCAACAAATTTTGCTACAATGCTTCATACCATTCATACGTGAAAATAGGGAAGGTAACTTCGTTAGTAGCAAAGCCAAGTATTTTAAGGTACTGTTCATTTACAGCATACCCAAAAGAATTCAGGTAAATAATAATCGAAGAGAAAAAGGTTGGATATTGATAAATATAATCCAACGATTCTTTAGGGTTCACGTAGAAATATTGCGTAATCAATTTTTCCTGCAACCCCTTATTTGCAATAAGATTTTTGGTGAAATTTAATACCTGCTCCCTGTAGTTAACGATATACTTTATTTGGGCTTCTTCTGGTTTAGAGAAGTAGATAAAATCTTGATGCGGACAAAGATCTCCATTCTTTATAAGATCCGGTACTGCAATTTCGTCGTCAATAGGTCCGCATAAACTAAAATAACGGTTGATTTCAGTGGTAGAACTGTCGTATGGTGGTGTAGCGGTCAAGGAAACAACTGTTAACCCTTCAATTTTTTTAAGATGATATTGGCAATGTCACCATTCATTTTTACGGTGATGCGCCTCATCTAAAACTAAAGTCTGTATACCATGCGATTTTATAAATTCCACCAAAATTTCTTTCCCATTATCATCGAAAGATTTCGTTAGCGCATAAAGCGACTGATAGGTTGAAAAGGTAATGAAATCGGGTTTTTTGATATCAAGGGAAAACAACTTAAAGTCCTGCGTAGTAGTAAAAAATTCCAGCAACCTAGATCGCCATTGATTTCTTATAGTCAATGTTGGAGCCAATACCAAAGTAGGCTTATCTATTCGGGTCAAAATTTCTAAACCGAGTATCGTTTTACCAGAACCAGGCGGTGCAAATACGTGTAAGTGCTCATCTTTAATATGCTCTTGAAAACCATCTAAAAATTGCTGTTGATAGGTTCTCCAGGTATATTTGAACTTTAAGACTTCACGTATTTTTTGGATCAAGAATCATTTAGCGGCTAAGCCCATAAAAATAAGTAATAACCGCTGTAGCTATTCTTCAAATTCCCCTATTTTTGTAAAACTTCATGATACATACGTTTTGATTACTTAAAAACTAGAAGATCAAAGCGATAAAGCGTTTGAAAATAAATATTCAGGTATGGCAAAAAAGGGCAAGACTAAAAATACATTGAACAAAGCAAAGCATGCCAAGCTAATGAATAGGAAAAAGAACAAATTGAAAAAAGAAGCCGAGCTAAGAAAAGAACGGCTAAAGAATATCATTAGAAAAAGTCAGGAATCTAAGAACTAAAGGAAATAAATAATAGAATTATGTATCCACTTATAAGAAATAGAAGATTAAGAAGTTCAGAAGCCATTCGAAATATGGTCCGTGAAACAATAATTAGCCCAAGTGATTTTTTGGTCCCTCTATTTGTGGTAGAAGGCAAAGGTATTAAAGAGGAAATTTCTTCTATGCCGAACTATTACCGTCTCAGTCTTGACAATTTAACCAAAGAAGTAAAAGAACTATGGAAAATGGGTTTGCACTCCGTCTTATTATTTGTAAAAGTTCCTGATAATTTAAAGGACAATAGTGGTTCAGAAGCATTGAATGAGAATGGCTTAATGCAATTGGCTATTAAAACGGTGAAAAATGCTTGTCCAGATATGTTAGTGATGACCGATGTTGCCCTTGACCCTTACTCATCATATGGTCATGATGGCATTGTGGCTAACGGTCAAATTCTAAATGACGAAAGTGTAGAAGTGCTAGCAGAAATGAGCATATCACATGCTAAAGCAGGAGCTGATTTTGTAGCACCAAGCGATATGATGGATGGCCGTATTTTAAGTATTCGTGAGGCATTAGAAGATGAAGGATATCTCAATACCGGGATTATGGCGTATAGCGCGAAATATGCTAGTGCCTTTTATGGACCATTTAGAGATGCTTTAGACTCAGCACCTGTAGCTATTAAAAACGTACCTAAAGATAAAAATACCTACCAAATGGATTTTGCAAATCGTTTTGAAGCCATTAGAGAAACTCAAATGGATATTGAAGAAGGAGCTGACATTGTTATGGTTAAACCAGGTTTGTGTTATTTAGATATTGTACGCGAAATAAAAAATGAAGTAGATGTGCCTGTTGCCGTATATCAAGTTTCAGGTGAATATGCCATGGTTAAAGCTGCTGCAGAAAAGGGCTGGTTAAATCACGATGCCGTTGTAATGGAACAATTAACTGCGATAAAAAGAGCGGGCGCCAATATCATCGCAAGTTACTTTGCAAAAGATGTAATACGGATTATGGGCTAATTATTTGACCTTTTCATGAAAAAAATTCATATAATACTATTTGGTTTATTATTTATTGGACTTAGTGCGCAAGAAAATGAATCGAATTTTTTATTGTTGCCAGAAGGGTCAAGTTTACAAAAATCTTCTTTAGCTCATTTTGGATTAGACTCATTACACATTTACCAAAAGGTAGATAGTATAATAACGAATGGTATAAAAAATGAATCGTTTCCGGGTGCACAAATTTTAATAGCCAAGGCAGGAAATATAATTTTTCATAAAGCGTATGGTTACCATACTTATGATAGCATTCAACCTGCTGCACTAAATGACATTTATGATTTGGCCTCGGTTACCAAAATCTTAGGGCCATTACCTGCAATCATGAAATTAATTGATGAGAGGAAACTAGACTTAGACAGCCCCTTTAGCAATTATTGGAAGTCCTGGAAATACAGGAAAGACAAAAGAAACATTACGCTTAGAGAGATTCTAGCCCATCAATCCGGTTTACAGCCTTACATTGTTTTTCTTAATGAAACTATAAAATATAACGGTAGGTTTAAAAAAAGGTTTTTACGTGATAAAGCAAACAAAAGATTTCAGAATAAAGCCTATGAAAATATCTATGTAAAAAATAGATTCAATAGGAAAATGTACAGAATGATAAATCGTTCTGAAGTTTCAACTGATAAAAAGTATACCTACTCAGGATTAACTTTTCTAATCTTTCCAGAGTTAATTTCGCAAATTACAGGAATGCCTTATGAGGAATATATGGCCAAGGAATTTTACAAACCACTTGGTATGAAAACTTTTGGGTTTCTACCTAGCACTAAAAATTTTACAAACAAAATTGTCCCAACCGAGGTAGATACTATGTATAGACATACGTTAACCCAAGGTTGGGTACATGATGAAAATGCTTCGTTATTAGGCGGCATTTCAGGCAATGCTGGACTCTTTGGAACTGCAGACGATTTAGCTATAATTATGCAACTGTTTCTTCAAAAAGGAATTTATTCAGGTAAACGCTATATCTCCGAAAAAACAATGGAAGAATTTACCAGAACTCAATTTTCAGAAAACGACAATAGAAGAGGTTTAGGTTTTGATAAACCCTACTTGAATAATTATAAATTTTCTTTGCCCGATGCATACCCAGCACCAGAAGTTGGTCAAGATAGTTTTGGTCATAGTGGTTTTACAGGTACCTTTGTCTGGGCAGATCCAGAGCATAAATTAGTATATATATTCCTATCAAATAGGGTATATCCAACTAGAGAAAATCGAAATATTTATGACCTCAACATCAGACCAGCTATTCAACAAGTATTTTATCAGGAGTTCGAGAACGCAAAACAGCGCAAACCTTAGTAATTTTATTAATATCTTCAATTTTTAAAACCATGCTATGGGACTATTAATATTTTACGCATTCATTTCTATCTTCTTTTCATTCTTATGTTCCATATTAGAAGCAGTATTATTAAGCATTACACCAACTTTTATAAATGTAAAATTGAAAGAGGGGAAATCTTTTGCCAAAACATTAGAAGTTCTTAAAAAAGATGTAGATCAACCTTTGATAGCCATACTTACCATTAACACAATCGCCCACACAGTTGGTGCAATTTTAGTAGGTGTACAGGCAAAGGCGGCCTATGCCGAATTATATGGTAATGAAAGTCGTTCGGTTTTTGGTATAGAATTTACTGAAGACCTTATGGTAGGTGTAGTATCCACATTAATGACCATTCTTATATTAGTTGCATCAGAAATCATTCCTAAAACTATTGGTGCTACCTACTGGAAACAACTCGCTAATTTTTCGGCAAAAACCTTGAATATTATGGTAATAGGCTTAAAATACACGGGGTTACTCTGGGTATTACGCTTATTTACGAAAATGGTCGGTGGCGGTAAACATCATGGTAGTGTTCTAAGTCGTGAAGATTTTCATGCCATGACCGATATGGCCCATGAAGAAGGGGTATTTGAAAAATCTGAATCAACTATCATAAAAAATTTACTGCGATTTGATGATATTCTTGTAAAGGATATTATGACTCCAAGGGCCGTAATGAAAATAGCTTCTGAAGAGAAATCAATAGCAGATTTCTTCAAGGATAATCAAAAATTACGTTTTTCTAGAATTCCTGTGTATACAGAAAAGATGGATAATATTACCGGATTTGTTTTGAAGGACAACGTTCTCGAAGAAATGATCAATCAAAATGGAGAAATTCCATTAAAAGAGATTAAACGCGAAATACTTGTCACTAGAAGAAGCACTCCTATTCCAACATTATTTGAAACCCTAATTGAAAAACGTGAAGCTATTGCACTTGTAATAGATGAATATGGTTCTGTAAGTGGTTTAGTTACTATGGAAGATGTTATAGAAACCTTATTAGGACTAGAGATAATGGATGAGAGCGATAATATCGCAGATTTACAGGTATTAGCTCGAAAAAATTGGGGAATACGCGCAAAAGCTTCCGGAGTTATTGAAAAACCTAGTGTTTCACCTGACGAATAAAATTAAATTGTTACTATGGAGGATGTGGCTTTTATGAATACACCGTTAGGGGTTGCCAAAATAACTGGCGGCTCTGAAGGCCTTTCCTCTATCATTGTCCTAGATTTTGAAGAGCCACTTACCGATGTTATACCAGAATCATTGGAAGATACCGTTTATCAACTGAATGAATATTTTGAAGGCATTAGAACAAAATTTCAATTAGACTTAAATCCTGAGGGTACGGAATTTCAAAAAAAGGTTTGGTTAGAACTTCAAAACATACCTTATGGAAGAACTACTTCTTATATGGAGCTTTCCAAATTGATTGGCGACCCCAAAGCCATTAGAGCGGTAGGATCTGCAAATGGTAGAAACCCACTATGGATCGTAGTTCCTTGCCATAGAGTTATTGGTAGTGACGGTTCTCTTACCGGTTATGCCGGTGGTCTACATCGAAAAAAGTGGTTATTGGAACATGAAAGTCCGCACAAACAGCAGCGTTTATTCTAACACGACCATTTTTTAGGTATTACATAACAGACTATTTAGTTTGTTTTGTCAATGAAAAACTTAGTTTTCTACAGATAAATGTATTTTAGTCGATAAAATTGAGTTTCCCATCTTCACTTTTTTATATACTTCTCTTCATTTACGGTTAAAAAACTGACTAGGTAGTCGGCAAACCCTTATTCAACAAAATGGGTCGGCAAGAATTTTAAATTTCTTTTTACGACCAAATTACCATCTAAAGAAACCAATAAAAAACCTCCTATTTCTTCTCCTACCGCATTTTGAAGAGCATATGAAATTGCAAAGAGATTAATATCAGAAAGATACTGACCAAATAATGGTCGAATTAGTATTCCTTCATCATTGTTTACTTTATTGATTAGTCCTACAATATCTAAAATCGTATTATCCCCAGAATTTAAGTCCAAAAATGCAGGTCCGTTTTCAATTTCAAAAGGCTGTGTATTGACATATTGATAATATAATTTTTCTTTCACTATTGATCCATTTATAGGACCTGCTGGAAAAGAAAGAGGAATTGGCAACATCGAGTTCGAAATACTAAGAAAACTAAAAGGATCAAACAATTCAAATTTGGTATTATTACTAACATCTTGAGTGAAAACTGCCAAATCACCCAAGTCTGTTATTAGAAAACTTGGTTTTTCCTTACCAAACTCAAAGGTCTTCACAATAGCCTTAGCATTCACATTATACACGAGTAATTTATAATTTTCACTACCAGTTAGATATGTGATAAATAAATTTCCATTATCATACAAAGGTTCGAACAAACTTGATATTCCAAACTCTAACGATATATCAAAACCCTGCATGTCGGTAAATGAAACAACTCGTAATGTCAAATTAGTAGAACCAAGAGGCTTATACAGTCCAAAATAAACTGAATTTTCATCATTAATTCCCCAAACCAAAGACCTTTCGGCGCTAATAGTGTAAAAATCAGGAAAAGAAGTTATTCTACCTGTGGCTAAATTCTTTTGAGTAAGAGAAATTGCGCCATTTGAAAAAGAATAAAAAGACAACGAACCCTCAAATTCGCGCAGGGTTAAGTAATTGTTCTGTATACCTAATTCGCTAGAAAGATTGATCTGGGTTTCTATATTATTTAAACTTTCAAAGTTGTACTGGTAAACATCTTGCAAGTCTTCACCAATAATAGTAAGATTTAAATCTTGAATATTCTCAGTCTCTTGAACATCATCATTACTGCACGAAAACAAAAGTGTCGTGATAAAAAAAATAAAAACGATTAGGCGCTTAGTACCAAAATTTATAAATATCATTTGTGTTATTAAAAACAGTTCAGTAGAATATTTAGCAAAAATCAACTTATACGATTTTAAAGCAATTGATATCCAGTTTTAAAGATACCCTTTTTTTGAAACGAAATAAATTAGCTTTATAATCAAATAAATTATCTTAAATTCCTATTTCATAGCAATTTACATCTCTATGCCAGATAAGATCCAATTAGAACACATTCTTTTTTTAGATATTGAAACCGTACCAGAAAAAAGGTCTTTTGACCAATTAGATGATACCACCCAACAACTTTGGGCACACAAATCGCAATACCAACGAAAAGAAGAATTTACAGCCGAAGAATTTTATGATCGTGCAGGAATTTGGGCAGAGTTTGGTAAAATCATTTGTATTTCTGTTGGCTATTTTACCTTTCAAGGGAAAAATAGAAGTTTTAGACTCACAACTTTTTACGGGGAGGAGGTCGAATTATTGCAAGAATTTCAAACATTATTAAACGAACATTTCAACCATACTAAAAACATATTATGCGCTCATAATGGTAAGGAATTCGATTTTCCTTATATAGCGCGTAGAATGATTATTCATGGTATTTCTCTGCCTAATAAGTTAGACCTATTTGGTAAAAAACCTTGGGAAATTCCACATATAGATACCATGGAGCTTTGGAAATTCGGAGATTACAAACATTATACGTCCTTAAAATTAATGGCCCATGTTCTAGGTATACCTTCGCCAAAAGAAGATATTGATGGTAGTATGGTAAAAGCCGTCTATTATGAGGAAAATGATTTAAAACGAATTGTAAACTATTGCGAGTTAGATGTTTTAACTACTGCACAAGTTTATTTAAGATTACGAAATGAATCATTATTAGAAGATGATGAAGTAAAGAAAGTAACTAAATAGATCAAATAATCAATACGGTTCAATTCTGACTAAAAACAGGAATCAACACTCTAAAAATAGTATGAATGATTTAATTTTGTGAACATTGCTATTTGTTCTAAACCTCCCTTAACCACGAAAAAGTTTATTCTGTAATTCTATGTAACCATAATGCTATTCGGTTGTATGGAAGAAAAGGAAATCAGTTCTATAAATCCTGAAAATTGGTCTAAAAGAAAAATCACCTTAAATACTACGGATTCATTGGACTATGGAAAATCTTACCTGTCTATTTATTCTCCAATTTACTGTAGTTCTGAGCATAAGACATATAATTTAACAGCTATGGTTAGTTTACGAAACACTGGTGATAAGGATACTGTTTATCTTTTAAAGGCTGAATATTATGACACCCATGGCACTTCTTTGAGAAGCTATTTCAACCATCCTATTTATTTAGCGCCATTAGAAACTGCTGAAAGTATTATTGATGAGATGGATGTAGAAAGTGGCACCGAGTCTAACTTTATATTTGAATGGAAGGCTCCAAAAGATTGTACAGAGCCTTTGTTTGAAGGGGTTATGAATTCAACGATTGGTCAACAAGGGCTTTCATTTACAACACAATCTCGAAGAATTAAATAATATTAATATTTATAAAATTTTGTGCTCTTGTTTACATCAAAATCTTGAATTTGCAATACATATAATCCTGTAGGTAAATCAGAAACATTTATTCTAGAATTGATAGCAGAATCCATTTTCAACGCTACGCCACTTGTACTCACGATTCGATACACGGTACTATCGGTAGTTTCTATGTTCAATTGAATTTCGTCAACAGCAGGGTTAGGAAATACACTAAAAGGAATTTCAGAATCAACATTTAACGTATTAAATGTTTCCAATACAGTCTCTTCACCTTGAAAGATAAAAGTAACTGGGTCGCTATATTCAGAAGCTATATTTTGAGAACAAAAAGTTCTAATTCGAAATGAATATGTATTATCAAAAATTAATCCGTTCCAAGCAAAATTATTGATAGTAATGTATTCTGTAGCCCATTCTTGTTGGTGAACTTCTTTATACTGTATTTCATAAAGTCCATCTGTAGTAGCACCCCAAGTAAGGTCTACGCTAGAAATTTCGGTTTTTACTAAAGAAATTTGTTCTGGAGCATCAATTGAACACGTGGTCATCAGTACCCCTGAAAGAATGATAGAAAAATCTTGAGTGTTGTTTTGTAATTCACCCTTATGTGTCACTGTAATGGTATAGGTGCCATTTGCATTTGGTATCTCAATACGCTCAAAAGGATCTACCTTATTATCTCCTTTGATGGCAGCATTACTAGCCTGTGCAGGATTCAATTTCCAAGGTAAAAAAGTTTTACCGTTTTGCGTAATTCTAATATCTAAATCATTAATTAAAGCTGCAGTGGTATTGTTTAACTCACCTCTATTAATAAAGCTAGACTCTATATCTGTCCAAGAAATTGAAGCTATTAAGGTCTTGTTTCCTTCAGCTGAAACAGTCAAAGAAAATGTTTCTCCGTTTTCTAATGACTCTTCGGCAACATGACTGGTAAAATCTTTGTTATAAAGAACCTCAACAGCGCTCTTAGCATTCATAACGCCCCAACCCATTTTATAATCAGGCCCTTGTGCATCAACATCATCTGCAGTATGCAAAGCCAATCCTTTTAAAGTAGCAGCTTTCATATAAGAACCATATAATTCTTCATTATACTGTTGCAACAACAATAAAGAACCTGTAACACCTGGTGTTGCCATTGAAGTACCAGAAGAAGTATTATAACTCGTATTACTAGAAGAGTCTGTAGAAAGCACTGATCCACCATTACCGGCAATATCTGGTTTAATTCTCCCATCATCAACAGGGCCAAAACTACTGTAAGCAGAAACAGTTGCACTTTTCAAGTTACCATTTCCATCAATTTTAGAATTTGCACCAGCTACTGTAATTCCATTTTTAGCCAATGTAAAACCTAGCAGCACATCAAAACCATCTGCAGTTGTACCAAAAGTAGGTGACTCGTTGTCCCTACTTTTTTGCGCATTACCTGCAGCAGAAACCATTAAGTAGTAAGGTGCGTTGTACATAATCTTGTCCCAATCTTGAGCTACTTTAGTATAAGCACCAAAATACCAATCTGGTACGCGATCCGCCTTTATACCATAAGAGTGGTTAGAAAGTAAAAGTCCATTAGCAGCAGCTTCAGTAACTTCAATTTTATCTCTAGTCCAATCATGAGATACAACGCTTGCCATACTAGCTACTCCCTTTGCATCCTTCTTATACCCTGAAGAAATAATACTCCCAGTTACTTGGGTTGCATGCGAGTCCACTTCGGTATCAGCGTCACCTATTATAATTCTAGATGTGTATTCAACATGGTTTTCTAAGGCAACACCTGAATCCCAAACACCTACCTGCATACCATCACCATCTAAATTAAGGCCCAACATACCGTTTGTATTTAATGTACTGGCTCTAGATACAAAACCAGCTTCGTCAGAATAGGTCTCATAATATAAAGGACTACCATCTTCACCTATTTCTTGTAACTCAATTTTTTTACCGTTTGCAAGAGTTTCCTTAATTTTCCAATTGTTCTGTTTAGCAACTTCTTTCAATTGTGTTCTTTTTATTTCATAATCCGAAACCAAATTAGATTTAAAATTAGCTAATTCGATACTCTTGTTGCTAGAAGCTATCTTTAAACGTTGTTTTGTCGTTTGACCGTTAACGTTAGCAACTGCTGAGAACACTAAAAAAAGTACTATTAGAATACTACTTGCGCTGTGGGTATAGTTTTTTGTATTCATCGTTAGGTTATATAAGTGTAAGATTTGGACTACAAATATATATATACCAACAACTTTGTTCGATAATTGAACACTTTTATTCGATGAATTACCTATACATTACAGTGAACTTGTTGTGAAAACATCAATTTATGTTGTGTAAGTATTTTCTTTCTTTTTAAATATGTCATGAATTAAAGGTAAATACAGCATATACTGGAAAATGGTCGCTATATCCACCCATATATCTATGTGATACGAAGGTTCTATATGGAGTACCTATATATTTTCCTTTCTTTTCCTTCAGAGATTTATGATCAAATATACCGGCAGTATCAAAACTATGTGTGTTCTTTTCATAGTTGAAGAATGAATTTGAAATCAAGACTTGGTCGAACATGTTCCACTTACCACCATAGACAGAAGTACCTCTACTATCAGGAATATGTAAGGTCTCCATAGCATTGAACAAACCTGCTCCTTCTTTCAGTATTTGAATACTCTTTGAGGACGGATCATCATTAAAATCTCCCATTACAATAATGTTCGGGTCTTGCTCTTGCAGCTTAATGTTTTTAATATTTTGAATGATTTCTTCAGCAGCAATTACTCTTTTGTATTCAGTTTCAACATCACCATCGCGCCTAGATGGCCAATGATTTACAAAAATGTGCACTAATTCTTTATTTAATTCACCTTTCACATAAAGTATATCCCTAGTAGTATCTCTAATACCCTCAATATTATTGACCATTAAGGCTAAAGGTTCGGCATATATTAATTTAAAAAAATTTTTACGATAGATAAGTCCTGTATCTATACCCCGTTCATCAGGCGAATCGAAATGTATAAATGCGTAACCTAAATCCTCCATCGAATCTGTATTTAGAAGAGCCTGAAGAACACTTTTGTTTTCCGCTTCGGCAACACCAATTAATACAGGTGGATATGGATGTTCTTCTTCTCCAATTCTAATAATAGTTTTAGATAGTTTAGCAAGCTTACGTCGATACCGTTCTACAGTCCACCTTTTTAATCCGATGGGGGTATAATCCTTGTCTAAGGTGTTTTTATTTTGTTCTGGATCAAATAGATTCTCTAAATTGTAGAATGCAATAGTATATCGTTGTTTCTTAACTTTTTTTTTAAAAAATGGTATACGCATGGAGCTTTGTATTGTTGAATAAAAATACGAAATAGCTTATGGCTAATTGCTTAATTTTGCACTTTACGGAATTATGATAGAAAAGAAGAGTACAGATTATGAAAAAGCGGTTCTTATTGGTATAATCAATAAAGATCAGAATGAGGAAAAGGTTAAGGAATATCTAGATGAACTGGAGTTTTTAACCTACACTGCCGGTGGAGAGGTTTTGAAACGCTTTACACAACGAATGGACATCCCTAACCCCAAAACCATGATTGGAACAGGGAAAATGGAGGAAATCGAAAAATATGTTGTAGAGCATGAAATCGGTTCGGTAATTTTTGATGATGAACTTACCCCTGGCCAACAAAGGAACATAGAAAAGCAACTGCGCTGCAAGATAATTGATAGAACCAGTTTAATTCTTGACATTTTTGCACAACGGGCACAGACTAGCTATGCTCGTACTCAAGTAGAACTAGCACAATATGAATATCTACTACCAAGACTAACCGGGCTTTGGACTCACTTAGAGCGTCAAAAAGGTGGTATTGGTATGCGTGGGCCTGGGGAAACGGAAATTGAAACAGATAGGCGTATAGTTCGTGATCGTATTACATTACTTAAAAAGAAATTGACCAAGATTGACCGTCAGATGGAAACCCAAAGAGGTAACCGAGGGGCTTTGGTAAGAGTGGCACTTGTTGGGTATACGAATGTTGGCAAGTCTACCTTAATGAATGTAATTAGCAAAAGTGATGTTTTCGCAGAAAATAAGCTTTTTGCAACCTTAGATACCACGGTAAGAAAAGTAGTTATCGGCAATCTTCCATTTCTTTTAAGTGATACAGTAGGATTTATTAGAAAGTTACCTACCCAACTGGTAGAAAGCTTTAAGAGTACTTTAGATGAAGTGCGCGAAGCAGACTTACTATTGCATGTTGTAGATATTTCTCACCCTCAATTCGAGGAGCATATCGAATCTGTAAACCAAATTTTGTCCGAAATCAAAAGTTCGGATAAAAAAGTGATTATGGTATTCAATAAAATCGATCAATACGAACATGAAACTATTGATGAAGATGATTTAATTACTGAGCGCACCGGAAGACATTTTACCATTGCTGACTGGAAAAATACATGGATGGAAAAAGTGGGAGACAGAGCGCTTTTTATTTCTGCCTTGAACAAAGAGAATCTAGATGAATTTAGAAAACGCGTTTATGACGAGGTTAGAGATATTCATGTGACCCGTTTTCCGTATAATAATTTTCTATATCCAGAACATTTAGACGAATATTGATTACTAATTATAATGTAAAATGTGTAGTTCATCGATGAATTTAAACCATTGATAAATCTCACCACATTTTAAGTTGTGTTCACAACATAAATTATCAAAAACAAAGGTATTGGGCTAATTTTACCATGTGTTCAAGTATAAGTGTTGACCACAAATCGATATTTAACTTATAAAGACTAAAAGAAAAATCCCAAATTTTACGATAATTACTTAACCGAAAAAAGCCCTCTATATAGAGGGCTTTTTTATTTTTAAAACTGTCCCGTCCTGAAATAAGTTGACACAAATTCGACTTATTTATGAATCATTCAGGAAAACCAAGGAAGTATCGTACCCAACGCGATTACAATCTAGGCTTTAAGCTTTCTGTGGTATCTCAGGTAGAAAAGAGCGAGGTGACCTATAAACAGGCTGAAAAAGCTTATGGTATCCTAGGAAGGAGCACCGTTTTGGTATGGTTGGGAAAACATGGTACCTTAGATTGGACAAATCCTATCGACTACCAAATGCCTAAACCAAAAGAGACCCCGGCGCAGAAGTTCAAACGTTTGGAACGAGAGCTGTCCAATGAGAAATTAAAGAATAAAGTTCTCAACACTATGATCGACATATCCGATCGGCAATATGGAACTTCCATCAGAAAAAAGTATTTGCCCAATCGATCCAACGGATCCGACAACAACAAGGGCTGAGCCTGTCCCGTTGCCGTAGATTGTTTGGGATAAGCAGACAGGCTATTTATCAAGCGGAAAAGTGAGGAAAACAGAAATCTGACGAACTTGCCTTGGTCAAGCCCCTGATCTTGGGAATACGACAGGACATGCCCCGGCTCGGTACACGTAAATTATATTACCTTCTTAAAATAGAATTTGAAAGACTTGAGGCCAAAATAGGTAGGGATGCCCTATTTGATTACCTGCGATCCGAATCAATGCTGATAAGACCGAAGAAAAATATTGAAGACCACTGACTCCAAACATTGGCTAAGGAAATACCCGAACCTGATGAAGGACGTAACGGTAAGTCCGCAGCAGTACTTTGTAAGCGACATCACCTACATAAAGAGTAGCGAAAGAACCCATTACCTCTCATTGGTAACGGATGCTTTTAGCAGAAAAATAATAGGGGTATCATTTAAGTGACGATATGTCGGCCGAAAATGTAGTGGAAGTGTAGGCTTCCCTTTTTTAGGACACCTCTAAATTCGATAAATAATTATTATTTAGGTCAGGTTTGATGAAGAATTTAAATTCTTCATCAAACCTGGGCATAAACTCTTTAGGCGATTTCTTGCCTAGGGATTTATGCGGATGGTTAAAGTTATAATCCTCTCGCCAGTTATCGCTTATCTTTTGAAGCTGGTATATATCATTAAAGTAATAAGCGTCCAATATATCCTCTCTGAAGAATCTATTGAAGCGTTCTATGTAACCGTTCTGCATTGGTTTTCCCGGTTGGGTATATTTAATTTCTATATAGTTTTTCTTGCACCAGTTCATAAATGTCCTAGAGGTAAACTCAGGGCCATTATCGCATCTAATATATTTAGGAATTCCTATTTCCTCTTTTAAGTTCTCCAGTGTTTCCACTACTGCCCTTGCCGGATAAGTGAGTCCCGCCTCAATGGCAATAGCTTCGCGGTTGCAATCGTCCATAACATTTAATACACGTAGCTTTCTTCCATCGGCCAATGTGTCGCTCATAAAATCCATGCTCCAACATTCATTGAGTGGCGATGGGGTCTCTAAAGGTTGTTTAACACGCTTTACCAAGCGTTTTTTATGCTTACGCCTAAGCTTCATATCACGATATACTCTCAACACACGTTTTCTGTTCCATTTTAGGCCTTCACGACGGATCTTGCAATAATACTCATCAAAACCTCGGGTAGGATAGGCTTCGGCCAATTCAGTCAGCTTATCCACAACCTCACTATCGTCCCTTTTGCTCTGGTAATACCACATCGACCTGCTCAATCCTACAACGTCACAAGCACGAACGATCGGGATTACATATTCTTTGATGAGATACTTTGCCCGAACTCTCTTGTCGGAAGGCCTTAGAACTTTTTTGAAAGTACGTCTTTTAGCATCTTATTATCAAGACTCACATCAGCATACATTTGCTTGAGCCTAACGTTTTCTTCTTCAAGTTCCTTTAAACGTTTTAACTGTTGCTGTTCCATACCTCAATACTTCTTGCGCCAATAATAGATGGTGCTCTTGTCGATTCCCAATTCCCTTGATACTTCAGGAACACTACGCCCCTGTTCGATTTCCTTTAGAGCCTTGATAATCTGGCTCTCACTAAACTTGCTGCTTTTCATTGTGACAGTTTGAATTTAAAGTTAATAAATTCGAATTTTAAACTGTCCTATTTTTGGGGAAGCCTACAGAAGCAATGAAAATGGCGAATAAAAACAGGATGACCTCAAACGAACTTATTCACCATTCCGATCGAGGCCTTCAATATTGTTCTTCGGTTTACCAGAGCGAACTTCGGAGGTTTGGTACAATACCGTCGATGACCGATGGGTACGACTGTTATCAAAATGCCCTGGCGGAACGTATAAACGGTATCTAAAAGGGGAGTTCCTCTTTCATAGATGCAACACGGGAATGGAGCTCAAAAAACTAATAAAAGAATCAATAAACACATATAACAACAAAAGACCACACTTGAGTCTTAACTATGAAACACCTAACTTTATACATAACAAAAAATCCTGTGAAGCTAGCTTCACAGGATTGATTCAATAATTTAAAAACTCTCAACCTATTTTAGGACGACTAAAATAAAGGAATTAAATTATGCATATTGCATTTCATGTTTACCCTCTTTGATCTCTTCAATCAATTTGGAATTAAAGGCTGGTATATGATTTGGATTTCTACTGGTAACGAATCCTTCATCCACTACCACCTCTTGGTCTACCCAATTGGCTCCTGCATTTACTAAATCATCCTTAATAGATTTAAACGATGTCATTTTTCTGCCTTTTACAACACCTGCACTAATTAAAGTGCAAGGAGCGTAGCATATAGCTGCTACAGGTTTTTTCATCTTAAAGAAATCTCGTACAACATTTAATGCATCTACTTCTCTTCTTAATAGATCCGGATTAATAACGCCCCCTGTGGTAATCTCAAATACATTCGTAGCTAATATTGCTATCCTCTTCAAATATTTAGTTTTAAGCTAAATAATTTTGTTTGACATTAAATTACAAATCATAGAAAACTATTTTCGTTAAAGGTCTATTAAATAAGGGTTTGCAAGGGATAAAATTTAATAAATAGACATTGTAAATTTCATTTTGTGCTCAAATGCACCGAGTTTAGATGTGTAGTTGTCTTTTCTAAACATATCGACAAATTCTTTTTGATTTCAGTTTCCCAAAATCTAATTACGGTATAACCAAGTCTTGCTAATTCTGTATTTACTTCTTTATCGCGTTGTATATTACGTTCAATTTTTGCAATCCAAAATTCTCTATTGGTTTTTATTTTAAGTTTTCTTTCTTCCCAATTTTTACCATGCCAGTATTCCCCATCTATAAATATGACGGTTTTATATTTTGGTAATGCTATATCTGGCTTTCCAATTAATTTTTTATAATCGATTCGGTATCGATAACCTGCCGCATATAGTGCTTTACGAAATGCAAGTTCAGGTTTGGTATTCTTCCCGCGTATTTTGCTCATAATTTTTGAGCGCTGTGGTGTAGTATAGAAACCAGATTCCTCGTTGAATCGTGGCACTTTTATTCGTTCTTCTTTGTAATTTTCGGGAATGTACTAAAATAAAAAATCCCATGCTCTAAGGCATGGGATTTTTAATATTTATTATAAATGGAGATTATCCTTTTACATTGGCACTTAAATACTCGCGGTTCATACGAGCAATATTTTCTAAAGAAATGCCTTTTGGACATTCAATCTCACAAGCACCAGTGTTTGTGCAATTTCCAAATCCTTCTAGATCCATTTGGGCAACCATATTTTTAACACGGTCTACGGCTTCAATTTGGCCTTGTGGTAATAAAGCATATTGTGAAACTTTTGCACCTACAAATAACATTGCAGAGGCATTTTTACAACTTGCGACACAAGCACCACAACCAATACAAGTAGCAGCATCCATTGCTTCATCTGCAGCATGCTTGGAAATAAGTGTTGCGTTGGCATCTTGAGTATTTCCTGAAGTATTTACAGAAATATAACCACCGGCATGTTGAATACGATCAAAAGAACTTCTGTCAACTACTAAATCTTTTAATACAGGAAAAGCCTTTGCTCTAAATGGCTCGATAGTAATAGTGTCGCCATCCTTGAACATACGCATATGCAATTGACATGTCGTAACGCCTCTATCTGGGCCGTGTGCCTCACCATTAATAAACATTGAGCACATGCCACAAATACCTTCTCGACAATCGTGGTCAAAGGCGACTGGCTCATCACCTTTGTTAATTAACTGTTCGTTTAGAACATCCATCATTTCTAAGAAAGACATATGTTCAGATATTTCAGTTACTTTATATTCGACCATTTGACCCTTGGATTTTGAGTCTTTTTGTCTCCAGATTTTTAATGTAAGATTCATATTTTTTAGTTTTTGGTTGTTCGTTGTTCGTTGATGGTTTATACTAAAGACCAGCAACTAGCAACCATCAACTATTTGTAACTTCTTTGTTTTAATTCGATTTCGTTGAACTCTAACTGTTCTTTATGTAAAACAGCATCAGCAGGTTCACCTTTATATTCCCAAGCAGAAACGAATGCAAAATCTACATCATTACGTTTTGCTTCACCTTCTTGCTCCCCTCCAATTTCTACGGACTCTTCTCTAAAGTGGCCTCCACAAGATTCTGCTCTTTCTAATGCATCTTTAGCAAATAATTCTCCCAATTCTAAAAAGTCGGCCACACGACCTGCTTTTTCAAGTTCGGCATTAAGTTCATTTGCAGTTCCAGGAACACTAACGTTCTTGTAGAAATCTTCACGTAGTGCTTTAATTTCAGCCATTGCTTCTTTTAAACCTTCGGCATTACGAGACATTCCACATTTATCCCACATGATTTTACCCAATTTTTTATGGTAATAATCAACGGAGTGCGAACCTTTATTATTGATAAAGAAATTAATTTTATCGTTTACAGATTTTTCAGCTTCATCAAACTCAGGCGTATTCGTCGGAATTTTTCCTGTTCTAATTTCTTGTGATAAGTAATCGCCAATAGTATAAGGCAATACAAAATATCCATCAGCTAAACCTTGCATTAAAGCAGAGGCTCCAAGTCTGTTAGCACCGTGATCAGAGAAATTGGCTTCACCGATACAGTATAAACCTTCAACCGTGGTCATTAAATTGTAATCTACCCAAACACCACCCATGGTATAGTGCACCGCCGGATAAATCATCATTGGGGTTTTGTAAGGGTTCTGATCTACAATTTTCTCATACATCTGAAAAAGGTTCCCGTATTTAGCTTCGACTATAGCCTTACCTAAATCGTATATTTTTTCTTTAGATGCATTTTCAATATTATGAATCTTAGCTTGTTCTATACCATAACGTTCTATGGCAGAGGCAAAATCTAAATAAACAGCTTCACCGGTAGCATTTACTCCGTAACCAGCATCACATCGTTCTTTTGCAGCTCTTGATGCAACATCACGTGGCACTAAGTTACCGAATGCAGGGTATCTTCTTTCTAAGTAGTAATCTCTTTCATCTTCAGACAAATCGGTCGGCTTTTTCTTGCCTTCACGTATTGCGATTACATCATCCATATTCTTAGGAACCCAAATACGACCATCATTGCGTAATGATTCTGACATCAAGGTTAATTTAGATTGATAATCTCCTGAGCGAGGTATACATGTTGGGTGAATTTGAGTATAACAAGGGTTTGCGAAAAATGCCCCTTTCTTGTGAATTTTCCAAGCAGCGGTAGTATTAGAGCCCATGGCGTTGGTTGAAAGGAAATATACATTTCCATATCCACCAGAAGCAATTACGACTGCGTGAGCAGAATGACGCTCAATTTCTCCTGTTATCAGGTTACGGGCAATAATTCCTCTTGCCTTGCCATTTACTTTTACAACATCTAGCATTTCATGACGGTTGAACGGGGTAATTTTACCACGAGCGATTTGTCTGTTCATTGCAGAATATGCCCCTAATAATAGTTGTTGTCCTGTTTGACCTTTTGCATAAAAAGTACGCGAAACTAAAACACCACCGAATGATCGGTTGTCTAATAGTCCGCCATAATCACGTGCAAAGGGTACGCCTTGGGCAACACATTGATCAATTATATTTCCAGAAACTTCAGCCAAACGATAAACGTTCGCCTCTCTTGAGCGGTAATCACCACCTTTTACCGTATCATAAAATAAACGGTAAGTAGAATCACCATCGCCTTGATAGTTTTTAGCAGCATTGATACCACCTTGTGCTGCAATAGAGTGCGCTCTTCTTGGTGAATCTTGGTAACAAAACGTTTTCACGTTATACCCTAATTCTGCCAAGGTAGCCGCAGCAGAACCACCAGCTAATCCTGTTCCAACAACAATAACATCAATGTTTCGTTTATTGGCAGGGTTTACCAAATCTATATGGTTCTTATAATCGGTCCACTTCGTTTTCAATGGACCTTTAGGTACTTTTGAGTCTAATACAGACATAAGTAAAAGGTATTAATGATTAAAATGATGATAAAGGGCAATGAAAATAAAGCCTAATGGAATTATGATAGCATATGCCTTACCAAAAGTTTGAAGCTTTTTCTTTCTCATTGATGTTACACCAGCAGACTGAAAAGCAGAACTAAATCCGTGCATAAGGTGTAATGATAAAAACACAAAGGCCAATACGTAAGCAGCAACTCTAATCGGATTTACAAATTTATGCGTCAATTCTTCATAGTAGCGAAAACCTTCACCCTCTGCTAATAAACCAGACATATCGCCTTGAATAAATTTGGTATTGATTTCTGGTAACCAGAAATCAATAAAATGCAGCACTAAAAAGGCTAAAATTGCCAATCCGCTGTAAATCATGTTTCTACTCATCCAGCTAGAATTAGCTGAACCATTGTTTTTAGCGTAATTCACCGCTCTAGCATTTCTGTTTTTAATTTCAAGAATGAAACCCATTACAAAATGATAGATAACACCAAAGATTAAAACAGGTTGCAAAAGATATTGTACCGCCCAAAAAGTACCCATGAAATGCGAAGCTTCATTGAACGCATTAGGACTGAAAATCGATAAAATATTAATTGCAAAATGTTGAAGTAGAAAAAACATTAAAAAGAAAGCAGAAAGGGCCATTGCGTACTTTCTACCAATCGAAGATTTAAAAAATCCGCTCATTAGTTGTTAATTTTATACGCGAATTTACATCACACGCCAGTTATTAACAAGTTTTCAAGAGCTTTAGTATATCAATTTAGATTCATTTTAAGAATCAATTTTATAGTGTTGAAGAATTATTACATTATTCTGCTAAAAGGATTAAATATCTTGAACAAAAATCTAATGTGATAATTGATAAGTTTTTAATTGTGATTTTTCTAAGGCCCAAAGTACACCTTCATCTAAATTTTTGAATTGGACAAAAGAGTTTTAAAGGAAAAATAGATCTAAGAGTAAACGTGCCCTACTACCAGTAGTTTGTCCCATCACCCATTAAAGGATATTTTATGTCTGTTTTAAGCTTCTGTAACAACTTTCGAAGCGTCTAAACATCTGAAAAGAGCTCCTTTGCCCATTTCTGAAATAATAATTCCTTTTTTAAAAACAGAAAATACCAAAATCAAATTCCCTAATCTCCTTTTGTAACTCAAGCTCTTTTACACGCTTTATTTTTCCATATCCTTTAATTGAATTGATAGTGCTTTGGTGGAAAGTTGAACTTCAATTAAACTTAAAATTAAAGAAAGGATCAAAGCAAATAGACTAATACCAAATACTATTTTGGCTAAAATCACATATTCAAAAAATAGGAGCGACATTGTAATTACAGCAAGTAAAAAACTGAATATAGCGGTTGCTTGCATGTTCTTTATAATGGTAAGTCTTTTGCGTAATTTTTGAACTTGTAAGCCAATAGATGGTGAAGCTGTTTCTTGATATTTTTGGTGCAATTGACGAATTAGAGCCGCAATGGCTAGGTATCGAGCATTATAGGCTAACATGGTCAAAGAAATTGCGGGGAATAGTAAAGCAGGTATTCCTAAAGTAAGTTCCATATGTTTTTATAGGATTTTAATCTGTAGCAATACCAAAATATGTCCAAGTGACATCTGTATCGAATGGGTTTCGTTGTGCATGTAATTCGCCCGGTTCTATAGTGATGCAATGTCCTGGCCCTACTTCATATTCTTTTCCTGAAATGATAAAAACGGCCTTACTGGTCTGAATATGAAAAACTTCATACATGGTATCATGTTTGTGTATTTCGACTTATAGACCAGGTTTAAAGACGGCGGTGCCGTACATCATTAATTGAGGAATTTCATCTTCACCAATTAATGTCCTTTTTTTGATCTCAGGATTATGGCTTACACCTAATTCTGGTAATCTATTCCAATCAACTATTTTCATAGTGGTTATTCAATTTCAAAAGTGACAAGTTCCGTTTTTCCATTTCCCTTTAATTCAACAGAATAAGAGCCTTTGGGCAAATAGGTCTTTCCATCATCTGCTATCTTTAATTCTGTTTTATGCTTTTTAAGGTAGTTTAATTTTCCAATTTTGGAGAATGCCAAATCATATGATAGAATATTTATTCCTTTATCAGAAACAATTGTGGTCTCACTTACTAAAATATCATCAGATGATTTTATTTTGGCTTGGTAAGCCTCATCTCTATTCGAATAAAAAGTTATATCTATGCCTGGTGTACTAGGTTTTGACCAAGAACTCCATGAATTTCCCCAACGTGCTGAATGTTTAATATTTTCTAAGGGATAAACATACAATTCCTTTATCAATACTTCAGGAGTCAAATTTTGTAATTGAGCAATATCGGCCCTATAAATACTTCTACCATGTGTGCCAATTAATAAATGCTTTGCTTCTTTCTGAATTACTAAATCATGAATGGCAACATAAGGTATTCCATTGGTAAACGATTCCCAAGAGTTTCCATTATTTAATGATACATATAATCCGTTATCAGTACCTATATATATAATATTTTCATTTTCTGTGTCTTCAATAATTACATTAACAGGAGATGCCGGTATGTTGGCAGAAATACTCTTCCACGAAGCTCCTTTGTTTTCACTTACATATACATAAGGAGTAAAATCGTCTGAGCGGTAGCCATTTAAGGTAGCATAAACTCTATTTTCATTAAATTTTGATGCGATAACTCTACTTACCCATAAATTTTGTGGTAGGTTTTCAGAAATAACTTCCCAACTTCCACCACCATTATCAGTTCGTTGAATGAGTCCGTCATCACTTCCGGTATACAGCAATCCGAATTTAAATGGAGATTCAGAAATTGTAGCCAAGGTGCCAAAAGCAACATTTCCTTTTCTACCTCCTTGGGTTAAATCAGGAGAAATGGTTTCCCAGGTATCACCTTGGTTTAATGAACGATGTAATTTGTTACTTCCCATATATAATATATCCTGATTATGGGGAGATAATAGAATAGGGGATTGCCAATTAAAACGGTATGGAGCTTCTCCTAATTCATGCTTAGGTTGAATGTAAACTCGTTTGTCATTTTCTAAATCCAATCTAAAATAATTACCAAATTGAAAGCCGGTGTAAACAGTATTATGATTTCTAGAATCAATTTGTACTTGCATACCGTCGCCACCTAAAATCGATTTCCAAGGGTATTGCCCTGTTTGATGCCATTCTGTATTTTCTTCTGCATTATATGGCCCCATCCAAACACCATTGTCTTGCAAACCGCCATAAACTTTGTAAGGTTTTTGATTATCAACTGCAATTGCATAAAATTGGCCAACAATTGGTGAATTATTCTTTATCCAATTCTTCCCATCATCATAGCTAGTATTTACACCACCATCATTTCCATTGATTAAATGTCCTGGTAAATTAGGGTCGACCCATAAAGCGTGATGATCAGAATGCACATTGTCGCCATTAATCGATGTATAAGTTTTTCCTCCATCTTTTGAAGAAATTATAGGGACACCAGATAAATAAATTGCATCTACATTTTTAGGGTCTACACTTATTTGTGCAAAATAATAGCCATAACTATAAAATAGGTCATCTATATAGTCTTCATTTTGTTTTTTCCAAGTTTTACCGCCGTCATTGCTGCGGTATACCTCGGCTCCAATAACTGGTGTGTTAAATAGCATCGCATTCGCATCTTCTAAATAAAGAGCAAGATCAACTGGTTTAACCGCATTGCTAAGCACCATTTGTTTAACATTCGCGGCACGATATTTTTCTTGAAAATTATTGGTCTTTAGAAAATCGTTTAGTTCCTTATCATTTAGGTCAAGAAACTGCTCTTTTGATAAAGATTTGAAATCCTCTTTTGTTAAACCTTCTTGCTTTTCTTTCTTTTCTTCGGATTTTTTTCTCCTAAATTGATTGTCATGAACGGCATAAACCGTGTTGTCGTCAAACACCGCTAATCCTATTCTACCGACCCCTTCACCTGTAGGAAACCCACTTGATGGAGTTGAAATCTTTTCCCAAGTAACACCTGCATCGGTACTTTTATAAATGCCAGAACCTTCACCATTGCCAATAAAATCCCAGGCCTTTCTATCTTTTTGCCACGCCGCAGCAAATTGAATATTAAAGTTTTTCGGTGAAACGGCAACATCTATAATACCGGTGTTTTCATCAATGAACAAGGTGTTTGTCCATGTTTTTCCACCATCATTGGTTTTGTAAATACCTCTTTCTTTGTTTGGGGAGTATAAGTGACCTGCAACTGCAACAGTAACTTCATTGGCATTATCAGGATTTACTACAATACGACCAATATGATGCGAATCTAGTAGGCCTGTATTTTGCCAAGTCTTACCCTTATCGGATGATTTTAAAATTCCTATCCCGGCATAGGAAGAACGAGAAGCATTGTTCTCTCCTGTGCCAACCCATAAAGTCCCACTTGGCCAATGTACCGCAATATCACCGATGTTTTGTGTTTGGGTGTCATCCATTATAGGGGTAAAAGTTGTGCCATTATTATTGGTATACCATAATCCACCAGAGGCATAGGCGACATAATATTCAGTTGGATTATCTTCATTAACGGCCAAGTCTACCACACGACCACTCATTACAGATGGACCAATATTTTTTAAGGGCAAATTTTTGATTAATGAAGTGGCATCCAAGGCTTTTCTTGCCATTAATGATGCGTCAACTTTTTCTGATGCTGTAGGTTGTACCTGTGCCGTTGTGATTGAAATACTAGCGAGTAGTACAAGGTAGAATTGTTTCATTTTCTAGTTAATTCTGTTGTTGAGAGTAAGGTAAGGATTTGTTTTTTTCTTTTACAATAGAAGTATAAAACCTAATCGGCAGATAATTTGGCCAATGACTTTTCCATTGCTTTAAATTTTGATTCAATTTTTAATTGTGCATTTTTAATTTGCTCAATTGTAGTATTGTTAGAGTTTTCTAAAACATCGCTAGTCGAAGAAATAGCGGTAATATACCAATCCTTCCAAGCTTTTAAAATAAGTAGTTGGCTTGGTACTTTTTCACCATTTTCTATAGCTTTTAGACTCAAATTAAATTCAGATTCTAGCCGAGAAATAGCTTGTTGTTTTAGTATTGAAATTAGTTCAATGGCAAAATTTGAATTTGCATTCACCAATTCTAATCCGCTGACTAAAGCGGCAGTACCTACATTTTTCAATGTTTCTTGAGATACTTTATCTATTCGGTCATTATCGGTATGGTAAAATTGATCTTTAAAGTGCCAAAGCAAAAGCCCGGGAATATTGGCTTGTAAAAACGGAGTATGATCACTACCGCCTTCGAAAGGATTGGTTTCTACTTTCCAATCAGCAAATGTTCCTTGCTTTTTAAAGTTGCTAATTATAAAATCGTTGAGGTAATGCGGCTTCATGTCTTCTATGGATAAAACCTCGCCACCCCATTCAGTGTGCTTGTCGTTGCCTCTTGTATAAATAGCACTAGGGTCGGGCATTTTTTCTATTAAAAAAGTGCCCCCTGTTACATCTGTATTTTCACCCACCATATCTAAACTTATACCCCATTTTATATCCTTCGTTCTTTGTGGGGCTTCTTCTATATATCTGCGTGTAGAAATTATTTCATCTCCCCATAAAAAGGTCATACTACGGTTAAGTTCAATTTTATGCTCCTTGAATAAATTTGCAGCTACTTTTGCCATTTCTAACTGAGCACCTACACCAGTAGCATTATCATTAGCCCCAGGTTCTTGAATATGTGCGCTAAATACCAATCGCTCATCTGGATTTTTCGCTCCTTTAATTGTTGCCACAATGGTTAGTTCTTCAGATGGGTATCGTTTGGTTTGGATGTTTACCAATACTTCAGTCTTTCCTTTTTTTAAATGCTTAATTATTCTTTCTTTTGCCTCGAAGGAAAGTGCAATACCCCAAAAAGTTGAAGCATCTTCAGCGGGCAAACTTCTAAACTGTATAGAGGTTTTGTTTTTTTCTGGTTGTAAATAATTAGGATTATCATATGAGATAATACCTAAGGCACCTTTTTCATTGGCTGACTTATATAAGCGTCTTGCGCCTATTTTTGTGAAAATCACTTTTCCACTTACAGAAAGTGTTTCTAATTCATCAATAGATTTTATCCAAACTACTTCAGCTTTTATACCATTTTTAGATGTTGATGCAGAATTCAAATAGGTCATATTTCTATTTGTTTCCGACTTCAAAACAGGTTTATCCTCACCAAAGATTTGTAACGAGGCTGAAACGGGTTCCCAAGTGTTATGGTCCATGGCTCTTTTTTCAATGCGATAGGTAAAACGATCAGTTGATGTTGCTTCGTCTTCCAGTATATACCCTGCAGCTTTTAAAGTATCTGCAATTAGATAGATAGTTTTGTTAAATCCGGTATTGCCGACTACACGCCAATAATCTTCTACAAAATCTGTGGTTTCATAGGCTAATTGCCCAGTAAATTCAGGGCGAACCAATTCAAAATAATCAATTGTGGTTTCTTTCGAATGTTGAGAGCATCCTGTTAAAAAAGAAAAGCAGAGTATTAAGGGAATAATACCCTGCTTAAATAATTTTCTTTTAAAATGTTCTATGAAATTTATTCCTCCCATTTCCAGTCGTTACCTATAATCAATTTCTCTTTTAAATTATTTTTGATCATGAATTCTTTGGTCGTCTCGCTGTCCATTTTAGTTGCTGGCAATTTATCAGCATTTGCTAAAGAATACAGCATCATGGTACCAAAACGAGCTGTATTGGTCATGTGATCTTCATTTACTAAATTGAAATCATCACAATCAGAATGATAGCAACCATAAATAGAACGGTCCAAATTACTATTTACAGATAAAATCGGAACACCTTCTAACATAAAAGGTTGGTGGTCGCTATGCAGACCAGACTTGTTAGAAAATGTGTTTTGATAGATGGTGTCTTGTTGCTGAATAGCGGCGCCTAAATCTTTAAAAAAATTCTCATCATCTAATTTTCCGCCAGCGTTCATCCCAATTGGATTACCCGACATATCTAGGTTCATCATATATTTAATATGCTCTATCGTATTGTTTTCAATGGCTTGCTCTACTAAAAACTTGCTGCCAAGAAGCCCTTGTTCCTCACCCATGAACATTACGAATTTTACTGTCCGCTTAGGTTGTAGGGTATTTGCCTTAAAAGCTCTTGCGATATCAATAACTGCAAAAGATCCAATACCGTTATCGATGGCACCTGTGGCTAAATCCCAAGAATCTAAATGGCCGCCAATAACAATTTGTTCTTCCGATATTGTAGTTCCAGGCAATGTAGCTACGACATTTCTTGCTTTAATAACATTGCTTGTATTCGTCATTGCTATTTCTGCAGTGGCTTTTTTAGTTTTTAATGAATCTTTTAATGCCATTCCGTCTTCTTTACCAATACAAACCGCAGGAATTGGAATTAACTCTCCGGTTACAGATGCTGTTCCAGTCAAAAGAACTCCGTTATTTACTTGATTAATGATTATGATACCAATGGCGCCATATTTTATTGCTAATGCTGCTTTTTCACTACGGTGAAGATTGGTTAAGCCTTCTTCGCTTTCGGGTAAAATATTGATATATGCTAAGGCAATATTTCCTTTAACCGCATCTGGGTCGGCAGCATAGTCCGCTTCTAAACCATTACCCATATCAACAATTTCTCCTGTTACCATAGCTTCAATTGGTGAGTGACCCAAAGTCACAACCTTAATGTCCTTTTCATTTATTTTCAAAGAAACATTTCCTCTTGCCCATGCCTCCACTTCGAAAGTCTGGAAAGCAACATCTTCAAATCCGTATTCTTTAAACTTATTGAAGGTGTATTCTTCTGCTTTTGCACCATTAGATGATCCTGTTAATCTATGCCCAATGGTTTCGGTGGCCTCTTTTAAAGTGCTATACCCTTTTGAATTTTCCTTGATTTCGGTATCTATTCGAGCAAATAAATCAGCTTGTGACTCTTCTTTTTTGGTTTCACTGCATGAAATTATTATGAGAGCTAATAAGGTAATAAAAATGGGTTTCTTCATGTTTTGATTTATTAAGTTAGGATTTTATTTTTTTGTTATTTTTAATTAGCAATTCACTTTTTTTCAATTGTACATTCAATTTTTTGATGTCAACATTTATAAATTTTTTGAATTTTATATCCACATCTTTTAAACGTTTGTTGAAAATAGCATATACTTCTCTCTGTTGATCTGTAGGTTTGAAGTCGGCCCCATATCCGCCAATATCACTGGCCAGGGCACTTAGTCTTCCGTATAGTTTCATGGGTGATCTAAAAGCATCTTCTCGCGCCCCTGTTAATTGAATGTCATAAAGTGAGGCAACAATAGTTTCTGCCACTTTTCTTAATTCTTCAGATTTTTTAAAATCGGAAGTACGTTCTAGTTTGGGAATTATTTCGTTTAACTCAGCCCTAATCGTTTCAATTTCGTTTATCATGGTAACAGCGAGGTTCATGGCATCTCGCAGTTCTAATGAGAACGCTACTTGTTCTGTTAATTCTTCTATACTTGCTTCTGAATTCGGATCTTTTACAACCTCTAATTCACGAATAAATTCTTCCTCACCTACAATCAATTTTATCTTATAATTTTTAGGTACTACTCTTGGGCCGAATTGACCGCGCCACAAATCTAAATCCCAAGTAACTAAAGGGCGCCATCCTTCACCATTTAGTTGTACCCATGGTCTTCCTGAAGGTGTGGTCTGTAACTTTGCAGAATAGGTTGGCTCATATCTCAAATCCCATATTACCCGATGTATACCTGCATTCTGTTCGCCTTTTAAGGTTCTGATAACTTCATTGTTATCGGTTAATACTTGAATTTCTACTTTTTGACTGGTACTATCCTTTATATAATAATGGATATCTGCCCCGTAAGCTGGGTTGGTTCCGGAGTTTAAACTTGGCCCATCCGTTTTTATACTTTGTTGGTCTATAAACCGATATGCTGGTCGTAGACTAAATAAATGTGCTGATTTATTTTTTGCATCTATGTCGAATTCACGTAATGGGGCAACATTGTCTAAGATGTAATAACCACGGCCATAGGTACCCAAAACTAAATCATCAAACCGTTCTTGTATCTCAAGCCAATAGACAGGTACCGGTGGCAAGTTATTACGAAAACGCATCCAGTTATCACCATCATCGTAGCTTATATAAAGACCATTGTCAACGCCGAGGTATAACATGCCTTCTCTTTTGGGGTCTTCTTTTATTACATGTGCAAAACTGTGCACTGATTTTGGGACAGAAGAACTTATCAATTTCCACGTTAAACCATAATCTTCCGTTTTATATACATAAGGAGCAAAATCCCCCATTTGATGTAAGTCTACCGTGATATATGCAGATCCTTTTTTAAAACGTGATATTTCAATATTGGCAATGGTACCCCATTTAGGTAAATTCGGAATATTTGCTGTTACATTGATCCAATTTGAACCTCCGTTTTTAGTTAAATGAACCTGTCCGTCATTACTGCCGGTCCATATTAAGCCTGGTTCTAACTCAGATTCTTTAATGCTGAATAATACCGAACCATCAAAGGTCATCAGGTTATCAACGGCTATACCTCCAGAATTTTGCTGGTGTGTTTTATCATTCAACGTTAAATCAGGACTTATAACTTGCCAGCTTTGACCTCCATCATCACTTTTATGAACGTATTGGCTACCTACATAAACTCGATGTTTGGTATGTGGTGAAAAGGCCAATGGAAAATTCCAATGCCATCGATATTTTAATTTACCCGGCTCCCAACCATAACCTGCCTCTGGCCAAACACGAACATCACGAACATGACCTGTTTTTGCATTGTATCGTTGTAAACCTCCGTCATAACAACCAGACCATACTATATCATTATCAAAAGGATCTGGTTGGGCGAAGCCGCTTTCGCACCCTCCTACACCTTGCCATAAGCCTAAAGGAATATAACCTTGCCTACTATTGCTTGGTCCTTTATAAGAATAGCCATCTTGTCGATTACCATAAACGTTGTAAGGAATCTGATCATCTACGGAAACATGATACATTTGTGCAATAGGCAGCACGATGCGTTGAAAAGTCTCACCATGATTCATACTAATACTTGCACCACCATCATGAGCGACCATTATTCGGTCGGCATTCGTGGGGTCTATCCAAATATCATGATTATCACCTCCTGCACTATACCCTCCTTTAGTTGTCTTGCCACCGTCTTTTGAAATACTAAACTTTACACTAGCAAAATATAACTCGTTTGGGTCTGTAGTAGATACCGCCATTCGAGTATAATAAGGGGCTCTTTCTGCTATATCGTGATTTCGGGTTTGTAAAGTCCAAGTTTCTCCAAAATCTTCGGAACGGTATAATGCCGGACTTTCAATTTCAAAAAGAGCATAAACGATATTTGAATTTGAATGGGAAATGGCAACCGCCGTTTTACCTACGGGATTTTCTTTACCTCCAGGAAGTCCCTTTTTATGAAGTGGTTCCCAATTTTCGCCACCATCTGTTGTTCTATATACGCCGCCTCCAGGACCTCCACTATTTAATCCCCAAGTATTTATTTGTATAGACCACATACCCACTAATAGGCGATCAGGATTTTGTGGGTCTATAGCTAGCTCGGCTGCACCGGTGTTTTCATCTATGAAAAATATGCGTTTCCAAGTTTCACCACCATCTACCGTTTTATAAACGCCACGTTCTTGTTGTTTTCCATACGTATGGCCTAATGCTGCAGCGTATATGATGTCAGGATTAGTAGGATGCACGATTACGCGACCAATGCGACCCGTTTTTTCCAGACCCATATTTTTCCAGGTCTTTCCGCCGTCTATAGATTTATAGATACCATCACCCATGGAATGAGCAGGTCTAATAACAAAAGTTTCACCAGTACCGATCCACACAATATCTGGATTGGTCGGTGTTATCGCCAAGGATCCTATAGAAGATACCTCTTGATCATCAAAAATTGGGTTCCAAGTACTACCTGCATCGGTCGTTTTCCATAACCCGCCAGATGCTGCTCCAATATAGGTCGTCATTGGGTCTTCTGGTATTCCTGCAATTGCAATGGTACGATTGCCTTCAGGACCGATAAATCGAAATTCTAGATTTTCAAAAATAGAACTTTGAGTTTGGGCTAGTGTAGATAAGAATACTAAAAAAAATAGTGGTGTAAGAAGAAGCCTATTTTTCATTAGTTATCAGTTTTTAGGTTGAGACACACAAGTTAACTAATTAGCATCTAAATGTTATAATATTGTTCGATAGGAATTTCATAATTAAATACTCTATTTTCTAGTCAAACAATACTTAATCCGTAATTTTATATTAAAATGTAGATTCATGAAATACGATCAAATACCCAATTCGTTATTTATAAAGAACCGAAAGAAATTTATGGACCGCATGCATTCTAAAAGCATTGCCGTTTTTAATTCGAATGATATTTACCCTATAAGTGCCGATAGTGTATTGCCTTTTGAGCAACATAGAGATATTTTTTACTTGTCAGGGGCTGATCAAGAAGAGACTATTTTAGTGCTGTACCCAGATTCTATAAATAAAAATAACCGTGAAATCTTATTCGTAAGAGAGACGAACGACCATATCGCTGTTTGGGAAGGTGAAAAATTGACGAAAGAAAAAGCGACCGAGATTTCTGGTATTCAAAATATTCAATGGTTAAAGGACTTTGATAAAGTATTCTTTGATTTGATGACCGAAGCAGAAACGATTTACTTCAATACCAATGAGCATTATAGGCAGGCTGTAGAAACGGAAACCAGAGAAGATCGTTTTATTAAAAAATATAAGCAACAATTTCCAGCGCATCGTGTTGCAAAAAGTAATCCTATTCTACAGGAAATACGTGGCATAAAGGAGCCCGAAGAATTAGAATTGATGCAAACGGCATGTAATATTACAGAGAAAGGCTTTCGAAGATTACTTGGTTTTGTAAAACCTGGGGTCATGGAATATGAGATAGAGGCAGAATTAATTCATGAATTTGTGAGTAATTGTTCTAAAGGATTTGCGTACCCACCAATAATTGCTTCTGGTAACAATGCAAATGTATTGCACTATTTAGAGAATAACAGACCTTGTAATAATGGAGATTTAATCTTGATGGATGTTGCTGCAGAATATGCGAATTACTCAAGTGATTTAACGAGAACCATACCTGTGAACGGGAAATTCACCAAACGACAAAAAGAGGTGTATAATGCTGTTTTACGCGTAAAAGATGATGCCACTAAAATGTTGGTCCCTGGTACGCTTTGGGCAGAATACCATAAAGAATGTGGTAAACTAATGACATCTGAATTATTAGGATTGGGCTTATTGGATAAAGCAGATGTGCAAAATGAAAACCCAGATTGGCCTGCGTATAAAAAATATTTCATGCATGGCACAAGTCATCATATCGGTTTAAATACCCATGATTATGGCGCATTGAAAACACCAATGGAAGCAAATATGGTATTTACGGTTGAACCGGGAATATATATTCCGGCAGAAAATATGGGAATCCGATTAGAAGATGATGTAGTAATTCAAGAAAAGGGAGAACCTTTTAATCTTATGGCGAACATACCTATTAAGGCAGATGAGATTGAAGAATTGATGAACAAATAATACCAGAGAATGAAATTAGTATCATGGAACGTTAATGGCATAAGGGCTTCTGTAAAAAAAGGATTTGAAGATATTGTTAAAGATTTTGACGCTGATATTTTTTGCGTTCAAGAAACCAAGGCGCAAGACGATCAAGTGAGTGAAGCATTAAAAAATGTAAGTGGTTATGAGCTATACACTAATAGTGCTGATAAAAAGGGATATTCCGGTACAGGAATTTTGACAAAGCTAAAGCCTGTTCAATTTAAAAGGGACATGGGTATTGCTGAGCATGATTTAGAAGGCCGTATCACCCATTCTGAATTTGAGCACTTTCATTTAGTTAATGTATATATTCCTAATAGTGGGAATGGACTTAAGCGATTGGATTATAGAGCAGGATGGGACAAGGCTTTTACGAATTATCTAAAAGAATTGTCAAAAACGAAACCGTTGATTATTACAGGCGACTTTAATGTTGCACATACTGAAAATGATCTTGCCAATCCCAAAAGCAATTATAATAAAACATCTGGCTTTACACAGGTAGAAATTGATGGGTTCGATCATATGTTAAACGAATTGAATTTGGTGGATAGTTTTAGAAAATTACATCCAACTACATTTGATAAGTATACTTTTTGGAGTATGAGAGGTGGGGCAAGAAGTAGAAATGTAGGTTGGCGTCTAGATTATTTTTTGGTCAGTGAATCTATTTGGGATAAAGTGAAATCTGCTCAAATTCATGATCAAGTTATGGGGAGTGATCATTGCCCTATAAGTTTAGAAATAGAATTTTAGAATATGGGGTTATTCTTATTAATTCAAGAAGCTTCTGAAATTGAAAAAAAGATGCAGGAAGCACCTGACAATTCTTATGAAATTGGTGTGGCTATTGGAACCTACCTTCCTTTTGTTGTACTCGTTTTAATAGCTTATGCTTTTTACTACTATTCGAAAAAGAAAAAAAGCCGGGAGTTGTAATTTACGCTGATTTAGCTTTTGTAACAATATTGGTTACTATAAACAGCAACAAAGCCGGCAATACCCATCCTAAACTATATTGCTGAAGCGGTATCCATGAAAATGTATCTGCTGAAGGAGCGATAGCCCTAATACTTCCCAAGAAATCTGGAACACTAAATAAGATAGTCGCTATGGTAACAGTTTTAAAAACTAAAGGTGACGCATACTTTTCTGGCACTACATTTAGTAATATTAAAATGATAGTAATAGGGTAGATGAACATTAACGATGGTAAAGCCACAGCGATAATATATCCTACATTAAATTGGCCCATTAACACACCTAATACACTCCCTACGATAGCTGTAATCGTATATGCTAATTGAGAGTCATTAAATCTCGACCTTACAAAATCGGCTGTTCCCGTAACTATACCCACTGCAGTTGTAAAACAAGCGACACCTACTAATATGCTTAAAAATAAATTTCCTACATTACCCAAGCTATTTATGGCCAAACCAGATAACAAAGCTGTTCTTGTTGTGTCTGCATCAAAATAAGTATGTGAGAGTGCTCCTGAAAGAATTAAACCCATATAAATTAAAAATAGGGCCAAGCCAGCTAACCATCCTGCACTACGTATTAAGGCTTTTTTGTCCTCATATGATGCATCGGTATGTCTTAAATTGATAGATATAATAATAACACCACCAACAACCACTGCGCCAATGGCATCAAATGTTTGGTAGCCTTCCAAAATACCATTAGTGAAAGGACTAGCAATAGTTGAAGGTCCAAATTCAAATGGGAAAGAGAACATAGTTATCCCGATAACAAAAACTAAAATCAGTATTATGGCTGGGGTTAAAAGTTTACCTAGAATGCCCAATATTTTTGACCGATTCATGGCGAAGACAAATACTATACCGAAATATATACTACTGGTAAACCAAGGAGAGATATCCCAATAGGGTTGAACCGCCATTTCGTGGGTAACCGAAGCGGTTCTTGGGCTTGGTAAGGCAATGGCAATGGCATAAATGAAAAAAGCATAAATCAAGCTAAAGGAGGGTGACACCTTTTTTCCAAAATCCATCAATGTACCTTGTAGTTTGGCATGTGCCAAAATGCCAAGAATCGGAATTGCCATTGCAGAAAGGCAAAATCCTATGGTTACTACTAGCCATTGATTCCCAGAATTAAAGCCTAATAATGGAGGTAGAATTAGATTGCCCGCTCCAAAGAAAAGGGAGAATAGGGCAAAGGCGGTAACGAGAATTTCCTTCTTCTTAAACATGGTTGCAAATTAAGTGAAAGATTATGAAATAACAGACATGCCGTGGTTTTTGATTTAGTAAGACACCAAAAAAAAGTAGATTGACAACATGTTAGGTAACACTCACAACAAATACTGGCGCAGTCAGTTAATATACAGTACTTTAATAAAAGGAAATTTAGCGTATGCGATTTCTCTAGTTATTTCAACCTAAAATATTAATCGCATTTTATCGATTTCCCAAATCGAAATTTTTGCTAAAAAACCTACAGCATGAAAAAAATATTCTGCAACATTTTCGGCCATCACTATTCCATTTCAAAAAAAGTGACCTCGCATATTAAAGAATACAAGTGTATTCACTGTCAAAAAGAAGTAACAACAGATGTTAGAGGAAACCTTTCCGCATTAACACCTGAATTACAGGATATCAACAGAACTTTAGAGCATATTTACCAAAGAAGACACACTGCTACACAACAGGTAGCTTAGTGATTTTTTTATTCGGTAAAAGAATTCCAACCCTGAGCGGTTAATGGAATCTTCGTATTATTCCTAGAAATTAAGAAAGCACCTTCTTCTTTACCCGTGGTATGCCCCACGACGGTTAAGTTAGGATTGCCCTTTATTTTCGGGAATTCTTTTTGGTCTATGGTGAACAATAACTCATAATCCTCGCCGCCACTTAAGGCGACAAGGGTGCTATCTACTTTAAACTCTTCACAGGCAGCAATTACTGTTGGGTCTAAAGGAATTTTATCTTCGTATACATCAATGCCTAGACCACTACTTTTGCTTAAATGTAAAATTTCAGAAGAAAGTCCGTCACTAATATCGATCATAGATGTAGGCCTTACATCTAATTTTTTCAATAATTCAATAATATCTTTTCTGGCTTCAGGTTTTAATTGACGTTCTATAATATAGGAGTAAGGTTCTAAATCTGGCTGATTATTTGGGTTTACCTTAAAAACTTCTTTTTCACGCTCCAAGACTTGAAGGCCCATATAAGCAGCGCCTAAATCACCCGAAACCACCAAGAGGTCGTTAGGTTTGGCACCAGATCTATAAGCAATATCTTCTTCATTTGCTTCACCTATTGCAGTTACACTAATCATTAATCCTGTTTTAGAAGAGGTGGTGTCACCACCCACTAAATCAACATTATACGTTTTGCATGCAGTTGCTATACCAGCATACAATTCTTCTAATGCTTCTAAGGGAAATCTATTGGAGACCGCAATAGAAATGGTTATTTGAGTGGCGGTAGCGTTCATGGCATAAATATCTGATAGATTTACCATTACTGCTTTGTAGCCTAAATGTTTTAAGGGCATATAGCTGAGGTCGAAATGTACTCCTTCAATTAACAAGTCAGTGCTTATGACTGTCTTTTTATTTCTAAAATCTAAAACTGTGGCATCATCACCAATACCTTTTGTAGTTGATTTTTGCTCATTCTTAAAATCTTTGGTAAGATGTTCTATAAGGCCAAATTCGCCTAATTTCTCTAAAGATGTCTTTTCTTGATTCTTGTCTTCTAGCATGCTGCAAAAATAAGAAGTAATACTAGACCAAGAACATAAAAAAAACCGAAGCTTTTCAGCTCCGGTTTTACTACTTAAATTTAGTTTAAATCTATCCTATTGAATAACCGTCTCTATAGGTACGCTTCACATATTTATTTGCGGGTTCAAAATTGGTAATTTTCATATTTGCGGCATCCCACTGTAAACGTTTTCTACCGTGGTATTGTTTACCACCACCCCAGAATCCTTGGTTTTCAACTGTAGGATCTACTTCGAAGTATGATTTTAAAGCCAAATTTCCAATAAGAATACTCTCTGTAAACGGTCCTGCATAGTCGAATGATGAACTGGTTTCAGCATTACCATAACCTGCCATACACGCATTTACCCATTGTAAATAATGACCCTCAGGAACACGCGCAATAGTTTGTTCTACTTCGAACTGTTCGTTTAAACTTAATGGAAGAAGTCTCGGGTTAGCTCCATAACAATCTGCCATTAATTTACCTTTGGTGCCAATAAATAAAACACCGCCATCCCAGTTTCCTAAAGCTTCTTCATCGCCTAACTCTTCTGGTCTTTCAGGTAGTAAACCACCATCCATCCAAGTAACTTTTATGTTGCCTTTTCCATCGGTTCTTGGGTAGCTTAAATGTATTTTGCTAGAGTTCGGGAAACTTTTTGGATAATCTTTGTATTCAAAATTTCCTTTAAAAGAATCTGAAACACTACATTCTACCGTGTCTGGGTACAATATTGGTAATATTCTATAAACAGGATCCATAATATGGCAAGCCATATCGCCTAGTGCTCCGGTACCAAAATCTGACCAACCTCTCCAGTCAAAAGGTAGGTATGCATTGTTATAATCCCGCATTGCAGCAGTGCCTAGCCAAAGATCCCAATTTAGTCCTTTTGGTATACGGTCTTTTTTGGTAGGTGTTTGTAATGCCTGGGGCCAGATAGCTCTGTTGGTCCAACATTTTACGGTATGTACTTCTCCTATAATACCGGTATCATAGATTTCTTTCATGGTGCGTACACCATCACCAGAACCACCTTGGTTGCCCATTTGTGTTACTACTTGGAATTTTTTAGCAGCTTCGGTAAGCATTCTTGCTTCCCAAATATCATGGGTCAATGGTTTCTGTACATAAACATGTTTCCCCATTGCCATTGCCTGGTAAGCTGCAACAGCATGGTTGTGGTCGGGAGTAGAAACAGATACCGCATCTATACTGTCTCCTTCTTTTTCAAGCATCTCTCTAAAATCACTGAAATAACTAGCTTTCGGGAACGCTTCTCTAGAGGCAATTGCTTGTCTGTCGTCAACATCACAAAGTGATACAATATTGACATTCGGACTCTCAGCAAAGGAGGCAATGTCACTTTGACCTTTTCCTCCAACACCAATACCTGCAATGTTTAGTTTATCGCTTGGGGCTATAAAACCAGGACCGCCCAAGACATGTCTTGGTACAATCATAAATCCGGCCGCCGCCATACCGGTATTTTTCATAAATTTTCGACGCGAGTTCTTTTTTAAATTCGTCTTTTTGTTTGACATAAAATGAAGTTGTTTTAGTTGTTTGATGATTTGGACTTCAAGATAATTCAATTAAGCCAATTACTTGAAGGTCATTGCAGTTTTATAATTATTGAAACAATGCAATTTGTATCTTTAAGTATTGAAATTAAATTAATTACATGAAAAAAGGACTTTGGTTTTTAACATATATTGTGATTTTCGGATGCTCTTCAGATGATAATATGGATATTGAGGTTGACGGCCAAATGGAAGAACAAGTAGAAGAAACGCCAACTTCAGAAAATAACACGACTGCCATTGTACCATGTGAAAATGGAATGGCGGGAATTTACCCTTGTAATGGATATGATTTAGTTGCCCATATTTCCCTAAGCGAAATGTCGGCAGAGGAAGGTAACGATATTTGGGGTTGGACAGATGCTGAAAGTGGCAAAGAATATGCCTTAATGGGTTTGGATAATGGAACCGCTTTTATAGATATATCGGATGCTGTAGAGCCTATTTTTCTAGGTAAGCTACCTACTGCTACAAGTTCGAGCTCTTGGAGAGATGTGAAAATTTATGGAGACTTTGCATATATCGTATCTGAAGCCGGTGGTCATGGCGTTCAAGTTTTTGATTTGAAAAGATTACGGAACCCAAGCAATTTTCCTCAAGAATTCTCAGCTGACGGGCGTTATACAGACTTGGGAAATGCACATAATATTGTAATTAATGAAACATCTGGTTTTGCGTATCCTGTAGGTACAAATAGAGATGACCAGTTTAATGGTGGTGTGCATTTTTTAAATCTTGAAAATCCTATAGTCCCTACTTTAGCTGGTGGTTGGGGTTTATATGGTTATACACACGACGCACAGGTAATTACCTATAATGGTCCTGATAACACCTATGTTGGCTCAGAAATATTTGTAGGTGCAAATGAGGATCAAGTAGTGGTTGTAGATATTACAGATAAGAATACTCCTGTAACTTTGGCTACATTGCCTTATCCAAATATCGGATACACGCATCAGGGTTGGTTTACAGAGGATCATCGCTATTTTATATTGGGAGACGAGTTAGATGAGGTACGGCAAGGTTTTAAAACACGTACCCTAATTTTTGATATGGTTGATTTAGAGAATCCGGTTTTACACTATACGTACTTAGGTTCAACAAATGCAATTGACCACAATGGCTATGTTTTAGGAGATGAATTTTTCTTAGCAAATTATACAGCGGGTGTCCGTGTTCTGGATATTACCGAAATTGAAAGTAAAACAATAGTGGAGAAGGCATTTTTTGATACCTATCCATCCAACAATAATACACAATTTGCCGGTGTTTGGAGTGTTTACCCTTATTTTGAAAGCGGTTATATTATCATTAGTGATATTAATAGTGGGTTTTTTATAATTCAAAAATCAAATTGATTATGAGAAAGGTACTTTTACTATTACTTGCTAGTATCATCTTTTCTTGTGCAAAAGAAGAAGCTGAAATTGCATTTAATTCTTTAAATACTGAATTTAAGGGAGAACTTGATTTTATAAAGAATTTTGGAGGTAGTGGTAATGAAAGCGCACAGGCAATTGTAAAAACCACTGACGGGGGGTTTGCAATTTTAGGATATACAGGAAGTACGAATGGTGATATCTCAATAAAAGCTGAAGAAGAAAATGATTATTGGTTATTGAAATTTGATGAAAATTCGAATTTGCAATGGAATAAAACCTACGGCGGAAGTAAAGATGATATTGGGCAAAGTCTATCTCAAACAAGTGATGGAGGATTTATTTTAACAGGCTATTCGATGAGCAGTGATGGCGACGCTTCAAATAACGAAGGTTTTCATGATAATTGGATTTTAAAGTTAGATGGTCTAGGGAATTTGGAATGGGAAAGTAGTTACGGTTTTTCAGGTCATGATCATTCGTACGATATACTTGAAGCCTCTCAAGGAGGATATTTTTTTACCGGATTTTTAGATATCACATCGGCTAGGGCAGATGGAAATACGGAAAAAGGTAATTCATTAACAAGTCATGGAGTAGGCGAATTTTGGGGAACTAAAATAGATGAAAAGGGTACCGTTCAATGGCGAGGTTATTTTGGAGGCACCAATAATGATCGGGCACATAGTGTTGTGCAATCGGTCGATGGCGGTTTTGTAATGGCTGGTTTTACGGAAAGTGATGATTTTGATATAAGTAATACCAATGGTAGCTACGATTTTTGGGTGGTTAAAGTAGATTCTTTTGGTAATCTAATTTGGGAACAGTCATTTGGAGGTGATGGTATTGAGGTTTCATATGATATTGCTAAAACGGCAGATAATGGTTTTGTAGTAGTAGGCAATACTTTTAGTGCCAATGGCGATATTTTAGTAAACCACGGAGAATCTGATATGTGGATGATTAAGCTTGATGAAGAAGGTAATTTGATTTGGGAACAAACCTATGGCGGTAGCCAGTTCGATTTGGCACAGGCTGTTGTTCAAAGTAAAGATGGGGGCTTCTTAATAACGGGTAATTCCAAAAGTGATGATAAGGACAGTTCTTTAAATAAGGGCGAAAATGATATTTGGTTGGTTAAAACCAATGCTTTTGGAGAACTAGTTTGGGAAAAATCTTTTGGAGGTTCTGGGCTCGATTTTGGCTTTGATCTTCTTGAAAACTCTGACGGTAGCATTTTTATTGTGGGTGAATCTTCAAGTACAGATTTCGGTTCAATATCTTCTAAAGGAAACTCAGACTTAATTCTTCTTAAAATCAAATAGTAAACTCCACTCATTTATCATAAGATTCTTTAATAGTTATATACGTTATAATAATGTTAGGTTCTATGGAAAAAACCTACTTATAACCTATATTTGTAAACTATTTAGATTAAATCTAGTTAATATATGATTCAAGTATCAGAAACAGCTAAACAGAAAGTCATCAACCTTATGACGGAAGAAGGTTTTGATGCGACAACGGATTATGTTCGTGTGGGTGTGAAAAGCGGCGGATGTAGCGGATTATCCTATGAGTTGAACTTTGACAACAAGAAGGATGATGCCGATAAGGTTTTTGAGGATAACAACGTTCGAATAATTGTCGACAAAAAGAGCTTTTTATATTTAGTAGGTACGGTCTTAGAATACTCAGGTGGCCTTAACGGTAAGGGTTTTGTTTTTAATAATCCTAATGCACAACGAACTTGTGGTTGTGGCGAGAGTTTTTCATTATAAATCGATAATTGTTAGTTGAGTAAAATCAATTGACCAATTAAACTATATGGCATATACAGAAGAAGAATTAAAAAAAGAATTGGAAACCAAAGAGTATGAGTATGGTTTCTATACAGATATTGAATCCGAAACGTTTCCAATTGGTTTAAGCGAAGAAATCGTTATTGCTATTTCCAAGAAAAAGGAAGAGCCAGAATGGATGACACTTTGGCGTCTTGAGGCTTTTAAATATTGGAAAGAAATGGTTGAGCCAGAGTGGGCCAATGTACATTATACAAAACCAGATTTTCAAGCTATTTCTTATTATTCGGCGCCTAAAAAGGCAGACCCAAACAAAACAATGGATGATGTTGATCCAGAATTGTTGGAGATGTATAAGAAATTGGGTATTTCTTTAGATGAGCAAAAGAAACTTCAGAATGTAGCGGTAGATATAGTTATGGACTCTGTTTCTGTTGCAACTACATTTAAAAAGACGTTAGCAGAAAAAGGAATTATTTTCTGTTCAATTTCAGAGGCTATAAAAGAACATCCTGAATTGGTAAAGAAATACATTGGTTCTGTAGTTCCACAACGAGATAATTTTTATGCAGCATTAAATTCCGCTGTATTTTCTGATGGTAGTTTCTGTTACATTCCCAAAGGCGTTCGTTGCCCAATGGAGCTTTCAACCTACTTTAGAATCAATCAGGCTGGTACAGGTCAGTTCGAGCGCACCTTGCTAATTGCTGATGAAGATAGTTATGTTAGTTATTTAGAAGGGTGTACCGCACCTTCAAGAGATGAAAATCAATTACATGCTGCTGTGGTTGAATTGATTGCCTTGGACGGAGCAGAAATTAAGTATTCAACCGTACAGAATTGGTTTCCTGGTGGTAAAGATGGTAAAGGAGGTGTTTACAACTTCGTTACTAAAAGAGCGATTTGCGAGAAAAATGCGAAGGTATCATGGACACAGGTTGAAACGGGATCTGCCGTTACTTGGAAATATCCATCTTGTATTTTAAAAGGGGATAATTCAATTGGTGAATTTTATTCAATTGCCGTGACCAATAATTACCAACAAGCTGACACGGGTACTAAAATGATCCATATTGGCAAGAATACAAGAAGTACCATTATTTCAAAAGGTATTTCTGCAGGAAAATCACAGAATAGTTACCGTGGTTTGGTTCAAGTAAATAGTAGAGCTGATAATGCACGTAACTTCTCACAGTGTGATTCACTTTTGATGGGTAACGAATGTGGAGCTCACACGTTTCCTTATATCGAAGCGAAGAACAAGTCTGCGATGATAGAGCATGAGGCTACAACCAGTAAAATTGGTGAAGATCAAATATTTTATTGTAACCAAAGAGGTATACCTACTGAAAAAGCTATTGCTCTAATCGTGAACGGATTTAGTAAAGAGGTTCTGAATAAATTACCAATGGAATTTGCTGTAGAAGCTCAAAAATTATTGGAAATCAGTTTAGAGGGTTCTGTAGGATAATTTTAACAATGCCTTTTTAAAAATAATGAAGAAGTTTTTAATCATAGTAGTTCTCGTTACTGCCTTTAGTTGCAAGGAAAATAAAAGCAAAACTAAAGAGGCTCATACTGCTGAAGTAGTAGTTAAGCCAGAGGTGAAATTATACACCTTTAATGGTGGAACTGTACTTGTGAATAATTTGGAATTGTTTTCTCAAGATACTACCTACCAAGGTCAGACTAAAGAATTTGCAGATCCTTTTTATGTGATTAGCCATCCGAAAGGAAATTTAATGTGGGATGCCGGTTTACCAGAAGGTTTAATTGCTATGGGTGAACCTTTTACTGAGCCTAGTGGAGCATTTACAGTTTCTAGAAAAGATTCTGTTATAAATCAGCTGAAAAGCATTGGTATGATTCCATCCGATATTAAATATATTGCATTATCTCACACTCATTTTGATCACAGTGGTCATGCTAATGTATTTAAAAATGCTACGTGGTTGGTTCAAAGTACAGAGTACGATTTTATTACCAGTGAAGAATCACAGAAAAATAATACTGATAATTATAATGCCATTAAAGAATTGAAGAACCCTCAAAAGCTTAATGGTGAGTACGATGTGTTTGGTGATGGCACTGTGGTTATCAAATCTATGCCTGGTCATACACCAGGTCATCAAGTACTGTTTTTAGATTTAGCTGAAAATGGACCAGTATTATTAACAGGAGATTTGTATCACTTATATGAAAACAGAGAACATAGAGGTGTTCCTATTTTTAATTTTAATGTTGAACAGACATTAAATAGCATGAACGAATTTGAAGCACTAGCTAAAGAAAGCAATGCAAAGGTTTACATGCAGCATTCAAAAGAAGATTTTAATAAAATGCCTAAGGCGCCAGAATATTTAAAGTAACATATTATGTTGAAAATTAAAAACTTACACGCTAGTGTTGAGGATAAGGAAATATTAAAAGGAATAAACCTAGAGGTAAAAGCGGGTGAAGTACATGCAATCATGGGACCGAACGGTTCAGGAAAAAGTACATTGGCATCTGTAATTGCAGGAAAAGAGGAATTTGAAGTTACTGAAGGTTCAGTAGAATTGAACGGTGAAGACTTAGAAGATGTTTCTCCTGAAGAAAGAGCTCATAAAGGTGTTTTTCTTTCTTTTCAATATCCTGTAGAAATACCTGGGGTTTCGGTAACCAACTTTATGAAAACGGCTATTAATGAGTCTCGTAAGGCAAAAGGTTTAGAAGATATGCCTGCTAAGGATATGTTGAAATTAATTCGCGAGAAATCTGAACTTTTAGAAATTGACCGTAAGTTTTTATCCAGATCATTGAACGAAGGTTTTTCAGGTGGTGAGAAAAAACGTAACGAGATTTTTCAAATGGCCATGTTAGAGCCAAAGGTGGCTATTTTGGATGAAACCGATTCTGGATTGGATATCGATGCCTTACGTATCGTAGCTAATGGTGTAAATAAATTGAAGAGTAAAGACAACGCTGTAATCTTAATAACACACTACCAACGTTTGTTGGAATATATAGTTCCCGATTTCGTACATGTATTGCACAATGGTAAAATCGTTAAGTCTGGTGGTAAAGAATTAGCACTTGAGCTTGAAGAGAAAGGTTACGATTGGTTAAAACAAGAAGCAACGGTATAATTTGCAGTATACTAGATCAGTGAGCAGAATATTCTGCCAACTGTAACGGAACACTGCCAACTGAAAAAGTATGGATTTAAAAGATAAATTAATTTCTTCCTTTATGGCGTTTGAGAACAACGTTGATGTCGAACATCCGGTACATGATGTTCGTACGGCCGCCATTAAAAATTTTGAAGAAAAAGGGTTTCCTTCTAAAAAGGAAGAAGCTTGGAAATATACTTCGCTAAATAGCTTGCAGAAAATTGATTTCAGTATTTTTCCAAAACAGGAAAATACAATAGAATACAAAGATGTTAAGCGTTATTTTCTTCATGAGATCGATTCTTATAAAATTGTTTTTATAGATGGGATATACAGCTCATATCTTTCGGAAACTACACATGATGGGGTAGATATCTGTTTAATGAGTTCGGCATTAACAAAGCCAATGTATAAGCAGGTCATAGATGTTTATTTTAATAAAATAGCATCAAAAGACGAGTCGCTGACTTCTCTAAATACGGCATTTAGTCGCGAAGGGGCATATATCTATATCCCAAAAAATAAGATGCCTAAAAAGCCGATAGAGATTTTGCATTTCTCTACAGGTAATGAAGCTTCATTAATGTTACAACCAAGAAACTTGGTGGTAGTAGAGGAAAATGCTGAAGTTCAGATTATAGAACGTCACCAGAGTTTAACGAAAAATGAAGTGCTTACAAATGCTGTTACTGAAATATACGCAGCAAAAAGTGCTATAGTAGATTTTTATAAAATACAGAATGATGCGGCAACTGCATCTTTAATCGATAACACCTATATTGACCAAAAGGATAAAAGTCTTGTTAAGGTTCATACTTTCTCTTTTGGTGGGAAATTGACTCGTAATAACCTTAATTTTTATCAAAATGGGGAGTATATCGACTCCACCATGAAAGGTGTAACGATACTAGGTGAGAAACAACATGTGGATCATCATACTTTAGTGCATCATATACAACCGAACTGCGAAAGTCACCAAGATTATAAAGGTATCTACGGCGATAGCTCTACAGGCGTTTTTAATGGTAAAATTATCGTTGATAAGATTGCCCAAAAAACAAACGCCTTTCAGCAAAACAATAATATTTTAATTAGCGATAAGGCGAGCATCAATACAAAACCTCAGTTAGAGATTTTTGCAGATGATGTGAAATGTTCACATGGTTGTACCATTGGTCAATTAGACGAAGATGCAATGTTCTATCTGCGGTCAAGAGGTATTCCTGAAAAGGAAGCAAGGGCTTTATTAATGTACGCTTTTGCAAATAACGTGCTTTCTTCTGTACGTATTCCTGAACTAAAAGCTAGAATTAATAAATTGATTGCAAAAAAGCTAGGGGTAAACCTTGGTTTTGATCTTTAAAATATTTTAACTATTAAATTTAAAAAAGGACAGTTAGGTTTTTAACTGTCCTTTTTTATTTTATGACAATTTATAACTTAATCTAAATACAGTTATATATATGTTTTCATTATCGGGTATCTTTGTAAATAAGAAGATTGACTATGTTAGATATTAAAAAAATAAGGGAAGATTTTCCTATTCTAAAACGTGAGGTAAACGGTAAACCATTGGTTTATTTAGATAATGCTGCTACTTCACAGACTCCACAACAGGTCATAGATGCTATTGTGGATTATTATCAGAATTATAACGCCAATATTCATCGTGGTGTTCATACACTTTCTCAAGAAGCTACCGATAAATATGAGCAAGCGAGGTTAAAAATTCAAAAACATTTTAATGCGGCTAAGCCCTATGAAATTATTTTTACGGCTGGTACAACGCATAGTATAAATTTGGTCGCTAATGGTTTCTCAGCCTTAATTAAAAATGAAGACGAGGTTTTAGTATCTGCTATGGAGCATCATTCCAACATTGTGCCTTGGCAAATGCTTTGTGAACGAACAGGTGCTATTTTAAAGGTAATTCCAATGAACCAGGAAGGTGAATTGCGAATGGATGTTTATGATGAATTACTTAGCGAAAAGACCAAGTTGGTTTTTTGTAATCATATTTCAAATGCTTTAGGGACAATCAATCCTATTGAAGAAATAATTGAGAAAGCACATAAGGTAGGTGCGGCCGTTTTGATTGATGGAGCACAGGCAGCTCCACATTTAGTAGCAGATGTTCAAGCGCTAGATGTAGATTTCTATACTTGTTCTGCACATAAAATTTGTGGGCCAACAGGTGTTGGTATGCTATATGGAAAGGAAGTATGGTTGAATAAATTACCACCTTATCAAGGTGGTGGAGAAATGATAGCTGAGGTTACTTTCGAAAAAACTACCTATGCAGGTCTTCCACATAAATTTGAAGCCGGTACACCTAATATTTGTGGTGGTATTGCTTTTGGTGCTGCTTTAGATTATATGAATGCTGTTGGTTTTGATGAAATTGCAAAATATGAGCATGAGTTGTTGGAATATGCTACACAAGAATTATTAAAGATTGACGGACTCAAAATTTACGGTACAGCCAAAAACAAGACTTCTGTTATATCTTTTAATATTGAAGGTATTCACCCTTATGATATGGGTAGTATTTTAGATAAGCTAGGAATTGCTGTGCGTACAGGTCACCATTGTGCACAACCTATTATGGATTTTTATAAGATACCAGGTACTGTGCGGGCAAGCTTCGCTTTTTACAATACGCTTGAAGAAGTAGATGTACTTATCGCTGGGGTGTTGAAAGCTAAAAGTATGTTATTGTAAAACAACCATTTGTCGTTTTTGTTAACTTTTGAAATCCATCAATTGTTATTGTATTTTTGTGTAAAATAAAGTAATGGAAATTAAAGAGATACAAGAGGAAATTATCGAAGAGTTTTCTATGTTCGATGATTGGATGCAGCGGTATGAATATATGATAGAACTAGGTAAGTCCCTACCGTTGATCAAAGAAGAATATAAAACCAATGATAATATCATTAAAGGGTGTCAAAGTAAAGTTTGGGTACATGCCGAATTGGAGGATAATAAACTTGTTTTTACAGCTGATAGTGATGCAATTATCACGAAAGGAATTATTGCCATTTTAATTCGCGCCTTTAGCAATCAAAAACCACAAGATATATTAGATGCCGATACTCAGTTTATAGATGAAATTGGTTTAAAAGAGCATCTTTCGCCGACAAGGGCGAATGGTTTGGTTAGTATGATCAAGCAATTGAAATTATACGCAGTAGCGTATCAAACACAAATTGAAGAATAGAAAAGACTATGAGTGAAGAAAATATAGCTGAAGACAGCGCAGAATTAGGGGAAAAAATAGTTCGCATTTTAAAAACAATCTATGATCCAGAAATACCTGTCGATATCTATGAACTAGGGTTGATTTACGATGTTTTGGTCAATGAGGATAATGAAGTGAAAATACTAATGACACTTACTTCTCCGAATTGCCCCGTTGCAGAATCTTTACCGGCAGAGGTAGAGGAAAAGGTAAAGTCTCTTGATGCAATTAAAGATGCGGAGGTTGAAATTACTTTTGATCCACCTTGGACTCAAGACTTAATGAGCGAGGAAGCAAAACTAGAATTGGGACTTCTTTAATTAAAGAATCGATTTCTGGCAAGATTTTAAATCTATTCTTATGCAAGACGAAATTATTAATAGGGTTGCTCAAAGTAAACTCATCACCTTTAACCTTGAGGATTATTATCCAAAAGGGGATAGGTTGGTTTTGGATATAAAAGATTGGCTTTTTGAAGGGTTTATTCTTAAGGAAAAAGATTTTAGAGCATCTGTAGAAGCACATGATTGGTCTCAATATAAGAATGCTTTTGTAGCTATGCAATGTTCTACAGATGCGATTGTCCCAGGTTGGGCATATTTATTACTAAGCATTAAACTTAGTGGTTTTGCCAAAAAGGCGATACGAGGTACTTTGGTCGATTTAGAAACAAGTATTTATCAATCGATCATTGAAAAATTAGATATTTCTGAATATCAAGATAAATCGATTATCATAAAAGGATGTAGTAAAAAACCTGTTCCTCCGAATGCATACCTATGTATTGCAGAGCGGTTAAGGCCTGTTGCTAAGTCTATTATGTATGGGGAAGCTTGTTCTTCAGTACCTTTATACAGAAGAAAATAACAATTTCCTACTCAGAGAATTTGTTAGCTATACTTACATTTGCCCAACTATAAACGATAAACATTTTATTATGAAGAAAATTATTTTAACCATAGCGGTTGCACTTGTTGCAACTATAGGCTTTTCCCAAACAGAGGAAGAGTTAAAAGGGCAATTAGGTGCAACGAAAGATTCGATAGCTGCTATTCAAGGTAGAGCTGACGCTTTACAAGGCCAAATCGATAAGTTACCAGGTTGGAAAAAGGGCGCTTTTGGTACAATTGGCGCTAATATCAGCAGCTTTAATAATTGGTATGCGCAAGCTTCACCAAATAATTCGACAGGCAATATTGGTGTAACCGTTAATGCATTTGCGAATTTAAATCAAGATAAATTTTTCTGGAGAAACTCTGGAAATATCAACTTAGGATGGGTAAAGTTTGATGATAAAGATGATCCTGCTGATGATGATAGCTTTAGGCAAGCAGCAGATGTTTTTACTATATCATCATTATATGGTCGTAAATTAAATGAAAAGTTCGCAATATCAGCTTTAGGTGAATACCGTACGACTATTCTTGATAATTTCAATGATCCAGGATATTTAGATTTAGGGTTTGGCGCAACATGGATGCCGATTACCGATCTTGTCGTGGTTATTCATCCACTTAACTACAACTTTGTATTTAGTAGCGAGGATAATATTTTTGAATCTTCTTTAGGAGCTAAAATTGTTGCTGATTATACTAGAAAAATTGGAGCGGTAAATTTTAAAACCAATTTTTCTACATTCCAAAGTTATAAAAGTGGAGATTTATCAAACTTTACTTGGATCAATAGTTTTGGTTATACGTTATGGAATGGTATAGGTCTTGGATTTGAATTCGGTTTACGTAACAGTAAACAAGAAGCGTTGAACTATGCAGCAGTAACAGGACCAGCTCCAGACCCTACACTTACTTTCGATAATGTAGATAATAATTTACAGACCTACCTAATGTTCGGTCTAAACTATGCATTCTAAATCTTGAAATAGATTTAAGTCTTAAAGTTAAAAAAGCCCGACCAATTGGTCGGGCTTTTTTTTGACATTCTTCTAAATTCATATATTTACTACTATGACCACTAAACCGTTAATCTCAAAATCGAAATTGCCTAATGTAAAAACTACAATTTTTACTACGGTAGGTGATTTAGCCCGAAAACATAAAGCAATAGATCTTTCACAAGGTTTCCCAAACTTTGAAGCTGACTCAAAATTACTTAACCTAGTTAGCCAAGCAATGAATGAAGGTCATAATCAATATGCACCTATGGCTGGGTTTTATGGTCTTAGGGAAATTATCTCTGAAAAAATAGAATCACTTCATAATCATTTTTACGATCCAGAAGGTGAGATAACAATTACGGTAGGAGCTACGCAAGCGATTTTTACGGCCATTACTACATTTATAAATAAAGATGATGAGGTCATTGTTGTTAAGCCCGCATATGACTGTTATGAGCCTGCTATTGCTTTAAATGGTGGGAAAGCTGTTTATGTTCAATTGAACACCCCTGATTATACTATTGATTGGGTAGAATTTAAGGAGAAAATTACTGATAGAACTAAAATGGTTATCATCAATACGCCACATAACCCTACTGGTACCATCTTCTCAAAATGGGATATGCAACAATTAGAGGATATTTTAAAACCTACCAATATCATTCTATTAAGCGATGAAGTTTATGAGCATATAATTTTTGATGGACAAATTCATGAAAGTGCTTCACGATTTCCAGATTTAGCGCAACGAAGTTTTGTATGTGCTTCCTTTGGAAAAACTTTTCATGTAACCGGTTGGAAAATGGGGTATTGCGTAGCCCCATCTGTCTTAATGGCTGAATTTAGAAAAGTGCATCAGTTTGCTGTATTCTGTGTAGACCATCCAGTACAACGTGCATTATCTATATATTTAAAAAATTCGTCACACTATTTAGATTTGAACAATTTTTACCAAGAAAAAAGAGATTTTTTCTTAAATGGAATAAGATTATCCAAATTTAAATATAAACCAACTCAAGGTACTTACTTTCAATTATTAGATTTTTCCCAAATTACAATGGAGGAAGATGAAATTATAGGAAAACGTTTAATTACAGAAAATAAGGTTGCCTCCATACCTATATCTTCTTTCAACGTTAACAATAGAAATGACCATATGCTCAGGTTCTGTTTCGCAAAAAATAAGGAAACCTTAGAGAAAGCAGTTGAAATTCTATCTAAGCTAAAGTAACTGTTCCTCTTAAAAAGAGGCGTTAACTATTGTCATAAATTCCTTTATTTTACTAGGTTCTAACCAACGGGTTACGACTACCAAATCATGTTCTTTATCAATAACAATAAAATTACCGCCAAAACCAGCTGCATAGTAAATATTTTCAGAAAGACCTTCCCAATGTCTGTCTCCTTTTTTATTCAACCACCACATATAGCCGTAATTAGGGTTCGGAGTAGAAGATGTGGTAGCCTTTTTAATCCACGATGATGATATCAATTGGTCATTCTTCCACTTACCATCATTTAGAAACAACAATCCGAACCGAGCCATATCTTCTGCATTAATGAATATACCTGCACCAGAATGCCCACCTCCTGTAACAGATTTCATTTGTAGTCCGTCAATTTCTGTCCAGGCATGGTCATACCCATACCAGCGCCACGTTGAAGAAGCACCAATCTTATCCATTATTCTATCCTTAAGAACTATTGGCATAGGTTTACGCCAAAGCTGAGTAAGAGCATAGGCCAACACATTTACTCGAACGTCATTATATTCCATAACCGTACCTGGTTCTTTTGATACCGCAAATTTCCAATCATCTATATCACCTTCACTAGGTGGTCTATCCGCCCAATCTTTGCCACCCCATAATTCACCTGACCATGCAGAATTTTGCTGTAACAAATGTTCCCATGTAATTTTAGAATTATGTGAACCTTTAAAGGTATCATCCCATACATAATCACCAACCTTATCATTAGTGCTAGAAAGCAAACCTTCGTCTTCTGCAAGACCAGCCATTGTGCTTAAAAAACTTTTAGTCACACTAAAGGTCATATCCACTCTTTTAATATCTCCCCATTGTGCAACTATATATCCATTTTTAAGAATCATACCCGCTGGACCACCACGTTTCTTGGTCGGTCCTAAAATTTGATGAAATGGTTCCTTTTCAAAACCTTTTAAAATTGCAATTCTTAAATCACGTGAACCTGAGTATTCGTTTGCTTTAGCAAAGTCAATGACCTCCTTTAATAGCGCGTCCTTAATATTAAATATTTTTGGAGATTTTTGTTCCCACGATGTATTGGCCTTTGGAAAGTAATATTCTTGTGCATTAAGATTTAAAACTCCTATAATTGTAAAGTAGATAAAGTAAAGTTGTTTCATGGATGTTAGTTTGGAGTTACAAGGTACTTAAATCGAAATGCATTAACCAATCGGTTTGCTCGTCTGTTCCTATATAGTAAGGATGAGTTCCAAATTTTTGAAAGCCTTGCCTTTCATAAAATTGAATAGCACGTTTGTTCTCTTCCCATACCCCTAGCCATAGCATTTTTTTATTTCTTTTTAAAGCAACGTTCTTAATATGATTAATAAATTCTTCGCCCAACCCCAAACCTTGGTATTGAACGAATACATAAATGCGTTCTAATTCTATACTATCATCTTGTTTAATATCTGATTGTGCAACCCCAACATTGAGTTTAAAATAACCCACTATTTCATTATTGGAAAAAGCGAAAAAAAATTCGCTATTTGGATTTAATAATTCTTCCTTTATTTTCTGTAATGCAAAAGCTTTTTCAATATAATTCTTGAAATCATAGGGATCATTATGCTTCTCAAAGGCAGTAACGAAAGTTTGTTCAGAAATTTTTCGCAGTTGTTGAAGATCAGTAAGAGAACATTTGGTATACGTAAGTTCCATACTACTAAAATAAAAAAAGGAGCAAATATATTTGCTCCTAATTGGGGGAAATAATATAAAATGGTTGATTTGATATTTTGACCATTTTCAGCATTGCTATTAATTACAATTAAATTGACTCTAGCTGTTTTTCAATTGTGCCAGTTTTTACTGCTTTTCCGCGAATATTACCCCTTTGGTGCTTACTAAAATAGTACGGCCATCGGCTTCTTTCATTTCAATAAAATCATCAGGAAAATCAGTACCTGGATAGCTAACATTATAAATGTGATTATTTACACTCCATTTAAAATCTGTTAAGTAAACTACCTGTCCATTTTTGTAGCCATGAAAACGGCCTAAATAAACATCATTAAAAATCCATTCTTCATTATCAATAACCAATTTATTCGTATTCGTAGCCGTTTTTATCGTATGCTGCCAAATACCAATTATTGGGTCATTATTTTTTTCAATTTTTGAGCATGAGCTAACAAGTACCAGCAGTAGCAGACAATTTAATAAGCATTTCATTTTAGGTTAAATTTCAAAAGCGACTTGGGATTCACTTTATATTACACTTCAAATATATGTAGTCTTTATCTTACAAAATAATAATTGTGGTAAAAATGACAATACCTGTTGTGAACTTGTTAAGTTGTCTTAGTTAATGTATTTATATTGCTTTTAAATACCATGATAATTATTTCGTTATACCATTCTAAAAATTAAAAAATGGACCTAACGTTTTACTTCAAACAACCTTAACAGTACAATTTGGCATAAAAAAAAGGAGCGACTTAGAAAAGTCGCTCCTTTATAATTGTCTAAAAAGTAATTTATATCATAAATAACTTTTTCGTAAGTCTTAAAAATCCGCTAAAAAAATCATTGCGATAAACTTGAACTTTTTCTTCAACTGCGATGCGGTTTAATTGAGAATTCATTTCGGTTAAGTATTATATAGGTTAAATGGGGTTTACCTTCTAAATATACACGAATTTTGCTTATTTTAAAAAATTTATGTTGTGTATGCCATATTAGATGTTGTGAATAAATGAAATGATCCATTTTCAACAAACAACACTTCGTTAATCAATTTTCATTTCCGGTATATTATCATTCACAATTAAGGCACCTTCGGTAGCTTCTATTACTTCTTCTACTGTTACCCCTGGCGCCCTTTCTAAAAGTAAAAAGCCCTTATTTGTAACTTCTAGCACCGCCAAATTGGTGACAATTTTCTTGACACAGCCAACGCCAGTTAACGGTAAACTACATCTTGTTAATAGTTTAGATTCTCCTGCCTTATTGGTATGCATCATAGCAACAATTATATTTTCTGCAGAAGCGACCAAGTCCATCGCACCACCCATTCCTTTAACCATTTTACCGGGTATTTTCCAATTAGCGATATCACCGTTTTCAGAAACCTCCATGGCACCCAATATAGTAAGATTCACATGTTTTCCCCTAATCATAGCAAAGCTAGTTGCCGAGTCAAAAAATGAAGCTCCCGGCAAAGTAGTAATAGTTTGCTTACCTGCATTGATTAAATCTGCATCTTCTTGCCCATCAATGGGAAAAGGACCCATACCAAGAATACCATTTTCACTTTGAAATTCAACACTAATATCATCACGTACATAATTAGCCACCAAAGTTGGAATCCCTATACCAAGGTTTACGTAATAGCCGTCTTCCACCTCTTGTGCAATTCTTTTTGCAATTCCGTTTTTGTCTAACATGTTCTTATTTTTGACGTACCGTTCTTTGTTCTATTCTTTTCTCGTAATTTTTTCCTTCAAATATTCGTTGAACGAAAATTCCTGGAATATGTATTTGATTAGGGTCCAATTCACCTACGGGAACCAACTCCTCAACTTCAGCTACGGTTATTGTGGCAGCGCCGCACATACAAGGATTAAAGTTTCTTGCCGTACCCTTAAATATTAGATTACCCGTAGCATCACCTTTCCAAGCTTTTACAAAAGCAAAATCTGCTTTAAATGCTTCCTCTAATATGTACATTTTACCATTAAATTCACGTACTTCCTTACCCTCAGCAACTTCTGTTCCATAACCTGCAGGTGTAAAAAAAGCAGGAAAACCTGCTTGTGCTGCCCTACATTTTTCAGCAAGCGTACCTTGTGGTGTTAATTCTACCTCTAATTCTCCACTAAGCATTTGTCGTTCAAATTCGTCATTCTCGCCAACATATGAAGACACCATTTTTTTAATTTGATGTTTCTGCAACAATAACCCCAAGCCAAAATCATCTACCCCAGCATTATTAGAAATACATGTTATATCTTTTACTCCAAGTTTCACCAATTCGCTTATTGCATTTTCCGGTATACCACATAGGCCAAAACCTCCAAGCATAAAGGTCATTCCATCCTGTACTCCAACCAAAGCATCAGTTACGTTTGCTACTGTTTTACGTATCATTTCTTATAATATTATCTTGTCACTAAAATACCAAATTTTAATGGATTAAATAAAAAAGGTCTTGGCAAAACCAAGACCTTTTTTATTTAATTAAGAATTTAGATTAAAAATCCAAATCATCTAAATCATCTTCAATATCCTTATCTTCTTTGATATCTGATGCAAATTTATCGCAATCTATTTCGATTGACATATTTTCAGGTTTTTCAAAATCTTCCTTTGAAATACCAAGTTCAGGATCAGCATAATTTTTTTTCATATAAAGACCCCAAATAGGTAATGCCATAGAAGCTCCTTGACCGTAGGTGATACTCTTAAAATGAACTGCTCTTTCTTCACCACCAACCCAAACACCGGTTACTAAGTTTGGAACCATGCCCATAAACCAACCGTCACTATTATTTTGGGTAGTACCTGTCTTGCCCGCAATAGGATTCGTTAACTCATAAGGGTACCCAGTAATGATTTCATCATATTCCTTTCTATATTTATTAGCATCTGTTGTACGTAAACGCGTACCTGAACCACCTTGAGTAACACCTTTCAATAAATCAACAATTGCATAAGAAACATCTTTACTCAGTACATCTTTAGTCTCAGGCACATATTCATAAAGCACAGTTCCATCTTTATTCTCAATACGAGTCACCATCACCGGTTTTACATAAACCCCCTGATTGGCAAAAGCACCATATGCACCTACCATTTCATACACATTCACATCTAACGTACCCAAAGCAATTGAAGGCACCTCAAGAATATCTCCGGTAAGTCCTAAATTACGGACCATACTAACCACAGACTTTGGACCAACCTCATCTATTAATTGAGCGGTAACTGTATTCACTGAATTTGCCAAAGCTCTTTTTAAGGTATAACTGGTTCCTGAATATTTTAAATCAGAATTTCTTGGACACCATGACTCTACGTTACCATGCTTCCCTGCTTCTATACAATACTGTGTGTCTGGTCTTGTTTCACAAGGGGATAAACGCAATTGGTCAATAGCTGCGGCATAAACAAAAGGCTTAAAAGTAGAACCTGCTTGTCTAGCTCCTTGTATTACATTATCGTATTGAAAGTGCTTGTAATTGATACCCCCAACCCAAGCCTTAACATGACCTGTTTGTGGTTCCATAGACATCATAGCTGTTCTTAAAAAAGCTTTATAATACCGGATGGAGTCCATTGGGGTAAGAATTGTATCTTTCTCTTTAGTTGGTCTTTTCCAGTCAAAAACCGTCATTTCGGTCTTTTTGGTAAATGATTCACGAATTTCTTTTTCAGATTTACCCTGATCCTTCATGATACGCCATCTTTCTGATGTTTTCATAGCGCGTTCCATAATACTATTAGTCTCCTCTGGGGTAATGTCCGAAAATGGTGCAGTTGGATTTCTATCTAGAGTATTTTGATTAAAAAATTCCGCTTGTAATTTCGTCATGTGTTCATTAACAGACTCCTCTGCATTCGCCTGCATTTTCGAATCAACGGTCGTGTAAATTTTAAGCCCGTCTAAATACAAGTTATAACGATCGCGTTCACCCTCCATGGCCGGCTTAGGATTTTTATCAATCCAATCTTTCATAAAGCGATGCAAGTACATTCTAAAGTAGGTAGCTAGACCTTCTCTATGGCTTTCCGGATTATAATTAATATCCATTTTCAAGGCCTGTAGTGAATCTTTTTCTGCTTCGGTGATATAATCGTATTTAGCCATTTGGCCAAGAACAACATTTCTTTTGTTAAGCGTAAGTTCTTCTCGTCTTAATGGATTGAACAATGAAGAGTTCTGTAGCATCCCAACTAGCATAGCTGATTCTTCAACCTTTAAATCTTTTGGTTCTTTGCCAAAATAAATACGTGCCGCAGATCGGATACCATCAGCATTATTTCCAAAATCATAAATATTCAAATACATACTTATGATTTCTTCTTTGGTATAACTACGCTCTAAACGTATAGCCAGTACCCATTCCTTTAATTTTTGTTTTATAGCATCCAATTTGCTTCGGGAACGAACACCTACGAATAATTGTCTTGCCAATTGTTGAGAAATGGTACTTGCACCACCCTTGCTCCCTAAATAAGCAAATGCTCTTAGCGTTCCTCTAGCATCGATACCTGAATGATCCATAAAACGAATGTCTTCACTTGCTATTAGTGTATTCACTAAATTTTCTGGTAAATCTTCAAATTTTACATCGGTACGGTTATCATCCAAATAAAACTTACCTAACAAATTACCGTCAGAAGAAATAATCTGAGACGCTAAATTGGTCTGTGGGTTTTCTAAGTATTCATAAGGAGGAAGTTCCCCGAACAGTCCCCAAGAGGCAGATAAAAATAACAAGGCCACAAAAGCTATGCCTGATAAGAATAAAATCCAAAACCACTTTATGAATTTGGAGAAACTGTTTGTTGTACTCTTCCTTACCGCTTTTGCCATAATTTACGGGTTACTTTTAATTACTTCAATACCTACATCGGTAATACCTTCTAGATCAATAATTCCAGAAACATTTCCGTTTTTGCGCATCGCTTGTGAAACCTCTATAGTATATACGCCAGAAGACGAGAAAACGATGTTTTCCTTATACCATAATTTATTCTCTTTAATACTACCACTACCTTTTCCAAGCCAAGTACCATCTGGTAAGGACATTGCATATTCTAATGTATCTTTTGTTACTTCGCCCTCAGGTGTAGTTAAAGATGCGATAATGAATAAATTACTATAGGGAAAAGTGTTATCGTTTCTAACATTGATGAATATATCATGACCTTGTAAAGTGTCCATTTTGGATAAGGTAAACTCAAGCACGTTATCCTTATTCCAAACGCCATTTTTTACAGAATGATATTCTGATTTAATAATATTGGTATTACAGGAAGTAAAAAGCATAACTGCTAAAAAGCAAAATGAAAAGCTACGCATTGTTTTGATTTCTTTTTCGATTTCTGTTCTTGTTCTTATTTTGGTTTCGATTCCTATTTTTATTCTTGCTCTTGTTTCCACCACCTTTAGGTCTATCGAAACGAGTAAGGCTATCTTGACCAACTACATTCTCAAAAACTACTTTTTCCTCAGCTTCAATTTCAATCGCATACATTTCTAAGCTTGCGACTTTCTCTTTCTTCTTATTTTTATTCAAAATATCATTTACCTGATCTTTTGAAAGAACATGCCAGTTGCCTGGATTATCCTTGTAAGAGAACCAGAGCATTTCTTTAAAAATATCGGTTTTTTGACAAAAAGCTAAGCCCTTATCTGTAAATAATTTAGTGTCTTGTGCAGGAAAATCTTTTAAGGCATCTAAATAAACATCAAGCTCATAATTTAAACAGCACTTTAATTTTCCACACTGCCCTGCTAATTTTTGTGGATTCAAAGACAGCTGTTGGTAACGTGCAGCAGAAGTATTTACTGATCTAAAATCTGTAAGCCAAGTTGAACAACATAACTCTCTACCACAAGATCCAATACCGCCCAATCGTTGTGCTTCTTGACGATACCCAATTTGACGCATTTCGATACGAATACCAAACGCCTTGGCCATATCTTTTATTAGCTGACGAAAATCTACACGTTCATCTGCAGTATAATAGAAAGTTGCTTTAGAACCATCACCTTGAAATTCAACATCAGAAATTTTCATTTGAAGTTTTAAGATAATAGCGATTTCACGAGCGCGCTTTTTAATTTCCTCTTCCCTATCTCTACATTTCTGCCAAATATCGATATCTTTTTGACTGGCTTTTCGATAGACTTTTGCCGAATCTGGAGCATTAATCGCTTCCTTCTTTCGCTTCATTTGTACGCGAACCAACTCACCTGTTAAGGTGACCATACCGATATCATGACCAGACACAGCTTGAGTGGCGACAATATCGCCAATGGAAAGTGAAAGATTTTCTGTGTTTTGGAAAAATTCTTTTCTACTGTTTTTAAATCGCACTTCAACAAAATCAAATGGTCGTTCCCCATTAGGGAGCGACATGTTGGAAAGCCAATCAAAAACTGTTAATTTATTGCAACCATCTGTACCGCAAGTACCGTTGTTCTTGCATCCCTTTGGTTGTCCATCCTTACCGGTAGAACAACTACTACAACCCATATTATATATATTGATTTGGTCGAATTTTTGAAGATTCACCAAAAAAGGTTCATAAAAAACTTATAGGTAAAGATACTGTTTTTTTAATGTGAAATAAAAGTCAAGTTGGCAGTATCGATATTCTGCATTCGATAACCAGTGGTCGATAAGCCACATCGTGTAGAATCAAAATAGAGGAGAATCTAAACCTATTTAAAGCTGAATTTTAGGCTTCCGTAAGTACTAACCTTAAAAAATCACTTTATTTCTTAAACTTCAAAACCTCTGAACGGCCTTTCTTAAAAATTTTATTACTGACAACTTTGCCTTTTCTTAGTGCCTTTTGCAATTCAAAAGGTAATTCATGAACCTCTTTACAAGCATCAGAACAGCAATCGTTCATTTTTTCAGCGCAATTTTTACACTGAATAAATAATAGATGACATGCTTCATTGGCACAATTTACATGTTCATCACAAGCCTCTCCGCATTGGTGACAATTCGATATAACATCATCACTGATTCGTTCTCCCCTTCTATGGTCAAATACAAAATTTTTACCACTAAATTTATTTTCTAGATTTTTATTTTCTACCTGTCTTGCATATTCAATAATGCCACCTTCTAGCTGATACACCTGTTCGAAACCTTTATGCTTGTAATAAGCACTAGCTTTTTCGCATCGGATACCACCTGTACAATACATAACAAGTTTTTTATCTTTCTTGTGATCAGCCAAATCTCGTTCAATGATATCTAACGAATCACGAAATGTATCTACATCAGGCGTTACTGCATTTTTAAAATGGCCGATTTCACTTTCGTAATGATTTCTCATATCGACCAAAACAGTATCTGGGTCTTCTATAAGTTCATTGAACCTTTCTGCATCTACATGAATACCTTTATTGGTAACATCAAAACTGTTGTCATTTAGCCCATCGGCTACAATTTTATTTCGAACCTTTACTTTAAGCTTCAAGAATGATAAATTGTCTTGTTCAATCGCAATGTTAAGACGAACATTTTCTAAAAATGAAATGCTATCTAAATGCTCTTTAAAAATATTGAAATTTTCAGCAGGTACAGATAATTGGGCATTAATGCCTTCTTTAGCGACATATATTCGGCCAAGAACATCCATCTCATTCCACTGTATAAATAAATGATTCCTGAATAAGTCGGTATTACCGATGTGTGCATAAGTATAGAAAGATATAGTAAGACGTTCCTTACCCGCTTCTTCAATTAAAGCTGCTCTTTCTATTGCACTTAATGTATTGTACAGTTGCATGCTATACCAATAGTTTTAAGTTATAGAAAAAAATTAAAAAACAAAAGTAATGATAAAATAGAAAAAAATGAGTCTACTCTACTAAGCTTAACCATTTTAAAACAAAAAAGAGCCTTGATTTCTCAAGACTCTTTATCGACTATTCCATTCTTTTCTTTTTCATAGCATTCTTTCGGAACACAAAAAGGGAAATAGCCACCAATGTTCATTGTCACTAAAAACAACGAAGTATAACCAATTAAGTAAATTCTATTTTTTATTAGATTATAATTACTTAAAATGGTTGCGTAATACCATTCAATATTATTCAAATCAAAAAAGAATTGGTAATTTAGCTTTCCAAAAAAATCAAAAATGAGTTCGGAAAAAGAAGCAAAATTAAAAGCATTAAAATTGACCCTTGACAAAATGGATAAGACCTATGGCAAGGGTGCTGTCATGAAAATGGGCGATAAGGTAGTTGCCGATGTTGAAGTGATTCCTTCTGGCTCATTAGGACTGGATATTGCATTAGGAGTAGGTGGTTACCCAAGAGGTCGTGTAATAGAAATATACGGACCCGAATCTTCTGGTAAAACAACTTTGACACTCCATGCCATTGCTGAAGCACAGAAAAATGGTGGCATAGCAGCTTTTATTGATGCAGAACATGCCTTTGACCGTTTTTATGCTCAAAAATTGGGTGTTGACATAGATAACTTAATTATTTCTCAACCGGATAATGGTGAGCAAGGATTAGAGATAGCAGATAATTTAATTCGCTCAGGAGCTATTGACATTGTAGTAATTGATTCTGTTGCAGCATTAACTCCTAAAAGTGAAATTGAAGGAGAAATGGGAGATTCTAAAATGGGGCTTCATGCACGTCTAATGTCTCAAGCTCTAAGAAAACTTACCGGGTCAATTAGTAAAACAAATTGTACCGTTATCTTCATTAACCAATTACGTGAGAAAATTGGTGTTATGTTCGGCAATCCTGAAACGACAACTGGTGGTAATGCACTTAAATTTTACGCATCGGTTCGTTTAGACATTAGAAGATCTACACAAATAAAAGATACAGACGGAAACGTTCAAGGAAACAAGACTCGTGTAAAGGTTGTTAAGAACAAGGTCGCTCCACCATTCCGTACCACAGAATTTGACATTATGTACGGTGAAGGAATTTCAAAAGTTGGTGAGGTTATCGATCTTGGTGTTGAATATGAAATTATAAAGAAGAGCGGTTCATGGTTTAGTTATGGTGACACAAAACTTGGTCAAGGTCGTGACGCTGTTAAGAGTCTTTTATTAGACAATCCAGAACTTTTTGAAGAATTGGATGGTAAGATACGAGAGGCTATTAATGCGCTAAACGCTAAATAAAATTTTATTTAGTTAATCATAGTTAACTTCTACGCAACCATTGCATCCAATTTTCATCCTATAAACAAATTATTTGTATGATTAGGAAAAGATTAGTGCTACTGGCTGTTTTCATAGCCTTTATAAGCAATGGTTGTTCGATAGAAGATGATGATGCTAATTTTCATTTCACTACATTGGAAATTGTTGGAGCAGAATTACCAGAATCTTTTGATTATAATAAGACCTATGAGATATTAGTAAACTATATTAAACCCGATAGTTGTACTAATTATGAAGGTTTTGACGTGGTCAAAGATTCCTTAACGGTTAGAAATGTTGTTGCCATTGGATCAGTAAGAACCGATATAGATTGTACCGTACAATCAATAGAACAAACAGCATCATTTAACTTTAAAGTAATTTACACTGACCCTTACACTTTTAAGTTTTATACAGGCGATAATAGTGAAGGAGAGGCTGAATATTTAGAAGTAGTCGTGCCAGTAAACAAATCATAAAACAACCGACCATTTGTGAGTCTAGAAGAACTCATTCATAATTGTAAAAAGGGGGATCGAAAGGCACAGGAGCTTTTGTATAGAGCCTATGCCACAACCCTATTTGGCATATGTCTGAAATATTCTAATTCTAAATCGAACGCAGAAGATAACCTTCATGATAGTTTTATGACCATTTTTGAAAAAATTGGTCAATACCAAGGCAAAGGTTCTTTTGAAGGTTGGATGAAAAGAATAACGGTAAATACGGTATTACAGAAATATAGAAAGGAAGAGTTTTTAAATGTAGTTTCTGATAATACTGAGGAAGAAGTTACCGTAGATAATGCCTTTAATGATATTAGCCTACAATCATTGCTAGGCTACATACAAGAATTGCCGAACAAATATCGTGCGACCTTCAATTTATATGTTTTAGATGGTTACACCCATAAAGAAATTAGCGAATTGTTAGGCACCTCTATTGGCACCTCAAAATCTAACCTTGCACGGGCTCGTACATTATTAAAAGAAAAAATAGAAACTAAAGTAACCCAATCTATTATTGGAATACTTGTACTTATAACAACACATTTTTTATAATCGATTTGGTTATAAACTGAAATCTTAAAAGATGCAGAAAAAAAAATTAGACGAACTTTTCCAAGACAAACTCTCGGACTTCAAACCCACACCAGACAATAAAGTTTGGAGGGCTATTGATGCGACATTGGAAAAAAAGAGAAAAAAACGAATTATTCCTATTTGGTGGAAACTAGGCAGCATTGCTGCTGTATTAGTCTTCGGCCTTCTTTTATTTAATCCATTTACGGAGAACCAACCATCAAACAAGACATTGGTAAACACTCAAAAAGAGACTTATAAGAAGACGACAGTTCAATCTGATTCTGAAAAAGAAACTCCCATGGAGTCACTATATCCCATTGAAAATCCAATAGTTGAAAAAGCTATAATAGAATCTAAAAACCTTTACGACAAGGACAAGAAAGGTTCATCGAAGCCTAAAAACGCTAATGAAACCATTGTACTTGCTGATAAAAATATTAATACCAATCGGTCTAAAAAGAATGATGCCATGGTGGGAAATAAGCCTAAAATTAACATCAATTCAACCATTTTAATTGTTGGTAACACTTCGGTAAAAAAAATAAAAAGTGAGGATGTTTATAACGCTTCATATACTGAAGAAGGTTTAGAGAACTCAAATAACGAAACCGCAAAGTCTTCATTAGAAATTAATATACTCAATAAAAATGCCGATATAAATTCTGAAGTCGTTATCAATACAACAACCGATGAAAATAAAGAAATAGCCGAGATAGATAAAAAATCCATTTTCGAAGAAATCACTGATCAAGAAGAAGAAAAACAAAATGTGACAGGTAATAGATGGTCAGCAGGGCCGAATATTGCTCCTGTATATTTTAATGGCCATGGTAAAGGATCTCCTGTAAATTCAATCTTCACCCCTAACTCCAAGTCAGGAAATATCAATTTCAGCTATGGAGTATCGGTAGCTTATTCCGTAACTAAAAAGCTAACCATTCGTTCAGGTATCAATAAAGTTAACTATGGCTATGATACAGAAGATGTTGCTTTTTCGTCATCAATTAATGCCATATCTACTTACGGTCAATTGGAATCGATTGATTACGCCCCTACATCAGAAACACTTACCGTTTCAAGTAAAAAAGTAGCTTCAGAAAATTTTAGCACCGCTAACTCTGCGCTAGATGTTACTGCTAAAAGCGCCACTAGAGATGGCTATATGTCCCAACAATTTGGGTATATTGAATTACCGATTGAAGTGAACTATGCTTTAATAGATAAAAAATTCGGAATAAATATTATTGGTGGTGTAAGTTCATTATTCTTGATAGACAATGCAGTTTCTTTAACAGCTGGAGAGCTAACTACAGAAATCGGTGAAGCAAACAACATTAATGACCTTAACTTTAGTGCAAATATGGGCCTTGGATTTAATTATAAATTTTCGAAAAAGCTTTATTTCAATTTAGAACCGATTTTCAAATATCAATTGAATACGTTTACAGAAGTTGACGGTACATTTTTACCATATTCTATTGGGGTTTATAGTGGACTTAGCTTTAAATTTTAAAAATTTTGATGAAAAATATTCTTCTAATCTCTTTTTGCTTATTTAGTATTTAAAATTTTTCCCAAGACAATGAGACATCAATTAGCCCTTCAGAAAATAGAAATGAACTGAAAATAAACGAACTCTTCTTAATATTAGGTGCCGTTGAATTAAATTATCAATATTTATTTTATAATGAGTCTGGTATTGGTGTAGACCTTTTTAAAAATGACAGAGATTTTACAATTATCGGTAAATGTGGTATCAACTTAGGACATAGATTCTAACCATTATTAATTAGATCATTCAAGATAGTCTCCCTAATACTATTTCGCAAGCTTGATGTATCTTCAGATTTTAATAAGTCCGTTTTTACAAATCGATGCACCTTAGCCCTGCAATTACCTGGACCTCCACTAAAAAAGGTAAATGAAAATCTTTTCTTGTTATCATAAAATGTCATTGGCACTACTGCAATTTTGTGGGCAATAGCCATTTTAAAAGCACCATCTTTAAAATTATCTAATACAACCTGCTCTTCTGGTACACCTCCTTCTGGGAAAATACAAATACTTGACCCCTGTTGCAAACGTTTTTGAGCTCTTATATATACCCCAGTTCTACTACGCGTATCCTCGCGATCCACCATAATACAAACACGTTTATAGAAAAATCCGAATAAAGGAATGTTTTTCAACTCCTTTTTTCCCACAAATACAAACGGATTTCTACTAACCACAAGCATTAGCATAATGTCTATCATACTTGTATGGTTCGCTACAAGCATATAACTGCTGCCCTTAACTAATTGCTGTTCGTAGGTAACACTTGGCCAACAGAACATACCATATAGAATGGGTTTTGCCCAAAGGTTTCTCGCCATCCAAAAAAATTGTGGATACCACTTTTCTCTTGACGCAAAAAGGACTAGAAATGGGAAAAAAATTAGAATAGGTACGGCCACTAAAATATGAAACCAAATACGGTATAGTGTTTGACCGGTTTGTCTAACGACTTTAAGCATAAATCAAAAGTAGTTATTTAGGTTAGTTTTTTGTATTTGTTTTACCTTTGCTTTCTTAGAAATAAAGCAAATGGCAAGAATTTTAACTGGCATACAAAGTACTGGAACCCCTCATTTAGGTAATATTCTAGGAGCGATTATGCCTGCGATAGAAATGGCGCAAAATCCGAAAAATGAATCTTTTTTATTCATTGCGGATATGCACTCCCTTACCCAAATAAAAAACGGGGCAGAACTAAGACAAAACACTTATGCTACAGCAGCAACATGGTTGGCATTTGGCCTTGACATTGAAAAAACTGTTTTCTATAGACAAAGTGATGTTCCACAAGTAACTGAACTTTCTTGGTATTTGAGCTGTTTTTTTCCATACCAACGGTTAACACTAGCGCACTCATTTAAGGACAAATCAGATAGATTAGAAGATGTAAATGCAGGCTTATTCACATATCCTATGTTAATGGCTGCAGATATATTATTGTATGACGCAAATATTGTCCCTGTTGGTAAAGACCAAATGCAACATATTGAAATGACTCGTGATGTAGCATCACGTTTCCATGCTCAATTAGGCGAAACATTTATCTTGCCTGATGGTAAGGTTCAAGAAGAAACAATGTACATACCAGGTACCGATGGCGCAAAAATGAGCAAAAGCAAAGGGAATCTAATTAATCTTTTTCAAACGGATAAGCAATTACGTAAGCAGATTATGGGTATACAAACCGATAGTACACCTATGGAAGAACCTAAAGACCCTTCTAACGATAATGTATTTGCGCTTTATAAAATATTAGCATCGCAACCACAAATAGAGGAAATGAGCGCAAATTATTTGGCTGGTAATTATGGGTATGGTCATGCCAAACAAGCACTTTATGAAGTCATCATAAATAAGTTTGATGGGCCGCGTGAAAAGTTCAATTACTATATGAACAATTTAAATGAGATTGATGATGCTTTGGCTTTAGGTGCCGAAAAAGCCAAAAAGGTGGCAGATGGTGTGCTAGAACGTGTTCGTGAAAAATTGGGATACTAAGAAAATAAGTTTCCTTTTTAAAATATGCTTAAATACACAAATCCGACCACTAGGTCGGTTTTGTGTATTTATTACCTAAACTTCATCCCATTTCCTTCGATTTGGCGTGAAAATAAATCGTTATTTAAATAAAAAAGTTCAAATCGCTATAGCCAAAGCGTTATAAACAAACAGAGTGGTCTGTAAAAATCTTATATCGCCTCGAACAATTTCCCAGGCAATGGCCGTATTGCACCCTTCATTTCCATATTTAGCAATGTAGAAGATGCTCTAAAAATAGGAAGGTTACAATCTAATGCGATGCTATCCAACAACTGCTTGCCGTTGTTCTGTAAATAGGTATAAATGCCTTGTTCAACATCATCCAACTCTATGAACAATTGCTTTTGAATGATTTTGTTAGGCTTTTGTTCTACTTCCCAGTCTAACAAATAAATTAAATCGGCGGCAGAAGTCATCACATACGCCTTTTGTTGTTTTATTAAATTGTTACAGCCCAAACTATATTTGTCGGTTGTTCTGCCAGGTACTGCAAAAACATCTCGATTATAGCTATTGGCAATATCGGCTGTTACCAAGCTTCCACCTTTCTCTGCAGATTCAACCACCACAGTAGCTTCACTAACTCCTGCTATAATTCGATTTCGCTTTAAGAAATTCTCCCGTTCCGGGTTACTAGTACTCCAGAACTCGGTGTAAAATCCGCCATTTTTCAAAACCTCAGCCTGATATTTAGCATGAACTTTAGGATAAATCTGATTTAACCCATGCGCCAAGCATCCTATGGTTTGAAGTCCATTTTTTACAGCTTCCCGCTGAATACAAATATCAATCCCATAGGCAAAACCACTTACAATAATAGGATTCAACGGTGCTACATCTGAAATAAACTTTTCACAAAAAGCTATGCCGTAACTAGTAACATTACGAGTACCAACTACGCTTATAATCTTTCGATTATTTAAATCAATATTCCCCTTTTGAAAAATAAGTATAGGCCCATCAATACAATGCTTTAAATAATTAGGATAATCGGCATCTAAAAAATAGGTGCAACTTATATCGTTTTTAATAATATAATGGTATTCCGCTTCAGCGGCTACTAGATGCTCCTTATCAAATAAGTGCTTTATGGTATGGGTACCGATACCATCAATTTTTAGAAGGTTTCGCTGGTTATCCTCAAAAATTGAAGATGGACTCCCGCAATGAGAAATTAATTTCTTTGCGAGTATATCTCCGATATTTGGAACATGTTGCAACCGAAGTATTGCAATGAGTTCATCAGCAGTGTGTTGTATAGTTTTCATTTATTGTTCACAAATTAGGCGAAAAAATATGTTAATAAAAAGTTCCTGAAGAGGTTTTTATACCACCATATTTTTTTCATATTTGTGCAACAATGGTTTTAGAACACTACATAAGCGATTTATTATACCGGTACAACTGTGTTGTTGTTCCTGGTTTTGGAGCTTTCCTCACCCAAAAAAATTCGGCTAGAATTAATCAAATCACGAATACTTTTAGCGCACCAAATAAGTCTATCGCGTTTAACAAACAGCTCATCTCAAATGATGGTTTGCTTGTATCTTATGTGTCAGAATCAGAGAAAATCACTTTTGAATCTGCGCTATCATCCATTGAAGAACAAGTTAAAGTTTGGCAAAATATTTTAGTTCAAGAAACCTCATTAAACCTAAAGAATATTGGTTCACTGTCTAAAAACAAAGAAGAGAAAATATTATTTCAACCCGCTTCCGAACCAAACTACCTGACATCATCTTTCGGTCTTTCTAACTTTAATTCCATTCCTATTACAAGAGAGGTTCTAAAAGAAGAAATAGTTGCAATCGAAGAAAAAATACCATTTGTTATTAGTCCGGAACGAAGAGAAAATAATGGCTTTAGACCCTATTTGAAATACGCTGCTATTTTATTGTTGGCATTTTCAACGGGCATAACAGGGTATCGTGTATACCAACGACAACAAACTAATAATCAAGTTGCCGAAAATGATGCTAAAGAATATGTGAATAAACAGATTCAAGAAGCTACTTTTTTCGACCTTTCTCCTTTGGAGTTACCAACGGTAACTGTAGAAGCATCTACCACAAAGTCAGCAAGTATTATAGAAAGTGAGATGCATTACATCGTTGCTGGCGCGTTTAGAATAAAAGCAAATGCTGATAGAAAAATAGCGCAACTAAAAGCGAGTGGTTTTAATGCAGGATATTACGGAACAAATGCTTATGGATTACACATGGTTACTTACGAAAGCTACACCAATTCGACAGATGCATTAAAAGCGTTAAAGGAAATTAAACAATCTCAGTCACCAGACGCTTGGTTATTATCTAAAAAATAAACCTTTACACATTTTATAACTACCATTGTTGCCCGTATCTTTGCGGAAAATTTCAATAATGGAAGCTAAAACACCTGCAGCATCTCGAACTACAATGACCGATATGGTACTTCCAAGTGAGACCAACGCACTTCAAAATTTATTTGGAGGTGAATTATTGGCGCGTATGGATCGCGCTGCTAGCATTGCTGCCGGTAGACACAGCCGTAGAATTACAGTTACGGCGTCTGTTAACCATGTTGCCTTTAATTTAGCTATCCCATTAGGAAGCGTTGTAACTGTTGAAGCAGCCGTTTCTAGAGCTTATAACACCTCTATGGAGGTATATATCGATGTTTGGATAGAAGATCGTTATAATGGCAAGCGTACCAAGGCTAACGAAGCCATTTATACATTCGTTGCCGTCGATGAAACGGGTAAGCCAACTGAAGTTCCAGCGTTGGTTCCCGAAACAGAATTAGAAATAACGCGTTTTGATGGCGCACTTAGAAGAAAGCAATTGAGTTTAGTTTTGGCCGGTAAAATGAAGCCAGACAATGCAACTGAATTGAAAGCCTTATTTACTAAAAGTTAAAATTATCTGGATCAGGACCGCTTCGTTGTCCATTTTCCAAACCATCTAAGAAGATTATATCTTCTATAGATAGTTCAAAATCGAAAATATCTGCATTAGATGCCATACGGTCGATATGTACTGACTTTGGAATGGCAACCACACCTTTTTGCAAATTCCAACGTAAAATAATCTGTGCTATCGATTTTCCATATTTATTGGCCAAATCATTACAAATATCCATATCAAAGACTTTACCTTGTATAAAAGGGGACCAAGACTCATACTGAATGTCATTTTCATTACAGAAATCGATTAAATCTTGTTGCACTAAATGGGGATGGAACTCCATTTGATTCACCATAGGCACTATTTTGCAATCCTCCATTAAATCTTCTAAATGGTGCTTTAAAAAATTACTGACTCCTATTGCCCTGATCTTCTTTTGTGCATATAAGTACTCTAGCGCCTTCCAAGTTTCTTTATATTTATCCTTAACCGGCCAGTGAATCAAGTATAAATCCAAATACTCTAAACCCAATCGGTTTAGGCTATCCTCTAATGCCTTTAACGTTGACTCATATCCTTGATCTGCATTCCAAACCTTGGTAACTACAAAAATATCTTCTCGCTTAATGCCACTTTCTTTTATGCCTTGCCCAACACCTTCTTCATTTTTATAGGCAGAAGCTGTATCAATATGCCTATACCCTAATTGTAAAGCGCCTTTTACAGCATCAACAACTTCTTGTTCGTTATTAGCCTGGTAAGTACCCAAACCCAAATATGGCATTTGTACGCCATTACCTAATGTAAAACTCCCTTGAATATCTGTAATAATAGGTTTGTTTTGCATATCTAATTTTAATTAAAGCCTATACACCCACTCTTCAGGATTTAAACGAGAGGTATTTTGATATAGGTAAAATTTTAAACGTGTTTGACCATTATTCCGATTGGTATAAACAGTGCCGAGCTCCTCTTTACTAAGTACTTTATCACCCTTTTTAACATATAAATCAGATAAGTTATAGTAGGTGCTAATAAAATTACCATGCTTAATTTGAACCCCTTTATTTCCTCCTGGTACAGCCAAAATAGCTATGACCTCACCTTCAAAAATAGCACGTGCTTTAGACCCTTCGTCTGTTGCTATTATTACGCCGTTACTTTGGTGTTTTATACCTGGGTAAACTGGGTCACTATACACACCGAACCCTTGACTCTTTATACCCTTTTCAACAGGCCAAATTAATTTGCCTTTGTTCGCAGAAAAATTATTTGCAATGATGGTCGCTTCAGGTGTTAGAACAAACTTGCTTGTATTTTTGGTAGTGCTTCCCGATTTTTTATTAGATGCAGCGATTGCACTTCTAATAAGTCGTTCTATTTGCTGATCTATTTTGCGAGCCTCTTTTCTTTTGGCATCAATAGCGCTAGCGTATTTAGTTTCATTTTTACGAATAGTCCCTAACAACGCTTTTTGAGTTTGAATTTCGCTGAACAATTGGTCTTTTGCCTTTTTGTTTTGGGCCAGCAACACTTCCTTTACTTTTCGCTCTTCGTTAAGATCCGTGTTTAAACGAGATAGTTCTTCTGTTTTAGCCAATATCTGCACACCTTGCTCTTTTCTATAATCAGTATACTGCTTCATATACTGAAGCCTCTTAAATGCCTGAAAGAAGCTCTCTGACGACAACAAAAACATTAATCTATTCTGCTTAGACTTATTTTGATACGATTTCTGGATCATCTTGGCATATTCATCCTTTATCTCCTGCAATTCTTGTCTTAGCTTTCCAATATTTCTAATATTTGTGTTGATTTGTCTGTTCAACAAATTAGATTGTTGGTTGGTAACACGTATTAATTGTTGACGCACTGTAATTTTCTTATCCAATGCTTCCATCTGATCTAAAACATTTCCTTTTTCCTTCTTTTCTGCAAAAAGTAGGCGGTTGATATCTCTAATCTCAGATTGTAGTTGTTCACGCTTTTCTTCTAAAGCTTTTTGCTCGCTAGTTTGGCCAAAACATATCATAGTAGTGACCAACAACAAAAATAGAATGCTATGTTGTAGTTTAAACCGCATGTGACTAAAGTTCTATTTCTTTAAAACCTTTTGGTATGGAATACGGAAAATTAACCGCGCCATTTAATTCAATATTCCTAAATTCTAAGGCTATGTTATTCTCATCTTCATTGGTAATCGCCCTAATTTTTATTTCATTTGGAAGTATCTCCTTATCCAAGATTTGATAATTCTCATACGATATCTCTAATAACCTGTTTTTAAGCGGTTGAGAAAGTTGTTGAAGAGCCATTTTAAAATTTTTTGGCTCAATCCTAAATAAGGATTTATATAACGTTCCTGGTAATTTAGGAGTTAATTGATACGAGTCTTTTAAAACATAAATACCGTATTTATCTTGTCTTAAATCAACAATAGCTTGTCCAGTTAGCAAGTTTTGAAGAATTGAGAAATCAACCTTGGTACCTAATAATTCACTTAAATAAGAAAAATCTCCATCAAAATATTCGTTTTGTAGTTTGTTATAAAACGAAACACGATCGGGTGTAATATAAGCCTTAACGATACCTAATGGAGCACTCATCCAAATGGCCTTATCTTTTTCCATTCGTATACTGACCGAAACATTTTGTGAAGATTCTCCATCAGAATAACTGATCCTTACTTTACCATTCAGTGTTTTGAAATTAGCCTGATTTTGATAATGGGCTTTTATCACAGATTTCGCGGATAATTTTTCATCAACGGTTCCACCTGTAACGACCTTTGTACTTTTACACGAAGCCAGTAGCATTATTGATACTATCAACAATGCCTGTTTTATAGTAATCCCTTTCAAAAACTTCATCATTTAAAAACCTGGTTTTATTTTACTAAGGTACATATTTGCCTTTGACGTATTATTTATTGCGGTATACGCGTTTGCCAATTCTTTATAAATTTTATTTTCTAACGCTATATCGTCAATTAAATAATCTAAAGACGTTTCTAAAATTTCTATGGCATCGTTGTGTTTTTGTAAACGGCTTAAGGCAGTGCCGTTCGCATAATAAAAAAATGGCTGTGAAGGAAAATTTTCCATAGCCTCTTCTGAGGTAGCTAATAATTTATCCGCATCAAAATTAGCTATTAGCAACTCATTTATTCTCGACATGTATTCTTCTATTCCATTCAAAGCTTCATTAGGTACTTTCTTGCTGATTACCGCTATTGATGATATCTTTTCCTTTTGTATTTGGAGCGAATCTTTTATTCGTTGCTCTAGCCGTTCGGTAGACTTAGTTACTTTTAATTGCTTTAAAATAGATTGGGCAGTTACATAATCCCCTTTCAAAAAATAAATCTCCGCTATATTACTTTTCAACTCAGAATTATTAAATGGCAATTCATCTTTTATGTCTTCTATGACAGATTTCCTTGATTCAATTATGTTTATTAATGTTTCTGCATACCAGTAATTTTCTGGTTCACCTTGCACAGCCTCAATTGCATATTCTTGAGCAACTTCAAATTGTTTGTCATAAAGGTGAAATTTTGCCAACTCAAAAGAGACCACCGTATTTTCAGGTTGAAGACGTTTACATTCTAAAAAGTAAGTTATAGCTCGATCATAATTTCGAATTCCCATTTGCTTTAATCCTTCGAAAAAATTCTCTTGAAAAGCATCGGAATATTCTTCTAAAAACACTTCAGCACTTTGTTCAACCTCTATGTCTTGTTCTTCTTGGGCATAGATAGTCGTCAGTGAAAATAATCCACTAATTCCAATCACTAAAAAGAACAACTTCTTCATATAGCCCTTAAACGTATAATTATGGGTAAAATAAACTATTTGACACCAGTGCTTCCGAAACCACCGTCTCCTCTTGCTGTTTCAGACAATGAATTTACAAGGTTCCATTCTGCCCGTTCATGCTTGGCAATCACCATTTGCGCAATACGTTCTCCGTTTTCAATAGTAAAAGGTTCGTTAGATAAGTTGACCAAAATGACCCCTACTTCACCTCTATAATCAGCATCAATTGTGCCAGGCGCATTAAGTACCGTAATCCCTTTTTTAGCAGCAAGCCCACTTCTTGGTCTTACTTGAGCTTCGATGCCTACAGGAAGTTCTATGAAAAGACCAGTAGGTATAATTGCTCTACCTAAAGGCTCAAGTATTATGGGTTCTGAAAGATTTGCCCTTAAGTCCATACCTGCAGAGGCACTGGTTTCATAGTTAGGCAAATCATGATTGGACTTATTAATTATTTTAATGTTCATCTGTTTAAATATATTTTTTTTAAGTTTTCAAATTCCAGTTTGTAAACCAAGCCAAAGAACAACAATAACAATGGTATGCCTACGAAAAGATTTCTATCAAAAATGTAAAATGAAAGGATGGAAAACAAGATAGACACTACTAAATAAAAGCTAATTTTTCTGAAGTTATATGGAATAGGATAATACATGCGGCCAAAATAAAATGATAAAAACATCATGGTTCCGTATGCAGAAACCGTGGCTACAGCAGATGCCATATATCCAAAGTAAGGTATAAAAACAAAATTGATAATTATGGTAATAACAGCCCCTATCATTGAAATATAAGCACCATAAATCGTCTTATCGGTTACTTTGTACCAAACTGACAGATTATGGTAGATTCCTAAGAAAAAACTTGCCAATACAATTAAAGGTACAATTGGCATCGCCTCCCAATATGCATCGTTTAATACTAAAAATTGTTTAAGCACGTCGGAGAAAACAACTACAGTAACCAAAATTAAACTACCCAAAACCACAAAGTAATTCGTAATTTGAGCATACGCTTTTTGTGGATTTTTAGTGTCAGAATGACTAAAGAAAAATGGCTCAATTCCCATTCGGAAAGCTGTAGCAAATAAGGTCATGAACAAGGCTAACTTATAACAGGCAGAATACTTACCCATTTCGCTTTTTGCAATATCTATAGGTAATAATTCTGAAAGTAAATAACGGTCAAATACCTCATTAATAGTAAAGGCAATACCAGCAACCATAACCGGCATAGCGTATCTTACCATTCTTCTCCATAAAATAGCATCAAAAACATATGGTCGACGTATATATACCCTAATCATAAGAAGTAGCGTAATACCACTAGCTATTAAGTTAGCTATTAAAATATAAGGTATTTCATAATCAGGTTTGTAAATCGAATTCAAAAATCCAGATGCAGTTCCATCAGCTATTTTAGGTAGTAGAATTAAGAAAAAGAGGGTAAACCCTAAATTAAGTGAAACATTAAGTATTTTAACAATAGCATAACGCATTGGTTTCTCGTTAGCTCTCAACCACGCAAAAGGGATAATTGCTAGTGCATCTAATGCCAAAATACCCAACACATAATTCATGAAAGGCAAATCTATGTTTAAGGCATTTGAAAGTTTTTCTTTAAAAAGAATTCCTATCAGTATCAATAGAAATGTTGAACCCATTATAGAAAGTAATGAGGTGCTCACCACTTTTTTACGGTTATCTGCTTCTTTATAAAAGCGGAAAAATGCAGTTTCCATACCATAGGCAAGAAACACATTAAAAATCGCGAACCATGAAAAAATAAGGGTTACTTCACCGTACTTTCCTGGCGCCATTACATCGGTGTAAATAGGTACCAACAGAAATGAAATCATCCTTGGCAAGACTGTTGCCAAGCCATAAATAGCAGTTTGTTTAAAAAGTTTTTTAAGTGGATTCAAACACCTTAAATTGAAGCAATAAATGTACCTATTAAAACCCTGTTTACAAAGTTAGTTTGTGTAAGTATACTTATTATTGAAAATTAGTATTCTCCTATAATTTACTACTTAATTCTTAAGCAAACATAAATCTTGGTGTAATACCTTTATTCTGGCTCAACATTCATTCGTCTTATAGCGGTAAATGCTAAAATAAAGGCCGCTAATAAAAATAATGCCGCCAAGGCATATGGAGCGCCCGGAAAATATATGGTGCCCTCAGGACGTATAAAATAATAAAATACCGGTGAGAAAATAAGTTGGCCCAAAATCGCCGTAATACTAACCAAGCCTGTAATAGATCCTTGTAAGATTCCTTGTTCCTTTTCTGAAACTTGATTCGAAATTACACCTTGTACCGTTGGGCCCGCGATACCGCCAAATGCGTATGGCATCAAGAAGGCATATAGCATCCATGGTTCTTTGGCGAAAGAGAATAAAAACATCCCGACCGTCCAAAGTAAAAATCCGTAAATAATAACTTTTCGCTTTCCAAACTTTCTCACCAATACACCAACAAGAAAACCCTGTACAATGGCGACCAAAAGCCCAATTATCATCAAAGAAATACCTATCTGTCTTGGATTCCAATTATATCGCTCGATACCATAATATGACCAAGTCGATGGCAAAGCTTGGCCCGCTAAATTTGCTAAGAAAAAAGCAGAAATTAACAATAACAGTCCTTTATAATTACGTAGCGCTACTAAAGAAACGCCAGGAATCATTTTCATATAATTGATTTGCCTTCTATTTTCAGGAGCCAAAGATTCAGGAACAAAGAAATAACCAAATAAAAAATTGGCAAATGTTAATCCGGCAGCGATATAAAAAGGTAATCTGATATCAATTTCACCGAAAAAACCACCAATACCAGGACCAATAATAAATCCAACTCCAAAAGCTGCTCCTATTAATCCGAAGTTCTTGGCTTTATTAACCTTGGTACTGACATCTGCTATATAGGCAGATGCAACTGTAAAACTAGCACCTGTAATGCCTGCTAAAAATCTTCCTAAAAACAGCCAAGCTATTGTTGGCGCCCACGCATGAATCATATAGTCAACACTCAAACCAAAAAGCGCGAGAAGTAATATAGGACGTCTACCAAATTTATCAGAAATTTCTCCAAGAACCGGTGAAAATAAAAATTGCATCCCAGCAAAAGCTGTGGTAAGCCACATGCCATAAATGATTGCCATGTGATTACCTTCTCCTGTCAATTCCATAATCAAATCTGGAATAATAGGAAGTATGATACCAATGCCTATGACATCAACTAGAATAGTAATAAAAATAAAAAGTAAGGCTGTTTTATTAGATTTCATGGTCGAAACAAAAGTTGGATAAAAAAGGTATTAAAAAAACAAAACCCCACATTATTGTGGGGTTTCAGATATTCATATACATTATAATCAAAAGAACACTTCGCTAAACCCGCAATGAATCTTAATTATTTAATGCTTCTGCACCACCAACAATCTCTAATATCTCATTGGTAATCGCAGCTTGTCTTGCTTTATTATATGTTAATTTCAATTGATCACGCATTTCAGTAGCGTTATCAGTTGCCTTATGCATAGCAGTCATACGCGCACCGTGCTCACTTGCAAAAGAATCTCTAATACCTTTATACAATTGAGTCTTTAAAGACTTTGGAATCAATTGTTCAATAATTTCAATTTTTGAAGGCTCAAAAGTATAGTCAGCACTTACACTACCCTCAACCTCTAAAGGGACAATAGGTAAGAATTGCTCTGTCATTACAATTTGAGTAGCCGCATTTTTAAATTTGTTATACACAATTTCAATACGATCATAAGCTCCATTTGTAAAAAGCTCCATTAAACTTTCTGCAATCTCAGCAACATTATCAAACGTTAAGTCATCATAAACACCACTATGATTAGCAATAACATTAAAGCGTTTTCCTAAAAAGTCATTTGCCTTTTTACCAAAAGCTACAAAATCTACTTCTTTACCAGCATGCACATTTTCAGCAAGATGAACCGATTGCTTTAAAATATTAGTATTGAATGCACCACAGAGTCCTCTATTTGAAGTTATGGAAACGATCAAAACCTTTTTTACAATTCGATTATCGGCATATACACTACCTGAATCACCTTCTAAACTAGCGCTTAAATTTTGTAGTAATTCGGTCAGTTTATCCGCATAAGGTCTCATGGCCGTAATGGCGTCTTGTGCTTTCTTCAATTTAGCAGCTGAAACCATTTTCATGGCACTGGTTATCTGCATCGTTGATGAAACCGATGAAATCCTATTCCGTATTTCCTTTAAGTTTGCCATTTTATTCAGTATTTAGTAAACAGTACAAAGTATTAAGCAATCTTAATACTTTGTACTCACTACTCAGTACTCAGTACTTTTTTAGTTCTTATATTTAGCAGAAAGATCTTTACAAACAGCAGTCAAGGTATCTGTTACCTCGTCTGTAAGTTTACCAGCCTTTAAGGTATCTAAAACGTCTCTATGCTTTGCATTTAGAAACTCTAGGTAATCACGTTCAAATTCTTTTACTTTCTCTACCGGTACATCTCTTAACAAGTTTTTAGAACCTGCATAGATAATTGCAACCTGATCTTCAACAGTAAAAGGATCGTTTTGGGCTTGCTTTAATATTTCAACGTTTCTACGTCCTTTTTCAATTACATTTAAAGTAGCAGCATCTAAATCTGAACCAAATTTCGCGAACGCCTCTAGCTCACGGAACTGGGCTTGATCTAATTTCAACGTACCTGCCACTTTCTTCATTGATTTAATCTGTGCGTTACCACCAACACGAGATACAGAAATACCTACGTTAATAGCTGGTCTAACACCTTGGTTGAACAAATCTTGCTCTAAGAATATTTGACCATCAGTAATAGAAATTACGTTGGTTGGGATATAAGCAGAAACGTCACCTGCTTGAGTTTCAATAATTGGCAATGCCGTTAAAGAACCACCACCTTTTACCATTGGTTTTAACACCTCTGGCAAATCGTTCATTTCTCTTGCAATAGCATCATTATTAATTACTTTTGCCGCACGCTCTAACAATCTAGAGTGAAGGTAGAAAACGTCACCTGGGTATGCTTCACGTCCTGGTGGTCTTCTTAACAAAAGAGACACCTCACGATATGCTACGGCTTGTTTCGATAAATCATCATATATAATTAAAGCTGGACGACCAGTATCACGGAAATACTCTCCAATAGATGCTCCAGTAAACGGTGCATAAACTTGCATTGGTGCAGGATCAGAAGCGTTTGCCGCTACAATAGTAGTATACGCCATAGCTCCTTTATCTTCCAATACTTGCGCAATACCGGCTACCGTTGAGGCTTTCTGGCCGATTGCTACATATATACAATACACAGGCTCACCTGCATCGTAAAATTCTTTTTGGTTCAAAATGGTATCGATACAAACTGTAGTCTTACCAGTTTGACGGTCACCAATAACAAGCTCTCTTTGCCCTCTACCAACTGGGATCATCGCATCAATAGCTTTAATACCAGATTGCATCGGCTCGGTTACAGGTTCTCTATAGATAACACCTGGAGCTTTACGCTCTAATGGCATCTCGTAAGTATCGCCAGCAATTGGTCCTTTACCATCGATTGGGTTACCTAAGGTATCAACGACACGACCAACAATTCCTTCACCAACCTTAACAGATGCGATACGTTGCGTACGTTTAACGGTATCTCCTTCACCAACAGATTTTGAAGGCCCTAAAAGAACTACACCAACGTTATCTTCTTCCAGGTTCAAAACGATACCTTCAAGTCCACCTTCGAACTCAACTAATTCTCCATATTGAGCATTTGCTAGTCCGTAGATTCTTGCGATACCATCACCTACCTGTAAAACAGTACCTACTTCGTCTAAAGTAGCGGTAGCATCAAATCCTGATAATTGTTTCTTTAAAATTGCTGATACTTCAGCGGCTTTTACTCCTGCCATTTTTAATTAGATATAAGATATTAGGCGGTGGATGAAAAACATCCTTAGCCTTATATAGTTATTATAGACTATTCGAAAATTCTCTTTTAATATTACTTAGCTTATTAGCTATGCTCGCATCATATTGCAAATCTCCAACTCTTAGGATGAATCCGCCTATGATACTTGCGTCAATTTTATTCTCAATGGTTACCTCGTTTCCAGTGATGTTCGCTACTTGCTTTAACACCATTTTCTCCATTTCAGCATTTAAAGGTACCGCAGTAGTTACGTAAGCTACGTCTTTTCCTTTCAATTGCTCATTAAGAATGATATATTTTAATGCTACCTCATTAAGCATTCCAATTCTCTTGTTATCAACCAACATGCTAATTGAACCCTCTGTAATAGCATCGCTACCCTTAAAGATTTCTGTTAAGGCATTCTTTTTTGATACACCAGATACTACAGGACTAGCAAGAACATCTCTCAACTCTTTACTATCGGAAATAGTAGCTGCGATCGAACGCATATCTTTCTCAACAGCAGTCAAGGCTTTCTTTTCCTTGGCCATATCCAATATTGCCTTTGCGTAACGTAATGCTGCTCTTGATTCGCTCATTGTATTTTTTAGTTAAGTTTTATATCGCTCAACAATGTATCGACCAACTTCAATTGCTTTTCGTTGCTAGATAGCTCTTCTTTTACAACTTTCTCAGCGATAGCAACAGATAGTTGTGCTACTTGATTTTTAATATCAGCAACAGCCGCTTTCTTTTCGCTTTCTATAGCAACTTGCGCCTGCTTCAACATTTTATCACCTTCAATTTTCGCTTGTTCTTTAGAATCTGAAATCATTTTTTCTTTGATTTCACGTGCTTCCTTCAACATTGTTTCGCGTTCAGCACGAGCTTCTTGAAGCATCTTTTCATTATCTGCTTGTAAATTCTGCATGTCTGCACGTGCTTTATCAGCAGCGGCCAATGCATCATTTATACCAGCTTCTCTTTCATTTAAAGAAGTTAGAATCGGTTTCCAAGCAAATTTTACTAATAAGAAAATTAAACCTAGCAATAGAATTGTTTGTACAACAAACAAACCTGGTGAAAAATCGTTCAATAAAGTTTCCATACTTTTTTCTTTATAATACTAAATCAATAATTAAAAACACTTCCTGCAACCAACCGTTACAGGAAAATGTTCTTTGGTTTTTATGTTCTTATTTTCCTAAGAACAAGGCACCGAATGCCAAACCTTCCAAAAGTGCAGCGATAATAATCATCGCAGTTTGAATTTTACCTGTCGCTTCTGGCTGACGAGCAATACCTTCCATTGCCTTACCACCGATTTGACCAAGTCCAATACCTGCTCCGATTACGATTAAACCTGCTCCGATTAAATTGTACATAATAAACTGATTTATATAATTAAATTAAAAAAACTCTCGTTAAATAAAATCTCCTCTTACATCTTCTGCATCTGACACATCATGACCTTGAGCATCATGCTCATGTTCGTGATCATGTTCTGCAACCGCCATACCTATAAATAATGCCGATAACATTGTAAATATGTACGCTTGTAAGAATGCAACCAACACCTCTATTAAAGTGATGAAAAATGACAACACTAAAGAAAGACCAGTTGCACCAACAACACCTAAACTATTCTTCAAGGTGAACATAATAGCAATTAAACTCATTACCACAATATGCCCTGCGGATATGTTCGCAAACAAACGCACCAACAATGAAAACGGTTTAATAACAAATGCCCCTGCCAATTCTATAACTGCCAATACCGGTCTAATTAGAACAGGTACACCTGGCATCCACAACATGTGCATCCAATAATCTTTGTTACCGCTTACAGTATATATAATTAAAGTAAAGATTGCCAAAGCAGCCGTTACCGCTAACTGACCCGTAACATTAAACCCGAAAGGTGTTAGTCCCAACAAATTCAATATCCAGATAAAAAAGAACACTGTTAAAAGATAGCCAGTGAATTTTCTATACTTTTTCTCACCAATGTTAGGCAAAGCAATTTCATCTCTAACATATAGTACTAATGGCTCTAAAACTCGACCAAAACCAGTTGGTACTTTTTTACTAGCATACTGTCTTGCCAAAGAACCAAAAACTATTAACATGAATAAACCAACCAGCAAAATACCCATTACACTTTTTGTGATAGAGAAATCTAAAACCCTATGTGCATTGGTAGCGTGATGTGTTTCATCGAATTCAACTTGAGAAGCACCTGACTCTAATTCGTAAATTTTGCTATGAAGTTTTACAAAACTTGAACCATTACCCTCAACCACCACCTTACCATCATCATCATGATGAAAAGCAGAAGACATAAAAGTTGTAAGGCCATTTTTAGACCATACGATTACAGGCAAAGGAAAACCAACATGTTTACGCTCACCATTAGAGGTATACGAAAACAAATGAAAGTCGTGAGCATCTTTAATGTGATGCAAAATATATGCACCTACCTCATCTTTAGTATCTACCGATAGATTTTGGTCCTCGTCAGAAAATGCAAATCCTTGTATGGAAAAACATAAAACAAAAAGTAGTGCTGCCGTTTTCAATGTTTCTAAAACTTTCTTCATTATATCTTTTTCAAAAATTAAGCTCTTGAAATTTTGCGCAAAAGTAGTTAATATTAACCTAATCTACGCAACTTTAGCTCTTTAAAATTTAAGCTTTTTTACCTTGCATTATTTTTGAAATGAAAATCACTTCAAGCGGCAAAAATACGATAACAGGAATTAACAGCGAAGCCCTATAATAGCGGGATAACATATTTTCCCCTAAAAGTTGTGGATAAAAAACACCCGCAAAAACGATAATCTTAAAAACTAGTACACCCATATATATAAAACCCAACTGCTCGAAAAGTTTATTGCTTTTAGAAAAAAACTGAAATACAATAAGTAAAACAAGGGAAAAACAGCAGTGAAAGATATAAGCTTTCTGTAGTAACGGAGAAAAATTTTGGTTTTCCTCAATTAGAAAAACCTGTAGAAAATAAGAAGTCGTGCCCATTAAAAGGAACACGACTATATATGTAATTATTTTTTTTAGCAATTGTCCTTATTTGTTTAAGGCCATTACTTTTTTAATGACCAAGTATATGGACAAAAATACGGCAAGTAAAGTAACTGTATCCTCTAAATATGTTTTTTTGAACTTAACATCTAACCATTCTCCTAAAAGATTTCCCAAGAAAATCGTAGCACCCATTTGAATGGCAATACCTGATAAACTGGCTGCTGTTCTTAAAAGTTCGGACTTGTCATCACGAGGCTTTTGCGGTTTCATTGTTGTTTGATGATTTAAAACCAGTGTTGTTTCCTGAGCCTTTCTTACCTCCCATTGTACAAGAAGCATTAAAAGTAGCACCTGGCTCAACCGCCAACTTACTTACGGTTACTGTACCTTCTATAACTGCAGATGCTTTTAAAGACAATAAATCAGATACCAAAAGCTCACCTTTGAAGCTACCTTCAATATCGGCATTTACACATTCTACTTTACCATGTATGTAGCCATCTTTACCGATAACAACTTTACCAGACGTTTTTACATTACCATCTAGCTTACCGTCGATACGAAAATCTGCTTCAGAAATGATATCTCCTTTTATATTGGTATTCTTTTCAATTCTGTTGGGTTGTCCACCTATTTCATTCATAGCCTTAGGTTTTTGTCTGTCTGAAAACATTATTCACGGTTTTGGGTTAAAAGCGTATTTCTATAATCGATTATATTTTTATGTACCTGTATAATCTTATAGTTCTCGGATAAAACTACAAAATTCTCATCAGCAACTCGGTAATCCTTATTGTTTTTTAGAAGCTCGGCATAACCAAGTGCAAAGTCTTTAGATTTAAATCCGTGCACAACCACAAATTGATCTTCAAGATTGTAAATATCTTTTGATACGATATTTTTATAACGAAGATCTTCGATGGACTTCACTAATAATTCCATTAATTTTAAAGCCTTTTCATTATTACTTCTTTTAAACGGGAAAACTACCTTCCAATTAGAGGTTCCTTTAGAATCGGTCTCTGGCGAAAATTCTTTAGGTTCTAATTTTGGTAACTGCTCTGCTACCATTTGTTCTGCCTTTTTACCTTCGGGATTATTAGGATACGTAAGCGCAACATAGTTAAGAGCCTCTTTAAACAGTTCGAAACCTTGCAGCCTACCAATGGCATTCGCTTTTAACATTTCAAACTTAGGCACTATTGGATCCCCAGTAAATTTATTGATGTTCTCCTCAGCGCCTGTAATTACTTGTAAAAATTCCTGATCCTTAAATTTTTTGAATAAATTTTCATATCGCTTTTCAGGACTATCCGAATTATCGGCCAATACAGCTTGTGGATTCAATAAAATCTCAGCATATCTAGAATCTGAATGTTTTGTAATGATATCATTCTTCATCGCATTCTTTAACGGACTGTCGACCTCTTCATAAATTTTATACAGATTGTATTTAGAGGGTAGAATCAATCGTTCTTCTGCATTGGAAGCTAATACATCTTCTAGCTTACCTGCTGCCAATAAATTTTCGTTGAACTTCTCTTTATAAATCAATCCTAACTGATAATTAGCGAAATTACGTTCTGTCTTTAAGCTATCGATCACTGTTACATCAGTTGGTAACCGATTCATATAATATTCGAGCGAAAATTTTTCATCGTCACCGATCGTACTTAGACTATCAGTTACACCTGTGGTATTTTCAGCAATATCATTTATAACATTCACCCTAGATTTATCTGACCAACGCCAATCATCTGTCAGTTCTCGATTACCCCACTTGTTCTTAAAATCGTTTTGTCCGTAGCCTAAACTGGTTATATTATAAAAGTAGAACTTTCCTTTATTTTCCTTTCCACCCTTACTTTTACTAAAAGCTGCGAAACCATCAGTAATTCTATCTTTCTCTTTCTTCTCGGCTGCTTCTTTCTCTTTTTGTAAGTTTTCAATATGCTTTCCAAAATAAGCCAATTGCTCATCTTTAGGCATATTATATAGTGTTATGACACTATCGGCAAACTGAACAATATCTTCGTATTTAATTACATCTTCTAAATTGTCGAGCTTTCTTTTGATAGACCTATATTTCTTTGTGTTTTCAACTAGGTTGGTAAGCACGCTATCATAATATCCTCCTGCAGCCTTATAAATACTTTTATCAAAATTATACTCGGCCAAATTTTCATAATTAAGGGCGTTCAATTTTGGTTTATTCTGTGTAGCCCTAAGCGATTTATTAAAATATAGCAGTGCCAAACTATCAGATTCTTGTTCTAAATGAAACTCTGCCAGCTGTCTGAAAATATTATCTAAAAAAGGTCTGTTCTCCCTATTTAATTCCATTTCAGTCAAGTACTCTAGAACCTCTTCCTTATTATCGATTGTAATTTTGGTATTCCTTAATTTTTGAATCTCAGCATTAATCATATAAACCCTTGGCGATTTCCTATTCAAATATATGACCTTATCAAAAGCATAATTAGCACTGTCTTTATAGCCTAATTGGTTATAAAGCTGACCTATGATATAATAATACCTTCCCTTTTCAGGATTCTTTTTAGTGTAGTGCGATGCGATTTTTAAATTTTGAACCGCGGTATCCGGAGCATTGAGGTTAATATATGCTTGGGCCATCATTGCACGGGCATCTGCATATTCCTGATCCTTTAATTGCTCTAACTTCATTAAGCGCTTAAGATTCTTAATCGCTAAATCTTCATTTTCTAAACGAATGTTCACTTTTTCTCGCCAAATATTGGCTTCGTTAAGTTTATCGCTTTCAGAGTACTTATTAAGTATGTAGTTAAAAGATTCTAATGCAGGAATGTAACGCTCGTCAAAATAACGTGCTTTACCCAAAAGAAGAAAAGCCTCATCAATTTCAGGGTTTCGCTCTTCATCCTTAATATCCATACTATGCCTCTGAATTGCTTTTGTCGCTTTCTCTTCAGCAATAAGAAAATTAGGATTGTTGTCTTCTGAATCAAGTTTTATTTCACCACTTACTTCTAAACGTTCTACTGGCAAAACTTCAAAGTAGTCATCTTGGTAGGTATCATTTAAAGTGTTGCGGCCTTCTTCAAATGCGATATTACCATTGTACAAGGTGTTGTATTTGGTATTTAATGCGTGCCATTTGCGATTTATTAAGGCATCTTTTTTGGTTGAACATGCATTAAAGAGCATGGTTGCCAAAACACCGGATAAAATAAGTTTTTTTCTAAGGTTCAAAATAGATGATCTACGTATGTATGTTTAACTTAAAAACAGCCATATTATTATACGGTTCATCGGTAAAACGTGAATTTATTTTTAAGTATTATGCACTTGAGCTGGCTTTAACATTACACAAAAACCGACTAGGTAGTTTATTTCAATTCAAAACCAACGTGGTTTATTCAAATTTTATCCGATAATCGATACGATTATTAGTTCATCGTCTTTTAAATTCTTTACTTTACTAAAAAACCGACCATAGGGTCGGTTTCTTGATTTTTTGAACAAAAAAGTGATTTGTTGATGAACTACACTGAAATTTTACCATTCAATGTCGCTATCCAGCAAAGAAGACCTCTAATTCTTTTAATGTTTCGGTCGATGTTTGAATGTCCTTCACTACTTCACCCTTATTTAAAACTACAATACGTTCACATACTTCGGTAACATGAATTAGGTCGTGGCTAGAAACCAATACCGTAACATCTTTCTTTTCTGCTAGTTCTTTGATGATTTGCTTTAAACGTATCTGGGTAGTTGGATCTAAATTGGCGAAAGGTTCATCTAAAATAACCACTTTCGGATTACCAATAAAAGAAGCTACAATACCTGCCTTTTTCTGATTTCCTTTGGATAAATCTCTTAGGTACTTTTTCTGCCCTAAAATCTCACCATGAAAAAAATCTTGATAAGAAGCCAATAAAGCATCCACATCTGCTTTGTTCTGACCGCGTAAGTCACCGATAAAGTAGAAATACTCTTCGGGGGTCAAATACCCTATTAAAAAAGTTTCGTCAATAAAAGAGGAAGTAAACGGTTTCCACTCTTCACTAGTGTTCACTTGAACATCATTATTAACGATATGACCCGTTGTAGGCTGAATTAAATCTAGCAACAAACTAAAAAGAGTTGTCTTGCCCGCACCATTATTACCTACTAAACCAAAACTTTGCCCCGTAGGGATTGATAATTCTCCAATATTTAAAACTATTTGTGAACCGTATTTTTTTGATAAATTTTCTATTGTGATCATATCTGAATATTCGAATTTGTAATTATAAAAAGAACTCGTACTGCACTATTAACTTGCTTTTTCTTTGAAGCCGGCAATCATTCCGTATTTTTTTCTTTTGTATTGTTCTGTAATTAAGTTCAACAAGTAATTCTTCATCGCAAAACCTAAAGCCCCTAAGACAGAAAGTACAATTACCGCTACTTGTAAGTTAAACACGTAATAAAATATGGAGAATAGTACAATCGGAACTACCAAAACAGGCAGCATAATTAGAAATTGTGTAGCGCTCGTTCCTTGCATATTCCCAAACGGACTCTGATCTAATTCGATTCGTTTTTTATTGAAAGACCCGAAATATAAAATGACCGGTATATTTACTCCCAAATTATACAGTGCACACCCAAAATTAATGGCCAATGCCTCCCAACCAAAGTATACGTAGGGTATAGTCAACAGAAACATAAATACTATACTAACCGTTATCAAGATTACTTTTGACTCGAGGTACTTACGCATGGGAATATTCTGAGACATCATCATACTGTAGTAGCTACTATCCCAGGCAGGAATAAACTGACCGAAATTACTTAAGAAAATACCTGTCATAAAAATGCCGACAAAGGCTTTCATAGGCATCATGCTACTATAAACCTCAACCGTATAAAATACCAAACCATAAAAAACAAACAGAAGCGAAATAAAGACTTGTGACTTTGTTCTTTTGTTACGCCAAATCATTTTTAGATCCAGCTGTAAGAACGAGCCCATTTCTCCAAACCGCTTTGTCCAGGCCAAATCTGAGGTATTGGCCGCTACACTTTTCGCCTTTAAGGTGGCATCCAAATAAATTTTGTCTTTTAAAAACTGATAATTCACATAATAGATACCTACTGCCAAAGCAATTGGAATCAAAACTGTTAGCGGATAAACATACAGTGCATGAAAGACAGGAGCGAACAATTCTTTTACCGAAAAAACATCAAAGTAATCTAGACCATATCCTATTACAAGAATACTGGCGATACCAATCAGAAGCTTTTCATTTTTATTGATCAATAGATTAACATAGTTAATACAAAGAACAATGGCCATGACTGCAACCACCCATAATAATACATTAAGTACAGGGTAATCATTAAACAAGAGTACTATTGCGAAAGGAACGACAAAAAATAACGTCAGTAAATTATAAATTGAAGCAGCTGATCTACCCAAAATATAATGGGCAATGGTACTTTTCTTAACTGGTGTGGTCAAGAATGGTTTTATATCCATAACCGGTAGTTTCTGCATAAAATAACGAAGGAATAATTCAATTAAAATCCAGTAGATGAAATATTGACTAATACTCCACATAGGGCTCTGATCTGGAAATATCTTCTTTAATATAAAGTACATTCCGCCACCAGTTACCGCAAGTGAAAGCAACATATAAACTCCGAAAAATCCCATCAAAATTTTTATGCCCAAGCTTTTGCCAAGATTGGAAGACCTAAAGAATGATTTCCATTGTAATGAAGTAAACTGTTTGAACATTTGGTTGATTTTTATCTTCAGGGTATTGGTAAGAAATATCTTGAATTTGTTACAAAAAGTTAGACTTTTTTGACAAATGTCATATGATATCGCAAAAGCATGCTTAATTTTGCAATTCGATTTAAAGAAACGATCATATGTCGCATTTTCACCCACTAACGGTAAAGAATATTAAAAAATTAACGCCAACTTCTGTAGCGGTAACTTTCGCTATCCCAAAAGATTTGGCACAGAGCTTTGCATTTACGGCCGGTCAATATATTACCATCAAAAAAGAAATAAAGGGTAAAGAATTAAGGAGAGCATATTCTATTAGTTCCTCACCTGAAAAAGATGGTATTACCATTGGTATTAAAAAAGTGGATAACGGAGGATTTTCGAACTACGCAAATAATAAATTACAAGTAGGTGATATACTTGAAGTAATGGAGCCCGAAGGGCGTTTCGTTTTCAAACCCTCGAAAGATGTCCAAAACATTGCTGCCTTTGTTGCTGGTAGTGGTATTACTCCAATAATGAGTATCGTAAAATCTGCTTTAGATAGTAATCCTAAAAATCAATTCGTACTTGTTTACGGTAATAAGTCATATGAAGAGACTATGTTCTATACCGATTTAGTGAAACTGGAACTAGAATATTCCAATCGGTTTTTTGTTTATTTTACCAATAGTCAAACCCGAGAAGACAAGGCGTTATTTGGTCGTATCGATACCTCAACCGTTAATTATGCTTTAAAGAATAAACATAAAGACGTTGATTTTGACACCTACTATCTCTGTGGTCCAGAAGCTATGATTAACACAGTGCAAGACACTCTATTAGACAATGGTATCGATAAGGATAAGATTCTCTTTGAATTGTTCACCACAACCGAAATCAAAGAAGAATTGCCTATTCAAGCGGAAGGGTCAACTGCCATTACCGTGGTTCTAGATGATGAGGAATTTCAATTTACCATGGACAAAAAGACCTTGGTATTAGATGCTGTTTTAAAAGAAAATATTGATGCTCCCTATTCTTGCCAAGGTGGTGTATGTAGCAGTTGTATTGCCAAAGTAACCGAAGGAAAAGCAGAAATGGTCATGAACCAGATTCTGACGGATAAGGAAATTGCAGAAGGATTTATTCTAACTTGTCAAGCACACCCAACCACACCTACCATTAAGGTTGATTATGACGATGTATAAATTGACACATATAGAAGATTAATAGTTTTGGTAATTTGTCTGTTTTAGAACTTAAATAGTGCCTTATTAATTTTATGGAACTTTTTCAAATGTTCTAACTGCTGTTTCGTACCCAATGGCATAGGCCTTTTCTATGCCTCTGCGGTCCAAAATACCTATGTTTTCCAATTCTTGGGGCTCAATAATCAAGTTACAATTATTGATTTTTTCTCTATTGATGGCATAAATCATTAGTCCCGTTACTCTGCCGGTTAATTGAAAGGAATTATTAAGGTGTTTTTTCTGTAATTTAGAAACTAAGGAAACGTTACTACCAATTACATACTCGACCCTACTTAAAATTGGTTCTGATGGAAAATTGTTCATTATTCCCCCATCTGCATGTAATGCTCCATTATATTCTACTGGACTAAAAACTGGAGGCAATGCTGCAGAGGCTAGAAGTGGAAGTATAAGTTCCCCTTTATTTATAAAAATTTCTTCACCTTCTTCTAAATTCGTAGCCACAACATGTAAGTCTTTCTTTAAAGCGGAAAAATTGTCCTCAGGAAAATATTCTTGAAATGCTCCAATAAAACGTTCGGTATTAATAAGGCCTGGTTTAGCTACAGCAAAATAATTATATTTGAACAAGGGTGTATCCTTAAAGAAATGAAGCATGTCTTCAACTGGCTTATCGGCTGAATACAATGCCCCTACTAAAGCACCCACACTACTACCTGCGACAACGGTTGCTTCAAGACCAAACTCTTGCATGGCTTTTATAACCCCTATATGCGCCATGCCACGTACTCCACCACCTGAAAGCACTAAACCTATGGATTTTGAACGTGTATGCATCTATCTAGAATTGATTTCAAAAAAAATGCCTAGCGAATACTATTATCCGCTTGGCATAAAATTAGGTATTATAGTGGACTATGAAGCCAACCCGAAGGCATAATAATGTTTACTACCATCTTCATAGATACCTTCTAACATAACTCCACCATTTTTTCCCTCAAGAATATCAGCTAGATCATCAATATTTTTAACGCGTTCACCATCTATATGTGTAATGATAAAACCTTCACGCATTTGGGTTTCCTTTTTTATTTTCCCAGGATATAGTTTTGTCACTTGAACACCGCCTTCTAACCGGAATTTCTTAGCTACCTCTTTGTTCAAATTTTCAAAATCAGCACCTAAAAGGTTAAAAACTTCTTTCTCTTCCTTTTTAATGATACTGGTACCACCCTCAGAATTTTTAAGTTCAACCTCTAGCTCTTTTTCCTTACCGTTCCTATTAATAACGATGGCAACTTTGTCACCAGGTCTTTTTCCTGCAATGATTTCTTGAAGTCTTGGTGAAGTACCTGTTTCTTTCCCGTTTACGCTGACAATAATGTCACCAGATTCAATTCCTGCCATATCTGCACCACTATCTTCGCCCACATGTTCAACCCAAACGCCTTGGGTAAATGACACATCTTTCTCTTTGGCCAAGTTCCCGTCCATTGTTCTAATCGTAACTCCCAACATACCACGTTGTACATTCCCATATTTCAAAAGGTCTTCGACCACCTTAGTGACGATATTACTAGGTACGGCAAAACCATAACCCGTATATGTACCCGTTGTACTGGCAATAGCAGTATTTATTCCTACCAAATTACCATCAAGATTTACTAAAGCACCGCCGCTATTACCAGGATTGATGGCAGCATCGGTCTGTATAAAACTTTCAACAGCAAACTTATCGGTATTAATGCGAATACTTCTTGCCTTTGCACTAACGATACCAGCCGTAACCGTAGAGTTTAAACCTAGAGGATTACCCACTGCCAATACCCACTCACCTACCTCAACGTCATCCGAATTTACCAATGCCATCGTTTTTAGATTATCTGCATTGATCTGTAATAAGGCTAAATCTGTTGTTGGATCTGTACCTATAACCGTTGCTTTATAAGACTGGTTATTATAAAGCGTTACTTCAACTTCATCTGCATTTGCTATAACATGATTATTGGTCACGATATACCCTTTATCATTAATAATGACACCTGAACCTGTGCCAACTCTAGGCCGTGATTGCATTCCTTCTGGAGCCTGCCCTTTAAACATATCTCCAAAAAATTCTTTAAAAGGGTCTGGTAATTCACGAGTACCATGGTCTCCGTAAGACGAACCTGTTTGCGTTGATTTAATATGTACAACCGCATCTAAAACTTTTTCAGATGTTTCAGTAAAATCTAATGGCTTTATATTTCCTTCATTGTCGGCAGTATAGAGAACATGACTACCACGAACCGAATCAACAACCGTAACTCCAACATCCTCTTTTGTCGTTTGTTTGTTAAATTCAATAACCCCAAAACTCACTAATAGGGCTATAATCGCTGAGAAGAGATAAACCTTCCAAGCGCTTTTGGTATTTGTGTATGATTTCATAATTAATATATTTTTTAAATTCTTCTAGAGGCCTAATCGCAATAGCTATGCCACTGCTAGATATGCAAATGCTAATAATTTTTTAAAATTGGGTGAAATTTTAAGGATTTTTTTAGACTAACCAGTCTGTAACCTAAGAATTTCGACGGAAAATTAGCTAAAAAGGTACTTATGGACAGATATATGTGTTAGTTTAAACCTTAAACTTCTGTTTAATATCACATTTTGAACCTTAAAAACCGACTGATTAGTCTAAAACTGACATTTTGACTTAAAGTAAGAAGTTTCGGATACTTAAATTTTGATATTTATTTACACTAAGAAAACCTTTACTATATTTTTACGTAAGTTTATTAACGAGAAAGAAAATTTTAATTGAATTCACTGCATAAAACAGCAATTTTGGTATTTGCCAATTCCGCTAAGGAAGAGTTGGTACATAAGTCTATTCCCAATAGTGAACAATTATTCGATAAGCTGACTCAAAGCACTCTTCGAAAAGCAAAGGATACAGGATTACCTACATTTCATATTTCAGATAAAGACCAAGTTGGTTCAAATTTTGGTGAGCGATTTACCAACGCTATAGCTGCAGTATTTGACCGAGGGTTTAACAATATCATCACTATTGGTAATGATACTCCCCATTTAAAGACACAACATCTTAAAAATACCGCGAAACAATTGGCATTAGGTAAAACCATAATTGGCCCTTCTGTTGATGGCGGATTTTATTTGCTTGGTTTACAAAAAAATAATTTTGATGTTTCAAATTTCAAAAAGTTACCATGGCAGCGTTATAGTTTATATAGTCAAATTTCTACATGGCTACAATCTGAATCTTCTGAATTAATAAAACTACCCGTTCTACAAGATGTAGATAATGAAAAAGATTTACGGTCTTTATTGCTTTTTTCAAAAACGCTTTCTACTTCCATACTACTTTTGATCATAGGCCTTTTAAGAGTAAAAATTAGGCTTTTTCATAAAAGGAATAACTCCGCAAATCTGTTTTCTAACAAATGCTTTTATAATAAAGGCTCTCCTGAGATTTCATTTGTCTAGTGCCCACCCTACCCAATGTTGGGTAAATGTAAAACTCAGTTCAAAAGCTATTTATGAAACACATTTTTATGGTGTTGACTATGTTTATGATAACTATAGTCAATGCTCAAGAAAAAATCACTGGTATTGTTACAGATACCGAAGGAAATACTATTCCGTACGTTAATATTATACTTTCGGGTACCTCAACCGGAACTATAACCAATGATGCAGGAGTTTATTCTTTAAACATCCCTAACCTATTCGGCTCACTAGAATTTTCAGTTTTAGGATATCAAACCATTATAGTTCCTATAAATAATAATCGAAGTATAAACATTACCCTTGAAGAATCGACAGAGGTACTTGATGAAGTCGTATTAACCGCGTTAGGACTTAAAAGAGAAACTAAAGAATTGGGGTATGTCGTACAAAGCTTAGATACTAAAGGGATTACCGAGGTAAAGTCAGTAAATTTTTTAGATAATTTATCTGGTAAATTAGCGGGAGTTACTATTAATCAAGGTGCTACAGGAGTAGGTTCTTCTTCTAAAATTACTATTAGAGGCGAGGCATCGTTTTCTAACAACAACCCTTTATTCGTAGTTGATGGTGTACCCATCAATAATAATTCAGTTTTCAATTTTACCAATGAGGCCGCAGCAGGTTTTCAGGAGATTGATTTTGGAAACGGAGCTATGGAAGTTAATCCTGATGATATTGCAGAAGTATCCGTATTAAAAGGACCAAGTGCCGCTGCATTATATGGTGCAAGAGCTTCTAATGGCGTTATTATTATAGAAACGAAAAGTGGAAAAGACACCAAAGGATTAGGAATTAGCTATAACACCAGCTTTTTTTTGGATTCAGCTTTTAAACTACCTGAATTTCAAAATGAATACGGACAGGGTAATGCCGGCGCTTTTGCCTTTGTTGACGGATTAGGCGGAGGAACAAATGATTTAATCACGTATAGTTGGGGTCCTCGTTTAGATGTTGGCAACTTAGTTCCACAGTATGATAGTCCGGTTTCATTATCGGATGAAACTGTTGTACGTGGGGGAGATACGGCACTATATAGTGGTATTCCCATTACTCCAACAGAGTTTAGGTCAAACCCTGATAACCTGAAAAATTTTTATGAAACCGGAACAACCTTAATCAATAACATTTCAATAGCATCAGGGTTTAATAAAGGAAACTTTCGCCTTTCATTTACCAATTTACGTAGCGAATCTATAATTCCTGGTGTGAATTTAGACCGACAAACCATTGGAACTCGCCTAAATTTTAAGCCCATTGATAAACTACAGATAAATTCATCCATCAGTTATATAAATTCAAAAAGTGATAATCGTCCATCTAACGGATATGGTTCTGAAAATGTCAATTATTCATTGGTAGCGTGGGGGCCTCGTTCCTTAAATATCAATAATCTTAAAAACTATTGGCAACCAGGTTTAGAAGGTGTGCAACAATACTCCTTTAACTACACTTATTTTGATAATCCATATTTCATTCTTTATGAAAACCGAAACCATTTTAATAGGGATAGGGTATTTGGAAATATCTCTGCTACTTATAACATTAATGACCATATAACAGCATCTGTTAGAACCGGTATGGATTATTCTAGCGAGCTACGCCAATTACGCAGGGCATACAGTTCTAATCGTTTTAAAAATGGTGGTTACGCGGAACATGATGTTTTCTTTAGGGAAATAAATACCGACTTTCTATTAAATTATACCAATCAGTTCAATAATATTAAGGTTAATGTTTCCCTTGGTGGAAATAGATTGGACCAAAAAGCATTTACCTCGCAGTCACAAACTACAAGTTTAGCACAACCGGGTATTTTCAGATTATCGAACGCAGCGTCACCAATTGAAGTATTTGAATTTGAATCGAACAAACGCATTAATAGTTTTTACGGTTTAGCGAAATTCGGGTATAAAGATTTTCTCTTCTTGGATATCACAGGACGCAACGATTGGTCTAGCGCATTGGCAACACCATTTTCTGTTGGTAATACCTCATTCTTTTATCCATCGGTATCAAGTAGTTTTATATTATCTGAAGTTATTGATTTACCAAAAGCTATATCATTTGCAAAACTAAGAGCCAGTTGGGCACAAGTTGGTAATGACACCAATCCGTATCAGACCACCGGTGCTTTTGTAGCACAAACACCTTATAATGGTCAACCTACTTTTAGTAATTCAGATATTATTGCTAATCCTGATTTACAACCAGAACGTACCTCATCTATTGAAGTAGGCGCTGATATTCGATTGTTCGGAGATCAATTACGGTTTGATGTATCGTATTATAATGCCTTGACCAAAGACCAGATAATTTCATTACCGATAGGTATATCTTCTGGTTATACACAACAAGTAGTTAATGGCGGGGAAGTTCGCTCAAAAGGATTAGAAGTTATTTTGGGTATTTCACCTGTACTAAGTCAAAACTTAAAATGGAACAGTACCTTAAATTTTAGCACAAACAGGTCTACCGTAGAAAGCTTACCACAAGAAGATGGTCGATTAACATTGGCATATTCCAGAATTTACGATAGTCAAAACCAAACGGTATTTTTTCAGGTTGAAGAAGGTGGACGCGTTGGTGATATCTATGGTACCGGATACCTTAAAAACGAAAATGGTGATTTTATCTTAACCGAAGAAGGGCGATATATCCCTAATAATGACCTTCAAAAATTAGGGAATTACAATCCAGATTTTATGTTGGGTTTCAACAACGAGTTTAACTACAAAAATTGGAATTTAGGTTTCCTTTTCGATTGGCGACAAGGCGGTATTATTGTTTCTAGAACAAAGGCATTAGGTAATGTTGGTGGCCAATTGGCAGAAACAGCGTTTAGACCAGAATCTGGTATAGTACCTGAAGGTGTCGTAAATACCGGTACAGAAGCAATTCCAGTGTATACCCCAAATACCGTAGCTGTTACGGTAGAAAGTTATTACCGCCAATTTTATGACCGAAACCATGAAGAGAACAACACGTATGATGCTTCTTTTCTAAAACTGCGACAATTATCAATTGGCTATACGTTCAACAACCTCAGCATTTTCAATCAAGATGCTACTTTGAAATTATCCCTAATAGGTAAAAACCTATTTGCAATCACTGAAAATCCGCATTTCGACCCAGAACAATTAGCAGTTCAAGGTAAAGGCTTTATCAGCGGGGTTGAAGACATGTCGTATGCTACAACAAGAAGTATCGGGTTTAAAGCCGGGTTTAATTTTTAAGAAGAACACAATGAAACATATATATAGCATTCTAACCGTATTGTTTGTCCTTAGCTGTACAAATGATTTTGAGGAAATAAATACAAATTCAAATGCACCAGTAACCGTGCAACCAAGCCTATTGCTAAGACAAGTCATTTATGATTATGGCGAGCAAATGTCATACGAGGGTTTTACCGCAGGGAATTTATTAGGGCAATATAGTACCGCGCTCGATTTTAACCTGTTCGATAGGCACAACCTCAAATCTCCACAATTAGGGGGTAATCCATGGCCAATTTTCTATAAAAACCTTCGGGACAATGAAATTATATTGAATCTCTCACAAGAGAACCCGGCTTTTACGGTGTATGAAGGTCCTGCAAGAATTATGAAAGCTTATATGGCGGCAGGTTTAACAGATTTATTCGGAGATGTACCCTATTCAGAAGCCTTTAAAGGAGATGCGACAACAGTAACGCCAATTTATGACACACAAGAATCTATTTATATGGATGCTGGTGGCATACTTGATAATCTTGATAAAGGCATAGCCGCAATAGAAAGTTACATGGGCACTATTTCGCTAGAAGGCGATATTTTATTTAATGGTGATTTAGCGGGATGGATACGTTTTGCCAATTCCCTAAAAATAAAATATCTAATGCGTATTTCAGCGAAAGTTGATGTTGCTACACAATTACAGACCATTGTAACCGATGGTAATTTTATAGATGAAAATACGGAAAATGCTATTTTCAATTTTACGGATGGTGAACCTAATAATTTTAGACTGGCCAGACTTCGAATAGGAGATTTTAATAATTACGTATTATCTGAAACGATGGATGAAATATTGACCGATCTAAATGATCCGCGAATTGAACGATTATATCGACCGTTAGGCAATACCACCACTAATGAATTCAACGGACTCTTAAACGGTATTGATGCCTCAACAGGTGTTTCCGTGGCAGATTATTCATTATTAGGTGCCATTTTTAGAGAAAATACAGGGCTTTTAGACGCTAATTTCATGACCAGTATGGAAACTCATTTCTTATTGGCTGAAGCAGCTCAAAAAGGCTTGATAACTGGTGATACCGAAACACTATACAATACAGGGGTAACACAAGCATTTGCGTATTGGCAAGTAGAAATACCCGAAACTTATTTAAGCGCAGAAGGTGCTTTAAGTAATGGTAATGCATTAGAAAATATCATTACCCAAAAATGGATTTCCAATATGATAAATGGATATGAAGGTTGGGTAGAATACAGAAGAACCGGTTTTCCACAATTGAAAACAATTTCTGCGAGCTTAAACAACAATTTAATTCCTATTCGTATGCCCTATCCTTCTGAAGAAGAAGCTTTGAATAGTGTCAATTATGTAGCTGCCGCAAGTAAAACAGATGGCAATAGCATAAATGTTCCAGTTTGGTGGGATAAATAGTTAGGAAATTATTTCTTCGGTACGGTCGAGCACGGCAGGATACCTTGAATTATAGTAATTAATAAATTAAATGACTGAAGTAAAAATTTGGCAATGGAGTTTAATTATAGCATCAAGTTTGGTGCTGTTCATACTTTCGCCATGGGCAAAAGACACAAATCAGTTTTATAAGGCAGTTCAAAAAAAGAAAGCGCCCAACACATTTATGCTAATGGGCAGTTTGATCATCTCATGGATATTTGCCAAGAGTATTACGAACGCCGCAAATTTAGGTTTGGACTTTGGGATTGTTGGTGGCGTTGCGTATGCCGGATATTATCTTTCTTTTGCCGTAGCTGGTTTGGTTATATACAGAATGCGATTACATGGGAAATATAGAAGCATTCACCATTTTTTATCGAGTAAATTCGGAAAATCTGCTGTTACAATATTTTCTATATTGATTGCCATTCGTTTATTTAACGAGGTATGGAGTAATACCATGGTCATTGGTTCCTATTTTGGACCTGCAGGCACATCTTCGTATTATTGGTCCATTTTAGTATTTACAGGGTTGACATTGGCTTATGTCTTAAAAGGAGGCATGAGTAGTTCTATAGTTACCGATGTTATCCAAATGGGACTCTTTTCTATTCTTTTAGCGGTAATATTGTTCACTATTTTTGGGAATACAACATCAACAACTGTTAAAGAGGTAGTAAATTCTGGAATATGGTCTTTCGAAACGGGATTGAATTTACTATTTGCGGCATTATTACAATCCTTCAGTTATCCTTTTCATGATCCTGTTTTAACAGATCGCGGATTTATTAGTAGTCCTAAAATCACATTAAAAAGTTTTCTATGGGCTAGTATTTTAGGTGCAATATGCATAGTCCTGTTTAGTGTCATTGGTGTTTATGCACTATCACAAGGTATGCAAGGGCAGGCTGCTGTAGAAGTGGGCAAAGCTTTTGGTATTATTATCTTGTTGGTCATTAATTTCATAATGATAACTTCTGCTGCATCTACATTAGATTCTACATTTTCATCCTTTTCAAAATTAGTGGCGATGGATTTAAAATTTGGAAAGTCCCTTAAATTTGGCAGATGGTCAATGGTCATAATTGCAATTTTAGGTACAATTCCCGTGTTCTTAAATGCAGAAATACTTTCGGCGACAACTATTAGTGGTACTATGGTTATTGGCTTGACCCCTGTTTTTCTTTTTTGGAGAGGGAAGGCTCCCAAAATAAGTTTTCATTTAAGTGTGTTTAGTGGATTATTCTTTGGTTTCCTTTTGATTTTCAATTGGTTTCCACAAGCACTCATTTTTACGACAGGAAAGTATGCCGATTTACTTTGGATTAATTTTTGGGGCATTGTTTGTTGCCTACTTGTATATATAATACCAACATGGATAAAGAAATAAAACATATTGGCACAAAAAGTGGAAAGCTGTTGCTTTTTGGCGGTGTATATAGCAATCTACAGGCGTTAGAAAAATTGATTTCTATTGCCAATGAAGAAGATATTAAACCAGAGAATTGTATTTGTACAGGCGATATTACAGGCTATTGTGCACAACCAGAAGAAACGGTTCAACTTTTCCAAAAATGGGGTGCGCTAAGTATTGCCGGTAATGTTGAGCTACAACTGGCAAATGATAGTGAAGACTGTGGCTGCGATTTTAAAAGTGGTAGTAGATGTGACGATTTTTCCAAAATGTGGTTTCCGTACACTAAAGGTCATTTGTCGCAGCAATCATTAGATTGGATGAAGGAAATTCCGGAGTACATCAGTTTTGATTATGGTGGCAAAAAAGTTACAGTTGTCCATGGAAATTATGGGAATACCTCAGAATTCATATTTGCATCAAACGCGACAGAAAGTAAAGAACACAGCTTTATAGAAACTAAAAGTGATATCATAATTGCAGGTCATTGTGGTTTGCCCTTTCATCAGACCTTCAATGATAAGCTTTGGTTAAACCCAGGTGTTATAGGTATGCCGGCAAATGATGGTACGGCTAGGGTTTGGTATATGATTCTCGATATCGTAGATGGTCAAGTATCCTACACTCATCATTCCTTTGAATACGATGTAGAAACTGCACAAAAATTGATGTACAAAAACCATTTGCCTGAAGCATACGGTGACACACTAATTTCAGGTATTTGGGACAATATGGAAATACTCCCCGAAATTGAAAAAATGGGACAGGGAACCCCTATATATTTTAACCATGAACAAAAAAATAGAATACAACCTAAAACTCAAAAAAAGATGGCAAATACGTATTACGACCCAGCAGATTTAAGAAAATTTGGCAAAATTACAGAATGGAGTGAAGAGCTTGGAACCAAATTTTTCGATTATTATGGTAAGGTTTTCGAAGAAGGTGCACTAAGTGCAAGAGAGAAGTCATTAATAGCTTTAGCGGTATCCCATGTTGTAAAATGTCCATATTGTATAGATGCCTATACCAAAGACGGACTACAGAAGGGAATAACTAAAGAAGAAATGATGGAAGCTGTTCATGTTGGTGCTGCTATTGAAAGTGGTGCCACATTGGTACATGGCGTACAGATGATGAATAAGTATAATAAATTGTCAATGTAAATTTTGTTGTTGGTTGTTTCGTTGATGGTTGTTCGTAGCAGCCCTCTTTAGCGACCGACACACTAAAATTAAAGCTTGTTTATAAATAATATTCAAATAGTATGTTCTTCATAAACAACCGTAATTAAGAAAGAGAAATTAATTGTTGTGAGATTAACGTTTGAAGCATTATACAATATGCCAACAACGAACAACGAAGAACGAACAACTAAAAAATGGCTACAAAATCATTAAAAGCGAAAGGGAACGATTTAGCAGTTTCTAACAAGCAGCTTGAAATACTGAATGGCGGAATTTTTGCCGATGGCGAGTTACCTTACTTCAAGGATAAGATTGCACAAATAGGGCATTTTCCTTTACGCCCTAAAAAGCTAGAAATCCTACAAATAAATGTAGGTTACATGTGTAACCAGGTTTGTGAGCATTGCCATGTAGATGCTGGTCCTGATCGTAAGGAAATTATGACCAGAGAAACCATGCAACAATGTTTAGAGGTCATTAAAAATACTGGTGCCCATACCTTAGATTTAACGGGTGGTGCCCCAGAAATGAATCCAGATTTTAGATGGTTTGTTGAGGAGGCCGCCAAAGCAGGAATTAAAGATTTTATTGTCCGTTCTAATTTGACCATCATCCGTGCAAATAAAAAGTATTACGACTTACCAGATTTCTTCAAGAAACACAATGTACACGTAATATCTTCCATGCCTCATTATACAAGAGGCAAAACAGACAAACAAAGAGGTGACGGTGTTTTTGATAAATCGATTAGAGCGTTACAAGAACTGAATGAAAGAGGTTACGGTATGCCCGGTAGCGAATTAAGACTCGATTTGGTGTATAATCCTTCAGGAGCTTATTTACCGGGAGATCAAGCAGCAATGGAAAAGGATTTCAAAAAAGCGCTTAAAGAAGATTTTGATATTCAATTTCATAGCTTGTTCGCTATTACAAACTTACCTATAGCACGTTTTTTAGATTATTTGATAGCCTCAGAAAATTATGAAGATTACATGTATGCTTTGGTCGAAGCTTACAATCCGACAGCAGTAGCAAATGTAATGTGTACCAATACGATTTCAATCAGTTGGGATGGATGGCTATATGATTGCGACTTTAATCAAATGTTAGATTTAAAAGTTGCTAGCAAAGTCAAACATATTAAGGATTATAACGAAGAATTATTAAACGATAGAAACATTATTATCTCACAACATTGTTATGGTTGTACGGCAGGTGCAGGTAGTAGCTGTCAAGGAACTGTAGCGTAAGCATGAATTTTAGGTCAATATTTTACTTGTCTAGTTCTTCCGCTATTATGTTTATAAGAGATATTAGAATAAAACCGTTCAGTGCTGAACACAGAACGGTTTTATAATTAATTATCTATAATTTCCCTCGCAATAGAACTTCTTTTAAGAACACTTAAACCGACCACTTAGTTTGTAGCCCCGTTTACAATCCTTGTCATTCAACGACAAAATGTACATTCACCGAAAATTAGGACATCTACATCTATAAATACTAAAGCTTTTTACAATATGGAAGTTCTTTATATAGACCAATTGGTCCGATTTACCCAAATCTATATATTATGAACAAGAGTATAAAGCGCATGGCCACCATGCAACGAATGCAAACAACAGGATTAGAATTATTCTATGCTAAAGGATATTATAATACGAGTGTAGATGATATTCTAAAAAAATTAGAATTGTCTAAAGGAGCTTTCTATTATCATTTTGATTCTAAAGAAGATTTCTTTGTGCAAATAATACATAACTTACTTGCCCGTAAGATCTATAGTAGTTTAATAGAGCCTATTGAAGGTCATGAAAACCCTCTTAATTTAATAACTAACTGTTTTGATGAAGCCATGGAAACTGCCGTTCATAATGAAATGGATTTTGGTTGTATTCTAAGTAATTTTCTTACCGAATTCAATGGTAAGAATGACATGATCATGCAACACTTAAATAACATTGTTACCGTTTGGGAAGTTAATCTGATTTCTGCATTACAAAAAGGAAAGTTTAATGGTTACTTAGACCGCCATGTAGATTGTGAAGCTGTTGCCACTTTTTTAATGAGTTCTTATTTTGGGGTCCGAACTTTAATGACCGGATCTTCGCCAAGTGCGAAAAAATATAGGTTTATGACACAATTACGTCAATATTTCAAAAGTATAGAGGCAAAACCGGTAACAGTTTAAAATAATGTATGTTAAACATTACTATTAATTATATTGATGATTTTTTGAACAACCTTGCTAGGCTTAATGGTACCCATTACATTTTCATATCCCACTGGGAATTTGTTCCCGTAGATAGAAGTAGGAATCAACGGATATTCCACGCTATCCGCCAATAGCGCATTATCCTTAGACTGTCCGAAAGGGGAAAATCCGGCATAAGGATGGGTTACTCCCCATAATGTAACCGTTGGCACACCAAACATCGCAGCTAAATGAGCATTGCCGCTATCCATAGCTAACATAAGTTCAAGGTTAGAAATTAAACTTAGTTCTGCCGAAAACGAAAGTTTACCAGCTGTATTAAATACGTTATTAAACTGGCTATCCCAAGCATTAAGAATGTCGACTTCTTGCTGCCCACCCCCAAATAATACAATTTTATACTTATTAGTATTATTTAGCTCATTTACAACTTCTTTCATTAAGTTCAATGGGTACATTTTCCCCTTAAACGCTGCAAATGGTGCAATCCCCACAAGTACCTGTTCTTTATTATCCTTTAAATGAATGAAGTCCTTTGGAAATGACTTTTTAGGCATTTCGACCATTTCATCAACAGAAATTGAATACCCAAGCTTCTCAAAAACCTCTAAATAACGCTTGAAAGTAGATTTTAACGGTTCTAATTTTACTCTGTTAGGATCTATTAGCTTTTTCTTTTCGGCCCTCCCTTTATCTATCTGAATAAATGGAATCGCCTTAAGCCTAAAAAACTGTTTTAATATCGTACTTCGTAAAACGTGGTGTAAATCGGCAACCAAATGTATTTGAAGATGTGCTAACTCTTTGTATAATCTCCAAATTCCCGTTATTCCTTTATGTTTTCCTTTTACATCTGCATTAAAAACAGACACATTTGCAATATCAGAAAAGATAGGTGCCATAAAAGGTTTGGTCAACACCGTAATCTTAACCGATGGATATTTTTTACAAAAACCTAAAATAACAGGGACGGTCATAGCAACATCTCCCATAGCGGAAAGGCGTATGACCAAAATATGTACAGGGTTATTATTTGCCACGTAAGATGGGGTTTAGTTCCTCATCATTATACATTTTCATTTGCTTATATACTTTCATATACTTATTACCATTTTCAATATCTGCCAATAATTGATCTATAGCCAAAGAAAGATCCTTCTTTTGTTCTAAAAGTATATTCAGCTTCGTTTGACACTTTTGCTTATGGTCATTAGAAGCATCAGAACGATAAGTTTCCTCGTTCATATGATATATTTTTAATGCTAAAATTGACAAACGATCTATGGCCCAAGCTGGACTTTCAGTATTTATAGTTGCTGTAGGCTTAACATCTACCGATTGGTATTTATTTAAAAAATAACTGTCTATAAATTCAACCAAATCCGTTCTGTCTTGGTTACTCGCATCAATTTTACGTTTTAAAACAAGAGCTTTTTGTGGGTCAATCTCAGGATTTCGTATAATATCTTCATAATGCCACTGAACGGTATCTATCCAGTTTTTTCGATAAAGAAGATGTTTAATTTCATCTTTAGAATATGGGTTCTCAAAAACCTGATATACATCGTCCTTAAGGTGATATTTTTCAATACTTTCATTGAAAATAGAAAATGCAAGTTCGCTAAACATATGAGCTTTTTTACAAAGATATAGTTTATAGTTTTAACTATAATTTAGTTACAAAAACTAAAACAGGAACCAAAATACTAGCTATCAATATTAGCTCTAAAAATTTGGGTTTCTTAATAGATTCCAAATAATTGACAATGAATACTACCGATGGAAAAAAGGTGATTAAAATGGCACTTTTATTATCAGATATAACCAAAAAATTAACGACTAAACCAATTATAAATGACAGTGCAATTAAGCGCATAATAATCACTTTGCCCATACCGGCTTTTCCTAAGTATATGAAGGTAGAAAAAGCAAGAACCATATTTAAAAGTGCATACAGTGACAACTTAAGGCTAGACCACCATTTAATAGGAAAAATCGCATCATAATTAATGGCAAAATCATAGTGGGTTTTCATAAAAGATGTTTCATCTATTAAAACTAAAATTCCATATAAAATCATGAAGAAAGAAAAACCTACTGATAGCAATACCAACCAATTTCTTATGTTTTTAGGGTCATAAATATAAATTGCAGCGAATACCAAAACAAGATACAAAATAGCCCATTCATAAAAAACACTCGAAATACAGATCCATAGACCTGCATCAAAAATTTTAAGTTTAATATTTTTAAGAGACTTTATGCTCAATAATCGTCTCATAGCAAGCAATAGAAAAAAACTAGTAAAAACAGCATTACTATCTCTCAAAGTTTCTGGGAAAACTACAAAAAGCAGCGTAAAAAAAAGGATTGCATAGGAGTTTGAACCTGTTAATTTGTTTCTTTTCACCACAAAATCCACGACAAAAACACTGAACAAAAGAATGGTTAGTACCACAATCGATGGTACAATTTCAATGTCAGTAAACGTATAGTCTAAAAGGTAAAATTGGACAGACCAGTAAAAAAGAAACAAAAAAACGAGTACAATAATGAAATTGATCGGTTTTGTTTTCTCAAAAATGCTTGAAATCATCTAAGCTTTTTATATTTTTGTCAGTAAATATAGTAATAAGATGAAATCATTTTTTGAAGGTATTGCGGATTTATTTGTAAATGTGATATTTAAATACACAATGGATCCATTTAGATTTGCAGAAAGTTGGGCTATTTCCAATATTCTTAACTGGATGTTTATGTTAATTGGTTCAGCTGCTTTTATATATTGGATGCTTCAATTAAAGAAATATAATGATAGCGGTGAAGAGGATACTTCTAGTACTTCTCACTCTTACCTATAAATTCAAAACTATAATCTTATCGGATTTCTAAAAGAAATCCGATAAGTATTTTAAAAACTTTATAAGTCGAAGCCTAAGTCTTTTCTATAATTCATTCCTTCAAAAGAAAGCTTCTCTACATTGTGGTAAGATTTTGAAAGAGCCGATTTAAAATCTGATCCAAAAGAAGTAATTGCCAAAACTCTACCTCCATTGGTGACTACTTTACCATTTTTTATAGTTGTACCGGCATGAAAGACCAATGAATCTTCGATAGATTCAATCCCTTTTATCTCTTTCTCTTTTTCATAAGCACCAGGATATCCTCCAGAAACTGTCATTACAGTAGTTGCAGTACGGTCATCTAATTGCAACTCCACTTCGGAAAGTTTTTCGTTTGCCACAGCTTGTAAAAGTTCTACTAAATCATTTTTTATTCTAGGAAGTACAACTTCAGTTTCTGGATCACCCATACGAACATTGTATTCAATAACCTTTGGATCTCCACCAACTTTAATCAACCCTATAAAAATAAAACCCTTATACGGCATATTATCCCTTTTTAGCCCTTCTACCGTCGGTTTTACAATTCGGCTCTCTATCTTGTCCATAAACTCTTTACTCGCGAATGGAACAGGGGAAATGGCCCCCATGCCGCCAGTATTAAGGCCGGTATCTCCTTCGCCAATTCTTTTATAATCTTTAGCGGTAGGCAAAACTTTATAACTATCGCCATCGGTAAGAACAAAAACACTTAATTCTATACCGTCTAAAAATTCTTCAATGACCACTGTTGCACTGGCCGAACCAAACTTCTTATCAACAAGCATGGCTTTTAATTCTATCTTGGCTTCGTTCAAATCATTTAGAATAACCACACCTTTTCCTGCAGCAAGTCCATCAGCCTTTAAAACATAAGGCGGGTTTAATTCTTCCAGAAACTTAAAACCTTGATTTACGGTATCTGAAGTAAAACTTTTATACTGTGCTGTAGGTATTTGATGTCGCATCATAAATTCCTTTGCAAATTCCTTACTACCCTCGAGCGTAGCGGCTAATTTTTCCGGACCAATAACTGCGACTTTATTTAATTGACTATCATTAAGGAAAAAATCATGAATACCGTTGACCAAGGGATCTTCAGGTCCAACAAAAACCAATTCAATATTCTCCTTTAATACCAATTTTTTAATGGCCTCAAAATCATTTACACCTATTGGTACATTTATTGCTATTTCTGCCGTTCCAGCATTACCAGGAGCCACGAAAAGTTTAGAGAGTTTACTGCTTTGAGATAATTTCCAGGCAAAAGTATGTTCACGACCGCCTGATCCGAGGATTAAAATATTCATACTTGTGGTTTTGGCAAAAATAAACTTTGCATTAGAATTAAACTATTTACTGGAGAAGTCTCTATGTTCTTTTTTCTGAAGGTCCTCTTTAGACAAGGATTTAAAATAATCATATACGATTTTTAAACCCTCTGAACGATTTACTTTTGGCTCCCATCCTAAAATTTCTTTTGCTTTGGTAATGTCAGGTTGACGTTGGGTCGGGTCATCTTGGGGTAAAGGCTTATAAATAACTTTCTGTTTAGTTCCTGTAAGAGCAATAATCTCTTCAGCAAATTCTTTTATAGTAGTTTCATGAGGATTACCAATATTTACAGGGTTTGTATAATCACTAAATAATAATCGGTATATTCCTTCAACTTGATCATCAATATAGCAGAATGACCTACTTTGAGAACCATCACCAAAAACTGTTAGATCTTCACCTCTTAAGGCTTGACCCATAAATGCAGGCACCACACGCCCATCATTTAAACGCATTCTAGATCCGTAGGTGTTAAAAATACGAACGATCCGGGTATCTAGTCCATGATGCCTATGATAAGCCATTGTAATCGACTCCATGAAGCGTTTAGCCTCATCATATACACCTCGAGGACCTATTGGGTTAACATTACCAAAATATTCTTCATTTTGCGGATGAACTAAAGGGTCGCCATAAACTTCAGACGTAGAGGCCACTAATATTCTTGCTCCTTTTTCTTTTGCCAAACCTAATAAGTTAAGTGTCCCAACTGATCCCACTTTGAGCGTTTTAATAGGAATTTTTAAATAATCAATCGGACTAGCAGGAGAAGCAAAATGAAGAATATAATCCAATTCGCCAGAAACATGAACAAATTTTGTCACATCATGATGATGAAATTCAAAATTCGACAAAGGAAATAAATGTGAAATATTATTTAAATCGCCAGTAATTAAATTATCCATTCCAATTACATAGAATCCTTCCGAAATAAAACGATCACATAAATGAGAGCCTAAAAATCCTGCTGCACCTGTTATTAATATTCTTTTCATAATAATTTAATAAGCCTTTTCCTCGCCCTTGAAGGCATTAACAACAGTTTGAACAATAATTTTTAAGTCTAAGAAAAAAGACCAATTTTCAACATAAAAAATATCGAACTTTATACGATTTTGAATATCACTATCTTTTTCTATTTCCCCTCTATATCCCCTTATTTGAGCCAATCCTGTAATACCTGGTTTCACGAAATGACGTAACATGTATTTGTCCACTCGATTTGCGTATTCATCAGTATGCTTTAACATGTGTGGTCTTGGCCCAACCACAGACATATTACCAAACAGCACATTGTAAAACTGGGGTAACTCATCTATGCTAGTTTTACGAATAAATCGGCCGATTTTGGTAACCCTCATATCATTTTTACCTGCTTGTTGATGATCAGAAGAATCGTTCATTGCCATAGAACGAAATTTAAAACACTGGAATTCATCATTATCAAATCCAGTTCTTTTTTGAATAAAGAAAACTGGCCCTTTAGATTCCAGTGAGATTAAAAGTGCCAATAACGGTACTAGCCAAATTAATATTCCGAAAATTACAACAAGTGAAAAAACAATATCAAACAATCGCTTTAAAATAGCATTAAGGGAATTATGCAATGGTATATCTCGTAAAGATAAGATTGGGAGGTAATCATAATATTCAAATTTCAATTTTTTAGAAAAAATATTCTTATTGTCCGGAAGGAATTTAAGTGTTTTTAAATTATTGTCAGCAAAATTAATAAATGCTGAAAGCTCATCATTCTTCAATTCAGAAACCGAACAATATATTTCGTCAATATTATTGTTCACAATGTATCTGAAACAATTTAACAACTCAAAATCCTTATCTCTAGGTGAAAATTGAGAAGAAAAATGATACCCAAATTCACGTCTTGTATTAAAAACTTCTATAAGTTGATTTGCTTTCTTGCTTTTACCTATTACAACAACATTTCTAATATTCCCTTTTATACGCTCTCTGTACTTGTTGAGAAGAAAGAAGTTTAACAACTTTAAAAAACTGATTCCAACAAAAACAAGGATAAAATATTGACCTAATGCCAATCTGCTCATTAATGGTTGTTTAAAAAAGCCGATGTAAGCATATAAGATTAAAAAAAAGAAAACGAATTGCGTAAACAGTTTTCTAAGTAGAACTACCGCCTTAGAATACCGGTGAATTACATAAAATTCATTTTTGAATGACAGGATAATCCATGTTATTGAAATATAAAAATGAAATAAATATAGATTTTGAAAATTGATAGGTAAAAAATTGGTAAATAAGTTAATTACCAATAGATCAAGTACGTATGATATGGGAGTTATGAAGCCAGAATATCTACCCTGTTTAAAGAACATGATTGTGTTATAGAATTATTCTTTCTAATTATTAAACATGCTAGCAAGGGTCTGTTTCATGTCTATATAATTTATTGGATGACCTAAAATTTGAAAAAGCTTCCTAGTTGAACCTTTAAGTTCACTAATCTCATTTTTCCTTACATACAAAGGATTTACCTCAACTTTAAGAGAATGCCCTGATATATCGATCATCATCTTTATAATGTTATCAATCGAATAACTTCTCCCACTACATACATTAACAACATCTGAACAATATGTTGAATTCAATAATTCAATATAAATGGAACAAAAAGAATTAACATCATTATATTCTCTAAAGGTATGAAGATTCCCCAAAGGTATAACCTTTGATTTTCTTTTAAAATAATCTACAATTTTCGGAATCAAAAATTTCTTATCCTGACCTATTCCAGTATAATTGAACGGCCGAACAATTATAATATTGAATTTTTCGAAAAAGTTAGAAGCCATATTTTCCATTGAAAGCTTACTATTTCCATAGTGGTTTACTGGTTTAGGGCACATATCTTCAGACAATTCACCTTCAATATTGCCATATACAGCTGCACTACTCGCCAATAAAACCTTTTTTACATCAAGACCCAACTCATCCAAACTCTCCAGTAGATTTAACGTGCCTAAAATATTTGTTTCATATATAGAACTTACATTTTCGGTTGCTACATAGGATATGGCAGCTAAATGAACAATATAATTTGGTTTTGTTGAAACTAAAATATCCTTAATTTGCCTTTTGTCTAGGATATCACATTGAAAATGATTCTTACGAATAGTCTTGGAAAACGTGGTGCCATAAACAGTATATCCTAATAGAATCAACTGTGACTCTAAATGTATACCGGTAAAACCATTAATCCCCGTAATTAAAACCTTTCCTCTAGAATGTTCCTCCATTTTCATTTCGTTCAATGTCCTTTCTTACCATCATTTCGCAAAGCTCCTGCAATGTAGTCTTTGGTTTCCAGTTTAATTTTTCATTCGCTTTAGATGCATCTCCAATAAGTAAATCAACTTCTGCTGGTCGGTAAAACTTTGGATTTACCAGTATAAGAGTTTTACCTGATTTGTCATCTACACCTAATTCACTCTCTTCTTTTCCTTTCCACTTAATATCTATATCCACAGCCTTAAAGGCCATGGAGACGAAATCTCTTACAGTCTGGGTTTTGTTAGTGGCAAGCACAAATGTACCTGGTTCATCAATCTGGAGCATTCTATACATGCCGTCAACATACTCCTTAGCAAAACCCCAATCTCTCTTGGCGTTCATGTTTCCTAATTCTAAAACATCTTGCTTTCCTAAATGGATTTTAGCAACAGTATCTGTTATTTTTCGCGTCACGAATTCTTTGCCCCGCAATGGAGATTCATGATTAAACAAAATTCCACTAGTTGCGAAAATACCATAAGATTCTTGGTAATTTAATGTTGCCCAATGCGCAAATACTTTAGCCACACCGTACGGACTTCTTGGATGAAATGGAGTTTCTTCATTTTGGGGAATCGCATGTACTTTTCCAAACATTTCCGATGTAGAAGCTTGATAAAATCTGATTTTTGGATTTATTGATCTAATGGCCTCCAGTAGATTCATTGCTCCAATTCCCGTAATTTGGGCAGTTGCAATAGGCTGTGTAAAAGAGACACCTACGAAACTTTGTGCCGCAAGGTTATAAATTTCATCTGGTTCAACTTCTGAGATGATTCTATAAGCACTTGATAAATCTATTAAATCGTATTCTAATAAAATTAGATTAGCATTATTTTCAATACCTAACTCCTCAATTCTCCAAAAATTAGTAGAACTTGTTCTTCTATAAGTTCCAAATACCTTATAGCCCTTATTTAATAAAAGTTCTGCTAAGTAAGCGGCATCTTGACCCGTAATTCCCGTAATAATTGCTTTTTTCATATATTTTACTTATTGCTTTTCCAGTTTTTATATAGCTCTTCTACAGTTTGTTGAAATTCTTTTTCAAATCTTTCAACACTAAATCTTTGTGCACTTTGCCTTATAACTTCTTTGTCGAAAATAGAATTATTTTTTTCAAAATATTCGACTGCCTTCAAAAGAGATTTTGTTGTTTGCTGCTCAAAGAAAACACCTGTGAAAGATTTATCAATACTATCTGAGCTTGAAAACTGACCTTTTACAGTTTCTAAAATACCACCTTTACCGAAAGCTATAACAGGTACACCAGCAGCTTGAGCTTCAATTGGGGCAATACCAAAGTCTTCTTCAGCTGCAAATATAAATGCTTTGGACTTTTTAATTAAATTAAGAACCCTATTCTTTTCTAGGAAACCTAGCAATTGAACATTTTCAGTCGCAAGCTGTTTTATCTTATTATAATCCGGTCCTTCTCCTATAACAATCAATTTTTTATTAGTCATAGCAAATGCCTCTACAATTAGATCTATTTTTTTATAGGGCACCATTCTAGAACAGGTAATATAATAGTCACCCGTGTCTTCAGTAATTGTAAAAGACTTAGTATCAACAGGAGGGTAAATTACTATAGACTCTTTGTTGTATATTTTTTTAATACGTTCTGCTACATATTTGGAAATAGCGATATAATGATTTGGTCTATTTGCGGTAGCATAATCCCATAGTCGAAGCCTATGTAAAAAATATTTCGCAAACACCCCTTTAAAACCTGAATTAAGCCCTGATTCCCTTAAATACTGATGATAAAGATCCCAAGCGTATCGTACAGGTGAATACACATAAGAAATATGTAGCTGGTCAGGTCTCGTTAACACACCTTTTGCAACTGAGGAAGAAGATGAAATTACAACTTCATAATCACTTAGGTCAAATTGTTCAATGGCCAAAGGAAAAAGTGGTAGATAACTTCTATACTTTTTCTTCCCAAAAGGTAATTTTTGAATAAATGAATTTGTTGTTTGCTTACCTTTTAATATTATATTCCTATTTTCTATCGACAAATCGTCTATCAAGGAAAAATGATCAAAATCACCCCAAATATTAGTTAAGCTTTCAACACATCGTTCTGCACCTCCATAAACCGTATACCAATCATGTATTAATGCTTTTTTCATTTGCTCATTTTTGTAATTATGTGTTCTAATTTCTTACTTGAAGATTCCCAATTGAATCTTTTCAAGTTTTCAAATCCTGACTTTTGTATTTTCTCCCTTTCTTCTTGATCATGAACTAGAAGATTCAAAGCGTCCTTTATTGATTCTATTGACTTTGGATCACAATACGTCACAGAATTTTGATAAACCTCAGGCAAACTTGTACTATTCGATACGATGCAACTACAACCGCACGCTTGTGCCTCTAAAGGGGGTATGCCAAAGCCTTCGAACAAAGAGGCATATATAAAAATTGAAGCTTTATTATAAAGTTGAATCAACTCATCGTCCGTCAAATAACCTGTAAATTGCACTTTGGATGTAATTAATTTCCCCTCCACATCCATTTTGGCAAAACTATTATTACTCTTACCAACGATTACTAATTTAAAATCAGATTCTATCAATTGAAAGGCTTTAATAACCCTACCTAGATTTTTTCTAGGGTCAATTGATGAAACTGTTAAAATAATTTTTTCCCTTTTCAAATGAAGATTTTTAAACTTCTTGGAGGGTGCGGCATAGATAACGTCTATATTTTTCTGGTTGACTCCATACGTTTGATGAATATCGGCTTTTACATATTCACTGTCTGTAATAATGAGTTTTGCATTTTTAATACTAATCGGAACCAAAAAATTGTAGGCAGTACGAAATGTGAACGAAAACCATTCTGGATAATGATAAAAAGCAAGGTCATAAAGCGCCATGATTTTATTTTTGTATCCTATAGGCCCTATACCTACCAAATTAATTAACAAGGGGTTTCCATTTTTTTTCAGAAAAAGTGGTAATTCAATTTGTTCCCAAAGGTTGTTTGACAGACTTCCTACCTCTATTACTTTTCTGTTATTTGCAAGATGATTAATTTTCTTGTCTTTAGGGCAAACAAATATAACGTCATTGCCTGCTATATGATTAGGAAGGCACCTACATATTTCTATTGCAAAACGCTGAACACCCGTAATAGTTTGAGTTAAAAATCTAGCATTGATTACAATCATTCCTTTAGATAGTTTGAAAAATAGAAAAAGGAATTGAAAATGCTAAATAGCATTATTCCAGTATTTCTATTTAATATATTTTCCGACAATGAACATAGTGCCATAAAAATTAGAAAAGACAAATATAAATGTTGCTTACGAGATAGCGCTTTTCTTACAAATAAAAAATATACCGCTAAAAATATAATAAGCCCGACGAAACCGTAACTGACCCAATAAAAGAGCAATTGATTATGACTGTTGAATATTCCCTTATCGAATGCCGTAGTTCGGAAATTGTTTTGATAACATTCATTAAGATTCTTTTGAACATCACCTGGCCCTAGACCGAAGATAGGTTCGATTAGTCCAACTTTATAACTACAGGTAAATATTGCCGCTCTAAGATTTACCGAATTGAAATATTCACCTTGAGGATATAGATGTTTGGTTGAAATTAACTGAATCATTCGATTTTTTAAAGGTGAAAAAAGTATTATCATCACCGTAAACAATACAAACCCAACCATTGTAAAGACCTTAAATTTCAAATTTCTTTTTTTGAATAGTACCATACCAATAAACACTATGAATAAAGCAATTAAAGGCCCTCTACTACTTAAAAGAACCATGGTCATTATTAATACAATTACAACTAGAACATTCAACCAAATTTTTTCGAAAGTGTTATAAAAAAGGAACAATAATGCAGAACCCAATAATAGGGACAGGTAAATTGCATGTTCATTAAAAAAAGGTATTTTACCCACGCCTTCCCTAACGTAATCTTCAAAGGATTTATGGGCTATTATGTGGCTTTCTAGAACATACCACACCAAAATATTTATTAATACAATAACGGCCAAAACAAAAGCGCTAATGATGAAAATTTTAAGGAATTTGTTAATCTGTTGCTTCTTTTGTATCGGTCGTCCTAAAAATACAACTAAGGGTATCACCAAAAATGGCAATGATCTTTCGACAAATGACCAACCCGTCTTAAGGTCTTGAGTCCAAATCAAGGCTATGACTGCAAGTAATACTGGAATGGACAAACAACATAAATCAAAAAAAAGGTTCTTTAAAGAACCTATTCGGTTTTCTTTGTTTTCTGCAAAAGATACTATCCCTACAACAACAAAAAGAGCCAAGGCAACATTGGTCATTGCTATGTTAAGCAATGGCAGCAACGCTAAAGCAAATATCAGATTTCGTTTTATAAATGACACAAACAATTATATGGTTATTTAATAGGTGCGTTTTTATTGTAAAAATGAGCGTAAGGTACGCATAGAAACACCCATAAAAATAGCATAATAAATGAAGGAAATGCATTTAACGAAATATACAAAGCCAATAAGCCAGCGGTAATCGCTAAACTTCTGTTTTTAATCGAAAGCCAAAGCGTACTTATCAAGAACGAACAAAAAAATATAAACCCAAGGACACCATATTCGGCCCAAACTTCTAGATATACATTATTGGTTATTGCTCTTTTGTTTTTTCTTTTAAAATAATTGCGAGACCAATCAGTTTGATTTTCAACAATATCATCGATATTATTATAATAGTCATAATGTAAACCATAGTTAAAAGGTCCCACCCCAAATACAGGATTATCATATCCTGCTTCGAAAGCAATCTTGCCGGTTAAATAGCGATCTACTTTAGATAGATTGGCAGGGGTCAGCGTAGCCATTGGGGTAAATAATTTTTGTTCAACGTACTTTTCGTAGAACTTACTATTAACTAATAAAATACTTCCTATGATGACAAAAGGAATACTGATAATGAAAATTCTTAAGCTAGCAAGACGTAAAAAAACATTTTTAAGATAAATTAAAATGAAAACAACTGCACTAATGATGCTTATAGTAGAAAAAGTAGTCAATACAGTTAAAAATAAGAACCAAGCAATTTTTTTTCTTTTCAAATAAAATGCAATTGATCCAGATAAGATAAGGTAAAGCCCAAAAAAATTTCCTTCTTTAAAGGTTCCGGATCTCACCATGCCCATTATGGTTTGAGGGTATTCTTCCATACCGAATAATTTAAGGTATGGTATACCAATGGCTGAAGAAAAAACAAGATACCAAGAATATAGAGCTGCAGCAATAGCTCCATAAAGCCAGTATTTCAATAATTGAAGATTTTTACCGACGTAATACAAGCCAATGATAAAACCTAAAATATTGAGATAAATATACCCTAATCTAAGAAAGCTATCTATTTCGGGGCTTACCCTAAAATCTACAATTTTCAAGGTATATGGATACTTCCAAAAAAAGTTTACCAAAAATGAAATCGTGACCAAGGCCATGAAAAAGAATAAGACCTTTATTCGACTCAATGAGTTTATAAAATCCCGCTTAAATCGTGCCTGAAGTAAAATAAAAATCAAGAGTACCAACAAAACTTCAGAAATTTTTAACGGAAAAAAAATATTTACCGTCAATGCCTGTGTGAATGGCAAAAACAATAGAAACAACTTAAAAATATGTTCTGTTTTTAATTTCAACCGTTCTAGTATTATAAAATGGATTGAAATTCCACTATTTTTTTCTGGATTGAAAATTTTTTTTTGGAATACTGTTTAATTTCATTTTTGTTATAATCAGTGTTCATGAAAAGATGAAATTTTTCTGTAAAATCATGTTTTGCAAAGGAAAATATTTCACCATTGAAGGAGGGTAACACAATTTCGTCTATTCCCCCTGGGCAATTATTGGCCAAAACCGGTGTGCCACAAGCTATTGATTCTAAAAGCACATTCGGAAAACCCTCATATCGAGAACTTAATATTAATCCATCCACATCTCTCATATATACATAAGGATTAGCCACATTACCTAAAAAATGTACTTTATTTTCCAACTGGTTATCTTGACAAAGTTTTTCTAGTTTACCCTTATCTTCACCGTCACCTAAGATATACAAATTAAAAGGGACCTCTTTTAGTTTTGCCAACTCAACTATTAAGGTATCAAACCCTTTTTGTGATGTAAGCCTACCTGCCGCTAAAAGGCGAATATTATTTGGAGAAATAGCATTGGCAGTACCCTCTTCCAATTGTTTAGAAATAAAGGCGTGGTCGACCGGGTTATTAATTTTTACTAGTTTATTTAGAGGGATTTTAAAATGTTGGTTTAAATCATTCTGCATATCATTCGATTGAACGATAATTACATCGTAATTTAAATATGAATACCTATATAATAGCTTAATGACCCAGTATCTTTCAAAAATACTGGGCAAATTAGACTCCCTTGCCACCAATCGAATATTCCTTGGAAATAAAAAAAGAAAAGGGGAAAGCAAAGCATTGATTTGCCCAGAGCCAAAAAACAATATATCAGGTGAATGAATTTTGACAAGATTAAGAAGCCGATAGATGATAATAGGAAAAGAAAACATTATTCTAGTCTTGACATCTAAATAATGTATCGGGACATCATTTTTTAAATCCTCTAAAAAAGAATTTCTATCACTTTTTTTCAATAATACAAGTTGTGGTCGGTATACACTTCTATCTAAATTATTCAACAAAATAGAAATAATTCTTTCACCACCCCCGCCACCTAAGTTCGGCATTATAAAAAAAATAGATTTCTTCATGGAATAAATGTAATTAATAAAATTGCCCGTGGACGTATTTCAAATTAAAATAGGGGAAACCATACTTATTGTATGCTCATGCTTCGAAATGCCAAGGCGATTATTCTTTGGTCCTTCGCATTGGGCGATTCAGAATTTGAAAACACAAGTTTAAGATTATTTTTTTCTTTATTTAATAGTTTTGGGTCGAAAAACACGATAAATTTTTTGTTCCATCCGGTCAGCTCCTCATTACCTATTTGCACATCGTTCATATAAAACGAAACCTGTTGATTTTTCCAAATACCGACATCGAAATGTAATTCGCCCTTAATTGGCTTGGTTGAGTCGAAATAGAATTTAATCAAGGTGCTTTCCCCAGAGCTCCATCTATGCCTTGGTTCGGCATTGTACCATCCTTCAAAATCTATTTTTCCTGATTTATGATCAACTGTTTCGCCAATTTCAATAAAAATTTGAGAAAATTCTTCTACTGAATTGCTCTCTTTGGCTTCTTTTATAGATTTCAAAAAGGTATTCTCAAAACTTTCAACAACTTTGAGGGAACCCGATTTTGATAAATGATCTTTATCGGAAAAATATATTGCCCCATTTTCTTGTTCTAAACAGCGGCCATCTGTACATAACGATTCAGTAGGATCTATAAATTGAATATTCTTATGGCTGGAAAAAAAAGATTTGAAGGATGAATTGGTCTTAAACGTAAGGCTAGAAGGTTCAAAACTTGAAGATGGTGAAAGTCCTGGTATATATTTTGGAATTAAAAGATTATCTATATAACTAAGGTCATTTTTGTTTTTAAACGGAGATTCGCCGACCACTAGTATCTTTCTATCACCTAACATTTTACTAAATTTTAATATTTTATCACCTACTTTCTCATAGCCTTTTGCATCTAAAGTCAATTCTTCTAAGGTGTTTGTTTCTTCATTCTTTACTTTGGTCATAGACATCTCACCATTCCAAAAATGGCTTAAAACAACAAGTGCCTGCGGATTTCTTTTGATCAGACCGAGCACTTTATTCAAATGGTCTTTCGTAAGGTTAGAATCTATTTTTTTGTGATAGGTTCCCGGCAGGTGCAAGGTTGAAATTCCATAACTCATAAAAACATTTATCTTATTTTTTCTAGACATTACCGAATCAAGACCATAACTATAATGACCTGCATGACTGTCACCGAGCCAGATCATATCGGGCTTAGACACCGAACCTGTATTTTAAAGTCCGTAATCGCCATATCCGGCAGCACCCCAGTTCTTTGTGTTATATTCTACAGGGTTTTCAAAGGCTTTCAAGTTGCTTAACGTTTTTTTGTCCACTCTCCAAAACCACCCATTATTATTGGCCACATCTACTTTTATGTTCGATATAATGATTAAACAAAGTAATAGCATACCGATTAGCCCGTTATTTGAAATTACCTGTAGTTTGGGGTCTCTAATGCGCAACGGATTTTCGTACTTATAGTACACAAAATAGGATATTGTAACCATAACAACCACTAATAATAAGTTCTCCAAAATATTGGTTTTGTCTCCGTTCAGAAAATTATAAAAGACAATGATCGGCCAATGAAATAGGTACAGGGTATAACTTATTTTACCTAAAATTTTAAATACCGGTAGCCCATAAAAGTGAGCTACCTTAAAACTGGGGGCATTTGCGATAAATAGGCTAGCACCTATACAAGGTATTATATTTAATGTGCTCATGTAAGATGTTCCTTTTCCGAATACAATTGCAGAAAGGACAATTAGCAACAGGCCCAATAGGTTCAACAATGTTTTAAGAACGGATAATTTATTGACAAACGAAGGAAGGAATATAATCAAGGCACCTAAAAGAAATTCAAAAGCCCTAAAAGGCAATAAAAAGAATTGGATGGACGAAATATTCTCAGAAAATTGCTTTCCTGAAATAAAGCTTGCAATTAAACTCTCATTTAAAAATCCTCTGGATACACTGATATTCAAAACTAGCCCCACTATAATTAGTAGAATTAAAACGGTCAGCATTGCCCAATTTTTCTTAAAAATCTTCAATAATAGTACAAAGGCCATGGGGAAAATCAAATAAAATTGTTCTTCGATACCAAGAGACCATGTATGCAATAGTGGTTTTAAGCTCGCAGTAACATCAAAGTAGCTTGTTTCGCTTAAAAAGTAAAAATTCGACGATGCAAAAGATGAAAAAAACATTGACTTTACAAAGCCACTGAACAAGGAAGGCGGTAATAAAAGGAAACCACATATAAACGTAAGAAAAATGACCAGAAAAAGTGTTGGCAATAACCTTCTGACCCTTCCCATATAGAAATTCTTAAAACCAACCCCCCCTGAGGTATGAAGTTCATGTTTTATATTTCTACTGATTAAAAACCCACTTATTACAAAAAAAACATCAACTCCAATAAACCCCCCTTTGAATAACTGAATATCAAGATGAAATAGAATTACTAATAATACGGCAATTGCTCTTAGAAAATCAATATGATGAATGTACTTTAGTCTTTTTGACATGGACGAAATTAATAACTTATTTATTGATTTTAACTAACAAATTAAAAGTGAATTATTAAGAAAATAATTGAAAACCATTTTCTATACTTGTGGTATTTACAAAAATATCTAGTTATTTATTGTTTTCTGATAAAAGTCAATATTTTTCTATAAAATTTTCTAAAACTATACATTTCTAAAAAATCATTGAAAGAAATACCCAACATTTTGTTAATCATAAACCACCAGCCAGGAATAAAAAGAAATAATACACCAATTGTCATGGCGATTGATACCCATTCGATACTATAATGAGCGCCAATAATAACAAAAAGCGGTAATATTAGTAGGGTAAGTAAGTTCCATTTGAATTCCAAATTTGTTTCTCCTTTTGCAATAATCAAACTACCAATAGGAGACCCAACGGATCGTACTAACATATAAACACTTAATATTCGCACCAATAATACTATATTTTCATAACCATTGCCGTAAAAAATATACACCACAAATGGAGCAAAGACTAATAAACCTATGTAAGCAAATAATGTTACATAAAAAAAGCCGTTGAAAATCTCCGAAAAAGTATTTTTTAGCTTTGCTAAATCAAACTGAACCTTTGCTAAAGTTGGCGATGCAACATTTGAAATTATTTGATTTAACACTTGTGCAGGTCTAGATACTAATTGTTTTGCTAAGCTATAACCTCCCAAAATTTCAGGAGCGAAAATTTTGCCTATAATAATTATATCTAAATCTTTATTAAAATAGTTAATTATTTGACTACCAACCTGATAGCTGCCTATCTTTAAAAAAGGTTTAGTTTCTTTAAATTGAAAATGAAATAATAAACCTTTCTGAGTCAACCCGTATATAAAAAAAATAACATTGGATATGAGGTGTTGAAGTAAGGCAGAAAATACAAGGGAATAAACACCATATCCAGAAATTGCTAATAATGTAGCTGTTAATAATGAAAAAATTGCAGCAATAGTTTCTACTAAAGCAATGATTTTAAATTTTAATTCCTTTTGAAATATGGTTCTAAATTGTCGCCCTATTCCTGAAAATATAACACTTACACCCATTAAGGGAATAAGTGTTTTAAGTAGTATTTCATCATAAAATTCTGCAATTAATATAGATGTAGAACTTAAAATAAGATAAAGCAATAAACTCACCCCTAAGTTTAGCCAATAAAGACTAGCATATTCCTTTCTACTGATGTGTAATTTATGCAGAATTGCAGTGGTTAGGCCCATATCATTGAATAAATTCATAAACCCAAGAAAAAAGGTAACAAGGGCTATTAATCCAAAATCTTCTTTGTTTAAATACCTAGTTAAAATAGAAATCTTTAGTACGGCCGTAATGGTAAGCATTAGAGTATTAATCGACGCCCATTTATACCCTTTTGTGGCCCCTTTCTTTAAATCCATAACCTATTCTGAGTCCTGGCTATAAATTAATTCAATTTGGTCGTGCAGTTTGTTCAATAACACCTTGGAACCAAGTTCTTGACTAAGTATTTTACGATTGTGTTTAATTTCTGATTCGTTTAATGATTCTAAAGCTTTAGGGTTGTTTTCGTTCAAGTCTTTATTTATTGAAAATATATGGATTTTTAGTCGTTTTAAAAATTGATAAAAGGTGTTTCTTTCGTCCAAGTATACTTTTGTACCCATCCATAGCAAAGTAATAGTATTCCCTATTGCCTGTTGCCTATAGTTGTTAAAAATAGCTACACTGCAACTGTTAAGTATTTTATTATATTCCTTCAAAGGCATAAAATTATTGATTGGCACAAAAGAAGCTCCAAATCTAATTTTTCCAACATTCATTACTTCTTCGGCATAATCAGCATCTCCGTAACTGAGGGGGGTAATTATTTTCCTGCCTTGGATATTCATTTTAGATAAAATTTGTATTGCCTCAAAATGATTATTCGAAAGAAAGCTAGAGTTACCTAAAAGTATATTATTAGAATTAACCCCTCCATTTCCTAAATCACTAACAATGAATTCTAACGGGTAATAAGAAAACAAAAAATGCTTTAACTCTACTCTTAGTTTGTTTTTGACTAATAAAAAATCCTCTTCATGGACTATTGCAAAATAAGAGACCTTCTTAACAGCCTCCCTAATTAAAAGTCGAGGGTGTTTCTTTTTGTTTTTAATAAAATGATACGTTAAAAAAAGAGGCTCGAATTTTCTCTTTAAGAATGTTTTAAGCCATTGATATTGATATTTTCTTGAAATAGGTCCAAACAAATCTCCTGCATCAAAAAAACTAAAATATTCAACTCCATAAAACATCCATACAAAATTCACTTTCCCAGATGTCTCTAATACAATTCTTGACTTATACTCTTCCAAATTATGGATAAATACAATGTTATCTGGATTAAGTAATTTGGAAATAGTTCTGTAATTTTTTTTTTCTACAATTATAAAACCATTTCTTTTGGTGACGTACTTCAACGCCTTTGAAGCATTGTCGACTAATATGTAATACTTATTTTGACCCGGATAAATCTTTTCAAATTGCCAATAGATATTATCTACAAATTTTTCGTCATCTGAAATATGAATTAATTCCCTTTTGGTCTTCATGAAATCATGGTGTTTAAAATGACAAGGCTACTTCTGCAGAAATAAGTAAATTTTTACAAGTATATTCAATTTCTTCATGATCCATTATATAGAATGGTAACCTTACTATTGAAGATCCCACAAAATCTGTGATAGGCAAATTAAAACTTCCTCCTCCTAGTTTAAGGCCCATAGGAGAGGTATGTAAAGGAATATACCCAATGTAAGGGCTAATTGCCTTTTCAAGGGATAGTTTTAAAAACACATCTCTTTGCTTTTCATTTTGAAACAATAACCAAAATGCATGATAATTTGTCTCTATTTCATCTGGAATGTATAACATTTTTAATCCCTTTGCCTTCAGTTTACTAAATGTTTTAACATATGCATCATGCAACTTTTTTCTCTTTTGTTGCATTTGGGCCAAATTTTCAAATTGGGCGCACAATAAAGCAGACAAAAGGTCTGATGGTAAAAATGATGAACCATAATCTACCCATGAGTATTTATTCTTTAGCCCTTGAACAACTAAGCTCCTGTCTGTTCCCTTTTCCCATAAAAACTCACTTCTTTCATAATATTTCTCATCATTCATTGTCAGAGCTCCACCTTCGCCTGAAGAGTATGATTTTGTTGCATGAAATGAGTAGGTTCCTAGACTTGAAAGTGCGCCAGCATATTTATTTTTGTATTTAGAATTTACTGCTTGGGCAGCATCTTCAATAACAACTATATTATGTTTTTCCGCTATTTCATTAATTTTGTCCATTTCAGCAGGTATACCTGCATAATGAATTGGAACTATAGCTTTTGTTTTATTTGTTATTAGAGCTTCAATCTTTGTTTCATCAATATTCAAAGTATCTTCCCTTATATCGCAAAATACTGGCACCATACCCTTAGAGGCAAATGCGTTCGCTGTACTAGAAAATGTATATGACGGTACGATAAATTCATCCCCAACAGCTGCATTTAGCAAAAAAGCGGTCATCTCCAATGCATCCGTGCAAGACGTCGTCATTAGGGCTTTGCCGACCCCAAATTCGTTTTCTATAAAGTTCTGGGATTGCTTTGTAAACTTACCCCCGCCACCATGATAGTTGCTTCTAAAGGATTCTAATAAATATTTTTCTTCATTCCCCATTATAGGGGCCTTTACAAATGGTATTTTCATATAACCTTACCTTTGAATTTAATTCTAAACTTTTTTAATGGTAATATTGATTCTTGAGATTTATCGTCCAATAATATGTTAATTTTAAGAAGACCTTTACCGCAAATAATAACCGGTTTTCCATTATCAATAAAAATAATCTTGCCTATATCCCTATTTTCAATTTGAACATCATTAAATATCTCAGCGTCCAATATTCTAACTTTTTGATTTTCAATAAATAAACTTGCTCCTAAATAAGGGGCTCCTGTCGCATTGACAAATCTTACTATTTCTTCAGAACTACAATTAAGGTTTATTAAATAATCATCTTCATTTCTCCACAAACTATAAGATGCTCCATTTTCATCTTGTGCTTGTCCTATCAAATTCTCTTCTGATTCAATTTTTTTATAAATATCTTCTATACCTTGGAAAAAAAGATTAGAAACAATTTCTATTGCTTCATTAATTTTAATCGGATATTCAATTTGCTGTTGTTTTTGAACAATAATTTTACCGCAATCGTATTTTTCTGAAGCAAATAAAAATGTTACTCCCAAAAAAATTTCGCCATTAATTAGCATATTGACCAAAGGTGCAAATCCTCGATATTTTGGTAAAATTGAATCATGGGTTACAATGAGCCTATCCATTAGTTTTCCTAGAATCAACCATCTCCAGCCTATTGTTACGAGATAGTCTGAGTGTATAAGATTTAAAAAATCATCCTTACGGTCAAAAAAAAGAATATTGTTATTAAAACATAAATTTTTTATATCATCATAATAATCCTTTTGTAAATTATCATCTCTAGATGATACTACAACGTCTATGTGTCTGTTATTATTTATTAGTTTTGATAATACATTGAAACCTTTTTTATTCATTAAAAAAAAGCCTATTTTTTTATTCCCTTTTAAACTCATTTAATAGTCTTGATTGGTTAATGTTTTGAAAATATTCTAATTCTAAATTTTCTTTAGTTATAATCATTTTATAAAAATGATGAAGCATTTTTATAAAATGATTATCAGTAGGCAACTCTAAAGATTTTTTCTCTTCTGATGTTTCGATATTTAAAATAGGTTTAAGTGTTGAAGGAGCTGTGAAAATTCTATTTGTAGATAGTTTTCCTTTACTTCCCCATAATTCTAAACTATTTTGATAATAATTATCAAAACCAAAAGCAATATGAGATGTTAAGGGTCCATTCTTTTGTTTAATAAACCCGCTTCCCCATATATCTACCTCATGATTTTTAGGAATTGCCAAGCTTGAAGAAGCAACATAAACATCTTGCCCTAAAAAAATTTGAGTTATTTTTATGGGATAGGCACCTGCGTCTAATAAAGCGCCTCCCCCTAATTTTTGACTATATCGTATATTATCTTTTTCAGGAAAAGGAGGGAAACCAAAACAGCTTCTTACATTTCTCAATTCACCTATTACACCTTCATCTACAATGTTCTTAATATAACTTAATTGAGAATGAAATCTAAATTGAAAATTCTCCATGAGAACAACATTTCTCTCTTTCGCCAGTTCATTTAATTCCACCACTTGTCCATAGGTGCAGGCCATGGACTTCTCAACTAATATGTTCAAGTTATTATCTATAGCTTTTAAAATCCATTCGTAATGAAGGCTATTGGGCAAAGGAATATATACCGCTTCAACTTTTGAATCATCCAATAGGTCTTGATAACTGTAATATGCTTTTGTTTCAAACTTGGCAGCAAATGTATTGGCCTTTTCCCTATTTCTACTGGCAACACCCACCACATTAAATTTTTCTGATTCTTTTAATGCAGGAAGCACCTTATTGTATGCAATATTAGCACAACCCAACACACCTATGTTTATCTTTTTGTTCATTACACAAATGGAATTGATGCAATTAAATTTCTTGCTTGAATGTTTATGTAATTATTATATTGAGTCAAATTATTAATTTGATTAAGAGTCATCCAAATAAAATTTTCTGGGAGTTCTTGTGGTAAATCATCATCTGCAATAATTAAAATATTTCTATTTTGCTCCTTAAAGAACCTTCCGCCTTCTTCTGATTGAATAGTATCATAAACTATTTGTTCTTTTTTGGCAGATAAGACATACTCTAAAAAAGGAAGAGAGTCTTTTGGAGTTTTCTTATAGCTCCCAGTCAATGTTTGAACGGTAGGTGCAAATTCGAAAATATCATGATTGCCACATTCCAATTTAGCTTGAACCGCAAAATGTAAAAGTCCGTTTATATTTTTACAAACAAAAGCGCACAAACCTTCCTGAGCAGGTTCTACCATTGGTTGATACCAATTTAACACCTCGCGGTTACTTATTTCAACTTCAACACCAATAATCTTAAAGTAATCATTATCCTTATGGTAAATTTCATCTTTAGTAACTATCCAATCCTTTAATACATTTAACGGTATTTTCTTAACTAACAAGTCATTATTACTCTTTAAATCTGTAATAAAACTAAAAATTCTATTAAGTGAATTAAAGCAACCTTCAGAAGACAATGCTGATTTTAAGAGCATGGATTTGTAGGTTTCCTGAGGAGTAAAAACAGATGAAAAATTTATTGCTTTCTTGTTATAATTGCCATACAAAATACCCGATAATACCGTTCTGGTATCCATATTCACTATATTGTCAACTTGCATTAAAGACTTAAGCTGCCCCAACGTTAGCCATGTAAAATTTTCGTATACCTCAATGTTATCATTCGCACTAATTATTATATTCCTATTTCTTTTTTTAAGAAATCTCGCCCCTTGCTCTGATTGTAGTTGATCTATTAGTACCGTTTCTTCAGTTGCGTTTTTAAAATATTCTAAATATTTTGGCTGTTTACCATTATGAGCTTGCTGAAAATTACTGCGAGTTGCTTGAAGGGTAGGAGAAAGCTGTACAAAATTAACATTGCCTGGCTCTATTTTTGCCTGTACCAAAAAATGCAAAACACCATTTATTTCTTTAACCAGAAATCCAAGAAATCCAACCTCGGGTTGATTAATAATAGGTTGGTCCCACTGCCCCACTTTTCCCAATGTGGTGTTTACTCTAATCCCGTCTATGGAAAAAAAACTGCCTGTGTCATGACCAATACAACCTTTTTTTTGGTCAAATTTCCACTTTTCCAATTTTTCGAAGTCGACTTTCTTAACAGAAACATTTACAGCTTTATTTTGATTGTTTATCCATTCTAAAGCGGAATTAACTTCTGTTTTATCAAGTGCACTTTTTAAAAAAGCAAGGTTTACATTTTTGATTACCATATATTAAAGTTACTTAATATCTTAAATTTAAAAAATCATTACTCAACTGTGTACAACGATTTTAAATATTTGCCATAACTGCTTTTCTTATAAGATTTTGAAATCTCAAAAAGCTGTTTCTTAGAAATATATTTCATTCTATATGCTATTTCTTCAATACAAGCGATTTTTAGCCCTGTTCTTTTTTCAACAACCTTAACAAATTCTGTAGCCTCTGTTAAGGCCTCATGCGTGCCGGTATCAAGCCATGCATAACCTCTGCTCATTACCTGCATTTTTAAGCCTTCATTTTTTAAATAATGTTGATTTACAGATGTGATTTCAAGTTCTCCTCTTTCTGAAGGTTTTACTTTTTTGGCTATTTCAATAACCGAATTGGGGTAATAGTACAAACCAATTACAGCATAATTTGACCTAGGGTTTTTAGGCTTTTCTTCTAAGCTTAAAACATTTTTATTTTTGTCAAATTCAGCTACACCATATCTTTCTGGATCTTCTACATAATATCCGAAAACTATAGCTTTTTTAGTCTGTTTGACCTCTTGAACAGATTCTGCTAACAATTTTTGTAATCCTGCACCGTAGAATATATTATCCCCCAATACCAAGCAAACATCATCATTACCAATGAAATCCTCTCCTATGATGAATGCTTGTGCTAACCCATCTGGAAATGGTTGTTCAGCATAGGAAATACTAATTCCTAATTGTGATCCGTCACCAAAAAGTTTATTGAAATTTGGTAAATCATGTGGTGTTGATATTATTAAGATTTCCCTGATTCCAGATAACATAAGTATGGACAAGGGATAATAAATTAAAGGTTTATCGTGGATGGGCAATAATTGCTTAGACACTGCCAAAGTTAAGGGGTGTAATCTTGTTCCAGTACCGCCTGCTAAAATTATTCCTTTCATATTATTTACTTTTATGTAATAATTTATGAATACATTTTTTTATAATATTCTTTGTAATCACCTGAAGTAACATGATTTAACCAATCTGAATTGGAAAGATACCAATCTACAGTCAATTCAAGACCCTCTTCGAATGTAACTGAAGGTTCCCAGCCTAATTCTTTGTTGATTTTTGTGGCATCAATCGCATACCTTAAATCATGTCCTGGCCTATTCCTAACATAGGTAATTAGATTTTCTGATGTGCCATCCTTCCTGTCTAATTTTTTGTCCATTACCTTGCAGAGTAATTTAACCAAATCTATATTTTGCCACTCATTAAATCCGCCTACATTATAAGTTTGGTGATTAGCTCCTTTATGAAAAACCAAGTCTATAGCTCTAGCATGATCTTCAACAAAAAGCCAATCCCTAGTATATTTGCCATCTCCATAAACCGGTAGGGGTTTATTATGGATGATGTTATTTATAAATAAGGGTATCAACTTTTCGGGAAAATGAAAAGGCCCATAGTTATTAGAACAGTTGGTTATTACAAAGGGTAGTTTATATGTTTCGCCATATGCCCTTACAAAGTGGTCTGAGCTTGCTTTCGAGGCAGAATAGGGTGAATTAGGGTTGTACGATGTTTCTTCCGTAAATAATCCTTCTTGGCCCAAAGAACCATAGACCTCATCGGTGCTTACATGATAAAAACGTTTTCCAACAAAATCATCATTCCAAATTTTCTTAGCTGCATTTAAAAGGTTGACTGTTCCAATAATATTTGTTCGTACGAAAGCTAGCGGATCTTCTATAGACCGATCTACGTGAGATTCAGCAGCTAAATGGATTACACCATCAAAATTATTCTCATCAAATAAAGTAATAATAAAATCTTCATCAACTATATTTCCCTTTACGAAATGATAATTTGGAAAATTCTCAATGTCCTTTAAATTTTCAAGATTACCTGCATAAGTTAGTGCATCTAAATTATAGATATGATAGTTTGGATAATTTTGCACAAACCTTCTTATTACGTGAGAACCTATGAAGCCCGCTCCACCTGTTATTAGTATTTTCATTTTTTTCAAATCTAAAATAAATGTCTTATTATTTCAATACTGAGTACTTAGGCCTATTAACAAAGCTTGAATAATTTTTTGGCACTAATTTGACACTCAACCCTTCTCTTTCTACTATTTTTGTTGCAAAATCAAACCACGTCATTTCCTCATTATCGGTAAAATGATACAAACCAAAATCAAATTCCTCGCAAATGATTTTTAAAATAAATCTGGCAAGATTATAGGCGCTAGTTGGGCAGCCTATTTGCTCATTAGTAACATATAGAATATTTTGTTCCTTAGCTTTTTTAAGAATTGAATTATAAAAATTTTTTCCAAACTCAGAATACAACCATGAAGTCCTTATAATATAATACTGCATAAGTAAATCTTCAATATACTTTTCTCCTTTCAATTTAGATTTTCCATATTCATTAATAGGATTCGGAACATCAAAAACTGTGTAAGGTGAATCTTTTAAACCATCAAAAACATAATCAGTTGAAATATGAACTAAAACTACTTTTTTGCTCTTGCAGATTTTGGATAAATTTTTAACCCCTTCTGCATTTACTTCATATGCAATCTCGGGGGTATGTTCAGTTTGTTCAACATCAGTATATGCAGCGCAATTAATACAAAAATCGAACTCTTGATTATTAAAAATAAAATTAATTTTACTTCTATCCGTAATATCGAGTTGTTTGGAATCTTTAAATATAAATTCCAAACCAGTATACTCTTTTGCGATTTTCTGTAAACAAAGACCCAACTGACCATCAGCGCCTGTTACCAAGATACGCTTCATAATTTTATGTCTTTGAGTTTTGGTAATTTTAAATCTTTTTGAGAAAGAATCATTTGATCAATTGGAAAATTCCAGTCAATACCTATATCACTATCATTAAAAATTATTCCACCTTCCATTTCTGGCTTATAATAATTATCACACTTATATAAGAGTTCTGCATCTTCTGTCAATGCCAGAAAACCATGAGCCATTCCTTTTGGAATATATAGCATATCCCTATTTTTTGCCGTCAAATTAACTTTAATATGTTTGCCAAATGTTGGGCTTTCTGGGCGTATATCAACTACAACATCTAAAACCCTACCTTTAATAACCCGAACCAACTTGGCTTGAGCTGCTTCCCCTTTTTGAAAATGCAATCCGCGCAAAACACCCATTTTCGAAATAGAATGATTGTCTTGTACAAAATTGATTGTCCGCCCTAATATGGATTCCAAATTTTGCTTATGAAATGACTCAAAAAAAACACCTCTATAATCTACGAACATCCTTAATTCCAATATAAAACAATCTTTCAATTTAGTCTCTATTATGTTCATAGTTTATCTGATTACTTCAGGTAGTTATTTAAGGTCTTAAGAACTATAGACAGTATTTTGGAAGAAGCTATTTAGCTATAATCTTCTATTAAAGTAACTCTTTGGACTTTTTATTTAGATAAATTATCGCTGATACAATAAAGAAAAGCAAAATAAACATTATTGGAATCAAAATAATGTTCTTGTTTAAAAAAGACTTCTGTACCTCTTGAGGTTTCCCAAAATTAATAATGCCAATTGGACTTGTTTGCTCTACTAATTCTAATCTCTTTATCTCAGTATCACGAATCAACTGATTTTTATATTCAAACAAATCTGCAATATTCACTTGTTCCTGATTATCCAAGACAATACGATCGCCATCCAAACTATTTCCTTTAGAGGCTAAACTACTGGTATAGTTTTTTATAATTTCATCGACTTGTTTCAATAAAATTTGATTTTCCTCAATACGGCTATTCGCATTGGCCCTGCTAATTTCAATAAGTCCATTAAAATATGGATTTGTATTAATATACTCCATAACCTTTTTCGCAAAAATTTTACCTAATTCCACCTTTCTATAATAAAAAGTGATCCTCTGATTAAAGGAGCTTTTATTTTGTAGTTCTGCTCTTACAATATCGTCAATAGCATCCGTATTTTCGAAACTTTGAAGAAGCTCTAAGTATTGCAAATCTGTTACAGAAGTACCTTCTTCAATGACTCGATTAATTGTAACTTCCAATCCTATAAAGTCAATCTCTTGTATACCAATAGTTTTAAAAAATAACGTATCTTTTGCATTAATATTAGATTGAATCTCACCTATAACATCATATAGATAATTTTTACTTTCCAGTTGTGGTTTAACAATGACCTCTATCTTTAGTCTTTTAGAAATAATTTTATTAAGCCCATAACCTATAACCAAGCCTAATATTACCAAACCAATTAATATAAAAATATTCTTCTTTAAATACAGGAAGACTCTTAAAAAAAATCGAAATATGGCATTAAATCCCTTTCCTATCAATTGAAACAATTGTCCCAAATCTATTTCATCGGAACTGTTTTGAGTTTTTGGTGATTGATTTTCAGCCATTCTATGAATTAAATATTTGTTTTAAAATTTTATCGGTAATTAGATACGTGGGCTTAACTCCTGTTGTACCCAATCCTCCAGAGGCTAATGTACTGCCTGTTTCCAAAGGATTATCTGATGCATAATATGCGTATCTAACCTTAACATTTTCACTGATACTCTTTCTTATTTTAGATGCTGATTGTATCGCTTTCTGATAGTGCACTCCTTCCATCTCCAGTCCTATGACATTCCAAGTTGATTTATGAAAGAACTTTAAAATATCCTTGTTTTGTAGCGAGGTGCCCAAAACTGTTACCATAGTTCCTTCAAAAACTTTAAGCCCATACCCTTCAAAATCTTTGGCACATAACTCATTCTTAAATGGATAGTTATCTGCAGTTCCTTCAAAAATATGCGCCGACGGAATCATCAAATCACCTTTTCCGCCTTCAAGTATACCTGCTTTCCCCATTATTGAAACTGAATCCACATTAATTAAAGATCCATTGTTCTTTTTGGTGATATATGGTTTTAACAACTCATCAATAGTTTCATAGGCCTGTTCACCAAAGGCGTAATCCATTACAAATATAACAGGTTTTTTATCAATCTCTTTAGTTGAAAATTCGTATGAACAATTGTTAACTTTTATCTTCGCCGTATCAAAAATTTGAACATCGATATTGGTGCCCGAAGTATCATCTATTGAAATCATCCCATTGATTTCTGCTAACTCGGTTACTTTTTTCCTTAATTGAGCATTACCATCGCTACTTAATGCCTCGAATATATCTAATGAGTCTGAATCTGAAAATTCGCTAGTCAAAGCCGCCTTTGCAAAAAGTGAGTTCATAACGCTATGCATATTTGCGGATATTATATGGATAGGTCTATGTTGTAAATTATTTTTTACTATAATACTTTTAATATTATTTGCCCAAATTTCACCATGAATATGATGCCCCAATCGCTCTCTCAATAAAGCGCTAAATGTTATAGCTCTTTTTTCACCAGATATTTCTTCTTCCAGTGCTAGCTTTCCAAGCCAGTAAATTACTTTTAAAAATCGTTCTGGATTCGTTTTGGTACTGAACTTTTTATAGACCTCCAATATCTCCTCGAAAGACCGTCCTAAGATATTGGCTGTATGGATTAAGGCTATTTCGCGTTCTTCTTGAGTTAATTCTTCTTTATTAACAGCATTTTCAAGCTTTGCCCAATCTCTTATTGTTTTTTCTGTTTCAGGTATTAAAATTCGATTACAGATTTTTTCAGATTCAATAAACAAAAAAGTTAGGTGCGTTAAAATATCGTAGATGTCAGAACGACCTCGTGTAATCTCAATATTCATCTGCTCATCATCAATACGATAACAATTTCTCCTTCTCTTTGGTGGTATGATTGGGTTGATGTGGGAAATACCGTAACCTTCATCAGATGTTAAATTGATAAACGTACATTGCTCAATACCTTCTGGCAAACGCTCTAACACATAAATAAGACCATTTAATTCAGCCTTTTCTTCACCAACCGAGCCGTATATTTCAGGTCTTAATTGTAATAGTGCATTTTTTAATGCTTCACCAGAAACTCCATTAGGCTTATAAAATCCTCTATTAAAAAGATGACGCATGGTAATATACATGCGTTCAATAGCATTTGTGGATTCTTGAGCTCTAGTTGTAGTAATTGCTTTTCCCATGGAAGATTTCAAACAAAATTACAATATAAAATTTGTTAATAAAATGCTAGACTTTCGTCTTGCTGTATTTTGACAAACTATCGGCGACCTTTCTGTCGTTTGATAATCTTTGAACTTTATTTTGTCCGCCTAGTTTTCCTATTGATTTCATGTAAGAAAAGAAACCTCCACTTTCAATCGGAGTAATCTTTAAAGTTTGCAGAACCTTTCCAGTTATAAGGTCATAATAATAACTATTCTGCTTTTGCAAAGCGGCATCTAACTGTTGAACAAATAAATTCATATCGCTCGGTGGCTTTTCAAACTCAATGAACCATTCATGATATGGTAATTCATTTTTTTCCGGTGTAATCTGTGGTGCAACTGTAAATTCACTTACACTGGCATCTGTTGCGCTAGTTGCTACCAACATGGCTTCTTCTACTTCCTTAGCTATTACGTGTTCCCCAAAAGCTGAAATAAAGTGCTTTATTCTGCCTGAAACCACAATTTTAAAAGGATAAACAGAAACAAACCGAATGGTATCTCCTAAGTTGTATGCCCATAAACCGGCATTTGTAGTTATGATCATTACATAATCTACACCTATTTCCACATCTTTTAATGTAAGTCGTCGTGGATTATCCTCGAAAAATTCATCTGATTTTACGAACTCATAAAATATACCTGCATCTAAAAGTAAAAGCATACCATTTTCCTTTTGGGAATTTTGATAAGCAAAAAACCCTTCACTTGCAGGAAAAAGTTCAATGCTAGCAACCTTTCTACCTATTAACTTTTCAAACTTCTTTCTATAAGGTTCAAAATTGACTCCTCCATAAATAAACAGCTCAAAGTTCTTGAACAAATCACCAATATTCTGATTGGTATTTTTCTTAAGTTTTTCAAAATACATTTGCACCCATGAAGGAATACCCGCAATAACGGTCATATCCTCACCTTTGGTTTCTTCCACAATAGCAGCGACCTTGGTTTCCCAATCTTCTATGCAATTCGTCTCCCAGCTTGGCATTCTATTCTTCTGTAGATAATTAGGGACATAATGTGCTGAAATACCAGAAAGTCTGCCCAACTTAACTCCGTTTTTCTCTTCTAAAACTGGGCTACCTTGTAAAAAAATCATTTTGCCAGATACAAAATCAGCTTTACCCGTTTCATGTATATAATTTAAAATTGCGTTTCTAGATGCCTTTACCTGCTCTTTAATAGACACCTCGGTAATAGGAATATATTTTGCTCCTGATGTAGTGCCTGAAGTCTTTGCAAAGTAAATAGGTTTTCCAGGCCAAAGAACATCGCTCTCGCCAGACACGACTAAGTTTATATATTCTTTTAGTTCCTCATAATCTCTGATAGGCACATTTCGAACAAAATCATCATGAGTTCGAATGGTGCTTAGCTTATGGTCCTTTCCAAATTTGGTTTGACTAGCACTTTGTATTAGGCTTTCGAAAACCTTTTGCTGCGTTTCTATAGGTTTGTTTACCCAGTTGCTGGTCCTTTTAGCAATTCGATGAGCAAATATTTTAGCGGCTATGGTCTTTAAAGACATCTAATTTTTAATTAAAATCAATATAATTAACTGGGTCTATAGGTGTTCCATTATCCCACAGTTCAAAATGCAAATGTGGACCCGTAGTAAATTCACCTGTATTGCCTACAGATGCAATAACCTCACCGCCCCTTACAATATTTCCTTGAAACTTTGATAATGAGCCATTATGTTTATAAACACTCAATAATCCGCCTTCATGTTCGATAATAATCACGTAACCCGTATCGGCAGTCCATTCGGAAAAAATGACCGTACCATTGGCAACAGCTTTTACCGGACTATCAGTTGGAGCAGTAACATCTACCGCATAATGCTTTTCATTCGGGTTATACCCCATCGATATTGAACCTGATACTGGGGTAAATAAAACCAGATTTTTTTTGTCGATGGTTCGTTCAAACAAATTGTATTTATCCTCAAGTGCCACTTCAGCGCGTAGCAATGAATCTTCCTTTATAGGATTTAAATCTACAGATTCGGGATCTAATTTAAATTGTTGAAAAAGAGAATCTCTATTAACAACTGTATTTTCTATATCTCCCTTTAACACCATTCGAATATTATCTAAATACTTATTGGTATAATTTAAGGTTCTGACCAAGGAGTCTGTCCTATACGTAAGTTCTGTGGCTTCTTTTTTTAGCCGTGTCGAAGAATATCCAGGTATATACTCGCGTAAAGGCGTAAAGGCTATCAATAAAGTAGTTAGTCCTATAAGGGTAATCATAAAAAGAGACCCTGTAACAAAAACATTCAGCCTACTAAGTTTAAAAGATATTTTTTCCTCAAAAGTACTTTCATTCAAAATGACCAAACGGTACTTATGAAGCAACTTTCGTTTTATTTCTTTTCTTTTTTTAACTTTCTTGGCCATCCTAACAAAGATAAACTTAGAATTTAATTAAGACTATCTTTAAAATAATTAATTCTACAAGACAAGTCTAAATGCACAATACTTACGTTTTTAATAGATATCTGGTTTACATAATCTCCTAAATTGCGCTTCAAAAAGAATAAAATTAATTAAATCTCCAAATTTCATTTTTTTTTATAATAGGTGATTAACTATCTTTTTTTTTTAGTGCCTTGTTTTTATATATCCTTCTACAACATTTACTTCGTACTCTAAACCCTATATCAGACTTGTTCACAAATTCAATTATGGTCAATTTTCAATATATATAGTTTTGAATTACGTATTGAGCCATAACTATTAATAAAGTATCAATACTATAGTTTGTTTGCCTAATAACATATTATAATCTTTAACCAAAGAGTTATTCTTCATAAGAATAAACAAAGAATTCGATTACGTTAATTGAATTGATTACCAAAATGAAATGAATCAATATGTTTTACCAGACAGATCTTAATTATAAGTTATATATTAAATAAACCAATAAGTTTATTAGGGAGGGTTTATCAAATTGGTTTATAGATTTTACTTTATTTTAAATAAATAAACACTTGAAGTGAATATTAACAGCAAACTAAGAAGTTTTTAGTATCTTTGAAATCCATTTAAAAATAAAGTCTTATGACAATCTTATCTACTTTTTTGGCTATAGGTGCACCGCAAATAATTCTAGTGGTAGTGGTTGTTCTACTATTATTCGGAGGAAAAAAGATTCCTGAACTAATGAGAGGTTTAGGTAGTGGAATAAAAGAATTCAAAGATGCCTCCAAAGAGGACGATCAATTAGAAGAAAAGAAAAAAGATTAATTTATTTTAATTCTTTTTTAGAAAGCATTATCAGGCCCTGTTGTACAGGGCTTTTTTGTGTCCAGTAATAACTGGTCATTATCTTAAGCCTAGCTAAATTAGCTTTAAGCTCAGTACTTTTTTGCCCTTGAAATGCTTAAATACTTCGGCTAAAATGTATTCCAATGTTTATCGAAGCTACTGATAACATAGACTACACGACAAAAAACACTTCTTTCACAACAAATACTATACGAACCATACCATTAAAACTAATTTTGTAAGTGTTGTAGTATAACCAAACCATTATAAAACCTCAATACTACAGATTTACACCGTTGCAATCCCTTCGGCTCAAATTAGAATTATGCATATGAGAAGTTTTATAAACCTGTATTTTTTAATCTTTGTCGCTTTTATTCATGCTCAAGATTTTCAAGCTAATTTAACCTCTGAACAATCTTTCATCTCCGAATCTACACCTGTGCTTGAAATTGAGGTAACGGACTCAGAAGCATTTGAGAGAACTGCTGAATCCTACGCTATTCCACATAAAACATTTGAAAATATTAAAGATGTTCAGAATGGTTATTATGTAATCTCAGGTATTTTTAGTAAGAGTAAAAATCTAAAATCTCAAGTTAAAAAGTTAAATAAAAAGGGCTTTGATTCAGGTTATTTTCAAAACCCCGAAAACGATTTATTCTATCTTTATTTAAATCACTATAAATCGTGGGAGACAGCTTTAGAAGAGTGTAGTACAAAATTCAACAATCGTTATGATAAAGAATTCTGGATGCTTAAAATAGCCAATAATGAACCTGATTCCGAATTAATTTCTTTAGAAGATGTTACCTATGAACATTTAGAAAATTCTGAACAAAGCACATTGACTTCAAATAAACATGTTGCCCTTACATCAGTTGAAAAAGAATCAAAAAATAAACTTGTACAGAGGGCAGATGAGTACTTTAATAAAATGTGGTACGCAGAGGCTGCAAAACTTTATGAACTTGCCTTAAACAAGAATGATGACGCCTACACCTTTGACGTTTTAAAAAAGGCGGGGGATGCGCACTATTTTAATACTGATATGGAAAAAGCCTATAAATGGTATAATATCTTGTATGAAAAATATGAATCAGAAATGAGCTCAGATTATATTTTTAAGTATGCACATTCACTTAAAGGAACCGGAAATTACAAAAGGTCTAAACGCCTTATGAAATTATATAATAGAAAGTTAGCAGGAGAAAAGATAGAACAAAATAGTGAATTAAATGAAATTGTATTAGATGGTCTTTTACGAATGGATGACAGGTTTGATGTTAAAAATATTAATGTTAATTCAAAATATTCTGAATTCTCACCAATGTTCTACAATGGCGACGAAATTGTTTACGCTTCAGCAAAAGATTCTTCTGTATTTAATACTAGGCGGTATAAATGGAATAATCAACCTTACTTGGATTTGTATGTAGCCAAGATAAATGAAGAATCTCAAGATTTAAAAAACGCTATAAAGTTCTCGAAAGAAATTAACACTAAATACCATGAAGCATCGGTAGCCTTCTCGCCTGATAATGAAACCATGTATTTTACGAGAAATAATTATGGAAAAAAGTTAAAAAGAGATAAGAATGGTATAAACCACCTTAAAATATACCGTTCTAAAAAAATAAATGGAGAATGGACAAAGGCAGATGAAGTATCTTTTAATAGTGATGAATATTCAACGGGTCACCCTGCTTTAAGCAAAGACGGCAAGCAACTTTATTTTGTTTCAGATATGCCAGGTAGTATAGGTGAAACAGATATTTTCGTGGTAGACGTTTTAGAAGATGGTTCTTTCTCTACACCAAGAAACCTAGGTCCTGAAATCAATACAGAACATAAAGAAATGTTTCCTTTTATAAATGAAAAGAAACTTTACTTTTCTTCAGATGGTCATGTTGGATTAGGAGGTTTAGATATTTTTGAAGTTGCCTTCGATGATGAAGTTGGCTTTCTAGAAGTAAGAAATGTTGGAAAACCTATAAATAGTAAAAAGGATGATTTTTCATTTATAGTAGATGAGGATACACAAAAAGGATACTTTGCATCTAATCGTGCGGGCGGTAAAGGTGATGATGATATTTACTCGTTCAAAACATTACAAATTGAGGAAATTCCAGCGAATACAAACGCCATTTCCGGCATAGTTACAGAATTGTTAGGTGGTGATATCATGCCAAATGCATTGGTACAACTATTAGATGAGAACAACATCAAACTTAAAGAAATGGAGACCGACGAAAATGGAAGTTTCGTTTTTGAAGATCTAGAATCGGATAAAAGATATGTGCTGAAAACTACAAAAGGCTCTTACTTTGATGACACCAGAGATGCAGCAACAAAAAATAACGAAATCGTAAACGTTGATGTTTCAATGAGAAAACTTAATGATATGATTGCAGTTGAAAACGGAATTAGAAAGCTGAAGACAGAGATGATTCACTTTAATTTCGACAAATCATATATTCGAAAAGATGCCTCTTTAGAACTTGATAAATTGATTGCTGTCATGAATGATACACCAAACATGATTATTAAAATTGAATCACATACCGATTCACGAGGTGATGCGGTATATAACAAATACCTTTCTGATAAACGCGCCAAATCAACAAGGGAGTATATTATAGCAAAAGGTATAGACCCATCACGAATTGAAAGTGCAATTGGATATGGCGAAGAAAAATTACTTAATGGCTGTGATGGCTCTGTTCGCTGTACAGAAGAACAGCACTATCTTAACCGAAGGTCAGAATTTATTATTGTAGATATGTAAACTTTAAAAACACCGCCTTTGGCGGTGTTTTTTTTACTAATAAATTCTGCCTTTGACAAAGGAAGTATGGTGTTATACATAAACTCTAATAATCACTTCTAAACAGTCCTTTTTGTCATCTTTATTTAGCCATTAGCCCTTAGTTTTATACCTTTTACCGAATACGACACTTTCTCCACTCTTGTATTTAATCCGCCATATTTTACAGTTCATAGAAATAGTTTTAATGTAGATGCTTTTCGAAGTATTAATTCCCCTTTTAACTAATCTTTTCAATAAACGAAGAATTAAAAGCCAACTTTATATTTCAGGAACCCCTAAAATATAGGATATGGAAAAAATTACTTTAGTTAAAGAATTATACACAGAAGCGTTTAGAAATTGGAGAAGCTTTATTCTTGAGAATTATTTTAAGATCTTCTCTTGGTTATGCTTTGTGTTAATTGGCTTGGCAATATATGCTATAGTTTTTAGAATATCTACTGGGTTTACTTTTAGTAACATATAGATTATTTTTAGAGTAGCATTTTTACTTTACTATTACTATGCCAAGTTCCTAGAACAACTTTGCAACACTTAAAGGTTAAAATATGAAAAGGCCCAGGAATATCCTGGGCCTTTATTTTTTCAGTTAATTGAATTAATTATTTCTTCTCTTCTACGTTAAATTGAACAGACTTAAGTATCGCTTCCAATTCGAACATATAGTCTCTCTTCTTAGTCGCTGGTGCAAATACAAAGCCCTCTAATATTAGTTTACGATTGTTTTCTTTATCGTTTATAATATAGGTTAAAAATGGGCCTGCCATTGGGTATGCGGACATTTCCCATATTCCCCTTACTTCTGCTGCTTTTTTGCCCGAAACCTCGGCAGGAAAGACATATGGTGTAAATGCCTTTTCTGTAATCATGTGATTATTTTTACCTGCAACATCACTTCCTTTAATATAAAGATCACCTATAGAATCGCGCATTCTAATGATGTCTTGTGCAAAAGTGGAATCGTTCTGAAAACCATTCTCTGGCATGGTATAGGCAATAATATTCATGTTCCCTTTTTGGATTTCACGCGAAATCCAAACAAAATTGTCTTCTTCTCGGCCTACTCTATAAATTGAAGGTATTTTCATCGAAATTTTAAACTTATCTACTAAAGCCTTCTCCTTATTTAAAGATTTTTCAAATCGTTTTTGCGCTTTTGAAATTTCAAGTGTTTTAAAGTTCTTAATGAATTCTACCGAAGTTTTTTTGATGTTTTCGATGAGTTCTTGCTTGTTTCGTCCTTTAATTACTCCAACCTTTTGTGGCTTAGCGTACATATTGGATTTCATATGGGCCACATTTAACGAATCTTCCATTACATATAGAACAGAGCTCGTATTTCTAATAGATCCTGAAAAAATTTGCTGTGGGATTTGGGTAACGCTAAATAGTGCTTCGTCCCAAGTTAGGCCTTGTGCTGCTGCAGTATAATTTTCTCTAATTGCATCACCAACACTACTTTTCCATAACTCATTATCGATTACTACCGTAAGCGTATTCATTGCGCCTACAGATTCTGGCAAATAATCGGCTTTGCCCTCTTCCTTACAGGCAATTGACAATCCTAAAATTGCCAAAAAATAAAGTAAAATTCTTTTTTTCATTGGTGTTTTAATTTACGAAGAACAGTCACACAATTTAAGTTTTGTGCCTAGTTTTAAATTATTACCGCTAATACCGTTCCACTTTCGCAAATTTTCTATACTAACTCCAGGATATTTTCTAGAAATGGTCCACAATGAGTCTCCTCTTCTTACTTCGTGCGTTTTTGAATTACCTGCCACACTAGATCTGGATGGTGCTTCCCGCGGCTTAATTACGGTAACTCCATTTTTTCTTGGATAAATTGTTAATCGTTGTCCGATACGTAAATTATTACTCCGTAAACCATTCCACTGTTTAAGTTGGCTAACCCCTACTCCGTAACGTTCTGCTATCTTCCCCAGAAAATCACCGTCCTTTACTCTATAACGTATACTATTTTGTTCCGCTTGTTTTGTGATTTCTGCAAGCAGACTTTCCTTGCTTTTTAATTCTTCCTCTACATGGGCATAAATTGCCTCTTCATTTGCCACAAATTTTCCCATTTTATGCACAGGTAATCTCAATGCATGAGTTTTGCCCTTAACGAAAGGAATAACATCTAACTTATAGGACGGATTTAATATTTTTAATTCCTCCTTATCGATGCCGGTTAGATCTGAAATTTGGTCAAATGTAATTAAGCTTTTTACATGTATTGTGTCTGTTTCGAAATAAGCGCGTTCTGCTCTTTTCGTTTTTAATCCATGTTCCTCGGCATATTCAAAAATGTACATGGTAGCTTGAAAAGCTGGCACATAGCCTGCCGTTTCCCTTGGTAGGTTTCGTCTAATATTCCAATAGTTTCTTTGACCTCCGCTTCTACGTATTGCTTTATTTACATTTCCAGGTCCAGAATTATACGCAGCTAGCGCCAAATCCCAATCATTATAAATTCTATATAATCTATTCAAATAGTTACACGCTGCCTCAGTTGATTTAATTGGATCACTACGATCATCAACATAACTGTTGATATTCAAATTCATTTCTCTACCAGTACCGTACATAAACTGCCATAACCCTGTTGCGCCTACGCGAGATCTTGCTTTGGGATTCAAAGCCGATTCTACTATAGATAGATATTTCATTTCTAATGGAATATCATGATTATCTAATTGCTGCTCGAATAAAGGAAAATAGAATTGACTTAAGGTAAGCATACGCTCCATTAAATCTCTTTTTCTTGTTAGAAATGATTTAATTACATTCTCTAAAGATGCATTATATTCTACATTAAAAGGGGTCTTTTCATTTAACCTTGCCAAACGAATTTTTAAAGTATCTGTAGGCAGGTCTAAAACGAAATTGGAGATTGTGTCAAGCTCCATTACTTCTTGATACATTTCATCAAAAAGAGGGGCTGCTTCCACAAGTTCTTTCATCCAAAGACTATCAAACTTTGCAGCCAATTTATTATCCTCAAGATTGTAAGATGATGATTCTGTTGGCTTAAATAATACTAACTTTTCTTTTGGAGTATTGGTTAAATTCCCTTTTTGATTCATAGGTAATGCCGTAAACGCACTATTATCTAAAGAATCAATGTCAATAATTAAGACATCACTTATCGAATCTTTCACCGTAGTATTTGAGTCTTTATTTTGGGCAGAGCCCAAAATTGGAACTAAGATTAATCCCAAGAAATAAAAACATTTGTAGGCTAATTGCTTCATAAGAGGCGAAATTTAATACGGAACTAACGAAAATCGTACATTTTTTAATGAGAATAAAATAAATTCTCTTAAAATGCACAATTTTTCGTTGTAACCCGATTATCGATAACGCCTTTACTAGGCTAATATCGCAGCGATACCAGGCAAGGTTTTGCCCTCTAAACTTTCTAACATTGCGCCTCCGCCTGTTGATACATAACTTACTTTGTTTTCAAAACCAAACTGTTTCACAGCAGCAACAGAATCCCCACCGCCGACTAATGAAAAAGCACCATTTTTTGTTGCCTCATTAATATAGTTGCCAACTGCTATAGTTCCCTTAGCAAATTTTTCCATTTCAAAAACGCCAATAGGTCCGTTCCAAAGAATGGTTTTAGAAGCTAAAATGACCTTTTTAAAATTTTGCAACGTATCTGGGCCGGCATCCAATCCTTGCCAACCATCTGGTATTTTATCCACTTCTAACACTTGTGTATTTGCATTCGCGTCAAAATCATCTGCCGCTATAACATCTACAGGTATATGAACATTTACACCTTTTTGCTTTGCCTTTTCAAGGATTTCCATCGCAAGATCCATTTTGTCATCTTCACAAATCGAATCACCTACCTTTCCACCTTGAGCCTTAATAAAAGTATAGGTCATTCCGCCTCCTATAATCAAGTCGTCTACTTTATCAAGAATATTTTCAATAATAGTAATTTTCGAAGATACTTTTGCCCCGCCAAGAATAGCTAATACTGGCTTTTCACCAGTAGCCATAACTTTTTCTATCGCTTCTATTTCTTTAGCCATTAACAATCCGAAACACTTAGCATTCGGAAAAAACTTTGCCACAACAGTAGTAGATGCATGTGCACGGTGTGCTGTTCCAAAAGCATCATTAACGTATATATCCCCTAGTTTTGAAAGTTTTTCTGCAAAAGACTCGTCTCCATTTTCCTCTTCGTCATAATATCTAAGATTTTCTAATAAAAGTACTTCTCCATTCTTGAGTTCTGCTACAGCTTGTTCTGCTTTTCCACCAACACAATCATCCACAAATTTCACAGAAACACCAATGACATCGGAAACAGCAGCACAAATATGCTTTAAAGATAAGTCTGGATTGCGTTCGCCTTTAGGTCTCCCCAAATGACTCATCAATACAGCACTACCACCATCTTCCAAAATCTTGATGATTGTAGGTTTTGCAGCTTCAATTCTATTGGTATCCGTTACTTCAAATTTATCATTTAAGGGAACATTAAAGTCCACTCTTATTAACGCTTTCTTATTTTCAAAATTAAAGTCATTCAATACTTTCATGCTATTTTCCTTTTGTTAGATAACAAATGTAAAGATTAATACCCTTGCGATAAAGTGCTAAACAGGTTAATTTATCCTCAATTCCATTAATTTTGTTATGCTTTAAAACAACTATATTTGAAACCATGTTATTCAAAGATATTTTAGGTCTTTCCCATATTAAAAATCACTTGGCTTTAAGTGCTGATGCCGGTCGTATACCCCATGCGCAACTTTTTGTTGGACCAGAAGGCTGTGGACTTTTACCTATGGCATTGGCGTATGCCCAATATATAATCTGCCAAAATACAAATGGAGAAAATATTGGGGCCAATGAAGCCTGTAACCTAAAGTTTAATTCTTTTGCCCACCCAGACGTTCATTTTGCTTTTCCTGTTGCCAATTCAGACAAGGTTAAATCTCATGCGGTTAGCAACCATTACATGAAAGAATGGCGCGAATTCATAATAGAACAGCCTTATGGCAATTTGTTTGACTGGTATCGTCATATTGAAATTGAAAAAAAGCAAGGTCAAATTGGTGTTGATGAAGCACAGGAAATTGTAAAAAAACTCTATTTAAAATCTTATGAAGGTGGCTATAAGGTAATGTTGATTTGGATGGCCGAAAAAATGAATACCGCCGCTTCTAACAAATTATTGAAGCTGATCGAGGAGCCACCCGATAAAACTATCTTTCTTCTTTTATGTGAAGATGAAGAACAAATAATACAAACTATTAAATCGAGATGCCAAGTAGTTCATTTTCCCCCTTTGACGGAAGATGCAATAGCAAATGCTTTAATTGAAAAAGGAGCCGCAAAGCCCGAAGCTATGAGATTGGCACACGAAGCGAACGGTAATTTCAATAAAGCTTTAGATCTATTGAATAATGACTCTGAAGATTTAGTCTTTGAGAATTGGTTTGTACAATGGGTTCGAAGTGCCTTTAAGGCAAAAGGTAATAAGGCCGCAATTCATGAATTATTACTTTGGAGCGAAGAAGTTGCGAAGACAGGTAGAGAAACGCAGAAAAATTTTCTGCTTTATTGCATTACGGTAATGCGGCAAGCTTTAATGATAAATTACGGTGCAGAGGAACTTGCTTATTTAAAGATACATGCGGAAGGATTTCAACTGAAGAAATTTGCGCCATTTGTGCATGAAAACAATATTCTAGATATAACCAAAGAACTTGAAGATGCAATATATCATATTGAACGAAATGGTAATTCAAAGATAATTTTCACTGACCTGTCAATCAAACTAACGCGATTATTGCACAGAAAAAAAACCGAACTTAAATAAACTTTTATGAAAAACATTTTAGACCATGCAACAGAAATTTTACTTTTATTATTTTTAATAATTACTTTTCTACAAAGTGGTTTTGACAAAATATCTGATTGGAATGGAAATGTCTCATGGCTGAAAGAACATTTTTCTAAAACACCACTTAGAAACATCGTACCCTTAATGGTCGGTATAATTTTAGTTGCCGAAGTATTTGCAGGTATACTTTGCTTAATCGGTATATACCAACTCTTAAGTACAGGTGATACCCTCTTTGCACTTTATGGTGCAATACTATCATGTATAACCTTACTCTTGTTATTGTTTGGGCAACGTGTTGCTAAAGATTACGAAGGGGCTAAAACCATTGCGGTATATTTTATACCAGCTATTCTATTGGTCTTTATTTTGTAGTCTTAGTCATTAGGAAAATTGCAGTTTAATAGTCGTTAAATTTGTTAAAGACTACCTGAACAAATTAATTATAAATAAAAAACCCTCTTAATAAGGAGGGTTTTTTTTGAGGCATCGAGCGGATTCGAACCGCTGTACAAGCTTTTGCAGAGCTGCGCCTAGCCACTCGGCCACGATGCCATTTTTTTAAGCGATAGCAAAAATAAACAATTATCCTTTTCCAAATGCCATACAGAACCAAGAAAATAAAGGAATACTGCTTATTTAAGATTTAAAAACCAATTACTCTCTGCTTAAATTTAATGATACCGTTACTTTTTCAACATCTCCGTTTATAGGTGGATTGATTTTTGAAACGGAAACCATTGAATTTTCTACGGATGGAAGTTCTAAAAATATTCGATCAATAATTCTTTTGGCTACGTGTTCCAATAATTTAGAAGGTATCGCCATTTCCTGTTTGACAATTTTGTTGATGTGAACATAATCAACCGTATCTTTCAACTGATCAGATATCGAAGCTTTCAATAAATTCGTATCTACCGACACATTAACCAAATAATCACTGCCAATATTGGTTTCTTGCGGCAAACAACCATGATGTGCGTATGCCTTTATATTTTCTAATTGTACTTTACCCATTATTCATGTTCTGGAGAACAAACTTAATCAATCTCGTTGAAGGTTTAATAGGTACAACGGCAATTACTAATACCTTGAAACAAATCTACGCCTATAGTAACCACATGGGTTCCTGAACTGTAGCCTAAAATCTCATTAAGAATAACTTGATAAGAGTATCCGAAGTAAAAATTACTCTTCTTTAAACCAGCAATAGGGGCTATATAGAGTGGGTTTCCTATTTGATCATTTAGAAAACGATAGTTAATACCTGCATAATAATAATCTTCAAAATCGTAAAACCTAAATTTCAAGTTCAAATCGGTTACCGAACGACCATCACTTTCAAATAATTGGAAGAAAATAGAAGGTTCTACTTCTACCTTGCTCGTTCTTTTCTTCATATACCTATACCCGGTATATACATAGTAATTTCTAAGTCTATTTGGCTCAAAAATAGGGTTGAAATTACTTAAATCCTTATCTAATATATTCGAAGCATTTACGCTGAAGTAAAACTTATCGAACCGATAAAGCATACCAACATCAAAGTTATGATTCGTAGTTGCCCTATCATCAGTTACCGATGGATCTAAGGCATCAAAATTCTGAATATCAATTCGAAACTGATTAAAATTATAGGAAAGTCCGAAAGATAAAAACTCGTCATCATAACGATCTAAAGTAAGGTGATGCGCAAAAGAAAGTCGTGCTCCGCGTTGTTTTGTTTCACCGTTACTGTCGTTATATAATAAGGTTCCTATACCAGACTTCTCACCTATTCTCATATCAGCTGCAAGCGACTGGGTATCGGGCGCATCTTTAATGCCTACCCATTGTGTAAGACCATTAAGACGAATTTTCACATGATCCCCTATACCGGCATATGTTGGCGACATCACAAAAGGGTTATCTGCAAGGTATTGCGATAATTGGGGTATGGTAAGCTCCTGCGCTTTAGCAGCAAAGGCACTAATAAAAAATGCTAAGGTCAATAGACTGTTTCGCATCATCTTTTTAGGTTAAATATTAACGATATAGGGTAAAGTGACCAACAAATTCTCTTTCATCTCTTTCTCCATTCAATTTGATTACATACCAATAGTCTCCTGTAGGTAATTCTTTACCAGAGTATAAACCATCCCAACCTTCTGAATCTGCCGATTGTTCTGAAACTACTCTACCATAACGATCAAATATTTTTATTAGTATTTCTGGAAATTGTTCCATGTTTCTTGGTATCCAAAAATCGTTCTGTCCATCGCCGTCAGGGGTAAAGAAATTAGGCAATTCAATGTCAATGAATTCCATAAAAATATATGCAATTGACTCACAACCATTTTGATCTACAACCCGAACTTCGTACGTGTCTGTTCTGGTAACATAAAAAGTATTCTTATTTCCATTATCGATGCCATCGAAGTAATAGGTATACTCTTCTCTTCCTCCTTCTGCAATAGCCGTTATCTCATTCAAGTTATGTTGTTCTAAACTTAGAACTAACGGGTCAAACGCCTCTATTACAAAGTCAATTGTCTGTATACAGCCATTTGCATGAGCTATTGTAATATAGTGGTTGCCAGGTGTTGTGTTTCTGAAATCAGGATTCAATTGTAGGTCGGCAGGGTCGACAGAGTCTATAGCATATAATACCTCACCTATAACACTATCATCTTCTAGCGTTATATTCACATAATTACTTGGAGTATTACCTGAACATTCATAAATCGGTTCAATAGTAGCATTTAGGTTAACACCTCTCTCAATTTCAACCACTACGTTAGTATCGCAACCATTTGCGTCCTTTACAATAATTATATACTCTCCTGAGGCCATATCGAAGAAATCAGTTCTATTAAGTACAAAATCTGCATCATCACTAGAATTCAACGCTGTACTATAAGGAGCTGTTCCGCCACTAATTTCAAGAACTATCGTGCCATCTTGACTATCTACACAAATTTCTGGTGTAGTTTCTGCAGACACCACTAAACTTGCCGGTTCTGAAATAGTGTAATTTAGATATTCGAAACAACCATTTTGGTCTTGTGCGATTATCGTATACTCACCAGGTTCTAGATCTGTGAATGTATTATTATTAAAGAACTGGTTCAAGTTAGGAGAGATCGCATATTGGTAACCTCCAGAACCACCTGATAATGTTACTGTAATTTCACCATCATTCTCGCCTGCACAAGTCACATCTATTACATTCTCAGTATAAGAAAGAGGAGTAGGCTCAACAATAACTAATTCTTCAGCAGCTGTTGTACAATCTTGACTTATTACTGTTACATAATATGTTCCTGCACCTAAGTCTCTAAATACACCTTGTGACTGAGGACCTGCAATACGTGATGCCACATCTAAAGAACTATCTGTGAACAATTCATATTGATAGTTTCCTAATCCACCTTGTGCCGTTGCAAAGATAATTGCTGTGTTTTCACCGGTACAGTTCACTGAAGCAGCAGTATTATCAACAGTTAAAATCAATGGTGCTATTTCTGTTTCAGTTATTGCATTTGAAATTACAGCCTCACAACCATTAATTGCATCTCGAACATAATATTGATATGTACCTTCTTGAAATATTCCTGTTTCAGGCAATCCTAATGGATTACTTGTCATTGGCAAGAAGTTAATATTATCAATACTATATTCATATGTACCGCTTCCGCCAGTTGCCGTAAGTTCAAATTCAGCGCCTGTTGAACAGGTTAAAGGATCCGTTCTTAACAAGCTAGCCTGTACTTCTGTAGGTTGAGTAATTTCAACAGTATTTGTAACCGTATCACAATCCCAACCATCAACAACTGTAATACTGTAAATACCAACTCCTAAATCATTAAAATTAGAGTTGTTTTGTGCTCCTGTAGTTGATGTTATCGTTGACCCAGTTGCGTCGTAATAATTTAACTGATATCTATAAGTGCCACTACCACCACCTGTTACAATTGCAGATACTGTAGCACCTGTATCACCGAAACAAACTAAGTCAGTAACCAATGGTGTAGCATTAGCTACAATTGGCGTTGCTGGAGTCATTGTTTCTGTATAATTAACGATACAACCTGAGTTGTCGGTAATGCTAATTGAATAATCACCCGCTGAAAGTATGGTAAATAACCCTTCTTGAACATCATCCATAGAATAACTATCTCCAGTTGTGGTATTGGTTAACACAATATCATATGGCTTGTAACCACCTTGTGGCACTACTCTTATTTCACCCATATCATCTGAACAAGTTGCTTCTGCTACTACTGTAACCGCTCCACTTAAAGGTCTGTCCGGAGATGAAATAGTGACAATATTTGTGTCTTCCGAACATAATGGAACCGCTGTTTCCGTAATTCGAACAAAGTAATTTCCACCAGAAAGGCCATTTATTGTTCTTGGGTTTACACTGGTATTGGATGCAGTTGAAGGTATAACTATGTTTCCCGCTGTATCAAAAACTTCGTAATTATAATCCCCATTATATCCATCTATATCAATTGACAAGCTTCCGTTTAACTCACCGAAACAGGTTACTGCTGATGTAGCCGAAGCCGAAGCCGTAATAAAGTCAAACGGTGCAATGGTATAACTAGCTGTATTTACATAACAACCTGTATCTAAATCAGTAACTCTAAATACATACGACCCAACCGCATTTAATAAAAATGTTGCAGATATTGCTGTCGAACTAACCAAAGTACCTGTGCCATTACCAATTGGTAATAACTCATACCCATAGTTATGTGCTAAGCCATTATCTGTTACGGTAATGATAACAGTTTCATCATTAGTACACGTTATTTCAACATCTTGTGTTACAGTTGCTGTGAATGTATTTAAAGGTTGAACTGTTACGGTATCAAACGTTGTACATCCCTTTGCATCTTTCACATATACATCAATAGTTTGCGCACTACCGTTATCTGTAATGTTAAATGTATTTAATGATTGGAAAATTACATTATCAATACTATATAAATATGGTGCTGTTCCAGTACCTACACCAGCAGTTGCCGTAACTCTTGCGGTGTTAACACTGTTACTTGGTGAACAACTGAATTCTGTTGCAACCGCACTAACCGTTAATTCGATGGGTTGAGTAATGGTTTCATTCCTAATACCCTCACAACCTCTACTTGAAATTACTCTTACTTGATAATCTCCTTCTACTAAGCCAGTGAATAAAGGGTTTGTTTGAGCAGGAACAATCGGAGTAACTAAATCACTGATTTCATATAATTCATATTGGTATGCAGGATTCACATTAGTAACTGGGTCAATATTCGCCCTAATACTACCATCGTTACCCCCAAAACAACTCACATTTACTAGTGTGGCATCTAATAAAACCGGATTTATCGGAGCATCTAATACTTGCGTTACCATTAATTCACAAACCGGGTTTGTAGTATCTAAATCCCTAACCAAGAAACTGTAGGTGCCATCATCAACTAGACCTGTAAAGGTCGGGTTGTTCGCCTGGGTAACAGTTGGACCCGTTGGAGCAGTCATCACAAACTCAAGGTTGGTTGAACCACCGGTTACGTTCACCGTTATCGTTCCACCGGGGGTCAACGTACAATCGATAGCTTTATCCACTGAAGTAGTGGCGCTTAATTGTTCGTATAACACTTCTGCAGGCGTTGTAAAACTACAACCCCATTGATCCGTAACAAGTACTTCATAACTACCAGCTCCCAATCCAGAGAATACTCTCGTGTTCTGTGGTGCACGGAAATCGGTTCCGTCCATAATCAATTGGTAGGTATAGTTGCTTCCCTGTCCGCCAGTTGGTAAAGACACTTCTATTTCACCTTGTAGGTTCGTACAATTTTCTTGGTTCACTTGTAACGTTGCCGCTATTGCGGTTGGTACATCAAGTACAATGTTGTCCTGAATTAATCTTTCACAACCCTGTGCATCACGTGCCCATGCCTGGTACGTACCGGCAACAAGTCCCGTGAACGAAGCGCCAGCCACATAATCCGTTGGTAAGGTAGGTGCTACGGTATCCACAAAATACGTGTATCCGCCCCATCCGCCGACAACATCGATGATCGTTATGGTTCCATCATTGCCTGGTACACAAGTAATATCGGTTACCGCAGTTGCTCCACTGATATCAGCATCGGGTCCTGCAATATTGAAATATTCAACATTTGTACAGAATGGATTATTTGCTTGTGATATAGAAACGTAATATTCGCCCACACCCAAGTTAACAATTGGTGTTGGGCCGTTGGCAGCTTCCGAACCACTGGTAACAGACGTACCATCTGTTAAGAAAACTTCCCAATCAAACCCTGTTGCATATGTAGCATCGATCAATTCAAAGGTCACTTCGCCCGTAGCCGTTCCGAAACAAACTACATCGCTCGTCTTAACCACATCGATGGTAAACGTGTTCGGCTCCTCGATTCTTGCCGAAGCCGTAACGGTACAGCCCGTATCGGTATGTCTTACCAAGAAATTATAGTTTCCGGCGGACAATCCACTAAACACATTGGTTGATACATACGTTGTACCATTATCGATACTGTACTCATATTTAGTATTGTCGCTAGCCGTAGATGTCGCCGTAACCGTAATTACACCGTCACTACCTGGCGCACAGGTAACCGTAGTGGTCACTGCTGCCGTAGCACCTGTCATCTCATCATAAGGAAGTACGGTAGCCGTTGTGCTGCCAGAACATCCTTTGTCGTCATATACATTGATGGTGTACGTGTCGCCAGTCCTGTCCGTAACGATCAACACGTTAGATGCCCCTGATTGCACTATGGCCGAACTGCCATCCACGAACTCATAGATCACATAATTGCCGCTACCCCCCGTAATGGAAGAACCATCTATGGTTATCGTAGCATTGTTTGTATTGTTGCCAACGGTACAACCGAATTCGACAACATCAGCATTAATGTTCAATATCTCCAATGGTTCAACGATGATTATACCTGTAATGGTTGTTGAACAACCATTCGTTCCCGTTGCAGTAATACTATATGTGTTAGGTGGTAAATTCTCGAACGTATTACTGCTTGCGTTAAACGTGCCCGCTGCAGGAGATATCGTAAACGTTAATGGATTTACCCCATTTTCAGTTTGTGTCAAGGTAATAGAACCATCGTTAGATCCAAAACATGTAATATCAATATGGGTTTCTGCAAATACCGGTAATATAGCAGGAACCAACTCTTGCGTTACCATTAATTCACAAACCGGGTTTGTAGTATCTAAATCCCTAACCAAGAAACTGTAGGTGCCATCATCAACTAGACCTGTAAAGGTCGGGTTGTTCGCCTGGGTAACAGTTGGACCCGTTGGAGCAGTCATCACAAACTCAAGGTTGGTTGAACCACCGGTTACGTTCACCGTTATCGTTCCACCGGGGGTCAACGTACAATCGATAGCTTTATCCACTGAAGTAGTGGCGCTTAATTGTTCGTATAACACTTCTGCAGGCGTTGTAAAACTACAACCCCATTGATCCGTAACAAGTACTTCATAACTACCAGCTCCCAATCCAGAGAATACTCTCGTGTTCTGTGGTGCACGGAAATCGGTTCCGTCCATAATCAATTGGTAGGTATAGTTGCTTCCCTGTCCGCCAGTTGGTAAAGACACTTCTATTTCACCTTGTAGGTTCGTACAATTTTCTTGGTTCACTTGTAACGTTGCCGCTATTGCGGTTGGTACATCAAGTACAATGTTGTCCTGAATTAATCTTTCACAACCCTGTGCATCACGTGCCCATGCCTGGTACGTACCGGCAACAAGTCCCGTGAACGAAGCGCCAGCCACATAATCCGTTGGTAAGGTAGGTGCTACGGTATCCACAAAATACGTGTATCCGCCCCATCCGCCGACAACATCGATGATCGTTATGGTTCCATCATTGCCTGGTACACAAGTAATATCGGTTACCGCAGTTGCTCCACTGATATCAGCATCGGGTCCTGCAATATTGAAATATTCAACATTTGTACAGAATGGATTATTTGCTTGTGATATAGAAACGTAATATTCGCCCACACCCAAGTTAACAATTGGTGTTGGGCCGTTGGCAGCTTCCGAACCACTGGTAACAGACGTACCATCTGTTAAGAAAACTTCCCAATCAAACCCTGTTGCATATGTAGCATCGATCAATTCAAAGGTCACTTCGCCCGTAGCCGTTCCGAAACAAACTACATCGCTCGTCTTAACCACATCGATGGTAAACGTGTTCGGCTCCTCGATTCTTGCCGAAGCCGTAACGGTACAGCCCGTATCGGTATGTCTTACCAAGAAATTATAGTTTCCGGCGGACAATCCACTAAACACATTGGTTGATACATACGTTGTACCATTATCGATACTGTACTCATATTTAGTATTGTCGCTAGCCGTAGATGTCGCCGTAACCGTAATTACACCGTCACTACCTGGCGCACAGGTAACCGTAGTGGTCACTGCTGCCGTAGCACCTGTCATCTCATCATAAGGAAGTACGGTAGCCGTTGTGCTGCCAGAACATCCTTTGTCGTCATATACATTGATGGTGTACGTGTCGCCAGTCCTGTCCGTAACGATCAACACGTTAGATGCCCCTGATTGCACTATGGCCGAACTGCCATCCACGAACTCATAGATCACATAATTGCCGCTACCCCCCGTAATGGAAGAACCATCTATGGTTATCGTAGCATTGTTTGTATTGTTGCCAACGGTACAACCGAATTCGACAACATCAGCATTAATGTTCAATATCTCCAATGGTGCTGATACTACTTCATATACATCTAAGAAACATCCTCTATCTGAATAAACTCTGACTACGTAATTATCATTAGCCGATAAATTTGAAAATATATTGGTATTCTGTACTAGCCCTTCAGGTAACATCCTTAATGGGTTGTATGGTAATAATGGCGTAGGGTCGGTGAATAATTGATATGTATATGGAGGGTTGTCCATTGTTGGGTTAAGCACAGCAACAATACTACCATCATTACCGCCGAAACAACTTACATCTGTTGCAGAAGTAGTAAATAAAACAGCCGTTGGTACTTCTAATACGAGATCTACAGATTTGTCACAACCTGTTAGAATTTGATCGTATACGAATGCTTGATATGTCTTTGGCTCTAAACCTGTAAAAATCGGAGATGCTTGAGGTGATCCATTTACACTTACACCTGCATCGAATAATTCATACATATAAACACCTGAACCACCATATGCAGTTATCAAAGCCTCGCCATCGAAACCTATACAAGAAGGTTGTGTAGTTACTTCGGTTGTAATTGAAGTTGGCTTATAAATTTCTAAGGTCTCAAGATTACCACAACCATTAAAATCTCGTACTTCAACTGTATAATTACCTGAACTTAAATTATTAAACTGGTGTGTAGTGCCTAGAGTCGTAAGCATAGAAGACTGGTACGAACCTCCGTTAACACTTAAAGTATAAGGTTGAATTCCCACTCCATCCAATGTAACCTCTATTACAAATTCACCTTCATTAGCAGCACATTGGTTAGTAACTACCGCTGAAATTACCGGAGAGGGGTCTTCTGAAATAACGAAACTCAAAGGACTGGCTGTTAAACAGCCATTACCATCCATTACATAGACATCCCAATCTGTATTCACGGAAGGATCCAGTTCGGCATAATTACTAATGCCATAATCGCCTGATACGGGTGATACCCCATCTTCCACAAAAGCATAGGTGTAAGATCCATTACCACCGCTGGCAATAACAGTTATGTTGGCATACTCAGTACAGTACCCATTATTTTGATCAACAATAGATAAGGAAACAGGATTTGGTTCTAATATTCTAAATTCAAATGTATTGGTACAATCTGGACTAGATGCTTCTTTAAAAAATAAAACATAATCACCAGGAGGAATATTGCCTACCGTCTCGGTTGGAGTAGGCCCTGGGCCGTTAGGACCCGTCACTGTTCCAGAGTAAGTGCCTCCTAAAGGAGTATTTGTTATAGATTCTCTAATTTCATAATTAATTGCGGTAACGGAAGCGTCGTACCCTTCAAATTGAAAAGCAATTGAACCGTCTGTATCCCCGTAACAAGCTACGTCTGTAATCGTTGGGTTAGCAACAACATCAATTGAAGATAATGTTGGAATTTCAACCTCCAAATAACTTGAACAGTTTGTATCGGTATCTATAACTTGAAAAACATAAGTTTGACCAGGATTTAGGCCAGTATAGGTAGCGCTTTCTTCACCAACCAATGGACCAGAAGTTTCTGTATTCGGAGTAGTTCCTGACCCGTAAATAGTAAAGACATAATTTCCTGAACCTCCACTTGCCAATAAATCTACAGTTCCGCCTGTTAAACAACTAACCGCAGGTACAATGGCGTCAACAGAAAGGTATGGATTTGAAAGAACCCTCACTGGATTTTCATAATACTCACACCCATTTGCATCTAAAACCCTAACATAGTAATCGCCGAATGCCAAACCATCAAAAGTTGCAGTTGTGGCTGAAGTATTTACAATAGGATTTGGTCCTGTAGTTATTACAACATTATTTTGATTATCGTATAAGGTATAGGTAAAATTCGGCGCCCCTCCACTAGTAATAGTAATATCTATTTTACCTGGTATATCTCCCGATACGCCACAACTAACATCTGTAGCTACTACATTTGCATCGAATAATACTGAATCGATTACAATTACTGTGTCTGTAAACGTACAGCTTTTATTATCCCTAACAATATAGGTATAAGATCCAGCAGCTAATCCTGGGTAAATTTTTTGATTTGAAAATGGACCACCATCAAAACTTACTTCGTATGGTGACGATCCAAAGCTAGGGTCAATATTTATTTCTACAATACCATTAGTATCCCCAAAACAAGTTGGTTGAGTTATTGTAGTGGTAGCAAAAGGATTGACTGTTCCGGTTACCGTTATTTCATTTGATTCTGCACTACAACCTTGGGCATCTGTTACTCTAAATCTATATAAACCAGGTGTTGGCGTTGAGTAAGGGAAAGAACCAATGTATGCAATATAACTACCTCCATCAATTTGCAATTCATAGGTAAAGGGCGAATAACCTCCATTAACCTGCAAATCTAAAATTGCATCTGGTGAAATCGAACAGTCGATATCTTTCGTTAACACCACATTAGCGGTTAATTGTGGTTCAATAGTAAATGATAAATTGTCCGTACAACCATTTGCATCTCTAATCTCAAAAGTATAATTACCTGGTATAAGGTTTGCAAAATCATTCGATGTTTTATATGCGCCAGTATTCATTCTGTATACATATGGCGCCGAACCACCAGAAACTCCGATGACAACAGTTGCTGATCCAGGGTTAGATGAATCATAGCACAAATCTGAAGTTGGGTCAATACTAGCTGTAGGTAAAGATGGCGCAACCAAAGTAAAAGTATCGGTAGCCATACATCCATTTGCATCAGTAACAGTTATTATATGCAACCCTAATTGATTTAAACCAGTAAACAAGTTACTGCCTTGTGCACCCGTAGTGGAAGTATCAGGCAATTCAATTTCATATGAAAATGCTCCTGTACCACCTGAAGCAGTTATTATAACTGAACCATGATCAACACAACTAGGTTGAGTTTCTACGTTACTAACAGAAATAATGTTTGGCTCCAATATTGTTTGAGTTAATATTACGGTGCAACCGGCAATCGGGTTGTCCACGTCCCTAACATATATGGTATAGTTACCTGCGGAAAGTCCAGAAATGGTCTGTGGAGAAACGGTCGTGTTTCCAAGTATACTGGAGAAATTATCCAGGCTATACTCATAACCGCCAGGTCCAAAATTATCCACTTCGAAAGTAATGGATCCCGAATTGTCGGCATTACAATCCAAATCCTTATATGATAAAATAGAGGCCTCGAAGGCATTGCCCGGCTCAACGTCTATGATGATGTCGGACGTACATTCACTACCGTAATTTACAGTAACCGTATGTTGGCCAACAATCGCATTGTTGAACACATTGCTCGCCTGTGGGACATTGCCATCGATACTGTACGTATACGATGGATCGCTAGGAAGTATCGTAATATTTCCAGATCCGTCACAATTGTAAGCAACACTGCTGCTTAAGGCAGGTTCTATAGGTAAAGGCGCGATCACAATATTGGGAAGGCTTACCACACACCCGATATTATTGGCATCCCTTACTTGAACGGTATAGGTACCGTCGGTCAAATTCGCGAAAACCGCTCCTGCGGCGGTCGCTGCCGTCCAGGTCCCTCCATTTAAACTATACTGATAACTATTTGAACCACCTGTTGTAGGGGCTACACTGCCAACGGTAATCTCTCCTAGTTGATTACAGGTATAATCTTCCGTTTGAACGCTCTCAGCGATCAATTCAGGCAATTCGTCAACAGGAACGGATAATGTCAGTTCACAATTATTGACGTCCCTTACCCTGACATCGTAAGTACCGGCCGTAAGATTGTTGAACGTACCTATAGACCCAAAAGTTGTACCGCCATCAATACTAAAAGTATATGGGGCCTCGCCACCAGAAGGTGCCAATGAAATACTACCATTGTTGCCTCCAAAACAGGTAACGTCAACGACCGTCGGTGTTGCTGCCACTGGAGCGTCCTGGACAATGGTGATATCATAGGAGGACTCACAGTAACCCGCATTGCCGTTATTGTCCCTTACATATACGTCATAGTCGCCTGCACCGGTAACGGTCACAGGGTTCGCCGTTGCGAAATCACCAGCTGTAGGTATTGCGCCATCGACAACAACCGCATACACATAATTGCCATCCCCACCTGCAGCGGTAATATCGATATCGGTATCCGTACCACAAGCCGTAATTGCGCTCGCACTCGAGATAACGGTTAACTCTGGTTCTATTGTTACCGTCTGGGATGCGGTATCGCAACCATATTGGTCGGTTACCTCTATCGTATATGGCCCACTTGATAGCCCCGTGAAGGTATACGTTGTTGCGCTTACCGGACTTGGAGCCACATAAGTTCCTCCGTTTATCCTGAAAAGATAATTTCCGTTCCCGGCAGTTACATCTACTTGAATGGTCGCATCGTTGCTTCCACTATAACACATAGTTTCCGTTAAAGTGAAAACAGGTATGACCGGGGCATTTATTGTAATTGCACTGTCTATAGGGTCTATACATCCATTTGCGTCCATAACACGTACGATGTAATCGCCCGCTGGTAATCCGCCAAATGTTGTGCTGCCCTGATATGCAGCTATGATTCCGCCAACATTGTCCTCCAATTGGTATTCGTACCCTGGGGTACCGCCCAAGGCGCTTGCCGTAATGGTGGCCCCGCCATTGTCACAGGTATATTGTTGGGTGATGCTCGCATCGGCAACAACAACCGTAGGCTCCAATATTGTTTGAGTTAATATTACGGTGCAACCGGCAATCGGGTTGTCCACGTCCCTAACATATATGGTATAGTTACCTGCGGAAAGTCCAGAAATGGTCTGTGGAGAAACGGTCGTGTTTCCAAGTATACTGGAGAAATTATCCAGGCTATACTCATAACCGCCAGGTCCAAAATTATCCACTTCGAAAGTAATGGATCCCGAATTGTCGGCATTACAATCCAAATCCTTATATGATAAAATAGAGGCCTCGAAGGCATTGCCCGGCTCAACGTCTATGATGATGTCGGACGTACATTCACTACCGTAATTTACAGTAACCGTATGTTGGCCAACAATCGCATTGTTGAACACATTGCTCGCCTGTGGGACATTGCCATCGATACTGTACGTATACGATGGATCGCTAGGAAGTATCGTAATATTTCCAGATCCGTCACAATTGTAAGCAACACTGCTGCTTAAGGCAGGTTCTATAGGTAAAGGCGCGATCACAATATTGGGAAGGCTTACCACACACCCGATATTATTGGCATCCCTTACTTGAACGGTATAGGTACCGTCGGTCAAATTCGCGAAAACCGCTCCTGCGGCGGTCGCTGCCGTCCAGGTCCCTCCATTTAAACTATACTGATAACTATTTGAACCACCTGTTGTAGGGGCTACACTGCCAACGGTAATCTCTCCTAGTTGATTACAGGTATAATCTTCCGTTTGAACGCTCTCAGCGATCAATTCAGGCAATTCGTCAACAGGAACGGATAATGTCAGTTCACAATTATTGACGTCCCTTACCCTGACATCGTAAGTACCGGCCGTAAGATTGTTGAACGTACCTATAGACCCAAAAGTTGTACCGCCATCAATACTAAAAGTATATGGGGCCTCGCCACCAGAAGGTGCCAATGAAATACTACCATTGTTGCCTCCAAAACAGGTAACGTCAACGACCGTCGGTGTTGCTGCCACTGGAGCGTCCTGGACAATGGTGATATCATAGGAGGACTCACAGTAACCCGCATTGCCGTTATTGTCCCTTACATATACGTCATAGTCGCCTGCACCGGTAACGGTCACAGGGTTCGCCGTTGCGAAATCACCAGCTGTAGGTATTGCGCCATCGACAACAACCGCATACACATAATTGCCATCCCCACCTGCAGCGGTAATATCGATATCGGTATCCGTACCACAAGCCGTAATTGCGCTCGCACTCGAGATAACGGTTAACTCTGGTTCTATTGTTATGCTATTAGATCCTGTACAATCTTTACCATCTCTTACATCGATAGTATAAGTGCCAGATGAAAGTCCGGAAAAAACATTAGATCCACTAAAAGGTCCTCCATTTAAGCTGTATTCAAAATTACCATCACCACCAGAAGTTACACTTGCTGTCAAGGTCAATAAAACAGCATCATCGAAACAATCTTGGTTTGGAGTTATTTCTAAAACTGGAGCGGTTGCCGGATTCAAATCAAAAGAAAAGGGTATACTACAATTATTGGCGTCAGTAATAGTACCATTATAAATTCCTGTTTGTGTTAATCCACTAAACGAACCTGTAGTGTTATTTCCAAATGGCGAAGTATCTGGATTGTTCAAGGTATAGGTATAACTTCCCCATCCTCCAGTAGCACTAATACTTACACCACCATCTATTAAACAACTTGGTTGTGTTTCTGTTAAACTTGAAATAGTTAAGGCAGAAGTTGGTCCCTCTAATTCATGTGTAACGGTATATGTACAATTTGTATCGGTATCTACAATATCTAAAGTGTAATCGCCAGCAACTAAACCTGTAATATTATCTATTACGGCTTGAGTTCCTCCAGTTCTAACAACTCCCGTTGGACCTGTTACTGTGTATGTGAAGTTTTGACCAGCTTGGAAATTTACATTAAAACGAATACTACCATCGGCAGCACCAAAACAACTTATGGGTTGTACTGTTGTACCACTAGCTGATATTGGGTTAATAACATTTATGGTATAGTTTTCATCATAAAAACAACCATCGGCATCGGTAACCCTTACAGTATACGTGTCAGGCGCTAAACCGTTAAAAGCCGCCTCATTACCTGTGGTGCTTGTTGGTCCAATGGTAGAAGGTGCAATAATTGAATACGTATATGGTGCAGTCCCATTTATAACGTTCACTGTTAAATTTGCCGTTTGTGCCGGGCACGAAATTTGAGATTCTATAATAGTTAAATCCGTTGGTGGATTTGGTCTGTCAATTACAATTTGATTTGTAATAAAAGTACAGTCGTTAGCATCTCTAATGGTAATGGTATATGTACCATCAGTTAAGTTTTCAAAACGATGTGCATTTGCAGTCGTATCAGGAATAAAGTTAATTCCATCAATACTATATTCATAGGGTGCAGTACCGCCAGCAACATTTTGGGCTTCAATAATACCTTCTTGCAAGCAAGTATAGTCTTGAATTAAAACTGTATTGCCTTGTATTACTGCAGATGGGGCACTAATAAAATAATTTTCTTCGTAGTCACAAGAGGCACTTCCTTTTCTTTGGTTAATAACCACTCTATAATCGCCTTCAGTTAAATTTGGGAAAAACCCTGACCCGTTCTCACCTAATGGTTGATCATCTGAATCGAATAAAGAAAATGTTAATTGGTAACCGTTGTCATCAACCAAATTAAATTGAATTCTACCGCTAGATTCACCAAAACAGCTAACATCCACTATGGTTATTGCATTAAATTCTGCAGCAGGCTGAAACTCTATAGATACCGTATTAGATTCTTTATAACAACCATTCCTATCCAAAACCACAAAGGTGTAATCACCTGGGTCAAAAATGTCAAATATTTGACTAGTTTGAAAATTGGTCGGCGGTATATCCGCATAGGTTGGATAAGAAGTAACGGTAGTGCCAGATTCATCAACATATGTCCAAATAGCATAAGTATGAGGCGTCTTGCCCCCTACGGACTCCATTAAAATATTACCTTCTCTGCAGGTAATATGTTGAGAAACCCTTGCCGTTAGTTCTAGATCGTTTTCATCAATTATAGTAACATTTTCGCTATAAGAACAACCATCTGCAGTTCTAATTATAGCAATATAATCTCCTGCGCTTAAATCATTAAAAGTAAAGTTGTTATCTATTTGGCCATTTTCACTATCAAGTAAAGTGCCAGAACCTCCATTTGTACCATCATCAAGTCTTATCTCATACTCATAAACAGCATCAGCATTATTTACTTGTAAGTTTATTGTGCCTAGGGAAAAGCAAGTTTCTGGAGTTACATTTATATTATAAGCTATATCGCGCTCTAAAACACCAATAACAGGGGTCGTAAAAATACAAGCGTCTTGTATTGGATCTCCATTTATATCAAGCTGAGTAACCTCTATTCTATATGATCCATTTTCACCAGTTGCAAAATCAAAACTAGGGCCGTTGTTCGAACTAAAAGGAACAATAATATTATCGGTATCATTATCTACAAGTTGATATCCATACCCGTTTCCTAAGTTTGTAATAGTAATATTACCATCTGTAGCACAAACAATATCTCTATTACTAAAATCTATGTCTAAATTATTTTGAAAACCTTTAAAATAAAAACGGCTTGTACACCCGTTCTGATAAACAACAGATAGTCTATACTCACCAGGAGCATTTAAAAGGTAATTACTACCGTTACCAACTTCGCTCCAAGAACATGTAAGTGCTTTATTGGCGCAATCTTCACCGACAGGAGCACAACTACCTTCATCTAATATTTCCCATGTAACACTTTGCGCATCTACAATATTTACTGCTAAAGGTTGAGAATCGTTAATACCACATAAGAATATCTTTGGTATAAAAGAATTATCAATACTACAGAAAACTATTTCTCCTGGTATATCATTAGAAGGATCTGTGTCCCCATTTACTTCGTTGAAGTATTCCGTTACCGGGTTAGGTAAGCTTCCTGAACCAAATGGCTCAACCGTAATCACTTCTAGAAAGCCTTTACAGGGATCTGCTACAATTTTATCTACGATATAGGTGCCTACAGCTGTAACAACTAGTGTGCTAGGGTCATTATCCGGGTCACCGTCATTAACTTCAATATCAGTTGCATCTATTGTTCCATTAGCGTTGGTATCGCGATACCAAACATAAGAATCAAAACCATCTCCAGCATTCAAAACAGCACTTGTACCACAAAGCTCAATAGTTCTATTAAAAGTACAATCAGATAGGTCATCTAAAAGAAAGTTTGTTGCTCCTGGTACAGTAAAACCACAAGAGTTAAAATCAGTAACACTTGGGTCGTCGGTAACCTGAGCTGAATTGTCTTCGCCACGATATGTACCATATGCGATATTTTGAATTAAATCTGAACATGCATTTATAAAATCGAAACAGTTCTCTGCTACTTGTACTCTAAAACGAATTGAATATTCAGAATCTTCATCTTCTACATAATTATCTGGAATTGAAAATATAATCTCACGGGAAAGAGGATTATAAACATACGTTACTCCAGCAGGATATGAAAAATCAGATGCGTTAAAAAAACTACGCCCATCTGGCGGAGATACGTTAATTGGTAGCACATCTCTAATTGTGTAATTAACCCCATCATCGTTACCTATGTTTTCGAAAGTAAGTACATAATCCAATGTTTGGCCCAAGTGAACACCTTGACCGGTAATATCAACACCACCAGGTGTATTCACTCTTTTTTCCAATATTATATTCGGGGCAATTATATCAACATCAAAAGAAGTGAAAAAGATATCATACTTATCTTGAGATGAACTAGCCCTTAAAATAGCACTTGTAGCTCCATTTGGAATAATCGTATTACTGGCTCCTCCATTTGGTATTTCAAAATAATCTACATCCCAACCTAAGGTGTTAACACTATTAGGGTTTCTATCGGTAAATTGAGCATCATTAAGTGTTATACTAGAATTGAAAAAATTATTTGCCGGGTTTTCTCCATTTGACAATGTATAAAATGTTCCGTTTGCATTTATTTGTAGTCCATCGCCACCAATTCTATTGTCTCCTTCTAAAGCAGCAACACCCATATTGGCATAAACAGGAAAAGGTGTGGGTAACGTAGTAAACCCATTGATTGGGATATCAACACTCTCACCAGATTTAACACCGGCATAACCGTCGAAAGTGGTAATAAACTTATCGCCTGGTAGATTCGGGTCTTCGTAAACAACGACCATTTTCCAACCACCTGAAATACCCCCTGAAATATTGCTACCCGAACTAGCTCTAACGTTGGCTACAAAATATTCTCCATTTGGGTTCGGCATACCTGCAACTATTGAAGTTACATCCTTGTAAGCGGCATAAGGACTGTAATACCCAAAATCCGCATCTCCATTTCCATCAAATATAATTTCATCAGCAGTAAGATTTTGATATGCCCCCCCTGGTGTTCTGAATTTAATATCGTCTATATTACTTCTATCATTATTTACGTAAACAGCAGACCAATATAAACCAGCATACCTTACTAGTGCGCAATCAATATTTGGAACAGTCAAAGTTGCGCTACTTGAACTAAATGTGGTATTATCATTATCAACATCTATATATTGCATGTCGTAATTATCGTTGTAATCAGAGGAACCACCCGTATCATTAAGGGGTTGGTTAGGCGATACCGCAGGTATAGTAACATATTCCCTTCTCCATCTTCCATTTCTATAAACCCATTGACGTTGTGTTGTTTCTGGAATATTTCGGTTAACGATATTATTTGCAATGAAGGTTAATTCACCACGAATATCAGCCTCATAACGTACTTGAAAAGGTACTTTAACTTGTGATAAGACATTTTTTGAACCTAAAAAAACAAAGAGAATAAATAAGAAAAATTTGGAGTAACGTTTTCCCATTAGAGAAATGTATTTGGTAAAATCTAAAAATCTAGTCAGTTTGGTCATGTTATATGCTTATTGAAGAAAAACATGCAATCGATTTAAAATTTAAATCGTTCTATAAAAATCTCTCCAATAACAAATATTCACTATAGTGACAAAGTGAAGAATTTATTGTTGTGGTATGATCGGTTTCTGTTGTGAAACAGCAATTTGAATGGGTTTGATTTCTTAAAAAAGTCCATTTTTTTAATACCTTCAGCCGCATTTCAGAAGAACAGACATTTCTTCTTTTGTGCTAAAATTGCTTAATTTATCTAAATAAACTGGCAGTAAATTTGGGTTAGAAATACCATTTTAGCAAAGGTAATTTGAATAAAAAATAAGCTTAAAACCTTCGGAAATAAGACCTAAATTATTGCCGATATTTCGGAAAATAAGTGCCAAAAAAATCTAGCAGATTATTTTCAAAATATTAGCTAAATTTTATTCACTTAAAATCTCATTTAAGTAGCTATTTATTTTTAAATGAAGGGGTGGGTGCCAATGATTTGATCTTCCAGCCATAGCTTTTACTTATAAAAAATAGCTGATTTAAGATGTTTTCTTAGAATTAAAAACATCAAAATCAACAGGTTTATTGAACTTAATAAGGAACAAAATTTATTATTTTGTAACCTTTTAACTTACCTGATTTATTGAATATTTATTAAGATTCTTATAGTCCAATTATTATGTTTTTATTAGACTCTCTTTGAGTTTAATAGAAACATAATATACTGATTTATTCGCCGTTTTTATTTTACAAAAACTTGCCGCTTCATTTCTTTAAGAAATTTATTAGTTTTAGATACTTACCTTATTTCTAACTCTAAGTCCATTTAATTTATCAGAATTAATGCGTAGTATAGAAGTTTGTTCTTAATAATAAGTTCTGAGAAAAGATATAATACATGGCATTACAAAACTTGAAACTCTGAACAGAAACGGAATTGTTAAATGTCAATCTTTTTAATTAACTATTAAAAATGTAATAAGGTTTGGGGTTGGCAATTTATGAGGAAGGGCTTTAATTATCATTAACGTATTTAGCTACCATCGCAGAACTCATTAGTTAGGCTGTGTATACTACAAAAGAAAATTCTCCTTATAAATCTATATTCGTCAAAGTCAGCGTTTATGATGGTTATTTGAAAAGGTGATATTCCAAATTTAATTCATCCTAAAACGGGCGTCTCTTAGGTTCACTATACCCAATAAAACGCTTTTAAGAACTCCCCCTGCAGGTTTTATTATATTAGGCTCCGCCCTTCTTTTAAAGCTTGAGGCATCAAAAGAGAACAGGCGTTACCTATCTTTCTATCTCGATTAAAAATCAGCTTATACTGAACCTTCAGTAAGGGATATGAAAACACAATAAAGCCGAATTAAATATCTTATAACCATTAATGGTCGTTTTCGTTTATATGGAGCTTAAGGGCCGCAAATAATCCCCTAGTCTCAAACCATTTCGAATATGACTTGTTAGTAGGAATATTTTAATTAGAATATTAATCAAGTGTCAGAATAATGAAGGCCTGCAAAAATAAATCAATCCTTAGTAGGGCATTTCATGCGGACTATTTAATAGTAGCACTTAAATATTAATATGAAGTAATTGAAGATATGGGAAAGAGGGTTTTAGAAATCTTAAATAGAAACATAGCAGTAGGTTTCTTTAAAGAAAAGGAAATAATAGATAAATACGTTTTATTCAAAAGCAAGTGTAGAATAATTCCCTTCCACTTTATAAAACCTCTGCGTTAATAACAGATTTTAAACCGACATAGTTTGGTGTTACGTTAGATGCTTTTAAACCCTTCTAAGCCATCTGTTCTTGATTCACGCGCATTATCCACATCTTGTCATTATAAGCGTCATTTAGCTTAGAATAATACGATATAAGAGCGTTGGTCCAAGAGTCGTGCTTTTTAAGATACACGTATCTTAAATTATTTTTTGGGTTAATAAAGTAACTAGCACTTAAACCGAATGAGTTTAACAAGGCAACAAATTTCTTGGCATTTTTCGGATTAGCGAACACATTAGCAATTAAGTAATAACCCGATCCTGCTCCTTCAATAACATAAGACTTAGTGTCGGTATCAGTAAAAGCAACATTATCCTTCACTACCACATTTGAGGTTAGCACATCAGAATCATATTTAGAAGATTTCTCCTTGATTTTATTTACGTTATTTGCGTAAGCTTCATTGGTATATTTATTATCTACATTCATAATCCACATTGCTCCATCGTACATGCCATTTAACTTAGAATCATGGGCAGCTACGGCATCCTTAAAGGTTTCATAACGTTGAAGATATACATATTTAAGTCCGTTATTTGTATTATCAATGTAATCTGCATTTATACCTTTGTTGTTTAATGTAGTTAAGAAATTGTCCATATACTTACCGCCTTTATACACATTGGCAACTACATAATAACCATCAGTAACATTAGGTAAGTTTTTGAATTTTCTACTTTTTACCCCGTCTTGAACAACTTCTGGTTTAGTAACAGGATGAACTTCTTTTCTTAGTTTATTCGCCACAACCGCATCTTTTGGTTGTACAAGTTCTTTTGCCTTTTTGTCGATCATATCATTTGGGATAGTGTTCGACTCAGCTACTTCTTGTCTTTCAACTTTAGTTTTATTACTATTATCTGATGCAGCTACCCCATCTTGTCGACTCTCATTATTTAAAATGTCTAAAGTTGAAGGATCTTGTCTATTGCTTGGGTTTTGGGCCGATACAACTCCGGTTCTAGTGTCATCATCCATAAAAAGCTCTTTCGCTCTTTTTTCTAAATCTGGTCTATCACCGTTTGTTTCATTTCTCACCATTCGCATAACCATTTCAAAACGGCGTTCTAAATCTGTTTGGCGAGTAGCCTCCAATGAATCTTGGCGAAACATCAACTCTTCTATAATGGCATCATTTTCTGCCAATTTTTGTTTAAGCTCTTCAATTTCTTCGTTAGTTGCAATATTTTCTGGTTCTAGATCATTCTCTACTATATCATCTTCGTAATCATCTTCTAACATTACCCTATCTTCAGTAAGATTAGGTGAGAAAGAATATGCAAAAGAGATTTCGTGAGTAAGTCCGAAATTGTCAAAATTATTAGACAATCCCTTTTCAATGGTATACCCTAAAGAGATTCTACGATTAAGGTTGAAACCTACCCCAGCTGCAGCACCATAAAAGCTATCATACCCCGCTTGAATCCAACCTAATTTTGGAAGGTCTACTATTAAACTTCCTCCTAAGGTTACATCTTCTTCACCAATTTTTCTAACTCTTGCCAATGGCATCAGTCGTCCTTCCTCAAATATGCCTGTTTGATTTTCAAACTGATGGGTATATTGTAAATGTCCTGAAAAGGTTTTATCCTTGAATTCAGTTAGAGACTCACTAGATTTAAGGTTATAGTCAAATAAGTTTTCTGCAAAAACACCAACGTCAAACTTTCCATAAGAAAGATTTAATCCAGGTTGAAAAGATAATAAGTTCTGATCTTGTAGTCCCGCCAAAAAAGGATCCTCTTCTACCGTTGAAGCTCTTCCTAGGTCGAACCCACTATTATAATAAGATACATTTGCGCCAAAGGTTAGGTTACTTTTATCGTTAAGCTTTACACCATAGGCATAATTTGCTAGTACACCAAAATTACTTAGCGTACCTGATTGTTGTGAATATAAACTTAACCCAAGACCTGTTCTGTCACTAATACGACCACTATAACTTAAGAAATAGTTTTGATTATTATCATCAAATTGTACCGATTGGTTTCGGTGCAACAAGTTGATATAAGATTTATCTTCCCTAACCGTTGAAAATGTTGGGTTGATTAAAAATCGGTTATACTTTAAAAGGTTCTGAGCAGGAACATCATACGCTACGAACGGATTCTCCTCTTGCCCGCTAACCTTTATGGTAGCAAACACAAATAACAATAGATATAAAACACTTTTCTTTAGCATGGTGAGCTTTAGCTTATCGTATTACGGTGATAGTACCCTGTTTGAGTACCTCACTGGCGTTCCTTATTTTATAATAGAACACCATATTTTGTTTGGTGAAAGCAGTCGTCGACTGTGGCCAATTATTTTTATAATCGAATTCATTTATAATTTCTTGTCCTTGTTCGTTATAAATAATCACGTTTACATCTTCTTTATTTGAATATGAATTTGGAATTACCCATTGGTCATTTATACCATCTCCGTTTACGGTAATTACATTAGGTACTTTGAACGTGTCTAAAAAGGTCACTTCCAATTGCTTAATAATCTCACAATTATCTATAGAAGCAATTAACGTATAGGTACCTTCTTCAGAAAAAGATACACTATCAGAATTACCTATTTCTGTTGAATTAGCATCTACCCAACGATATGCAGTACCTCCGTTCGCGGTTACTGTTTTTGTAGTTCCTTGAGGAATTACTATTTCAGTACCTGGGTCTAGCGTTATCAGATTTTCATCTAAAGGCGTAATTGTAATTTCATTTGAATTTAAAGAACAACCATCTCTGTCTAACATTAATTTATAGGTGCCTGGGGTTGACACTGTCAATATAGCATCTGTAGTATTTATCGACGAACCATTTAATTGCCAATCAAAATTTGATGAGCTTAAATCGATTGAAGTACTAATTGTTATTGTTTCTCCTCCACTACACAAAACAATTCCAGAACTTGTAATATTTAAGGTTTCACTAGTTAATAATTGAGCTGAAAGTGTATTTGATATTATATCAAAAGTTTGAATAATTGCATTTAAATGGTAATTGCCATTTTCTAAATTAGAGGCTAGACTAATATTTTTACTAGTAGCTCCAGTAACATCTATACCATCTCTTTGCCATTGATATGTAAAAGCATCAATTAAAGAACTAGTAACATCTGTTTTAGTACCATTGTCGGCAACAGCATTAATTAACTCCACACCCATTGTAATACTGGTCGTTTCACACGCAGTATACAAATCGGTATAATTTATTGTAATCTCGAATGACGCGGGAGATACAACGGAAGTAATCTCCGAATTTTTAGACGAAACAGAACATGCACCACCTGTTTGGGTGACTTCTGCATAATATTCTCCATCTTCAGAAATTATTAATGAGCTATTTGTTTCTCCTGCTACTTCGATAGAATTTCTAAACCATTTATAACTTGGTGTGTTTGCAGTTGTACTAACTGTCAAAACTTGATTTTGTGTCGGCAAAAGAACCATGTTCAGTTCATTATCAACAGTTACGGTGTAGGACTCTGCATTCGTGATAGTAACCACTTCAGAAAGTTCATTGCATATTCCTGTGCCAGCAATTTCAACAGCATAATCAGCTTCAAATCCTGCAATTACAGCATTAACCGTATAGCTAGTTCCTGTAGCGCCAAGAATTGCATTGCCATCCTTATACCACTGATAGTTCCAAGAAGCATTTGTTTGATCTATACTCAATACTTCTGTATCGGTACTACAAAGAGATGTTTTCGTTGGGGTGTTAATAGCAATTCCTGTTCCTGTGCCACCGATATTAACATCCACAATATTTGAATCGGTATTTCCCGAACCAGTACATGAAGGGCCATAATCAACATACACATTATACATACCGGTTTGAGTTACATTCAATGTATGTCCTTTTTCTCCTGTAAGTTCAGTTCCGCTTCGAAACCAAATATACTGATATGTTTCAGGATTGGCTATATTATCAACCTTAAGGGTAATAGCACCAGTGCTACAAACACTGCCGGGAGGAACACCATCACCAATTTCACTAATGTTTAAATTAGAAGTTACATCCATGTAATACATATTATAAGCAGATGAAGCTGCACCCGTTTTTACAGGATCAGTACTTCGCACACGCATTTTATATCCTTGACCACGAGTATCGGTCGGGATAGGAAAGCTTGTATCAAAATCCTTTACTGTATTTTTATCAGTAATTGTCTTTAGTGTTTGCGCATTATCGAAACTTCCATAGGCATCAGAAAGTTCAAGAATAAACTCGTTACCTACATTTGCGGTTCCTATCCAACTGATGTTAACAAAGTATTCATTAAATCCACCATTACCAGCACAAATGGCGGACCATGGTGTGCTTCCTGACAAATTTGGATTGTCAGCCGGTTCAGGTGCATTGATTACTATTGCTTGTGCCGATAATTGAAAGACACTGAAAAGCACTGTTAATGCGCTAAAAATTGATTTTTTGGTCAAGGTTTTCATAAGTATTTGTAGTTATGGGGCCACTACGGTTGAAAAGATCATTAATAAAAAAATTCACTAATATACCTATTCATAGACAAATATGTTATTTATACCGATGAACTGGAATTTAATGTTGTCGGAAGGAAGATTTCTGTTGTGAAACTCATTTTATATAAGGTGTGTTTAATTTAAACTCGCAAATTAAGGCATTTTTGCTACTTTTGTAGACTGAAATATCATGACATGAGCGAGACACCAAAGTCTTTAAATTTTATTGAGCAAATTGTGGAAGAAGACTTGGTAAATGGGTATACCAAAGAAAATCTTCGTTTTCGTTTTCCACCTGAACCTAATGGATATTTGCACATTGGCCATGCTAGTTCTATTTGCTTAAACTTCGGGCTAGGACTGCGGTATAATGCACCAGTAAATCTTAGATTCGATGACACCAACCCTGCTAAAGAAGAGCAAGAGTTTGTAGACGCCATCAAAAAAGATGTGGAATGGCTGGGTTATAAATGGGATACCGAACGGTATGCGTCAGATTATTTCCAACAATTATACGATTGGGCAGTTCAATTAATTAAAGATGGTAAAGCTTATGTGGATGATCAATCTTCTGAAGAAATAGCATCCCAAAAAGGATCACCTACAGAACCGGGTGTAAATAGTCCAAACAGAAATAGATCGATAGAAGAAAATCTTGAGCTTTTTAAAAAGATGAAAAACGGGGAGTTTCAAGAAGGAACTCATGTGTTAAGAGCTAAGATAGATATGGCCTCTTCCAATATGTTAATGAGAGACCCAATCATGTACCGTATTCTTCATAAGGCACATCATCGCACAAATACCAATTGGTGCATTTATCCGATGTATGATTGGACACATGGTGAGAGTGACTATATTGAGCAAGTATCACATTCATTCTGTACCTTAGAATTTGCAATGCATCGCGAATTGTATGATTGGTTTTTAGACCAAGTTTATGACCCTAATAAAATTCGTCCGAAACAAAGAGAATTTGCGCGCCGTAATCTTAGTCATACCGTTGTAAGCAAACGTAAATTGTTACAATTGGTTGAACAGGGATTTGTTACCGGATGGGATGATCCTAGAATGCCCACCATATCAGGTTTACGCAGAAGAGGCTATACGCCAGAGTCTATTCGCAATTTTGTAGATACCATTGGTATTGCCAAACGAGATAATCTTATCGATGTTTCTTTACTTGAATTTAATATTAGAGAACATTTAAACAAAATAACCCATAGAGTAATGGGTGTTTTAAATCCTTTAAAACTGGTAATTACCAACTATCCCGAAGGTAAAACCGAATGGTTAGAAGCTGAAAATTCACCTGAAGACAATGCTGCCGGAACCCGTCAAGTACCTTTTTCTAGAGAAATATATATTGAACAAGAAGATTTTAAAGAAGAGGCGAATAAAAAGTTCTTTCGTTTAAAATTAGGTGGTGAAGTTCGTTTAAAGAATGGCTATATCATTAGAGCAGAGAGCTGTACAAAAGATACCGAAGGGAATATTACAGAGGTGCAGTGTACTTATGACCCTAAAAGTAGGAGTGGTAGCGGAACTGAGGAAAGTTTACGAAAGGTGAAAGGAACATTACATTGGGTATCTATAGCACATGCTGTGCCAACAGAAATTCGATTATACGACCGCCTTTTTACAGATGAAAGTCCAGATACACATAAAGACAAGGATTTTCTAGATTTTATTAATCCAGATTCTTTGAGTGTAATTACAGGATATGTAGAGCCTGCACTAAAAAATGCCCTGCCAGGTGAACGTTTTCAATTTCAACGTATTGGATATTTCTGTGTTGATCCAGATACTTCACCAGAGAATCTTGTATTTAATAGAACCGTGGGTTTACGTGATTCTTGGGCCAAAATTCAAGAAAAATAACGGCATAAGAAATGCTTATCGAATAAGCCATATAGAATTGAAAATCATGATGTAAAAAAGCCCTTAGAATTGCTTTCTAAGGGCTTTTTTGATTTTATAGACCTATTGGTATGATTGTTTAATTATAATGGTGGAATTCTATTAAATAGATGTTTTCGACTGTTAAAAACAAAAATGAGAGCTAATGTGTTTGTTTTAATTATTCACGATTTAAAACCATCAAAAAACCCAAAAACAATTAAGTTTTTGGGTTTTTTGATTTCTGTTTCTGTTTTTTATAAAAACTATTTTTCGAACTTTGGCTTGTTGGTCTTCTTCATACTTTCACCGATCATATTACTGGCCGTAAAGCTAGCAACCATATTATTCAACATATCACTACCTGCTTGGGGAGAATTTGGTAATAGTATTAAATTTGTATTCGTCGCCTCACCAATACTCTGTAAAGTATCATAATGTTGTGTTACTACAATTAAAGCTGAAGCTTCCTGAGAATTTATACCAACTTTATTCAATACTTCTACAGATTCTTCTAATCCTCGAGCAATCTCTCTTCTCTGATCTGCGATACCTTGCCCTTGTAATCTCTTGCTTTCTGCTTCTGCCTTTGCTTTTTCCACAATTAAAATACGAGCGGCATCTCCTTCGAATTGTGCAGCAGTTTTTTGTCTTTCAGATGCATTAATACGATTCATAGCTTCTTTAACCTGAGCATCTGGATCAATATCGGTAACCAATGTCTTAATGATATCGAAGCCATAATCTAACATAGCATCTTGTAATTCAGATTTTACGGCTATCGCAATATCATCTTTCTTAACAAAAACATCATCCAATTTCATTTTAGGCACCTCAGCCCTAACCACATCAAATACATACGAAGTAATTTGCTCGTGCGGATATTCTAATTTATAATATGCATCATACACTTTTTCTTTAATCACTACATATTGCACCGATACTTTTAGCTTAACAAAAACATCATCAAGAGTTTTTGTTTCGATAATAACATCCAACTGCTGAATTTTTAAACCGATTCGAGCTGATATGCGTTGTACAAAAGGGATTTTAAATTGTATACCAGATTGTCTCACACTGGTAAATTTTCCAAAAGTTTCAATTAAAACTGCGGTCTGCTGTTTTACAATAAATACGCCCGATAGAATAGTGAAAATCACCAAAAACGCTATCGGAATCAAAATAAATGAGCCCATAATTTTTTATGTTTATAGTTAATACTGATAAGATACTAAATACCTTCTTGTTATTAGTAGTACTTAGTCAGTAATTGTTACATCAATAAGATTATATAATAACATAGCAACTACTAAAACTAAATTATAATATCCTATTCAAAAGTTCTAACTATCATACTCAGCTTCATGATTGAAGTATTAGGGCTATCTTTAAATTATAACTTTTTAAAACATATAATAGTAATGTTAGTTTCAATACATCCAAAATTACCCATGCGAAACAAAACGAAAACAAAGGAATATTATATCGATTTCTTAGGGTTCAGAGAATATGGAACTAATGAATATCCAGAATATTTAATGATAGAGAAAGATGAAATACAATTACACTTCTTTCTTTTTGAAGCCCTAAATCCAAAAGAGAATTATAGTCAAGTATATATAAGAACAAATGATATAAGTGCTTTATACCAAGTGTTATTAAATAGCAATGTGCCAATTCATCCCAATGGTAAATTAGGAATGCGGCCTTGGGGACAAAAGGAATTTTCTTTATTGGATCCTGACCAGAATTTATTAACATTTGGTCAAGCTATTGATTAATAATTCTCCTTTCCAAATTATAGTAAATAAATTTCCCAAGGGACATACCCATGGGACATTTTAAATGAATATGTTTTCAAACTTTAAAATTAACAGTCGAGGCAAAACTCGGTGAATCTACCCTTCTAAAATAAAAAGGCAGCTCTAAAGAGCTGCTTTTTTTGAGGGGTTAAGTTTACTTTATAAATTAAATATCAAAACGATCCAGGTTCATTACTTTGGTCCAAGTTTTTGCAAAGTCACGAACGAATTTTTGTTTTGCGTCTTCTGTTCCATATACTTCGGCCAGTGCCCTTAATTCTGAGTTAGAACCAAATATTAAATCTGCTCGTGTGCCAGTCCAATTAACGCTACCTGTTTTCCGGTTACTTCCTTCAAAAACAGTGTCATCATTAGAAGTTGCTTTCCAAGTAGTTCCCATATCTAATAGATTAACAAAAAAATCGTTTGTTAACATACCAGGTTTATCGGTAAACACACCATTCTTAGATCCATCATAATTAGCTCCTAATACACGAAGGCCACCAACTAAGACGGTCATTTCTGGTGCAGTCAATGTTAGAAGATTTGCTCTATCAACTAGAAGTTCTTCAGCTTTTACTGAGAGTTTTTGTTTTGTAAAGTTTCTAAATCCATCAGCAATTGGCTCCAATGCATCAAAAGCTTCAACATCTGTCATTTCTTGGGTTGCATCAGTACGACCCGCATTAAAACCAACATTTACATTATACCCTGCAACTTTAGCTGCATTTTCAACTGCGGCAGTCCCACCCAATACAATTAAATCTGCAAAAGAAACTTTCTTATTGCCCGTTTGCTTATCATTGAAATCTTTCTGAATTTTTTCTAATGTTGCTATAACCTTGGCCAACTGTGCTGGATTATTGACCTTCCAGTCTTTCTGAGGCGCTAAACGAATGCGACCACCATTAGCGCCGCCTCGTTTATCCGAACCTCTAAACGTTGAGGCTGATGCCCAAGCAGCAGAAACCAATTCTGAAGTTGATAAGCCAGAAGATAAAATACTCTTCTTTAATTCTTGAATATCACTATCGTTAACAAGTTCAAAATCCACAGTAGGTACAGGGTCTTGCCATATTAATTCCTCTTGTGGTACTTCTGGTCCTAAATAACGTTCTACAGGTCCCATATCACGGTGTGTTAATTTAAACCAAGCACGCGCATATGCATCTTTGAACTCATCTGGGTTTTCTAAAAAATTTCTAGAAATTTTTTCATAAGCAGGGTCCATTCGTAAAGACATATCAGTAACCAGCATAAATGGCTGGTGCGTTTTTCCTGCAATATGAGCATCTGGCACTGTTCCTGAACCAGCATCACCAATTGGTTTAAATTGCCATGCTCCAGCGGGACTTTTTGTTAATTCCCATTCAAAACCAAATAGGTTTTCAAAATATTTATGACTCCATTTGGTTGGGGTCTGAGTCCATGCTCCCTCAAGTCCACTAGTAATTGTATCGGCACCAAAACCTGAACCGTAACTACTCTTCCATCCAAGTCCTTGTTCTGTAATATCGGCAGCGGCAGGTTCCACACCTACATATTCCTCAGGGTCTGCAGCACCATGCGTTTTTCCAAACGTATGACCGCCAGCTATTAAGGCTACGGTTTCATAATCATCCATTGCCATTCTTTTGAATGTCTGTCTAATATAATGTGCCGCTTCTAAAGGATCAGGGTTTGCATTGTGTCCTTCTGGATTTACATAAATCAATCCCATATGCGCAGCACCAAGCGGATTTTCTAATTCGTTTCCATCTTCGTCATATCGCTGTTTATTTCCTAACCATTCCGTTTCAGAACCCCAGTAAATATCTTCTTGAGGTTGCCATATATCTTCACGACCTCCACCAAAACCGAACATTGGTAAGCCCATACTTTCATGAGCAACATTACCTGTCAATATCATTAAATCTGCCCAAGAAATCTTTTTCCCATATTTTTGCTTAATAGGCCATAATAATAGCCGAGCCTTATCTAGGTTTGCATTATCTGGCCAACTATTTAATGGTGCAAATCTTTGGTTTCCCGCACCTGCACCTCCTCTACCGTCAGCAATACGATAGGTACCTGCACTATGCCAAGCCATTCGTATAAAGAATGGCCCATAATGTCCATAATCTGCTGGCCACCAATCTTGACTTGTAGTCATTAATTCGGACAAATCCTTTTTAATAGCGGCTAAATCCAAGGATTTAAATTCCTCCGCATAATTAAAATCATCATCCATTGGGTCGGCCATTTTAGAATGCAACCTTAGAATGTTTAAGTTCAACATATTTGGCCACCAATCTTTATTGGTTGTACCACCCCCTGCTGCTTGATTTAATTCACCATTTAAAAATGGGCAATCTGCTGCTGAGGACTCATTCACACCCCAAGCTTCGCCTTTTTCGTTAGTACTACTCATGATTATATTAGTTTTAAAAGTTGTTTTTTATCGTATCTAGTAAAATTATCGATAATTGATTTATCAAAAATTAAAATTTAATAGATAAAATCTATGGCTTAATTTTTTCAGTTACTGCGAAATTATATCTTAAAAATACGCATTTTTGAAAACATTATTTACCCCAATGCAAAGTAAATGACACTATACTGCTCACAAGCAAGACATTGCAATGTATTTAAAAGTAGATAGCTAAAAAAATGCTTTTTAAGACGTATTTTAAAACTTAGTTTGGTCATTTTCTTTTAACACTATCTTCTATTAAGTCTTTTTCAAAACTGACTATATTGCAAAAATTCTCAACCAAAAGAATGCGTCAGGATAACAAAAGACAAAGACAAGCTAAATTATTACGCGTTTTTAGAAAAATTCACCGAGCTACCGGGGCTGCATTATTTATCTTTTTCTTTTTCATCGCTATTACAGGTATACTTTTAGGGTGGAAAAAGCATAGTGGGGGAGTAATTTTATCAAAATCTTATCCTGGCACTTCCACTGAACTTAAAGATTGGCTACATATTGACAGTCTTAACACTTTGGCCAACTCTTATCTTTTGAAAACAATTTCACCAAATCTTTCAACAGATATCGACCGTATCGATATTCGAAAAGATAAAGGAATGGTAAAATTTATATATGCCGAACACCTTTGGGGAATTCAATTAGATGGTGCAACTGGAAGATTATTACACGTTGACCGTCGTTATTCTGATCTTATTGAAAACATACATGATGGTTCAATTTTAGATAAATATTTGGGTACAAGTGACAATCAGATAAAGGTTTTTTATACCTCGGTTATGGGTGTTTCCCTTTTGGTTTTTACAATTACCGGCTTTTGGCTTTGGTATGGTCCTAAACGCATGCGAAGAAATAATAGTGCCACTTAAAAATTAGCTTTAGCTTTGGGCCCTATAGTATTCATTTCCACATTATGTTAGACCCGAAGAAAAAAGAACATTTAGAAAAGCCAAGTTTACACCCACGTAACAAACATACTGGACGTTATGATTTAAGAGCACTACGCCTTGAAAATCCCGACCTTAAAGAATTTGTTGCCAAAAACAAGTATGGTAATCTTTCTATTGATTTTTTTAATCCTAAAGCGGTTAAGGCTTTAAATAAAGCCCTTTTAATCTCAAATTACGGATTAAACTATTGGGATATACCAGATGGTTTTTTATGTCCGCCAATACCTGGGCGAGCAGATTATATACATCATATTGCAGATATTTTAACCGCAAGTAATAAAGGAGTTTTTGTTAAAGGCGAGCAGATTACTTCTTTGGATATTGGCGTCGGCGCAAATTGTGTTTATCCAATTATTGGAAATAGTGCGTATGGATGGTCCTTTATTGGAACAGATATCGACAAAAAAGGAATTGAAGTTGCAAAAAAAATAGTTGATACTAACCCATCATTAATAGGAAAGGTTGAATTTCGACTTCAGCCAAAACCTGAGCATATATTTTCCGGAGTTTTAAAAGCTGAAGAAAAAGTAGATTTTACAATATGCAACCCACCATTTCATGCTACACAAGCAGAAGCTGAAGCAGGAACTTTAAGAAAGTTGAGTAATCTTAAGAAAAAGAGAGTTAAGAAAGCGGAACTAAATTTCAGCGGACAAGGTGGAGAATTATGGACGGATGGAGGCGAAAAACGTTTTGTTTTAAATATGATTAATGAAAGCGCGCAATTCTCAAAAAATTCGGCATGGTTTTCAACATTGGTATCTAAACAATCAAATTTACGTACTTTTTATGACAGGTTGGAAAAAGTGGGTGTTGTAGAACATAAGACTATACCAATGGGGCAAGGTAATAAAATGAGCAGAATTATTGCGTGGACATTTCTATCTCCAACAGAAATGAACTCTTGGTCCAATGAACGATGGGGAAGTAAATAATCTCTTTCCTTAAAGAATAATTTTGATTAATCGGGCCTTGATTTAAGCCGTTCTAATGTGTTATAGACCCGAAGGGTCGATTTTTATTTTAAGGCTAGTAAAACCGCTTATATGGCAGGAGAAATTAAACTTAATAAACTATTAAAGGGTTTAAAACCTAGTTTAAACGTGGGTAGTTATGTTTTTATATCTCTTAACGACATTACAAAACTTTCAAGAGAAGATATTCTGTTTGAATTTAAAGAAGCAGAGGGAATTACAATTATTCTATCTAAAGAGAAAGCGGATAACTATAATCTTGATTATGACTTCGTAGCTTCTTGGATCACCTTAACAATTCATTCTGCATTAAATGCCGTAGGTCTTACAGCCGCGGTTTCTACCGCGTTAACTAAACATAATATTAGCTGCAATGTAGTTGCTGCGTATTATCACGATCATATTTTTGTTTCTATAAAAGACACTGAAAAAGCAATGGAAGTCTTGGGCGAGTTCTCAAGAAAATAAACCGAGGTCTTTTTTCTTGTTGAATTAAATTTAACCCAATTTTTCAAGTGCCTTTTTTATACGAAATATACTTTCATCCTTACCGATCATAGCCATAATATCAAAAATATGAGGTCCTTTCATATCACCTACCAAAAATAACCGTAGAGGTGGCATCACTTTTCCAAAGGACAATTCTTTATCGGAAATCCATGCCTTTACTACGGATTCCGTGTTTTCTGAAGAAAAATCCTCAATAGTTTTTAACGCAACGATTAATTCATTCATGATATCTGCAGTATCCTCTTTCCACTGCTTTTTAGCCGCCTTTTCATTGTACTCTTTAGGGGCAACAAAGAAATAATCACTTAGATTCCAAAAATCAGAAACAAATACCGCGCGTTCTTTTATAAGCGAAACAACTTTCGTCACATATTCCAAATTAGAATATAATTCTTTAGAAGTATGCTCTTTTACAATAGGCATAAAGCTTTTTGCTAACTTAACATCTGCGGTTTGTTGTAAATAATGTTGATTGTACCATTTGGTTTTTTCCGGGTCAAAACGTGCGCCTGATTTATTAACCCGTCCTAAGGTAAAAGCCTTAACTAATTCATCTAAAGAAAATAATTCTTGTTCCGTTCCTGGATTCCACCCTAATAAAGCCAAGAAATTAATAACCGCTTCAGGGAAATAACCAGATTCCTTATAACCTACAGATTCGTTCCAAGAAAGTGGAAAAACAGGAAAGCCTAATTTTTCTCCGTCACGCTTACTTAATTTTCCTTTTCCAACAGGTTTCATAATCAGTGGAAGATGAGCAAATTCTGGAGATTCCCATCCAAAAGCATCATAAAGTTGTTTATGCAATGCCAAAGAAGGTAACCATTCTTCTCCACGAATTACATGGGTAATTTCCATTAAGTGATCATCAACAATATTTGCTAAGTGATATGTAGGCATGCCATCACTTTTAAATAAAACCTTATCATCGAGAACATTCGTATCAATTTGCATTGAACCACGAATAATATCGGTTAATTCTAATTTTTCATTTGGCGGGGTTAAAAATCGTATGACAAAATCATCACCATTATCTAATCGTTGTTGAACCATTTCTGGCGTTAAAGACAACGAGTTATCTAGCTTTAATCTATTATGCCAGTTATAAATAAAAGTTTTTCCTTTTTCTTCATGGTTTTTTCGATGTCCATCAAGACTTTCTGCGCTATCGAACGCATAATATGCCTTTCCAGTTTTTATAAGTTCGTCTGCATATTTTTTATATATAGATTTACGCTCACTCTGTCTATATGGGCCAAAATCACCATCCTTACCAATACCTTCGTCAAAAGGAATACCGCACCAATTCAGCGAATCAATTATATACTGTTCTGCACCTTCAACATATCTATTCTGGTCAGTGTCTTCTATACGCAGTATAAAATCACCACCATGTTTTTTAGCAAATAAATAATTGAACAGCGCGGTACGAACACCACCAATATGTAAAGGTCCCGTAGGACTAGGTGCAAAACGAACGCGTACTTTTTTCGACATATTCTTATTTTGAAGACGCAAAGATACATAACCAGTCGTTTTTATACCGAATATCAGAAACACGAATTTGTATCTTATACTATAAAAATTACCTGATTGTAATAGTTATAACAATTGAACATACTTTCGTTTTAACAAATTATTCCCAATATTCATTCGTGATAACCATTATCTTGGTATAAAAATCAAAAATTGCAAGATATTAATCACATTATTGACCGTTTAGATAAATTCATTCAAAAGCATTACTCCCAAGTTTTGCTTAAGGGAGTTTTGTTGTTTTTTGCCTTTGGTCTATTATTTTTCTTAATTGTATTAGGTGTAGAATATTTTTTATGGCTTAACACACTTGGTAGAATGATATTGTTTTGTGTATTTATAGCAACAGAGCTTTATTTACTCTTCCGATATATTATAGTTCCGATTTTTTACCTCTTAAAACTCAAAAAGGGGATAAGTACTAAAGATGCGGCTTCCATGATTGGAAAACATTTTCCAGAAGTAGAAGACAAACTAACGAATCTGCTGGATTTAGTGGAAGACCCACAACAATCTGAGCTTTTACTTGCAAGTATTTTGCAGCGTTCAAAGCAAATGGTTCATATACCATTTTCAAACGCAATTAATTATAAAGACGTAACAAAATATATTAAATATGCACTTATACCTTTTTTGATAATTTCTACACTTTACATTACTGGTAATTGGAATTCCTTTTTCGGCACCTATGAGCGCGTAGTTAATTATGAAATAGCTTTTGAGAAACCGGCCCCTTTTCGTTTCCAATTATTGTCTTCAAATCTTACTATTTTACAAGATGAATCATTCACTGTTCAAGTTGCTACAAAAGGAAATGTTAAACCAGAAAATGTATTTATAGAAATAAATGGTCAATCCATTTTACTACAAAAAGAAAATGGTTTCTATGTCCACACTTTTACGCCTCCTATAAAAACTACACAATTTAGTTTTACCGCCAACGAAGTCAATTCTCGTGAATATACCCTAGTGGCATTAGAAACTCCGTCCATAGTAGCTTTTACTATGAATTTGAAATATCCTACCTATTTAAACAAACCAAACGAAACCATAAATAGTACGGGGAACGCTGTAATTCCTGAAGGAACAAAAGTAACTTGGAGAATTATAGGAAAACATACCGATAAGATTAATCTTATTCAAAAAGACACATCATTTCCCTTTTTAAAAGAAGAAAATGCGTTTAGGTTAGAGAAGAAAATTTATAATGATTTGAATTATCAACTGACTACTACAAATAAAAACGTTGCCAATTACGAACGTTTAGCATATGATTTTAAAGTAATAAAAGATGGATATCCAACGGTTAAAGTAAATCAAGTCCTTGATACTCTAAATCCTAATATTTCTTATTTCAGTGGCAGTGCTACAGATGACTACGGACTACAAAAAATAGAGGTCGTCTATTTCGATGTAAATAATGAGAAAGAAGAACGCACAATTTCTTTGGTAAAACCATCATCAAATTATGAACTTTTCTATTATACATTTCCTTCAGGTTTAAATCTAGAAATAGGTAAGGACTATGGGTTCTATTTTAAAATTACTGACAACGATGCTATACATAATGGTAAGTCTGTAAAAAGCCGGGTATTTCGACACATAATACTAAATGAGAATGAGTTAAAAAATAAAGACTTAGAATCACAACAATCGTTAATTAAAGATTTAGATAAATCTTTAGAAAGAGCAAAAGAACAGAAAGAAACATTAGAAGAATTAAATCAAAATCAAAAAGAAAAAAGCAGCTTAAACTTCAATGATCAAAATCAAATAAAAGACTTTTTACAGAAGCAAGAACGCCAAGAGGAATTCATGCAAAAATTTAGTAGAGAACTTAAAGAAAATTTAGCTAAGGAAGACAATAATAACAAATTAAACCAATTGTTACAAGAACGATTAGAGCGACAAGAGTTAGAAGCTAAGAAAAATGAAAAACTTCTTGAAAAACTAAATAAAATAGCAGATAAAATAAACAAAGAAGATTTAACCAAACGCCTTGAAGAGCTTGGAAAAAAGCAACAAAATAGTGAGCGAAGTTTAGAACAATTATTAGAATTGACCAAACGGTATTATGTTACAGAAAAAGCTTCACAATTAGCAAAGGATTTAGAAGAATTAGCTAAAAGACAAGAAAATCTTTCTACGATAGAAAAGACAGAAAATAACCTGGAAAAACAAAAAGAATTGAATGAAAAATTCAATGAGATTTCAAGTGACCTCAATACTTTAATAAAGGACAATGAAAAGCTTAAAAAACCGCTAGATTTAAAAATTGATACCACTAAAAAAGAAGGTATAAAAGAAGACCAGCAAGATGCTTTAGAAGAACTAAAGAAAAAAGATATTGGCAATGAAAAAACGGACTCAAATGCCAAAGCAAGCAAAAAACAAAAATCTGCTGCAGATAAAATGAAAGAAATGAGCGAACAACTGAGTGAATCTTCATCAAGTAGTGACGGTGGATCTTCGGTTGCGGAAGATGCAGAGATGCTAAGACAAATATTGGATAATCTTATCATCTTCTCTTTTAAACAAGAATCACTTTTTGATAAGTTAGCTACAAAAGAAGATCAGGATGCCATGCAATATTCTGAAACAGTTCGTGACCAAAATGAGTTAAGAGGTCTTTTTGAACATGTTGACGATAGTCTTTTTGCATTATCATTAAGACAAGCTGAACTATCAGAATTTGTAAATGAGCAAATAACCGAAGTATACTATAACATTGATAAATCTTTAGAAACCATGGCCGATGGCCAAATCTACCAAGGAATTTCACACCAAAAATTTGTTCTTACAGCCGCCAATAGTTTAGCAGATTTTCTAGCTGAAGTTATGGATAATATGCAACAAAGTATGCAAATGGGTAAAGGTTCAGGTGAAAGTGAGGCTGGTTTTCAATTACCAGATATAATTAAGGGGCAACAACAATTAGGGGAAAAAATGGGTAGCCAAGGTAAACCGGGTAGTGAAGGTAAAGAAGGTGATAGTGGTCAAGGTCAAAAAGGAGAACAGGGAAAAGATGGGGGGCAAGGGGAAAGTGGAAAAAAAGGTTCTAAAGGCAAAAATGGTGAAAATGGTGAAAACGCAGAAGGAGGTCAGGGTTCTAGTGGAAATAGTGGAAAATCGAGCACTAAGGGAGAAGGTCAAGGTGGTGCAAACGGTGAAGAAGGACAAGGACGATTGAGTGAAGCAGAGCTAAAAGAAATATACGAAATCTACCAAAGTCAACAGAAAATTAGACAAGAGCTAGAAAATCAGCTTAAAAATATGATTAATTCTGACGACCAAAAGCTTGGTGAAAAGTTGATTAAGCAGATGGAAGATTTTGAAAATGACTTGTTAGAAAATGGAATTACACAACGTACTATCAACAAAGCCAACACTATACAATACGAATTATTGAAATTAGAAAACGCAGCTTTAAAACAAGGAAAGAAATCTGAAAGAGAAAGCAAGGCAAATCAAAAGGATTTTTCCAATCCAATCACTACTAAACCCTCATTATTAGATAATTATCATAATGAAGTTGAAATTTTAAATAGGCAAAGCTTACCTTTGCGCCAAAATTTCCAAAACAAGGTTAAAGAGTACTTTAAAGCAAATGATTAACTACAATTACCTAATTGATTTCAAATTACCCACAGAAACCACTTATAGTTCGTGGATTACAGAAACTTGTAAAACTGAAGGTTTCTTTATAAATGAATTAAACTACATTTTTTGTGATGATGATTACTTACTTAAAATCAATCAAGATTATCTTCAACATGATTATTTAACTGATATTATCACATTTGATTATGTGTCAGGAAAAAATATATCTGGAGATTTATACATTTCAATAGAACGTATAAAAGAAAATGCAGAGGAATTTAATGTCTCCTTTGACAATGAATTAAAGCGCGTAATGATTCATGGGGTTTTACATCTTATGGGTTATTCGGATAAAACGGAAGCAGCTACTGCCGAAATGCGCGCTAAAGAAGAAGAAAAAATAAAGCTGTTCCACGTGGAACAATAGAAGATATGTTTGGAGAAGAATATGATGTTATCGTAGTTGGTGGAGGTCACGCCGGCGCAGAGGCTGCAGCAGCAGCAGCAAATTTGGGGTCAAAAACACTTTTGATCACCATGAACTTACAAACTATAGGTCAAATGTCTTGCAATCCCGCCATGGGTGGAATTGCAAAAGGACAAATTGTTAGAGAGATAGATGCCCTTGGCGGATATAGTGGTATTGTCTCCGATAAATCGGCTATACAATTTAAAATGCTGAACAAATCAAAAGGTCCAGCAATGTGGAGTCCAAGAACACAAAACGACAGAATGCGGTTTGCCGAAGAATGGCGATTAATGTTAGAGCGCACACCAAACGTAGATTTTTATCAAGAAATGGTGTCTGGACTATTAGTCCAAGAGCACAAAATTATTGGAGTAAAAACATCTTTAGGTATTGAAATAAAATCAAAAGCAGTTATTTTAACCAACGGAACATTTTTAAATGGACTAATTCACATTGGTGAAAAACAATTTGGAGGAGGTAGAGCTGGCGAAAAAGCTGCAACCGGAATAACAGAACAATTACTCCATTATGGTTTTCAAAGTGGAAGAATGAAAACTGGCACACCTCCAAGAGTAGATGGTAGGTCTCTAGATTATTCTAAAATGATTGTTCAACCTGGAGATGCAATTCCAGAAAAATTTTCATACACCAATACAAAACCTTTATCTCATCAACGTGATTGTCATATGACTCACACAAGTGCATTAGTTCATAATCTATTAAGAGAAGGATTTGATAGATCCCCAATGTTCAATGGTAGAATAAAAAGTAATGGCCCTAGATATTGCCCATCAATAGAAGATAAAATAAATAGATTCGCTGATAAAAACAGTCACCAAATGTTTATAGAACCTGAAGGATGGGATACGGTAGAAGTTTATGTAAACGGATTCTCGACTTCATTACCTGAAGATATACAATTTAAAGCACTACGATCTGTTGTCGGTTTTGAAAAAGTTAAATTTTTTAGACCAGGTTATGCTATAGAATATGATTACTTTCCACCAACACAATTGAAACACACCTTAGAAACAAAACTAGTAGAAAATTTATACTTCGCGGGACAAATTAATGGAACTACAGGTTATGAAGAAGCAGCTTCACAAGGATTAATGGCCGGGATTAATGCACACTTAAAATTAAACGAAAAAGATCCATTAATTTTAAAAAGGGACGAAGCTTACATCGGTGTTTTAATAGATGACCTAATAACAAAAGGAACGGAAGAACCTTACAGAATGTTCACTTCCAGAGCAGAATATAGAACACTGCTTCGACAAGATAATGCGGACTTAAGATTAACTCCGCTAAGTTATTCCATAGGTTTAGCAAGTGAACAACGTGTAAAAAGAATGGAACACAAACTAAAACAATCTGATTCACTTGTTAATTTCTTTAGAGAAACAAGTGTACTACCAAAAGAAATAAACCCAATATTAAAAAGTGTAGAATCTGCTTTAGTAAAACAATCTGATAAAATGTATAAAGCATTTTCAAGACCAAATGTAACTATGGACCACATGTTACAACTTGAAAAAGTTTCTTGTTTCATTAAAGAAAATAATTTTGATAGTGAAATTTTAGAACAAGCAGAAGTTCAAATTAAATACTCAGGGTATATAGCTAAGGAAAAGGTTAATGCCGATAAATTACACAGACTTGAAGCCGTAAAAATCCCAACAAACTTTGACTACTCAAAACTAAAATCACTATCCTTCGAAGCTAGAGAAAAACTAAGTAAAATTCAACCTATAACTATTTCACAAGCATCGAGAATTAGTGGTGTTACTCCGAGCGACATCAGTGTTCTTTTAGTTTATCTTGGAAGGTAGGGGAAATTGTTCCACGTGGAACAATGTAACTATACTATATCTAAACTATTAAATTTTAGTATGACCGAAAAAAAAATACATCTTACCACTAAAGATTATCTGATTACCAAAGAAGAGTTTTCACTTGAAATAGATAATAATTATGACATGTTAATTACAAAACCACAACCAAAAAATTTAGATAAATATTACCAAACAATAAATTACATTTCACATACAGACCAAGCTAAAACCTTTATTGATAAAATTTATCAAACAGTAAAAAAATATACCCTAACAAAAAAAATAAAATTATTAAATGAATATTCTAAAAAAGGAAAATCAATTTTAGATATTGGATGTGGAACAGGTGAATTTTTAGCTCTAACCAAAAATCAAAATTGGACATCATTCGGTATAGAACCAAATGAAAATGCACGAAGAAAAGCTAAATTAAAAAATATAGATGTAACAGCTAACTTCGAAGAATTAAATCAACAAAAATTTAATGTAATTACCTTATGGCATGTTTTAGAACATCTACCAGATTTACCGAATCAAATAAAAAAAATAACTAATCTATTAGAAACAAAAGGAACGCTAATAATAGCAGTTCCAAATTTCAAATCATATGATGCGAAATATTACAAAGAACATTGGGCTGCATATGATACTCCACGACACCTATGGCATTTTTCACAACAATCCATTATTAACTTATTCAAAGAAAAAAATTTCAAAGTAATCAAAACGATACCAATGAAATTCGATTCATACTATGTTTCACTTTTATCAGAAAAATATAAAAATGGGAAACAAAATTACTTAAAAGCAATTTACCGCGGATGGTTGTCAAATTATAAAGCAAAACGTACAACTGAGTATTCTTCTCTAATTTATGTACTAAAAAAAGAGTAAAAAGAGAATTAAGAAGATATGGGAGGTTTTAAATAATTTTATTATCTAAGTGCTTAAAGAATTTTAATCTCTTCTTAAATAAGCTTAAAACAAGTAAACAAAATAAGGATTATTTATATAATAACACATTTATATAAAAAAAATCAATACTTATAATAAACAACATTATATTACTATTTAAAACTAAATTCAATATCAAAAGCTTTACTACTTTTGCACAACTTAAAAATGAAAAAATGAAAAACCTTATAGTATTATTAGCAATTGCTGTTTTAACTTCATGTCAACAAGAAAAAATTGGATATGTAGATAATATAAAATTGATGGATGAATATCAACAAAAAATTGATGTTGAGTCAAAATTTAAAATTCAAGCTGACGCACTAGCTTCAAAAAGAGATAGTATTTCTCAAGCCTTTCAAATTGAAGCACAAGCTTTTCAAGCTAAAGCACAGTCAATGTCTCAAAGTAAAGCACAAGAAGAGTATGCAGCAATGCAACAAAAAGGACAGATCATAGGTCAACAATTACAACAACAAGACCAACAACTTCAATTAGCTGGACAAACTGAGATGGATAGCATTGTTTCTAAAGTTAAGGAAGAAATAAAATTATATGGTAAAACTAACGGTTATTCCTACATATTAGGTGGTGGTGATGGTGGTAGTGTTCTTTACGGAACCGAAAAAAATAATCTAACAGATGAAATAGTTAAACTACTTAATGATAAGTATAAAAAATAATACTTTAAATAAAAATAAAAAAAGCCGGCTAATAGCCGGCTTTTTTTGTTCAAAGAAGTAATCTGCCCAAAGGCCAACATATTTATTTATAGTTTTAAAACCTATTACTTTAATAAACGCAATAGATTAGCCCTGCGGAAATTTACTCTATAATATTATGTTCAAAACGTTCTAGTTCATGTTCAATATTAAACTGATCCTTTGGAAGAAAACCTTTAATAATAAGCACTATGCCACAAATAATAAGAATAATACCTATCACCTTTTTAACCAAAAATATTCTCTTTACAGTAAGTTTTTTCTTTAACTGTTTTGCTAATAAAATTTTAAAAATATCCGTTACAAAATAGGAGAGAAGTACCGTTGCAAAAAAAGTAAAGAATCGATTAGGTAAATTGTCTAAACTAGGTCCAACGATAATGATTATTCCCAACCAGAAAACTAGCACCCCAATATTAATAAAATTCAATAAAAAACCTTTTATAAATAAGCTTAAGAAATCAGACTTTCTAATTTTTTTAGAAACTTCAGGTAATTCCTTATTATCAAACTTAAAGAAAGTAACTAAACCATAAATTAAAAGTATAACACCACCAAAAAAATATAATCCCGGTTGATTACTCAAATTTTCAAGAAGCTGAAAACTACTAAAATAAGCGACTAAAATAAAAAGTATATCAGCTAATAATACACCTATATCAAAGGTTATTGCTGCCCTAAAACCTTTAACCGCACTAGTTTGTAAAAGAACAAAAAAAACAGGACCTACCATAAAACTTAAAAAAAAGCCTAAAGGAATCGCTGCTTGTATATCTTCTAACATGAAATCTTACATTCTTTTTATTGTACCACCGAAAACGGTTTTTTCTTCTAATTTCTTAGGATTGCCATAGATAAGTACTTCACCACCAGCTTTAACTGTAGCCTTTACGTAATCCTTAGCATGAATCTCCGCTCTAGAACCAGCATTAACATTTATGGTAGAAAAGTTAGTCCTAAAATTCTTACCCTCATAAATTCCTCCAGTATTGATTTGAACATCTTGCAAATTAGACGAACCAGTAGCTTTAATAACTCCACCTGAAACAGACCTTATTAACATTTGTTCCACATCAGCATTAACAATAAGTTCACCACCTTCTTGTGCCTTTAATTCCAAAACTTCCTGCGTAATAATATCTTTAGTTACTATTCGCGCATCTTCATTAACATCGATAACTAAAATTCTATCTGAATAATATACATCAACAAAAGTTTTATAACCACTAAATACTTTACCTATTTGCATACGAATTTTTAATATCCCATCAATATTAACAATAACTACACTGCTATTATTTTCACCAAAAATAACTGCTTTGTTCTCCGTAGATTTTATAAGATTAATAGATAAACCGTCAAAAACTTTTAATTCCTTAAAGGATTCTAAATTAAGGGTAACCTTACTATCCTGGCCAATGACCAAAATACAACCGAAGAGAAACATTAAAAATATAACTTGTTTCATTCTTTACGTATAAATTTGTTTTATAGAAAAGCATATAAATAAAATTTTACCCTTCTAATACCTTCATCTTATACCAAATTTTGTTCCAAATTATTTATTATCATCAGGAATCAAAGCAAAATCTAAATGCCTCTTTATTAAATCGGTATTTTTAACCATAACAGTTATCTCATCACCAAGTGTATATCTCTTCTTGGTACGTTCACCAATTATAGCATATTGTTTTTCATCAAAGATATAATAATCTCCTTTTATGTCTCGAATACGAATCATACCTTCACATTTGTTTGATATAATTTCAACATAGATACCCCATTCGGTAACACCACTGATTACACCGCGAAACTCCTCATCTTTATGATCCTGCATAAACTTGATCTGCATATACTTAATTGAATCACGTTCTGCACTAGAAGCTAAATATTCCATATCGGAAGAATGTTTACATTTCTTCTCAAATTCTTCTTCCTTAACAGAACCACCACCATCCAAATAATGTTGTAATAACCTATGCACCATTACATCAGGATATCTACGAATAGGGGAGGTAAAATGTGTATAATAATCAAAAGCTAAACCATAATGACCAATATTATCAATAGTATAAATAGCTTTACTCATACTACGAATGGTAAGAGTATCGACCATATTTTGCTCCTTTTTACCTTTAACATCTTGTAATAATTGATTTAAAGAAGAACTAATAGATTTCTTATCCTTAAAATCCAATTTATGTCCAAATTTAGACACAATACCGTTTAAAGCAATCAATTTATCTGGATCTGGATCATCATGAATTCTATATACAAAAGTTTTTTTTGGTTTTTGTTTACCAATAAATTCCGCAACCTTTCTATTTGCTAAAAGCATAAACTCTTCTATAAGTTTATTAGCATCCTTAGATTCTTTAAAATAAACCCCAATTGGTTCACTATTCTGATCTAGATTAAAACGTACTTCCACTTTATCGAACGATAACGCACCTTGATCCATACGTTTATTACGCATAACCTTAGCTAATCGGTCCATTATCAATGTAGCTTCTACCACATCATTAGAAACAGTGTAAGACGTATCTCTAATAGATATATCTTGAGGAATAAGACCTTTACCAGTTTCTATGATATGTTGAGCTTCTTCATATGAAAAACGTTCATTAGAATTGATTACAGTTCTTCCAAACCATTGATTCCTTATCATAGAAGTATCATCAAGCTCGAAAATGGCAGAAAATGTATACTTTTCTTCATTAGGTCTTAAGGAACAAGCATTATTTGAAAGTACCTCTGGCAACATAGGAACCACACGATCAACTAAATAAACAGATGTAGCCCTCTCATAAGCCTCATCATCTAAAATAGTATCTTTTTGAAGGTAATGGGAAACATCTGCAATATGAATACCTATTTCATAATTTCCATTTTCAAATTTTTGAAACGAAAGGGCATCATCAAAATCCTTAGCGTCTTTAGGATCAATAGTAAATGTTAAAACATCTCTAAAATCTCTACGTTTAAAAATTTCTTCACTTTTAATACTCGTATCTAATCCATCTGCAAAACGTTGAACTTCTGCAGGAAAAGAATAAGGTAATCCGTATTCCGCAAGTATAGAATGTATTTCAGTATCATGCTCGCCTGGTATACCTAATACCTCTATCACTTTACCAAAAGGTGAATCTACATTATCTGGCCAATCTGTAACTTCAACCAAAACCTTCTCACCATTCTTTGCATCGCCCAATTTATCTTTAGAAACAAAAATATCTGTGTACATTCTAAAATCTGTAGGCCTTACAAAGGCAAATGTTTTTTGCATATCAACAATACCAACAAATGTTGTTTTGTATCGTTCAAGAACTCTAACTATTTCCCCTTCTAATTTTTTACTTTTACTTCTTGGGTAAATATAAACCTCTACTTTATCTTTATGAAAGGCTTTATTTATCTTATTCGATGGAATAAAAATATCATCATCCATGCCTTCCACAACGATATAAGCATTTCCCTTACCTGTAATATCTACAGTACCTTCATGGTACGATTTTGTATTTTCTAATACTTTATATTGACCTCGGTCAACTTCTTGTATACGTTTCTTTTCCTTAAGCTCAGTTAATCTTTTAATTAGGATATTTCTATCTTGAGCATCGGTTATATCCAACTTTGCGGCAATCTGCTTATAATTAAAACTTTTACTAGGTTCCTTTTCAAGAACAGTAAAAATTCCTTTTGTTATTTCATTCTTTCTATGATTATTCGCCTTCTTATTTCTCTTCGACATTAAACTTTTTATTTGTTGGAAAATTACGAATTATAATCCACTACCTATTAATCAACTTTTTATTGAAAAGTTAAGCTAATGAGTTGTTATCAACATATATATCATAATTAATATTTTTCTTTTAAATTAAATTAAATTTTGATGATTATTATAGTCTGTTAATAACAGGTATAACTTATTTCATTTTTGTTTGATTTTATGAGATACCAAAAGTTGTTGACAGAACTTTAGCCTAATTGGATATTGGAAATCAGTATTTTGAGAAGTTATCAAAAATGGTTCATAAGCTCTATTAACATGAATTTATTAATAACTAAATGTAATTTTAATGTTAACTAGAGGAGTTTATTTGATGAAAATTAACTCATACTTTCTAATATTTTAATTCTTCTTTAGAATATTAAAAATGTAAGCAGATGTTAATTTTAAAAAGCAAATTTTTAAGCCTTTATTTTTAAACAATTTATGCAAGAAGTAAATTAGCTTATAACATAGTAATTAACAACTATTATAGTTTAGTATAAAACAATTGTTGTCAAGTACTTAAATTTTGTTGTGAATGCTTGATTATCGTAACTTTAACATCTAATTTATAGATCCTCTATACGATAAATAATGAATAATTAACCTATAAAGAATACACTAATGAAAATAGCTATTGGTAATGACCATGCAGGGACCGAATATAAATTAGCTATTATTGGTTTACTGAAATCAATGCAAGTTGAGGTAACAAATTATGGTACCGATGGTATTGATAGTGTTGATTATCCAGATTTTGCTCACCCAGTTGCCCAAGATATTGAAAAAGGTAAAGTTGATTTTGGTGTTTTAATTTGTGGTAGCGGAAATGGGGCTTGTATGACAGCTAATAAACAACAAAATGTAAGAGCTGCCTTATGTTGGACTAAGGAAATAACACAACTAGCTAGAGCGCATAACGATGCTAATATAATAAGCTTACCTGCAAGGTATATATCCTTACCCCAAGCTCTTGAAATGATATCCACATTTTTGAATACCCCATTTTCGGGTGGAAGACATGAGCGCAGAGTTGAAAAAATTCCTCTTTAATAAAGAACTATTATATATATGTTAATAACCTTTATATGCTTTACGTAACTTATTAGAATTTAAACATTTAGTCTGTATTAGTTATAAACATAACCATTTAATTATACTAATTTATGTTAGATATTAAAGTGAAAAAATTTAACGAATTAACTCTTCAAGAACTGTATAGTTTGCTCAAGTTACGAAGTCAAATTTTTGTTGTTGAACAAGATTGTGTGTACCAAGATTTAGATGGTAAAGATGCTAAAGCACTTCATATACTTGGAATAACTAAGAATGAAATTGTTGCATATACCCGAATTTTTAAACCAGGCGATTATTTTGATATAGCAAGTATAGGAAGGGTTGCCGTAGATAAAGATCACAGAAAGTATGGTTATGGAAAGGAAATCATGCAAGCTTCAATTAATGCGGTTAAAGAAACATTTAAGGAACAACAAATTAAAATTTCAGCACAGACCTATCTAGGTAAATTTTATACTGAACTAGGATTTAAAGCTATTGGTAAAGAATATTTAGAAGATGGAATTCCGCATATTGCAATGCTAAAAGAGTAAAAATGCACACTAATAATATGCATTTTTACATTTATATATGTTTATATTTTAATAGGAGTTTTATTGCTCAAATTTATATCCTCTAACATATTATCCGTAAACTTATAATGCCCTTTGGTTGTTATAATTCTAAATCGGTTAGAATTCATACGACTTAAGGTATCTAAAAACAACCATTTAGATTTGAGTAACCTCGTTTTTGGAGATTTAAGGCTAATATCGAAATAGTATTTTTTACCATTTTTAATAGCAACAATATCTGGGGTAATACAATCTTCTTTACCTTTTCTTGAATATGATTTTGGAGTTTCATAACCCTCCATATCAGCTTTTATATTCTCGAAACCTGTTGCTTCTAAATGTTGAATTGACTTTTCTAAAAATGCTGTATTATCTAATTTTTCTAACTTTAACATACTCAATAAGATAATAAAAAAAATGACAATTACAAATTTTATACGCTGATTAACAATATGTTGAGATAATTAAATACTATAAAAAATAACAATAGTTTTTAAATTATTTCATGATTAATAGGTCATTTTCTTTATTTGGAGTCTTAATATAACTTCTTGTTTTTCTTTTTTCCATTTCTAAAAGGTTGGTTTTGTTAAACGACAGTTTATCACCTTCAAATAGAATTCTCCATATCTTTCCTTGTTTTGATTCTGAAATATACAACGAACCGTCAGACCCTTCTGCAAGTCCCATAGGTCGGTATTTTGCATCTTGCATATCAACAACCATATCTGTACCGGTAAATCCATCAGCAAAAACTTCCAATTCACCGGTTGGGGTTCCATTTTTAAAAGGTAAAAAAGCAACAATATAACCTGCTTGTGGATAAGGAGTTCTATTGGTGGAACCATGAAATGCAACAAATGCCCCATTTTTATATCTTTTTGGAAACATTGAACCTTTGTAAAACAAAAGGTCATTTGGAGCCCAATGTGCAGGTAAACCCATTAATGGATTTTTGTAATCTTCTGTAATTGTTTTTCCATCTCCGCCATATTCTGGGGCAATTAATCTTTTTTCTTTAAAAGGGTCATAATAAGAATACGGCCAACCAAAATTATCTCCTTTTTCTATTTTCATAAACTCTTCAGCAGGCAAAATGGCATTCTCCCATTTAGAATAAATATTAGGAGCATGATTGTGTAAATAGTCTCTACCATGTTGAACGGCATAAAGAGAATTGTCCGTATCATTCCAAGAAATTCCTACAATGCTTCTTATACCAGTAGCATAGTTTTCTCCGTCATATTGAGTTTGGTTAAGTTTATCTTCATCGAATCGCCAAATACTTCCTAAGACATCTAACATAGGGCATGGATTGAGCCCATTTATTTTACCTACAGAATTTGGGTCCTCACATGCATTTGTTGGAGCACTAAAAGTAACGTACATACCTCCCTTACCATCAAATGCTAAAGATTTTGCATTATGCCAACGAATAGGGTATTGATCTGTTAATATAACCTCTAATTTCCCATCTGGTATAAGGTTAGTTTCACTTAATTTTTGACGGTAAATAACCAGCTCAGAACTAAAATATAAATAACCGTTATGTATACGCATTTCGGTCCCAAAAGCTCCGTCATATGGATAATTACCAAATCGTTTTAAAATGTCTACTTTTCCATTATTAGTGGTATCTCTTAAGGCAATATTCCCTAATGGTCCATTGGGTTTTTTTAACTTAACATAGATATCCCCATTTTTATTTACGGCTATATGTCTTGAAGAACCAATACTGTCCACAACCACTAATGCTCCAAAACCATTTGGCAAAAATAAACCACCATTATCGTAATCAGGAATAGGCTTATTAACGGTTTTGAACGCTTTAACAGGCTCTTTTTTTTTAATTTCTTCTTTAATTTCCTTGCACGAAAACAAGACCAAATTAATAATCAAAAAAATATATTTTATTTTCATTGTGCTTTTATAGAATCTGATTGTCCGCAAGCACTCATAATTTAAAAATACTTGTTATTTTTGTAAAA